>NZ_AXAS01000024.1 GCF_000472925.1 Bradyrhizobium sp. Ec3.3
CCAGGCCCGCACGATCTGCGAATGCATCCATGCCCGATGGCGGAACTGGGACCTCAGGCAATTGACCGTGCGCGGTATCGAGAAGGTCCGTGCCGTCGTGCTCTGGTACGCCCTCATCAACAACATCTTGCAGGGACACTATCTCGCTAAAGCATAGACCGTAGAAGCACACCGGACGGCCTGACGCCGCCGGCTCCTTGCCATCAAGGGGCGCTACCGCTCCTTGATGTCGAATGCAGAAAAGCGAATTGGCTCACACGCTCTACGGGCTACTGCGGCTTGCAGATGACGCTTCGCTCGAAAGCGAAAGTGATAGGCGAGTTGAGTGCACTGTCAGCGTAGTCCCATGACAGCTTCTTGCTGCCGGCGTTCACTGTCGTGACTGGCATGACTAGAAATTTGAACGCCGCATTGCGTTGCCTGCTCATCACTCGCCTGCGGGTGGGCTACGCAATTGAGATGAAAGTGCCGGATTTACGAGTTGTATGCCTGACGGCGTGATCTGCCATTTGCCGTTGCCCACGGAGACGATAAGGCCTCGGTTCTTCATGCGATGGAGCATGGTTCGAAATGTTCCTTCCTTCAGTGTACCAACGATCAAACAGGCATCTTGGTAAAGGGATCGAGTACCTCGTATTCGTCCGGTCTGCGTCAGAGTCTCCAGTACTGAACTCTCGACTAGCACGCGCCCGACGCTATTCCTTCTTGTGACGTCGACTCGCTTCACCAGTTCGTTCTGCCGGCGCGCTTTGAGCAGCATTTGTTCGAATGAGCGAATTTCATTTTGGAGCTCGCGAATCTTGACCTGTCGTTCCGCGATCTCCTCGCGTATTCGCTTCTCAAGTTCGGCGGCGGTGTTTTGGTCGCGGAAATCGGTCATGTTGCAGACATCTATTTTGTAACGCAGATCGCGAGATCGTTCTTTTCACAGCTTTGTATTTTCAAGGCCTTAGGCACCCTAGGCGAATCGTAGAAAAAATGTTAGTGACGCAGCGTCACTTGACGCTGCGTCACTAACATTTTCGACGCGTTACAGAAACGGTAGACGTTGCGGTAGAGCGTTTTCTATGTATGATCGCCATCGGCGATCGTTGCGCGTTGACACTGCCGCGCGCTTCGATATGAAAAAAGGGCACTAGCAAAAAGCTGCTAGTGCCCTTTCGTCGTTGTGACCCTTAATCGGAGGGGCAGATTGCCCACGACGACAACGGATCTCACTCTTCGCAAGCTTGAGATATCTGGAAAGGTCCCTTAAGGCAACCCTGCCCCGGTACGGAGGCCTTTCTTGGCTAGTTTTACTAAGCGTGTAGAGCTCCATAATGCTGATTGGAGCGACTACGAATTGTTGCATAAGAAGATGGCGGCGCAAGGCTTTTCGCGCGTCATTACCTCTGACAACGGCAAACGTTATCAGTTGCCGCCGGCAGAATATAACTTTGAAGGATCGTCAACCCGTGGTGACGTTTTGGCAAAAGCCCAAACCGCAGCGGGGCAGGTCAAGACGTCATATGCAGTGTTTGTTACTGAAGCTGTTGGCCGTACCTGGTCCGGCCTTGACGCTGCCTAGCAGTCGATTGCGGATAAGCACTAAGGGCGGCCTTTTGGCCGCCCCTTTTCGTGGACGCCCGGAAGTCAATAGGTAGGGAGGGTTGAGCCTTGGCGAAACCCATCATCTTCGCGGTTGGCAATTGATGGTATCGCTTCGCTCCACCCATCCTATGGGTTGCGCGCCCTCATTACACATCAACTATTTTTCAACCTCGGAAAGCCAGCGGTCGATGCGACGGCGCTCGCCGTCGACTTCCGTAATCCCCGCCCACTCGATTCGTGGATGCTGTCTGCGTAGCTCCGCGACGGCGCTGTCATAGCGGGTAAGCGCGTCGATTGGCATGACGCCGGCGCCGGTCATCCAGTTTGTGTCATCGGCACTCTTCGCGGAGCGCTCTGTCAATGTGATTGCGCACCCTCTTGGGGGGCGGACGTGACGAACAAGCTCTTCGATAAACTCCTGGGCGCCCTTCATCGCGATCCTCCAAAACTGGTACTGGCTCAAATGGGAGCCGGTGGGCTGCGTTTCAAGGACGGTCGGCAGACGGGATACATCGCATCAGTCGTTGTTCGCGTAAAACCGTGGCAGCAAAAAAAAGGCGGCCTTCCGGCCGCCCTTCGTGGATGCCCGGGTCAAGCCCGGGCATGACGATCGTCGCGATCTAGCCGCTCACGAACACCCCGTCGTACTTCCGCAAGTATCGCACTTCATACAAGTGCCATTCCGCACCAGCGTGAAGTTGCCGCACTCTGAGCACATCTCGCCTTCATAGCCCTTGGCCTTCGCTTCCGCGCGGCGCTCGGCCTTGGTGGGCACGACCGTCTGCGCGGTGCCGGCCTTGCTCCACTGGAGCTGCTCGAGCTTCTCGGTCGGCGAGAGGTCGTGGCTGGCTTCCTGCTTCAGTGCGACGGCGCCTTCGATCGTATCGCCGGCGCGCACCGATGCGCCGTGCAGGGCGGTGACGCGGTGGCCGCCGGCGGGGGCGCTGTCGTTGCCGGAGGAGACCGCGGCGGAGCCGCCGCGCATCACGACCAGATTGTCCGTGCGCGAGCGGGTGAGGCCGCGCGAGACCAGCTTGGTCGCGTGGTGGCCCGGCTCGTCGTCCGGCTCCTTGCCTTCCTCGACGCCCTTGCCGAGCGCGTCAAAACCCGTCTCGCTGGGATCGACGTGGGCGAGGTCGAAGCGGCTGAGATAGCTCACCGCCAGCTCGCGGAAGACGTAGTCGAGGATCGAGGTCGCGTACTTGATGCTGTCGTTGCCCTGCACGGGGCCCGCCGGCTCGAAGCGGGTGAAGGTGAAGGCGTCGACATATTCATCGAGCGGCACGCCGTATTGCAGACCGAGCGACACGGCGATGGCGAAGTTGTTGATGAAGGAGCGGAGCGCTGCGCCTTCCTTGTGCATGTCGATGAAGATTTCGCCGAGACGGCCGTCGTCATACTCGCCGGTGCGGAGATAGACTTTATGTCCGCCGACGACCGCCTTCTGGGTGTAACCCTTGCGGCGATCCGGCATCTTCTCGCGTTCGCGCATCACGATGATGCGCTCGACGAGCTTTTCGACGATCTTCTCGGAGACCTGGGCGGCACGCGCGGCAAGCGGCTTCTCGTAGAGCTGCTCGACCGCATCGTCCTCGTCCTCATCATCGCTGATGAGCTGCGAGTTGAGCGGCTGGGACAGCTTCGAGCCGTCGCGGTAGAGCGCGTTGGCCTTCAGCGCCAGCTTCCACGACAGCATGTAGGCGGACTTGCAGTCCTCCACCGTGGCGTCGTTCGGCATGTTGATGGTCTTGGAGATCGCGCCCGAGATGAAGGGCTGGCTCGCCGCCATCATGCGGATATGGCTCTCGACCGACAGATAGCGCTTGCCGATCTTGCCGCAGGGGTTGGCGCAGTCGAACACCGGATAGTGCTCGGCCTTGAGGTGCGGAGCGCCTTCCACCGTCATCGCGCCGCAGATGTGGACGTTGGCCGCCTCGATCTCGCGCTTGGTGAAGCCGACGGCCTGGAGCAGGTCGAAGCCGGGGGTTGCGATCGCCTCGGCGCCGATGCCGAGCTGGTCGCGGATGAAATCCTCGCCAAAGGTCCACTTGTTGAAGGCGAACTTGATGTCGAAGGCGGTCGGCAGGGCCTTTTCGACCTTGGCGATCGCTTCATCGGTAAAGCCCTTGGCCTTCAGCGTGGAGGCGTTGATGCCGGGGGCATTCGACAGCGAGCCGTGGCCGACGGCATAAGCCTCGATCTCCGCGATATCGCTCTCGCGATAGCCGAGCGCACGAAGCGCTGCGGGGACCGCGCGGTTGATGATCTTGAAGTAGCCGCCGCCGGCGAGCTTCTTGAACTTCACCAGCGCGAAGTCGGGCTCGATGCCGGTGGTGTCGCAATCCATGACGAGGCCGATCGTGCCGGTCGGCGCGATGACGGTCGTCTGGGCGTTGCGATAGCCGTGCTGCTCGCCGAGCTCGAGCGCCGCATCCCAGGCTGCCTGCGCATGCGCGACCAGGTCGGCCTGCGGGCAGGAGGCGTGGTCGAGCGGCACCGGGTTGACGCTGAGCGCCTCGTAGCCCGAGCTCTGGCCATGCGCGGCGCGGCGGTGGTTGCGGATGACGCGCAGCATGTGCGCGGCGTTCTTCTTGTAGCCGGGGAAGGTGCCGAGCTCGGCCGCCATCTCCGCCGAGGTCTTGTAGGTGATGCCGGTCATGACGGCGGTCAGCGCGCCGCAGAGCGCACGGCCTTCCTTCGAGTCGTACGGCAGGCCCATCGTCATCAAGAGGCCGCCGATATTGGCGTAGCCGAGGCCCAGCGTGCGGAACTCGTAGGAGAGCTCGGCGATCGCGCGGGACGGGAACTGCGCCATCATCACGGAGATTTCGAGCACCAGCGTCCAGAGCCGGCAGAGGTGCTCGTAGCCCTCGACGTCAAAGTGCTTCGTCGTCGTGTTGTAGAAAGTCAGCAGATTGGCGGAGGCGAGGTTGCACGCCGTGTCGTCCAGGAACATGTATTCCGAGCACGGATTGGACGCGCGGATGTCGCCGGACGCCTTGCAGGTGTGCCAGTCGTTCATCGTGGTGTTGAAGTGCAGGCCCGGGTCGGCCGACGCCCAGGCGGCGTAGCCGATCTTCTCCCAGAGGTCGCGGGCACGCAGCGTCTTCGTCACCTTCTTGTTGGTGCGGCCAATGAGGCTCCAGTCGCCGTCGGTCTCGACCGCGCGCAGGAAGTCGTCCTTCAGCGAGACCGAGTTGTTGGAGTTCTGGCCGGAGACGGTGAGGTAGGCTTCTGAATCCCAGTCGGTGTCGTAGGTGTCGAACTGGATGTCCTTGTAGCCCTGCTTGGCAAACTGAATGACCCGCTTGATGTAGTTGTCGGGCACGAGGCTCTTGCGCGCCAGCTTGATCTCGCGGCGCAGGGCAGGGTTCTTCTCGGGGTCGAAGCAGTCGTCGCCCGAGCCTTCGCAGTTCACGCAGGCCTTCAGCACCGCCTTGAGGTGCTTCTGGTTGATCTTGGATCCCGTGACGAGGGCTGCGACCTTCTGCTCCTCCTTCACCTTCCAGTCGATATAGGTCTCGATGTCGGGGTGATCGACGTCGACCACGACCATCTTGGCCGCGCGGCGCGTGGTGCCGCCGCTCTTGATGGCGCCCGCCGCGCGGTCGCCGATCTTGAGGAAGCTCATCAGGCCGGACGAGCGGCCGCCGCCGGAGAGCTTTTCGCCTTCGCCGCGCAGGCGCGAGAAGTTGGAGCCGGTGCCGGAGCCGTATTTGAACAGGCGCGCCTCGCGCACCCAGAGGTCCATGATGCCGCCCTCGTTGACGAGGTCGTCACCGACGCCCTGGATGAAGCAGGCGTGCGGCTGCGGATGCTCGTAGGCCGACTTGGACTTGGTCAGCTTGCCGGTGAAGGGATCGACGTAATAGTGGCCCTGGCCAGGGCCGTCGATGCCATAGGCCCAGTGCAGGCCGGTGTTGAACCATTGCGGCGAGTTCGGCGCGACCATCTGCATGGCGAGCATGTAGCGGAGCTCGTCATAGAAGGCCTGGGCGTCCTCGTCGGAGGAGAAGTACTTGCCCTTCCAGCCCCAATAGGTCCAGCAGCCGGCGAGGCGGTCGAACACCTGCTTCGCCGAGAGCTCGCTGACATAGCGCTCCTTTTCAGGCAGAGCGGCCAGCGCGTCGGTATCGGGCACGGAGCGCCACAGGAAGGAGGGGACGGATTCCTCCTCGACCTTCTTCAGGCGCGCGGCAACGCCGGCTTTGCGGAAATACTTCTGGGCCAGCACGTCGGAGGCGACCTGCGACCACTCGGTCGGCACTTCGACGTTATCAAGTTTGAATACGACCGAGCCGTCGGGATTGCGGATCTCCGACGTGGTCAGCCGGAATTCGATTCCGGCATAGGGTGACTGTCCTACCGTGGTGTGGCGCCGCTCAATTTTCATAGTTTGCCCCGTCCTTTTCTAGCCGGACCCGCCTTTCGTTCAGGCGGTGCCGGGTCGTTATTCTCTCGCGACTCCTCCCGGCCGTTTCGGCTTCAAGGCTTCGCAGTTCAGCCGGTGGATCCGGCCCAGTTTCTCCCGACGGAGCGACCAGTACCGAAGCACCGATCATCCGCCGGCATGTCCACGTGCACCCGCCCCCAAGGGGATGCGCGCGACATGCGTTCAACGCCACCACACTACGCTTGCTCCGGGCCTGTCTCGGCCCGTTCGAGCGCCCCGAGAGTCGGCAAATCAAGGGCAGACAAGCCCTTCACCCGCTGCCCCCTTCGGCTGGCGGAGTGGTCATTTGCGAGGACCCTTTGGGGAGTGACCGGCGGGACGCAAACACACTCGCGCCGAACGGACCGAAAGCTAGGACTCTCCGTTGCGCACGTCAAGAACTAGTGCGAGTTCCTGAATCAAATACTAAATATGGTGGAAAGACGGGGATAACAGGGGTCGGAACCGCGCCTGTTGTGGAGGCAAGTATCAGTGAGTCCTGAGAGATTCCCAACCAAAAAAATTTGCGTTCGGTGATGCCTGGCGGGCTTCGTCCCGCTGTTCACAGGGTGCGTTTATTTTTGCCTCGGGGCTTGCGTCAGCAGGACTCACGTAGCGCTACGGAACGTACAGGCAGCCATGCTCGCTTGGGTGGTGGTGGAGCGCGCCAATAGGCGACAAGGTGGGCCCGTTTCTGCCGGGCTACCACATGCATGATTCGACAAAACGGGGGATGCGGACGCGCATCGCCCCGGCCGGCCTGATGTTCCTCGCCATCACCTCGGTGGGTTGGGGCTTCAACTGGCCGGTGACCAAGTTTTTGCTCTCCGAACTACCGCCGCTGAGCTTGCGCGGCGTCACCGGCGTGCTCGGCGCGCTCCTGCTCGCAGCCCTGGCCGTGATCCGCCGCGACAGCCTGAGGATCGCCCCCGGCATATGGCCGCGGCTTCTGGTCGCGGCCATTCTCAACGTCACCGGCTGGATGGTGCTGATGGGGCTCGCGCTCTTGTGGTTGCCGGCGAGCGAGGCGGCGCTGATCGCCTACACCATGCCGGTCTGGGCCTCGCTCTTTGCCTGGCCGGTGTTAGGGGAGCGGCCGACGCTTCTGCGCACCGTCGCGCTGGTGATGGCCTTTGCAGGCCTGGCCTCGATCATGGGCGGCAACGGCGTCTCCGCGAGCGTGGAAAAGCTGCCGGGCATCATCATGGCGCTCGGCGGCTCGATTGGCTTTGCGGTCGGCACGGTGGTCTCAAAGAAATATCCGATCCATCTGCCGCCCATCACGGCGGCCGCCTGGCAGATCGGTCTCGGCTGCCTGCCGGTTGCGATCGTGGGCCTGGCGCTGGAGACGACGCATCTGTCGCAGGTGACGCCGGTCGGCTGGGGCTTGCTGGTCTATTCGGTCGTCGGGCAGTTCTGCATCGCCTATGTGAGCTGGTTCGCCGCGCTGTCGCGCCTGCCGGCCTCGGTCGCCGCGATCGGCACCATGGCCGTGCCCGTCATCGGCGTCGTGACCTCAGCGCTCGCGCTGCACGAGCCGCTCGGCGCAGGCCAGATCGCCGCGCTGGCCTTCACCCTCGCCGGCGTCGTGCTGGCGACGCGGTGAGGCGGCGCAATATTTGTAGGATGGGTAGAGCGAAAGCGAAACCCATCAACTTTCTTCTCTCAAGTTCTTTCGCCGAATTGGGGACCGTCCTCGTCGCGGGAGACGACTCCGGCCCAGTCCGCCGGGTAAATCCCAAGCTTGACGAAGCGATGGAACGACGACGGCGCCCAGTCTGACACCCGCCCGACCAACCCATGCTTGACGGGATTGATGTGAACATAGTCGATGTGCCTCGCCAGATCCGTCTCGTTCCGGATGGTGTGCTCCCAATAGCGGCGCTGCCACACACCGCGCTCACCCCTGCCGGCACGGCTCGCTGAAATTCGCTCGACCCGCGCGAGGTTGCGAGAGAATGTTGATTTGATCAATCGCCACCGCGTCGCGAAATCCGCATGACCTTCGGGCATGCTCCAGACTGTGTGAAGATGATCAGGCAGCACAACGATTGCATCGATCGTGAATGGGTGCCTTTGACGTGTCTCTCGGAACGCCGCGCGCAGCAACTCGATATGGGTCGTCAACAACGAGAGCTTCCGTTCGACCAGATTGACGGTGAAGAAGAAGGTCCCGCCGGGGACGAAATTGCGGCGATACGAGGTCATTGCGCAACGATAGCACAACTTGGGCGTGATGAGTTTCGCTTCGCTCTACCCATCCTACAATTCTAACCCACCGGCTCCTTGCCGAGCGCCAGGCGGATCATCTCGGCGAGCTGGTTGCGGCGATAGGGCTTGGTCAGCAGCAGCACGCCTTCGTCGAGCTTGCCCTGGTGGACGATGGCGTTGTCGGTATAGCCGGAGGTGTAGAGCACTTTGGTGCCCGGCCGGCGTTTTTCGACCTCCTGCGCCAGCGCGCGTCCGCTCATGCCGCCGGGGATGACGACGTCGGTGAACAGGAGGTCGAACGGCTCGCCGCGGTCGACGAGCGCCAGCGCCGTGCGGCTGTCGGCGGCGGAGATGGTCTTGTAGCCGAGGCTTTGCAGCTGCGCGGTGACGAAGTTGCGCACGAGATTGTCGTCCTCCACGACCAGGATGGTTTCGACGCCTCCGGTCGCCGGAGCAGCCGCGCTGACCGCCGTCTCGCTCGCGCCTTCGCCGGGCGGCAGATAGAGCTTGATGGTCGTGCCGTGGCCCGCCTCGCTGTAGATCTTGATGTGGCCGCCGGACTGCTTGACGAAGCCGTAGACCATGGACAGCCCGAGCCCCGAGCCCTTGCCGATTTCCTTGGTGGTGAAGAACGGCTCAAAGGCCTTTTCCTGCACGTCTGGCGGCATGCCGCTGCCGGTGTCGCTGACCGCGAGCATCACATAGGCGCCGGGCGTCACGTCCGGGTTGGCCTGCGCGTAGGCCTCGTCCAGCGTCACCCGGCGCGTCTCGAGCAGCAGCTTGCCGCCATCGGGCATGGCGTCGCGGGCGTTGATCGCCATGTTGAGCACGGCGTTGGTCAGTCGCGACGGATCGATGTGCGAGGTCATCGGCCCCTGTTCGAGCGCGGTCTCGATCTGGATCTGCTCGCCGAGGGCGGGACGCAGGAGCTTTGCGCTGTCTGATATCGCGGCGTTGACGTCGACGTTGCGCGGCTCCAGCGGCTGCTTGCGGGCGAACGCGAGCAAATGCTGGATCAGCTCGGCGCAGCGCTGCGCGGCATCGTCGATCAGCCGCGCCACACGCTGCAGTTCGGGTTGCTTCCCGAGGCTGCCGACCAGCGTCTCGGTATTGCCCGAGATCACGGTCAGCATGTTGTTGAAGTCGTGCGCGACGCCGCCGGTCAATTTGCCGATGGCGTCCAACTTCTGCGACTGGTGCAGCTGCCGCTCGGTCTCGCGCGAGATGGTCGCATCGTGATAGACCAGCACCGCGCCGGAGATCACGCCTTGCGCGGTGCGCATCGGCCGCCCGCTGATGAGGAGATGGCGGGCGGGATCGCCGCTGTGCGGGCGGACGATCATCTCCATCTCTTCGAATTCGTCGCCGCGCAGCACGCGCGCCGACGGCAGCTCCTCGGACTGCAGCGGCGTCACGCCGTCGCCGTGGAACACGTCCGACATCGCGCGCAGGCTCGTCAGGTTCATCCCGGCGCGATGCAGCAGGATGCGCTCTGCGGCGGGATTCGACAGAAGGACGTTGCTGTCCTTGTCGATGACGAGCACGGCTTCCGCCATGCTGTGGAAGGTGCTTTGCATCACGTTCACCGAGATGCGGAGCTCGTCATGGGCGGTGACGAGGTGCTCGGTTCGCTCTGCGACCGCCGCCTCCAGTGCCTCGTTGGCAGCCCTGGTCTCGTGCAGCGTGCTTTGCAGAGCGACACTGGTGCGCCGGGTCTCGCGTATCAGGAGCGCGACCAGGAGCAGGATGATCAAGGCCCCGACAATGTCGATGCCGAGCAGGACGATGCCGGTACGGCGAGACTCCACCGCGCGAGCGGCAAGCTGCTGATCTTCCTCCGCGGTCAGCCGGTCGAGATTGGCGGTCACCGCCTCCATCAGGCCGCGGCCTTCGGCCTTGCCCTGGAGCGCGGCGATGCCGTCGCCGTCATTCGCGGCGCGCAGCCGCATCGCTTCGGCCGCGATATCGAGCCGGCGCAGAATCAGCGGTTCGGTGCCCTCAAGCAGCGCAACTTGATCGCGATTGTCGTGGAGCGCGCGCTTGAGATCGGCGAGTGCAGGCGCGACGGCCCGGCGCGTCGCCTGGAACTCGTCGTTGAAGGCGGGGCTGCGATAGAGCTCATAGCCGCGCGCCGCACTTTCGGCGCGACTGACGAGCAGGCGCAGGTCCGAAATCTTCTTCAGCGCCCCGACGGTGTGGTTGGCCCATGAGGTGTCGGAGCGCGCCTTGACGTCGAGACCGATCGAGGCGGCGGTGATGATCAGGAGGATCGCAAGTCCGGCACCGAGAATGACACGCTGCGAAGCAATCAAGGGGATTTGTTGTCCTTCACCGGCGTCGCCTCGTCGAGGCATTCCTTGATTGCCGTCAGCAGCGTCTCGGGCGTGAACGGCTTGCGCAGGCAACGCGTCGCGCCGAGCTCGAGTGCCATGCGGAGAAAATCGGGCGAGGGCGATGCGGACGAGGCGAAGGCGTAGCCGGACATCGCGATCAGCGGGATCGTCGGCGCACGCTCATGGAAGATGCGGATCGACTCGAAGCCGCGCATATGCGGCATGAAGATGTCGACCAGCATCGCGTCGAAAATCTGCTGCTCCAGCGCAGCCAGCCCGGTTTCGCCGCCGTCAGTCAACGTGACGTCGAAGCCTTG
Source organism: Bradyrhizobium sp. Ec3.3 (assembly GCF_000472925.1). GTDB lineage: Bacteria > Pseudomonadota > Alphaproteobacteria > Rhizobiales > Xanthobacteraceae > Bradyrhizobium. The sequence continues at coordinate 10,884 of NZ_AXAS01000024.1, forward strand.
GCGTTGGAGGAGGACCTCGATGGTCGCGCCGACCATCGGATCGTCATCAACCACGAGAATACGCGGCATGACTCTGCCTAACCAATCGAAGTCCCCACAGTCTTTGCTGATATAGGCGAATCGTGGATCGGGTCAATTTTGGATTGGATTAGGACAGATATGCACGGTGGGGTGCATAAAACGCGCGATGTATGGCGTTCGTGTGAAAGCCCGCGCAGCTCAACGACGCGTCAAAAAGGCGCCGCGTGAAAGCGGCGCCTTTTTCGATCAAATTAAAGCAGTGCAACTAACCTGCCCCTAGGGGCAGGGATGTCGCAGACCGTCATAGCCGAGATAGGTGCCTGACGCGGGGTCATAGGACCTGTAGCGCTGGGCACAATAGGCCGCGGAATCGCCGCCGGTGTCGGGCACGACGGCAACGCTCGGACCCTCGTCATAGTAATAGTCATCGTTGTAGTAGGAGTCGTTGTAGTAGGGGCTGCCGTAGTAGGCATACGACCCCAGCGTCCCGATCGCGGCGCCGGCAGCCACGCCGGGCCAGAAGCCGCCACCGCGATGGTGCCAGCCGCCGCCACGCCAGTTACCGCCGTTCCAGTTGCCGGACGGAGCGCCGGCAGCAATACGGCCGCCTCCGGTGAAGGCTGGCGCGGAGACGCCAGGACGAACCGCTGTGGAGGCTGCGAAATTGCCGCCACCACCGCGGATCGCCGCGGCACCGCCGCCAAAATTACCGCCGCCCATCCGGGCTCCCCCGCCGCCGCCTCCGACCGAGACGTGTCCGCCACCGCCACCGCCGCCACCGACGGCCTGAGCGCGGGATTGGGCAAAGCTGGCGGCCGGCGTCACCAGCGGGAGAACCAGTGCCAGCGTCGCCGTGGCGGTCAAAACTCTGAGATTGTTCATTTTCGGCTCCTTTTCCCGAAATCAAACCGCTCAAGCAGGCAGTGGTTCCCGGGCGCCCGCGTGGTTTGCATGGGAAGCGCAGGATTCCAGCCCGCATCTGTACCCGCCATGAACGGATCGCGTCCTCCTTGCGGCGGATCAGCGCATTCCAGATGGTTCATTCGCAGTGCCGCAACTGGACAAGTTCGCTTGCGGATGGCATCAGGACCCCACGAAGCAGGGCCCTTGCCGCATGAAACAATTCTTTCTCAAGCTCTTCACCTGGTGGAACGGCCAGACCTTTGGCACGCAGCTCTGGACCTGGCGGTTCGGCGAACTGGTCGGCGAGGACGAGCAGGGCAACCGCTACTACCGCACCCGCGGCGGCGTGATCGATCCGACGCTCGGTTTCGAGCGACGCTGGGTGATCTATAACGGCTATGCCGAAGCGAGCCGCGTGCCGCCGGCCTGGCATGGCTGGCTGCATCACGTCGTCGACGTGCCGCCTACCGAGCTCAACTACAAGCCGCGCGAGTGGGAAAAGCCGCATCAGCCGAACCTGACCGGCACGCCCAAGGCCTACCGGCCCTCGGGCTCGACGCTTGCGAGCGGCAAGCGCCCGAAGGCGACCGGCGACTACCAGCCCTGGACGCCCGGCTAGACCGGCAAACTCAGTGATCATTGGTGCTGGATGCATTCGCATCCAGCTATCGCAGCTGTGAACAACGGGAACAGCGGGGACGCCGCGCGCGCCGCCGTTGCACTTTCGCGAGCGATACGGCTCAATGAACCCATCTTACGGAGATGGGAGACCATCGCGTACGGTTCGGGCAACAGTTCGCGGCTGTCCCGAAATGCAGCGGCTGCCGAAGAGGACTCGATCGGGAGATAGGCCCCCGGTCTGGAAGCTCCGAAATCGCCCGTTGGAATGTGCAGCTGTCGTAAGACAGGAAAGGCCGCCCGGGAAACCAGGCGGCCTTTTTCTGTTTGTCGGTCGCGTGCCCCGGACGCAGTGCAGCGCGCCAGCGGTGCACTGCTGAGCCGGGGCCCAGTCTCGTGCGCAGTGGCTCGATGGGTCCCGGCTCTGCGGCGCAGCGTTGCACGCTGCACCGCGTCCGGGACACGAGTGCGGCGTCCTCACATTACCCTGGCCGCGGCCTGCTTGGCGGCTTCGATGCGGCGCGCTTGCGCCGGCGCGATGCGTTCCTTCATCAGTGCGAGCACTTCAGCGGGGGCTGTCTCCGGCGAGCCCGCATTGAACGGCGGTGCCGGATTGTATTCGAGGCGGAGCTGGATCGCTTCCGCCATGGTGCGGTCGACCAGCATCGAGACCAGCGTCAGCGCGAAATCGATCCCGGCCGTGACGCCGCCGCCGGTGATGCGGTTGCGGTCGATGCAGACGCGTGTTCGCGTCGGCGTCGCGCCGAACAGCGCCAGCACCTCCATCGCGCTCCAATGGGTCGCGGCGCGATAGCCCTTCAACAGGCCGGCTGCGCCCAGCACCAGCGATCCCGTGCACACCGAGGTGACGTATTTGGCGCCCTCGGCCTGCCTGCGCAGAAAGTCCAGCACCTCCTCGTCATTGACGAGCGCATCGGTGCCGAAGCCACCGGGCACGCAGATCACATCGAGTTGCGGACAATCGGCGAAGGTCGTGGTCGGCGTCAGCGTCAGCACGGAATCGCTCGGAACGGGCTCGATCCGCTTCCAGATCAGGTGCACCTCGGCGCCGGGCACGGAGGAAAACACCTGCACGGGACCAGTGAGGTCGAGCTGGGTGACACGCGGAAAAACCAGACATCCGATTCTGAGCGGTGACGACATGAGAGCCTCCAGACAATCAGCTTGACGGGCAGACGATGCCATGATGCTCTTCTGTCAGAAATGGCATAATTCCCTCAATTTCGGACATAACGCAGGGTTCGGCCCATGATCGGCGTCCTGATCTTCCCCGACTTCCAGTTGCTCGATGCGGCGGGCCCGATCTCGGTGTTCGAGATCGCTGCGCGCTATTCGAAGAAGGTGCCTGCTATCCGCGTGCTGGCGCTGAACGCCGGGCCCGTGCGCAGCTCGTCCGGCGTCGAGATGATGGCGCGTGATTTCAAATCGGCGCACGCGATCACGACGCTGGTCATCGCGGGCGGCGAGGGCGTGGCGGGCGCAGCGCGCTGCCCGGCCACGCTTGCGTTCGTGCAGCGGCTGGCCAGGCGCGGCGTGCGCGTCGCGAGCGTCTGCTCGGGCGCCTATGTGCTGGCGGAGGCTGGTTTGCTCGATGGCAAGCGCGCGACCACGCATTGGGGCCGCACGCGCGATTTCGTCGCGCGTTATCCCAAGGTGAAGCTCGAGCCGGACCAGATCTTCACCCGCGACGGCAATGTGTGGACATCGGCCGGCATCAGCGCCGGCATTGACCTCGCGCTTGCGATGGTGACCGACGACCATGGCGAGGCCGTCGCGCAGGACACCGCGCGCCAGCTCGTGCTGTACCACCGCCGCAGCGGCGGGCAGTCTCAATTCTCCTCGCTGCTCGAATTGAAGGCGCCGAACGGGCGCTTCGGACCGCTTCTCGCCTGGGCGCGCGAGAACCTCGATACGCCGCTCACGGTCGAGGACCTAGCCGAGCGTGCCAACATGAGCGCCCGGCACTTTGCGCGCGCCTTTGCGGCGGAGACCGGCTCGACGCCGTCAAAGGCGATCGAGCGCTTGCGCGTCGAGGTGGCGCGCGAGCGCGTGCAGTCGTCAAGCGAAGCGATCGAACTCGTTGCGCAATCGACCGGCTTCCGCGACCCCGAGAGGATGCGCCGCGCCTTCATCCGCGCCTTCGGCCAGCCGCCGCAATCGCTGCGGCGGGCGGCGCGGGCGGGCTAGGATGTCGTTCCGGCGGTCGCACCGACCGCAGTCGACTGCGCCGTCAAGCGTCGGGCGATCGGCGTCAGCATCTGCGGCGCGACGTAGTAGGGAAACTGGGTGAGGGCGAAATAGAGCCAGGTCACGCCGGGCAGGGTTCCGGCCGTCGCGGCCAGCATCAGCCCGATATTGCGCTGCGAGACCATCAGCCCGAGCGCGAAGGCCTGTTCGTAGCCGATGCGGCGGAACAGCAGCGTCGTGACGATCAAGAGCGCAAAGAAGATCGCGAAGGCGAGCAGCGCAATGGCGATCGACAGCAGGGGATCGGCGAGGAAGTCGGCGATCACATTGCCCATCACGGCCGCGACGAAGACGAGCAGGATGATGATGTTGATGCCGTCGATCGGCCGGCGTTGACGCTGGATCGCGTCGGCGCCGAACAGCCAGCGGATCACGGTTGCGACCATGAGCGATCCCGCGAGGATCGCGAGCAGTTTTGCGCCGAGCGCAAGCGGCGAGATGCTGAGCGTTTCGCCAAGGAAGAGTGCGGCGAACAGTGACGCCGTGAACGGCACCAGCGCCGTGGAGGTCACCAGCGTGACCAGCACCAGCGTGGCATCGAGGCCCATCAGCGCCGCGATCGCGGGCGATGCCATCATCGGCGAAGCGATGGCCTGGAGCATCAGAGCGAGGAACAGCTCGGGCGAACGGGCATCGAAGCCGGACAGATGCGCCACGAGGCCGAAGATCAGGGGAACGCCGATCGTTGTCCAGGCGGTGGCCGCGACGATCAATCCCGGCCGGCGCAGATGCGCGCGCAGCGCGGCGAGATCGACGCGCATGAAGGAGATGACGAGCAGAAGGAAGATCGCTTCGGTCACGTAAGGCCGCAGCAGCGCGCCGAGGGGCGGGATCGCGATCCCGAACAGCACCAGCGCCGCCACCGCGCGGGTACCCTGGTCGCCGAGCCATGCCAGCCATCGCACGGGGGCGACCAGGATGCGTTGCAGGCTGAGGGACATTTTGTCTTCCAGGAGAGGGGCCACCTCGCGCGAAGCGGTTGAGGCGATTTGCGGAGTGCAACTCTTGAGGCACTGGCCTTGTTGTTCAAAGTAACAAAGTGATTACCGTGCATTGCCATGAGCGGTAGCCCGGATGAGCGAAGCGATATCCGGGGACAGGTGCTTCCTCGCAGCGACAAAGTCCGCGCATGTCGCTTCGCTCATGTGGGCTACGATCGATCATCGCTGGCTGAGATCCTCAACCACGCGCCGATCTCTTTGGCCGCGACATCGGCCTGCGGCAACAGCTTGCCCATGGTGAAGAAGCCGTGGAATTGGCCGGGGAAGTGTCGATAGGTGACGGGCACGCCGGCAACTTTCAAGCGCTGCGCATAATCGTCGCCTTCGTCGCGCAACGGATCGCCGCCTGCGGTCAGCACATAGGCCGGGGGCAGGCCGACAAGCGTCGGAGCGCGCGCAGGCGAGGCGCGCCAATCATGGGTGTCGGCGGTGCCATTGAGATAGTGGTCGCGAAACCAGCGGATCACGGAGTGGGTGAGGAGGAGGCTGGTTTCGGGCTCGCTGTGCGAGGCGTGAGTCATCGCGAAATCGACGGCGGGATAGATCAGCACCTGGCCTGCGATGGCCGGGCCGTTGCCGTTCCGGGCGGCGATGGCGACCACGGCGGCGAGATTGCCGCCGGCGCTGTCGCCGCCGACGCAGAGGCACGACGCATCGATGCCAAGCGCGCTTGCGTTCGCTGCGATCCAATGGGTCGCGGCGATGGCGTCGTCGACCGCGGCGGGAAACTTGTGCTCGGGCGCGAGGCGATAGTCGACGGAGATCACGATGAGCTCGCCCTCGACGGCGAGCTTGCGGGCTGCGACATCATGGGTGTCGAGATCGCCGATCACCCAGCCGCCGCCATGGAAGAACACCAGAGCCGGCGATAGACCGTCGCGTTGGCGCAGCTTCATTGGCACGTAGAGGCGGGCGGGGATCTTGCCGTGCGGCGCCGGGATCGCAAGCGCTTCGACGCGTGCCAGCTCCGGCGGCTCGGGATTGGTCGCAAAGCGCGCTTGCGAATAATCCGCGCGGGCTTCCGCTGCGGTCAGCGCTTCATAGGGCGGGCGGTCGGCGTCGAGGAACGTCTTGTAAACGGCGGCGGCATCGGGATCGAGGACGACTGGCATGGGAGGCCTTATCGAGGAATTGGCAGGGCGCTTTCGGAGTCGCCTGTTGGAGGCTCCCCGGAATGATGGGGAGGCGCCGCCCGTCAGGGCCCGCCGGAAAGGGTTCATCGACGCAACTATCCCATCCACCGGGCGGTGTGGCCAGCCAAGGGACCGGGAACGGGCCGGCGGGCGGGGGAAACCGCCCTTTCCCCGCCGTATTCGGCGTGTTAACCGGATGGTCTGCGAGCGGCCGTAACCCCTGTACAATGCTCGATAAACCCGATTCGCTGTTGAAGCCGCGCGAGATGTCTCGAAACCTGATCCTGACCGGCCTTGCGGCGCTTTTTGCCGCCACAGCGATGACCGTCTCGCCTCCGGCGCAGGCGCAGATTGGCACGATCTTCTCCGATCCGCCGCCGCTGCGGCCGCCCGGCAGCATTCCACGCGGCAACCAGCCGCAGCAGCAGATGCCTGACGACGACGAGGAAGTGCCGGAGCTGCCGCCGCAGGGCCGCGTGCTGCCGACGCCGAACCGTCCGGCCGCCCGCCAGGGTAATGCTCTGCCCGGTCCGGTTGAGACGCAGCCTCTGGCGCCGCCGCCGGGAAGCACCGTGCTGCCGCAGAACCAGCAGCCCTCCATCGCGGTCGCACCGCCCAATCCTCAAAGCCCCCCGCCGCAGCCGGGCGCCAATCCGACGCTGCCGGGCTTGCCGCCCGGGCAGCGCCAGCCCAAGGGCACGCCGCAAAACGGTGTGCCGCAGACGCCGGCCAGCCTTCAGCCGGGCGATGAGGTCGTCACCGAGCCTCCGGCGCAGAAGATCGTGAACAAGAAGGCGACCTTCTCCGGCCTCGACAAGATCACCGGCCGCATCATCAATTTCGACGAGGAGATCGGCGAGACCGTGCAGTTCGGCGCGCTGCGCGTCAAAACCGACGCCTGCTACACGCGACCGGCGACGGAAGCCGCCAATACTGACGCTTTCGTCGAGGTCGACGAGATCACGCTGCAAGGCGAGGTGAAGCGGATTTTTTCGGGCTGGATGTTTGCGGCAAGTCCCGGCCTGCACGGCGTCGAGCACCCGATCTACGACATCTGGCTGACCGACTGCAAAGAGCCGCAGCAGACGATCGCGACCGCGGCGCCGGATCCGGCGAGCAGGCCGGCCGCGCCACCGCCGCCGGCGCAGAAGAAGGCCGCACCCAAGCAGGCCGTGCAGCAGCCGCGTCCGCCGCAGCCGCCGCCGCAACAGCAGCAGGTGCCGCCTCCGCCGCCGCCACCGCAGCAGCAGCCGGGCCTCTTCGGGCTCCCGGGCTTCGGCCGGAATTAGCTTCGCGTCGCGATGATCTCGAGTGCGCTCGCCCCCGGGATCGCGTCTCCAGGCAACTTCAGGAAGTCGGCGGACTCGCCCGCCAGCGCCTTGTCGAGCAGGGCGGTGTAACGGCGCCTGGAAATCTCGACCGCACCGAAGCTGCGCAGATGCTCGGTGACATATTGCGTGTCGAGCAGCTCGAAGCCGCCGCAGATGAGCCGCGCCACCAGATGCACCAGCGCGACCTTCGAGGCATCACGCGCGGTGTGAAACATGCTTTCGCCGAAGAAAGCGCGTCCCAGGCTCACGCCATAGAGACCACCGACGAGGTCGTCGCCCTGCCAGGCCTCGACACTGTGGCAATGGCCGAGCTCGTGCAGGCCGCCATAGAGGTCACGAATACGCTTGTTGATCCAGGTGTCCTCGCGTCCGACCTGCGGCGCGGCGCAGCCCGCCATCGTCGCCTTGAAGGCGGTGTTGACGGTGACGCGAAACACATCCGAACGCACGGTGCGCGCAAGGCGCGAGGCGACGCGAAATCCATCGAGCGGGATCACGCCGCGCATCTCCGGCTCGACCCAGAACAGAGTCGGATCGTCCGCGCTCTCGGCCATCGGAAAGATGCCGCAGGCATAGGCACGCAGCAGCACGGCGGGGGTGATTTCAGACGAGGCGGAGTCGCGCGCAGTCATGCGCGGCACATTAGCAGGATCGCGGCAGCCTTGCGATGGGGTCGATGCGGGGCTTCGCGGATCAGCTCGCGGCGGCGCTGTTCGTCGTGCTCGACGGCGCGGGCAGGCGGCGGAACTTCAGCAGGATCTTCGTCCCGGCGTGATCCGGATCGCGTTCGACGGAGGCGTCGAGCTTGGAAGCCATCGCCGCGACGATGCGCTGGCCCATCCCGGTCGAGCGCGGATCGGCCTTGGCGTTGTCGCCGACGCCATCATCGGCGATTGACAGAACGAGATCCTCGCCCTGCGAGGTCAGCTCGACGTGAATGGGGCCTGCCCCGTCCGGATAGGCGTATTTCACCGCGTTCATGACGAGCTCGTTGACGATGATGCCGACCGCGACTGCGCGGTCCGGATCGATCTCGATCGGCTCGGCCTTCAGCGTCAGGCGCGACATCCGGTTGCCCTCGGCCGAGCGGCGGAGGTCCTCGAGCAGCGAATCCAGATACTGGTTCAGGACCACGCTCTTCAGATCTTGCGAGGTGTAGAGACGGCGGTGCACCTGTGCGACCGCGGCGACGCGGCCCATCGCATTGGTCAGGGCGGCCTTGACCTCCTCCTGCGCAGCCGAGCTTGCCTGGAGATGCAACAGCGAAGCGATGATCTGGAGCGAGTTGCCGACGCGGTGGTTGACCTCGCGCAGCAGCATTTCGCGCTCGGCGGCAAGCGCCGCGTAGCGGTCGCGCGAGGCGTGGATCTCGGCTTCCGCCTCCTCGCGCGCCTTCTGCAACTCGGCCTGACGCAGGGCGCCGTCGGCCGCGACACGCAGCAGCGGGATGAAGTCGCCCGTGACATCCTTGACGAGGTAATCGGCGGCGCCCGCCTTCAGCGCGGTCACGGCAATGCTGGAATCCTGCGAGGCCGTGACGAAGACGACGGGCGGCGCGTCCGGGATCGCCATGATCTGTTCGAGTGTCTCGAGACCGTCGAGGCCCGGCATGTACTGGTCCAGCGCCACGACGTCGATGTCGCCGTCGACGTTGCCTTGCCGGATGCGAGCGAGGCCTTCCTCGCCGCTTGCGGCAAGAACGACCTTGTAGCCGCGGCGCGACAGGCCGCGCTCGACGAGGCGCGCCAGCGCGTCATCGTCGTCGATATAGAGCAGCGTCGGCGTGGTCTGGCTCATGTGGCGGCGGCTGGGATCTGGATGACGGAGAAGAATAGCCCGAGCTGGCGGATCGCGTTGGCAAAATTCTCGTAGTTGACCGGCTTTGTGATGTAGACGTTGCAGCCGAGCTCGTAGCAACGCTTGATTTCCTGGGAGTCGTCGGTGGTGGTCAGCACCACCACGGGCGATGCCTTCAGGTACTTGTTTTCCTTGATCCGCCTCAGGATATCGATCCCGGTCATGTCGGGCAGGTTGAGGTCGAGCAGGATCAGGAGCGCGTTGCCTTTGTGCGCCAGGCCGTTGCCATCAGCGCCGAACAGATATCTGGTGGCGTCCGTGCCGTTCGCGAACGGTACGATCTCGTTATTGACGCCGGAGCGGCGGATGTTGCGCTCGATCAGGCGGGCGTGCCCTTCGTCGTCCTCGATCATGATGATGGTGACGGGCTGGGTCATTGGTTTCTGTCCCGATTGCTGGCGTTCCACTTGATCGGCAGCGTGATCGTGAACGTGCTGCCGACGTTAAGTTCGGAGGAGACCGACATCGTGCCGCCGAGGCGCCGCACCAGGGCGCGGACGTGGGCAAGGCCGATGCCCTGGCCCGGCTTGTCCTGGAGGCCGGCGCGGCGGAACAGATCGAAGATGCGCTGGTGATCCTTCGGGTCGATGCCGCGGCCATTGTCAGAGATCTCGAAGATCGCATAGCCGAGCTTGGTGCGGCCGCGCAGCACGATCTCGCCGGGAACGCCGGCCTTGAGATACTTGATGGCGTTGTCGATCAGGTTGGAGAAGATCTGCTCCAGCGCCAGGCGGTCGCTCACGATATCAGGCAGCTCGCCGACGCGGATTTCGGCCTGCGCCTCGGCGGCCTGATGCGCTACCGTCGCCACGATCGTCTCGATCAGCTCGCCCGTGTCGATCCTGACCGGCTCGAATTCGCGCCGGCCCTCGCGGGTGAGGTTGAGGATCGCCGAAATCAGGCGGTCCATCTTGCCGATCGAGGATTTGATGAAGCCGAGCGCCTCGGAAAAATCCTGCGACAGCTGCTTGTCCGGTTCCTCCAGCGCGCTTGCTGCGGCATCATTCATTGCCAGCGGTGGCCCGTCCGCCGGCACGTGGGTGAGGCTGCCGATGCGCCGGAAGATGTCGTTGCCCAGTTCCTCGAGCTCGCTGGTGAAGCCCATGATGTTGACCAGCGGCGAGCGCAGGTCATGACTCACGATATAGGCAAAGCGCTGGATCTCGTTGTTGGCTTCGCGCAAGTCCGCCGTGCGTTCATCGACGGTGGTCTCGAGATTGAGATTGGCATCGCGCAGGCGTGCCTCCGCCTCGTCGCGGATGGCCGCCGAGCGCCGCACCAGCCAGATCGAGATCAACGCGAGCACCACGACGAGACCGGAGCCGATGCCGGTGAGCGATGCCGCCAGCGTCTGACTGTTGTTGGCATTGGCCGAGCGGAGCGTGAATAATCGCTGTTCCTCGCGGAGCATGGCGTCTGCGGCGTCGCGGATCGTGCTCGTCGTGTCGCCGGCGGCCGCTTCGCGGACGAGCGCGGAGGCGCGTGCGAAGTCGCTCTGCTCGATGTAATTCATCTCGCGCGTGAACTGGTCGAGCCTGGTTTCGACCGCCGGCCGCAGCTTGCGGACGCTTTCCGCCTGCGCGGGATTGTCCTTGGTCAGCTCCACCAGCCTGTTGAGATGCGGCGGGACCCCCGCCACCGCGGCCTGGTGGTCGGTCCAGAATTCCGGCCCGCGCGTGAGGAGAAATCCGCTCGCACTGCTCTCGGCGCGGCGAATTTCCAGGAGCAGCGTGTGGATCTGGTTCTCGACCTCGATGGTGTGAATGACCGAGGCGTTGTCGTCACGCGCCTTGTTGACGAGGTAGACGGAGCCGGCGCTGATCACCGTCAGCACCAAGAGTCCCGCCGCGAACAGCAGGATCTGCCAAAGTGCGCGCCGCCGTCTCAGGTCAGGCGTCACGCCAACTCCAGTTCCGACCTTAAGAATTTCCACTCCCCCATGCAGAAAACCCGCCGATAACGCCGCAAGCGGCGTTCGGTTCCATAGCAAGGGTAGGACGGTGGCCGCTAGTTGCCGGATTGGCCGGCCAGGTACTGTTCGAGCCAATGGATGTGATAGTCGCCGTCGATGATGGCGGGTTCACGCACCAGGGATCGGAACAGCGGCAGCGTCGTCTCGATGCCGTCGACCACCATCTCGTCCAGCGCGCGGCGCAGCCGCATCAGGCACTCGGTGCGGGTCTTGCCGTGCACGATCAGCTTGCCGACGAGGGAATCGTAGTAGGGCGGGATCGTGTAGCCCTGATAGACGGCCGAGTCGATCCGTACGCCCAGACCGCCGGGCGGATGGTACTGCGAGATCCGGCCAGGTGAGGGACGGAAGGTCTGCGGGTTCTCCGCGTTGATGCGGCACTCGATCGCGTGCCCGATGATCTGGATCTCCTCCTGCTTCGCCGGCAGGTCGCCGCCGGCGGCAATGCGGATCTGCTCCAGCACGAGGTCGATATCGGTGATGCTCTCGGTGACGGGATGCTCGACCTGGATACGCGTGTTCATCTCGATGAAGTAGAACTCGCCGTCCTCGTAGAGGAACTCGATGGTGCCGACGCCGAGATATTTCATCTCGCGCATTGCCTTGGCGCAGGTTTCACCGATCTTGGCACGCGCGGCCGCGGAGAGGACGGGCGAGGGGCCTTCCTCCCAGACCTTCTGGTGACGGCGTTGCAGCGAGCAGTCGCGTTCGCCGAGGTGGATCGCGCCGCCGCGGCCGTCGCCGAGGATCTGGATTTCGATGTGGCGCGGCTTCTTCAGGTATTTTTCCAGGTAGACGGACGCGTCGCCGAAGGCGGATTTCGCCTCGTTGGCGGCGGTCGACAGCGCCAGCGCAAGGTCTGCCTCGCTGTTCGCGACCTTCATGCCGCGGCCGCCGCCGCCGGCGGCAGCCTTCACCAGCACGGGGAAGCCGATCTGCTTCGCGATCGCCGTCGCGTCGTCGTTGGGACCGACCGCGCCGTCCGAGCCGGGCACCACAGGGATGCCGAGCCGCTTGGCGGTCTTCTTGGCCTCGATCTTGTCGCCCATCAGGCGGATGTGCTCGGCCTTCGGACCGATGAAATGCAGATTGTGCTCGGAGAGGATTTCCGCGAAGCGCGCATTTTCCGACAGGAAGCCGTAGCCCGGATGCACCGCATCGGCGCCGGTGATCTCGCAGGCCGCGAGCAGCGCTGGAACGTTGAGATAGCTGTCCTTCGACTGTGGCGGCCCGATGCAGACGCTCTCGTCGGAGAGGCGGACATGCATCGCGTCCGCGTCGGCGGTGGAGTGCACGGCGACGGTCGCGATCCCGAGCTCCTTGCAGGCCCGCAGGATGCGAAGGGCGATCTCGCCGCGATTGGCTATGAGGATCTTGTCGAACATGGTGCCTCAGCGGGCAAATAGCGAGTAGCGAATGGCGAATGGAAGTGTAGCAACCATTCGCTATTCGCCATTCGCCACTCGCTTATTCAATGATGACCAGCGGCTCGCCGAACTCGACCGGCTGGCTGTCCTCGACCAGGATCTGAGTCACGGTTCCGGCGCGCGGCGAGGGGATCTGGTTCATGGTCTTCATCGCTTCGATGATGAGGAGCGTCTGACCGACCGAGACCTTGGAGCCGACCTCGATGAAAGGCTTTGCGCCCGGCTCGGGCGACCAATAGGCGGTGCCGACCATCGGCGAGGTGACGGCGCCGGGATGTTTCGACAGATCTGCCGGCGCTCCGGCCGCAGTCGCCGTGGCAACTGCCGCGACAGGGGCCGCGATGATCGACGTCGGCACGGCCGCGGCGACGCTGATATTGCGCGCGACGCGCAGGCGAAGTCCTGCGCGTTCGATCTCGATCTCGGTGAGGCTCGTCTCGTCGAGCAGGGTCGCGAGTTCGCGGATGAGCGCGGAGTCCTCGCTGGAAAACTTTGCGGCTGCTTTATCGTCTGGCTGGCGCGCCATGATCTTGATTCCGAACCTTCTGTTTGAAAAGGGGCGTCAGGCTTTGGGCTGGATGCCGAGCTTGGCGGCAAGGCCCTGGATCGCGAGGCGGTAGCCTTCGATGCCGAAGCCGCACAGCGACGCGAAGGCGGCGCGGGCGGTGTAGGAATGGTGACGGAAACTCTCGCGGGCGTGGATGTTGGTGACGTGCACCTCGACCGTCGGGATCTGCACCGCGAGCAGTGCATCATGCAGCGCGATCGAGGTGTGCGAATAGCCGCCGGCATTGATGATGATGCCTTTCATCTTGCGGGCGTGCGCCTCGTGGATGAAGTCGATCAATTCGCCTTCGCGGTTGGACTGCCGGCAGTCGGCCTTGAGGCCGAAGTTCGCTGCGGTCTCCCGGCAGAGCGTCTCGACATCGGCGAGTGTCGCGTGTCCGTATTTCTCCGGTTCGCGCGTCCCCAGCATGTTGAGGTTCGGCCCGTTGAGGACGAGGATCGTGTCGGTCGCAGGTTCAGCCATTCAAAATCCCGTCAGGTGCTTCGGCGGAGGTGGCGGGGGTTATAGGTAACAAAGGGGCTTAGGGGAAGCCTTCAACGACCTCCCGCGGGGCTTCAGATAGCTCATCCAGCCCGCAAAAAGCTGTGCGGAAGCTACGGAAATTGCTTGTTAACCAGTCCAAATCATGGCCGGCCGATGGCAAAAAGGGCGGGCATTGCTGCCCGCCCCTGGGGGGTGCCGATCTGCCGGCCGTCAGGCGTTGAGAACCGCGATGATCTCGTAGGTGACAGGATCGATGATCACGATCTCCTCGCGGACCAGGATGTACCTGTAGCTTCGCCACTCCGGATATATCGTCGCCACCCGCGACGGCAGGGCGTGCAGCTCGATGCCCTCACGCGGAATCCGCGTGCCGACCGAAACCGAGAAGTTGACGTTGCTGACGGGAGCCACGTGCTCCTCGTGGATCACTGACGTGATCTGCGTGCGCTGCTCGGTCGAGAGCTTGGCGCCGGCGCCGGCCTGGCCGGTGGTCTGTGTCTGGGTCGACGTGCCGGACTTGGTTTGCGTCTCCGAGCTCATGCCCTTCGACCTGTCCTGCTGGCCCTGGGCGCGTTCGTCAGTGCGTTGGCCCTTCGTTACACCCGACTTCTCCTCAGCCGTCGGATTCTTGTGCATCGTGCCCGAGGACTTTTCGTCCTTCATCGCGCCTGAGGATCTCTCTTCAGCGCCGGACTTCATTGACCCGCCGGCCTGTCCCACGGTGCCCTTTTCCTTGCCCGTCGAATCCTTGTGCATGGCGCCGGACTTCTCGTCCTTCATCGCGCCCGAGGACCTCTCTTCAGCGCCGGACTTCATGGATCCGCCAGCTTGTCCCACGGTGCCTCTTTCCTTGCCCGTGGATTCCTTATTCATGGCGCCGCCGTGCTCGGTCGCGCCAGCTGATGGCTGGTGCTGCTGCGTCTGCTGACCGCCGTACTCCTTGGTCCCAGTTCCCTGCGCATTCGCGAGACCAGTGCCCGCGACGAGTGCCAGCGCGGCAACCGAGATCATAAAGCGATTAGTCATTGAACCTCTCCTCACGTGTTTTGTGCGTCATTGCCCGCGCCGACAACGAAAGGAGAAATGAGATGTTCCGAAACTTCATCGGTTCCGAGGTTTTTGTTTGTTGAATGCGAGATGAATGGTCGCACCAAGATTCCGACAACAAAAAAGGCCGGTAAAAACCGGCCTTTTTCAATGTTCGGATAATCGAAAACGGGAACTAGCAGGTCGCCTTGCCGCAGCGTGCGACGCCGATCTTTTCCTTCAGGCCGTCGAGGCCGATGGCGCCGACCACGATCTGCTTGCCGATCACGTAGCTCGGCGTGCCGTTCATGCCCATCGCTTCGGCGAGCTTGAAGTTCTCCTCGATCGTGGCGCGCACTTCCGGAGTGGCCATGTCCTTCTCGATCTTCGCGACGTCGAGACCGGCTTCCTTGGCGGCGGCAAGCGCGTGCGCCTTGTCGGCCTGGCCGCGGCCGCCGAGCAGCTTCTGGTGGAAGTCGAGATACTTCTTGCCGGTGGGATCCTGCATGCGGACGGCGACCGCAACCTGCGCCGCCTCGACCGAGCCCTGGCTCAGCACCGGAAACTCCTTGAGCACGACCTTCAGCTTGGGATCGGCCTTCATGAGATCGAGCATGTCGGTCATCGCGCGCTTGCAGTAGCCGCAATTGTAGTCGAAGAACTCGACGAAGGTGACGTCGCCGTCCTTGTTGCCGAGCACGACCTGGCGCGGCGAGTTGAAGATCGCATCCGCATTCTGCGCAATGCTTGCTTCGTGCTTCTGCGCTTCGGCTGCCGCCTGGCGCTTGCTGAGCTCGGCCATCGCATCCTCGAGCACCTCGGGATGGCTGACGAGATAGTTCTTGATGATCGTCTCGATGTCGGAGCGCTGGGTGTCGGTGAAGCTGTCGGCCGCGGCCGGCCCGGTTGCGCCGAACACGGCGAGCGCAAACAGGGCGGGTACGATCAGGCGCAGCGAAGGCATTGGCAAATCCTCTGGTCGAAAGCAGGTTTCGGAAGACATCCCGGCCGATCTAACCTGGCCGCGCCGTGACGTCGTGGTGTTGGTGTCATTGCGTCGGTGTCGTTCTAAGCGTCTAATTGTTGCGTGGCGGTTTTGACGCCACGATGTCATCGGCCTTGACCCAGCCGGGCGTGCCAATGGCGAAACGGGTTTTTGCGCGCGTCGCAAGCTCGCGTGCGGTCTTGTTGTCGCCGCGCAGGTAAGCTGCCTGCGCCGACGCCAAATCGGCCTCCGCATAGTCCCCCTTGCGGCCATAGGCCATGGCGAGCTGTGTGTAGCCGATCGGCGCCTCCGGCTCCCGCGCCACCGCGGCACGGAGAATCCGGATCGCTTCGTCCGTGTAGGACTTATTATCAGTTCCGACCAGAGCCTGCCCAAGTAACATCTCGATGAGCGGGGCGTTGCCGGACAGCTGCACCGCCTTGTGCAGGGCAGGGATCGCTTCCGCCGCCTTCCCGCTCTCGAGCAGTGCCTGGCCGCGCACCTCGTAGAAATACGGGTTGTTCGGCTGCGCCTGGATCAGCGCGTCGATCTGGGACAGCGCGCTGCGCAGGTCGCCGTGCAGATAGGTGCTGATGGCGCGGGCATAGCGGGCTGGTATGCTGTCGTTGGACAGCGGATAGCGGCGGTAGACAGTCTCGGGCCGCTCCATGAAGGCGGAGACCTTGGCGCGAACCATGTCATGGCGCGCCTGGAGTGCCGGATCGTCCTTCTTGTCCCAATAGGGGCTGGCGCGGGCGAACTGGGCGAGCGCCTCGACGCGCTCGGCCGGCATCGGATGCGACTGCAAATAGGGATCGGCGCCGCGCGCGGCGAACAGGCTCTCGCTGGTGAAGCGCTTGAACGTCTCGTACATGCCCTTCGGCGACTGCTGGGTCGCGGTCAGGAACTTCACGCCGGCACGGTCGGCGTTCTCCTCCTGTTGGCGCTGATAGGACAACAGCGAGCGGCGGATCATCTCCTGCGGTCCGGCGACGGCGGCCGCGCCGGCATTGGCGAGACCACTGTTCGCGTTGCCGCTGCGGGCGCCCGCGACCATGGCGCCTGCGCCGAGCAGCATGGCGATGATCATCTGCGTCTGGGCGTTGGCGAGCTGCTCGCGCAGCTTGGCGAGATGCCCGCCGGCCAGATGCCCGGTCTCGTGCGCGAGCACGCCGATCAGCTGGTTCGGGGTTTCCGACTGCATGATCGCGCCGTAATTGACGAAGATGCGGCGGCCATCAGCGACGAACGCGTTGAACGATGCGTCGTTGAGGATCACCATCTGGATGTTCTGCTTCTCCAGACCCGCGGCGCGCAGGATGGGTCGGGTATATTCGCGCAGCAGTTGCTCGGTCTCGGTGTCGCGCAGCACCGGCGGACCTCTGGGGCTCTCCTGCGCCTTGATCGCCGGGAGCGGCGCCAGCACCATGGCGGTCGCGGTCACGATGGCGGTGAGAGCGGAGGCCTTCTTGCGCAAAGCGAGCTGTAGCAACATCGATCGGTCTTGAAATGCAGTTTTGTGATTGGTCTTGGTGATTGGCGTCGGACCGGATACGGGCTATGCCCTAATGAGCCGCACAATGCGGCCAGTCTGGGGCGCGGACGCCCCCGTTCCCGGCCCCCCAAGGGTTCCGAACTGGAAGCGAAATAGCAGATATTGATGGCCGATGCGATATTGAGGAACCGGCTGGAGCCTTGGCTGACGCCATCCCGCCGCAGTGACGTTCCCCCCTTCATGGTGATGGACGTGATGGCGGCGGCCGCGCGTATAGAGGCAGCCGGCGGCCACGTCATTCATATGGAGGTCGGACAGCCCGCCGCGCCGGCCCCGAAGACCGCGATCGCGGCCGCCCACAGGGCACTGGACACCACGCGGATCGATTATACCTCCGCGCTCGGCATCCCCTCGTTGCGCGAGCGCATCGCGCGCCATTATCGCGACGCCTATGGCTGTGCGGTGAGCCCCGAGCGGATCGTCGTCACCACCGGGTCTTCCGGCGGCTTCATTCTGGCCTTCCTTGCCCTGTTCGAGCCAGGTGACCGCGTCGCGGTGACGGTGCCCGGCTATCCGCCATACCGTCATATCCTGACCGCGCTGGGCTGCGAGCCGGTGCCGATCGAGACCACCAGCGAGACCCGTCACGCTCTGACCGGCGAGGCGCTGCTGGCTGCCCATCGCAAGGCGCCGCTCAAGGGCGTGCTGGTTGCAAGCCCCGCCAACCCCACCGGGACCATGATGTCCAGGGAAGCGCTATCCAGCCTGATCGCAGCCGCCGAGGGCGCCGGTATTCGCTTCATCTCGGACGAGATCTATCACGGCCTCGACTATGCTTTTCCCGCCGTCACCGCAGCGGCGCTGTCGGACCATGCGCTCATCATCAATTCGTTCTCGAAATATTTTTGCATGACTGGCTGGCGGGTCGGCTGGATGGTCGTGCCGGACGTCCTGGTGCGGCCGGTCGAGCGGCTCCAGCAGAACCTGTCGATCTCGGTGCCGTCGCTGTCGCAGATCGCGGCTGAAGCAGCATTCGACGGCGCTGCCGAGATGGAGGAGATCAAGCACGGCTATCAGGAGAACCGCCGCATCCTGATCGAGGGCCTGCCCAAGGCGGGCCTGACCAAGTTCCTGCCCGCCGATGGCGCATTCTATCTCTATGCCGACGTGTCGGATTTCACCTCCGACAGCTTTGAGTTCGCCAAGCAGATGCTGGAGCAGGCCCATGTCGCGGCCACGCCCGGCATCGACTTCGATCCCGTGCACGGCCGCTCTTTCATCCGCTTCTCCTATGCGAGATCGGGGGAGGAGATGCGGGAAGCAGTTGACCGGATCGCCCACTGGCTTAAATAGCCGCCAGTTTTTGAGAGCCTTCCGGAGTTCAACGTGTCCGATAGATCGCCTGCCGCCGCGCCGCATTTTCCTCTCGCCACCATCGTGTGGCCGGTCCAAAGCGGCGAAGCCGCGGGCGCGCTGCGCGCGGTCGTGCTGGTTGCGTTTGGAACGGCCTTGATGGCGCTATCAGCCAAGGTCAGCCTGCCGCTGCCCTATGTGCCCATGACCTTGCAGACCCTGGTCGTGCTGATGATCGGCGCTGCCTTTGGCTGGCGCCTCGGTAGCGCAACCATGATCGCGTATCTCGCGGAAGGCGCAATGGGCCTGCCGGTGTTCGCAGGCCCGGTGGGCGGCCTCGCTCCGCTCGTCGGCCCCACGGCCGGATATCTGTTCGGCTTCGTCGCGGCGGCCTTCGTCACGGGCTTTCTCGCGGAGCGGGGCTGGGATCGGAGCATGGCCTGGCTGTTCGCGGCCATGGCCATCGGCCACATCGTCATTTTGGCGATGGGCTTCGCCTGGCTTGCGTTCGGCCTCGGGCTTGGCGCTGTCAAGGCCTGGCAGGTCGGTATCGTGCCGTTCATCGCGGCGTCGCTGATCAAGAATGCGCTCGGGGCGACCTTGATGCCGGCCGCGCGCCGGATCGTCGATCGCCGCCACTAGGCGGTCAACGGTCGAGCAGTTCCATTTGACTCGGCCCGCCAAGTTGATCTTGGCTAGAACCAAGAGAATTGAGGGGAGGGAGCAATGACAACGACAACGATGACGGCGGCCGCGCCTGCCGCAAAGGCCGCGGCCAAGCCGTGGTACAAGGTTCTCTATGTCCAGGTGCTGATCGCCATCTTCCTGGGCGCCATCGTCGGCTGGCTGTGGCCTACGGTCGCAACCAACGACTGGATCAAGGCGATGGGCGACGGCTTCATCAAGCTGATCAAGATGGTGATCGCCCCGATCATCTTCTGCACCGTGGTCTCGGGCATCGCCCACATCCAGGACGCCAAGAAGGTCGGCCGCATCGGCGTCAAGGCGCTGGTCTATTTCGAGATCGTCTCGACCTTCGCGCTCCTGATCGGGCTCGTCGTCGGCAATCTGGTTCGTCCCGGCGCGGGTTTCGGCAGTGCGGCGGCGAACGCGCAGGCGGTTGCCAACTACGCCAAGCAGGCCGAGGGACAGAAGAGCGTCGACTTCATCCTGCACATCATCCCTGACACCGTGGTCGGCGCCTTCGCGCAAGGCGAGATCCTCCAGGTGCTCTTGTTCTCGGTGCTGTTCGGCTTCGCCATCATGGGGCTCGGCGAGCGTGGCCATACGATCCGCAGCTTCATCGATGATGCCGCCCATGCCGTGTTCGGTGTCATCTCGATCGTGATGCGCGCAGCGCCGATCGGCGCATTCGGCGCGATGGCCTATACGATCGGCAAGTTCGGCACCGGCGCGATCCTCAACCTGATCGGGCTGATCGCGACCTTCTATGTCACCGCTGCGCTGTTCGTGTTCGTCGTGCTCGGCACGATCGCGCGCTTTGCGGGGTTCTCGATCTTCAAGTTCCTGGCGTACATCAAGGACGAGCTCCTGATCGTGCTCGGCACCTCGTCGTCGGAAAGCGCGTTGCCGTCCTTGATGGAGAAGCTGGAACGGCTCGGCTGCTCCAAGTCGGTGGTCGGCCTCGTGGTGCCCACTGGCTACTCGTTCAACCTCGACGGCACCAACATTTACATGACGCTGGCGACCCTGTTCATCGCGCAGGCGCTCGGCGTCGATCTGAGCTTCGGCCAGCAAATCACCATCCTGGTGGTGGCGATGCTGACCTCGAAGGGTGCCTCCGGCATCACCGGCGCCGGTTTCATCACGCTCGCTGCGACACTGGCGGTGGTCGATCCACGGCTCGTGCCGGGCATGGCGATCGTGCTCGGCATCGACAAGTTCATGAGCGAATGCCGCGCGCTGACCAACCTCTGCGGCAACGGCGTCGCCTGCGTGATCGTCGCCTGGTGGGAGGGCGAGCTCGATCGCGAGAAGCTCAGTGCGCGACTGAGCCAGCAGATCGATCCGACCGACATGGAGACGGCGCTCACGACGGACTGAGCCGCAAGCTGATCGTAACGGCGCCTCGCGCCGCTGCGCCTTGAAACTGGAGGGCTGGTCGACATCGTCGATCAGCCCTTGCTGTTTTTGCCAGGCGCCAAAGTGACGGAATTTTCGCGCCCGTCCGTTTAACCCCCATCGGGATTTCGGGGTGAAGGGCGGGTGGCATCGTGGGCAAGGCGGCGGTCGATCGGATTCTGTTGCAGGCGGTGGAGCATTACGAGGCGGGGCAGCCGGATCAGGCCGGCCTGTTGTGCGGCGAAGTCCTGAAGGCGCATCCCGACCATGTGCCGGCGCTGCATCTGTCCGCCGTGGTCGCTTTTGTGACCGATCGCGCGAGCGACGGGGCGAGCCTGCTGAGCCGCCTGTTCAGCCTCGATCCCGACCACGCGCCGGCCCTCGTCACGCTGGGCGATGCGCTTGCCGTAAAGGGCGAGCGGGACGGCGCGGTGGCGGCGTTTCAGCGCGCGCTGCTGGGGCGGCCGCGCGACGCGGCCCTCTACAACAAGCTCGGCGTGGCGCTGGCTGAGCTGTCGCGCTTCGAAGAGGCGGAAGCCGCCTATCGGCGCGCCATCGAGATCGATCCGCATCTGATCCGTGCGCATTTCAACCTGGCCGTCGCGCTGGCGGGGCAGGGACGGCTCGCAGAGGCCGAGAACGCTTATCGCGAGGTCATCGCAAGGGATCCAGCGCATCGCGGCGTCTGGCTCAATCTCGGCAACGTGCTTGCGGATCGGAAGAAGCTCGACGAGGCCGTGATGGCCTATCGTCGCGCCCTCGAAGCGGGCGCCGAGGATCCGGGCCTGCTTTGCAATCTCGGCGCTGCGCTCTACCGCAAGGGCGAGCTCGAGGAGGCGATCGCGCATTATCGCCGCGCGATCGCGCTTGATCCGGACAACCTTCCGGCGCTGCGGTTGCTCGGTCTCGTCCTGCACGAGGCCGGCCACCTGCATCAGGCGGCCGCGACCTACCAGCGGACCATCGCGCGCGATCCGGCTGATCACGTGATCACCAGCAATCTTGGCGCCTGCCTGTGCGAGCTCGGACTTTTCGACGAGGCCATCGCGGCCTGCGAGCGCGCGCTGGAGCTGAAGGCCGATCATGCGCCAGCCCACACCAATCTCGGCATCATCTTCGAGAAGCAGGGCCGTGTCGAAGCGGCTGTTGCCGCTCATCGCCGCGCCGTCGTCGCCGATCCCGCCTATGCCAAGGGCCATGCGAACCTCGCGGTGGCGCTGCGTAACGCCGGCGAGATCGACGCGGCGCTTGCCGCCTCGCACCAGGCCATCGCGCTCGATCCGGAGCAGCCGCTCGCGCAATATAACCACGCGCATTTCCTGCTGATGAACGGCGACTTCGCCAGCGGCTTTGAAGCCTATCAATGGCGGCGCAGGTGCAAAACCCTCTCGGACGGCGATCCGATCTTCAGCGAGCCGGAATGGCGGGGCGAGCCGCTTCTAGGCTGCAGGCTTCTGCTGTTCGCCGAATACGGGCTCGGCGACGCCCTGCAATTCGTGCGCTACCTGCCGATGGTGGCCGCCCAGGGCGGCTCCATCATCCTCCAGGTCCAGCCGGCGCTCGCCTCGCTGCTGCGCATGATGGAGGGCGTCACCGTGATCGCGCGCGGCGAGCCGCTGCCGCCGTTCGACGTGCAGCTGCCGCTGATGAGCCTGCCGCGCGTGTTCGGCACGACGCTCGATACGATCCCGTCGAACGTGCCCTATCTGCATCCGGATCCGGCAAGGGTCTTGCGATGGCGCGCCGCGCTCGATGGTCTAAGCGCGCTGAAGGTCGGCGTGGTCTGGGCTGGCAATCCCAGGCACAAGGGCGACGCGCAGCGCTCCCTGTTGGCAGAAGAGGTCTTGCCGTGCCTGATCACGCCGGGCGTGCAGCTTTACAGCTTGCAGAAGGAGCCGCGCGAGGCTGACGTCCCGGTGCTGGCGGCGCTTGGCACCGACATCATCGATCTCGCGCCGGCGCTCGGCGATTTTTCCGATACCGCCGCGGCGGTCGCAGCGCTCGATCTCGTCATCGCCGTGGACACCTCGGTTGCGCATCTTGCCGGCGCGCTCGGCCGCCCGGTCTGGATGCTCCTGCCTTACGCGCTCGACTGGCGCTGGCTGCGCGATCGCGAGGACAGCCCATGGTATCCGACCATGCGGCTGTTCCGACAGCGCAGGCCGGGCGAATGGGACGATCCGCTAATGCGAATGTCGGCCGCGCTGGCGGTTCTCGCCGCGAAACACGCTGGCTAGAAGCGCTCCGGCCGGTACGGCGCGGGATCGATCGACGGCCTCTCGCCGCTCATCATCTCCGCGAGCAGGCGTCCGGTCGCGGGCCCCAGCGTAAAGCCCTGGTGACCGTGGCCGAAATTCATCCAGAGCCCGCGATGGTGCGGCGCAGGCCCCAGCACCGGCAACATATCGGGCGTGCAGGGCCGCGTGCCATACCACGGCTCGGGTTCGGCGCGGCCGCCGAGATCGAGCAGTTCTCGCGCGGAGGCCTCAGCACTGGCGAGTTGCACGGGCGTTGCCGGCGCATCCGGTCCGGTCAACTCGGCGCCGGTGGTGATCCGGATGCCCTTGGCCATCGGCCCCATGGCATAGCCTCTTGCCGTATCGACCAGCGGCAGGTCGAGCGAAGCGCCGCCGCTATAGTGCATATGGTAGCCGCGCTTGCGCACCAGCGGAATGCGGTAGCCGAACTTTTGCAACAGATCGGGCGACCACGGTCCGAGGGTGACGACGACATTGGCCGCATCGATCGGTCCGTCGTCGGTCTGCACCGACCATCCGGACGAGGTCTGCTGCAACGTCTGCGCATCGCCGAGAAGGATATGGCCGCCGAGGCGCTGGAACAGTTCGGCATAGGTGGCGACCAAGGCGCCGGGATCCGACACGGTCCAGGTGTCGAGCCAGTGGATGGCACCGGGAAGATCATCGCGCAGGATCGGTTCGGCCTTCGCGAGCTCGCTGCCGGACAGCACGCGGAAGTTCACGCCGAAGTCGCGCTGGTTTTCCTCCGCGGTCTTGATCGCGAGCTCGAGCGCGGCGGGATCGCGATGCAGCAGCCGGTAGCCGGCGCGACGAATGAGATTGTCGGCGTGCGCCTCGCGGATGAGGGTATCGTGCTCTGATGTCGCATAGGCGATCAGGCGCGCCCATGCCTCGATCGCCTCGCGATGCCGCTTCGGCGCCGAATGCCACCAATAGCGGAGCAGGGGCTCGACGTGGCGGTGCAGGGACGCAAGGCTGTAGCGGACGTCGTTGGTGCGGCCGGTCACGATCTTCAACAGCGTCGCAAAGTCGCGCGGCATTGGATATGGCCGCACAGCCTCCGCCTGGATCATTCCGGCATTGCCGTAGCTGGTCTCCCGGCCCGGCTCCCTGCGGTCGACGAGCGTCACCGACCAGCCGCGCCGCTGCAAGTGCAGCGCCGCGCTGACACCGATCATGCCGCCGCCAAGGACGATTGTGCTTTGCATCGGCATGTGCCCCTCAGGCCGGCTGCGGCGCGAGTTTGGGTTGCGCCGTGTTGATGGTCGCCGCGACGACGACCGACATCGCGGTCATCGCCACCAGGAAGCCGAAGGCCGCATCGAACGATCCGGTTCCGGTCACGATGAAGCCAATCGCCGCCGGCGCCACGAAACCTGCGCTCTGGCCGCCGAGATTGACCATGCCGACGCCCGATCCGATCTGGTCGTCGCGAAGCAGTTTCGTCGGAAGCGCTACCACCGAGGCCAGCACGAAGGATTTGAAGAAATAGACCAGCGACTGGTAGGTGATCAGCACCGCGATCGTTTCCGCCTTGTACATGGCGTAGAGGAAGATGCCGGTCAACGCGGAGCTGCCGATCAGCAGCCATTTTTCGCGCTCGGCGAAAAACCTCGTCATTACCCAGCCGCCGATCGCGGTCGCGATCGTCGCCATCACGAACGGGATCGGCGCCACGATGCCGACGGTCTTGAGATCGAGTCCGCGCTGCTGGAGCAAATAAAGCGGCATCCAGGAATCCAGGCCCTTGTTGACGCAGCTGAGGCCGAACCACACCACCATCAGCTGCCAGATCAGCGGGTTCTTCATCAATTCGCGCATCGGCGTGCGGTCCGCAGGCTTCGCCGTCGCCGTGCTCGCCGGGGCCGCGCCCAGGCGCCGCAGATGAGGGACGAAGAGGAAATAGACGATCGCGAACACCAGGCCGGCGATGCCGATCGTATTGAAGGCGTGGCGCCAGCCGAGCCAGAGGATCAGCGGCGCCATGATCAGCGGCGCGATCATGCTGCCGGCATAGTTCGACGACAGCAGCAGCGCCGACATTTTTGGCCGGCTGTCCTTCTTGAACAGCTCCGCGATGGCGCGAATGCTCGCCGGCGGAAAGCCGCCCTCGGCGATGCCGAAGATGAAGCGGATCGCGATCAGCGACGTCAGTGACCAGGCCAGGCTCGTGAAGGCCGTGAACAGCGACCACATCACGATCGTGACGATCACCACATATTTCGAGCCGAAGCGGTCGGAGAGCCATCCGCCCGGCACCTGCATCGCGGCATAGCCGAGGAAGAACGCGCTGATGACGATGCCGAGATCGGCGGCCTGGAGATTGAAGTCCTTGCCGATCTGCGCCAGCGCCAGCGAGATCGCGGCGCGGTCGATGTAGGAGATACAGTAGGCGATGTAGAGCAGGACGAACGCGACGACCCCGGTTTTCCGCTGCGACAATTCAGTCATGCTCATCTCCGTTTCGCCGGCGATCCGGTGGCTGCTAACTCTGCTGTGGGGTCATTCCCAGGTGAAGAAGCCTGGCGCCGCCGAGAGCGGCGGCGCCCCGGCGAGCCGTGCCAGATCGGGGATCGGGCGGCAGAGCTGCGGGTCGCTCGCAAACGCCGCCTCGATGCTCGCCGCAATCGAGAGCACGATGGCGTCCCCGCCGCGCGGGCCCACGATCTGGAGGCCGAAGGGCAGGCCCGCTTCATCGACGCCGAGTGGCAGGCTGAGCGCGGGATGGCCTGGAAGCGTCACGGCATAGGCGAGCGCAAGCCAGTGGAAATAAGATTTGGTCGGCGTGCCGTCGATCTGCGCCGGATAGAGCTCCGACCAGGGGCGCGGGCTCAGCGTGATGGTCGGGCTGATCAGCACGTCGCAGCTTTCGAAGAAGTTTTGATAGGCGCGATAGATCCGCGTCTGCGTCGTCGCCGCGCGCGCGTAGTCTTCGAGCGTGTAGTTCAGGCCTTCCTCGACATTGGCCCGCACATTGGGGCCGAGCATCTCGGGACGCTCCTTGTAGTTCTTGCCGTGCATCCCGAGGAACAGGCCTGCGCGCAGCACGGCGAAGGCATCGTCCGCGCCGGAGCAATCCGGCGTCGCCTCGCGGCAGTCGGCAAACAGCGGCGCAAGCTTGCCAACGCGGTGGCGGAATACGCGGCGGATCGCCTGCTCGGTCGGGGCAAAGCCAAAGTCTTCGGTGAAGGCGACGCGCAGCTTGCCGAGCTCGGCGGGGCGCGGCGCTGTCCAGCGTTCGGCGCGTCCGCGCAATGGTTCGCCGGGCAGGGTGTAGGCGAGCGGATCACGCGCGTCGTCGCTCGCCATCACCGACAGCATCAGTGCGGTGTCGGCGACATTGCGCGCCATCGGCCCGTCGGTCGACAGGTTGGACCAGCCGAAGGCGCGCTTTTCGCTCGCCACGAGGCCATAGGAGGGACGCATGCCGACGATGCCGGCAAAGCCGGCCGGATTGCGCAAGGAGCCGCCGGTGTCGGAGCCCGAAGCGAGCGGGGCCATGCCGCAGGCGAGCGCCACCGCCGAGCCGCCGGAGGAGCCGGCTGCCGAGCGCATGGGATCGAAGGGATTGCCGGTCGCGCCGAACACCGGGTTGCGGGTGTTGCCGCCCGCAGCCCATTCCGGCGTGTTGGTCTTGCCGAAGATGATCGCACCGGCCGCGCGCAGCCGCGCAACGGAAGCCTGGTCGGCGGCTGGAATGTGATCCCCGAACAGCGGGCTGCCATAGGTCGTGCGTAGCCCGGCGGTGTCCTGTGTATCCTTGATGAGGACCGGCAGGCCGTGCAGGGCGCCACGATCCTCGCCGCGCAGGATGGCGGCCTCGGCTTCCTTGGCCGCAGCGCGCGCGCCGGGCTCGTCCAGCGTCACGACGGCGTTCACGGCGGGATTGGTGGTGGCGATGCGCGACAGGCAGGCGTCAAGCAGCTCGACGGGCGAGATCGCCCGCGCGGCCAGCAGGCGGCGCAGCTCGACGGCGCTGGAATCGCAAAGCTCGGACAATGCCATGGCCTTTCAAATTATGAAAACGATTTAGCATATCGGAAAGTGTGGCCGGCGCATCAATTTTTGTCAAAACCGGCCGTTTCGTGCACAAATGCTGGCAAAGTTGCCTTTCGGGCGGCCAAGTGGAACTCTTCGACATAAGCTGAGCCCAAAAGTTTAGGCGGATCGGCCAACAATTTTTCTATTGCCGTGTTAGGCTTGCTGCATGAGCGAGATCACGACGTCCGAAGGTGCCAATTCCCAGCTCGGCCTATGCCTCAAGGCCGCCCGCCAGGCGCGCGGCCTGACGCTCAAGCAGGTAGCGGAGCGGACGGGCATGGCGCTCTCGACCCTGTCCAAGGTCGAGAACGGGCTGATGTCGCTGACCTATGACAAGCTGGTGCAGCTCACCTCAGGCCTGAAGATGGAAATCGCCGAGCTGTTCAACCCGGCGACCCCGATGCGCCCCGAGCACGACCGACCGGTAACCGCTCGGCGCAGCATCAGCCGGGCCGGGCAGGGGCAGGTGATCACGACGAAATTCTACACCTACACGTATCAATGCACCGACCTGATCGGCAAACGCATGGTGCCGATCCTGGCCGAGGTCCGCGCGCGCTCGCTGGAGGAGTTCGGCCCGCTGCTGCGCCATGCCGGCGAGGAGTATTTTCTGGTGACGAGCGGCCGCGTCGCCGTCCACACCGAGTTCTACGCGCCGGAGATCCTGGGCGAGGGCGACGGCATCTATCTCGACAGCACCATGGGCCACGCCTACCTCAACGCCGGCGATGCGCCTGCCGCCAAAGGCGTCTGTCTCTGCACCAGCGAAGCGCCTGACCTCTACGACCAGCTTCGCCAGATCGCCTCCCGCGACGTGCCGCCGCTATAGCGGTAGCTGATCCAAACGAAAAACGCCCGGCTTGGCCGGGCGTTTTTGTCTGTTGGCGTTCGGCCTATTCGCCGCCGCCGAAGCGGCGCGACCACCAGCCGGCGCGACGCGGCTGCGGCGCCGGTGTTTCGACTGCGGCCTCTGGCGCCGGCTCGGCGGCGGGAGCGGGGGGCGCAACCTCGGTGGGCGTTTGCGCGACCTCGGCAGCGGGCTCGGGCTGGCTGCTGAAGAAGCTCACCTTTTCACGCACGGTCGAACGACGCCGCGCGGCCTTATCGCTATCCGACGTTGACTCATCAGCGGCGGCCTCGGACTGAGCCGGGGCAGGTGCTGCGTCGGCCGGTTCCTCAGGCTGAGGCGCCGCAGGTTGAACGGTCGCTTCGGTCTGCGCGATCGAGGGAGTCTCTAGCGTGAGGCCGTCGAAATCGGCGACCGCCTCCGTCGCCTCGGGCGGCAGATTGGCGCTCAGCTCGTCGCTGATCGAACCGGAGAGACCTTCCTCGCCACCGCCACGCCGGCGGCGACCGCCGCGACGTCCACGCCGGCGACGGCGCTCGCCGCCCCCCTGCTCACCACGGGCCTGGTCGAGCTGCTCCTCGGTCTCTTCGCCTTCCTGCTCCGCGTCGGCTTCCTCGTCGGACTCGCCTGCAGCCATGGCCGGCTCGGGAACGGTCGGCGCTGTATCCTCGCGAAGCTCGCCCTCGCGCTGGCCGCCGCGGCCACGACGACGCCGACGGCGCCTACGGCGCTGGCCGTCCTGCTCGGGCGCAGCATCGCCTGCGGCCTGTTCCTCAGTGAGACCCTCGGTCTCGTCCGTCTCGACCTCGGATTCGGTTTCGAGATCGAAACCGTCCTCGTCGTCATAGGCCTCTTCAACCACGGGCGGCGGGCTTGCCGCGGCCTGCGCCGCAAGCAGCGCCTTGGCGGCTTCCAGCGTGTGGACCTGCTCGCCGCGGTCGATGACGTAGGCCTGCGGCCCGCTGACGCTCGCGTCGGCGATGATCGACAGCGTGACCTTGAAGCTGTTCTCGAGGTCGCGCAGATGGCCGCGCTTGTGGTTCAGAACATAGAGCGCGACGTCGGTGCGGGTACGGACCACCAGATTGTGGGTCGCGCCCTTCATCAAAATCTCTTCGAGCCCGCGCAGGAGCTGGAGCGCGACGGAGGAGACCGAGCGCACGTGACCGGTGCCACCGCAATGCGGGCAGGGATCGGTCGAGCTCTCGAGCACGCTGGCGCGGATGCGCTGGCGCGACATCTCCAGAAGGCCGAAATGCGAGATGCGGCCGACCTGGATGCGCGCGCGGTCCTGCCTGAGGCAATCGGACAGCTTGCGCTCGACCGCGCGGTTGTTGCGCTTCTCGTCCATGTCGATGAAGTCGATGACGATCAGGCCGGCGAGGTCACGCAGGCGAAGCTGGCGCGCAACCTCTTCGGCCGCTTCCAGATTGGTCTTGAGCGCGGTGTCCTCGATATGGTGCTCGCGCGTCGAGCGGCCCGAGTTGACGTCGATCGAGACCAGCGCCTCGGTCTGGTTGATCACGATGTAGCCGCCGGAGCGCAACTGCACGGTCGGCGAGAACATCGCGTCGAGCTGGCTCTCGACGCCCATGCGCGAGAACAGCGGCTGGCCGTCGCGATACTGCTTCACCGCGCTGACATTGGCCGGCATCAGCATCTTCATGAAATCGCGCGCTTCGCGGTAGCCGCCTTCGCCCGCGACCTGGATCTCGTCGATTTCCTTGTTGTAGAGGTCGCGCAGCGAGCGCTTGATCAGCGATCCTTCCTCGTAGACGAGGGTTGGCGCCTGCGATTTCAGCGTCAGGTCGCGCACCGTCTCCCACATCCGGATCAGGTATTCGAAGTCGCGCTTGATCTCGGGCTTGGTGCGGGAGGCGCCGGCCGTGCGCAGGATGATGCCCATGCCCTCGGGCACGTCGAGATCCTGCACCACTTCCTTCAGGCGCGAACGATCCTGCGCGCTGGTGATCTTGCGGCTGATGCCGCCGCCGCGCGCTGTGTTGGGCATCAGGACGGCATAGCGGCCGGCGAGCGACAGATAGGTCGTCAGCGCGGCGCCCTTGTTGCCGCGCTCTTCCTTGACGACCTGCACCAGCATCACCTGGCGGCGCTTGATGACCTCCTGGATCTTGTACTGGCGGCGCGGGCGGAAGGTGCGCTCCGGCACTTCTTCCAGCACGTCGTCGCCGCCGACGGACTCGACGACTTCCTCTTCGGCCTCTTCACCGTCCTCGCCATCCTCGGCGTCGTCCTCAGCCGGAGCCTCGGGATGCGGCACTTCTGCGCTTTCATCGGCCGCGTACACGGCGTCGGCGGGTTC
The DNA here is from genome assembly GCF_000472925.1 of Bradyrhizobium sp. Ec3.3. Lineage (GTDB taxonomy): Bacteria > Pseudomonadota > Alphaproteobacteria > Rhizobiales > Xanthobacteraceae > Bradyrhizobium. Next base: position 40,876 of record NZ_AXAS01000024.1, read on the forward strand.
GATCGCGGTTGTCACGGCTTCCGCCAGCGCCGCGGCATAGGGTTCGGGCACTGGCGCTTCGGAGGCGGCGGCCTCCTGCGGCTCGGCTACCTCGGGCGCGACAACGGGTTCGGCTCCGACTGCCGCGACGGCCGCGGGCGCCTCGTCGGCATGGTCGTGCTCGTGATCATGATCGTGCCCGTCATCATCATGGTGATGGTGGTCGTGATCATGATCGTCGTGCCCATGCTCGTCATGATCGTGGTCATGAGCCTCGAACGCGTCGTGATGCTCCGCTTCGGCGTGCAGATGCTCGCCCTCGTGCGCGACGCCCTCGGCGTGCTCCGGCAGCACCCCGCCTTCGAGCGGCTGGGCGGCGGGATCAGCGCCGGCCTCGAGGCCCTCGACGATGTCGCTCTGCACGCGCTCGCCATGGCCGCGACGACGGGCGTTGCGGTGGCGCGAGCGGCGGCGGTTGTGGGAACGGTTCTCGTTCTCCTCCTCGGCCTCGCGATGAGCCTGCTCCTCGGCCTCGATCAGCGCCTGCCGATCGGCAACCGGGATCTGGTAGTAATCGGGATGGATTTCGCTGAAGGCGAGGAAGCCGTGGCGATTGCCGCCATATTCGACGAAGGCGGCCTGGAGGGACGGTTCGACCCGTGTGACCTTGGCGAGGTAGATATTGCCGCGCAGTTGCTTGCGTTGCGCGGTCTCGAAATCAAATTCTTCGACGCGATTGCCGCGGACCACGACGACCCGGGTCTCTTCCGGGTGGGTGGCATCGATCAACATCTTGTTGGGCATGTCTTAACTCTTGGCGGCGGCGGGCGCGATTCACCGTGGGCGCGATGAGCGCTGCCGGGTGACGCGACGGTCCACCTGATTCGGGGGTGAGGGGAAGGCCAAAACACCTGCGCTCGCGCCGCGCCGAACCGAAAGCCGAGAGGACAACGCGGCGCGCGGAAGTTTCGCTCCGCAATGTCGCGAATTGTCTCTCAGTTTTGGTCGGCACAGTCTGGCGCATCAAGCGTCGGCCCGTATGAAACATCGGACGGCGAGCGCGCCGCCCCTTAATCAGTTGCTGCTGGCCAGGGTATGGCGCGAAAGCGCTCGCCCCTTGGGAACACCGCCGGGTCCTTGGGATTAAGGAACCGGGTTACGGGCTACGCCGCCTGTCAAAGCCGTCCCTGGAAATGGTGGTAACCTGGGACCGGCGCCACCGGAGCCTTGACCCGTCCAACCTCGCTGCCGCGCGCAGCGCTGGCCGTGAAGGAGGGGGGAAAACGCTGGAATCCTCAAATCTTGAGAGTTCCGGCGCTGCACCGTGAGGCTGAGAGCGACACAACCGGAAATATTGGCCGTCAGCAGTTCGTACATACGAGGAATGCGACCTTGGTGCAAGGGAGCGTGGCGCGAGCGTCGCGCGCCGGTCACACTTGGCGAGATTTGGTCATTGCGTCATTAAGGACTGATTCACCCTGTGGCTCTATTGCGTTAGAAGAGCTGCTCGGAGGCACGGAATCGGTGGCGAGCCGCGCAAATCATCTGATTTTGCTGGGATGTGCGCTGCTGTGCGCCGCAGCATTGCCGTGCTCTGATTCTAGGCCTGTCGCGGCTGCGGAAAGCCAGCCGCAAGCTGCCGTTTCGGCGTCGAATTTCCCGATTGTCTCGGCGGCGCGCCTGGCCGGGGACACCAGCCAGACCCGCCTTATTCTCGATCTCGACCAGACCATCACGTTCCGGGCCTTCACCCTGGCGGACCCGTATCGGGTGGTGGTCGATGTTCCCCAGATCAATTTCCAGCTTCCTGCCGGCACCGGGGCAGCCGGGCGCGGGCTGGTCAAGGCGTTCCGCTATGGCCTCGTGATGCCAGGCGGCTCGCGAATCGTGCTCGACCTCGCGGGCCCTGCCAAGATCGCCAATTCCTACGTGCTCGAGGCCGCCAACGGCCAGCCGGCCCGGCTGGTGCTGGAGCTGGAGGAAGTCGATCGCGCTGCTTTCGTGCAGTCGGTGGCGCCGGAAAGCCGGGCCGCTCTGCACCCTGCGACAACCGATGCTCCTCCGGCGCCAGCGGCGCCTGAGCCTTCCCAACAAAAGCCCGCAGCGCCGACGGATTCACGTCCCGTGGTGGTGATCGATCCCGGCCATGGCGGCATCGACAACGGCACGCAGTCGAGCGGCGAGAGTGAAAAGAATCTGGTGCTGGCCTTTGGCCTCGCGCTGCGCGACCGGCTGGAGAAGACCGGCAAGTACCGCGTAGTCATGACCCGGGATGACGACACCTTCATCCCGCTCAACGACCGCGTCAAAGTCGCCCGCTCCATCAATGCCGCGCTGTTTGTCTCGATCCACGCCGACGCGCTGCCGCGTGGGGAGGGCGACGCCCAGGGCGCCACCATCTACACGCTGTCGGACAAGGCCTCCGACGCGCAAGCCGAGCGGCTGGCGGAAGCCGAAAACAAGGCCGACGCCATCGGTGGGGTCAATCTGTCCGATGAGCCGGCCGACGTCGCGGACATCCTGATCGACCTCGCCCAGCGGGAAACCCGCACCTTTTCAAACCGTTTCGCCCGCCTCTTGATGGGCGAGATGAAGACCACGGTGCGGATGCACAAGCACCCCCTGAAATCGGCGGGGTTCCGGGTGCTGAAGGCGCCCGACGTGCCCTCGGTGCTGGTCGAACTGGGCTACGTCTCCAACAAGGGGGACCTCGAGCATCTGGTCTCGGAGAGCTGGCGTTCCCGGACTGTGGCGTCAATGGCCCAGGCCATCGACGCCTTTTTGGCCAAGCGGCTCGCGACCGCCGGACAGGCCAATTGAAAAGCGAGTTTTGGCTGGTCCCGCAAAGCCCTAGTTTGGCCACAGCGGGCGCTCTATAAAATCTGCGGATGGGGGGCAGGAATCGACAACCCCCGCGGCAAGCGTGTTAGGGCTAGAGGCCCAGCGAAGCTCTTGAGTGGTGTAATCTGGCACGCCGGTGAATTCGCGACTTGAGGAAGGCGCCCTTTTGCCGGCGCCGAGAATCGTTCCATGGATATCCATGGGTTGTTCAAGGTTTGAACGGATAAACAGATAATGCGCTTGCTGATACGGTTCATGGGCTTCCTGTTCGCTGCGGGAACCGTGGTGTTCCTGGTGGGCGTCGGGGCCATGGCTGGCCTGATCTGGCATTTCTCCAAGGACTTGCCCGACTACTCTCAGCTTCAGGATTATGAACCGCCGGTGATGACCCGCGTGCACGCGGTCGACGGCTCGTTGGTCGGCGAATACGCCAAGGAGCGCCGGCTCTATTTGCCGATCCAGGCCGTGCCGAAGCTCGTGATCAACGCCTTCCTCGCCGCCGAGGACAAGAATTTCTACGAGCATGGTGGCATCGACTACACCGGCATGGCGCGCGCCGGACTGGTCTACTTGCAGAACTACGGCTCCAACCGCCGTCCGCAGGGTGCCTCCACGATCACTCAGCAGGTCGCCAAGAACTTCCTTCTGACGAACGAAGTGTCGTTCGCCCGCAAAATCAAGGAAGCCTTGCTGGCGATGCGGATCGAGAAGACCTACTCCAAGGACAAGATCCTCGAGCTGTATCTGAACGAAATCTATCTCGGCCTCGGCGCCTACGGCATTGCCGCGGCCTCGCTCGTCTATTTCGACAAGTCGGTGAACGAGCTGACGGTCGCCGAAGCGGCCTATCTGGCGGCGCTGCCCAAGATGCCGGCGACGCTGCATCCGGTGCGCAACCGTGACCGCGCCATCGAGCGCCGCAACTACGTGATCGACCGTCTGCAGGAAAACGGCTGGATAAAGCAGGCTGACGCCGAGAAGGCGCGCAAGGAGCCGCTGGCGGTCACCAACCGCTCCAACGGCGCCCACACCTTCGCCGGCGAATATTTCGCCGAGGAAGTCCGCCGCGACATCTTCGAGCGCTACGGCGAGAAGAAGCTCTATGAGGGCGGCCTTTCGGTGCGCACGACGCTCGATCCGAAGATCCAGGTCATGGCCCGCAAGGCCATGGTCACGGGCCTCGTGAACTATGACGAGCAGCAGGGCTATCGCGGTGCGATCAGCAAGCTCGACATTTCCGGCGACTGGGGCGTCAAGCTCGCCGACATCAAGTCGCTCTCCGACATCTCGCCCTGGCGCATGGCGGTGGTGCTCGAGACCAGCGACCAGTCGGCACGTCTGGGCTTTCAGCCGGCACGCGAGCTCGGCGGCGCCGTCAGCAAGCAGCGCGAGACGGGTATCGTCACGCTCGATGGCGTAAAATGGGCGCGAGCGGCCTCGGGTCCCGCGAAAGGCAAGGCGCCGACCGCGGTGTCGCAGGTGCTGCAGCCCGGCGACGTGATCTATGCCGATCCGCTCTACAGCAAGGAGGGGCAAGCCGTCGAAGGTCAGTACCGGCTGCGCCAGATCCCCGAAGTCTCGGGCGCGATGGTGGCGATGGATCCCTGGACCGGCCGCGTGCTCGCGATGGTCGGCGGCTTCTCGTTCGACCAGAGCCAGTTCAACCGCGCTACGCAGGCCTATCGGCAGCCGGGCTCGTCCTTCAAGCCGATCGTCTATTCGGCCGCGCTTGATAACGGCTATACGCCGTCGACTGTCGTGGTCGACGCGCCGATCGAGATCGACCAGGGGCAGGGTGGTGGCGTCTGGCGGCCGGAAAACTTCTCGAACGGCAAGTACCAGGGGCCGGTAACGCTGCGCAACGCGCTGCGGCTCTCGCTCAACACCGTGACGGTGCGCTTGGCGCAGGATATCGGCATGCCCTTGATCGGCGAGTACGCGCGTCGCTTCGGCGTCTATGACGAGTTGCCGAACTATCTCTCGTTCGCGCTCGGCGCCGGCGAGACGACGGCGATGCGAATGGTCACGGCCTATTCCATGATCGCCAATGGCGGCCGTCGCGTGAAGCCGACCCTGATCGACCGCATCCAGGACCGCTACGGCCACACCATCTTCAAGCATGACCAACGCGAATGCCGCGGCTGCGATGCGCCGGGCGGCTGGAAAAACCAGAACGAGCCGCAGCTGGTCGACCGCCGCGAGCAGGTGCTCGACTCGATGACGGCCTATCAGATCACCGAGTTGATGGAAGGCGTCGTCCAGGCCGGTACCGCGACCGTCGTCAAGGAGGTCGGTAAGCCGATCGCCGGCAAGACCGGCACCACCAACGAGGCCAAGGATGCCTGGTTCGTCGGCTTCTCGCCGGATATCGCAGTCGGCATCTATATGGGCTACGACAAGCCGCGCGCGCTGGGTAAGGGCAATGCGGCGACCGGCGGCCATTTGGCCGCGCCGATCGCGCGCGATTTCCTCAAGCTCGCGCTCGCCGACAAGCCGGCAGTTCCGTTCAAGGTTCCGGCCGGCATCAAGCTGATCCGCGTCGTCGCCAAGACCGGCATGCGCGCTGGCCCGGGCGAGACCGGCGGCACGATCCTGGAAGCCTTCAAGCCCGGCACGGCGCCGCCGGATAACTACTCCGTCATCGGCGTTGCCGATGCCGATGGCCGCGGCGGCGTGCCGCAGCAGGCGCCGCCCGATTCCGGCTTCTTCATGCGGCCCGGTACCGGCGGGTTGTACTAGGGCTCAGAGGGCTCAGGATAAAGCTGGCGATCCAAAGCTCCGGCGGTTGCGCTTTGCAGCCGCCGCCGTTACATCCCCATTTCATTCATACGCGGGAACAATTCCGCGAGACCAGAGAACGACATGCGCGCCGAAATCGAACGGTTGGTAGAAGAGATCAAGCAGTCAGTCGGGCTGCTGAGGAGGCATCTTTGACGTCGAGAAATCGACGGCGCGCCTCGCTGAGCTGAATAAGCTCGCAGAAGATCCCAATCTCTGGAACGATCCGCAGAAGGCCCAGAAGCTGATGCAGGAGCGCACCTCGCTGGAGGATGCGTTATCGGGCATCGGCAAGGTCGAGCAGCAGCTCGAAGACGACGTCGGCATGATCGAGCTCGGCGAGGCCGAGGGCGATGAGGGCGTGGTCGCCGAAGCTGAGGCTGCGCTCAAGAACCTGAAAAAGGAAGTCGCACGGCGCGAGCTGGAGGCACTGCTCTCGGGCGAGGCCGATCGTTTCGATTCCTATCTTGAAGTCCACGCCGGCGCCGGCGGCACCGAGAGCCAGGACTGGGCGCAGATGCTGCTGCGCATGTACACGCGCTGGGCCGAAACCCACGGCTTCAAGGTCGAGTACCTCGAAGAGTCCGAGGGCGAAGAGGCCGGCATCAAATCCGCGACCATCCAGGTTTCCGGCCATAACGCCTATGGCTGGCTGAAGACGGAAGCCGGAGTGCACCGTCTGGTGCGCATCTCGCCGTTCGATTCCAATGCACGGCGGCACACCTCGTTCTCGAGCGTGCAGGTGTTCCCGGTCATCGACGACAGCATCAAGATCGACATCAAGGAATCCGACGTCCGCACGGACACCATGCGTTCGGGCGGTGCCGGCGGCCAGCATGTCAACAAGACCGAATCCGCGGTGCGGCTGACGCATATCCCGACAGGTGTCGCGGTGGTCTGTCAGGCCGGCCGCTCCCAGCACAAGAACCGCGCGCAGGCCTGGGACATGCTGCGCGCGCGGCTCTACGAGATCGAGCTGAAGAAGCGCGAGGAAAAGGCCGCCGCCGACCAGGCCGCCAAGACCGATATCGGCTGGGGCCACCAGATCCGCTCCTACGTGCTGCAGCCCTACCAGATGGTGAAGGATCTGCGCACGGGCGTGCAGACCTCGGACACCTCGGGCGTGCTCGGCGGCGATCTCGACGAGTTCATGGCCGCAACGCTCGCCCAGCGCGCCTTCGGCACCACGAGCGGCGAGATCGAGGACGTCGACTGATGCCGCGCGTCGCCTTTATCGGGCTTGGACGGATGGGTCACGGAATGGCCGGCCGCTATCTCGATGCCGGTTTCACCGTGTCGCTCTGGAATCGCAGCAAGGCCAAGGCGGAAGACCTGATCGCGCGCGGTGCGCGCTGGGCGACCTCGCCCGAGGACGCCGCGATCGATGCGGACGCCGTGGTGACCATGGTCGCCGATGATGAAGCTTCGCGCAGTGTATGGCTTGGTCTCAACGGCGCCGCGAAGACGGCAAAGGCCGGCACCATCGCGATCGAGTGCTCGACGGTCTCATATGATCACGCACGCGAAATGGCGCGCGAATTGAACGGGCGGGGGCTCATCTATATCGATTGCCCCGTGACCGGCCTGCCGGATGCGGCGGCGGCGGGAAAGCTGACGCTGCTGGTCGGTGCCGACGCCGCCGATCTCGAACGCGCCCGGCCGTTCCTCGAGCCGATCGGCTCGACCATCCGCCATTATGGCGCGGTGGGTTCGGGTACGGTCTACAAGCTCATCAACAACCTCATGGGTGCGATCCAGATCGCAGGGCTCGCTGAAGGTCTTGCGATCGCCGAGCAGGCCGGGCTCGACATGAAGCTCGTGCTGGAGTCGATCCAGGCCGGCGTCGCTGCAAGCCCGCAGGTGCTGAGGCACTCCAAGCGCATGGTCGCGCGTGATTTCAGCGGGGCGACGTTCACGTCAGCGCTGCGCCACAAGGATGCGGACTACGCCGTGAAGCTCGCCGAAAGCCTGCTCGCCGACAAGCCGCTCGTCGGCCACGCTGCGGTTGAGGCTTACGCCAGGGCGAAGGCGGTGATGCCCGACGATGACGAGGGCAAGATGATCGAGCTCGTGTCGCGGCCGAAATAGGCCCGCTCATCCCAATCGGAAATCGGGTGGCAATACCCGCGGCTCCACAGTAAGCGATCCGTTTGATCGCCGAAGTGAGACGCCATGCCCCCCAATGACAACCGGATCGACGCACGAGACTGGTCGCTGCTCTCTGTGCTCTCAGTCCTCTGGGGCGGCTCGTTCTTCTTCAATGGCGCTGCGCTGCGAGAATTGCCGCCTTTGACGCTGGTGTTGCTGCGAGTCGCGCTCGGCGCGGCCATTCTGCTGCCGCTGCTGCGCACCCAGAAGATCGCCTTTCCCAAGGGCGTTGCAGGCTGGCGGACGTTCTTCGCGATCGGACTGCTCAACAACATCGTCCCGTTCTCCCTGATTGTGATCGGCCAGACCTTCATTCCGAGCGGCCTCGCATCGATCCTGAACGCCACCACACCGCTGTTCACGGTAATCGTGATGGCGATGGCGGGCGAAGAGACGTTGCAGATGCGGCGCGTGGCCGGCGTTGCCTTGGGGCTCGTCGGCGTGGTCATCCTGAGGGGATGGGGCGTCGAGGCGAGGACGGGGCAGGGCCTCGGCATTTTCCTCTGCCTCGGCGGCGCCTTCAGCTATGGCCTCGCGGCACTGGCGGCACGCCGATTGCTGAAGGATTCGCCGCCGCTCGGGACGGCAACCTTTCAACTGCTGGCTTCGACAGTCATGATGGCAATTGTCGCCGGCGCCATCGAACAGCCATGGCGACTTCCAATGCCTGATGTAACGACCTGGCTTGCCGTGCTTGGCCTCGCTGGGCTGTCGACGGCGTTCGCCTATATCGTTTTCTTCCAGATCCTTCGACGTTCGGGCGCAACCAATGTCATGCTGGTGACGCTGCTCATTCCAGTGACTGCCATTCTTCTTGGCTGGCTCGTTTTGGGCGAGGCGGTCTCGCTGCGCGAGATCGCGGGGGCGATGGTCATCGGCAGCGCATTGCTCGTGATCGACGGACGCGTGCTGGCGGTATGGCGCAGCGCTTCAGCGACGTTCGGTCTTTAGCGCCATGCCGCCGGCGACGCCAACGCCGAGCACGTAGATCCAGCCGGCATGAAAATCGAACAGATGCGAGTTCAGCAGCGAGCTCGTCATGTTCTGCACGACGACGACGAGTCCGATCCAGGCCGCGAGGCCGTCTCCCGTAAACAGCGAGAGATGGACAAGCCACATCGCATAGAGCAGGACGACGCCGAGCAATCCCCATTGCATGGCGACGTTGAGGGTCTGGTTGTGGGGATTGTTGACCACTTCGGCCTCGAGGCCGGCCTGTCCCGCCGCGGCGCGCTCGAACTGCCGCTTGATCGCGCCGGTACCGTGACCGAGCAGAGGCGCCTCGGCAAAGGAGGCGGTCGCCTTGCGCCAATAGGTCAGCCGCTGCGCGGTGGAGGCGTGGCTGATGTCCTCGTGTCCATGCTTGTATTCGACGGCAATGTCCGTGATCCGCTGACGCAGATACGGCGATGTCGTCCAGGCGAGAAAACTCGCCGCGACGGCGCCGGCCAGCAGCAGCATGGCGGCGCGCCGGCCCAGATGCCGCCAGGCGAACAAGGCGAGCAGTGCGGGCATACAGAGTAGCGCGGTGCGGGCCGAGGCGACGAACAGCATGTTAGTGACGAACAGCAGGATCAACGCGAGGCAGCCCAATGTCGTGGTCAGCCGTCGCTCGCGCCAGAACGTCAGCGTCGGCAGCGCCAGCGCAAAGGCGCACAGGGTGAATTCCTGGCTCTGGTCGATGTAATTCTTGACCGGCACGCCGGCGGACGCGGTCGCTGTGAGCTTCCACTCGGCGTGGAACAGCACGATCCAGGAAAAGATCGCGAGCAAGACGCACGAGGCGAGAAAGGCAGCGAAGATCCACGTGCCGCGCTCCGAGCGTCGGACGTGATACAGCAGCGGCGGAATGATGATGAGCTTTGCCACCGGCTTGATGGCGTGCAGCCGGTCGGCCCAGGCGGCGTCGGACCAGAGCAGGCCTGCGAGCGCAAGACCCAGAAATGCGAAGGGCAAGGCGAAGGCCGGCTGCTTCAGGCAGCCTGCATAGTCCCGCCAGTCGATGGTCGGCGCCAGGACGAGCAGCCATAGCGCCACGAAAATCGAGGGCAGCGAGGTCGACCATGGCAGCGACGCCGCGATCATCGCGGCGAGCAGGTCGGCACCGTGCTGCAGCCTTGCCGTGCTGCGCGAGGGCGCAAGCACGCCGCGCGTGTCGGCGGCTTCAACGGTCATGATGAAGCGCCTATTGCGCGGCCATCATGCTTTCGGCCGGCCGATACTGGCCGAGGAAGTCGGCGGCCTGGGTCTGGTAGCCGAAGCGTTTGGCAAGCTCGCCGCGGTGGTCCCTGATGTCGCGGCGGCATTCTTCCTGCCGCGCGATGACGCGCGTGACGGAGGCGCGGATCGACTCGGCCGAGAAAGGATCGAAATAGTCGGCGAGCTCGCCCGCGACCTCGCGAAACACCGCGATGTCGGAGCAGAGAACGGGCGTGTTCGCCGCGAGCGCCTCGATGATCGGCACGCCGAACCCTTCGGCGAAGCTCGGCATGATCAGGCCGTGCGCCTCGGAGATCAGCGTCGCTTTCTCATGCTCGTCGACATAGCCGGCAAAGCGGATATTGGGCGGCAGGTTGCGCATCTGCGAGGCAAGGCCGGCATAGCCGATCACGACGAGGTCGGCTTGCGGCATGCCGCGGAAGGCACGGATCACGGTGGCGACGTTCTTGCGCGGCTCGTTGGAGACGATGACGACGAAGCTCGGCCGCCCCGGACGCCCCGTCGGGGCTGGCAGTTGCAGGACGTCCGGAGCGTCGAACTGCGTGCGGGGGTAAACGACCCTCGCAGGCAGATGGGCAAATTGCGGCAGCAACTCTCTGAACCGCATCATGCTGTAGTTGGAGACGAAGGCGAGCTCGTCGGCCTGGCGCAAGCTCGTCAGCAGGCGCGACAGGAACAGGCGCGTTGCGACGTCGCTGAGCTTGAGATCGGTGAGCGGCAAGAGGTCGTGGACCACGCAGATCACCTTGGCGCCGGGCTTGCGCTTGATCGCCACGCGGGTCGGCGTATCCACCAGGATGACGTCGTAATCTCGGGCATCGATCCGTGGCGGCGGCAGCAGGAAGAGGGCCGAGGAGTCCTGGTAGCTGTAGAAGCCGGCCTCGAGCTGGAAGTCGCGGAACAGCTCGAGATGACGCAGATCTGGCGGAATGTATTCGAGCGCGGCGCTCTTGTTCTCGATCAATCGCGTGCTCATCCCGCGCAGGCCGATCGCACGCAGGAAGCAGAGCGCGTATTCCCACGACGTCGCCATGTCGATCCGGTGCCGGATCCAGCCGAGCAGGCGACGCAGGCCGCCATGGCTGCGCATCATCGGCTCGCTCATGTTGACCTCGTCGAGGTAGCGGTACAGCGCCAGGAGCTCGATGTTGCGCGATTGCCGCGGAAACAGCCCGGTACGCCGCTCGCGTGCGCGCAACTTGCGATAGCGGCGCGTGGTCTCGACGAGCAGGGTCAGCGCGTGGCCGTCGGCTTCGAGCGAGCGGATCAATTCGCGGCTGAAGTGGAAAATGCCGCGCTTGTGGTTGGGCTCGCCGAGCGCCTCGGAGACGACCAGAATGCTCTTCTTCATGCGCGTATCTCGCGGAGCTCGAATGGATGGGCCGCGGGCGGCTCGACGGCGACCGTCGAGGCGACGCGCCCGTGGTCGAGGTTGATGATGGTGGAGCAGGTTCGGCGCAGCAGCGGCTGGTCATGGGACGCGATGATGACGATCGCGGCCTGCGAAACCAGTTTGAGCAGACGGGCCTGCGCCTTGGCCGAGAAATTCTCGTCGACGACACTGAGCCACTCGTCGAGCAGCAGGATGTCGGCCGGGAATGCGGTCGCGGTCGCAAACAGGACGCGCATCAGCATGCCCGAGGAGAACATCCTGAGCGGCAGCCGCTGCATCCGCTCCTCGAGCTCAGTGAAGGCCCAGATCTCGTCGATGATGGCGCGGGTCGGCTTGCGGCCGGAGATCCGCAGCAACAGCGCGATATTGTCCTCGGCCACGAAGTCCAGGTTGACGCCGGCATTGAGGCCGAGCAGGGGCACGATGTTGCCCTTGATCGCGACGTTGCCGCTGCTCGGCGGATAGACCCCGGCAATGAGCCGGAGCAGTGTCGACTTGCCCGAGCCGTTCGGTCCGGCAAGACCGATCCGCGCGCCGGCCTCTGCCTCGATCGTGATGTTGTCGACGGCGCGAATGATCCGCATCCCGCCTTGCTCGCGGATGAGATGGCCGAGCAGGCGGCGCTTGAGCGAGTAATCGTAGGCACCGTAGAGGGGATAATCGAGACTGACGTTACGCAGGTTGATCGAGGCCATGACGCTAGATCCAGAAGGCCGCTTTGCGCAGGTGCACGAGCGTCAGCCAGCTTGCGAGCATGAGCACGGCAAGGCACGCCAGCACATAGAAGATGCTGATCGTGTCGACGTGACCGCCCGCCAGAGGCTCGCGCCACACCGCGAACAGGTGCGTCAGCGGATTGATCCGCATGATGGTCGAGCGATGATTGATCATCTCCGACGACCAGATCACGGGTGAGGAGAGGAAGCCCAGCATCAGCGAGGATTCGATGATCGGCTTGAGGTCGCGATACCGCGTCGCCATGGCGCCGAGCACCAGGCTCAGCGCGAAGGTGCAGGCGATGAAGAGCAGCAGCCCCGGCAGGGCGGCGAGCGCGTGGGAGAGATCGCGCGGGGTCAGCACCAGCCAGAGGATCAGCGGCACACAGGCGTTGTGGAGCGCGAACAGGGCCTGGCGGAAGGTGCATTGCAGAAGGAAGATCACCGGCGGCAGCGCGCGGTCGCGGATCAGGCTAGCCGAGCCCTGGAGCGCCGTGGTGGCATCGAGCACGACGCTGTTGAGGAAGGTCCAGGCCGTCATCGACAGCGCGAGCATGGGCAGCCGCGCGAGCACGCCGGCGTTGGACATCTGGCCGATCACCGAGCCCAGCACGGCGACCACGATCGCCATCTGGAGCGACATCCAGAACGGGCCGAGCAGCGAACGCACATAGCGATGGCGCATGTCGGACCAGGCCAGCGCGCCTGCGATCCGGATCATTTCGAGCCAGCCCGGCGTGGCGGACGAGCTTGTGCTCGCGGCCGAGGCCTGTGCCAATGCCTGGGCGTATACCGTCTCCATACCGTTCTTGAAGGCCGTGGCGGAATAGCGCGTGGCCGCACGCGTTCGCGCGGCAAGGCCCATGCGGCGGCGGCGTTCGGGATCGCGGATCAGGGAATCGATGGCGTTGCCGAGCGCTGCGGCATCGCCGGGCGGCACGGTGATCGCCTCGATGCCGTCACGCGCAACATGAGGTACGGCCGTATCCAGCGCGGTGTTGACGACAGGCCGGCCTGCCGCCATCGCCTCGAGCTGGACGAGCCCGAACGTCTCGGCGTTGGTCACCGACGGCATCGCGAACACGTCGGCGATGCACATCAGCTTGACGCGCTCGCAATCGGGTACGGAGCCGAGCAGGCGGACGCGGTCGCCCACACCGAGCTCGGCGATCAGTTGCTCGAGCGGCGCGCGCTCGGTGCCTTCGCCGATGATCCAGACCTCGAAATTCCACCCCTGGGCGGCGCGGATCAGCACCTCAAATCCCTTGTAGGGAACCAGCCGGCCGCAGGCGAGCACGAGCCGTCCGCGATCGTTGACGTGCTCGGGCTCGATCCTCGGCCAGTCATACTTCGTGGTGTCGATGCCGAATGGCACGACGTGGCACTTGTCGGCGAATTCCCGCAGCAGCGGCGTTGTGTCGACCAGCACGCGGTCGGAGACGATGATGGCGGCGGCCTGACGCAGCGTCCGGCGCATCAAGGGTTCGATGAACCAGCGCAGGCCGGCATGGGTGACGATGTCGGCGTGCCAATGCACGACCAGCGGCCGCTTGCGAGCAAGGCCGAACGCGAAGACGAGGTCGGCAAGCGGGAAGGGGGCGTGCAGCGCCAGCAGGTCGTGCTGCGCGATCTTGCGCCACAGGCGCCACGGATAAGTCGGCGCAGCCGGCAGCGAGAGCACGTCGCCGAATGACTGCACGCGCTCCACGGCCACGTCGTCGACGACGATATCGCGGCGTTCTTCGGCGGATTTCGAGCAGACCAGCACGGCGGAGGCGAAGGCGTCCTTCAGGCTCGCGCAGATGTCGCGGATCACAGTGAGCGTGCCGCCGAACAGGTCGGGGTAGTAGACCTTGAAGATATGAAGAACCGACGGGCGGGTGGGTTCGCTGACAGGGGTCATGCTGTTCGTCGCGCTCCGCTCAGCCGGCCAGGAGGGCGGCGACGAAGGGCACCGCGAGCGTCGAGATGAAGATCGCGCCGCGCAGCAGCGCAGGCAGCATCGGTTCGACGGCGTCAGGGCGGCGTCGGCCGAGATGTGCGGAAATCATGCTGGAATTGCAGACCAGGCGGTCAGGCATTGGGTCAACTTTCCCTTTCGAGTCGTGCCCTCAGTTGCGTCTCCTATATGTGGGAAAATTTACCACGTCAACGGCGCAAACGAAAAATGTGGGATTGTGTCCCACGCGAGGCGCCGTTACAATTCAGACATGAATGCCAAGCCCGGGTCCAAAGCGGCGGATAAGCCGGCTGCGCCACAGCCGAACGCCGCGGCAAAGCTGCACGCGCCCCTCGCGCGGCTGTTGCGCCCGTTGGTGCGCCTGTGCATCCGCAGCGGCATGACGTTTCCGGCGCTGGCACAATTGCTCCGCGAGCTGTTCGTCAACGTCGCTGAGCACGATTTCGCGCTCGAGGGCAAGGAGCAGACCGACAGCCGCGTCAGCCTGCTCACGGGCATCCATCGCAAGGAAGTGGCGCGGCTGCGCGGCGCCGGTGCGCCCGTGCACGAGGCGCCGGCGGCGGTGTCGCTGACCAGCGCGGTGATCGCGCGCTGGCTTGCCGCGCCCGAATTCACCGATGCGAAGGGCGAGCCGCTGTCGCTGCCGCGCACGGCCGAAGGCGCGGCTCCCTCGTTCGAGCAACTTGTCGCCTCCGTCACCAAGGACGTCCGTCCCCGCGCGGTGCTCGACGAATGGCTCGATCGCGGGCTCGTCACCATCAACGGCGATGACGCGATCGAGCTGGTCGAGGCTGCCTTCGTTCCGCGCGGCGAGGACGACAGCAAATGGCACTATCTCGGCCGTAACCTGCACGACCATATCGCGGCGGCGGCCGAAAACGTCTCTGGGCCTGCGCCGCGCTTTCTCGAACGCGCAGTGCATTACAACGGCCTGTCGCCAAAACTTGCCAAACGGCTCGAGGCGCGCTCGCGCGAGCTTGCGATGGAGGCGCTCAAGACCGCCAACCGCGAGGCGAACCGCGCGCTCGCCAAGGACAAGGGCGGCGATGCCCGCTGGAATTTCGGCATCTACATTTATTGCGAGGACGTCGAGGAGGAGAGCGACGGCAGCGGCGAGGGCGGTCGCTCATGACCACGCCGCCGCGCATTTCCCGCCGCCTGCTGCTGACGGGATTCTGGCTCGCCGGAACGGCTGCCGCCTGGGCGCAAACCAGGCGCGGCACGGACCAGGGCATCGGCGGCACCGGAATTACGCGCGGCGATGATCAGGGCATCGGCGGCACCGGCATCGTCGGCGTGATCCAGCGCTTCGGCAGCATCTACGTCAACGGCGAGCGCGTCGCTTACGCGGCCGACGTGCCGGTGCGGATCGACGGCGAGCAGGCTACGACCAAGAGCCTGCGCATCGGACAGCTCGCGCGCGTGGTCGCCGTCCGGCAGGCCGACGGCACGCTGGCGACGCGCAGCATCAACATCGCCAGCGAGGTTGCAGGCCCGATCGAAGCGGTGAAGGGCAACGAGATCACCGTGCTCGGCCAGAAGGTGGTGGCGAGCGGCCAGGAGAGCTGGCGCCGCGTCGGCACGCATGTCGCCGTGTTCGGGCTGCGCCGCACCGACGGCACGATCGTCGCAAGCCTCGTCGAGCAGCGTCGCAAAGCCACCGCGCGGGTTTCCGGTCTGCTCGAGCGCGGTCCGGACGGGCTGCATATCGGCGGCCTGCGGCTGAAGGGTGCCGATGTCGCGCTGGTCGGCCAGCGCGTTCAAGTCGAGGGCAGCGCGAGCCAGGGCATGCTCCAGGTCGCGCACGCGAGGGTCGACAATTTCCAGGATCTTGCCGGCGCGACGAGATTGTCGGTCGAAGCCTATGTGCAGCGCGAGGGCGCCAACCTCCAGCTTGGCTCCGGCCTCATCGCCCATGACGGCTCGCGCTTTGCGCCGAGCGCAGGCGAGGCGCGGGTGGTGCTGAACGGCATATTCGATCCCGCGCGTGGCTTGCAGGTCGAATCGGTGCAGGCCGTCACGCAGTTCCCGGGATCGTCGCTGCAGGGGCCGGGCAGCCCGCCTGGCTTTGGCGGCCATTCGCCGGGTGGCTCGATCCTGCATCCGGGAAGCGGCACGCCTGGTTCGCCGAGCGGCCAGCCCGGCGCACCACCTGGTGGTGGGCCCGCGCCTGGTTCGAGCCCCGGTTCAGCTCCCGGCTCCGGGCCATCCGGCCCGGGCGGTCCGTCCGGTCCCGGCGGCCTTGGCTCACCCGGCGGTCCCATGGGGCCCGGCGGTGGCGGCTTCGGTGGTCCCGGCGGCGGGATGGGTGGCGGCAGGCGTTAAATAAAAAGCGACGAGCCGCATGCTCGTCGCCGTTGAACACTCTGCTTGTCGCGGATTAGCCCGCGCTGAGGCGCACGCCGGCGCGCAGGAATTTCTGCGGGTCGACCGCTTCGCCGTCGATGCGGGTTTCGTAGTGCAGATGCGGGCCAGTGGAGCGGCCGGTCGATCCGACCAGTCCGACAACCTGGCCGATCTTCACGATCTCGCCGACCTTGACGTTGATCTCCGAGAGGTGGCCGTAGCGGGTCGAGAGCCCGTTGCCGTGGTCGACCTCGACCATGCGGCCGTAGCCACCTGACCATCCGGCCGACACCACCTTGCCGTTGGCGGTGACGCGGACGGGATCGCCGGTCGCGGCGCGGAAGTCGAGGCCGGTGTGCATCGCCGGCCGGCCGAGGAACGGATCGCTGCGCACGCCGAAGCCTGAGGTGAACTCGACCTCGCCGATGACCGGCTTGCGATAGGGCACCAGCGCCAGCGTGCGGTTGAGCCGATCCACCTCGGCGCGCGTGACGTTGATACGATTAAGCTGCTTCTCGAACGGACCGGCATTCGCGGTGAGTTTGACGGGTACAAAAGGCCCGCCCATCGCGGTCCGCGGCACGGCGGCTTCGAGATCGGCGAGGTTCAGGCCAAGATCACTGACCACGCCGCGCATCCGACGCGCGCGCGATTCCATGCTGTCCTCGACGGCGCTGAGCGCGGCGATCTGGCGTCTCTCGACCTGGTCAAGCGAAGTCTGCAAACGCACCAGGACGTTGTCAAAACCCTGAACCTTGGCGAACTGGTTCAGCTGCGGGCTGGTGATCACTGGTGTGCGGGATTCAAGCCGCGCCTCGCGATCCGGCGGCGCCACGAAAATCACGGTGTCGCTGATCGGCGAGGGTTTCGGTGTGCCCTGAGGAGGGGTGGCGTCGCCGCGCTGCGGTGTCGCGCGCGGGATCGATCCGGTCACGTCGGGCATGGCGCCGAGCGCCGTTGCGCGCGACTCGAGCGCGGTCTGGCGCTTCATGATCTGGTCGAGCTTCTGGTCGAACTGCTCCTGGTCGAGCAGCTGCCGGCTCGTGGTGCGATCGACCTTGGCCCTGAGCTCGGCGATGCGATCCTCATAGGCATATTGCATCTCGGCCTGGCGGGCGATCAGCCGCGTCAGCACGTCGTCGCGGAAGGCGAAATAGGTGGCGGTCGCCGCCGACCACAGCCCGAGCAGCACGACGGTCCCGACCACGATCCAGAACACCACGGGCCCGAGGCGGACCTGCTTGCCGTGATGCACGATGGTGTAGGCGTCGTCGGCGGCGGGCAGGGGTATAGCGGTGGCGGAGCTGACAGGACGGCGGTTGAAGGGCCGCCCGTGGTCGTGAGGGTGATGCTGGGAGTAGTGCGAGTATTGGGCAGAACTTTTCGACATCGGCACTCCCGCGCCGGTCGGAGAGGTTCCGTACGGCTCAATTGCCGCAGCAATCTGGGCCGCTCATGGTTAATTTTCCGGAAACGGGAACGCTCGAATTCGCGCAACTGGTTAAAGAGATGTTGCCGCCGCCAGCACGTCCTCGGCGTGGCCGTCGACCCGGACGTTACGCCAGATTCGCGCCACCTTGCCGTCGGCGCCGACCAGCACCGTGGTGCGAAGAATCCCGAGGAAGGTCCTGCCATACATCGATTTTTCGCCCCAGGCGCCGTAGGCCTCGAGCATCTCGTGCTGCTCATCCGAGATCAGGGGAACAGCCAGCTTGTGCTTGTCGCGGAACTTCTCCTGGGCCTTCTGGGGATCGGCCGAGATGCCGAGCACGCTCGTGCCGGTCGCGGCGAAGGCATCCTTCAGCCGGGTGAAGTCGATTGCCTCGCGGGTGCAGCCCGGCGTGTCGGCGCGGGGATAGAAGAACAGGACCAGCTTCTTGCCGGAATAGTCAGCCAGCCTCGCCACGCCGCCGCCGTCGCGCGGCAGGCTGAAGGCGGGTGCCTTCTGGCCTTCGGACAGGGCACCCTTGGTCCCCTTGGCGGGGGCGGCGGTCGATTCGGAAGATTTTAACCGTTTCGACGTGGCCTTGTGCGATGCTGCCACGGTTGAGGTCTTTGTTGATTTGCGTGTTGCGGCCCGCTGCGTCCTAGCGGGCTTTGTTGTCGCCATAGTCCGCGTTTGCGTCCGCTTTTTCCTAGGGGTTGGGCTGCCGGAGGCCGTCTTGGACGATTTCTTTCGCGTTTTCTTGGACATACGCCTTCCTTTCGACGCTTTCGGCGGGTCAACCAAAGCGGTATTGCAGCTCTCGTCCGGCGTGCCGGATTCGTGCCCTCGGCTGGGCAACTCTGACGGCGCCGGAGTATGGTTACAAGGAATTCCAAGCACCACCCCACTGCTCGTTGAACGCGCGCTCGGGGCGATATGACGAACAGCAGGAATATCAAGGGAATGGCGGCAATGCCGGCGCAGGGACGTTTGGTCCCCGCGGACGGCTGCGGCCCCGGCGGCGCTCAATCTAGGGATGGGCGCCTGTATCGAGAGGCAATGGCAAGGAATACGTCGCCCCAGGACCACAACGGGGACCTCTATCGGGACCTCGATCGGCGCGCCGGAGTGCAAGAGCCCGTCGAATGGGACGAGGTCGATTGGGATCCGGACCAGGAGGCGGCCGCAGGCCACCGGGCGCGCCGGCTGTTGTCCCGTTCCAACTCCCGCTTTCATCGCGTAGGCGACGGCTTTGGCGCGTTCGGCCGCTGGCTCGCGGCCGATCGCTGGGTCAAGCGGCTCGCCCTCGTCACCTGTACCCTCGTCATCATCTTCGTCTGTTGCTTCGCCACGCTGTGGTGGCGGCTCGGCGCGGGTCCCATCAATCTCGACATGGCGACGCCATGGCTCGCGGCGGCGATCGAGGACAATATCGGCCACGGCAACACCGTCGAGGTCGGCGGCACCCAGATCGAGCGCGCAGGGCGGATCCGCATCGCCGTGCGCATTCGCGACATCATCGTCCGCGACCGCGATCGCGCCATCGTCGCAAGTGCGCCGAAGGCCGAAGTGCGGCTGTCGGGCGTGGCGCTCCTGATGGGCCGGCTGCGCGCCGAAAGTCTCAATCTCGTCGATGCCGAGCTCGCGATCCGGATCGCGCCTGACGGTACCGTCACAGTGTCGGCCGGTGACACCGCCAAGCCGCTCGCCACCGGCGTCGCGTCGAAAAAGGAGGCGGGCCTGCCGCCGACCTTCCCGCGTCCGGGATCCGCGCCGCCTCCCGCAACGACTGCTCCCGCCACCCCGTCCGGTGCGGACGCGGCCGCAGCGTCTTCGGCCAGCGGCAGCACGCAGAGCGGACTGCTTGCCGGGCTCGACTGGCTCGACAGCCTGAGCATGACCGGGCTCGACGGCCAGAATCTCAACGAGATCGGCCTGAAGAACGGCAATCTGATCGTCGACGACCAGCAGCGTGGCAGCAAGTGGAGCTTCGAGAACATCAGCCTCAGCCTGCGCCGTCCGCACGGTGGCGGCGTTGCGCTCAGCTTCGGCGAAGAGGGCGCGCGGCCATGGTCGCTCCGCGCAACGATCGGCCCGGCCGAGAACGGCGTGCGCTCGGTCGATATCAAGGCCGACAAGGTCTCGACCTCGAACATCCTGCTGGCGTTGCGGCTGAAGGACCTGACCTACAATGCCGACCTGCCGCTGACCGGCGAGCTCAAGGGCGAACTCGGCCGCGACGGCCTGCCGACCTTCTTCCGCGGCAAGATTCTCGTCGGCGCGGGCAACATCATCGACACCGACACGCCCGACTATCCTATGGCGATCGACTCGGCCGAGCTCAATCTCGAATGGGATGCCGGACGCCGGGTGCTGGTGGCGCCGTTCAAGATCATCTCGGGTGCCAACCGGGTCACGCTGCTCGCGCATCTCGAGCCGCCCAATGGCACCACCAACGACTGGCAGCTCGGGTTCAGCGGCGGATCGATCCTGCTCGGCGGCATCGACAACGAGCCGCCGCTGGTCTTCAACCGCATCGCCATCGGCTTCCGTTTCGACACCGACCACAAGCGCGTCGTGCTGACGCAGGCCGACATCAGCAATGGCGAGATCGGCGTCGCCGGTACCGGCGCCATCGACTATTCCGGCGAGCCGCGGCTGATGCTCGGCTTTGCGGGCACGCCGATGTCGGCGTCCGCGCTCAAGCGGATGTGGCCGACGCTTGTTGTTCCGGAGCTGCGTGAGTGGGTGATCGAGCGGATCGAGCGCGGCACGCTCCAGCGCATCGAAGTCGGCGTCAACTCGCCGACGCGCAATCTCCCCCGGAAGGGCCCGCCGATCCCCGATGACGGACTGTCGGTCAACATCGTGGCGAGCGGGGTTGCGGTTCATCCGGTGGACGGCATGCCCTCGGTGCACGACGCCGACCTGAAAGCGCACGTCACCGGACGGACCGCGACGGTGACGATCGGGCAGGGCATTGCCGATACGCCGGCGGGGCGCAAGATCACGATCTCGGATTTCACCTTCGAGGTGCCTGACATGGCGCCAAAGCCCTCGCCGTCGCGCAGCAAATTCCGCGTCGATGGTCCGGTGCCGGCGGCTGCGGAAATTCTTGCCAATGATCGCTTGAGCGATCTATCCGCCACCTTCGTCGATCCCAACACCAGCAAGGGCACGTTCTCGGCCAACATCACGCTCGCCTTGCCGGTGAAGGGCGAGCTGACCAAGGCGGACACGAGCTACACCGTCGCCGCCGACCTCAACGGCTTTGCTGCCGACAAGCTGGTGATGAACCAGAAGCTCGAGGCGAACAGCCTCAAGATCGTCGCCACCAACCAGGGCTACCAGGTCAAGGGCGACGTCAAGATCAACGGCCAGGCGGCCTCGCTCGATTACCGCAAGCCGGCCGAGGGCGATGCCGACGTCAAATTGCAGGCCACGCTCGACGATGCGAGCCGCGCCCGTCTCGGTTTCGATCTGGGTCCCGCCATCAGCGGTTCGATTCCGGTCAAGGTCTCCGGCAAGATCGCCAGCGGGCCCGAGCAGACCACGCGCCTGGGCATCGAAGCCGACCTGACCTCACTCAAGCTCGACAACATCCTGCCGGGCTGGGTGAAGCTGCCGGGCAAGTCGGGCAAGGCCAGCTTCAAGGTGGTGCCGACGGCGCAATCGACGCGGCTGGAGGACATCGTCGTCGAAGGCGGCGGCGTCTCGATCAAAGGCTCGCTCGAGGTCGACCAGAACGGCGACCTCATGAATGCGAACTTCCCGACCTATTCGCCGTCCGACGGCGACAAGGCCTCGCTGAGGGTCGAACGCGGTCCCGACGGCGTGGTGAGGGGCACCATGCGCGGCGACGTATTCGACGGCCGCGGCTTCCTGAAGTCGGCGATATCAGGGAATTCCGGCAAGGACGACAACAAGAGCAAGCTGAAGAACGTCGACTTCGACATCGACGTCAAGTTCGGCGCGGTCGCCGGCTTCAATGGCGAGGCGATGCGCAGTGTCGATGCCAAGATGTCGCGGCGAAGCGGCGCGGTGAAAGCTTTCACGCTAAGCGGCAAGGTCGGCCGCGACACGCCGGTGACGGCGGACTTGCGTGGTGGGCGTGCGCAGGGCAGCCGCGAGGTGATCTATCTCCAGACCAACGACGCCGGCGCGTTCCTGCGCTTCTCCGACACCACCAACAAGGTGTTTGGCGGCCAGATGGTGGTGGCGATGGAGCCGCCGACATCGGAGCCGACGGCGCGCGAAGGTCTCATCAACGTGCGTGACTTCACCGTCAAGGGCATGGAGCAGCTCGATCGCGTTGCGGCGGGTGGCCCCAACGGCACACAGAGCGGTGTGTCCTTCTCCGCATTGCGCGCGGAATTCACCCGGCAGAACGGCGCGCTCACGATCCGCGACGGCGTCGTCAAGGGACCGATGATCGGCGCCACCATCGAGGGCTCGATCGACTATCCCGGCAATCAGGTGTGCATGAGTGGCACCTTCGTGCCGGTATACGGGGTGAACAACATTTTTGGCCAGATTCCGTTGTTCGGCATCTTCCTCGGTGGCGGCGACAAAGAGGGGCTGATCGGCGTCACCTATGAGGTCGTCGGCACGCCGTCTGCGCCCGTGATGCGAGTCAATCCGATCTCGGCGATGGCGCCGGGCCTGTTCCGCAAGATCTTTGAGTTCAACACCGGTAAACAGAACTCGCCGATTGACGAGCTGCCAACACAGTCGGGCGAGAGCGGATCATCGCGGCCGCTATCGAGCGGCTGCAATCTGGCGCGGCGATAGCTTGAAGACGGTGAGGCGCCTCGCGCCAGCTTGCGTCCGTTCAAATCGTGATGAAAATCAGCCCAAGGCTTTTTCGGCAGCAAGACCGCCGGCGTCTGAACCCGCCTGGGTAAGCCCGCAATGAACCGCTTCGTTCACCGCTTCATCATGGCCGTGCTTCTGGCCGCGGCACTGGCCGTCATCTGGAACGTGCTCGGCGGGCGGTGAAGCGGCACCGGCGAGTTCGCCGGTGCCAATTCGCATTCAGGAGATTCTTAGCGCCGCGCGAAGGCGCCGCTCGGCTCCTCGCCCTCCTTGCGGACCAGCGCGTCGACGCTGATCGGGCCGCCACCGGCCGCGGAGATGTACAGACAGGCGAAGCAGAACAGGATCGCCGCGGTGCCGCCGTTGAGCAGCGGCAGGAACACCGGCGAGCTGCTCTTGAACATGTGGCCCATGAAGTACGCGAAGGCCATTTCGCCCGACAGTACGAACGCAGAGATCCGCGTGAACAGCCCGATCATCAGGGCCGCACCGAGCACGAGCTCGAGGGCGCCGGCCGCATAGATCAGCGGCGGGATGTCGGCGAAGTAGGGGACCGCCGGAAACTTGAAGATCTTGGCGATGCCGTACTGAAGCAACAGCAAGCCAGTGATGAAGCGAAACAGGCTCAGCAGAGCCGGTTGAAAGCGAGACAGTGAATTCATGATTTGCGCCCTTCCATCCAATTCCCATGCGACTTGAATCGCATCCGGTTCCACCCTGCAAGACAGGGACCATCAATTTGTGCTGACATTTTCGTCATGACAGACAAAACACCGCAAGCGATGCTTTGAGCCTGAGGCTTTGCACATTTTGTTTCCGGAACAAACGCATCCGCCGTCCGTAGTTTTCCGGTGGCGATACCGATTGCAGGTTACCTCGGGTACACCTAGCGCCGCAAGGCGGGCACAACCAGGAAGGGAATCATCCCGAGCACCACGCTCGCAAGTGCGAAGGCGAGCAGCGGATTGTAGCTCTGGGTCGCATCGTGGATCAGGCCGCCGCTCCAGGAGCCGAATGCCGAGCCGAGCCCGCTGCCGATCGAGATGCTGCCGTAGATCGTGCCGACGCGCTTGCCGCGGAAGATCTTCATCGCGGTGGCGGAGATGAGCGGTCCCCGCGAGCCCATCATGCTGCCGAAGCAGACGACGAAGCCGGTGAGCAGGATGGTGTTCGGATTGTACTGCAGCAGCCACAGGAGGAGGATGCCGAGGATCGAGATCGCGTAGCTCAACAGCACCGAAGGCCTGCGGCCGATCAGGCCGTCAAGCGCAGACACGCCGAGCATGCCGAACAC
Source organism: Bradyrhizobium sp. Ec3.3 (assembly GCF_000472925.1). Taxonomy (GTDB): domain Bacteria; phylum Pseudomonadota; class Alphaproteobacteria; order Rhizobiales; family Xanthobacteraceae; genus Bradyrhizobium. The sequence goes on from NZ_AXAS01000024.1 coordinate 64,792, forward strand.
CAGCACGACGCCCGAAAAGCCCCAGGCGGTTGCGGCCTGCAAAGGCGGGAAGCCGGCATCGATCAGATAGGCGACGATCTGGGCCGCGATGGAGTACATGCCGACCGCGGTGAAGAAGAAGGTCGAGAACAGCGCCCAGAACGCGTGATGACGCATGGCGCGCAAGAGCGTCCAGCCTTCGTCGACGAAATCGGGATCGGTCTTCTTCACGATATGGGGCGAGCCCGACGCGAACATCCGCCACGGTAGCAGCAGCAAGGGAAGCAAGAGGCCGAGGGCCGTGAAGCCGAAGATCTCATAGGTGCCGCGCCAGCCGACATGGTCGATCAGGATTTGCGAGATCGGCAGCAGCACGAGCACACCGCCGCCCATCGCCGAATAGACCACCGACATCGCGGTCGGCAGGCGCGGACCGAACCAGCGGCCGAGCAGGATCGAGTTCGGCACGATGCCGATGAAGGCGATGCCGACCCCGACGCAGAGACCGATCGAGAGCTGGAACTGCCAGAGATAGTTTGCGCGCGCCGCGACCAGGAAGGCGGCGCCGAGCAAGAGCAGCCCGAGCGCATAGACGCTGCGCGGTCCGGAATGGTCGAACAGCCGTCCGACGAACGGCGCGGTGAGGCCGCTTGCGAGCCAGGTCAGTGAATAGACCGAGACGATCTGCGCGCGATCCCAGCCAAAGCTTTCCGAGATCGGCTTCAGGAACACCGTAAAGCTGTCGCCAAGCCCGCGTCCGAGCACAGACAGCGTGAAGCACAGTGCGAGCACGACGAGGGCAGTGCGCACATGCGCGCCCGACTGTGCCGCGGCATTTCCCTTGGACGTGTTCTGATCCATTGCCCCTCAGGGAGCGCGCTTCCGCGCGCCCTGGCAAGCAGTGAAAAGCTCATACGCCTATGCAGGCTTGACGAGCACGTGCTTCTTCTTGCCGAGCGAGAGCTTGATCACGCCCTCCGGCGTGAGATGGGCCGGCGTCAGCGTCATCTTCTCGTCGGTGACGGATTCGTCATTGACCCTGAGGCCGCCGCCCTTGATCTGGCGCCGCGCTTCGCCGTTGGAGGCGACGAGGCCCGCCTTGACGAAGGCGTTGAGCACGCCGAGTCCGGCCTCCAGCTCACCGCGCGGAATTTCGATCGTCGGAAGCGTCTGCGCCAGCGCCCCTTCCTCGAACGTCCGCCGTGCGGTCTCGGCCGCTTCATTTGCGGCGTCGCGGCCGTGCAGCAGCGCGGTCGCTTCGGTCGCGAGCAACTTCTTGGCCTCGTTGATCTCCGAGCCCTGCAGCGCCTCGAGCTTCCTGATCTCGCTCATCGGCAGCGTCGTGAACAGTTTCAGGAACTTGCCGACGTCGGCGTCCTCGGTGTTGCGCCAGTACTGCCAGAAATCGTAGGGGCTGAACTGGTCGGCGTTGAGCCAGACCGCGCCTTGCGCGGTTTTGCCCATCTTGGCGCCCGAGGCGGTCGTGAGCAGCGGCGTCGTCAGCGCGAAGAGCTGCGGCGAGCCCATGCGGCGGCCGAGATCGACGCCCATGATGATGTTGCCCCACTGGTCGGAGCCGCCCATCTGCAACCGGCAGCCGGCGCGCTGCGAGAGCTGCACGAAGTCGTAGGCCTGGCAGACCATGTAGTTGAACTCGATGAAGCTCATCTCCTGCTCGCGCTCGAGGCGCAGCCGCACGGAGTCCATGGTCAGCATGCGGTTGACCGAAAAGTGCTTGCCGACGTCGCGCAGCATCTCGATCCAGTTGAGCTTGGTCAGCCACTCCGCATTGTCGAGCATGACGGCGTCGCTTGCGCCGTCACCGTAACGGAGCACCTTGGCGAACACGCCGCGGATCGAGGCCTTGTTGGCTTCGATCTCGGCGATCGTGCGCATGGCGCGCGTCTCGTCCTTGCCGGAGGGATCGCCGACCATGGTGGTGCCGCCGCCCATCAGCGTGATCGGCTTGTTGCCGGACTGCTGGAGCCAATGCAGCATCATCATGGTCAGGAAGTTGCCGATATGCAGCGACGGAGCGGTGCAATCGTAGCCGACATAGGCCGTGGCTTCGCCCTTGGCGGCGAGCGTGTCCAGCCCTTCGAAATCGGAGCACTGGTGGACGAAACCCCGTTCCTGCAAAATATTGAGGAAATCCGATTTAAATGCACTCATCTGTCGTCGGCTCTGATCATTCTTATTTTACGGTAATTGCGGCCAGTTGCGGAACCCGGAAGGAACGGACTGCCGCGTCGCGGCGCGCTGTGGCATTATAAGATGTGCTTGTTTGATACAAGCCAGGCGTCGGGGTAGGGAGACGTCGAGGCTTATTTGCGATGATGTTAACCGCACTTGGTCTGATGAGCGGGACCTCGCTTGACGGGGTCGACGTTGCATTGATCGAAACGGATGGAAAGCAGATCAAGGCGTTCGGGCCCTCCGGCTACCGGCCTTACAGCAATGCCGAGCGCAGCCTGTTGCGCCGGGCGCTCACCGAGGCTGTCCATTTGCCGCGGCGCGATGCCCGGCCGGGGGTTCTGGCCGAGGCCGAGCGCGCGGTGACGCTGGCCCATGCCGAGGCGGTCGCCGCCTTCACCGCCCAGAATCGGATGAAGCCGGAGGAGATCGACATTGTCGGCTTCCACGGCCAGACCGTGCTGCACCGGCCGGAGCGGCGGATGACGGTGCAGATCGGGGACGCTGTGGCGCTCGCCAAGGCAATCCATATTCCCGTGATGCACGATTTCCGTGCCGCCGACGTCGAGGCGGGCGGGCAGGGCGCGCCCCTCGTGCCGGTTTACCACCGGGCGCTGGCGCAATCGCTGGAGCGCGAGGGGCCGATCGTCGTCGTCAATATCGGCGGCGTCTCCAACATCACCTATATCGACGGCAACGATACGCTGATCGCCTGCGATACCGGTCCCGGCAACGCGCTGCTCGACGACTTCATGTACCGGACCATGAACCAGGCGTTCGATGCGGAAGGAAAGTTCGCCGCGCTCGGCAAGGTGGACGAGGCCTGGATCGCGCGGGCGCTGGGGCTACCATTCTTTGCGCTGCCGCCTCCGAAATCGCTCGACCGCAACGATTTTGCCGCACTCAAGCTAGGCGAGGTCTCGCCGGCAGATGGCGCTGCGACGCTTACCGCCTTCACCACGGCCGCGATTGCCCGGGTCATTCCACTGCTGCCGCGACGACCGCGGAGCTGGATCATCAGCGGCGGCGGCGCGCGCAACCTCACCATGCTGCGCATGCTGCGGGAGCGGGTAGGCTCGGCCACCGTCCAGGCCGCCGAGACGCTCGGCTGGGCCTCCGACGCCATCGAGGCGCAGGCCTTCGGCTTTCTGGCGGCGCGCGGCATGAAAGGCCTGCCGCTGTCCTACCCGGCCACCACCGGGGTGCCGATGCCGATGACGGGCGGGGTGATCGCGAGGCCATAGATCACGGGTGGTTGATGCATATGCATCGATCTTGACGGTTTCATGCAAATGCATATATGTTGATGCGGATGCATTGACCCGCCAGGATCTCCGCCATGACCGCAGCCCTCAAACTGATCAGCCACAAGCTTTGCCCTTATGTACAGCGCGCCGTGATCGCGCTGACCGAAAAGGGCGTGGCGTTCGAGCGGATCGACATCGATCTCGCCAACAAGCCCGACTGGTTCTTGAAGATATCGCCGCTCGGCAAGGTGCCGGTGCTGGTGGTCACGACCGCGCAAGGCGAGGTCGCGCTGTTCGAGAGCAACGTGATCGGTGAGTATATCGAGGAGACGCAAGGAGGCGCCGAGCTGCATCCGGCCGACGCGCTGAGGCGCGCCGAACACCGCGCCTGGATGGAGTTCGGCTCGGCGATCCTCGGCGATCTCTGGGGACTTGAGACGACAACCGATCCAGCAACGTTCGAGAGCAAGCGTCAGGCGCTCTCCGCCAAGTTTGCCCGCGTCGAGGCCGCGCTGGGCGCCGGCCCGTTCTTCGCCGGCGAGCGGTTCAGCCTGGTCGACGCCGTGTTCGCGCCGGTCTTCCGCTATTTCGACGTCTTCGATGAGCTTGCCGAGCTCGGTATCTTCAAGGATTTGCCGAAGGTCCGCGCATGGCGCGCGGAGCTTGCCAAGCGTCCGAGCGTTCGCACGGCTGTTGGCGCGGACTACCCGCAATTGCTGCGCGCGTTCCTTGTGCGCCATGACGCGCATCTGTTAAAGCTTGCCGCGTGAAGCGGCTCGTGATCGCGAGCGGCTAGGTGCACCCGTCGGCGAGCAGCAATCTGCTCGTCGTCGTCGCGTGGCGCACCTTGAACAGCTCCTGAATCTCAGGATCGCTCAGGAATGCTTCCGCGTTTTCGCGCTCTGGAAATTCGATGATGACGAGGCGTTCGGGTGCCCAGTCGCCCTCGATCGTCGTCGTCTGAACCCCACGAACGATGTATTTCCCAGAATGCCTGGCGATGAAGGCGGGGATTTCGGCGATGTATTGCTTGAAGCCTTCGAAGTCATTCACCGAGAGGTCGAGCACCAGATACGCCTTCATTGCTCGAGCTCCGCGGCCATCTTCGCCAGCGTCGCGATCGTGTTCATGTTGCGCGCGGTGCCGGTTTTCGCGGCGGGGATGACGAGCTTCGACGTCCCCATGCCGTCGCCATAATGCACGTAGATCTCGCGGCGGCCGAGGCGGACTTCCTCGTCCTCCTGGCCGCGGATGCCCGTGAGCGCGTCGGCCGGCGGGGGCTTGTCGAGGAAGGTCGCGAGGGTGCGGTTGGGCGCGGCCTTCGGAAAGGGATTGTCGGCTGCAACCTGCGCCATCTCCGCCGCGCTGCGCACGAGCACGCCGACCGGTTTGCCCGCGTAAGCGTGCAGGCGCTTCTCAAGCGCAGCCTTGATTGCAGGTTCGGACTTGCGACTGGTGAACACCACATTGCCGCTGGCTATATAGGTGCGCACGGCGGCAAAGCCGAGCTCCTCGCACATCGCCTTGAGCTCGCTCATCGGCAGCTTGCCGGTGCCGCCGACATTCACGGCACGGAGCAAGGCGACGAACGAGCCCATCAGCAGCCTTTAGCGAACGTTGGCGAGCCGCATGTCGAGATAGGCGGTGATGGTCTCCATCAACGGCTCGAGCTTGCCGTCGAAGAAGTGATTGGCGCCGGGAATGACCTGCTGGTCGATCACGATGCCCTTCTGCGTCTTCAGCTTCTCGACCAGCGTGTTGACGTCCTTCGGCGGCACCACCGCATCCTTTTCACCATGGACGATAAGTCCCGAGGACGGGCAGGGCGCAAGGAAGGAGAAGTCGTAGAGGTTGGCCGGCGGCGCGATCGAGATAAAGCCTTCGACCTCGGGGCGGCGCATCAACAGCTGCATGCCGATCCAGGCGCCGAAGGAGAAGCCGGCAACCCAGCACGCGCGGGCTTCGGGATTGATGGTCTGCGCCCAGTCGAGCGCCGCGGCTGCATCGGACAATTCGCCGGTGCCGTGATCGAACGAGCCCTGGCTGCGGCCGACGCCACGGAAGTTGAAGCGCAGCACGGAGAAGCCGCGGTGCGCGAAGGCGTAGTAGCACTGGTACACGATCTGATGATTCATCGTGCCGTGAAACTGCGGATGCGGATGCAGGATCATCGCGATCGGCGCGTTCTTCTGCTTGGCCGGATGGTAGCGGCCTTCGAGACGGCCTGCGGGGCCGGCGAAAATGACTTCAGGCATGATGATCTCTTGATTGATTCCCTCGAGACGATCCTCAGCGATCAACCGATCGTGGCGGCTTCCACCGGCTGCAGAGCCGACGAAAGCGCGCATGGGAGTGGAAGGGGCGCCCTCGGATGATGCGCGAGTGGCGCGCGGGTGAACTGACGCGCGCGTTCTAACACGAGGCAAGGGTCAGAAAGCAAGCTTCTTCGACATCTCGCAATGCGCTCAAGAGCTTAGCCGGTCATCGCGGCGTCATGAGCGCCCCGCCGCACGCGGCTGTGTCGCCGCCGGGATCGAGCAAATCGACGACGAGGATCGGTGTTGAGTTCAGGATTCCAAGTTAACCAATTGGAATCATGGCGATTTAGCGCCCGCCGGGCAGCCCCGGAGCGATTCACACAGGAGGCGTGCGACCTCCGAGCGAGGCAACCGCTAGCCGATAGCGCCGGCTGCCCTGGAGCGTTTGCCCGTTGTCGAAGGTGAGTTCGAAATCTCCTGACGGTTTCAGGTCCACGCCGCTCACCCGATCGAGATTGGCAAGCTTCGTCCGATGAACGCGAACGATGGCGAAGCGCGAGAGCTCGCTCTCGGCCATCGCGAGCGTACCCCGGATCAGGTGCTGACTGCCGTCGGTAAGGCTGTATTCAATGTAGTTGCCGGCGGAGGCGACCCAGAGAATGTCGCGCGGCGCGAGGCGAATGCGGCTTGCACCGTCTCGCAGCCAGATCAGATCGGGGACAGGCGGCTGTCGCGGGTCGGCAGCTTTGGCAGCCAGCGCGGTTCTTTTCAGCTCACGACGGCTCTCGAATAGCCAGATCGTTCCGCCGATCAGGAGGGCGGCCACGGCATCCTTGCGAAACTCGTATGAGATCGTCGCAAGCGAGAAATGGAAATCGTAGGTGCTTCCCGCGAGCCAGAGCACGAGCTTCCTGACCCAGACCATGCCGGTGATGTGGAGGGTCGAGAAGCCGATCAGGGCGAGCGCTCCGATACCCACCCGGACGACGAGCCCCGGGCTCCGGTGCATGCGCCGGACGGCCAGCACCAGGAGCGGGACGGTCAGCAGGACGACGGCGATGCTCGACATCTCCCAGAACAGCCGCCGGCCGATGTCGTAGCTGTCGCCGCGCCAGGCGGCATCCTGCGCGCCGGAGAGCGCATTCACGATTCCGACCGCAAGCGCGACGGCTGCGATCGCCGCGAACATCGTCCAGTCGCCGCCGCTGATCCCAAAAAGCCCACCGCTCGTCCCAGGGCGTGACGCTTCATCCCGCGTGTTGCGGTTCTGATCCCAAACCGGCTCGACGCGCTCTGCTTGTGGGGCATTTTCGGTGTCAGCCATGGCCAAAGAACCGTGCTTGGCGTCCCGTCAAGGAGCAGAAAACCATGTCAACACCACAGCAACTTTCGACCTCGGAACGGCGCATCGATCTAGACTGGGTGCGGATTGGCGCCTTCGGGCTCTTGATCTTCTACCACGTCGGCATGCTCTACGTGTCCTGGGGATTTCACATCAAGAGCGTCTATAGGCTGACCTGGCTCGAGCCGTTGATGCTGGTCCTCAATCCCTGGCGGCTCTCGCTTCTGTTCCTGGTTTCCGGGGTTGCGACGAGGTTCATGCTCGGCAAGTACCGCCTCGGATCGTTCGTTGGCGCGCGGTCGGCGCGGCTGTTGATTCCCCTGATCTTTGGCATGCTGGTGATCGTGCCGCCGCAGTCCTATCTCCAGATCGTCGAAAGCCTCGGCTATCCGGCCGGCTTTGTCGATTTCTATGTCCATCACTATCTCGCCTTCGGGGCGCAGTTCTGTCCGAACCCTTGCATCGTCCAGCCGACCTGGAACCATCTCTGGTTCGTGGTTTACCTGTGGGTCTACACGATCGCGCTGGCCGGCGTGCTCTGGCTATGGCCGGCCGTGACCGATGAACTCGGTGCGCAGCTTGCCGTTCTGCTCACAGGGCCCGGATTCCTGATCCTGCCGAGTCTGCTGTTCGCGGCCTGGCGCCTGTTCCTGTTCCCGGCCTTTCCGTCCACGCACGCGCTGTTTGGCGACTGGTACAACCACGCGGACTATGCGACGGCGTTCCTGATCGGCTTCCTGCTGGCGAAGCAGGGGAGCGTCTGGTCCGAGATCGAACGCCAGCGCTGGGCGGCGCTGGCAGTCGCAGCCGCTTGCTTCATCATCTTCATCCTGCTGTTCGCAGGCCTGCTCGCGCCGTCGCCGCTGCTGAAGAGGTGCGCCAGCATCGCCTATGGCTGCTATCAGTGGCTTGCCATGGTCGCAGTGCTCGGTTTCGCACGGCGGCACTTCACGGCCGACGGACCCGTGCGCCGCTATCTCACGGACGCGATCTTCCCGTACTACATCGTGCATCAGACCGCGATCATCGTGATCGCGCATGGACTGCGTGGCAGCGGATTCTCGGTTGAGGTCGAGGCCCCCATCGTGATCCTCGGCACCGCGCTTACATGCGTAGTCACCTATGAGATCGTGCGGCGCATCGCCTGGCTGCGGCCTCTGTTCGGATTGCGGACCGGGTCCCGCCGCCCGGCCGGGATCCCGCAGCAGCAACCGGCCTGATGCGGGCGGGGTCCCGATTGGCGCGCTGGCAAAAGGTGCTAAGAGGGCGATATGCTGCCGACCCGCGTTTATCTCGACTGGAATGCGACCACGCCGCTGCGCCCGGAGGCGCGGGCGGCGATGGTCGCGGCCTATGATCTGGTCGGCAATCCGTCGTCAGTCCACGCCGAGGGGCGGGAGGCACGGCGGCTGGTCGAGGCGGCTCGTGCTGCGCTTGCACGAGCGGTTGCCGGCCTGCCGCGCAACGTCATCTTCACTTCGGCGGGAACCGAGGCCAATGCGCTGGCGCTGTCGCGGGGTCTAAAGGGGACCTCAGGTGGCCCGATGGAACGCCTTCTGGTGTCCGCCGTCGAGCACGCCTCGGTGCTGGCAGGCGGGAGGTTTCCGGCCGATGCCGTCAGTCCGATTCATGTGACGCGCACCGGCGTTGTAGATGTCGGCCACCTCAAGGCGCTGCTTGCTTCCGGTCCGCCGGCGCTGGTGTCGATCATGGCCGCCAACAATGAGACCGGCGCGCTTCAGCCGGTGGCGGAGGCGGCGCGGATCGTCCACGAGGCGGGCGGGCTTTTGCATGTCGATGCGATCCAGGTGCTTGGCAAGATACCTTTTGATATCAATGAGATATCTGCTGATCTTGCCACCTTCTCTGCACACAAGATCGGTGGTCCCAAGGGTATTGGCGCATTGGTGGTGGCCGAGGGCGTAACGGGGCTCGAACCGCTGCTGCGCGGTGGTGGGCAGGAACTCGGCCGCCGCGCGGGAACCGAGAACGTCCCGGGCATCGCCGGTTTCGGCGCGGCCGTGACGGCGGCCGTTCAGGCTCTGGCGGAGGATGCGGAGCGGCTCCGAACCTTGCGGAATCGCTTGGAAAACGGGCTGCGAACGGTGCCGGGCACGATGATTTTCTCGGAGGATGCTGGGCGGTTGCCAAATACCACCTTGTTTACGGCGCCGGGGCTGAAAGCCGAGACCGCCGTGATCGGCTTCGACCTCGAAGGGATCGCCGTATCCTCAGGCTCAGCCTGTTCGTCCGGGAAGGTACAGCCCTCCCACGTGCTCTCCGCCATGGGATTCGACCCCAAAACGGCCCAGGGAGCGGTGCGTCTCAGTCTGGGCTGGTCCACGCAGGAGGCGGACATCAATCGTACCCTTGAGGCTTGGCGAAAGCTCGGTAATAACCTACTTAGAGAGTAAGCGACGAAACACGGCTTGAACGGTTCTAAGCACGTGCTTTCCGCATAGAAACATCGTAATAGTCGTTCGAGTTTGATCCACCGCGGTCCTTGAAACCGCGAGCGGAGGATGGAATGCCAGCCGTACAAGAGACGGTCGAGCGCGTGAAGCGCATCGACGTCGACCAGTATCGTTATGGGTTTGAAACCCTGATCGACTCCGAGAAGGCCCCGAAGGGGCTGTCGGAAGACATCGTAAAATTCATTTCCGGAAAGAAGAACGAGCCCGCCTGGATGCTCCAGTGGCGGCTCGAGGCCTATCGGCGCTGGCTCACCATGACCGAGCCGACCTGGGCGCGCGTCGAGTATCCCAAGATCGACTTCCAGGACATCTACTATTACGCGGCGCCGAAGCCGAAGAAGACGGTCTCCTCGCTGGATGAGATCGATCCGGAGATTTTGAAGACCTACGAGAAGCTCGGCATTCCCTTGAGGGAAGTGGCGATGCTCGAAGGCGTCGAGCCGAAGCCCGGTGAGGAAGACCCGGCCCGGCGCAAGATCGCGGTCGATGCGGTCTTCGACTCGGTGTCGGTTGCGACCACCTTCAAGGCCGAGCTGAAGAAGGCTGGCGTGATCTTCATGCCGATTTCGGAGGCGATCCGCGAGCATCCCGAGCTCGTGCAGAAGTATCTCGGCTCCGTGGTGCCGACCTCTGACAATTTCTACGCGACGCTGAACTCGGCAGTGTTCTCCGATGGCTCGTTCGTCTACGTGCCGCCGGGCGTGCGCTGCCCGATGGAGCTCTCGACCTATTTCCGCATCAACGAGCGCAACACCGGCCAGTTCGAGCGCACGCTGATCATCGCCGATAAGGGCTCCTACGTCTCCTATCTCGAGGGCTGCACGGCGCCGCAGCGCGACGAGAACCAGCTGCACGCCGCCGTGGTCGAGCTCGTCGCGCTCGATGACGCCGAGATCAAGTATTCGACGGTGCAGAACTGGTACCCCGGAAACTCGGAAGGCAAGGGCGGCATCTACAACTTCGTCACCAAGCGTGGCGACTGCCGCGGCAACCACTCCAAGATCTCCTGGACCCAGGTCGAGACCGGCTCGGCGATCACCTGGAAATATCCGAGCTGCATCCTGCGCGGCGACAATTCGAGCGGCGAGTTTTACTCGATCGCGATCTCGAACGGTTTCCAGCAGGTCGATAGCGGCACCAAGATGATCCATCTCGGCAAGAACACGTCGAGCCGGATCATTTCCAAGGGCATCGCGGCCGGCAAGTCGCAGAACACCTATCGCGGTCTCGTCACCGCGCATCGGAAAGCGACCGGCGCCCGCAACTTCACCGCCTGCGACTCGCTGCTCATCGGCGACAAATGCGGCGCGCACACCGTGCCCTACATCGAGGCCAAGAACTCCTCGGCCACCTTCGAGCACGAGGCGACGACCTCGAAGATCTCCGAGGACGTGCTGTTCTACTGCGTCCAGCGCGGCCTCAGCCAAGAGGAAGCCGTCGGCCTCGTCGTCAACGGCTTTGTGAAGGACGTGCTCCAGCAGCTCCCGATGGAGTTCGCAGTGGAAGCGCAGAAGCTGATCTCGATCTCGCTTGAAGGGTCGGTCGGTTAATTGCCGGCTCTCGCGGCGCGCTTCGGCGCTCCCTGGATCATTTGAATAGACTGGAAACCAATATGGCTTTGCTTGAAGTGAAAGACCTGAAGGTTCGTGTTGAGGAACGTGAGATCCTCCACGGACTGACGCTGACCGTGAACGAAGGCGAGGTGCATGCGATCATGGGGCCGAACGGCTCCGGCAAGTCGACGCTCTCCCACGTCATCGCCGGCAAGCCCGGCTATGAGGTCACCGACGGCCAGATCCTGTTCAAGGGTGAGGACCTCCTGGAGATGGACCCCGAAGAGCGCGCCGCCAAGGGCGTGTTCCTGGCGTTCCAGTATCCGGTCGAGATCCCCGGCGTCGCCACGATGAACTTCCTGCGCACGGCGCTCAACGCGCAGCGCAAGGCGCGCGGCGAGAGCGAATATTCGACGCCGGACTTTTTGAAGAAGGTCCGCGAGGTCTCGAAATCGCTGAACATCCCGCAGGACATGCTCAAGCGCGGCGTCAATGTCGGCTTCTCCGGCGGCGAGAAGAAGCGCAACGAGGTGCTTCAGATGGCGTTGTTCGAGCCGAGCCTGTGCATTCTCGACGAGATGGATTCCGGTCTCGACATCGACGCGCTGCGAATTGCCGCCGACGGCGTCAACGCGCTGCGTTCGCCGAAGCGCGCGATGGTGGTGATCACCCACTATCAGCGCCTGCTGAACTACATCGTACCGGATTTCGTGCACGTGATGTCGAAGGGCCGCGTCGTGAAGAGCGGCGACAAGCAACTGGCGCTGGAGCTGGAGGAGTCCGGCTACACCCAGTTCGAGGACGCGGCGTAAGGGATTTTGCGATGAACGTTGCTTTGGCCAAGACCGGGACCGGCCGCGCGGTGAGCGATCTCTTCACCAGCGCCGAAGGCCGGCTGCCCGGCTCGCCCGCGGTCATAGCAGTGCGCCGCCAGGCCTTCGAGACCTATGAGCGTCTCGGCCTGCCGCACCGCCGGCTCGAAGAATGGAAATACACCGATCTGCGCGCACTCGTCGGCGAGGTGCTGCCGCTTGCGGCCACCCCCGACGCCGCGGCGCTGTCGCGCGCAGCCGAGGCGGTGAAGGCGCATGGCTTCGCCGGCGCCCGCAAGCTGGTACTGGTCGACGGCATGTTCGCGGCCGACCTGTCCGACGTGAAGGCGCTCGCATCGGAAGTCAGCGTCAAGACGCTGCGCGAAACGCTGGAGAAGGAGTCCGGCGACCTGCTCGCGACCGCCTCGACGGACGCGATGATTTCTTTGAATGCGGCGATGGCGACCGACGGCGTCGTGGTGTCGATCGCGGACGGTGCTCAGCTTTCAGCTCCGATCCAGATCATCCACATCGCGACCGCCGCCTCCGCGTCCGCCTTCACGCGCTCGCAATTGCGAATCGGGAACGGCGTCCGCGCCACCATCATCGAGAGCTTCGTCGCGGCTGGCGCTGCGGCCTACCAGGTCAACGACGCCGTGCTGGTGACGATCGGCGACAACGCCGATGTCGCGCATATCCGCCTGATGGATGATGCGCCTGACGCCGTGAACATCACCTCCGAGATCATCACGGTCGGCGCGAATACGAAGCTCAACTTCTTCAACATGACGACCGGCGGCGCTGTGAGCCGCCTGCAGGGCTTCATCACGCTGGCAGGCGAGGGCAGCGAGCTCGCGGTCAATGGCGTGAACCTCCTGAAGAAGACCGAGCATGGCGATTCGACGCTGGTCGTCGACCACGCCGTGCCCCATTGCACCAGCCGCGAGATCTTCCGCGCCGTGATCGATGATCGCGCGCATTCGGTGTTCCAGGGCCGCATCATCGTCCGCCCCGACGCACAGAAGACCGACGGCAAGATGATGACGCGGGCGCTGCTGCTCTCGGACGAGGCTGAGGCCGACAACAAGCCCGAGCTCGAGATCTTTGCCGACGACGTCTCCTGCGGCCACGGCGCGACCGCCGGTGCGCTCGACGACAGCCTGCTGTTCTATCTGCGCGCCCGTGGGTTGCCCGAGAAGGACGCTCAGGCGCTGCTGATCCAGGCCTTCGTCGGCGAGGCGATCGAGCAGATCGCCGATGATGATTTGCGCGAGCACGTGATCGGCATTGCCGAGCGCTGGCTGGAGCGGCGGTCATGAGCACGCATCCGGCGGTCCTGAACGGTTCTTATGACGTCGCGCGGGTGCGCCAGGATTTTCCGGCGCTCGCCATGCAGGTCTACGGCAAGCCGCTGGTCTATCTCGACAACGCGGCCTCGGCTCAGAAGCCGCAATCCGTGCTCGACCGCATGACGCAGGCCTATACGAGCGAATATGCCAATGTGCATCGCGGCCTGCACTACCTCGCCAATGCGGCGACCGAGGCCTATGAGGGCGGCCGCGCCAAGGTGGCGCAGTTCATCAACGCGCCCCGACCTGAGGAAGTGATCTTCACCCGCAACGCGACGGAGGCGATCAACCTCGTCGCCTCGTCCTGGGGTGAGCCCAATATCAAAGAGGGCGACGAGATCGTCCTCTCGATCATGGAGCACCACTCCAACATCGTGCCCTGGCATTTCCTCAGGGAACGCCACGGCGCGGTGATCAAATGGGCTCCGGTCGATGATGAAGGCAATTTCCTGATCGACGAGTTCGAGAAGCTCTTGACCGCGAAGACCAAGCTCGTCGCGATCACGCAGATGTCGAACGCGCTCGGCACCATCGTGCCGGTCAAGGACGTGGTGAAAATCGCGCACGCCCGCGGCATTCCCGTGCTGGTCGACGGCAGCCAGGGCGCCGTGCATATTCCGGTCGACGTCCAGGACATCGGCTGCGACTTCTATGTCTTCACCGGCCACAAGGTCTATGGGCCGACCGGCATCGGCGTGCTCTGGGCCAAATACGACCACCTCGTCGCGATGCGTCCCTACAATGGCGGCGGCGAGATGATCCGCGAGGTCTCCCGCGAAATCGTCACCTATGGCGATCCCCCGCACAAGTTCGAGGCCGGCACGCCCGCGATCGTCGAGGCAGTCGGGATTGGCGCGGCCATCGACTACGTCAACTCGATCGGCAAGGAGCGCATCGCCGCCCACGAGCACGATCTCCTCACCTATGCCCAGGACCGCCTGCGCGAGATCAACTCGCTGCGGCTGATCGGCACCGCGCGCGGCAAGGGCCCGGTGATCTCCTTCGAGCTGAAGGGGGCGCACGCCCACGACGTCGCCACCGTGATCGACCGCCAGGGCATCGCGGTGCGCGCCGGCACCCATTGCGTGATGCCGCTTTTAGAGCGGTTCAACGTGACCGCGACGTGCCGGGCATCGTTCGGCATGTATAATACAAGGGACGAAGTCGACCATCTGGCACATGCGCTTTTGAAGGCGCGGGATTTGTTCGCATGAGTGACACGGCCGAAATCAAAGCCAATCCGATGGAGACGCATTCGGCGCTGCCGCCGGAGGAGACCGAGCGTCTGACGCGCGAGATCATCGCGGGGCTCAAGACCGTGTTTGATCCGGAAATTCCCGCCGACATCTACGAACTCGGCCTGATCTACAAGGTCGAGATCAAGGACGACCGTTCCGTCGACGTCCTGATGACGCTGACGACGCCGAATTGCCCGGCCGCAGGCGAGCTGCCGACCATGGTCGAGAATGCGGTTGCCAGCGTTCCCGGCGTCGGCGTGGTCGATGTCAAGGTCGTCTGGGAGCCGGCCTGGACGCCGGAACGCATGAGTGACGAGGCGCGCCTCGTCCTCAACATGTGGTGACATCAATCAGGCTCTTGCACATCCGGCATTGAACTTGCTCCGCAACGGACCAAATGACTGACATGACCCAGGCTTCTCCAGTTTCGACTCCCAAGCCGCGGCGGCCGCGTCCGCAGGTGATGCGGCTGACGGATGCTGCCGCGCAGCGCATCATCGAGCTGACGCAGCGTGCGGACTCCGAGATCGTCGGCTTGCGCGTCGGCGTGAAGAACGGCGGCTGCGCCGGGCAGTCCTACACCGTCGAATACGCCCACGAGATCCGCCCGACCGACGAGGTCGTCGAGGACAAGGGCGTCAAGATCCTGGTCGATCCCAAGGCCGTGCTGTTCCTGCTCGGAACCGAGATGGACTACAAGGCCGACAAGATGCAGGCCCAGTTCGTCTTCAACAACCCCAATCAGATCTCCGCCTGTGGCTGCGGCGAGTCGGTCGAGCTGCGGCCGGCCAAGGTCGAGGGGTAGCCCCAGGCGTCATTGCGAGGAGCGAAGCGACCAAGCAATCCAGGCCGTCTCCGCGGGGGCGGCCTGGATTGCTTGGCTTCGCTCGCAATGACGAGGATGCTATGAGGGTTCGCTTGCACGCGCAGGGAAGCCTCCAATGGATCGCGAATTCCTGATCGACCTGTTTGCCGATTTCGGGCCCGTCACCATCCGCCGGATGTTTTCCGGCTACGGGATCTCCGCCGACGGCACCAATTTCGCGCTGGCTCTGCGCGCCGGCCTGTTCCTCCGCGCCGATGAGCAGACGATCCCGAGCTTCGAGGCCGAAGGCTCAGCGCCGTTCCAGTACCAGACCCGCGCCAAAACCGTGATGGTGAACTCCTACTGGCAGTTGCCTGCACGCCTGTTCGACGATTCCGAGGAGCTTGCGGAGTGGGCGAGGGCCGCGCTCGCCGCCGCCCAGCGCGCCAAGGTGAAGAAGCGGCCCAAGGCAAAGAAGGCGACAAAGAAGGCGGTGAAGAAGGCCGCCAAGCCTGCGAAGAAGGCGCTGGTGAAGAAGCCGACCAAGAAGGCTGCGGTTCGCAAGCGCGCGAAGCGGAAGGCGTAGCTCTAACCATTCGTCATTCCGGGCTCGCGGCTTCGCCGCGTCCCGGAATGACGGCGGTGAATAAGGCTCAAGCCACCTGGCCGCGCCTCTCGACGCTGTATTCCGGGTCGGTCTCGCAGATCACGCGGTTGCGGCCGTTGCGCTTGGCGGCGTAGAGGCAGGCATCGGCGCGCTCGATCAGGGAGTCGGTGTCGTCGCCCGGCTTCACCATGGAGACGCCGACTGAGATCGTGACGCGGCCAAGGATCTCACCGGTCGATTTCTTCTTCAATTCCTTCGCCATCACGGCGCGGCGGATGTGGTCGGCGACCGTGAGCGCCTGGCGCAGCGCGGTGTTGGGCAGCACGACCGCGAACTCCTCGCCGCCGTAGCGCGCGGTGATGTCCTGGCCCTTGATGGTTTGCTTCAGTGACAGGCCGACGAGCCGCAGCACTTGGTCGCCGGTGAGGTGGCCATAGGAATCGTTGAACGACTTGAAGTGGTCGATGTCGAACAACAGCAGCGACAGCGGCTCGCCGCTTGCGAGCGCGTTCTGCACGGCCATGCCGATCATGCGATCGAAATATTTGCGGTTGCCAAGACCGGTGAGGGGATCGGTCAGGCTTTCGGCGCGGATCGCCTCGAGGCTCTGCTGGAGATTGCTGATCTCGTTCGCGGACAAGGTCAGGCGGTCCTCCAGCGCCTTGTTGGTCTCGCGCATGTCGCGCGTCGCATCGAGCAGCGTGTCCACGATCGCCTTGATCTGGTCGCGGTCCTTGGCGGTCGACAGCTTTGCGGCGGCGCCTGACAGGCTCGCATCAT
Organism: Bradyrhizobium sp. Ec3.3; assembly: GCF_000472925.1. Lineage (GTDB taxonomy): Bacteria > Pseudomonadota > Alphaproteobacteria > Rhizobiales > Xanthobacteraceae > Bradyrhizobium. Next base: position 81,429 of record NZ_AXAS01000024.1, read on the forward strand.
AGGAGGCGGACATGCCCAGCGCTTCGGTGAGCACCTTCATCACGTCGTCGATCTCGCCGATGACGCGCGCGCCGACCTTGTCGATGCGGTCGGTGGTCTTGATGTGGGAGAGATAAGTCTCGTAGATCTGCTCGAGATCGGCTTCGGTCAGCTTGCCGTTGCGCGCCAGCGTCTCGTTGATGATCTTGTTCAGCGGGGCGTTGTAGCCGGTGGCGTAGACGTACCAGATCTCGTAGTTGCGGGGAATTGCGGTCTGCTTGAGCGATCGGATCTGACCGAGGGCCACCTCGGCGAACGCCATCGTGCGTTCGTGTTCGTCGAGCACCTTGACCACAGAACATCCCCAGAGCAGCCGGTGCGCCTCCGACTGCAGCAATACTTAAATTATGGTCTCAGGCTAAAGGACGATTCTGAACGGCCGGTAAACGGCCGTTCCCTGGAGCATGATCCGGACCCGAAGGGCCGCGTCAGCGCAAAGTGTGTCGCGATTTTCCCTCGCGACAAACGCGGGACGCGTTTGCGCGGAGATCACGCTCAGACAAACAACCTAAAGCGCGGCGCGCTTTAGGCGCCGGCGGGGGAACGAACCGGTCGCAACAGAAATGCCGGCAGATGCGAATGATCGCCGGGCTCGCTGTCGGCCTCGCGCTGCGGACGGCGGGGCTCGGGCCGGCCGATCGAGGGCACATGCGACGTATTGGCCTGCTGGCGCGAGCCGTGGCGCGGCTCAGAGGCGTGCCTTGCTTCGCGCGCAGGCTTTGCCTCGCGTGAAGGCTTTGCCTCGCGTGAAGGCTTGGGCTCGCGTGCAGGCTTGGGCTCGCGTGCAGGCCGCGCTTCCGCTGCTGGCCTTGCGTCCGAGGCGTGCCGCGCGTCACCACGCTGCTCATGGCCGCCGCGACGCGACTTGCCGCGACCGCCGCGCGACCGCTCCCGGCCACGCTGCTCGCGCGAACGCTCGGTTGGCTCGGCGGACTCGCTGTGGACCTCGAACTCGCCTTCGGCGCGCGGAATGTTCTGGCCGATCAGCTTTTCGATCGCGGCCATCGACTTCTGGTCGAGCGGCGTCACGATCGAGATCGCGGTGCCGGTGCGGCCCGCGCGTCCCGTGCGGCCGATGCGGTGAACGTAATCGTCGGGATGATGGGGAACGTCGAAATTGAAGACGTGGCTGACCTCTGGGATATCGAGGCCGCGGGCGGCGACGTCGGAGGCGACCAGCAGCGGCAGCTCGCCCTTGCGGAACTGATCCAGCGCCGCCATGCGGGCCGGCTGATCCATGTCGCCGTGCAGTGCTCCGACACTGAAGCCGTGCTTCTGGAGCGATTTGTGAACGATCGCGACCTCGCGCTTGCGATTGCAGAAGATGATCGCGTTCTTGAGATCCTTGGCCTCGCGCAGGAGGCGGCGGAGGAGTTCGCGCTTCTCATGCGCCTCGCGTCCGGCGGGGACCTGGGACTGCGTGACTGTGACGGCGGTGGTGGCGGGCTTGGAAACTTCGACCTTCTGCGGATTGTGCAGGAAGGCTTCGGTGATGCGCCGGATCTCCGGCGGCATGGTGGCGGTGAAGAAAAGGGTCTGCCGCGTGAAGGGGACGAGCTTGCAGATGCGCTCGATGTCGGGAATGAAGCCCATGTCCAGCATGCGGTCGGCTTCGTCGATGACGAGCAGCTCGACGCCGGTGAGCAGGAGACCGCCGCGCTCGGTATGGTCGAGCAGGCGGCCGGGGGTCGCGATCAGCACGTCGACGCCGCGCATCAGCTTGGCATCCTGGTCGCCGAAGGAGACGCCGCCGATCAGGAGGGCGACGTTAAGCTTCTGGCCGGCGCCGTAGCGGTCGAAGTTCTCCTTGACCTGGGCGGCGAGCTCGCGGGTCGGCTCGAGGATCAGGGTGCGCGGCATGCGTGCCCGGGCGCGACCCTTTTCGAGGATGGTGAGCATTGGCAGCACGAAGGCCGCGGTCTTGCCGGTGCCGGTCTGGGCGATGCCGAGCACGTCCTTGCGTGCGAGGACGTGAGGGATCGCCTGTTCCTGAATGGGGGTGGGGTTGGTGTAACCGGTGGCCGCCACTGCGGCGAGGACTTTTTCGGATAGTCCGAGATTTGAAAAGGACATTGAGCCTCTAGTCGAAACCGCCGTTCGGAATCGAGGGTAATTTAAGGCTGTCGCGCTCCACCCCGAAACGGCGCGCTCTCAAAGAAGCTGGGGGTGCTGACCTACGCGAGCAAGGCTTTGCGCGAACAACGCGCCAAACTCAGGAATCGCGTTTCGATACCGAGCCGCGTTGCCCGGAACATAGGGGGGAATCGGCCAAAGTCAATGGAGCGAGCGCGGGAAGGCTCTTAAAAACCTAGCGTTTTTGCTCAAATTGCGGGCGAAGTCGGGCTTTTCGCCCGATCGCCGGCCGGGCGACCGGGGGGAGGCCAGGAAGGCGGCTAACGCTTCTCGGCCGCCTGCGCCCGGAAATCGCCTGGCGGCAGCCCGTAAGCTGCGTTGAAGACCCGGTAATAGGTCGCAAGGCTTTCGAAGCCGCAGGCGGTGGCGACGTCGGCAATCAGCCGTTCCGGCGCTTCGCGCAACAGGCGGCGGCTCTGGGCCAGGCGTTGCTCGGTCACGGTCTGGGAGAAGCTCTTCTCCGCCATTTCGAACAGCATGTGGAGGTGTCGCAGGGACACCCCGAGCCAGTCGGCGACCATCGCCGGGGACAATCGGGGATCGTTCAGGTGGCGGACGATCAGGCGGCGCGCCAGCGAGAGCCGGCCGATCCGCAGCGCGTATTGTCCGCGGCGGCCGCCGGGCCTGACGATGCCGCGCTCGATCAAGGCGAGACAGGCCAGCGCCTCCACCAGCGGTTTGGCGTGGGTAGTCTCGTCCCCGCCGGCGAGTTCACCGAGTTCGGCAAAGGCGGCATCGAGTAGGGGGGCCAGCGCAGGGTCGCCGAACGGCCTTGGCGTGAGGTCGCGAGCGCGACTGTCCTGCGCCGGGATGCCGGCCACGGGGATCTTCAGGATCCTCAGGTGAAAGCCGGCGGCGCCGAGCGGCACGGTGCGATAGGGCAGGTCGGTATGGCTCGTGGCAAACCTGCCATTTTCGATTGCAAAATCGCTGCTGCGCATGCCGCCGAACCAGCCGCCGCCGCCGAGCTGCTGGTAGACGCAGATGCTGTCGCTGGCCGCGTCCGCAATGTCGGCTTTGCTACGCTCGACCTGGTAAGGTGAGGCCTTGAGCTCGACGAGGCCGGCACCGCCGACCTTGCGCAGCGTGAACTCGCCGGAGAAATCCGCGCGCTGCTCGCGCGCGAGTTCCGCGGTGACGCCGAACAGCCCCTTGGCGCGCACCTCCCGCCAATAATCGAAGCGGTCCTGCGGCTCGACCTCGTCGGTGCACCAGCGATACACGGAAGACCCTCGGGTAGATAGGTAATGCCGCTTAAGCAAAAGCAGATTCCGCTCAGGCCGGCCATAGGACAGATCGCGCGGGGGCATCCCGCTGGGCGCTTGCCTCGCCTTCTTGAAGCCCTGCCATGAACCCCTGACATGGCTCGGCCGACTATGACATCAGTGGCCGCAGGAACCCAACTGACCCTTCCTGCAATCGGGGATTTTTCGATGACGCGCAGGCTTCTTTCGGTTTTGGCGGCCCTTGGCATCATCGCCAGTCTGACGGCGCTCGCAGCCCCCGCGCACGCCGACAAGCGCGTCGCGCTCGTGATCGGCAACAACGACTACAAGAACGTTCCAAAACTGCTCAAGGCCGTCAACGACGCCCGCACCATGGGCGATACGCTGAAGCAGCTCGGCTTCTCCGTGATGGTGGCCGAGAACCAGAGCCGCCAGCAGTTCACCGAGACGCTGCTTGCCTTCGACAGGGCGATCGAGCCGGGCGACACCGCGTTCTTCTTCTATGCCGGCCACGGTTTCGAGATCGCGGGCCAGAACTATCTGCTGCCGACCGACGTGCCGGCGGCGACCGAAGGCCAGGAAGAGCTGGTTCGCGATTCCTCCATCCTCGCCGACCGCATCATCGAGCGCCTCCAGAACAAGAAGGCGCGCACCTCGATCCTGGTGTTCGACGCGTGCCGCAACAATCCGTTCGAGCGGACCGGAACGCGCGCGGTCGCCGGCGGTGGCGGGCTCGCGCCCATGACGCAATTGCCGGAAGGCGTGTTTTCGGTGTTCTCCGCGGGCCCGCGCCAGACCGCGCTCGATCGCCTCTCGAACGATGACGCCAATCCCAATTCGGTGTTCACGCGCACGTTTGCCAGGGAGCTGTTGCAGCCCGGCGAGAACCTCGTGCAGGTGGCGCAGCATACGCGGCGGCTCGTCAGCGAGATGGCCGACACCGTCAAGCACAAGCAGGTGCCGGTCTATTTCGACCAGATGGTCGACGACGTCTTCCTGAGCGGCGCGGCCAAGGCCGCGGCCGACGCCGCGGCACGCCCGGCCGATCCGCCGGCGCAGAAGGTCGCGGCGCTGCCGCCGGTCTCGGTGCCGCGCGTGCCGAAGGAGGAAGCCACCAACGCGCCGATCGCGAGCTTCTCGCGCCACAACGGTGGCTGGTCGGTGACGTTCTCCTTCGCAGATCCCACGCTCGGCATTTCCTGGCGCATGGCAGGCCAGGGCGACTTCCGCGAGACAGGCTTCATCGACACGCTCGATCCGCGCACCCGCAAGCGGCTGCCGAACCCCTCGATCGAATTGCCGCCGGATGCGCCGGCCGGCACCATCGAAGTCCGCTATGTCGATGCCTCCGGCGATATGCAGGGCCCGTTCCCGATCAAGTTCGAGCCCGAGGCTGCGCTGCTCCGCGACCAGCGCAAGATCCTCGACATGACCGCGACGAGCTGGCTGTCGTTCCGTGAGTTCAATGGGCTGCTCGTCTATTACACGCACCTCGTATCCTATCGCTGCGCCATCCGCGAGGTCCGCATCGGCATCGACACCGCAGTCCCCAACCAGGTGCTGAAGATGCCTGCCTGCGACATGCGCGACCCCACAGCGATCTCCGCCGGCATGCCGCTCTACATGAAGCTCGCGCCGTCGACGCAGGTCGTGTCGGTGGAACTGACTTATCGCGATGGCAGCGTGTCGGAGATCAAGAGCTTCCGGACCGCGAACCGCAGCAACAATTGAGCGCCGAATGCCTCAGACGGGCGCAGTCAGGTATCGTGCGTAGATATCCGCACGCCTGTCTGTCGCGAGCCCGACATAGCTTCTGTAGCGGGCAACGTCATCAAGGTCGATTTCCGCGCGTACGATGTCCTCGTCCTCCGTGGTGGACTGCGCGAGAATCTTGCCGTCCGGCGCAACGATGATGCTTCGGCCCATGAAGGCGCAACTGCCCTGCCTGCCGGCGCGGTTGCAACTGAGGAAGAAGACGCCATTCTCGGTCGCGCGCGTGTAGGCGCGGTGCGTGAAGATCTGCTCGTCTTCCAGGGGCTTGTCTTGCGGGCGGAACGACGCCCAGATATTCGTGACGATCTGAGCGCCTTGCACCATGAGTGCCCGCGTCAGTTCCGGAAACCGGATGTCATAGCAAATCTGCATGCCGATCGGCCCCAACATCGTCTGCTGCACCGAGATGCTCTCGCCGGCAACGAAGTAGAGCTTTTCCAGATGCCAGCGATGAATCTTGTGGTAGGTGCCGAGCACGCCGTGAGGGCCAATCAGGACCGACGCATTATGCATCACGCCCTGCTGCACCGGATGACGGAGGGCCAGCCCGACGACAACATGGAGGCTGTGCTCACGGGCGAGGTCGCACAGCGACGTGATGAAGGGGCCGTTCTCGGGTTCGGCGGCCTGGAATAATCGGAGGGCATATTGTTCGGCTCCGCCGGATTCCGGGCTGAAGGGGGCGCCGGGCGTCACCGGCTCCACGTATCCCGTGTTCGACAACTCCGGGAATACGATCAACTGCGCGCCTGCCTTTGCCTCCGATCGCATCACTGCCTGCATTCGCTCGAGATTCGACGCCGGCTCCAGCACTTGGACGTCAAATTGAATCAAGCTCACGTTTACTTTGCCGGTCATCGCTTGTCCGTTCTCCTGTCGCGGGCCCAGCGATCCGCGCGTGTCGTTCTCTGCTGGCGTTCAGCCGACATCAATGGGCTCTTTCAGGAGCAAGCGGAAATACGCGACGGGTATCCAGCCGCTCATAGGGCAGGAGCCGCAGGTCGGCGACGCCGTGGTCCGGCGTATCCACGATCATGATTTCCTCCGCCAATCCCTCATAGAACGCACGGAAATGGGTCTTTGAACGAAGCACGATGATGTCGAAGTCTTCCGGACGCAACCCGAATACTCCGAATGCATCGCCGTCGACCGCGAATGCAAAAGCGCTGACGACACTCACCGACACGCCATCGACGTCAAGCAACGCCGTCATTCCCAGATCGACAGGCATGCCATGCATGTAGGAGCCCGTCACGCGGTACGATTTTGGGCCTGCCCACTGCACGCGCGCAGTGATGTCCAGCGTCGGCCCTGCCTTCTCGGAGCTGTGGCCGCCAAGCCTTAGGTTCACCAACGCACCAACCCCGGCCTCGAACGCCTTCTGCGCTGCGGCCGCATCCCAGAGAAAGGGCACGGCAGCCCGCGAGACGCCGCGCTTGAGCAGCTCCGCCAGCAGGTACGTTGAGTCGTTCATTCGGTCTGCGTGCTCGACCAGGACGTAGGGGCGCCCCTGCGTCCTGCGCGTCGTCAGGCCTGTGCACGCGCGCGAGACCGCTGACTCTGCGGTGTAGACTTCGAAGGGCCCGGAGAGTGCATGCCGCTCGCTCCAGATCCGTTCCGAAAGATGGTCAGCGATCGCCTGGGCGCGCGCGGGGTCGCCGTCGGTGACGCACAGCACCGAAAAGCCGGCATTGTGCGCGTCGGCATAGGAAAAGCCGGCCATCAGCGAAATGTCGGTGTAGCGCTCGCTGTCACGTTCGATGCGCTGGCCTTCCTCGATGAGATCCGCCAAGGGGCGCAGCGCAGTCGCGCTGAAGATCGACGGGACGAGCACGCCCGGCTTGGCGATCGCCCATGTTGGCGAAATCTCTCCACGCAGTGTGCGGAGCATGCAGATGGCGGCACGGCGTCCCGTGTCGCCCGTATCCGTATGCGGCGAGTTTCGATAGGCGAACGCCGCGGTCGCGTTTTGCAGCGTGTTTGCATCGATGTTGCCATGGTAGTCCAACGCGACGATCAAGGGCTTGTCTTGCCCCAGGGCGGCACGCACCGTGTCGATGATGAAGCGCTCGGGGTCCGGATACGAAGCCGTCCAGCACGCCCCGTGGAGGAAAAGCAGCACGCCGTCCAGGTCGGACAAGACGCGGACGCCCGAAGCCATCTCGTCCGCGTAGCGTCTGACGGCCTCATCGGTGGCCGGACCCACGGCGCCGAGGGCCGTGTGGACGAGCGGAGCCAACGCCACGCTCGCCTGTTCGCAGGCCTCGATGAAGCCGCCCATCACGGTGTTTGTGCCTCGGAGCTCTTCGACGATTTGATCCCCGCGCAGGGCCACCTGCTCGAAATCGTCCCAGGTCGAGACGGCCGGCAGGAAACTCACGGACTCAATATGGAATCCGGCGATAGCGATCCGAAATGGCTTGTGCATGCTGTGCCTGGGGCCGGAAGGGATTGGAGGCTCGTGGACCATAACGCTTCCCTAGGCCGAGACGACATGCCGGGCCATCAGGTGCCGCGGAATCGCAAAGATCAGCGCGGCCGCGGCGAACAGCGCGATCGCCAGCAGCGAGACGCCGGCCGTCATGCTGCCCGTAAGTTGGCTCAGGACGCCCAGGACGGCTGGACCGGCGAAGCCCGCGCTGGCCGCTCCGATATTGACCAGACCGGCGCCGCTGGCCGCGGCCGTTCCGGCAAGCACGCGTGAGGCAGGCTCCAGAACATGGCCAGCGTGCACTGGATGCCGGAGATGCCAATTGTCAGGCACAAGAGGGAGAGCGCCGGCGCGTCTCGCGTCGTCACACTCGCCACCAAGGCGGCGCCGCCAACGATCAGGGGCGCTGCGGTATGCCAGAGCCGCTCGCCGGTCTTCACTGAGTGGATCGAATTGAGCTGCATGGCACAGGCGGCGATCAGGTAGGGCAGTGCGGTCACGACGCCGATCTGGAAGTTCGTCAGCCCGCCGATCGACTTGATCATGCTCGGCATCCAGAAAACGAGGCCGTAATTGCCGAGGTTATAGAGAAACGACGTCGCGAACAAAATCCACAGCGTCGGCTCACGCAACGCTGGCCATAAGCTCGTTTGCTTGTCCTTGGATTCCTGAGCGAGTTCTCGCTGCACCAGGGCCTTCTCGTCGTGCGACAACCATGCGGCATCGTCCGGCCGCTCGACGATCGCCCTGATCGAGACGAGCCCGAGCAGGATCGCCGGGAGTCCTTCGAGCAGGAACATCCATTGCCAGCCTTTCAGGCCGTAGCCGCCATGGGTGACGTCCATGATCCATCCGGACAACGGACCGCCGAGGATCACGCCAAGGGGCAGGGCGAGGAAGAGCAAGGACATCACCTTGCTGAGCCTGAATGAGGGAAACCAGACACTGAAGAAGGCGATCACGGCGGGGAAGAAGGCTGCCTCCGTGATTCCGAGCAGGAACCGAAGCACGTAGAAGCTGGCTTCGTCCCGCGTCAGCAAGGTGGCCATGGAGACGAGCCCCCATGAGATCATCGACGCTGCGATGCACTTCCTCGGGCCGTAGAGCTGAACCAGGTAGCCGGCGGGCACCTGGAGCAGGAGATAGCCGATAAAGAACAGGCCTGCACCGAGGCCATAGGCGGCCTCGCTCAGACGCAAATCGTTGACCATGCCGAGCTTGGCGAAGCCGACGTTCACCCGATCCAGGTAGCCAAAGAAGTAGCAGACGAGGATGAGCGGCATGATGCGAAGCACGATCTTCCGGTAGATCGCATCCGCCTCGGCCACGTAGGCTGATGCAGTGGTGGCGATCGGCACGGGCGACGCTAGTTGCTGCTGGGTGGGCATCGATGCTACCTGTTCCCTTCGATCTGGCTAAACCCCAGGATCGTAGAAACCGCCGACTGCGAGGTCCAATGCGGGTTCGCTTGCGACTGATGAGACTCCCGCATGAAAGTCGAGAACGCTGAACTCGAAGCCTTCGTGATCGCGGCAGAGCTGCTGAATTTCCAACGTGCAGCCGAGAAGCTTCATCTGACCCAGCCCGGCCTGTCGCGCCGGATCCAGAAGCTGGAGCAGACGCTGGGTGTCGAACTGTTCAGCCGCACCACCAGGTCGGTGGTCCTCACCGGAGCTGGACGCCACTTCCTTCCGATGGCTCGCCAGCAGATCAACAACCTGAACGGGATGCTCGATTCAATTCGCGAGGTCGCCGAAAGGCGTTTCGGCAAGATTCGGGTGGCCAGCATTCCGACCGTGGTCTGCCAGGCCTTTCCGCCCCTGCTGAGGACCTTCACCGAGCGGCATCCGAACGTCGGCGTGCAGGTCTTTGACGGTAACCAGGACTTTGTCGTTCGCCAGGTCTTGTCGGGGTTGGCCGAATTCGGGGTCGGCGTGGATCCGGGGCCCGACCCCGATCTGACATTCGCACCGTTGCTAGCAGACCGCTTCGTCCTGGCCGTGCACAAGAACGACGCGCTGGTCGCTCGCCAGGAGGTCGCGCTGCAAGAGCTACAGGCGATGCCAAAGGTTCGGCTCATGATTGGCGGGCGCGACAGCGGCAACAGGCTCCTGCTGGAGGTCTTGCTCGGAAATGCTGCTCTGAAGCTGCGGTGGTTTTACGAAGTCGAACACGTCTCCTGCATCATCGAACTCCTGGAAGCGGGCGTCGGCTGCGCCATCTTGCCGGCAATGGCCCTACCGACACATCCCGGCTCGAATATCCGGTCAGTTCCCATCTCCGCTCCCGAGATCAAGCGGACTGTCGGCGTCATTCGCCACCGGTCCTTGAGCATCTCGCCGCTGGCCAGTGAGTTTCTCGATCTCGTCACTCGGCATCTTAGTGCCGAGCCTGCGCTATAATCATTGTTGCGCATCGAACCACCGCCGAGGACCGGATCATGAACGCTAACGGGCCAGAACCGCCAGCCGCACTCGCTCCATGAAAGTTCGCTGCTGCATCGTCGGCGGCGGACCCGCGGGCATGATGCTCGGCTATCTCCTGGGGCGCGCCGGCATCGACGTCGTGGTGCTGGAGAAGCACGCGGATTTCTTTCGCGATTTCCGTGGCGACACCGTGCATCCCTCGACGCTCCAGGTGATGGACGAGCTTGGCCTGATCGACGGCTTCCTGAAGTTGCCGCATCAGCGCTTGCAGACGCTCGACGGCATGTTCGGCGGCACGCCTGTGCGCATCGCCGATCTCCGCCGGCTCGACACCAAATACCCGTTCATCGCCTTCATGCCGCAATGGGACTTCTTGAATTTCTTGCGCGAGAGCGGTCAGCGTTTTCCCTCGCTCAAGGTGATGATGAGCACGGAGGCAACCGACTTGATCCGGCGCGGTGAGGCGATCGCTGGCGTGCGCGCGACGACGCCGAAGGGCCCGATCGACATCGAGGCGGATCTGACCATCGCCTGCGACGGCCGTCATTCGACGGTGCGCCAGCGCGCGGGCCTCGCGGTCGAGGAGATCGGCGCGCCGATGGACGTGTTGTGGTTTCGCGCCGGACGGCGGTCGAACGAAACCGAGAACGTGTTCGCACGCGTCGAGCCCGGCAAGATGATGATCACGTTCGACCGTGGCGAGTACTGGCAATGCGCCTATGTCATCGCCAAGGGGCAGTTTGACGCGGTGAAGGCGAGGGGGCTGCAAGCGCTGCTCGACGATGTCGTCCGCATGGCGCCGATCCTTTCATCCGGAATCTCCGACGTGAAGAGCTGGGACGACGTCAAGCTTCTCACCGTCGCGATCAACCGCCTCAGCCGCTGGACGCAGCCGGGCCTGCTCTGCATCGGCGATGCCGCGCATGCGATGTCGCCGGTCGGCGGCGTCGGCGTCAATCTCGCGGTCCAGGACGCGGTTGCGACCGCCAATCTGCTCGCGGACAAGATCAGGAACGGTTGCCCATCCGAAGCCGAACTCGACGCCGTGCGCCAGCGGCGTGCGTTTCCGGTGAGGATGACGCAGGCGATGCAGGTCGTCGTGCAGAACAATATCATCAGCGGTGCGCTCAGACCCGGCAATCAGCCCGTGAAGGCTCCGCTGATCGTGCGTCTCGTTACGGCGTGGCCGTGGCTCCAGAAGATTCCCGCACGGTTCGTCGCGCTCGGCGTGCGGCCCGAGCACGTGCATTCGCCGGTCGCGCGCGCATCGTGATCGCGTGATGATCTAATAGGGATAACATCGCGTTAAGTCAGCCTACGCACGTTGCGCACGTGCAACAGCGCGATTGGATTCCGAGGCGCGCGAAAGCCAATGGTGCGGCTTAACTTCGTTGATTCCAATTTTAGTAAGGACTGTCTGTGAGCGTGCAGCCCATCTGAGGACAAGGGGTGTACCATGCGTTCCAAGTTGATTGCCGCCTTCACCTGCACCAGCGCGCTCGTCGCAGCCGGTAGCGTTTCCGCCGCCGATCTCGCCGCGCGGCCCTACACGAAGGCTCCGGCCTATATCGAGCCGCTCTTCAACTGGACGGGCTTCTACGTCGGCGGCAACATCGGCGGCGCCTGGACCAATCAGCAGTGGATCAACAGTGCGAACACGACGCTGTTCGGCGATCTCTCGCCTGGCGAGGGCTTTCGCCAGCGCGGCTCCGGCCTCATCGGCGGTGCGCAGATCGGCTACAACTGGCAGGCCAGCAATTACGTGTTCGGTCTCGAAGGCACCATCTCCGGGCTCGACAACCACGGCACTGTCAACAACACAGTGTTCGGCGTCGGTCTGGACGATCAGTTCAGCTGGCGCACCAACGTGCTGGCGACGATCGTCGGTCGTGCGGGTTACGCCGTGCAGAACAACCTGTTCTACATCAAGGGCGGCTACGCTGGCGCCAACAATCGCCTCTCGGTGTCCGACACTGTCGGAGTTGCGACCGGCTCGGGCGGTCAGACTCATTGGGCCAGCGGCTGGACTGTCGGCGCCGGCTGGGAGTACGGCATTACCCGCAACTGGATCGTCGGTGTCGAGTACAACCACGCCGCCTTCACGAGCCAGACCTATCAGCTCGCCGGCACGGCCGCGGGAACCTACACCTTCGATGCCAAGCCGCGCGACATTCAGTGGGCGGTGGTGCGTGCGAGCTACAAGTTCGACTCGCCCGTCATCGCGCGCTACTGAGACTCAATCGCTTCGGCAATGAAACGAAAAGCCCCGGCATCGGCCGGGGCTTTTTGCTTTTGGCGCAACAGTTAGGGGCGAACTATTGACCTATCGCGGCCTATTTTACCGCTGATTTGTTGCTGAATGTTGCTGGCGCGCCACGACAGCTGAAAAAGCGAAACGAGACGAAGTGGCGCCCAGGGTTCCAACTCGTTTGATCATGTCAAGAAAGCTATCCTTTCTCCCGGAATTAAATTCGCTTTTTCATGAAATTTTTGCAGGGGGAATTAATGAAATACCGCCTGGGCTGGGCGCTTGCAGCGTCACTCTTCTCCGTAGGAATTATCGGGACTGCATCGGCGGCAGACATGGCCGTCAAGGCACCACCTCTTCCGGTTCCGGAAGTCTGGACATGGACCGGCTTCTATGTCGGTGGCAATCTCGGCGGCGCGTGGTCGGACAACAGGCTCGGCTATGACATGCCGTTCACGACACTTGGCAACATCTTCACGTTCTGTGGTTCACCCGCAGGCGTAGCCGCCCCTGTCCTCGTGGGCGCCAATCCCTTCGACCTCTCGACCAACTGCTCGCGTCCGAGCAGTTTCATTGGCGGTGCACAGATTGGCTACAACTGGCAGATGGGAACTTGGGTCGTCGGTATCGAGGGAGACGGTGCCTGGCAACAGCTCATCCAACATAGCTTTGTCCAGTTCGGGACCAACCGTGCGGTCGGAGCGCCCATGGGCACCGTCGCATCGGACACCGCCTATTTCCGCTCTGAGCAGGGTGCTCTCGGCACTGTCCGTGGACGTATCGGCTATACCGGCGGCAACTGGTTGCTCTACGCAACCGGCGGTCTCGCCGTCGGCGCGGTGAAACACTCGATGACGGAAGTCCTTGCCCCGGGCGTCGCTTGTCCGGTTGCCCCCTCGGCAACGTGTCGCACGGTCAGCGACGATACAACGCGCGTCGGTTGGACGGTGGGTGCAGGCGCCGAATGGCTGTTCGCGAGGAACTGGTCGGTCGGCGCCGAATACCTCTATGTCGACCTTGGCAGGACGACGCTCACGCTGGCGCCGGCTGGTGGCTTTTTCTTCAATACGAGTACCGCGCGATTTGACGACCGCGAGCACGTGGCACGGGTCAAGATCAACTATCATTTTGGTGGACCGGTGGTCGCCAGATACTGATACCGGCTTGCCCGATCCTCTGATGCAAAGCCCCGGCCTCAAGCCGGGGCTTTTTTACGCGCGCCGTGATCTCAAGCCATCACCGAGAAGCCGCCATCGACGGGGATCGCGGTGCCAGTGACGAAATCGGAGGCGGGTGAGGCCAGGAACACCGCGATGCCGGCGAAGTCGTCGATATTGCCCCAACGGCCCGCGGGCGTCCGCGCGAGCACGCGCTCGTGCAGCCCGGTCACCTGCTGACGTGCGCCGCGCGTGAGATCGGTGTCGATCCAGCCCGGCAGGATCGCGTTGACCTGGATGTTGTCGGCCGCCCAGGCGTTGGCGCAGGCGCGCGTGAACTGCACGATGCCACCCTTGCTTGCAGCATAGGCCGGCGCGAAGCTCGCGCCGAAGATCGACATCATCGAGCCGATATTGATCACCTTGCCGCGGCCGGATGCCTTCAGCGCGGGATAGGCCGCCTTCGAGCACACGAAGGCGCTGGTGAGGTTGGTGTCGATCACCTTGCTCCATTCCTCGAGCTCGAGCTCGTGCGGCGGCTTGCGGATGCTCATGCCGGCATTGTTGACGAGGATGTCGATGCGGCCGAGATCCTTTGCGACACCCGCGACCATCGCCTCGACCGCGGTCTTGTCGGTGACGTCGGTCGCGACCGCGATTGCCTTGATGCCACGCTGGCGGAGATCATCGACCGCCGCTTTCGACTTCGCTTCGTTGCGGCCGACCACGGCGATGTCGGCGCCGGCATCGGCCAGCCCGCGGGCCATGCCGAGCCCGATGCCGCCATTGCCTCCCGTGACGATCGCGACCTTGCCGCGGAGATCGAACCGGCTGGATGTCATGCTGTGATGTCCTTTTCTTGTTTGGTTTTTCTACTGGCTGCTTTCCCAGATCAGGACCAGGCCGAAACCGGCCATGGCTATGCCATAGCCGGCCCATTGCAGCTGGTTGACCATGAAGCTCGATCGCGGCCAGGGAAACGTGCCCGTGCCCTGTCCGATCCAGATCAGGCCCATGGCAGTCGCGAACAGGCCTGCGGTCAGCAGAAATCTGCGCATGCGTCCCTCCCATTGGTCTGCTTCTGTCGCGCTGCGGCATCGACGATGCCGGCGGTCGCGAAAGGCTTGGACCAGACTAGCCGCAGCTTTGGTGCGGAGACAATGGCAGCCGGGCTGCGGGCCGGGCGAGGAGTCCTTTCGGCGTCGCGCGGGCAGAGGCGAAGGCCTTTCGCAGCGCGCTCGGCGAGACGATCACGGATGCCGTTTCGGTGCGATCAAGACGCAGCTTCAGGACGCCTGCGGGGCACCGGCAAGCGTGCGGAATTGAATGCTGAAGGAAAAAGCCCCGGACGATGCCGGGGCTTTGAGTCTCGCATGAAGAGTGGATCAGTACTTCGCGACTACCGGCCACCCCAGTTGAAATGGTAGACCAGCGTGCTCCGGATCGTTTGAACGTATTTGTGAGAGTCGGTGTATCCAGCTGGGGTCGTGGTACCGAACGCGTAGTACGTGTCGCGCACTGTGCCAAAGTCCGAGAACCGATATTCGGTGTTCCACTTCAAGCCCGGAATCCAGCCCAGATCATATTCGAGACCGCTTCCGATGAACCAGCCATCCCGCCAGCCCGAATTCACACTAAAGAGCGGTGCCGTCGGAACCGGAAAAACGTTCCGGGTGAGATTGAAGCCGCTGAAGTGAGCCTGCGTGTAGCCACCGCTGAAGTAGGTGAGCAGGGTGGGCGAAACGAGCCAGCCGACGCGGGCGCCAACAGCCCAGGATTGGTCAAGCTTCTCGTCTCCGAAGTACGGCCAGGTACCGATCGAAGCGTTCCGAGTGCCGTGAATGTCGGCGAAGTCATAGTCCGCCAGTGCGCCGACAACCATGTTCCAGCTGCCAAGCGCAAACTGGTAATCGCAACCGCCGCCGACCGTCCCGAACGAGCCGCGCCCACCTGACGTTGCCCAAACGGCGGAGTCGGGGGTACCCGCCAAGGTGAACTCCCGGGTATTTTGGCTCAGCAAGCCGCCTCCACCGCCACCACCGATGTAGCAGCCGGTCCAGCTCGCAACTGGAGCAGCAGCCACCGGAGCTTTGGTGTAGGGCCGCGCACCCAGGTCGGCCGCCGAGGCGGAGCCGGTCATTGCGGCCAGTGCGGTGAGTGCAAACAGGTATTTCTTCATGCCAATCTCCCAACCTTCACGAGCGGCCTCGCGTCCCAAAACGTGCGGCCGGCGTGTTCGGCGCAAGATTGGGAATAATCTCCGCGCGTCTTGCCGTCTTGTTCTGTGGCGACGTTCGATTGGTCTGCGGCGAACTCATGGAAACATTGCGCGACAGGTGTTGCCGATAGAGCACCCGCCGGTGCAGCCAACGCCAATCGCATCAAGCGTTTTGCGATAATGTGGCGCGCAAAACCGCGTCTTGCCGCGCCGAGGCATCGGCGACTAGCGATCGACGCGCATGTTGGAGAGCGATCGGGGACGAGGAGGCCTTCGCGGCTTCCGCCTCCCACACCACTGCACGTACGGCTCCGTGTATGGCGGTTCGTCGGAGCTCAGTACTTGGCGACGACCATGCCGTTCGGGTTGGAACGGTAGACGGTCGATGCGCGCCGGCTCACCGTCAGTGCAGAGCAGCCCACAACGAAAAAGCCCCGGGCGATGCCGGGGCTTTTGATGCTTGGACCAGTTCAGTTCAGTGGCGACTAACGACCCCAGTTGAAGCGGTAGACGAGCTCGCTGCGCACGCTATGCTCGCGGAATTTGTTGGTCTGGGCGATTCCAGTCGGACCGACACCAACCTGGTCGATGCTGACATCCGCGCGGTCAAACTCCGAATAGCGATACTCGGTTTTCCAGAACAGGCCGGGGAGGAAGTTCAGCGCATATTCGTCACCGGTGCCAATGAACCAGCCACCTTTGGTGAAGCCATTGCTCGCAAGCGATGCGCCCAGGAAGTTGCCGTAGTCGGTCGACTTCCAGTGGGCCTGTGTGTAGCCGCCGGAGACATAGGTCAGGAGCTGGGGGAGAGCCAGGTAGCCGACGCGGCCGCCGACAGCCCATTGCGAATCCTGCTTCCGCGTTCCCACCAAGAAGCCGGCCGCCGAGGTGTCACCGGACACATCCATGAAGTCGTAGTCGCCGAACAGGCCGATCACGAAATTGCTGACTTGATAGTCGCAGCCTGCTCCCACGGTGCCGAACCAGCCACTCGCGCCAGCCGTCGAGTTTCCGAGCAGCGAAACGCCAGTCGTGGTGATGGACTCGCTGTGATCGTTCCTGGTGTAGGCGCCGCCACCGCCGCCGGCGACATAGCAGCCGGTCCAGTTGGCGACCGGGGCAGCAGCCACCGGAGCCTTGGTGTAGGGCCGCGCGCCGAGGTCGGCGGCCGAGGCGGAGCCGGTCATTGCGGCCACTGCGGTGAGTGCAAACAGGTACTTCTTCATTCCAATCTCCCAAGCCCTTCACGCGAGCGGCGTCGCGTCCCAAAACGTGCGGCCGGCGTGTTCGGCGCAAAATCGGGAATAATCTCCGCGCGTCTTGCCGTCTTGTTCTGTGGCGAATTTCGATTGGTCTGTAGCGAACTCACTGGATCATTGCGAACAGGTGTTGCCGATAAAGCACCCTGCTGTGCCGCCAACGCCAATCGCATCAAGCGTTTAGCGACAACCCGGCGCGCAAAACAACGTCTTGCCGCGCCGAGGCTTCGACGTCGAAGTCAAGTTCCGCTTGCTCGGTACTTGGTGCCGACCACGCCGTCCGAGTTGGAACTGTAGCCGGTTCACCGTCAGTGCGGAGTAGCCCCACAACGAAAAAGCCCCGGACGATGCCGGGGCTTTTGAACTCGGATCAGTACTTCGCTCAGTACTTGGCGACCACCGGGCCCGCCCAGTTGAAGCGGTAGACCAGCTCGCTGCGCACGCTGTGCTCGCGGAATTTCTGGGACTCGCCGTAGCCGGTAGCAGGGCCGCCGTACCCGGTATAGTCGATGGTGACATTGGCGCGATCGAACTCAGAATACCGGTACTCGGTCTTCCAGAACAGACCGGGCAGGAAGCTCGTCAGAGCATATTCGTCACCCGTGCCGATAAACCAGCCGCCCTTGGTTGCTCCGCCAAGAGTTGCCGTTCCACCCGCGAAGCTAAGTGAGGTGAGGGCCGTGCTCTTCCAATGCGCCTGCGTGTAGCCGCCCGACACGTAAGTCAGCAACTGCGGGAGAACGAGATATCCCACGCGGAGGCCGACGGCCCACTGCTGATCCTGCTTCTGGCTTCCAGTCGAGGTTGGGACGATGGTGCCGTCGATGCTGAGGTCGCCTCTAACATCCATGAAGTCGTAGTCCGCGAAGGCGCCGACCAGCCAGTTGGTGCCCGCGAATTGGTAGTCGCAGCCACCTTGGACGGTGCCGAACCAGCCGCGCGCGCCACTCGTTCTATTGGAATTGCTGCTAATCGGTACGCCGGTCGTGGCGTCGTAGGTTTCATTGTGATCGTTGTTGGTCATCGCGCCGCCGCCGCCGGCACCGACATAGCAGCCCGTCCAGTTGACGGCCGGAGCAACGGCCACCGGAGCCTTGGTGTAGGGCCGCGCCGCGAGGTCAGCTGCCGAGGCGGCGCCCGTCATTGCCGCGATCGCCGTGAAAGCAAACACAAACTTCTTCATTTCGAATTCCACCCCAGGAAGGGGGCGCGAGTGCCCCGGAATCGATTCAACCGACGGGTTCCTTATAAAGGGTTCCCTGGAAAATGCTGTTGCTGTTCCAACACAACAGCCGCGCGACTCCGCTGCCTGACGCGACGCGATAAGCTTCTGGCGTCAGCAGACGGTGTGTCCTGACGGGCTTGTCACAACGAAAAAGCCCCGGACGATGCCGGGGCTTTTGAACTCGGATCAGTACTTCGCTCAGTACTTGGCGACGACCGGGCCCGCCCAGTTGAAGCGGTAGACCAGCTCGCTGCGCACGCTGTGCTCGCGGAACTTCTCGGTCACCGAGCCGGCGGTCGTGCCACCGCCTGCCGCGGCAGCTACGTTGAGCGGCACGTTTACGCGATCAAACTCCGAATAACGATACTCCGTCTTCCAGAACAGGCCGGGCAGGAAGCTGGTCAGCGCATATTCGTCGCCGGTGCCGATGAACCAGCCCCCCTTGGTACCGCCGGGCACCGTGAAGGTCGCCCCGATGCCTCCCAGCGGGAAGCTCAGATCCGTGTCTTTCCAATGGGCCTGGGTGTAGCCGCCCGAGACATAGGTCAGCAACTGCGGCAGAACCAGGTAACCGACGCGAGCGCCCACCGCCCACTGCCAATCCTGCTTCTGCGAGCCCGTGAACGGGCCGACGGCCGGCACGTTGATATCGCCCCTGACATCCATGAAGTCATAGTCGGCGAAGGCACCGACCAGCCAGTTGCCAGCGAACTGATAGTCACAACCACCCTGAACCGTAGCGAGCCAGCCGCGTGCGCCAGTCGTAGTGTTTTGATCGACGGCAGCACCAGTAGCAGTGAGGAAGGTGTTATGGTCGTTGTTGGTCATGGCCCCGCCACCGCCAGCAGCGATGTAGCAGCCAGTCCAGCTCGGCACCGGAGCAACGGCCACCGGAGCCTTGGTGTAGGGCCGCGCGGCCAGGTCAGCGGCCGAGGCTGCGCCCGTCATTGCCGCGACCGCCGTCAGAGCGAGCACAATCTTTTTCATATCCAAATCCCCAACCAAGTAGCAGGCGCGAGCGCACTGATTCCGTTCAACTGATGCCTGAGCTTATAGACAGTTCCGGCCGGAAAGCTGTTGCTGCCGAGACACAATTGCCGGGAAACGATGTCGCAGGGGGATACGCCCTTGGCGCGTTGCGCCGCGATTGAGGGGCGGCGCCGATCGGGAGGCAAGAACGAAAAAGCCCCGGGCGATGCCGGGGCTTTTGAACTCAGATCAGCACTTCGCTCAGTACTTGGCGACGACCGGGCCGCCCCAGTTGAAGCGGTAGACCAGCTCGCTGCGCACGCTGTGTTCGCGGAACTTCTCGGTCATCGAGACGCCGGTCGCGCCACCGCCAACTGCAGCAGAGAAGTTAACCGGCACGTTCACACGGTCAAACTCCGAATAGCGATACTCTGTCTTCCAGAACAGGCCGGGCAGGAAGCTGGTCAGCGCATATTCGTCGCCGGCTCCGATGAACCAGCCACCCTTGGTGCCGCCGGGCACAGTGAAGGTCGACCCGAAGCCTGCAATCGGGAAGCTCAGATCCGTGTCCTTCCAATGGGCCTGGGTGTAGCCACCCGAGACGTAGGTCAGCAACTGCGGCAGGATCAGGTAACCGACGCGAGCGCCGACTGCCCACTGCCAATCCTGCTTCTGCGAGCCGACGAACCCGCCAAGCCCCGACGGGGCGAGATCGCCGTGGACATCCATGAAGTCATAGTCGGCGAAGGCGCCGACAACCCAGTTCTGGAACTGGTAATCGCAGCCGCCCTGCACGGTGCCGAACCAGCCACGCGCGCCGCTGGTGGCGTTGTTGGTGAGAGCAACGCCCGTCAGGGGATCGAAGAGGTTGTTGTCGTTGTTGGTCATGGCGGCGCCACCGCCGGCGCCGAGATAGCAGCCCGTCCAGCTCGGAAGCGGAGCCGCAACCACCGGAGCCTTGGTGTAGGGCCGCGCAGCCAGGTCAGCCGCTGAGGCCACGCCCGTCATCGCCACGACCGCCGTCAGAGCGAGTACAACCTTTTTCATATTTACATCCCCAACCTTTGGTCTGAGCACCGAGCGCAAGCGCCGCGAATTCTGTCGCCTGATACAGACTATAGTCGTTCCCAGCTAAAAAGCTGTTGCAGCGCAGGCACAGTCACCGGAAAATAATCCGCACTTCTACGGACGACGACCTCTGGTTGCGCGAGTCGCGTCAAAAATTCCACCGCGTTTATAAGGCGTTGGCGCTGGAAATGGGTAGGACTCTTGCGCCAAACAGGAATAGGACTCAGACGTCCAGCAGGTCCTCGCTGGCGAATTCGGCCTTGTCCGAAATGAAGGCAAATCGTGCCTCCGCCTTGGTGCCCATGAGTCGTTCCACCGAATCGGCCGTGGTGTCGCGATCGTCGGCAAGCAGGACCACCTTGAGGAGCGTCCTCCGCGCCGGATCCATGGTGGTTTCCTTGAGCTGCGCCGGCATCATCTCGCCGAGGCCTTTGAAGCGGTTCACCTCGACCTTGGCGTTGGCGTTGAACTCGCTCTTGAGCAGCGCCTCCTTGTGCGCGTCGTCGCGGGCGTAGACCGATTTGGAACCGTGCGTCAGCTTGTAGAGCGGCGGCACCGCCAGGAAGAGGTGGCCTTCGTCGATCAGCCGCGGCATCTGCCGGTAGAAGAAGGTGATCAGCAGCGAAGCGATATGGGCGCCGTCGACGTCGGCGTCGGTCATGATGATGATGCGCTGATAGCGCAGATCCTCTTCGCGATATTGCGCGAGCGTGCCGGAGCCGATCGCCTGCACGAGGTCGGAGAGCTGGGCGTTTGCCGTCAGCTTGTCCTTGCCGGCAGAGGCGACGTTCAGGATCTTGCCGCGCAGCGGCAGCACGGCCTGAGTCTTGCGATCGCGCGCCTGCTTGGCGCTGCCGCCGGCCGAGTCGCCCTCGACGATGAAAAGCTCGGAGCCTTCCGTTCCCGCGTCGGTGCAGTCGGCGAGCTTGCCGGGCAGGCGCAGCTTCTTGCCGGCGGTCTTGCGCGCGGTCTCCTTTTCCTGGCGGCGGCGCAGTCGCTCTTCGGCGCGATCGATCACGAAGTCGAGCAGCCTGTTGGCCTGGTTCGGATTGCCCGAGAGCCAGTGATCGAACGGGTCCTTCATCGCCTGCTCGACGATGCGCTGTGCTTCAGCGGTGGCGAGACGATCCTTGGTCTGGCCCTGGAATTCAGGCTCGCGCACGAACACCGAGAGCATCACGGCCGCGCCCACCATCACGTCTTCCGAGGTGACGGAGGCCGCGCGCTTGCCCTGGCCGACGCGCTCGGCGTGGTCCTTCAGGCCGCGCAGCAGCGCGCTGCGCAAGCCGGATTCATGCGTTCCGCCATCGGGCGTCGGCACGGTGTTGGTGTAGGAGGACAGGAAGCCGTCGGCGTCCGCAGTCCACGCCACAGCCCATTCGCAGGCGCCGTGCGCGCCGTTGCGGCCCGACTTGCCGGAGAAGATGTCGGGGTGCACCAACGTGTCGGCATGGATCGCGGCGGCGAGATAATCCTTCAACCCGCCGGGGAAGTGGAACGTCGCTTCCGCCGGCACGTCCTCGACGCCCTTCAAGAGCTCGGGCGCACAATTCCAGCGGATCTCGACGCCGCCGAACAGATAGGCCTTCGAGCGCGTCATCTTGAACAGGCGCTGCGGCTTGAACGCCGCCTTGGCGCCGAAGATGTCGGTGTCGGGCTTGAAACGCACGCGCGTGCCGCGGCGATTGTTGATCTTGCCGAGGTCCTCGAGCTTGCCCTTCGGATGGCCGCGCTCGAACGTCATGCGATAGAGTTTCTGGCTGCGCGCGACCTCGACCTCGAGAAGGGAGGAGAGGGCATTGACGACTGAGATGCCGACGCCGTGCAAACCACCCGAAGTCTCATAGACCTTGGAGTCGAACTTGCCGCCCGAATGCAACGTGCACATGATGACTTCGAGCGCCGACTTCTTCGGGAATTTCGGATGCGGGTCGACAGGGATGCCGCGGCCGTTGTCGGTGACGGTGAGAAAGCCGTCCGCGCTCAGGTCGACCTCGATGAAGGTCGCGTGCCCGGCAAGCGCCTCGTCCATCGAGTTGTCGATGACTTCGGCGAAGAGGTGATGCAGCGCCTTCTCGTCAGTGCCGCCGATATACATGCCGGGACGGCGCCGGACGGGTTCCAGACCCTCCAGCACCTCGATATCGGCCGCGGTGTAATCGGCCTCGCCGCCACTCGCACGCGAAGCCGCCTTGGCCGGTGCGCGCGGCTTAGGCTCGTCGCCGCCGAAGAGATCGCCTTTTGCTTTGGTTTTCAATTGCTTGGACATATATCTTGATGGGTTTTGAGGGCCGCGGAGGCGGCGAATCGGTTAGGCCGACTATGCCACGGCTGGCCTGAAAAAGTGACCGTCGGACCGGTCGCCGGTGTCGTTGCGGGCCAATCCCGGCGATTTTACGCCGCCTCGGCCCATTGTTCCCGGCAATTTGACATCGTGGCATGTATTGAGCCGGTCTTTGTGACTTGATGTCACGCAACGCCTTGGCTTACCAGTCCTTTTCACGATCCAGGACGCGAGGCGGGGCGGGGAAGGCATTTTTGGCAATGGAGCAGTATGCGCACGCACTGGCCGACTTCGTGCGCGTTCACCAGGTCTGGGCAGCACCGATCGTGTTCCTTCTGGCATTCGGTGAATCGCTCGCCTTCATCTCGCTCCTGGTCCCGGCCTGGGGCGCGCTGGTTGCGATCGGCGCCCTGATCGGGGTGAGCGGCATCAGCTTCTATCCGGTCTGGATTGCGGGTGCGATCGGGGCTGCGCTTGGCGACTGGGTCTCCTACTGGTTCGGCTTCCGCTACAAGGAGCAGGTCGCGCAGATGTGGCCGTTGTCGCGCTATCCGGAAATCCTGCCGCGCGGCGAGGCGTTCGTGCGGAGCTGGGGCGTGCCGAGCATCTTCATCGGCCGCTTCTTCGGCCCCTTGCGCGCCTCCGTACCGCTCGCCGCCGGCATTTTCGAGATGCCGTATTGGAGCTTTCAGGCCGCCAACTTCATCTCGGCGCTGGTCTGGGCGGCGGCGCTGTTGCTGTTCGGTGATGTGATGGCCAAGATCATGGAGTGGATCTTGCGCCTGGTGTGACAGTGTCAAACCTTGACGCCGGAACCACATGGCCTTATAGCCGCGCGCCATGATCAACGCCGCGACCATTCTGTTCGCCCGTCGCCGCCGCCGCACTTTAGCGGTTTGGGCGGTCGATCGCGTTTGAGATCATCGTCTTTGCCGCTGGATCCGATCCGCGGCATTCTCTCTCCTGTCAGCGCGATCTGATCCGGCGGCCCCCACAAGGAGCCCCAGCAGGAGACCACGATGTACACACCGCCCTTTTTCAAGCAGGACCGCGCCGCGAGCCTCAAGCTTGCGGACGAGCGCGGCTTCGGCACCTTCTGCGCGTGGGACGGCACCAGGCCGATCGCGTCGCAACTGCCGTTCTATGTGAGCTACGCCGCCGACGGCACGCCGCAGGTCGCCTTCCATGTTGCCCGTCACAATCCGCTGGTAAAGCTCGGGGACGGATCGACGTCCTGGCTGCTCGCGATCAATGGTCCGGATGCCTATGTATCGCCGGACTGGTACGTCTCGCCGGACCAGGTGCCGACCTGGCTCTATCAGTCGGTCCATCTGACCGGGCCGGTGCGCGTCTTGTCGGACGCGGAGCTCAGCGTCCAGATCGACACGCTCAGCGCCAAGTTCGAGGACTGGCTGCTGCCGAAGAAGCCCTGGACCTCGGCGAAGATGACGGCGGGTCGGTTCGAGACGATGAAGAGGGCGATCGTGGGGCTGGTCATGACGGTTGAAGAGGTCGAAGGCAGCTTCAAGCTCAACCAGCACAAGTCCGAAGCCGACTTTGCTGCGGTCGTCATCGCGCTCGACAATGGCGATGCCGACGCGAAAGCAATTTCACGATTGATGCGGCAGACGCGGCCGCAAATCTTCGCTGATCAAGCCGTTGCAGATGACACGAACAAGCTCGAAAGGAG
The DNA here is from genome assembly GCF_000472925.1 of Bradyrhizobium sp. Ec3.3. Classification (GTDB taxonomy): domain Bacteria; phylum Pseudomonadota; class Alphaproteobacteria; order Rhizobiales; family Xanthobacteraceae; genus Bradyrhizobium. The sequence goes on from NZ_AXAS01000024.1 coordinate 105,575, forward strand.
CGCGACATGAGCCTCGCTGAGACCAAACAAGCCCCTGACGTCGGCGCTGCAACCAAGAAGCCGGTCGTCTTCGTCGACGGCGGCTCCGGCACGACCGGTCTTGGCATCAACGAGCGGCTCAAGCTGCAAGGTGATGTCGCGGTGAAGACGATCGCCGACGACAAGCGCAAGGATCCCGCGGCCAAGAAGGCGCTGATGGAGGAGGTCGACCTCGTCATCCTCTGCCTGCCCGACGACGCCGCCAAGGAGACGGTCGCACTCGTCGACAGCATGGGTGCCGCGGCGCCGAAAGTGCTGGACGCTTCGACCGCGTACCGCGTCGCGCCCGACTGGGCCTACGGCTTTCCCGAGCTGACGCCCGATCAGGCCGGCAAGATCAAAGCGGCGAAAAAAGTCTCCAATCCCGGCTGCTATCCCACCGGCGCGATCGCGCTGCTGCGGCCGATCGTCGATGCCGGCCTCTTGCCGCAGGACTATCCCGTCACCGTCAACGCGGTGAGCGGCTATTCCGGCGGCGGCAAGTCGATGATCGCGAGCTTTGAAGACGGCAGCGCGCCGTCCTTCGAGCTCTACGGCCTCGGCTTCGAGCACAAGCATCTGCCGGAGATGCAGCTCTATTCGAACCTTACGCGGCGGCCGATCTTCATTCCATCCGTCGGCAACTACCGGCAGGGCATGCTGGTCTCGGTGCCGCTCCAGCTCGACACGCTGCCGGGCAAGCCAGGCGGCGCCGATCTGCAAGCTGCACTCGCCAAGCGCTACGTCGGTTCAAAGTACGTCTCGGTGATGCCGCTCCAGAACGAGGCGACCAAGGGCGGCCGGCTCGAGCCGGAGGCGCTCAACGAAACCAACATGATCGAGCTCTACGTCTTCGCCAGCGACAAGTATCACCAGGCGGTGCTGGTCGCGCGCCTGGACAATCTCGGCAAGGGCGCCTCGGGCGCCGCCGTGCAGAACCTGCGGCTGATGCTGGGATTGCCGGAGGACTAGCCGAGGGTTTCTCCGTCATTGCGAGCGAAGCGAAGCAATCCAGAAATGTCCCCGCGGAAGCGGTCTGGATTGCTTCGTCGCTTCGCTCCTCGCAATGACGAGGAAGAGAGCGTCAGAGCACCTGGAAGATCGCCAGCGCCAGCACGGCCTGGGCGAGGAAGCCGACGGTGAAGGCGAGGGTGCGGAACACCGGCAGGCCGAGCGCGTAGACGATCAGGTGCGCGACGCGGGCCCAGAAATAGACGGCGCAGGCGAGCACAGTCCATTTGCTGGAATAGTCGATCGCATTCAGGATCAGCACCAGCGGCGCGAAGATCACGAGGTTCTCGACCGCATTGTCATGCGCGAACATCAGCCGGTTCGCCCATTCGGCGTGCGGCTTGTCGTTACGCGACGGGTTGGCCATCGCGCCCGAGAGGCCGCGGACCTGGCAGCGGTTGATGATGTAGGGGATCCAGAGGATGCCGGTCAGGATCACCGTCAAAGTCAGCCAGAACAATTCGCGCGTCATAGTCCGATCCCCACTTTATTCACCGTGCTGAAGAGGGAGCTTATACAAAAGCGCGGGAGATTCCGCTACGCGCGAACGCGGACGTAGCTGCCGGGTGCGTCCTCGATCGGCGGCACCGCCGCGCTGCCAACGGTGCGCGCCGGGACCTCCTCGGGGTCGAGCCCGCCCAGCCATTCGCGCCAGTCCGGCCACCACGAGCCCTTGTGCTCCTCTGCGCCCTTCATCCACTGCGTAACGTTGACGTCCCTGATGTTGTCGTTGGTCCAGTACTGGTACTTGTTCGAGGCCGGCGGGTTGACGACGCCTGCAATGTGGCCCGAGCCCGACAGCACGTATTTCACCGGACCGCCGAAGAACTGCGAGCCGTAGAGCACGGATTCGGCCGGCGCGATGTGGTCCTCGCGAGTGGCGAGATTGTAGACGGGCACCTTGACCTTGGAGAGATCGAGCAGCGTGTTGTCGAGCACCAGGCTGCCTGTCGACAGCCGGTTCTCCAGGTAGCAGTTGCGCAAGTAATAGGAATGGTTCGCCGCCGTCATGCGGGTTGCGTCCGAATTCCAGTGCAAGAGGTCGAACGCGCTCGGCTGCTGGCCCTTCAGATAGTTGCTGACGACATAGGACCAGATCAGGTCGTTGGAGCGCAGCATGTTGAAGGCCATCGCCATCTTGGAGCCTTCGAGCACGCCGGCGGCCTTCATGTCGTGCTCGAGTGCCGAGATCTGCTCCTCGTCGACGAACACGAGGAGATCGCCGGCATGGGTGAAGTCGACCTGCGCGGCGAAGAACGTCGCCGAAGCGACGCGCTGGCGGCGCTTCTCGGCAAGCCAGGCCAGCGTGGTCGCGAGCATCGTGCCGCCGACGCAATAGCCGGCGGTGTGCACCTTCATCTCGCCGGTCGCCTGCTCGATCACGTCCATCGCCGTGAGCGGGCCTTCCTTCATGTAGTCTTCCCAGCTCTTGTTGCCGAGCCGCTTGTCCGGGTTGACCCAGGAGATCACGAACACGGTGATGCCCTGGTCGACGCACCATTTGATGTAGGATTTGTCCGGCTTGAGATCGAGAATGTAGAACTTGTTGATCCAGGGCGGCACGATCAGGAGCGGCGTGCGCAGCACCTTCTCGGTGGTCGGCTCATACTGGATGAGCTGCATCATCTCGTTCTGGTAGATCACCTTGCCGGGCGTCGTCGCCATGTTGACGCCGAGCTCGAGATTGTCCGGATTGGATTGGCGGATCTTCAGCATGCCCTTGCCGGCCGCGATGTCCTCGGCCAGCATTTGCAGGCCCTTGGCCAGATTGTCGCCGGAGCTTGCGACTGTCTGGCGGAGCACCTCCGGATTGGTCAGCACGAAATTCGACGGCGACAGCGCGTTGGTGACCTGCTGCACGTAAAACTCCGCCTTGCGGCGGGTGTGCGGATCGAGCCCTTGCGCGTCGTTCACCAGCTCCTGCGCGCGCTTGGTGGTGAGCAGATAGAGCTGCATCATGAAATCGAAGAACTGGTTCGATTTCCATTCGGGATCGGCGAAGCGCTTGTCACGTGGCGAGGGCGCGATCGCGGGCGGCGCGTCCTCGCCGGCCATGCGGCGGGCCGCCGAGCCCCAGAGGTCGAGATAATCCTTGGCGAGCCGCGTCTGGAGCTCCGAGGAGCGCGCATTGTCCGACAGCCAATATTCCGCGACCGCGGTGAAGGTCTTGACCATCTCGGTGAGCTCGGGCGGCGGCCGGTCCTGGACCTCGCCGGTCTCGCGCGGCTTCAGGTAAGCGGCGAGCGCCTTGCCTCCGCTTTCCATGGCCCGCGCGACGTTCATCGCGAAGGCTTCCGAATCGAACTTCTTCTCGGATGTGGTCGTGTCGGTCGTGACGATACTCATGGCAAGAACAGTAACGATTCATTGCGCGTTCGTCACCGCGAAGCTCGTACCATCTACGGTTAATCGCCCGCGAACATGTGCTGCACTGCGATATAGTTCTTGGTTCTGTCACAATCAGGGTTCACCAACGGCGCAGGGGTCTTGTTTAGTAAGCGTCTTGGATGTGGTCGGCTCACGCCATTGAGGGCAGCAATGGTTTGAGCTGAGGCACGCTGTTGGGTAAGCTCCATCGGCCGTGCTGTTGGGACGAGTAGGGGATTCCCTGGTGTTGGCGTTGAGGGACCGACAAACGAGGCGGCTTGCGCCGTGCGCGCTGCTCATTATTGCGTTTACGCTCGGCGGCTGCTCAAGCCAGATCGCCGATTTGATGCCGGCTGACACGCAGCCGCATCCGAAGGAGGCGGGTGGCTATCTGCCCGTGCATGATCTGCCGCCGGCGCGCGACGAGGCGGTGATTCCGCCGGATCAGCGCGCCAAGATCGAAGCCGAACTGGCCGCCGCGCGCGACCGCCAGGCCACGGCGGCGGCCAAGGATGCGAGCGGCAAATAGCCCTGATCCAAGTAACCGCGCGCGAGGTAATCGCTGGCGTGCCCGCTGGTCCGTGCTAAAAGATCGTCATTCAGCCGAAAGTCAGGGTGAGGGAGTTCAGCCCCCGCCTTAAGAATTTTGCTCTAAGCGCTTGATTTGGAGTGATTTTCAGGCGGGATCCGGCATCATCTCGATTGAATTGTCGAGGCCGCCCGATTCTGCCCTGGCCGGTGCTCGGAGCCTGGAACCCATGGAAGAATTTTACCGTATCCGCCGTCTGCCGCCTTACGTGTTCGAACAGGTCAACCGGGCCAAGGCGGCCGCGCGGAACGCCGGCGCCGACATCATCGACCTCGGTATGGGCAATCCGGACCTGCCGGCCCCGCCGCACGTGCTGGAGAAGCTCAAGGAGACCCTCGGCAAGCCGCGCACTGACCGCTACTCCGCTTCGCGCGGCATCCCCGGCTTGCGCAAGGCGCAGGCGGGCTATTACGCCCGCCGCTTCGGTGTGAAGCTCAACCCGGACACCCAGATCGTCGCGACGCTCGGCTCGAAGGAAGGCTTTGCCAACGTGGCGCAGGCGATCACCGCGCCGGGTGACGTCATCCTCTGTCCCAATCCGAGCTATCCGATTCACGCCTTCGGCTTTTTGATGGCGGGCGGCGTGATTCGCTCGGTGCCGTCGGAGCCGACGCCGCAGTTCTTCGAGGCGGTCGAGCGGGCGATCGTTCATTCGATCCCGAAACCGCTCGCGCTCGTCGTCTGCTATCCCTCGAATCCGACGGCCTATGTCGCGAGCCTCGACTTCTACAAGGACCTCGTCGCCTTCGCGAAGAAGCACGAGATCCTGATCCTGTCGGATCTTGCTTATGCCGAGGTCTATTTCGACGAGAACAACCCGCCACCCTCCGTGCTCCAGGTGCCCGGCGCGATGGACGTCACCGTCGAGTTCACCTCGATGTCGAAGACGTATTCGATGGCCGGCTGGCGCATGGGCTTTGCGGTCGGCAATGAGCGCGTCATCGCAGCTCTCGCCCGCGTGAAGTCCTATCTCGATTACGGCGCGTTCACGCCGGTCCAGGTCGCCGCGACCGCGGCGCTGAACGGCCCCGACGATTGCATCAAGGAGATGCGCGACACCTATCGCAAGCGCCGCGACGCGCTGGTGGAGTCGTTCGGCCGCGCCGGCTGGGAGATCCCGCCGCCGGATGCCTCGATGTTCGCATGGGCGCCGCTGCCCGAAGCCTTCCGCAGCGTCGGCAGCATGGAGTTCGCGACCCTGATGGTCGAGAAATCCGGCGTGGTGGTCTCGCCCGGCGTCGGCTTCGGCGAGCATGGTGAAGGATATGTCCGCATCGCCATGGTGGAAAACGAGCAACGGATCAGGCAGGCCGCACGTGGCGTGCGCCGCTTCCTTGAAAGCGGCATCGAAACGTTGCACAACGTCGTTCCGCTCGCCAATCGGCGTTAATTCCTTCCGGCAGGTTTTCGAAGCATTATGGTCGCACCCCTGAAAGTGGGTATCGCGGGGCTCGGCACTGTGGGCGCCGAAGTTATCCGCTTGATTGAAACCCAGGCCCGTGTGCTCGCGGGCCGCAGCGGCCGGGGCATTCGCGTTGTCGCCGTCACCGCGCGCTCCAAGGCGAAGAAGCGCGGCATCGACCTGCGCGGCGTTGAATGGGCCAAGGATCCGCTCGCGCTCGCCTCGCACCCGGACATCGACTGCTTCGTCGAACTGATGGGCGGGGCAGGCGACCCCGCGCTCTCCGCGGTCGAGGCTGCGCTGAGCGCCGGCAAGTCGGTCGTCACCGCCAACAAGGCGCTGCTCGCCAAGCACGGCATCAAGCTGGCGAAAGCCGCCGAAAAGCACGGCGGCGCGCTGAATTTCGAGGCAGCCGTCGGTGCCGCGATTCCCGTCATTAAAACGTTACGCGAAGGTCTCGCCGGAACCGGCATCAACCGCGTCTACGGCATCCTCAACGGTACCTGCAATTACATCCTGACCCGGATGGAGCAGGAGGGCCTGTCTTTTGCCGAATGCCTGAAGGATGCGCAGCGGCTCGGCTATGCCGAGGCCAATCCGTCCTTCGACGTCGACGGCCACGACACCGCGCAGAAGCTCGCGATCCTGGCGAGCCTCGCCTTCGGCACGAAAGTTGCTCAAAAGGCCGTGTATGTCGAAGGCATCTCCTCGATCGCTCCGGAAGATCTTCGCGCGGCCGCCGATCTCGGCTACCGCGTCAAGCTGCTCGGCGTTGCCGTGCGCACCGCCAAGGGCATCGAGCAGCGCGTGCATCCGACCATGGTTCCAAAGTCGTCCTCGATTGCGCAGGTGATGGGTGTCACCAATGCGGTCACGATCGATGGCGAAGGTATTCCGCCGATCACGCTGGTCGGCCCCGGCGCGGGCGGTGCTGCGACCGCATCAGCCGTTGTCGCAGACATCGCCGATGTTGCGCGTGGCATTCGCGCCAATCCGTTCGGCCGGCCGGTCGCGCAATTGCACGACACCAGCAAGGCACCGATGGAGCGGCACGAGGGCGGCTACTACATCCGCCTTTTGGCGCGCGATTTTCCGGGTACCGCGGCCGCGATCGCCACGAGGCTCGCCGAGCAGAAGATTTCGATCGAATCCATCGTGCAGCGCCACCCCAACGGGGCCGCGCCGCAGACATCAGGCAAGGCTGTACCCGTGCCTGTCATCCTGATCACTTATGCGACCCACGAGGACGCCGTGCGCCGCGCGCTTGCCGCCGTTCAGCACGACAAGGTGATCAGCGGACGGCCGCAGGTGATCCGGATCGAGAAGAACTAGAGCATGATCCGGAAGAGCGGTTCGAACCGAACCGAGACGTTGCGAATTGATGCGGCGGACATCCGCTGAGAGCTGTTTTGAAGGAGTGAGCCAATGTCGACCCATATTTCAGTCCCCCCGCAGATGCTGCTCGAGCGCATTCTCACGCTGGAGATCGTGCGGGTGACGGAACGGGCGGCGGTGTCGTCGGCGCGACTGCGCGGGCATGGGCAGGAGAAGGCGGCCGACCAGGCCGCCGTCGACGCCATGCGGCGCGAGCTCAACAAGCTGCCGATCCAGGGCACCATCGTGATCGGCGAGGGCGAGCGCGACGAGGCGCCGATGCTCTATATCGGCGAGCAGGTCGGCCTCAAGGCCGGCCCCCAGGTCGACATCGCGGTCGACCCGCTCGAAGGCACCACGCTGTGCGCCAAGAACATGCCGGGTTCGATCGCCACCATGGCGATGGCCGACGGCGGCACGCTGCTGCACGCCCCGGACGTCTACATGCAGAAGCTCGCGATCGGCCCCGGCTACGACAAGGGCGTGGTCGAGCTCGATGCCTCGCCCGCCGATAACGTCCGGCGTCTCGCCAAGGCCAAGGGGGTCAAGCCGGAAGGCATCACCGTTCTCGTACTCGACCGTCCGCGCCACGCCGACATCATTCAGAGCGTGCGTTCGACCGGCGCGGCCGTGCGCCTCATCACCGACGGCGACGTCGCCGGCGTGATCCACTGCGCCGACCCCGACAACACCGGCGTCGACATGTATCTCGGCACGGGCGGCGCGCCGGAAGGCGTGCTCGCGGCGGTGGCGCTGCGCTGCATCGGCGGCCAGATGCAGTGCCGGCTCATTCTCGACTCCGACGAGAAGCGCGAGCGCGCCGCCAAGATGGGCGTCAACGATCCCAAGATGATCTACGGTATCGAGGACATGGCGCGCGGCGACTGCCTGTTCGCGGCCACCGGCGTCACCACCGGCTCGCTGCTCTCGGGCGTCAAGTTCCGCAAGGACGGCGTGATCGAGACCGAAACGGTCGTGATGCGCTCGGTCACCGGCACCGTGCGCTACATCAAGGCCGAGCACCGGCAGTTGGAGAAGTTCTACCTGGGCTGAGGCTCTCTGTCATTCCGGGGCTCGCGAAGCGAGAACCCGGAATCTCGCGCCACAACTTCTAGATTCCGGGTTCGATGCTGCGCATCGCCCCGGAATGACAACGATAAGAAGACAACGATAAAAATAAGAGGAAGCGCACATGTCCGATCTGTCCGCCGTCAAAGCCCTTGTCTTCGACGTCTTCGGCACGGTCGTCGACTGGCGCACCAGCCTGATCACCGACTTCATGTGGTGGGCGAAGCGCCGCGGCATCGCCGCCGACTGGACCGCGCTGGTCGACGGCTGGCGCGGGATGTACATCGCCTCGATGGACGACGTGCGCAAACACCCCGAGCGCGGCTATGTCATCCTCGACGATTTGCACCGCCGCTCGCTGGAGAAGCTGGTCGAGAAGTTCGCGATCAAGGGCCTTAACGAAGCCGATCTCGATTACCTCACCAAGGGCTGGCATCGCCTGCACCCCTGGCCCGACAGCGTCGCGGGCCTGACGCGGCTGAAAGCCAAATTCGTGATCTCGCCGCTGTCGAACGGCAACGTCGCGCTGCTCACCAACATGGCGAAGTTCGCGAGGCTCCCGTGGGACCTCGTGATGTCGGCCGAGCTGTTCGAGCACTACAAGCCCGATCCCGAGACCTATCTCGGCGCCGCGCGCCTCCTCGGCCTCAAGCCGGAGGAGGTGATGATGGTCGCCGCCCACAATTACGACCTGAAGGCCGCACAGAGCCACGGCTTGAAGACCGCCTTCGTCGCTCGCCCGACCGAATATGGTCCGCTTCAGAAGATCGACTTCGAAGCCACGGGCGACTGGGACATCGTCGCGAAGGATTTTGGCGGGATTGCCGATCGGCTGGGGTGCTAGGGCAGGGCGCTTACAAACTCTGGTGGCCCCCCCGAGAGTGATGCGTCGCTTTCAAGGCTCGGTCGAGCGGAACGTGTCCTCGTCGGCTAAACGCTTCGCTAGTTCGCGCAGGCGTGGCATCCGCGCAGCCGTGTCGATGCCGAGTCCCCTTGCGAGCCGTTCCGCGACGAAAGCGGTGACATCGGCCTGGGTGAGACGGCCGAGCAGCAAATAGGGCGAGCCCTGCTCGATCATTGCATCGATCGTAGCTAGCGCATTCGTCATCTGCGCCATGCAATCGTCGATCCAGGGCTGGTGCAGCTTTTCCGGCGGACGATGATTGCGCTCGTAGGCGGCCTGAAGGCCTTTCTCGCACGCCCCCATCATGAGCGCGGCAACCTTTTGCACGGCGCGGCGGTCCCGGCCGGCGGCAGGCGTCAAGGCGCGATGGCGACCATACATTTCGTCCAGATGGTCGATGATGGCGTTGCTGTCGACCAGCGTCTCACCATCGTCGAGCACAAGCGCGGGGATCCGGCCGAGCGGGTTGCTTGCGAGTACCTTGTCCCGATCGCCGAAGCCTGAAAGAGGCCGCTGCTCGAACGGCACCTCATAGATCTTGAGCGTTATTGCGACGCGCCGCGTGAAGGGCGATCGGTTTACCCCAATGAGCAGCATCTCGTCCTCGATAGAGGGGCGCAACTAGCCCGAAACGAAGCCTGGGCGCGGTGTCCAGATCACTGACCATACGGCATTTGCCAAATCCCGCATTCTCTATCAGGTTGTGGTCGGATTGCGCTTAAATCAGGTGCGATCGTACCAGGCAAGTGTCATTCCTTACCGTTGGAGCAGGTTCGTGTAGCATCGGCACTCCCTGAAGAAGTCGGAAAACCATGAGCAAAACGGTTCCCGAATGCTATCAGCATCTGCGGACGTTCGCCTTCGGCGACAGTCCCGCGCTCGCCGATGAATTGCTCGAACTGGTCATCAAAGGCATCAAGACCGCAACGTGCAGCACGGAAGACGAGCCGAACACCTCGACGCCTGGCGAGCGCTGGGTCGTCCTCGACGGACGCGGAGAACCGCGCTGTGCCATCGAAACCACCGAGGTCACGTATCGGCGCTTCAACGAAGTCGACGCCGCCTTTGCCTACGATGAAGGCGAGGGCGATCGGAGCCTGGCCTATTGGGGGAGTGCCCATCGCGCTTATTTCGGACGGCTCGGACGATTCAGCGAGGACATGATGCTGATGTGCGAGCGCTTCCGCCTGGTCGAGGTCTTCGACGATCTCCCACATTCCGAACAGTAGCTGAACTTTGCTTGCGTGCGGCCGGCCGAGCGTGTCCGCTCAAGAGGCTGACTTCGGAGCCGCCGGCAACTTGGAGTTCGTCGCCACCGGTTTGGGCGGCATCACCAACAGGCTGGAGTGCTGTCAGGCGCGCGTAGGAACGTCGGAGGTCGGCTCTGGTTGCCGATCATGTCTGCCGTGACAAATCTGCTTGCTCGAAGGCGACAGCTGCTCAAGCAGCTCGAGAGTGGCTCGTCGGACGTTTCACGCCAGGAAACCGAGCGTCAGCTTGAGCAAATCGATACAGCGCTGGAGTTGCTGGAGTGGTTAGCCAAAAGCAGAGATCACCATAAGCCATGACATCGATCCGACAGAGGCCGCCCTGCGGTTGACCCAGGAGTCGCAGACGCTGCGCTTAACCCAGTTAAAGGCGACTCGACCATTCTATGGCTATTGCACGAGGGAGTTACCGATGCGCCTCGGAACCTTCGTCGTCGGGATCGATTTAGCTCATGCGAACCCATTGAGGCAGGTGAGAAAGTGAACACAGGCGGGAGGCTGGAACCGGTCGCAGACAGCTTCATGAAGCGCCCGGTGCTTGTGGTGGACGACGACGTCCTGGTTCGCGCAATGATCGCGGATGTACTGCGGGGCGCGGAGCTGGTCGTCATCGAATGCAGCGATGCGGACGAGGCCCTGGAAATCCTGCGGTCAGGGATAACCGTGGCGCTGTTGCTGAGCGATGTTCGGATGCCGGGTTCGATGGACGGTGTCGGTTTGGCGAAAGCTGTCAGAACCACGCATCCCCATCTCAAGATCGCCCTTACGTCTTCGGAACGACCTCCGGAAGATGCTCTCTGCGATGAATTCTTCGCCAAGCCATGGGATTTCGGCCGCGTGATCAGAGGGGTCAAATCGCTGCTGAACGGCTAGGAACGCTCCAGCGCTGCACCGGTTAGCCGGCATGGACGTACGACCGGACACGAAGACGCGGACCATCTTGCTCGCCGAAGGTGACGTGCTGATGCGGATGCCGCTCGCCGAGTTCCTGCGCGGATGTGGCTATCGCGTGCTGGAAGCCAAATCGGCGGATGAAGCGATTTTGTTCATCGAGGATGATACGTTCACTCCTGAAATCGTTGTGAGCAATGTCGAGCTGGCCGGTGATGGCTTCGGTATCGCCAATTGGATCCGAAACAACAGGCCCGACCTTACGCTGATCCTGACCGGTACGCCCAAACGCGCAGCCGATGTGGCAACGTCGCTTTGCGAGAATGGACCGCTGCCTCCGCCCTATGATCCACAGATATTGCATCGCCGACTGTTGCGCTTGATTGCGAGCCGGAAGTCTCCCCGAGGGCAAGGAAAGCGCAACGCGCTTCAAGCGGGGCTGAAGGCACGAGGATGAACCTCTGCGCCAGCGACGATGATCGCCGGCTTTCGCTGAGCAGGCCGAAGTCGAACAGCTTCCCCGAACGTGAAGCCTACGCGCGCGCTCTCAGCGCTCCGCGGCCAGCCGTGAACCGCCGATACGGTGATACACGGCAAGAAACCGGTCATTCGGAAAATGGCGGTCCCCGCCGCGGCAGTACTCCTTCTTCAGGCCATTGAGAAAGAACATTTCGTGCGTGCGTTCGTGCTTGGCTTCGATCGGGCCGCGCGTCTCCAGTTCGAAGAATTCACGGACATGTCCGGCCACAGTTTCCGAGACGTTGATACGTCCTGCGAGCCCGAACGCCTCCATGAACCATGCGGTGTTGACCGCATCGCCCCAGATATCGAAGGTCATCCTGCGGTGACCGACAACGCCGGAAATAACTGGCCCGGTATGGATGCCGATGCGTAATTGCAGCGCATGTTCGCCAATCGCTTCGCATTGCGTCTTCAGGTGATCGAGCCGGGCTCGCATCTCCAGGGCCGCCAGACAAACGTCTATCGAGTGCCGTCGGTCGGGCGAAAGCACGCCAGCCACTGCCATGTAGGCGTCGCCCATGGTCTTGACCTTCTCCAGACCGTACCGAGCGCCGATTTCGTCGAGTGCCGAGAAATACTCGTCGAGGAGGTTGATGAGCCTGGCCGGCTCGGTCCGTTCGGCCAGCAGCGTAAAGCCCTGGATGTCTGCAAACAGGATGGTCGCCGACCGCGTATATTTGGGCGCAACCCTGCCGCTGCGCTTCAACTCGTCGGCGATCGGCGCCGGCAAGACGTTGCGCAGCAGCTCTTCGGCGCGCGCTCTCTCGACAGCGGTCTCGCCTCGCGCCTGCTCGAGCTCCCTGATCGTCTGGCCGTACGCGATCAGCTTGCGGCGGAGCTCCAGTTGCGCGAGCACCTGATGCGACAGCATTCGCAGGGCCTCGGTCTGGTCGAAGGAAAGCTGCCGCGGCTCGAAATCCATCACGCAAAGCGTCCCGAGCGCATAGCCTTCATCGGTAATGAGCGGCATGCCGCAATAGAAGCGGCAGGACGGCGTCAGCGCGACCATCGGGCTGTTCTCGAAGCGTGGATCCTGTTTCAGGTCTGGAATGACGAGCAGCTCGGTACCGCAAATCGTCGTCGTGCACACGGCGGTCGAACGTGGTGCGTCGGTCACTTCGGCCGGCAAGCCATATCTTGCCTTGAGCCAGCGCCGGTCGTCGTCGATGAAACTGATATAGGAGACCGGGCAGCCGCAGAGTTGCGCCGCAAGCTCGGTGATTTCGTCGTAAGCGGTTTCCGGCGCGCTATCGACAATGTCGAGCGCGTGCAGGGCAGCCAGCCTCTGGGTTTCGTTTGCGGGTGCCGGTGAGGGCATGCTGGTCTCCGCGCCGGAGAACCTGGGACGAGCCTCGCGCTTTCCGCGAAAACAAGCGGTGCGGCTACCCCACTCATTTGGGAAGTGCGGAAGGTGCGACAAGTGGCGTTCGACCGGGCGACGAGGCCGGTTCCGACATCGCGCGGCCACGGCAGGCATCACTCGGGTGCGGAACGTTACTGCGTCAATGGGGTTCACTCACGCTAAACGACAACGCATCGCAACCCGACATATGGAGGGAACCGTCATGACCCGCGATGCAAGCCGCGATGTTTCGCAATTGAGCCCGCTCTTCCGGGCGCCGGGGACCGGACCCACGCTCGACGTGCTCGGTGTGACCCACAGCTACAAGGCGATGGCGAGCGATACCGGCCAGCAGTTCTCCATCTGGGAGTCCATCGTGCCGCCGGGCCGCGGCGCACCGCCGCACACGCACACCCGCGAGGACGAAGCCTTTTATGTACTGAGCGGCGAACTGCTCGTCGACATCGAAGGTGCAACCGATCCGCTGCGTCTCGGCGCCGGGGCGTTTCTTTTTGCTCCCCGCCACCGGCGCCACGGCTATCGCAACGTGGGCGCCGATACCGCGCACCTCCTGGTGCTCGCGATGCCGGGCGCCGGCCTCGATCGCATGTTCAGTGCCTTCGACGAGTTGGGAAAGCGCAGCGGACAGACGCCGGCTATCCGGACCGTTGCGACGATTGCCCAACAGTACGGTGTCGTCATCCATTCATCGGCGGGGTGAACGGCGCAAAGATCCACTGTTGCTCCTGACTTGCCGGGCGCGTTGGCCGCAATTCCAGATCGGTCCGAACGGTGTCCGTGTCCAGCACGGGCGGAATGAAGCCTCCGCGTTGCCCGATTTGAGTCGCATTGCGACCTAGGTTGGAGCCAAAAGTCGTGCCGGGTGGGGCGCAACACCGGGGGTTTTCATGTCCGGTCATTTGCGAGTGTTTTGCTCCGCTGCTTTTCTCCTTCTCGCAGGTCTGTCGACGTCACCTGCATTATCGAATCCCTTCTCTGGCTTATTGGGCCAAGCCGATCCGGTGGAAGCCTCGCCGCCAGCTCCATCCAACTCGGATTGTGCGTCGCAGCCCGGCAAGTCGTCCGCTGAGGGCCAGCATTGGGTCTATCGCTTCGACGGCCGCCGCAAATGCTGGTTTCAGGCCGCGGAGGGCACCCTGATCGGGAAGAAGTCGGTTCGCCATCAGGCCGCGAAACATGCCGCCCCTTCGAAGAAAAGCGAGGCCGCCCCGCGCAGCGGAAAGGTGGCTGTGGATGCGCGTGCGGAGCTGCTCCCCTCGGCGCCGACGGACGCCAACCGCCATGCCCCGTCCGCGCCCGAGCTCAAGGTGGCCGATGCCAGTCCCGTTGTCGCTACGGAGGCCCCGGCGCTCGCGCCGTCCGAACCCGGTATAGCCAGGCTCCCGGCCGATCGACTGACGCCGCTCGATCCCAAGGGGGGCCAGGTCGACGTGGAGATGCTCTTGGCCGCCATGCCGGCCGACGGCGACGCGGTTGTCCCCCCGACGGCTCCGGCCGTTGCAGTTCCTGCCGCCGAGGCGGGCGAGGACGGGTTGGGGTGGACGGCGACCTTGCTGGGCGTGCTGTTGATGGCGATGGGCTTGGTTGTCCTCCTAAGTTCGAGCCGAGCCCTTCGGCGCGGTGTGCTGACCGTCCGGCAGGTCCGGCAATTCATATCGGAGGGCGGCTGGGCGGTCGCCAATGACGATCTGCAAGCATCGTGAACCATCGAGCGGAGTGGTCAACGCGCTGGCAAGGCGGCCATCCGCCGAACCGCACTTCCCGCACGAGCTCAAACGGCGAGCTTGATAGCTGGGCTGACCTTTGATCTAGGTCAACTTTCCGAGCAAAAGTCTCGGCACGATCTTGGGTCGACGAGGTCAACCATTCTGTTGAGCTCACCCTCTGAACGGGTGTTCAGGTGATCACGATTCCAGAACTGTTAGCGCATACGTTATCGTCATTTCTTACGTCCGATACTCGAGATCGGTTTGGTTCTTCGCATGCAGGCCTGACCGAAGTCCTTCCGTTTGCTGCGAGACTTACATTGGAATGCGTTGGCAACAGCGACGCTCTGTATCACGACATAGAACACACTATGCTTGTCACTCTTGCGGGGCACGACATCCTGATGGGACGGATGTTGTTGCGGCCGACGACAGCCGTAGACTACGCGAATTTCATCCTGGCTTGTCTCATGCACGATATTGGGTTCGTGCGCGGGATCGTTCAAGGAGACAACGAAGACTCCTACGTCGCCGATGTGACCGGCCGTACAATTCGCCTCCCACGAGGGGCATCGGACGCCTCCCTCGCACCCTATCATGTGGACCGCTCGAAGTTGTTCGTTGTTGAGCGTCTCGACGGTGTCGAAGACGTCGATGCGAGCCGAATTGCCCGAGCGATAGAATTTACGCGCTTTCCCTATACGGATTCCTCAAACGACGAACTGATCGAAGAGGAAGGAATGTTGCTGCGCGCTGCGGATCTTATCGGTCAACTTGGCGATCCCAACTATCTCAGAAAGGCAAATGCACTGTTCCATGAGTTTGAGGAAATCGGGCTGAACAAGAAGCTCGGTTACGAAACGCCTGCCGACGTCGTTTATAAGTACCCGCAGTTCTATTGGAACAATGTCGCCCCGCAAATTCAGAGCGCCATACGCTATCTCAATATCACCTCGAGCGGTCGGCAATGGATAGCAAACCTTTATAGCAATGTTTTCCGAGCTGAACGCGAACCGGGCTTATCCGGACCGCAGCTATGATTGCGCTGTTGTCCAAATTTAGCGAACGCGGGGGTTGATCAATCGATCCTACGCCGCTGAGACGAACCCGGAGATAATCTCGATGGGCACCTTCCACGTGTCAGCCGACTTCCCGGAGCGCAATGCGCAGTCAGCCGCAATTCCAGATCGGTCCGATCGGTGTCCGCGTCCAGCACGGGCCAAAGCTGCCGTTGTTGTAGCGGCCACCATAAAAACCGGGCCGGCCGAAATAGTGCCAGTTGCCGTCAAACCCGTAATAGCTGGGGACCGGGTCAATGTACCATGGGCGTCGGTTGCTGCGCGCCATGCGCCGCACCGCGGCTTTCTGGGCATAAAGCGGAAGGCTGTTGCTCGGCGGCTGATGATAGCCCGGCAGGAAGCCGTAGCCGTGCCAGATGGGCGCCGGCCGCTTGTGACTTGGCGCAGCCGTCACGGCGGCCGGCAGTAGCGACAGAACGATGGCAATCGACAGACACACGAGACGCGACATCAGCAGACCATAGACAGTCGGTTGCGGGGAGGCGATTCAAATCCCGGGTGCAAAGCTGTCCGCCGCTTGCCGTGATCTGCGCGATGATCGACTATTGCCCCTGATTTGCCCGACGTGTCAAAGGGGGGTCCGAAATGCGTTGGCCTCCGGCCGCTACTTCCGGCTACTTTGCATGGGGTTGTTTTCGCGATTTTTGTTCGGGCCGGCGAACGACCGAGCGTTGGCCATTCCGTTTCGGCTGATCAAGCCCCGCAGATGATCACGCCGTACCAGCCCAAGCCCCGGTAGGTCTCGTAGCCTGGCGTGGCGTGGAAGGCGACGAGGGCGCCGGTGCGGTCGTGATAGAAACCGGAGCGCTGGCCATTCATCGAGAGCGAGACGCGCTCTGACAAAATACCCTGGCCGTCGGAGGCGGCGATGACACGAAGGTTCGAGTCGACCAGCAGCACGCGCGCCTTGTCGCTGTCGCCGACGCGCACGCCCTGCACGATGGCGCGGGCCTGCGACTCCCAGTCGAAATGGATGGCGAGCACGCCGATCGGCGCGCCGTTGACCTCGCCGCCCGTGCGCACGCTCGCGCAATAGGTTGCGACCTGCGCATTGCCGAGCAGCGGCTGGTTCTCGACATCGCCGGCGACATAATCGTCGCCGGAACGCAAGGTGCGCGCCTCGCGAAACCATCTTGTATTGGCGACGTTCTGCCCGACTACGCGAAAGCGGTCGGCCCGGCCATTGGCGATCACGTTGCCGTCGAGGTCGCAGAGCCAGAGGTCGAGATAAACGGTGTAGGCGCCGAGGATGACGCCGAGACGCTGCGAGACGTGTGAAACTGCCGCTGCGCTCGGGGATGCCGCGCAGTCGACAACGGCCGAGTCGGTCGCCCACCAGCGCACGTCGCAGGTGCGTTCATAGAGGTTGCGATCGATCAGCTCGATGGCATTGAGCGACAGATCCATCATGCGCTCGCCGCGCGAGCGCTGGCTCATGCGCTCGATCGAGGAGACGAGGTCGCCGTTGCGCTTCGTCAGTTGTGTCTCGAGCTCGCGCGCGATGGTCTCGACCTGCTGGCCGACGCCGCGCACCTCCTGCGCCACCACGGCGAAGCCCGCGCCCTGCGCGCCGGCGCGCGAGCTCTCGATCAGCGCGTTCAGCGCCAGCATCTTCATCTGGTTGGTGATCTGCTGGATCGCCTTGGTCTTGTCGACCGCGATCTGATTGACCTCAGCCGTCAGCCGGTTGATCAGCGCGGAGATGTCGGAATTGTCGTCGGCGGGTTCAGGATTGGTTCCGGTGGGAAGCGGCTTGGTCTTCATGGCCAGCGCAGCAGACATCGAGGGAATTCCCTTGCAATGAAGTCTGACCTGCAATGACCCGGAACTAAAAATTACAGATCGAATACGAGCCTTTTTCGAGGATTCCGCCTAACGCCCACTTAATTTGCTGCCGGCGCGACTGCTCAAATGATAGTCAGATCGCTTACGGTTTCGGCAATCCACTGCTTTGTTCGGCCCGGACATTGCAAATGGCTCGAGTTTCCCGGCGGAATCCTGACTGCCCGAGGCCACCGGCCTGATCTGAACCCATCGAAGCCCTCGAATCATGACGCTGCCCGCCACCGCCTTGCCCGTCGAGTTGCCCCAGGCGTTCCTCGGCGTCGCGCGCTCGCTCACCGACAAGCTCTGGCGTGACCGGCTGGACGCGCGCGGGGCGGCAAGGGCGCTCGCCATCGTCCAGCGCCATCAGCTTCCGGAGCTTCTGGCGCGGGTGCTGGCCGGGCGCGGTGTCGACATCGACGCGGTCAATGACTTCCTCGATCCGACCATCCGCAAATTGCTGCCGGACCCGTTCACGGTGACGGAGATGGAGGCCGCCGCCAAACGCATCGCGGAGGCCGCTGCGAAGGGCGAGAAGGTCGCGATCTTCGGCGACTACGACGTCGACGGCGCGACCTCGGCCGCGCTGCTCGCCTGGCATCTGCGCCATTGCGGGCTCGATCCCCTGATCCACATTCCCGACCGCATTTTCGAAGGCTACGGCCCGAACACGGAAGCGGTGCGGGCGCTTGCTGCGAAGGGCGCGACGCTGCTCGTGACCGTCGATTGCGGCACCACCAGCATCGAGCCGCTCGCCGAGGCAAAACGGCTCGGCATGTCCGTGGTGGTGATCGATCACCATCAGGCCGGCGCCGAGCTGCCGGCGGTCGACGCGCTGGTCAATCCGAACCGGCTCGACGATCTCTCCGGCCTCGGCCATCTTGCCGCCGTGGGGCTGGTGCTGGTCACGCTGGTTGCGGTCAATCGCGAGCTGCGCCAGCGCGGCTTCTGGACGTCCGAGATGCCCGAGCCCGATCTCCTGGGCATGCTGCATCACGTCGCGCTCGGCACGGTCGCCGACGTGGCGCCGCTCATCGGCCTCAACCGCGCCTTCGTCGCCAAAGGGCTGATCGCGATGCGGCGGCGCGACCATGTCGGCCACACCGCGCTGATGGACATCGCGCGGCTCAACGGCCCGCCGGAGGCCTGGCATCTCGGCTTCATGCTGGGGCCGCGCATCAATGCGGGCGGGCGCATCGGCCGCGCCGATCTCGGCGTGCGGCTGCTGCTGGAAGGCGACGGCGTCGAGGCCGCACGGATCGCGGCTGAGCTCGACCGCCTGAACAGCGAGCGCCGCATCATCGAGCAGGCGGCGGAAGCCCAGGCCGAAGCCGAGGCGCTCGCCTCGATCGGGCTCGAGGACAAGCTCGGCGTGATCGTCACGGCGTCCGAAGGCTGGCATCCCGGCGTGGTCGGCCTCGTCGCCTCCCGGCTGAAGGAGAAGTTTTCGCGGCCCGCGTTTGCCATCGCACTCGAGCCCGGCGGCATCGGCACCGGCTCGGGCCGCTCGATCGCCGGCGTCGATCTCGGCAAGGCGGTACGGCAGGCCGTTGCCGACGGTATTTTGCTGAAGGGCGGCGGGCATGCCATGGCTGCCGGCGTCACGCTTCGCAAGGAGAAGCTAGCCGAATTCCGCGCCTACCTCGAAAGCGCGCTCGCGCGCGAGGTTGCGGAAGCGCGCCACGTCAACGAGCTCTTTATCGACGGTGCAGTGTCCGCGCGCGCGGTGACGCCGGAGCTCGCCAACACGCTCAATCGTGCCGGCCCCTTCGGCAGCGGCAATCCGGAGCCGGTGCTGGCGCTGCCGGCGCATCAGCTCGTCTATGCCGACGAGGTCGGGCAAGCGCATTTGCGACTGCGCTTCAAGTCGGGCGATGGCGCGATCGTCAACGGCATCGCGTTCCGCTCCATCGGCCAGAAGCTCGGCAATGCGCTTCTCGCCAATCGCGGCCAGCAGCTGCACGTCGCGGGCGCGCTGTCGCTCGACCGCTACCAGGGCGCCGAGCGTGTGCAACTCCGCGTCATCGATATCGCCTTGCCTGACCAGGGGCCCCAAACCATCCGATAAGCGTAACCCAACAACAAAAAAAGGGGAGTGCAAATGACAGGACAGGTAGAGGGAAAGGTCGCGCTGGTGACCGGCGGCGCTTCGGGCATCGGCGAAGCCGTCGTCGAATTGCTGGCGAAGGAGGGCGCAACCGTCATCGCAACCGACGTCGATGATCTCCGTGGCCCCGAGGTCGTGGCGCGGATCATCAAGGCCGGCGGCAAGGCGATCTTCCTGGAGCAAGACGTCACCAGCGAGGAGCGCTGGGTGGAGATCGCAGCCGAGATCGCAAAACGCTATGGCCGGCTTGACGTACTGGTCGCCAATGCCGGCATCGGCATCGCCGTGCCCTCGATCGTCGACATGACGCTCGCCGACTGGCGCAAGCAGAATGCGGTCAACCTCGACGGCGTGTTTCTCTCGGTCAAGCACTGCCTGCCATTGATGCGAAAGCTTGGTGGCGGCTCCATCATCATGATGTCCTCGCTCGCGGGTCTGCGCGGTGCACCGGGGCTGTCAGCCTATTCGGCCACCAAGGGCGGCGTGCGGCTGTTCGCAAAATCGGTCGCGATGGAGTGCGCTGGCGCCGGCGATGGCATCCGCGTCAACTCGGTGCATCCCGGCATCATCGACACGCCGATCTGGGGCAAGATCCCGACGGGCGCTGCCGGCAACCAGGGCAACGCGCCGATCGATCCCGAGGAGCGCGCCAAGCTCGCAACCCCGTTGGCGCGTGCAGGGCAGGCCGCGGAGATCGCCAGCGGCGTGCTCTATCTCGCCTCCGACGCCTCGCGCTACGTCACCGGCACCGAGCTTGTCATCGACGGTGGCATGAACGCCGGGAGCGCGCCGCGGCGGGCGTGAGGCGCAGGGCAGGGCGGCGGGGCGAGGGGCTGACGCCTGCGCCTCGCCCCTGTACAAGCCGGGCAACGACCTCACCCCAAGAGATGTCTTTGCCATGGCCCACAGTCTGCATTCCGATGCGCCCGCGCCCGTTCGCTCGAACCGTCCGGACCTCGCCAGCGATGCGATCCGCACCGCGCGCGAGGACCTCGCCGCCTGCTTCCGGATGGCGGCGCGGAACGGCTTTGAGGAGGGCATCTGCAACCACTTCTCCGCAGTGGTGCCGGGCCACGACGACCTCTTCCTCGTCAATCCCTATGGCTACGCCTTCCGCGAGCTGACCGCGTCAAAGCTGTTGATCTGCGACTTCCATGGCAACGTGCTCGACGGCGACGGCGTGCCAGAGGCGACCGCCTTCTACATCCATGCCGAGATGCATAAGCGCCTGCCGCGCGCGAAAGTCGCCTTCCACACCCACATGCCCTATGCCACGGCGCTGTCGATGACCGAGGGCGATCCTCTGATCTGGGCCGGCCAGACCGCGCTCAAATTCTATGGCCGCACGGCGGTCGATCGCGACTACAACGGCCTCGCGCTCGACAATCGCGAGGGCGCCCGCATCGCCTCCGCGGTTGGCGATGCCGACATCGTCTTCATGAAGCATCACGGCGTGATGGTGCTCGCCCCGTCCATCGCGGAGGCCTGGGACGATCTCTATTATCTCGAGCGCGCCGCCGAGGTGCAGGTGCTGGCGATGTCGACGGGGGCGCAAGGTGCTGCCCGTCGATCCCGCGACCGCAGCCGCGACCTACAGGCAGATGCGCGAGGGCGATTCCGAATCCGCGCGGTTGCATCTCGCCGCCATCCGCCGCCAGCTCGATGCCGAGGAGCCGCAATACCGGCATTGAGGCAGGATCAGTTCAGGAGCCCTGCCGCAGCTTCGCCAGCACCTTCAGCCCGCCATAACCGTCCGCGGGCGTTATGCCGGCCCTCTGCTGAAAATCCTTGATCGCTTTCATGGTATCGTTGCCGACGCGGCCGTCGGTGCCGCCGGTGTCGAAGCCGGCCTTCGTGAGCCGCGTCTGCATCTCCTGCACTTCGGCAAGCGTCAGTGCGCGCTCGGAGCCGGGGAAGGGCTGGATGAAAGGCGGCGCGCCCAGGCAGCGATCGCCGAGATGGCAGATCGCCAGCGCATAGTTCATCGATGGATTGTAGCTCTTCACCGAATAGAAGTTCGGTCCCAGCAGGAGTGTCGGGCCGCCCGGGACAGGCGTCCACATCTGCGCAGATGCAGTGGGTTGCGGAAACGGCTGGCCGTCGGCGCGCGTGACGCCGGCGGCTTGCCAGGCCGCATACGTTCGACCGCCGCTCAGGTTGGCGGGCGCACGCACCTCGTAGCCCCAATGCTCGCCACGGTGCCACTTGCCGCGATTGACGAGATATTTTGCCGTCGAGCCCAGCGCATCGTCGGGCTTGCCGAATGGCGAGACCTTGCCATCGCCGTCATAGTCGATGCCGACATTGAGCCAGACTTCCGGCATCCATTGCGAATGCCCCATCGCGCCCGCCCAGGAGCCTTGCATCTGTTCTGGCGTGCTCCAGCCCTTGTCGACGATGCGTAGCGCATTGATCAGCTCGGTCTCCCAATAAGCCTTTCGCCGCGGTTCGTTCCAGGCGAGCGCGGCAAGCGAGGGAAATACCGGCTTCATGTGGTTCTGCTGCACCAGCGGATCGCCATAGGCGGATTCCACGCCCCACAGCGCGAGCAACGTGCCGCGCTCGACGCCGAAATCACGCTCGATGCTTGCGAACAGCGCCTCGTTGTTCTTCAGCGCAATTTTGCCGTTGATGATGCGCCAGTCGGACACGCGACGGTTGATGTATTGCCAGACCTGCTCGTTGAACTCCGGCTGATTGCGGATCTCCTTGAACACGCTCATGTCCGGCTCGACGCGCGCCATCGCGCGCTGCCAGGTAGCGGCCGAAATACCCTTGGCCATCGCGCGTGCACGAAAACTCTCGCGCCATTCATCGAAGCCGGGCGGGGTGGCCGCCAGGGCAGGCGAGGCGATGAAGGCTGCTGCGCCGAGCAGGGATTGCAGCGCGGTGCGGCGGGTCGGATGGGGTGAGGAATCAGGCTGGTTCATGCAGACAGCTTAGCCGGAAGCAGGCGCTCTCGTTGGTGAAACCTGACGCCGGAGGGCGACTTTCGACCCATCGATTTACGGAACTTTGGCATGTCATCCCGCAGAATGGCTGCCATGCAGGAGTTGTTCGACCTCATCCGCGCCAATCCCTGGCCCTTTGCCGCCGGGTTGATCGTCGTCATCGTGGCGATTCTGGCCGAAAACTACGAACGCGGTGGCGATGGCACCGGATTCCCCGACATGTCCTGGGACGATTAGGCCGGTTCCTTCCTAGCCCTGCTGCAACTCCGTTGCGATCCGCGCCAGCCAGCGCCGGACGGTGATTTCCGCCTTCGCGTCGAGGCCTGCGGCCAGTCGCTGCTCCAGGGCGACGACACGCTCCCGGCACGTCTTCAGGAGCGTCTTGCCGCGCGCCGTCAGTGTCCATTGCAGGATACGGCCGTGCACGGGATGCGGCGTCTTGCCGATCGCGCCGTCGCGCTCGAGATTGCTGATGATCACGCCGACGGTCTGCGGCGTCAGAAAGGTCAGGCGGGCGACCTCGGCCCCGGAAAGGCCGGGATAGGCCTTCAGCATGGTCAGCACGGCAAATTGCGGCGGCGTGACGCCGAGATCGGCGAGGCTCCGCTCCATGCTGAGCCTCACGGCGGCCTGGGCCTGGCGCAAGAGATAACCGAGATAACCCTCTTCGCCGCGTTTGCCTTCGCCGGGGGCGGGCGGAACTTGCGTCCGTTCCGTTTGCGACTTTGTGATCCGGCGAGGCTTGCGCATAATATAAGAGCCCTGATAACTTGTAAGTACACTTATAATATCACGAGGTGAGGTCCATGTCACACGCCCGCAGCGAATATGAAGACTTCAAGGCGCTTGCCCCCGATGCCTACGACCTGACGCTCGCGCTTGGCCAGCTTGCGGCCAAGGCCGGTCTCGACAAGCAGCTGCTCGAGCTGGTCAAGCTGCGCGCCTCGCAGATCAACGGCTGCGCCTTCTGCGTGCAGCATCACATCCTGCTGTCCGAACGGCTCGGCGTGCCCGTCGACAAGCTCAATCTGGTCGCGGTGTGGCGCGAGGCGCCGATCTTCTCGGCGCGCGAGCGGGCGGCGCTCGCCTGGACCGAGGCGCTGACCTTTCTGCCCGAAGGTGTCAGCGACGACGTCTATGCCGAGGCAAGCCGCGAATTCTCGGCAGTAGAGCTGATGTACCTGACCTCGGCTATCGCCTCGATCAACGTCTGGAACCGTTTTGGGGTCGCCTATCGGTGGACGCCGCCGCAACGGCCGGCCATGGCGCACGCCAAGGCGTCGTGATCATACCCTTTCGAAAGGACACAGGATGTCGTCAACGATATCAGCCATCTCCGCCACACCCTGGCGGCTTGAATCACGACCGCTGTCGCTCGCGATCGTCGCGGGTCTCGCCTGTGCGCTAGCCCTTGGAAAGGCGCTGCCGGTGACGATGGACACCGTCTCCGGCGCGCTGGCGCCGCTTTGCGCGAGTGCGGCTGAAGGTTCGCCGCTCGACAAGGTCGAGCCGATCGGCTCCTACGCGCTGCCGAACGTGCCGGGCAAGCGCGTCACCATCGTGCGCGTCACTTACGGCCCGGGCGGCTTCTCGCGGCCGCACCGGCACGCCGGCTCCGTCACCGCCTATATCACCAAGGGCGAGATCCGCTCCCAGCTCGGCGGTGGCCCTGTCGAGACCTTCACGGTCGGTCAGTCCTTCTTCGAACCGCCGGGCTCCACGCATCTGGTCTCGGCGAATGCGAGCAACACGGAGCCGGCGGAGCTGATCGCGGTGTTCGTGGCGGATGAAGGAGCTCAGCTCACGACATTCATCAACTAGCGCTATTGCGTCGCCTTGCCAGCGCCCGACACCATCGACTTCCAGTCGATTGCGGGGGCATGATCGGAATGGATCATGCGCTCGAAATTGCGATTGGCCTGACCCGTGTCGTGATTGATGGAGGCATCCTTAAGCATGGCGGAGGCCTCGCGGTGGGCGCAAAGGAGAAACACGGCGCTTGCAAGCACGGACAATGTGGATGGTTTGTTGTGCATGGTCGGAACTATCCGTTCAGCGCGAGCGTGCGGGGCGCGTCGCAGAATAGGGGCCGGTGGCGCGGTCCGAAACCACGGACAGGGTCAGAAGATCGTGAACCAAGGCGGTTCCGGACCTAACCAGCGTGCCTTGACCTTCTGCGCCTGCGTCGGGATATCGCATCTCGGATGCCGTAGCCTGCGGCCATTCCCGCGCTGAAAATGCCGACGATGATGAAGATTGCGAGCATCTCAACTGAAAAGCATTTTGCGTGCCATCGACGTTCTCCGGGACAGGAGGCTCAACGCGCGGCGCGTTGCACAAATTGAATGCCGGCGTCAACGCTGGCTGGGATCGGGCAGCTTCGTGTGGGCCATTGATGCAATGCGACTGTCGCGGTTCTCTGCATCGCGCATCGGCAACGGGATCCTTGGTGTCCCCGGACGCAACGCGACCGGGGACACGTGAGCGGGGAACATGTCCGGTTTCGATCGACCGTGTGGCGATCAACCTCCGTACGAAGCAGGATCGGGATTGTCGGACGGGTTCGCGAAGGCCTTCTTCATCGAGGCCGGCATCGGGACGTGGAAGTTCAGGCCGCGCGGCGGCACCGGCTCCATGAACCATTTGTTGTAAATCTTCTCGATCTCGGTGCTCTTGTAGAGCTTGGCAGTCGCACGATCGACGACCGTCTTGAATGGCACATCGTCCTTGCGCAGCATGATGCCGTAGGGCTCCGGATCGGAGAAGGCACCGGAGCTGATGGCGTAGAGCGAGGGGTCCTTCGAGGACGCTATCATGGTCGCGAGCTGGATGTCGTCCATGACGAAGGCCTGGGCACGGTCGGTCTCGACCATCAGGAACGCTTCGGGGGTGTCCTTGGCATTCATCACGGTGATGCCGAGCGAGCGGGCGGCATTGGCCTTGTTGAGCTGGACCAGATTGGTCGAGCCAGAGACCGAGACGACGGTCTTGCCCTTGAGATCGTCGATCTGGTCAAGCTTCTGCGCCTTCTTGGACACGAAGCGGCTGGCCGTGAGGAAATGCGTGTTGGTGAAGGACACCTGCTTCTGGCGCTCGGCATTGTTGGTCGTCGAGCCGCATTCGAGATCGACGGTGCCGTTGGCCATCAGCGGAATGCGGTTCGACGAGGTGACGACGGTTTCGTTGACATCGAGCTTGTCCAGCTTGAGCTCGGCCTTGATCTCGTCGACGATCTTCATGCAGATGTCGATCGCGTAGCCGACGGTCTTCTGGTGGTCGTCGATGTAGCTGAAAGGCGGTGCGGCGTCGCGCACCCCGAGCGTGATCGCGCCGGTGTCCTTGATCTTCTTCAACGTGCCGCTCAGTTCCTGCGCATCGGCAGGGACGGCGAACGCGACGGTCAGCATGGCCGCCGTGGTCCAAAAACGCATGTGCTTCCCTTATTCCGTTTTCAATACGGCGCTCGCGCATTGGTCGCTGCGCCCCCAGCACCCAAGCAATTCTGAGGCCAGATAGGGCGGAGCCTGAAGGGCGCCAGGTCCGGGTCGCTCGCAGCGACGCTGCTGAGGTGGAGCAAACGCCGTCTGTCGACGGCCGCGCTCGCCTCAATTCTCTTCGCTGCCTGAGCCTTCGCGCTGGTCTGGCTTGACGACGTCCTCGGGTAGGGCATGCGCGAGGGGTTGCGCCGCGCCGGCGACCTCCGGGCCGAACTCGCGGCCGCGGCCGCGGATCAGGCGTTCGTAGGCGGAGACGAGGGTGACGTAGGGGTTGACCCAGATCCAGCCCTCGCGGGTGAACACCTGGACGTCGAAATGCAGGTGAAGCGAGGTGCCGCCGGGATGGTCGAGATAATTGGAGATCACGCCGATCTTCTCACCTTCGCTGACCATGCGGCCGTTGACGAGACCGTCTGCGTTCATCACGGACGGGTTCATGTGCATGTAGCGGAAGCGGATGTGCTCGGTGCGGCTGTTGACCTGGAGCGTCGCCGCCTGGTCCTTCGGCCCGCGGATCACGGTCGCGTCGCGCACGGCGACCACGCTCTGCTGCTTGGGGTCGCAGCGTTCGCCGGCGTCAGCATTTGCCGGGCAATCGGCGGCGCGGATGTCCTCGCCCTGGTGGCCGTAGCCGCCCGGGCACTGCCAGACCTCGAAACTGCGGGACTCGCAAAAATTATCGCGCCAGGGATAGGCGGTCGGCCCGTCCGTCTTGTCGCGCTTGCTGTAGGATTGCGAGCGGACGAAGGCGGGCGCCTTCGCCAGCGGAAAGCGAATCTGCGCGTAGGCCATGACGTCGGGATGGCCCGCCTGTTTGCGGTAGCCGGTGTTGGGAATGATGTCGCCGCTCGGCCGGTAGCCGAAATCCGCCGATCGCCCCGAGGGCCGATCGACCATTTCGGAAGCGACGTCCGTCAGCGGACGCAAGCGCTGCCCGCCCGCCACATGCAGCGCCTTGAGGAAACGCTCGGCAACCGGATAGGCTTCCTTGCAGGCGAGCCGCCGCGGTTTGGCGACGCTGTCGAGACACTGGATCGACACGACATAGGCGGCGCCGAAGCGGCTGAAGGCGTAGCGCACATAGCCTTCGCGGATGAAACGGCGCAGATCCGGATATTGGCCGGATAGCGACTTGACCGGTTCGCCCTTGCCGCCGGCGGGATCGGCAAGATCGTAGATCAGCGCGGAACCGGTGATCTGGATCTCCACCGGCTTTGCGAACACGCGTTGCGGCAGGCCTTCGCCGGCGCCCGGCTCGAGTGAGAAGACGGCGTCGTAGCCGGCAGGGCCCGCATCGAACACGTCGGCCGGGCCGAAGTCGGACTGGTAGCGGGCAAGCGACAGGTTCGCCGGCGCGCCGCTGCGCTGCGCGTCGAGATAGGCGGCGGCATCGAAGGGCAGCAGCACCGGAACCGAGCTGCGCGCGATACCTGAGAAGAACTGCGAGGAAACCCCGTTCAGTTGCACCAGCGCCGGCAGCGCGCGGGGATCGAAGCGGCCGACCGAACGCCGCTGTGTGAACACGAAGTCACCGGCGATGGCGGGATGCGCGTTGATTTCGCTGCGGAGCTGGTCGAGCGCTACGCGCCAGTCGACGCGCAGGGCCGTGAGCGAGGGGGTGCGGAATTCGTCCGCCGACAGCGGCGCAGAGCCGGCGACCAAAAGCGTAAGCAACCCCACAAGAGATGAGACGAAGCGGAACCTGTGCCTGCCCACTGTTGTCTCGCCCCCCGGCGACCTTGCCCGTTCCGACCGCTTGGTTGCTTTGCCTAGTCCTTGGCTCGCTCGGCGTAAGAACCGTCTTCCGTCATCACCACGACGCGGGTGCCAACCGAGATGTGCGGCGGCACGGTGGTGCGGACGCCGTTGGAGAGCACCGCGGGCTTGTAGGAGGAGGAAGCGGTCTGGCCCTTGGTCACGGGCTCGGTCTCGACCACTTCCAGCGTCACGCGCTGCGGCAGCGCGATCGACACCGGATTGGCGTCGTGCATGGACAGCTTGACGGTCATGCTCTCCTGGAGATAGGCGGCCGAGTTGCCGACGATGTCCTTGGAAACCTGGACCTGGTCATAGGTCTCGGGATTCATGAAGTGGTAGCCGTCACCATCCTCATAGAGGAAGGTGTAGTTCCGCTCCTCGATCGTGACCTTCTCGACCTGGTCGGTCGTCTTGTAGCGCTCGGAGATCTTTACCCCGTCGCTGATTCGGCGCATTTCGATCTGGCTGACCGGGGTGCCCTTTCCGGGATGGATGTTCTCGGCGGTCACGACGACGTAAAGCTTGCCGTCTTGCTCGATCACGTTGCCCTTGCGAATAGAACTGGCGATGACTCTCAAAGCTGTATTTCCTGCTTGCTTGGCCCGGCACCGGCCAGGACATGGTCTGATTTCGGGGGGACTTGGGGCCTCAAATGGGGCCACTGCGCCCGTTTCGGGCCGCAACATACTGATTTTGCCGTTGGATGCCAGTGTTTTGCTGCCCCCCGGGATGATCCGGTAATGGTTGGGGACAAGCCCAGCAGCCCGTTCTGGACGCCCAACCGCCACCTCGACCGGCGACCATTCCTCCAGGCAAGGGCGGCGATCACGGCGGCCGTCCGGGCCTTCTTCGCCGAGCAGGGCTTTGTCGAGGTGGAAACCTCGGTTTTGCAGGTCTCGCCGGGCAATGAGACCCATCTGCACGCGCCCCGGACCGGGATCATGCGCCCTGACGGCAGCCGGGTGACGCGGTATTTGCGGACTTCGCCGGAATTCGCCTGCAAGAAGCTGCTCGCGGCCGGGGAGCCGCGAATTTTCGAGCTGGCGCGGGTGTTTCGCGACCGGGAGCGGGGCGACCTGCATCTGCCCGAATTCACCATGCTGGAATGGTACCGCGCAGGCGCTCCCTACGACGCCATCATGGCCGACTGCATCGTGGTGATCGCCCAAGCCGCGCAGGCGACCGGGATCGGCCAGTTCTCGTTCCGTGGCCGAACCGCCGACCCCTTTGCGGAGCCGGAGGTTTTGACGGTTGCCCATGCTTTCGAGCAGTTTGCAGGCATCGACCTGCTGTCGACCATTTCGGGCGACGAGGGCGACCGCGATGCGCTCGCCGCTGCTGCAGGGCTGAAGGTAAGGGTCACGGAGGACGACACCTGGTCGGACATCTTCAGCAAGGTCCTGGTCGAGCTTGTCGAGCCGCATCTGGGGCAGGGGCGTTTGACCATTTTGTTCGAATACCCATCTCCCGAGGCAGCGCTCGCACGGGCGAAGGCGGACGATCCACGGGTGGCCGAGCGGTTCGAGGTCTATGCCTGCGGGGTGGAGCTTGCTAACGGCTTTGGCGAATTGACCGATGCCGACGAGCAACGCCGGCGCTTTCAACTGTCGATGGCAGAGAAGCAGCGGCGCTATGGCGAGGCCTATCCGCTGGACGAGGACTTTCTCGCCGCCGTCGGCCAAATGCCGGAGGCGAGCGGCGTGGCGCTCGGCTTCGACCGGCTGGTGATGCTGGCGAGCGGCGCATTACGGATTGATCAGGTGGTATGGACGCCGCCTCAAGGTGAGACATGAAGAAGACCAATCTTGCACGCACCTTGCGCGAGCCGGCCGAGCTCGTAGAGCACGGCCTCGCGCCGGCCTCCGAACTCGCGGCGCTCGAGCGCGTCGCCTCGCGCTACGCGGTCGCGATCACGCCCGAGCTCGTCGGCCTGATCGACAGCTCCGATTCCGATGATCCCATCGCGCGGCAATTCGTTCCGAATGCTGCGGAACTCGAGGTGCAGCCGGGCGAAGATGCCGACCCGATCGGCGATCACGCCTGGTCGCCGGTCCCGGGCATCGTGCATCGCTATCCCGACCGGGTGCTGTTCAAGCTCGTGCATGTCTGCGCAGTGTATTGCCGCTTCTGCTTCCGCCGCGAGATGGTCGGCCCCGGCAAGGAGAACGCGCTGTCGGAGAGCGCCTATCGCGCAGCGATCGCGTATATCCGCGCGCACAGTCAGATCTGGGAGGTAATCCTCACCGGCGGCGATCCCCTGATGCTGTCGCCGCGGCGGATGGGCGAGATCATGGCCGATCTCGCCGGGATCGATCACGTCAAGATCATCCGCCTGCACACCCGCGTGCCGGTGGCCGATCCCGATCGTGTCAGCGACGAGATGGTCGCCGCCTTGAAGGTGAAGGGCGCCACGACCTGGGTCGCACTGCACGCCAACCACGCCCGCGAGCTTACGGACAAGGCGCGCGCCGTTTGCGCCCGCCTCGTTGATGCCGGCATTCCCATGGTGAGCCAGTCCGTGCTGCTGCGCGGGGTCAATGACAACGTCTCCGCTCTGTCGGACTTGATGCGCGCTTTCGTCGAATGCCGGATCAAGCCTTACTACCTGCATCATGGCGATCTCGCGCGCGGCACTGCGCATCTGCGCACCACGCTCGCGGAGGGGCAGGAATTGATGCGCGCGCTGCGCGGCCGGGTGTCGGGGCTGTGCCAGCCGGAATTCGTGCTCGATCTTCCCGGCGGCGCCGGCAAATCGCCGGTTGGCCCGAATTACGTGTTGGCGGTGCAAAATACCGCACCCGCCAAAGGTGATGCGGCAACAGAAACGCGCTATCGTATCGTCGACTATTGCGGCGACGTTCATCTTTATCCGCCTGAGAGCTGAGCGGGTGGAGGCAAGGACGAGCCGACGTTTCGGGATGGAGGAGCAGAATGAGAAAAATCGTCGTGGCCCTGTCGCTTCTGGTCTTGCTCGATGGCGCGGCCATCGCCCAGACCGGCAGCAAGGGGGCTTCATCGGGAGGGGCGACCTCGGGCTCGGTGCTGCCAGCGCCGGTCGGTCATCGCCAGCCGCGCGCCTCGGACGTGCCGAACGAGAAGAACCTCAGCGATCCCACTGATCCCCTGAGCAAGGAAAACCAGGCGCTCGACAAGAAGATCAAGAGCATCTGCCGCGGGTGTTAGGTTATTCTCCGCGGGCAGGGCGTGACAGCTCGCCCCGCCCGGGAGGTCCTGGTCTACGCCGAGCGCTCATGGACTCCGGAGCGCTGCGTGTTCCGCCGGATTTCGACCGCGTCGGCGAGCTGCTTGAGCACGCTCGCCGTCGTCGTCCAGTCGATGCAGCCATCGGTGATGCTCTGGCCGTAAGTGAGCGGCTTGCCCGGCACCACGTCCTGGCGGCCGGCGACGAGGTTGCTCTCGATCATCACACCCATGATGCGGCTCTCGCCACCTGCGATCTGGCCGGCGATGTCGGCGGTGACGAGCGGCTGGTTCTCCGGCTTCTTGCTCGAATTGGCGTGGCTCGCATCCACCATCAGGCGGGGCCCGACGCCGGACTTGGCGAGCTCGGTGCAGGCCGCTGCAACGCTCGCTGCGTCATAGTTCGGCTTGCTGCCGCCGCGCAGGATGATGTGACAGTCCTCGTTGCCCGCGGTCGACGCGATCGCCGAGCGGCCGCGCTTGGTCACCGCCATGAAATGGTGCGGATGGGCGGCTGATTTCACCGCGTCCGCAGCGATGCGGACATTACCGTCGGTGCCGTTCTTGAAGCCGACCGGGCAGGACAGCCCCGACGCCAGCTCGCGATGGATCTGGCTTTCAGTCGTGCGCGCGCCGATCGCGGCCCAGGACACGAGGTCGGCGATGTATTGCGGCGTCGTCATGTCGAGAAATTCAGCGCCTGCCGGCAGGCCCAGATTGTTCACCGCGGACAGCACGTTGCGTGCAAGCCGCAGACCCTTGTTGATGTCGAAGCTGCCATCGAGGTCGGGATCGTTGATCAGACCCTTCCAGCCGACGGTGGTGCGCGGCTTCTCGAAATAGACCCGCATCACGATCTCGAGCTGGTCGGCGAGATCCTCGCGCAGTCGTGCGAGCTTCTCGGCGTAGTCGATCGCAGCCTTGGGATCATGCACGGAGCAGGGGCCGACCACGACCAGAAGGCGGTCGCCCTGGCCATTGAGGATGGCGTGGATTGCGTTGCGCGCCGCCATCACCACGCGGGTTGCAGTGAGCGTGCGCGGGATTTCCCGCATCACCTCTTCCGGCGTGCTCAGCTCTTTCAGTTCGCGGATACGAAGATCGTCGGTCGTGCTCAGCACGGCGGGCTCCTGTTTGTTAGAGAACCTGCCGGCCAATAAAAAAGCCGCCAGGTCTGGCGGCTGTTCGGATGTCTTGCTGCAATGTGTCAGATTGAGCGCGATCCTCCCGCCGCCAGCGAGCTGTCGTAGCTAAAGTACCAAAAATAGCTGGTGGCGAAGGTGATCATGGCGCGCTCTATAGCGCAGCATTTGGGGCTTGTCACCCCCAAACAAGGGGGAGCCAACGCGCCGCTCAAGTGTTGCTGTTGCGTGCCGCAAGCGAGATGCCGATCAGCGTGGCGCCGCCGAACAGGAGGTTGACCCCGACGAGGATACCGATCGCCCATTCCGCCGAGCTCGGCAGTCCCGTGATGACCAGGAACGAGATCACGATGTCGACGAGGCCGGAGATCAGGAGCCACGACCAGCGGCCGGTCAGCTCGCGGCGATGCTCCAGCGCATACATGATTGTGGCGACGCCCTCGGCGAGGAAATACGCCCCGAGCACGATCGTCAGCGTCAGCACCGCCTGCATCGGCCGCGCCAGCAGGACCATGCCGGCGAGCACGGCCAGCGCCGCCGAGATCAGCGACCACCAGAAGCCCGGCATGTTGCGCGCCCAGAAGGTCACAACCAGCCCGCCGATGCCGCTGATCAGGAACATCCAGCCGAGGAAGATCGTGATGGCGAGGCTTGCGAGCGGCGGCAAGATCAGCGCGGCGATGCCGAGAATGACAAGCAGGATGCCCTCGAACAGGAAGGCTTTCCAATGCGCCTTGACCGCTCGGCTCATGGCGGACTGCAGGCGCGCAAATTCCTCGGGCGACGTCATGGAAGTCTCCAAGCCTGAAGGACCTTGCAGTTCACTCTAGTCTGCGCGTTCCGCCGTGACCACCCGCCTCAGGGAGCGGATGAAAACCCTTCCGCGCTGGTGCGGATGCGGTTGCGGCCGAGAACGTAGATCGCCGTTGTGACAACCAGTAGGGCGATACCGAGCAGGATCGAGGTCAGACCGATGGGGATCAGCACCAGCGTCACGTTGTGATCGGGGTTGACCAGCCAGTGATGGATCGAGGTCAGCACGAAGGCGAGGCCGACAAAGCCGACGCCGCCGCCGATCACCAGCAGCGCCCACATGCGCCGAAGCTGGCTGAGGCGCTCGCGCGCAACCTCGGTGCGCGGTGCGTGGTGGCGCGCGACGCGCCGCACCAGGCGGATCGCGAAAGCGATCGAGCTGAAGCCGATCAGAAGGCTCGCCGCGCCGAGCCACATCCGCACATTCGGATCGAGGTCGGGCATCCGCTGCAAGGTCAGCAGCGGAAAATCGAAGCTCGCATGCAGTGCGAGCGGGCCCATCAGCATCAGCACGCGGCTCGAGAAACGCGCCCAGTCGCGATGATGGCGGTGCGCGCCGAGCGCTGTGCCCGAGCGGGCGATGGCGAGATAGGCTCCGGCAATGATGCCGAGTGCGCCGTGGAAGGGCACCGTGAGCACGCTGCGCAGGGCCGCGAGCGAACGCCACATGTCGGCATGTTGCACGAGATAGGCGAGGTTTTCGTAGGCGGCAAAGCCGAGCCCGACGGCGGCGCCATAGACCACCGTGTCCATCGGATTGGCAAAGGTCCGCCGCTTGGTCGAGGACACCAGAACGATGGCGATGACCTTCACCGCTTCCTCCGGCAGCGCCACGCCGAAGATCGAATGCATGGCCAGCGCGGCCCAGGGATCGTCGGGGGCTGCGACCATCTTGGCGAACGGCGCGCGGGCGAGCCCCAGCAGCGAAATGCTGGCCGCACCGAGCAGGAAGGCAGTCCAGACCTGGGCCGGCGGGCCGGGACGCTCCTCGGCCGCGATGACGAGCCAGAGCATCAACAAAGCCGGTGCGACGGCGGCCGTCCCGATTACGGTCGGCAATGCTTCAAGCAGTGTCATCATCGGCTGGACAATAGGTTCCCTCGGTCAGCTTATCCACTTGAAGCGATGCGACGATGTGTCATGCGTCTGCTGTCGCAACGCTTAACGGTCCCGATAGCTGCCGTTCATGCATGCTCGGCATCTCGATCGAAAGGCCTGCGCGATCAAACGCATAACCATCTCCGCTCGATTTCTACATCAAGAACGGCGCGCGTGAGCGGTGATTAGTCAGAAAAATCAATGGATTCAGAGCGTTTCTTAGCTCCACGATGCGCGCGTTCGGACCGCGTGTCCATAAGCGAAATCGCGAAAACCGGGCAGCCGGTGGTCGCCCTCAAGCACCTATCGCCGCTGCGGCGGTTGGTTGCGGTGTGCGCGGGCCTGCTCGAGCTGCCAGAAGAGCCGCACACAACAAGAGCCCAGGAAGACGACGATGAGCAGCAACAGGAAGGCCTGATCGGGAGCGGCAAGATGGTTCATGCCCCTGACAAAGCACCACCTATGCCATCTGTTCCCCGCGGCGCCCTGCACCTGGGGCAGACGCGCTACTAGTGAAGCCCGCCTGTCGCCGCACCCGCATATCCGCCATCGGAAGCTGGTTGAGCGTCGGGAGCGATGTCGAACGCGCCGAGATGGAATTCATCGCCGACCGCATCGGCCGACGGCGCTTGCGCCAGGAGCGTGAAGGCAGCGTCTGGGTACTGCTGCCAGACCTGGATGTCCCCCTCCGTGATCGTCAGCCAGCCGAACGTGTACATGTAGCGTCCGGGCTCGGTGACCCGGCCGACGCGTTCCCAGGTGATCTTGTTGACAGCCATTCGGTCTCCGATCGCAAGCGAGCAATGACAGCGAAGGCCGCGCACAAGGCACGGTCGTCAGCAGTTTGCCTCGGCAATTTGGGCCAAGACAAGGCGATCAGTCGAACGCGGTTAAGGCGGGACGGCGCAGGCGGCCGGCCAGGGCGAGATCAGCCAGCTGTCGAGGTTGCTCGCGCGTCCGAGGCCGCTCCATGGTCCTTCAACGCGAAAGCGCATGATCGCGATGGACAGAGGCGATCAGTCGAACGATTTCGCAGGTGGCAAGGAGGCCGATCAGCCACGCGATGTTGAGCAGTCCGAGGCGCGCCACGACCGACGTCGTGAAGGCACCGGCTCCGCCAAGGAGAGGCGTGACAGCGAACAGCATGAGCTCGTACGCGCCGTAGGCGCACAGCAGGGCAATGGCGAGCACGAGCGGCGTGCTCTTCAAGGAGAGATGTTGGAGCACAGCCGATGCTGCCGCGGTCGCAGCCAGCGCGGCGGCGCCGATCGCAACACCCCAGGCCATCGTGCTTGCATCGATCGGATAGTGAAGCGCGGCGAATCCGATGGTTTGGTTGACGAGCCACGCACCGGTGATGACAAGCAGCGCCGGGCGTTGCGGCAGTGCTGCCGCGGCAATGACCGCGAACGCCGCAAAGGGCGTCGCGCAGGCGAGCGCAAAGCTCGCAAGCGCGCATGACGCGGTCAGCAGCGCGAAACAGAAGGCCGCTGCATGGCGCGGTTCGACCGGACGAAGACGGACGTGATCGACGGAAAGCGGCATGAAATATCCTCTCGTCGAACTCTAATACATTTTCAGATCTGAGACAGTCCGGACGAGATCACGGTTTGGCGGCCGGAGCCTTGGCATCACCGGCCGATGAGCAGGACGATCGTCGCCAAAAAAATGGCGAAACCGATAGCGGGGACGATGATCCAGATGGTTTCGTTCCTCATGCCGACTGATAGGCCGGAATTTGCGGTACTCCGATAGCTATACGTTGGTTTCAGCATGTCCGACGCTAGGGCTGCCTAGTGGCGTCGATGTTCCATTCAAAATCAATGGGTTAGTAAGCGTACTGGGAAAGCAAATTCCACTGCTTTCTAGTAGCTTTTTTGCACGTCCCCAACGCGAAGGCGTTCCTTTCCCTCGCCAGGGAGCCGTGCTGATTTCGAAGATGGCAACCTTCGTCACCAATTTACCCGCAATCCGGCCTTGCCGGTGTAGGCGAATCCGCCGCCGTCAAACCGGCTCTGGTAGGACGCGTTGGCATAGAGCGTCGTATTCGATCTCACCTGCGCGCTGACGCCGACATTGATCTCGCCCCAGAGACCGCCGAGATCAGCAAAGAACGGAATGAAGCCGGTTTCCGAAGAGAACGATGTGACCGGGTTGCCGCGGAATTCATTCCAGAGATTTGGCCGGATCCAGGCGGTAATCGCCTGCTGCGCGAACCCGTCAAGCGCCCATGTGCGACCAAACCTCGCGCCGACTCGAGCGGCGAGCGAATCGACGTCGGCAAAGCGGACCCGGGCCGCGATGTCGGTGGCGTCATGGATGTTGATGTTCTGATAGATCAGCTGCGCCTGCGGTTCGATGAACCAGCCGCCGGCGAACTTGAAGGGATAGCCGCCCTCGAGTGAGGCGGCCAAACCCTGGCCTTGAGTCTTCAATGTCGGCAGGCCGCGGTTGGCCGTCGAGTTGATGTCGTAGAAGGTGCCCTGCAGGATCGCATCAAGGTACCAGCCGGTCGGCCCGAAATGAGTCCAGTAGCCGCCGAGCGTGTAGGCAGCGAAGTCGCTATTGCCTTCTCTGCTGTCGAAATGGGTGACCTGCCCCTGGTTGCCGCCGATCGCGAAATAGCCACCGGCGTGATCGCGCGAACCATCGGGTCGGTCTTGGCGGAGGAAATCCATGCCCGCCTGCAGCCCCAGGAATTGGTATTCAAAGCGCGGACCGCCGGTGCCACCACTCAACACGCCGAGGCTGTCGCCGTGCTGCGTACCGTTGACGCCGATGATCCGACCCCAGCCAAGATACGGTGAGCCGGGAGTGAGCGGGGCAGCCTTGTAGTATCCGGCCGAGGCCGCGCTTGGATCGAACTCCTCTCCGACGCGCTCGTGCAGCGTATCGAGCAGATTGCGGCCATACAGGAGCGCCATCGACGGGATCGCCGCATAGAGCGAGGTCTCGATGCGGAAGTTTGGGGTCGTCGGCGTCGGTGGAATGGGCGGAACCGGTGTCTGACATTCTGGCAAGTTCGGGGCCAGCGTGCAGTTCAGCGTCGAGCGCAGGTACCAGTTGCCGTTTCCTGCATCGGCGCCGACACCGCCCAGGAACAGGGTGTATTCGTAAGGGCCGGCGACGGCGGGCGCGCCGAGCGTGAAGACGCCGCCGGCTGAACGGCCGGGATCAAGTGCCTGCACAACCAGGATGCCGTCGTTGACCGTCAGCGCACCAGCGCCGCCAGCATTCTTGGCAAAGAGCCGCGTCGCACCGCCAGCGCCAAGCGAGGTGCCATCGACCACGAGCACGTCGGAGTGCGAGTTGGCGCCGCCCTCGTTCAGCACGGTGTCGAGCAGAAGCTGGCCGCCATTCGCGATGAATGTACCGCCACCGCTCATGCCGGGCGTATGGCCACCCGAAATCAGCAACACGTCACCGGGAACGGGATTGGCCTGCAGATCGATGATGCCGGAATTGGTGAAGCTGGTCGCCCCGAGAATCTGGCCCTGCACGGGGCCGCCGAGCGCCATCGCATTGAAATTCAGTCCCAGCGGCAAATACTGGCCGGCGGCATCGAGGGTGGTCGCCCCAGGACCGCCCAGCAACGCCAACGTTCCGCTATTGGTGAAGGTACTGGGACTGCCACCAAGATCTGAAACCGCGACACGCAACGTGTCGCGAACTCCGTCGCCATTGGTGTCGGCGAAATGGCGCAAGTTGAAGATGCCGTTGTTGGTGACATCGTTCACGCCCGCGAGCTGGACAAAACCGGTGATGGTGCCGTTGTTGATGATGATCGGATCGCCGGCAACGGCGCGATCAGACAGTGCGCTTATGCTCCCGTCATTGGTCAGGGTCGCGAGCCCACCTGCGGAGCTGAGGAAAACACCGGTGGCCTGCAAGCCCCAAATCGGCCCGACACCGGTCAGGTCGGCCTGCCAGCCGCCCATGATCGATCCGCCTTGCGCGATGTTGACCGTCACGCCACCGCTGCCGCTCGTTGCGCTGATTGCGGTACCGAACTGTCCCGGCGTCGATACGTTGGCCGCGTTGACCTCGACATGTCCTGTCGTTGTGGAGCGCGCAACCGGCCCGTGCAAAGTCTGGGTATCGGTGAGTAGCCCGCTGTTTCTAGCGAGTATCGTGCCACTGTCAGCCAATATGCCAACAGCATTGGAGCTATTCGTCGTGTCGATCGGCCCGGTGGCATTGATGGTGATGCTGCCACTGCCGGAAAGGGCAACGATGCCAGCGCCGCCACCGCCCTGGGTGGTAATGCCGGGGCCGGTGTAGGTCACCGTGGTTGGCGCGTCGGCGTAACTGATGGTTCGGATACCTACGGGATCGTTGAAAATATTCGAATCGGGGACCGCGGTCCCGAAGCTCATGATGGTCGATGCTACGGTCGCAGTTAGCGACCGTCCGTTTGCTGCGGTGGCCGAATCCAACTGGACAGCGATGCCCGCCTTCACAGGTTGAGTAGGGCTGCCGTCCCCGGGGTTCGCGCCACTGACGGTTATGACGGTGCCAGGACTGGTGGTGACCGATGCCGAGCCGTCGCCCTCGGCCCATACGACGATGCCACGAGGCTTGTTTCCAAACACGTTGATCGTGCCACTATTGTATGTCACCGACGCATCGCCGGCTCCCGACGGGACAAGCAGGGAGTCACCGGCATGAGCGATCAAGCCGTAAAAACCGGCCCCACCTACACCCGGCGTGCCCGTGATATTGCCGGAAGCAACTATTGCGGCGTTTCCTATTCCGCGGTTATCGGCCTGGATGCCAGTCGCCTCGGTTCCGCTAGAGGTTAGGCTCCCGCCGCTCCAGGTTACGCTCGCCAGATGTGGGATCCCCGTCAGGTTTGGCATTGCGAACGCAACGATCGCGTCCTCACTTGCGGTGCCGGCCACGTCAATCGTCGTGTTCGTTGCGCTGATGATCGCGTCGCCGCTCGACTGGATCCGCAATCCGGTGTTGTTAGCCGTAAGAGGATTGGCCGTATTGTTGATGGTCACACTATCCGTAGTGATGGTGATGTTGGCACTGCCCGAAGTTACGCCCGTTGAGTTAGCGGCGTTCACGGCGTTAACGCTGCCTGCGCCGGCGGGGATGACGACATTGACGCCGGGTAGAAGTGTGAGGCCGATGGGGGTGCCGCCCAGGCCGTTATTGGTATCGACGTTGATGCCGCCGGAATAGGGGTTGCCGCCCAGCGTACAGATCGTGTTGCTCGCGGGACCCGCGCACTGCGCCAGCGCTGGCGACAGTCCCGCATCGAATGCGGCGACGGCAGTTACAATGGCGGCTAACGAAACGGTTGATAGCAGCCGATAGCGTAGCAATCGATACGAGTCGAAATCACGAACCAGTCGGTGGAGCGCGACGGTCGCAACCGAATGGTGATCTCGACGCTTTATGGCGTTCCAGACTTGTGGGTCCGATAAACAAGCGCCGACGGCCGCGAATCCATGCTTCATCGCTTTCCCCACCGAGGTGATACAAGCAAATGAAAAAGGCGCGCCGTCCCGTTTGGTTGGAACGCAAACACAATCGTTGCGTCACACGATCAGCATGACGCTTAAATTCAAGCTCCCCAGCCTGACTGTAAGCCGACGCCACAATCGTCAATGAAGTCGTGCACGTCTCCTTGTCCCCGCGCGACGCCATCCGTGATTTGTGGTCATAATCCCCAGCAACGATCCGGCAACTACGGGACCGTTGCTTGTGAGGCCTGTCGGATTGCCGATAGGCACGCTCATACAAGACGATAAACCCAGAGCGTGCAATTGTCCTTAAAGACAATTGCCCGCTAGAGGTGCGGTCCTGGTTGCAACGATCAGCGGCGCACTGCCCTTGAGCTAATGCTTGCTTTGAGCATGCAAGGTCCGAAAGAACCCTTGCGAGCGCACGGGCGAAGGAGAGAAAGACTTCGATGTGGGAGCGACCCCGTTGACGGAACTGTCCGATGCGCAACCTTACGAGATCGCCGGGACGAGCTGAGGTCATCGGAGACGCACACCGCGATGCCGCGCTCGAGCCGGCGGATCACCGGTCGGTATGGGGGAACTCGTAGCGCTCCAGCCGCTCGACGGCTGCCTCTTGCTCGTGATGTCCCAACCACAGGACGAAGAGGATCAGCGAGCCGCCTAAAGCAGCCTGGCCGAAAGCTAGCTGCCTCATCCCGTTTGAATGCGCAGTAGGGCCCGACGTTCCCGCGTTTTCCAGGCGGCGCCGCTTCGGTTCCGCGTCCTATATTGACGGGCTGACCGATCCGCAGGGCATATGGGTTTTGACCAGGCGCCCGTGCAGGCACTCTCCATGCCGCTCGTGGACGAAGGCAAGCAAGCCCATGACAATCAAAGCAGCGACGACACACACGATTACGAAGTTCTGCGTCATGATGCCACTCCAGGGCCGGAGTCTGATCCGCGGCTATCGGGCGGGATCAGCACATCATTGAGGAGCTCAGGCGGTGAACGAAAAACTGCCCGCCAACTCCTAGGCCGGCGGGTTCGCCATGCGTCGCAGCTTCATCTTGGCAGGTGACTTTTTTTGCTTTGGGGCAGCGAGAACCTGCGGACTGTCGCTGTCGGGCTGGCGTTGTTGCTGCGCTGGTGAAATGGGCCGTTCAAATCTGGCAGCCCACCGCTGCGCGGACCGCCTTTCAAGTTCTAGAGGGACCGTACTCACGACCGGAACTCCGGGTTCACGATCCTGCCCTGGCTTGGAGACCTCAACGCTCACGACGTCTCAAAGGTCCCATTCGGGATTTCCCGGTCTCGACCGGACACAGGCGAGTCCACACTCGCGCGCGTGCGAACCTCCGGTATGACGACCGCGGAACGTCGCGCGCCGTCGCGCTCCTTTTCGGCCTCCGGGCGCCTAGGTGTGACGTGGGTCACGGCGCGAACGAACCCAAGAGAGCCACACTCTTCTCTTCCTAAACCATTGCAGGAGCGAGAATGAGCAACGAACTTCACGAACTATCCATCGGCGATCTCGATGAGGTTAGCGGTGGCATCTACAGGGATTTCACCCCTGGCCCGGCCGTTGTGCCATCCATCCCCATCCCGCCGCCCTTGCTGGGGCTCTTGGGGGCCGGCCCGGTCATCCCTGGAGGGTACGGCCCGATCGGTACCATCACCCCTCAGTAACGCGCGTTCTTAACGCAGGCGGCGCCTCAAGCGCCGTCTGCACACCTTACCGCGCCTGGGACATCTTCCAATACAGGCACGCCCGCCTCAGATTTTTTTCGAGCCAACTCCGCGTCGCTAGCGGAGCCATAGAGCCACGAGGGCACACGTGAAGCCTGCCGCCAGGATGCTCGCCGCCGTTAGGGTGACTAGATCAATTGACCAGGGGTGTCGTTTTCCACCGATCAAGTCGAAGTGTCTGGAGTGGTGGTCGTCCCTGAATGTCTGAAGGCGCATGACACGCACTCCCTTGTGCGCGGTACCCTGACCTGGCCTTAGTATCCTGACTTGGCCTTTGCACCGCTGGCCGCATTTCCGGTCGTCGTTCCAGTCGACATGCCGGTCGTCGTGCCTGGCGCCATCTTCTTCCCTGCATGGTGAACTTTGTGGGTCGTCTGGTGGGTCGTCGACATGGCGCTTGTGGCTGTTGGAGCGACGCTTAGGCCGATGGCGATAGCTCCCACAATGAGTGCCTTGAGCATGGCAAACCTCCGGTCGGCCTGCCCCAAAAGAAAACCGGCGGATTTGTGAAAAGTTCCTTTTTCGCCTCGATTTCAGCCACCCAGCGCGCGTCGCTCATGCGTCGGCAGGAGGCCTCACAAGGCGCTGCAGCCCAGCCCACGAGTGTTGCTTCCGATGAGGGCAATCGCAAGCCCGTCCAGGAATCGGCGCCGGTTATTTTGGTCACTGACCGCCACTAGGCGCGCTTGCGATCCTCTCGACGACCGTGTGTGAAGTTAGCTTGACGGCACTTCTGACGGGTCGCCATGGCGGCCCGTTTCGTTTACCCGCCAACTGCGAGCGCGGCCTCGTTCTCGATCTGGCGCCGCAAGTTAGTTCGGGAGCCGGGCGTCGTCCGACGTCGGTCGAGCATTTCCGTTCGCGCCGATCTCGCAGGTCCTAGCCTGGCGTATCAGTCGGTCTCGCTCCGCGCCCGGGGCAACCGAATGTGCGCGCAGGCGCGCCGCAGCGGCCTGCTCGAGGAGCCGCTTTCGTTCGGCAGCGAAGTCAGTGTCGCGTCGCATCTTAGTCCCCGTCGACATTCTGAATCACAGATTAGGGTAGTAGATGTGAGCACCCAGCACCGTCGCCCTTCGGCCACACTCAGGCGCATGACGTCCGCTTATCCACAGCGCGGAGCGCCAGCCCGCGAGCGCGGGGTGCATATCAGTGAGGATCTGCAAAAAGCGCTGGCGGCGACGCCGCGCAAGCATGTCTGCGTCATCACCACCGAGTTCGGGAAGCAGTTCACGGTCGACGGCTTCAGCGGCTTCATGCGCGATGCCATCAAGCGGGCAGGATCGGACGTCCGAGATCATGCGGGCGGCCGTCACGTACACGTCTCTCAACGGCGCCATCAACGGCGCATGGAGGGCGGAGCACACTGGCAATTCAACCGTTGCCGAGCCGGTTCTCACGCTGGCGGGGCGTAAGGCGTATGTCAGCCTATCGTGCAATCTGTCGTCGTCGTCGATTCCCCCGCGGGGTTGGCGGCTGCGAGGTCCGGTTCGGATTTGCCTCCAATGCCGGGCCTCGCTTCTTACCGCTGTTCAAGGCTCGCATAATCCCGATGCGAGCAAGCATCGTCGGACCGCCTTTCTCAGCGACCAGGATCAGCGCCTCCATCGCGGCCTGCCATTCCGG
This sequence comes from Bradyrhizobium sp. Ec3.3, assembly GCF_000472925.1. Classification (GTDB taxonomy): domain Bacteria; phylum Pseudomonadota; class Alphaproteobacteria; order Rhizobiales; family Xanthobacteraceae; genus Bradyrhizobium. The sequence continues at coordinate 148,356 of NZ_AXAS01000024.1, forward strand.
GCGATCGTGCACGGCCTTCGGCAGCTCGGCAATGTATTCGCCGGCATCGCGCAGCGTGGCCAGCCAGCTCTGTGTTCACAAGTGCACCGACCGGCGGGTTCGATTGCCCTAAAGGCCAATTTTACTCAACTCGCGGTGTGCTGCAAAAGGATGGCTGGCGCGGACCTGTTTCGCCAGGGGTCGCTAAGAGCCGGACATCGCTCATCGGGAAAAATAGGAACCGGGGCATCTCTAAGCATTTGTTGCGTTCTTGAAGCGTCCAGGAGTCGTTCATGCTGACAGCCGCAGAATGCCAAGCACTTGCCGACGAATACAGATCCCGCGCTCGGCAGCCCGAAATCTCGAAAGAGTGTGCCGCCATGCTCACGAATATCGCGCGAAGTTTTGCCGGTCTCGGGACCCAGCTTGATCGCCTCTCCGCCTACATGAGAGATGATTCAAACCGGAGACCACGTCAGTCGACTTCTGTTTTCAGCAACCGCACATAGGTCCCGCCTCTCGCGCAGCTCGAGCCAGCCGCGTTCGATTGCATGATTGATGCCGGCGCCAAACTCTTCGCCGCTGGCCTTCAGCGTATAGAGGAACGGGGCGTTGATCTTCTCGATATGAATGCGGCCGTCTTGGACGGCTTCGATGCCGGCGGCGATCTCGACTAGCACTACTTTGGCAGATTGTCGGTTTTGCCGTGCTTTATAGGATTCCCGAATCAATTTTTCAATGATTCATGGGTGGTCGGCTCTTGGAGGGCTGACCATGACGGGATGGGAAGACGAACTTGAACGCTGGCTGATGCCGTTCTTGGACCGGCTGGGTCATAAGACTCGGCAGCGCATGTGTCCTCTGTATGTTGCGGGATTGATCGGTCCTGGCGATCGCAAGAGCGTTCAGCCGATGGCGGAGCGCCTTGCCACGGGCAACTACGACCAGCTGCACCATTTCATTGCGGACGGTGTCTGGGACGCGACGCCGCTGGAGACGGAGCTGCTCCACCGGGCGGACCGACTTGTCGGCGGTAGCGATGCGGTGCTCGTTATTGACGACACCTCACTGCCGAAGAAGGGCGAACGCTCGGTTGGTGTTGCGGCTCAATACGCGTCGGCTCTCGGCAAAACGGCAAATTGCCAAACGCTGGTGTCTTTGACGCTCGCGCGCGGCGAAGTGCCAGTGATGGTCGCGTTACGTCTCTTTCTGCCTGACAGTTGGGCAAGCGACGTGTCTCGTTTGAAGCGCGCTCGCGTGCCAGTCGAACACCGAACGCCACGGTCCAAGCCGGAAATTGCTTTAGCCGAGATCGACCGCGCGATGGCAGCCAACGNGCACTTTGGATGTGTGCTGGCCGATGCAGGNTACGGGCTTAGCGCACCGTTTCGACAAGGGCTAACGGAGCGCGGGCTGGCCTGGGCGGTCGGCATCCCTCGACACCTGAAGGTGTATCCGGTTGATGTGAAGCTTATTTGGCCGATTACCAAAGTCCGCGGGAAACCACGAAAGCACCACGTGCCCGATATCT
>NZ_AXAS01000025.1 GCF_000472925.1 Bradyrhizobium sp. Ec3.3
CGCGCGCGTTCCGCAGGTCGAGTATGACAGCAGCGAGACCGTGCGCAGGGTCTCATCGACGAGACCCTACATCTCATTCAAGGGACGGTTCTGGAAAGTCCCCCAGGCCTTCGCTCGCGAGCGCCTGGCCATCCGCCCCCTCGATCGCGATGGCCACTACGGAATCTTCTTTGCCAGCTGGCAGGTCGCAGCAATCGACTTGACCAATGGCCAACCTGTCAGTGATGTGTCCGAACAGGTGTCAGCCATGTCCCCGGACTAAACACTTGACCGGGCGATCCAGTATTCCAGAGGCGCAGAGATTCAGCCGAGAAGCCGCGGCGTGCTGGATGCCCCGGTCAAGCCGGGGCATGACGGCGAAAATGGGGACGCGGCTTGCCGGAATCGCCGTGTACGCTTCACGCATGAGCGTTACGCCGCCGCGGGGATCGGCCGCGGGCTGACTACGTACTCCCGCAAAACCTTGTCGTTGGCATCGACCTCGATCAGCGACACGTCGTAGGTCCAGAGATCGGCGAGATGCTGGAGCACACGCTTGGCGTCGGTCTCGTTGAGCTGCGAGCCCTTGATGACGTGGTGGTGCAGGATCAGCCGGCGGTCGCCGGCGAGGTCGACGTCGACCACCTCGATATTGGCGTCGATGAAGCCGACATCGTGCTGCCGCGCGAGCTCACGGCGGACACGGCGGAAGCCGCGCTCGTCGTGGATGGCGTCGACCCGGATGCCGGCGCGCTCCTCGGGATCGTCGTGGAGATGGAACATGCGCAGGTGCCGCATCAGCCTGGGGCTGAGGAACTGCCCGATGAAGCTCTCATCGCGGTAGTTGGCCCAGACGTCGCGTAGCACGCCCGTGGCGTCGCCCTTGCCGGCAATGTCCGGGAACCACTCGCGGTCCTCGGCCTCGGGATTCGTAGCGATCCGCTCGATATCCTGCATCATCGCAAAACCGAGCGCATAAGGATTAAAGCCGGAGAAGCGCGGATCGTCGAACTCGGGCTGGAACACCACGTTGGTGTGTGACTGGAGGAATTCGAGGAAGTTGCCGTCGGTGATACGGCCCTGCTTATGCAGGGTCGACATGATGCGATAGTGAACGTAGGTCGCCGTCCCCTCGTTCATCACCTTGGTCTGGCTCTGCGGGTAGAAATACTGTGCGATGTGGCGGACGATGCGCAGCAATTCACGCTGCCAGGGCGCCAGCCGCGGCGCGCTCTTTTCCAGGAAGTAGAGCAGGTTTTCCTGCGGCAGGCCAAGCAGCTTGCGACGCCGCTCGATGCTCAGCACCGACCGGCTCTTGCTCGGACCTGTCGGCACGGTGCGCCAGAGGTCGTTGAAGACTTCCTCCTCGTGCTGGCGACGGCGGCCGGCGCGCTTTTCCTCAGCCCGCAGATCGATATTCTTCTTGCCGGGATACCGGTCGATGCCGTGCGACATCAGCGCATGCGCCGCGTCGAGCGTGCGCTCGACCTCGACGCGACCATAGCGCGCCTCGCATTGCGAGACGTAGTTCTTGGCGAAGTCGAGATAGTCCAGAATGCCGTCGGCATCGGTCCACTGCTTGAACAGGTAGTTGTTCTTGAAGAAGTGGTTGTGGCCGAACGCGGCATGCGCAATCACCAGCGTCTGCATCGTCGCCGTGTTCTCCTCCATCAAATAGGAGATGCAGGGCGAAGAATTGATCACGATCTCGTAGGCGAGGCCCATCAGGCCCTTGCGGTAGGAGGCCTCGTGAAACGCAAAATGCTTACCGAAGGACCAGTGCTTGTAGAACAGCGGCATGCCGACGGAGGAGTAGGCGTCCAGCATCTGCTCGGCGGTGATCACCTCGATCTGGTTCGGATAGACGTCGAGGCCGAGCTCCTTCTTCGCGACGTCCTCGCAGGCATCGTGGATACGCTGCAAGGTGAGGAAGTCCCAGTCCGCGCCTTCGAACAATCGCCCGGTCTTGTCCGTCATGGAGCGGCCTTCTCCTGATTTTCGCGGCGCTGGAACAGGTCGTGGAACACCGGGAAGATTTCGCTGCGCTCGCTGACCTTGCGCATCGACAGCGGCGCGCCGCTATTGCGCAGACGCTCATAGAGTGTCCAGAGCGAGGAGTCGGAGAGATCGAAGGCGCTGCCGCCGGACTCGCCGACCTCGAGATAGGCGAAGAACTGGCAAACGGGGAGGATCTTCTCGGTCAGAAGCATGCCTGCGAGCTCGCCGTCGGAATAGGAGTTGTCGCCGTCGGAAGCCTGGGCTGCATAGATGTTCCAGTCCGATGGATTGAAGCGCTCGCGCACGATCTCATGCATCGCCTGGAGCGCGCTCGACACCAGCGTGCCGCCCGAGGCCGGACCATAGAAGAAGGTCTGCTCGTCCACCTCCTCCGCGCGGTCGGTGTGACGGATGAAGACGATCTCGACGTGCTTGTAGCGGCGCTTCAGGAAGACGTAGAGCAGCATGTAGAAGCGCTTGGCCAGGTCCTTCATGTGCTCGGACATCGAGCCGGAGACGTCCATCAGGCAGAACATCACCGCCTGCGCCACCGGTTTCGGCACCGTCTCGAAGCGGCGATAGCGGATGTCGAGCGGATCGATGAAAGGGATGCGCTTGGATTTCGCCTTCAGCCTCTCGAGTTCAGCGACGAGCGCCGCGCGCTCGTCTTCGTCGGTGCATTCGGCAATCCTGGCTTCCAGCTCATCCATCTCGCTCTTGCGCGGACGGCGCAGCGCGATACGGCGAGCGAGCGCGAGCTGGACGGTCCGGTTGACGGAGATGTTCGCAGGTGAGCCAGACGTGGTGTAGCCGGCGCGCTGGAGGCCCTCGCTCTCGGTCTGGGTGATCTTACGCTTGGCGAGATCGGGAAGCTCGAGATCATCGAGGAAGAGATCGACGAACTCGTCGCGGCTCAAGACGAAGCGAAAGGCGTCCTCGCTGTCGCCTTCACCGGGACCGGAGTCCTTGGCGCCGCCCTGCCCCGAACGCTGCAGATAGTCGCCCTCGATGAACTTCTTGTTCCCGGGCAGCACCATGTCGCGTGTGCCGCCTTCGCGGCGGAAGCGCGGCTCGTGCATCCCGTCGAGGGGGATCGTGACCTCCCCTCCCTCCAGGACGTCCTTGATATCGCGTTCCTGCGAGGTCTTCTTGACGGCGCCCTGCACCAGGGATTTGGCTCGACGCAAGAACCGCTGGCGGTTCTCAAGACTCTTGCCGCCCGGATTCAGGCGCCTGTCAATAATGTGGGCCACGTTCTCATCCGCCTCAACCGGCCTGCTTCACACGCATATACCACTCGACGAGCCGGCGAACCTGACGCTCGGTGTAGCCGCGCTCCACCATACGTGCGACAAACTCGCCGTGCTTCTTCTCGGTCTCGCCGTCCTTCTTCGACCCGAACGAGATCACCGGAAGCAGGTCCTCGACCTGAGAGAATATCCGCTTTTCGATCACGTCGCGAATCTTCTCGTAAGAGGTCCAGTTCGGATTCTTGCCGCTATTCTGAGCCCTGGCCCGTAACGAGAATTTGACCACCTCGTTCCGGAAGTCCTTCGGGTTGGCGATGCCGGCGGGCTTCTCGATCTTGGTCAACTCCTGGTTCAAGAGTTCGCGATCCAGGAGCTGTCCCGTATCGGGATCCTTGAAGTCCTGATCCTCGATCCATGCATCGGCATAGTCCACGTAGCGGTCGAACAGGTTCTGGCCGTAATCCGAGTAGGATTCGAGATAGGCCTTCTGGATCTCGTTACCGATGAACTCGGCGTAACGCGGCGCAAGCTCGGCCTTGATGAATTCCAGGTAGCGTTTCTCGGTCTCCTCGGGAAGTTGCTCGCGGCGGATCGCCTGTTCCAGCGCGTACATCAGATGCACGGTATCGGCTGCAACCTCCTGCGGATCGTGGTTGAAGGTCGCGGCCAGGATCTTGAAGGCGAAGCGAGTGGAAACGCCGTCCATGCCCTCATCGACACCGGCGGCATCACGGTATTCCTGGACGCTGCGCGCCTTGGGATCGGATTCCTTCAGGCTTTCGCCATCGTACACCCGCATCTTGGCAAACAGCGTGGAATTTTCATGCCTGCGCAGACGTGACATCACCGAGAACCGCGCCATCGTCTCCAGCGTCGCGGGCGCGCAAGGTGCCGAGGCAAGCTCTGAGCCCTGGATCAGCTTTTCGTATATCTTCTGCTCCTCGGTGTATCGCAGGACATAGGGCACCTTGATCACGCAGATGCGGTCGATGAAGGCTTCGTTGTTCTTGTTGGACTTGAAGCTCGCCCACTCGGCCTCGTTCGAGTGCGCGAGGATGATGCCGGTGAAGGGGATCGCGCCGATGTTCTCGGTGCCGATATAGTTGCCCTCCTGCGTCGCGGTGAGCAGCGGGTGCAGCATCTTGATCGGCGCCTTGAACATCTCGACGAATTCGAGGATGCCCTGGTTGGAGCGGTTGAGGCCACCGGAATAGCTGTACGCATCGGGGTCGTTCTGCGCGTAGGTCTCCAGCTTGCGGATGTCGACCTTGCCGACCAGCGAGGAGATGTCCTGGTTGTTCTCGTCACCGGGCTCGGTCTTGGCGATCGCGATCTGGCGCAGCCGCGACGGCTGGATCTTGGCGACGCGGAATTGCGAGATGTCGCCGCCGAAGGCTTCCAGCCGCTTGTAGCACCACGGGCTCATCAGGCCGGTGAGACGGCGGCGCGGAATGCCGTACTTCTCTTCCAGCATCGGCCCGAGCTGATCGGGATCGAACAGGCTGAGCGGGCTTTCGAACACCGGGCTCAGTTCATCGCCGGCCTTCAGCACATAAATGGGTTGCACTTCCATCAGCGACTTGAGCCGCTCGGCGAGCGAGGATTTGCCGCCGCCGACCGGGCCGAGCAGATAGAGGATCTGCTTGCGTTCTTCGAGGCCTTGCGCGGCATGACGGAAGAAACCAACGATGCGCTCGATCGTTTCTTCCATGCCGTAGAAGCCGGCGAACGCTGGATAGGTGCGGATCGTGCGGTTCAAAAAGATTCGGCCAAGGCGTGGGTCCTTGGCCGTGTCAATCGTCTGGGGTTCACCGATCGCAGCTAGTAGTCGCTCGGCTGAATTCGCGTATTTCATGGGATCGCTTCGACACGATTCCAGATATTCCGCCATCGACATGTCGAGCTGGCTTCTCGCCTCGAACGACCGAGCGAAAGCGTTGAACAAAGAATCGTTGTACATGATCCCTCTCCGCGTGATTTCCGCTTACCCAAGCTGAAACGAAAGCAGTTGCTGGACCGTTCCTCAGCGCCCGTTTCGAATCAGCGTGAGCACATGACGATCATTGGACACCCGGGCGCCTTCTCGGCGCAACGCACTACGTAGGCACCGGGTGAGTTACGAACAGGCACTTGCCTGTTATTTATGCGAATCTATACCCGTACTCGCTAATTTCCAGCAAATGTCGCCCCACCGCAACATCCGGGCATTACCGGGGATGTGTCCATCCGGCAGCGCAGCATAGCCGCCCGCCGACGGCAAACTTATGACGCTTTGACGGCGAAGCTTTGAGCGTCGTGACGGCTCTTCTGTTGCAATGCGGTGCGCCGCTCGCTCGCGTCGTGACAAGCCTGACAGGCTCGCAGGAGCGTCGCGAGGTCCGTCGCCAGCCCGGCCGGATCGATGACGATGAAATCCGTATCGCTCTGTGGCGAGATCGCGCGTCTGCTCCTGACGCAGCGAAGTTGCTGCCGCAGCGCCGGCGTCGGCGTCAGCACAACGGCTCTACATCCGCGGCTTTCGCGCACCGAAACGTCTTCGATCGAGTCCCAGAGCAGGAATTCATTGCCGATACGCAAGTCGCGGATGCCGTAACGGCTGACGATGACGGCCGGCCCCCGCTCGGCCGGCAACATCCATATCAGCCGGCAGGTGACGAGCCCGAACAGCAGGACACCCGCGCAGCCTGCCGCCCGTTCATAGGCGCCGAGTCCACCCCACAACTCGAAGGCAAGCCAGCGCTGAGAAGGGTCATGACAAACCCCAGCGCGATCAGCCCTCCGAGGCGGGAAAAGCTATGGCCGATCTCGAGATCGTCGGACGCTTCAAGCCCGGCAGGAGAGGCCGATCCACGCGGCGTGACGGCAATCGCACGGCCGCCAGAATTTGCGTGCATGCTTATCCCCCAGCATGGCAGTTCATGAATGAACTAACGCCACCCGCCCAACGGACAATGCTTGAGCCCGCGAGACAAAACTCCGTTCAGCGAAGGCTGACGCTACGCTACAGACTCTGGCCGAAACGCTTACGGCCAACGACTTTCACGCAACCGGACAACCAATCGGCTGGATCGCTATGATCTCAACAGAGTTATGCCGAGAGTAGGACGCAACTACCCTTGATTGGTTCCCTCCCAGGGTCATGTTAACACACCATAGCGCGTCAGGACCGGCGCTGGAACCCCTCGCCCGCCACCGGCTCGGAGAAAAGAGAGACCATGAATCCCGTCAAAGAACTGGAAAAGCACGGACAGGCCGTCTGGCTGGACTTCCTGGCCCGCGGCTTCATCGCGAAGGGCGACCTGAAGCAGCTGATCGAGACCGACGGCGTCAAGGGCGTCACCTCCAACCCGTCGATCTTCGAAAAGGCGATCGGCAGCTCGGACGAATATGACGCCCCGATCGGCAAGGCGCTGAAGCGCGGCGACCGTCCGGTCGCCGACCTCTTCGAGCAGCTCGCGGTCGAGGACATCCAGAATGCCGCCGACGTGCTGCGCCCGGTCTATAACCATCTGAAGGGCCAGGACGGCTTCGTCAGCCTGGAGGTGTCGCCCTATCTGGCGATGGACACCAAGGGGACGGTCGCGGAAGCCCGGCGGCTCTGGAAGGATGTCGATCGCAAAAACTTGATGATCAAGGTGCCGGCGACGCCGGAGGGCCTGCCGGCCATCGAGCAGCTCATCGGCGAAGGCATCAGCGTCAACATCACCCTGTTGTTCTCCAAGGAGGTCTATCTGGAGGTTGCCGAGGCCTATCTTGCGGGCCTTGAGAAGTACGTGGCCGGCGGCGGCGATCCGTCGCATGTCGCAAGTGTCGCAAGCTTCTTCGTCAGCCGGATCGACACCGTGGTCGACAAGCAGCTCGACGACAAGATCGCCCGCGCCAATGACCCGAGCGAAAAGGAGCGCCTGTCGGCGCTCAAGGGCAAGGTCGCGATCGCGAATGCAAAACTCGCCTATCAGGACTACAAGCGCCTGTTCTCCGGGCCACGCTGGGACAAGCTCGCCGCCAAGGGCGCGAGGCCACAGCGGATGCTGTGGGCCTCCACCGGCACCAAGAACAAGGACTATAGCGACGTCCTCTATGTCGAGGAGTTGATCGGCCCGAACACCGTCAACACCGTGCCGCCGGCGACGCTCGATGCGTTCCGCGACCACGGCAAGCTGCGCGACAGCCTCGAGGAGAAGGTCGAGGAGGCTGCCCGCGTGCTGGAGGAGCTCGAGCGCTCCGGCATCTCCCTCGCCGAGATCACCGAGGAACTCGTCAAGGACGGCGTGAAGCTGTTTGCCGACGCCGCCGACAAGCTCTATGGCGCGGTCGCCTCCAAGCGCGCCACCGTGCTGGGGACCGCGATCGACCGCCAGCACCTTGCCCTCGGCGAGGGCCTCGGCAAGGCCGTGACCAAGAGCACCGAAGAGTGGCGGGCCTCGGCAAAGATCCGCAGGCTCTGGCAGCACGACAAATCGGTCTGGACCGGCGCGGATGAGAATAAGTGGCTCGGCTGGCTCGACTCTGCGGTGAAGGCCGACATCGCCGACTATGCGGATTACGCTGGCCGTGTGAAGGGCCAGAAATTCTCTGACGCCGTCGTGCTCGGCATGGGGGGATCGAGCCTCGGGCCCGAAGTGCTGGCCGAGACGTTTGCGCGGAAGGCGGGCTTCCCGAAGCTGCATGTGCTCGACTCCACCGACCCGGCGCAGGTACGGGCGATGGAAGCCAAGATCGACATCGCCAACACCGTGTTCATCGTATCCAGCAAGTCCGGCGGCACCACTGAGCCGAACGCGATGAAGGACTATTTCTACGACCGTGTCGCGCAAGCGGTCGGCTCCTCCGTCAAGACCGGCCATCGTTTCATCGCGGTTACCGACCCCGGCTCGTCGCTGGAGAAGGCCGCCAAGACGCTGAACTATGCCCGCATCTTCTACGGCGAGCCCTCGATCGGCGGACGCTATTCGGTGCTCTCGCCCTTTGGCCTCGTGCCGGCCGCGACTGCCGGCATCGATGTCGGAAGCTTCATCAAGCACACGCTCGCCATGGTGCGCTCCTGCGGACCGGACGTGCCGCCGCATGAAAATCCCGGCGTGCAGCTCGGCCTTGCCATGGGGCTCGCCGGCCTCGAGGGCCGCGACAAGGTGACCATCTTCTCGTCGAAGAGGATCGCTGATTTCGGCGCCTGGGCCGAGCAGCTCATCGCGGAATCGACCGGCAAGGAGGGCAAGGGTCTGATCCCGATCGACGGCGAACCGCTCGAAGATCCGCACGTTTACGGCAACGACCGCTTCTTCGTCGATATCCGAACCGAGAGTGAGACAGACGCGGCTCACGACGAGAAGCTCGCCGCGCTCGAGCGCGCGGGTCACCCCGTGGTGCGTATTGTCATGAAGTCGGTCGACCATCTCGGCCAGGAGTTCTTCCGCTTCGAGATGGCGACCGCAGTCGCGGGCTCCGTCCTCGGCATCAACCCGTTCGACCAGCCGGACGTGGAAGCAGCCAAGATCAAGACCCGCGAGCTCACCGCCGCGTTCGAGAAGACCGGCGCGCTGCCGCCCGAAAAGCCGGTCGTCAGCACCGCGGACGCCGATCTCTACACCGACGACACCAATGCGGCGGCGCTCCGTGCCGCCGGCGCGAACGGCGACCTCACCTCGTGGCTGAGAGCGCATCTCGGCCGCTCGGGGCAAGGCGACTATGTCGCGCTGCTCGGCTATATCGCGCGCGACAAGGCCACGATCGAGGCCTTGCAGGCGATGCGGACGGAGGTGCTCGAAAAGCGCCATGTCGCCACCGCCGCGGAATTCGGTCCGCGCTTCCTGCATTCGACCGGACAGGCCTACAAGGGCGGGCCCGACAGCGGCGTATTCCTGCAAATCACGACCGACGACGCCAAGGACCTTCCGGTGCCGGGCCAGAAGGCGAGCTTTGGCGTCATCAAGGCGGCGCAGGCGCGCGGCGACTTCGACGTGCTCACCGAGCGCGGACGGCGCGCGCTCCGCGTGCACCTGAAGGGCGGGCTGAAGAAAGGCCTTGCCGCGCTGAACGCCGCGCTCTCGCAAGCGTTGAACTGAAAGAGGATACGTCAATGCAGCTCGGCATGATCGGCCTCGGCCGGATGGGCGGCAACATTGTCCGACGGCTGATGCGGAATGGCCATTCGGCCGTGGTCTATGACAAGGACGCCAAGGCCGTCGCCGATCTTGCCGCCGACGGCGCGCAAGGCGCGAGCACGCTGGAAGAGTTCGTCGCCAAGCTCGACAAGCCGCGCACCGCCTGGGTGATGCTGCCCGCCGGCCGCATCACCGAGACGACGATCGAGACGCTCGCAAAGCTGATGCAAGCCGGCGACGTCATCATCGACGGCGGCAACACCTTCTGGCAGGACGACGTCCGCCGCGGCAAAGCGCTCAGGGAGCGTGGCATCCACTATGTCGACGTCGGGACCTCCGGCGGCGTCTGGGGGCTTGACCGCGGCTATTGCATGATGATCGGTGGCGACAAGGCCGTCGTCGACCGGCTCGATCCGATCTTCGGCACGCTGGCGCCGGGCGCAGGTGACATTCCGCGCACGCCGGGACGTGAGGGCCGCGATCCCCGCATCGAGCAAGGCTACATCCATGCCGGGCCGATCGGCGCCGGTCATTTCGTCAAGATGATCCACAACGGCATCGAGTACGGCCTGATGCAGGCCTATGCCGAGGGTTTCGACATCCTCAAGAACGCTGACATCGAGGCGCTGCCGGCGGATCATCGTTTCAATTTCGATCTCGCCGACATTGCCGAGGTGTGGCGGCGCGGCAGCGTGATCCCGTCCTGGCTGCTCGACCTCACCTCGACCGCGCTCGCCGACAGCCCGGCCCTGACCGAGTATTCGGGGTTCGTGGAGGATTCCGGCGAAGGGCGCTGGACCGTGAATGCGGCCATCGACGAGGCGGTGCCGGCCGAAGTGCTGACCGCGGCCTTGTTTGCCCGCTTCCGCTCACGCAAGGAGCATACCTTTGCGGAGAAGATCCTCTCCGCCATGCGTGCCGGCTTCGGAGGGCACAAGGAGCCGAAACAACCGGGTGCATCCAAGCCCAAAGCCTGAAGGCCGGCCATTCGTGACAAAAGATCCGCAGCCCCAACGCAAACCCGAAAATTGCGCCTTCGTCATCTTCGGCGTCACCGGCGATCTGACCCATCGCCTGGTGATCCCGTCGCTCTACAATCTCGCCGCCGAGAACCTGTTGCCGGAGAAATTCTGTGTCGTCGGCGCCGCCCGCAAGGGTATGTCGAATGACGAGCTGCGCGACGGCCTGTTGAAGGGCCTGCGCGAGCATGCCACCCGTCCGGTGGACGACGTCGTCGCCCAGCAACTCCTGCAATGCGTGACCTTCGTCGAGGCGGACCCAAAGGATCCGCCCTCCTTCGACGCGCTGCGCGAGCATCTGGACGCGCTCGAATGCTCCCGCGGCACCGGCGGCAACCGGCTGTTCTATCTCGCGACCCCGCCGGCGGCGTTTGCACCGACCGCGCGCGAGCTCGGCCGCACCGGACTGATGAAGGAAGACAACGGCGCCTGGCGGCGACTCGTGGTCGAAAAGCCCTTCGGCACCGACCTCGCCTCGGCGCGCGCGCTGAATGCCGAGCTGCTGAAGATCATGGAGGAACACCAGATCTACCGAATCGATCACTACCTCGGCAAAGAGACGGTGCAGAACATCCTGGTGCTGCGCTTTGCCAACGGCATGTTCGAGCCGATCTGGAATCGCAACCATATCGATCACATCCAGATCACCGTGGAGGAACGGCTCGGCGTCGGCCATCGCGGCGGCTTCTACGATTCGACCGGCGCATTGCGCGACATGGTGCCGAATCATCTGTTCCAGCTCTTGTCGCTGGTTGCGATGGAGCCGCCAACGCGTTTCGAGGCGCGCGCGGTGCGCAACGAGAAGGCCGAGGTGCTGGCAGCAATCCAACCGCAGAGCGAGGCCGAAGCACTGAAGAACTCGATCCGTGCGCAATATGTGGGAGGCCGTGTCGGCAGCGAGGAGCTTTCCGACTATCGCGGCACTCCCGAGGTCAATCGGGACAGCACCACCGAGACCTTTGTCGCGCTGAAGCTCGCCATCGACAATTGGCGCTGGGCCGGCGTCCCTTTCTATCTGCGCACCGGCAAGGCACTCGCCAGCAAGCGCACGGAAGTGGCGATCAAGTTCAAGCAGGCGCCGCTCGCGATGTTCAGCGGCACGCCGATCGATCGGCTGTCGCAGAATTTCCTGACCATCGGTATTGCCCCGACCGAAAGTATCGAGCTGCAGTTCAACGCCAAGCTGCCTGGCCCCAGCGTTTCGATCGACGGCGTCGAGATGAAATTTCGGTACGGGGACTATTTCAAGGCCGAGCCTAGCACCGGCTATGAGACGCTGATCTACGACTGCATGATCGGCGATAACATCCTGTTCCAGCGTGCCGACGCCATCGAGGCGGGATGGCGGGCGGTGCAGCCGCTACTCGATGCATGGAGGAAGGCGGGCGCCAGTGGCCTCGAACTCTACCGCGCTGGAAGCGAAGGCCCGCTCGGCGCCGACGAATTGCTCAGGCGAGACGGGCGAAGCTGGCGGAAGTTCACCTGATGGCACCTGCTGACCAGCCCAGGCTGATCGTCGTCGCTGATGGCGAGGCGCTCGCGCGTGCAGCTGCCGAACGGGTGATGACGCGGATATCGGCCAATCCGGGCCGCATCGCGATCTGCCTCACCGGCGGATCGAGCCCGAAGCAACTCTATCAGTTGCTCGGAAGCGACGCGTATCGCAGCCAACTTCCGTGGGAGCGCGTGCACTGGTTCATCGGTGACGAGCGCTTCGTGCCGGACAGCGATCCCCTCAACAACATGAACGTTGCGCGCGCGGCGTTTCTCGACCGCGATGCACCGCCGGCCAACATCCATCCCATCCCGACCACGGCCGGTGGACCGGACGAGAGCGCGGCCGCCTATGCGCGGGAGCTGCAGACGTTCTACGGGGCCGACCGTCTCGCCCCGTCCAAGCCGCTGTTCGACCTCGTCCTGATGGGCGCGGGTCCCGACGGCCACACCGCGTCGCTGTTTCCCGGCTACCCCGCGATCGAGGAAGCCGACCGCTGGGTGGTCGGCGTGCCCAAGGCCAATGTCGCGCCCTTCGTGCCGCGGGTGACCCTGACATTGCCGGCGCTCGCCTCCTGCCGCGAAATGCTGTTTGAAATCGAAGGCGCCGGCAAGCGGCCGATCTTGACGCGCCTGCTCAATGGCGAGAATCTGCCCGCAACACGCGCGCGCTCTAACGGCGAGACCGTCTGGCTGGTCGACGAAGCCGCGCTTCCGGAGGACCTTCGTGGCGGGCACTGAACTACCCTGCGCATTAATCGTCATGGGCGTCTCGGGCTCGGGCAAGAGCACGGTCGCGGAGGCACTCGGCAAGCGTCTCGGCTGGCGTTTCGCGGACGGCGACAGCTTTCACCCCGCGAGCAATGTCGCGAAAATGGCCGCCGGTCATCCGCTGACCGATGAGGACCGCTGGCCGTGGCTCAATGCCATCGCCGACGAGATCGAGCGCACCTGCAAGGCGGACGGTCATGTCATCATCGCCTGCTCGGCGCTGAAGCACACCTATCGCGACGTGCTCCTGCGCGGCCGCGACGACGTTCGTTTCATTTTCCTGAAAGGCACCCAGGAGCTGATCGCCGACCGGCTCGCCCACCGCAAGGGCCATTTCATGCCACCCGAGTTGCTCACCAGTCAGTTCAAAACACTGGAGCCGCCGGAAGCGAGCGAACACGTGATCACGGTCTCGATCGACGAGACCGTCGAGACGATCGTGGATGGCGCCTTGCGACAGTTGAAATTCGGCAGCGAGAAGCACAAGGCCATGTCATGACGCCCATCTCACTCGTGGTTTCCGACGTCGACGGCACGCTGCTGACCAAGGACAAGACGCTGACCGACCGCGCCAGGGCCGCGGTGCAGCGGCTGCACAAGGCCGGCATCGGTTTCACCATCACTTCGAGCCGTCCTGCGATCGGCATGCGGTTTTTGATCGAGCCGCTCGCGATCACCCTGCCGGTCGGTCCGTTCAACGGTTCCTCGATCATCGATCCACAGATGAAGCCGGTCGAGCAGCACCTGATCCCGAAAGCGGCGGCCGAGCGCTGCCTGCAGATACTCCGCGAGTTCGGCGCCGACATCTGGGTCTTCACCGCCGACAAATGGCTGATTGACAATCCAAAGGGCGCTTACGTCGCGCACGAGCAGCACACCATTCGGTCCGACCCGACCGTCGTGGCGGATTTTGCGCCATACCTCGCGAACGGCTGCAAGATCGTCGGCGCGAGCGCCGATGCGGCGGGCCTTGAGCGTTGCGAGAAGGTGATGCAGGAGGCACTCGGCGACGAGGCGACCGCGGTCCGCTCGCAAACCTATTACCTCGACATCACGCCGCCCGGTTTCAACAAGGGCACCTTCGTGCAGGCGATGGCCAAACGCCTCGGCATCTCGACCGACGCGATCGCCACCATCGGCGACATGCAGAATGACCTCGCGATGTTCCGCGTCAGCGGCCTTTCATTTGCCATGGGCAATGCCTCCGACAACGTCAAGCAGCAGGCGTTGCACGTGACCGCGACCAACGAGCAGGAAGGCTTCGCCGGCGCGATCGAGATGATCCTGAAGCGGAACGGGATCGGCTAAGGCGCTTGCCCATTATCCTTGAAGCAATTCCCGAGACGTCCGCTCTGCTGCCGAGAAGTCCATTGAAGCGACCGATCGCGATGTCTGGTATGGGCCCACGAGCGGAATTGATCTGTATCAATTACAAGACCCGATTTCGAGCTGATTCTTTCCAAGAGACCTGAGGGTGTCGGACTATCAAATTGCAATACTCGTGACGCAGTTTTCGAATCTGAGTTTGCAGGGATCGGCGTGTGATCGAACCGCGCAACCGCGTTGTTCAGCTTCGCCGCTTTGGCGGACCTGAGGAGCTGGAAGTCGTCGACGCCCCGCTGCCGACGGCTGGAGCGGACGAGGTGCGGGTCCGTGTGCTCGCCTCGGGGCTTGAATACACCGATACTCTGATCCGACGGCATCTCTACCCGCAAACCGCCTCCCGTCGGCCACCGCTGGTCATGGGCTACGATGTTATTGGGGAAATCGATCAGCTCGGCGATCGCGTGAGCGGATTTCAGCTTGGCGACCGTGTGGCCGACATGACCGTGCTCGGATCGAATGCTGCCTATCGCACGCTCCAGGCGCGCCACCTGACCCGCGTGCCAGTGGGCATAGATTCGGCGCAAGCGGCCGCACTGATCCTTAGCTGGATGACAGCATATCAGCTCCTGCACCGCGCCGCGCGGGTGCAACCGGGGCAGCGCGTGCTGGTGCATGGTGCTGCCGGAGCGGTCGGACAAGCTCTTCTCGTACTCGGTAGCATGGCCGGACTTCAGCTGTGGGGCGGAGCCCATGGAAGGCACGCAGCGCTGATCCGCGAGCTCGGGGCTAGGCCGATTGATTATCAGCGCGAAGATTTCACGCACGTCCTGCCAGGCGGATTTGATGTTGTCTTCGATGGCATCGGGGAGGATGGCTATCGCCGATCATTTTCAGCGCTCAAGCGCGGCGGTCTGCTCTGCGCCTATGGCTACTCGGCGGGCGTGCAGGATCGGCGACGGATGCTCACCATGCTGATGTGGATCGCGCGGCTCTATCTCTGGCGGTGGTTGCCCGGCGGCAGGCGTGCCTTCTTCTACTCGATCAACGCGATGCGGCTGCAGCATCCTCAATGGTTTACGGAAGACCTGAAGCGCCTGTTCACTCTGCTGGCCAGTGGCGCCATCCAGCCGCGCATTGCCGCGCGGATCTCGCTGGATGAAGTTGCCGAGGCGCACCGACACCTCGAAGCCGGTGGCCTAGAGGGCAAGCTCGTGCTGTGCCCGGATCTCGCGCCACAGACGTCCGGCATGACAAGGCCTGCAGCCTGAATTTCGACAGGAGGCACGGCAGTCACTGCGACCGCTGCACCGCCGGCTTCTCGCTGCGCGTCCGCGCTGCCGACAAATTGTGTGCCGTATTGATCAGCGCGATGTGGGTCAGCGCTTGCGGGAAATTGCCGGTCTGGCGTCGCGCCAGAGAGTCGTATTCCTCCGCTAAAAGTCCGACGTCGTTGGCGATGCCGACCACGCGATCGAGCAGAACTTGCGCCTTGTCGAGGTCGCCGGCGAGCGCATGGGCGTCTGCAAGCCATAGGCTGCAGGCGAGAAACGCACCCTCGATCGGCTGGATCTCCTCGGACACTTCGCGGGGATCATGCCGCAGCACAAATCCGTCGCGCATCAGGTGCTGTTCGACCGCCGCGATGGTACCGCGGACGCGCGGGTCGTTTGTCGGAAGAAAACCGACGGCGGGCAATAACAGCAAGCTGGCATCGAGCAGTTTCGAGCCGTAGGATTCGACGAAGCTGTTCAACTGCGCATCAAAGCCCTTCTGGCATACATCGCGGTGGATGGCATCGCGCAAGGTACACCAGTGCAATACCGGCGCCTTGAAGCCGAAGGTCTCGGCGCTCTTGATACCACGGTCGAAGGCAACCCAGGTCATCACCTTCGAGAAGACGTAATGCTTGGGCTTATCGCGCCGCTCCCAGATGCCGTGGTCGGGATGGTCCCAGACCTCGGCCAGGTGCTGAAGCACGGTGCATTCCAGCGCCCAGCTCTGGTCGTCAAGCTTCAGCTTCGCCACGCGCGACTGGTGGAGCGCGTCGATCAGCTCGCCATAGACGTCGAGCTGCAATTGCGCGTGCGCGGCATTACCGACGCGAACCGGCTTCGCGCCCTCATAGCCGTCGAGCCATTCCGCCTCCCATTCGAGCAGCCGCCTTTGGCCCCAGATTCCGTACATGATCTGCATGCGGTCCGGCGCACCGGCGGCCGCGCGCAGCAGCCAACTATGCCAGGCGGATGCTTCCTCGGTATAGCCCGAGTTCATCAGCGCGAGCAGCGTGAAGGTCGCATCGCGCAGCCAGCAGAAGCGGTAGTCCCAGTTTCTGGCGCCACCGAGCTTCTCGGGCAGCGAGGTCGTGGGCGCCGCGACGATGCCGCCGGTCGGAGCGAAGGTCAGCGCCTTCAACGTGATCAGCGAACGCATGATGAGATCGTGATACTCGCCGTCGCGATTGCCGTGGCTGCACCAGTCCTTCCAGAAGGCTTCTGTCTCCGCGAATGCGCGCTCGGGGTCAATCGCCTCGGGCGGCGAGAGATGCGACGGGCCATAGGTCAGCACGAACGGAACTGTCTCGCCCGCGTTGACCTCGAACTCAGCCACGGTGGTCAGATCCTCGCCGCGAGTCTCAACGGGCGTGCGGAGCACCGTCATGTCCTGCCCGCAGATCGCAAGCACGGCGGATCGATCCTCGGTCCGCCTGACCCAGGGAATATCGACGCCGAAGCCGAAGCGGATGATGAGCTCCATCCTGAGCTTGACGCGGCCTTTCAGGCCGCGTACCAGCCGCACGATGTCGGACGCCTTGCCGCGCAGCGGCATGAAGTCGATCAAGGCGACAGAGCCGCCGGCCGTTTCGAAACGGGTCTCAAGGATCAGCGTGCTGCCGAGATAGCGGCGGGAGCGGGCCGTGAGTGCTTCGCTTGGGGCAATCTGCCAGCGCCCGTTCCTTCTGGTGCCGAGGATCGCAGCAAAGCAGGCGTCGGAATCGAAGGCGGGCCAGCACAGCCAGTCGATCGAGCCGTCGCGGCCGACGAGGGCCGCGGTCTCGCAATCGCCGATCAGCGCATAGTCTTCGATCTTCTGTGACAATTCCGTGTGACCCACCTGAAATTGTCGTTGCCGGACTCTAACGGTGCGAGCGCTCCCGCGTTGCTGCTTTCAGAGCGGCGCGATCGATGCTCGACGCAATCTTGTCCAGCACGACCGGCAGCCGCTGGCGCCAGTTGGGGTGCTCGTCGATCGTGCCGGGGATGTTGGGCTGGTCGACCACGCCAAGGAGATCTTCGAGCGACACCGCGAGAAGGCGCGATGGCGTCCGGGACAGGAAGGCCAGCACAGAATAGAGATCATTGGCTTGAATGGAGTTGAAGCGCAGGATCTCGTCGAGCATCCCGAGGGCGTGCCAGCGCGCCTCCTCGTTCTCGCCGGGATCGAGCCCGAGCGAGAGCTTCATCTTGAGATCGCTGAACGAGCGCCAGCCGGCATAGGTACAGAGATCATGCGTGTTCAACGTGACCAGCGCGTTGGAACGGTAATGATCGAGATTGCGGAAGCGGCCGGCGTCATCGCGCTCGAACATCATCACGAGATAGGACCAGATGCCCCAGTCCTGCATGGTCTCGCGAAAACCTTCGGGCACGGTGCCGAGGTCCTCGCCGATCACGATACATTTGTGAGCGGCGCTCTCACGCGCGACCGCCGCCAGCAGCGCCTCGAACGGCATCTGCACATAGGCGCCGTTATCCGGCTTGAAACCGCGCGGCACGAGGTAGAGCCGCTTCAGCCCGAGCACGTGATCGAGCCGGATCGCGCCGGCATGGCGCATCGAGGCGGCCACCATGTCAGCGAACGGCACGAACGACTGCGCCTCGAGGCCGCCGGCATTGAAGCCGGCGAGGCCCCAATCCTGGCCCACCGTGTTCAGCACATCGGGCGGCGCGCCGACCGCGAGATGGCGGGAGATTGCGCCCTGCTCGTTCCAGGCGTCGAACCCATCGGACTGCACGCCGACGGCGACGTCGAGATAGAGCCCGACCTTCATGCCGAGCTGGCCTGCGAGCTCCTTGGCCGCCTGTAGCTGCCGATCGGCCGTCCATTGCACGAACTCGACGAACTCGACCTCGTCGTGATCGGAGCCTGTGCGCAGCTCCGCGCATTTCGTCTCGTCCGGCCGCTGCCACTCCGACGGCCATTCCCACCACGGTCGTCCCGTGAAGCGATGGCGCAGCACCTCGAAACAGGCAAAGTGCGACAACAGGGGACCCCGCTCGAGGCGGAAGGCATCGAATGCCTGGCGCCGCCCGGGACCGGCCTTGGCCTTGAACGCCTCGAACGCGGCGCGCAGGCCGCGCCATTTCAGTGGCCCTGCCTCGCGATACCGGACGCGGTCGCCTTCACGCAAGGATGCCGCGGTCGCGCGCGCCTCCGGCAGCAGCTCGGGCGAATACTCCGGAATCTCCTCGACGTCGATGTAGAGCGGATTGAGGAACAGCCGGCTGTTCGGCGAATAGGGGCTGCAATCGGACGGCCGGTCGTCGAACAGCGTATGCAGCGGGTTGAGGCCGACGCCATCGGCGCCGAGCTCGTTGGCAAGCGCAACGAGATCGGCCAGGTCCGTGAAATCGCCGATGCCCCAATTGCGCGCGGAGCGGACGCTGTAGAGTTGCACCGCAAGGAGCCAGCCGCGGTCGAAATCACCGGCGAAAGCGCGCTCGGGCGCCACGATCAGCGGCACCTCTTCCTCGGCCCCGGACGCATCGACGAGTTTCAGCCGATGGTAGCCCGACGGCAGATTGTCGGGCCAGACAATGACGCGCTCGCGCGCCTCGCCCTGCGCGACCAGCACGGTGCCATTGGCGACGGACCAACGCAGCGGGGCCTCGGCAGCCTCGGTGAGGTCGGTGCATGACTGCCGGCCGGTGCGAACCACGACAGCACCGCTGACGAAGAGGTAGGCGCGCTTCTCCGGCAGGGCATTGAGGATCGACGCGAGGGCATCGGGCGCCGTGACCCGCAGCTTGCCCAAGGCATCCACGAATTCGGACTGGACGCCCTTGGTTCCGGCTTCAGCTAAATGATCCATTCGGCACGCAGTTTGCAGGCCACCAAGAGCGGGCGGCATTCATTTTTGTGAGACGGAGGAATAGGATAGTCCAGATTAACGCGCTGACAGCGGCTATCGTTCCTGACGGGAACTAATGACACACAAGAGGCTTTCTATATAGGTACCAAGCGTCGGTTCCCAGCAAGGGAAACGAGACGCTGGTTTGTTGTCAATGGCATCACCGTGAACAAGACAATTCAAACTGTCGGGAGTGTCGCAGCCGGCGGCACTTTCCTTATTGAAGACGTCTATCCGCTGGTCGATGGCGGCCGCTTTCCCGTCAAGCGGGTCGCAGGCGAGCGCGTCGACGTCTGGGCGGACATCTACCGCGGCGGCCACGACGCGGCCAGCGCCGCACTGCTCTGGCGCCGCGAGCAGGATCGGGAATGGCAGCGCACGCCCATGCTCCATCACGGCAATGACCGCTGGGTCGGCGCGTTCACTCCGCCCGAGCCGGGCCAGTATGTCTACGCCATCGAGGCCTGGACCGACGAATTCGGAACCTGGCGTCACGGGCTCACACTCAGGCAGCGATCCGGAGCAGATGTCACGCTCGATGCAATCGAGGGCGCGGCCCTCCTGACCAAGTCCCATGGCACAGACGATGAAGCCACCGCGATCATCCTGCGGCAATGCGAGGATTTCCTGCAAACCGGCGAGATCACCCCGCTGATGGCGGATGAGCTGAGGGATGCCATGGCCAACAGCCAGTCGCGGCCCGACCTCACCCGCTCGCCCCTCTTCCCGCTGATCGTCGACCGCGAGGAGGCACGCTTCAGCACCTGGTACCAGATGATGCCGCGCAGCCAGGGCAAGGGTACGGGCCAGCACGGCACGCTCAGGGATTGCATCGCCCGTGTCCCCGACATCGCCGCGATGGGTTTCGACGTGCTTTATTTCACGCCGATCCACCCGATCGGTCGCACCCGCCGCAAAGGCCGCAACAATTCCCCGGTCGCCGCTGCAGGCGATCCGGGCTGCCCCTACGCCATCGGCGCGCCTGAGGGTGGCCACGACGCACTGCATCCGGAGCTCGGCACCATCGAGGATTTCCGTGCGCTGGTTGCGACCTGTCTGGAATACGGCGTCGAACTCGCGCTCGATTTCGCCGTTCAGTGTTCGCCCGATCATCCCTGGCTGACTCAGCATCCGGAATGGTTCAAATGGCGGCCAGACGGCTCGATGCGGACAGCGGACTATCCCGACATCGTCGTTCCCGATTTCTCCTGCCTGACCCGAAGCGAATTGTGGAACGCCTTCCGCGACATCATGCTGTTCTGGATCGACCATGGCGTGACCATCTTTGCGATCGACAATCACGACACGGCGCCCTTCAGCTTCTGGGAGTGGCTGATCCGCGACATCCGCCGCCAGCATCCCGAGGTGATCCTGTTCTCCAAGACCTACACCCGGCCGAAACCGCTGAAGGGACTCGCCAAGCTCGGCTTCGCCCAGTCCTTCAGCTATTTTCCGTGGCGAACGCAAAAATGGGAACTGGAGCAATATTTGGCTGAGATGACCGGCTATCCCGAGCGCGACTTCTGCCGCCCCAACCTGTTCGTCAACACGCCTGACGTCTTGCCGTATCATCTCCAGAGCGGCGAGCCCTGGATGTTCAAGTCGCGCGTCGCGTTGGCGGGCACGTTGTCCGGCAGTTACGGCATGTATAGCGGCTTCGAGCTGCTCGAACACCAGGCCGTTCCCGGGCTCGAGGAATATCTCGATTCCGAAAAATACGAGATCAGGGTTCGCGACTGGGACCGGCCTGGCAACATCAAGTCCTATGTCGCCGAGCTCAATCGCATCCGGCGCGACAACGAGGCGCTGCAGCAGACGTCGAATTTGCGCTTTCTCGGCATCGACGATGGCGACGTGATCGCCTTCATCAAGGAGTCGATTGACCATACCAATACCGTCCTCGTGGCCATCGCGCTGTCGCCCAACGTGCGCGAGTTCTGGCTCCCGCTTGGCGGCGTCACGACCAGCGTGAACGGGGAACGTCGCCACATTGCGCGCGTTGAGAACCTTCTCACCGGCGAGCAGTCCGCAATTGAATGGGGCGGAATCCGGCTGCGCATCGATCCCTATCGCGATCCGGCGCTCTTGTTCCGCTGCCTGGCGTGAGGATCCACGGCATGAACGTTCTTTCCTCCGTTGACGAGAAGAAGGTCGAAGCTGCCGAGGTCGTGGACGAGCTCTGGTACAAGGACGCGATCATCTACCAGCTCCACGTCAAGGCGTTTGCCGACAGCAATCATGACGGCATCGGCGACTTCGCCGGGCTGACCGAAAGACTGCCTTATTTGCAGGATCTCGGCGTCACCACGCTGTGGCTACTGCCGTTCTATCCCTCGCCCGGCCGCGACGACGGCTACGACATCGCCGATTACGGCTCGGTCAATCCCGATTTCGGGACGATGAAGGATTTCAAGCGTTTCATCCAGGAGGCACAGCGGCGCGGCTTGCGGGTGATCACCGAGCTCGTCGTCAACCACACCTCCGACGAGCATAGGTGGTTCAAACGCGCCCGCCGCAGCCCGCCCGGCTCGAGCGCCCGCAACTGGTACGTCTGGAGCGATACCGACCAGAAATATCAGGGTACGCGGATCATCTTCACCGATACCGAGAAATCCAACTGGACCTGGGATCCGGAGGCCGGCGCGTTCTACTGGCACCGCTTCTTCTCACACCAGCCTGATCTCAATTTCGACAATCCGCGGGTGGTCAGCGCCATCATTCAGGTGATGAAGCGCTGGCTCGACGCCGGCGTCGACGGATTCCGGCTCGATGCAATCCCCTATCTCTGCGAGCGCGAGGGCACCTCGAACGAGAACCTTCCCGAGACGCACGCCATCATCAAGCGGCTGCGCCAGGAGCTCGACGCCTACTCCAAGGGCAAGCTGCTGCTGGCGGAAGCCAATCAATGGCCGGAGGACGTGCAGGAATATTTCGGCCGCGGCGACGAATGCCACATGGCCTATCACTTCCCGCTGATGCCTCGCATCTACATGGCGATCGCGCAGGAGGACCGCTTTCCGATCACCGATATCCTGCGCCAGACGCCCGACATTCCGCAGAGCTGCCAATGGGCGCTGTTCCTGCGCAACCATGACGAGCTGACGCTGGAGATGGTCACCGACGTCGAGCGCGACTATCTGTGGTCGACTTATGCCAACGATCCGCGGGCCCGCATCAATCTCGGCATCCGCCGGCGACTCGCGCCGCTGATGGACAACGACCGGCGCAAGATCGAGCTGATGAACTCGCTCCTGCTGTCGTTCCCGGGCACGCCGATCATCTACTACGGCGACGAGATCGGCATGGGCGACAACATCTATCTCGGCGACCGCAACGGCGTGCGCACGCCGATGCAGTGGAGTCCGGACCGCAATGGCGGATTCTCGCGCTGCGACCCGGCACGCCTCTACGCGCCGCTGATCATGGACCCCGTCTACGGCTATGAGGCGGTCAACGTGGAGGCGCAGTCGCGCAGCCTTTCCTCGCTGCTCAGCGCCACCAAGCGCCTGATCTCGGTGCGCAAGTCGACGCTCGCCTTCGGCCGCGGCAGCATGACCTTCATACGACCGGCCAACCGTTCCGTGCTGGCTTATGTCCGGCAATATCGCGACGAGGTCATCCTCTGCGTCGCCAATCTCTCGCGCGCAGCACAGGCGACCGAGCTCGATCTGTCGCCGTGGAAAGACCGGGTCCCGCAGGAGATGCTTGGCCGCACGCGCTTCCCTGCGATCGGCGAGCTGCCTTACATGATTACGCTGGGGCCTTACGGCTACTACTGGTTCCAGCTCCGCGAGCGTGACAAGTCCGAGCCGGTGACGCCGCGCGCGGTGCCCGAATTCGAGACGCTGGTCGTGCCGGTCAACTCGACCTGGGTCTCGCTTGCGCGCGAGCGCGGCGTCTTCGAGCGCGACGTGCTGCCGGGATTCTTGTCGCGGACCCGCTGGTATCCGGAGCGCAGTCCCACGCAGATCCGGCCGACCCTGACTTCGGCGGTCCCGTTCTGCGACATCGGCGACAACCGGCCCTGGCTCGCATTCTTCGAGGCGACGCAGCGCGGCGTCACGTCGCGCTATGTGATGCCGATGCAGATCGAATGGGTTCGCTTCGACCGCGAACGCTTCAACCCGAGGGCGCTGGCCGCGGTGCGCCAGGGCGCGCGCGAAGGAACGCTGCTCGACGTCGCGACCGACCAGATCTTCATCGGCCTGTTCCTGCGTAATCTCAGCCAGTCCCTGATCGTCGAGGAAAACAACCTTCGGCTGGACTTCAAGCCGACCAGCCGCTTCGGTGCGGACACCGTCAAGCAGCCGGAGCAGATCCGCGCCGTCGAGCAGGCCAACAGCACCGCGCTGGTCGACAATCGATATGTCACCAAGATCTATCGCCGGCTCGAAACCGGCACCAACCCCGAGATCGAGCTCGGCCACTACCTCACCGAGGTCGCCCAGTACGCCAATGCGCCCGCGCTGCTTGGCAGCGCCGAGCTGGTGGAAGGTAATGGGCGGAGCGCCGTCGGCGTCGTGCATGCCTATGTCGAGAACCAGGGCGACGGTTGGGCGGTGACGTCGGGCTATCTGGATCGCTACATCGACGAGCAGCGCCTGCTCGCCGCAAGCGAAGCCCCGCGCGAGAACCAGGACCAGGTGCCCTATCTGCATTATCTCGCCCAGACCGGCCGGCGCCTGGCTGAGCTGCATATCGCGCTCGCCAGGGCCGAGGGCGCCGATCTCGCGCCCGAGCCGGTCACCTCTGCGCACGTCGCCCAATGGGCCAAGGATCTCCACCAGCGCGCCGAACGTACCTTTGAAACGCTGGCCCAAAGCCGCAACGGCTTGCGAGAGGCCGATCGCCCGCTGGTCGACCTGCTCATGGACCGGCGTTCGACCCTTCCCGACTTGCTCACGAAGCTATTGCCATCCGACATCGGCGGGTTGAACATCCGTCATCATGGCGACTTCCGCCTCGGGCAGATTCTGATCGTGAAGGACGACATCTTCATCATCGACTTCGATGGCAATCCCCATCTCCCGCTGGCCGAGCGAAGGCGCAAGGCGCCCGCGGCGCGCGACGTCGCGAGCCTCGTCTGCTCGATCGACCTTGCCGTGACCGCGGCGGTGGACCGCGCGCTCAAGGGCGCGGCGGACGAACGAGGACGGCTCGCGACCGCGCTCGGCGAATGGCGTGAGCGCGCCACGGCGACGTTCCTCACCGCCTATCGCGAGGCCATGACCGACCAGCGCCTGCAGACAAATGATCCGCATTCGGCGGACGGCCTGTTAAGATTTTTCCTGCTTGATAAATCGTTCGATGAGGTGGAGTACGAACTGTCGCACCGGCCGGAGGCGCTCAATGCGCCGCTGACCGGGCTGCTTCGCATTCTGTCCAATGCGGAGAGCGAAGCACATGCCTAAATTATCTGCCGAAGCCTATGCGATCATCGAGGGGCGCCACTCCGATCCCTTCCACTATCTCGGGCTCCATCCCGAGGGCGACAAAAGCGTGGTGCGCGCCTTCTTGCCCGAGGCCTCCAAAGTCGAGGCAGTCGGCGAGCATGGCGAGGTGGCGAAGCTCGACCGCATCCACGAGTCCGGTCTGTTCGCAGGCGCGCTGCCCAATGGCGCCAAGCGCTACCAGTTGCGCGCGACGTTCGGCGGCAATGTCGTCGAGCTCGAAGATCCCTATCGCTTTCCGCCGATCCTGACCGATTTCGATCTCTATCTGCTCGGTGAAGGCACGCATCAGCGGCTCTATGACAAGCTCGGCGCGCATCCCATGACGCTCGACGGCGTCGACGGTGTCGGTTTCGTCGTGCTGGCGCCCAATGCGCGGCGGGTCAGTGTGGTCGGCGACTTCAATTTCTGGGACGCGCGGCGCCACCCGATGCGCGTGCGCGGCGTCGGCTACTGGGAGCTGTTCATCCCGCACGCAAAGGCTGGCGATCACTACAAGTTCGATATGGTCGGACCGCACGGCCACAATCTGCCACTGAAGTCCGATCCGTTGGCGTTTGCCGCCGAAGTGCGGCCGAAGACGGCGTCGATCGTGTTCGACGAAGCGCATCTGCCGCGCCCACAGCCGGCGCCCGAAGGTATCAACGCGCTCTCGGCGCCGATGTCGATCTACGAGGTGCATCTCGGCTCCTGGCGGCGCAAGGGCGACAACGAATGGCTGACCTATCGCGAGCTCGCCGAGCAGCTTCCGGCCTATGCGCGCGACATGGGCTTCACCCATCTCGAATTCCTTCCCGTCAGCGAGCATCCCTTTGACGGCTCCTGGGGCTACCAGCCGACCGGCCTCTATGCGCCGACCAGCCGCTTCGGCTCGCCGGAGGATTTCGCCGCGCTGGTCGATGCCTGCCATCGCGAGGGCATCGGCGTGCTGCTCGACTGGGTGCCCGGACATTTCCCCGACGATCCGCACGGGCTCGGCCATTTCGACGGCACGGCTCTCTACGAGCATGCCAATCCGCTACAGGGTCGCCATCTCGACTGGGGCACGCTGATCTACAATTACGGCCGCACCGAAGTGACGAACTTCCTGGTGTCGAACGCGCTGTTCTGGCTGGAGCGCTACTCCATCGACGGCCTGCGCGTCGACGCGGTCGCCTCGATGCTCTATCTCGATTACAGCCGTCCTGCGGGCGCCTGGATCCCGAACCAGTATGGCGGACGGGAGAACATCGAGGCGATCGCTTTCCTGCGGCGCTTCAATACGGAAGTGTTCGCGCGCTTTCCGCAGGCCACGACCGCCGCGGAGGAATCCACCGCCTGGCCGCAGGTTTCCCGGCCCGTCGAATATGGCGGCCTCGGTTTCGGCTACAAGTGGAACATGGGCTGGATGCACGACACGCTGACCTACATCAGCAAGGATCCGATCTACCGCAAGCACCATCACGGCGAAATCCTGTTCGGCCTGCACTACGCCTTCTCGGAAAATTTCATCCTGCCGCTGTCACACGACGAGGTCGTTCACGGCAAGCGATCGATCCTTGGCCGCATGCCCGGCGACGAGTGGCAGCGCTTTGCGAACCTGCGCGCCTATTACGGCTTCATGTTCGGCCATCCCGGCAAGAAGCTGCTGTTCATGGGCGGCGAGTTCGCGCAAGGCAAGGAATGGAATCACGACCAGTCGCTCGACTGGCATCTGCTCGAAGACAAGAACCATTCCGGCATCCAGTCGCTGGTCCGCGATCTCAACCGGCTTTATCGCGCCGTGCCAGCGCTGCATCAGATGGATTGCGATCAGGCCGGCTTCGAATGGCTGATTACTGATGATGCCAACCGCAACGTGTTCGCCTGGCTGCGCAAGGGGTTCGACGCCCGCGCGCGCTGTCTCGTGATCGTGAATTTCTCGCCGAACGTCTATCGCAACTACCGCGTCCGGGTGCCGTTCGCCGGCAAATGGCACGAGGTCCTCAATTCCGACTCCGCTCACTATGGCGGCAGCAATGTCGGGAACGTCGGAGAGGTGCAGGCGGTTGACGGCAAGACGCCGGAGCTCCGCCTGACCATTCCGCCTCTGGCTGCGATCTTCCTCGTTCCGGAAAGCTGACGCATGCGACTGACCGCCGGAACGCCCGCACGCCTCGGTGCAAGCTGGGACGGACGCGGCACCAACTTCGCGCTGTTCTCCGCCAACGCGCAGAAGGTCGAGCTGTGCCTGTTCGACAGCCAGGGACGGCGCGAGCTCGAGCGCATCGAATTGCCCGAGCGCACCGAGGACGTCTGGCACGGCTATCTCAACGACGTCTCGCCGGGTCAGCTTTACGGCTACCGCGTGCACGGCCCCTACGAGCCCGAGCACGGCCACCGTTTCAATCCCAACAAGCTCCTGCTCGACCCCTACGCCAAGCGGCTCGCCGGGCGGCTGGTGTGGAGCGACGCGCACTTCGCCTATCGCACCGGCAGCCCGCGCGAGGATTTATCCTTCGACCGGCGCGACAATGCGCGTGGCATGATCAAGGCCGTCGTCGTCGACGAGACCTTCAACTGGGGCCGGCGCGAAATCCGCCCGAACATCCCCTGGGACGAGACGATCATCTACGAGGCCCACGTCAAGGGGCTGACGCAGAGGCGCGACGACGTGCCGCCGAACCTGCGCGGCACGCTTGGCGGACTGTCCTCGCCTGCAATGATCGAGCATCTGAAACGGTTAGGTGTGACCACCGTCGAGCTGCTGCCGATCCACGGCTTCATCGACGACCGCGTGCTGGTGGAGAAGAAGCTCGCCAACTACTGGGGCTACAACACCCTCGCCTTCTTCGCGCCGGAGCCACGCTACGCGCAGGACAATCCGCTGGACTCCTTCCGCACCACCGTGGCGCGCCTGCACGACGCCGGCATCGAGGTGATGCTCGATGTCGTCTATAACCATACCGCGGAAGGCAACCATCTCGGCCCGACGCTGTCCTTCCGCGGCATCGACAACGCCTCCTATTACTGGCTGAACCGCGAGAACCCGCGCTACTACGACGACTTCACCGGCTGTGGCTCGTCGGTGAACCTCACCCATCCGCGCGTGCTCCAGATGGTGACGGATTCGCTGCGTTACTGGGTCGAGGTCTGCCATGTCGACGGCTTCCGGTTCGATCTCGCTACCACGCTCGCGCGCGGACCGAACGGGTTTGATCGCGGCAGCTCGTTCCTGACCGCGGTCCGCCAAGATCCGGTGCTCCAGGGCGTAAAACTCGTCGCAGAACCCTGGGACCTCGGCCTCGGCGGCTATCAGGTCGGCGCGTTTCCCTCGCAATGGTCGGAATGGAACGACCGCTACCGCAGCGCCATGCGCCGCTACTGGAGTGGCGAAGGCAGCCTGATCGGCGACATCTCCAGCCGCATGACGGCGTCATCCGACCTGTTCCACCATGACGGCCGCAAGCTGCGCGCCAGCATCAACCACATCACCGTGCACGACGGCTTCACCCTCGCCGACCTCTTCAGCTACAACCAGAAGCACAATGAGGCCAATGGCGAGGACAATCGCGACGGCTCCAACGACAACCACAGCAACAATTGCGGTGTCGAGGGCCCGACCGACGACCCGCAAATCCTGTCGCTGCGCCGCCAGCTCCGCAAGAACGTGCTCGCCTGCCTCATGCTTGCGCAGGGCACGCCACTGCTGCTCGCCGGCGACGAGGTCGGCAACACCCAGTCCGGCAACAACAATGCCTATTGCCAGGACAATGAGGTGGGCTGGGTGCTCTGGGACAATCTCGGCAACAACGGCGAGGACATGGTCGAGTTCGTCGGCCAGCTCGCCGAGATCCGCCGCCGCTTCTCGCAGCTCCGCAGCCAGCGCTGGCTCGACGGCCGCCGCGCCGACGGCTCCTACGGAGTCCTGTGGCTGACACCGGCGGCCGAGGAGATGAAGGAGAGCGACTGGAATTTCCCGGAAGGGAGATTTCTCGCCTATGTGCTCGGCCCGCTGGAACCCGGCGTGCCCGCGATCTTTATTGTCCTGAACGCCGCACCGGAAGAGATCGGATTCAAATTGCCCAAGATGGCCGAATACAAGAGCTGGCAGCAGATCCTGAATACGACCGGCGCCAAGCTGAACACGGTCGACTTCCTGCCCGGCACCGACAGCAAGGCGCCGCCGCGCTCGGTGCTCGCCTTCGCGGGCGCGCTATGAGGCCATCCTTCGGCGCCAAGGCAAGCAAGGAGGGCGTGTCGTTCCGGCTCTGGGCACCCGGCGCGAGGCACGTCGACCTTGTGCTCGACAAGCGCCATGCCATGCAGCGCCGAGAGGACGGCTGGTATGTGGCCGATATTGCCGGGCTGAAGGCGGGCGCCCGCTATCAGTTCAGGATCGACGACGAGCTTGACGTGCCGGATCCCGCCTCGGCTTTCCAGCCCGAGGACGTGTTCGGGCCGAGCGAGGTGATCGACCACGACAGTTTTGAATGGCGTGCCAGAGATTGGCGCGGCCGCCCGTGGCAAGAGACGGTGCTGCTGGAATCCCATGTCGGCACCTTCACGCCGCAAGGAAGCTATCGCGCCATGATCGACAGGCTCGATCATCTCGTCGCGACCGGGATCACCGCGCTGGAGTTGATGCCGCTGGCGGACTTCGCAGGCAAGCACGGCTGGGGCTATGACGGCGTGCTGTGGTACGCGCCCGACAGCGCCTATGGCCGGCCCGAAGACTTGAAGACGCTGATCGACGAAGCGCACCTGCGCGGCCTGATGGTCTTTCTCGACGTGGTCTACAACCACTTCGGACCCGAGGGAAACTATCTCGGCCGTTACGCGCCGAACTTCTTCACCGATGCGCATACGCCGTGGGGAAGCGCGATCGATTATCGCGTGCCGCAGGTCCGCGCCTTCGCAGTCGAGAACGCGCTTTACTGGCTCAGCGACTTCCGCTTCGACGGACTGAGGCTGGACGCCGCCAATCACATCATGGCGTTCCCCGGCGAGCAGTCGGTGCTGCACGATCTCAGCGTCGCCGCCGGCCAGCTTGCGGCGGCGACCGGGCGGCACATCCATCTCGTGCTGGAGAATGGCGACAATCGCGCGAGCCTGCTCGATCCCACCGAGGAGCCGCCGAACGGAAAATATCGCGGCCAGTGGAACGACGACTATCATCACGTCTGGCACGTGATGCTCACGCGCGAGTCCTCCGGCTATTATGGCGACTATCAGCGCTCGCCACTTGGCGACCTCGCCCGCGCGCTGGCGTCAGGCTTTGTCTACCAGGGCGAGGTCTCTGCGTTCTGGGGCAACAAGCCGCGCGGCGAGCCGAGCCGGCAGCTTCCGCCGGACACTTTCGTCAATTTCCTGCAAAACCACGACCAGATCGGCAACCGGCCATTCGGCGATCGGCTGGAGCGCATTGCTAGCCCCCAAGCGATCGAGGCGGCGCTCGCCGTCACCTTGCTCGCGCCGATGGTGCCGATGCTGTTCATGGGCGAGGAATGGGGCTCGAACAAGCCGTTCCCGTTCTTCTGCGATTTCCATGGCGATCTCGCCAATGCCGTCCGCAAGGGACGGCGCCAGGAATATGCCTGGGCCTATGCAAAGTATGGCGACGAGGTGCCCGATCCGCTCGATCCGGCGACGCCGCAATCTGCCGTGCTCGATTGGGAGTTCCGCACGCCCGAGGAAGACGCACGGCTGTCGCTGGTGCGCGAGCTCCTGCAGATTCGCCGCGAGGCGATCATGCCACGGCTTGCGGGCGCTGCCTTTGGTGAGGCCAAGGCTGAGGAGAGCGGCCTCTTGACCGCGCATTGGCGCATGGGGGACGGCGCGACGCTGCGCCTGACCGCCAACCTGTCCGATCGCCACGTCACCTCACCAAAATCGACCGGCACGCCGATCTGGGGCGGCGAGCCCGGTGACCGACTTGCGCCCTGGTCGGTGGTCTGGCGCGTTGAGAGGTGAGCATGCCTCCCTCAATCCCGCTCGCCACCTATCGCCTGCAATTCGCCGCCGATTTCAACTTCGACGACGCTGCAACCGTCGTCCCCTATCTCCGGGCGCTCGGCATCACGCATGTCTACGCCTCGCCGCTGATGAAGGCGCGCAAGGGCTCGACCCATGGCTACGACATCGTCGACCACAGCCAGTTCAATCCAGAGCTCGGCGGCGAAGCCGGCTTCGTCCGTTTCAGCGACACGCTGAAGCAACATGACCTCGGCCTGATCATCGACTTCGTTCCGAACCACGTCGGCGTCCACTTTGCCGACAATCCGTACTGGCTGGACGTGCTGGAATGGGGACCGGCATCGCCGCACGCAGCTTCCTTCGACATCGACTGGGACCAGTTGCCGTATCGCGCCCGCGGCGGCGTACTGCTGCCGATCCTCGGCTCGGCTTATGGCGAAGCGCTGGAGCGCGGCGAGATCGAGCTGCGCTTTGATGCGGTCGAAGGCAGCTTTTCGGCCTGGTACTTCGAGCATCGCCTGCCGATCGCGCCGGAGCGCTATGGCGAAGTCCTGCGGATGATCGTCAAGGAGGCGGATGCTACCGAGAGCGACGCGGGAAGGCGCCTGTTGGCGCTCGCCGAACGCTACAAGGGGCTACGTCATCCCAACCGCGAGGAAGCGCCGGCGTTCAAGGCCGAACTAAAGGCGATCGCCGGCGCTCCCGAAATCATGGAGCGAGGCCTTGCCGCCTATCGTTCGGCCAAGGACCGCCCGACGCAAACGCTTGCCCTGCATCACCTGCTCGAGCGCCAGCACTACAAGCTCGGGCACTGGCGGCTGGCCTCCAGCGACATCAACTATCGCCGCTTCTTCGACGTCAACGGTCTTGCCGGCCTGCGGGTCGAGGACGCGAGCACGTTTGCGGCCACACACCGGCTGGTCAAGCAAGTGGTCGCGGACGGCAGGCTGCAGGGCATCCGGCTCGATCATATCGACGGCTTGCGCGATCCCGCGCAATATTGCCAGCGGCTGCGCCGGATCGTCCGCGACGCGCAAGGCCCCGCAAAGCCGTTTTACACCGTGATCGAAAAGATCCTGTGCGAGCACGAACGGCTGCCGCGCTTCGCCGGCGTTCACGGCACCACCGGTTATGAATGGATGAACGTCATCACCCAGGTGATGGTCGATGCCAAGGGGCTCGACGCGCTCGACGAGACCTGGCGGCAACTCAGCAACCGCTCGCCGCGGCTTGCTCCTTATCTCACGGAAGCCAAGCGGCGCGTGCTGGACACGCTCCTCACCAGCGAATTCACCGTGCTATCGCGCCTGCTCGCCCGCATCGCCAATGGGCACTATTCGACGCGGGACTTTTCGGCCGACAGTCTGCGGCAGGCGCTCGAGCTCTACGTGCTGCATTTCCCGGTCTACCGCACCTACATCACGACGAGCGGACCAACCGCACACGACCGCAAGCTGATCGAAGACACCATCGCGCGAGCCCGCGCGGAATGGTTCGCGGCCGACGAGGGCATTTTCGACTTCCTGCACGACGCCCTGACCATGGACCTGCTCAAGCCGGATCGGCCGCCGCACAGCACCCCGCGCGTGCGCCGCTTTGCGCTGAAGGTGCAGCAGTTCACCGGGCCGATGCTGGCGAAGTCCCTGGAGGATACGACCTTCTATCGCTATCACCGCCTGCTCGCGCTGAACGAGGTCGGTGGTGATCCCGCCGCAAAGGCTCTCGCGCTATCGATGTTTCACGAGGCCATGAAGGCGCGCGCCAGGGAATGGCCGCACGGCATGACAGCCACGGCCACGCATGACACCAAGCGCGGCGAGGACGCGCGAGCGCGGCTTGCCGCACTGAGCGAGATCCCGGGCGAATGGACCAGCGCGGTGGCACGCTGGAAGGTGCTGAACGCGCCGCACATCACGACGCATGGCGAGATGCGCACGCCGTCGGCGACGTTCGAATACATGCTCTACCAGACGCTGCTTGGCGCATGGATGTCCGCGCCGCCTGACGCGAGCTTCGTCGACCGCATCCAGGCCTATGCGCTCAAGGCTGCCCGCGAAGGCAAGGAGGAGACGAGCTGGCTCAATCCGAACGAGGCCTACGAGCAAGGTTTGCGGAATTTCATCGCGAAAGTCCTCGACCCCACAGTCTCCGCCGAATTCCTGGACGCGCTCCAGACCCTCGCCCGGCGCCTCGCCCTGCTCGGCGCGCTCAATTCACTTGGCCAGCTCACTCTGAAGGCGACACTGCCGGGCGTACCGGATTTCTATCAAGGCACCGAATTCTGGGATCTGTCGCTGGTCGACCCCGACAACCGTCGTCCCGTTGATTTTTCCGCGCGAAGTGATGCACTCGCTTCGCTCAAAAGTCCGGATTGGGACAGCCTCGCCAAGCATTGGCATGATGGCCGGCTCAAGCTCGCCTGGACGCGGCGGCTCCTCGAACTGCGCACCGAGCTTGCCGATGTCTTCACCCGTGGCGACTACCAGCCGCTCGAGGTGAGCGGGCCGCACGGCGACCACGTCATCGCCTTCGCGCGGCGCCACGGCCGCGATGCCGCGATCATCGCGGTCGGACGGTTATTCGCTCCGTTTACCCAAGGTGGCCGTGAATGGCCGAGTGCGCAAGCATTCGACGCGAGCGTCAACGTGAAGGGGTACGCGATCGCAGGGCACGACGGTGATGAGCTGCGGCTCTCGCTGGCATTTCGCGCACTCCCCGCAACAATGCTCAAGGCGCGCGTTGCGAGCGCAGCAAGGCTCGCGCGCCCCCGCGGGCAAGCCTGACGACAAGACCTACTTTCCGTCGCCTTTGGTCAGAAGCAACTGACCACGCTTGCGAATGGTGGCCTGCGCCAACTCGGCGAAGCGCTGCAACAGCCAGGGCAGCGTCACCTCGACCCGCACCTGATCCTCGCCAACGTCCACCTGGCCGGCTGCGACCTGACCGAGCGCGCGGATGCGGAAATTCATGCGGTCGCCCTCCCAACGCTCTTCCTCGACCTGCATCACCGGAATGCTGGCCGCTGCACGGCCAAGCCCGGACTTCAGACGACGCGCTGCCTCCTCGCGACCGAGCCGGTGCGGGATCGAAACGACGAGCGGTGCTGACATGGCAATGTCCTCTGCCCACTGATGTAAATCGGGCCGCGTCAGAACACAAAGGTTCCGCTGCGTGGTGCCTTCTTATCACGATCCGCGCGAGGAACTTTCACTATGACGGCAAGTTGCCCCGACGAAAATCGGAAGACAACGACCCTTCTTTGAGAGGGCGGGAGGAGATTTGCATGTCCATTACCATCATTCTGATCATTTTGGTCATAGCCCTGCTCGGCGGCTTCAGTGGCATCGGCGGCGGTCCGTTCTATGGCACCGGCTATTACGGTGGCGGCGGACTGGGACTGATCATCGTCATTCTGCTGATATTGCTGCTGATGGGAAGGATCTAGCCGCGCACACGCTTTGGTAGGGTGGGTTAGCTCTGACTTCGGAGGGTGGGCAAAGGCGCGAAGCGCCGTGCCCACCTTTTCTATTTCAATCCGCGGAACGATGGTGGGCACGCTCCGCTTTGCCCACCCTACGGTTTCCGCATCTGCGGCGAATAGTGTGACTACTTCGCCTTCCCCGCCAGCTTCTTGATCGCGGCCTTGATCGATGCCGCCGCGTCATCATAGCCATCCCACGCCTTTGATCGCGCCAGAAGTCCCGGCACGGTGCGCAGCGTGTAGCGCCTCGGATCGAGATCGCTCTTCGCCTGCGCCCAGGTCAGCGGCATGGACACCGTCGCGCCGTCGCGGGCACGCGGCGACAGCGGCGCCACGGCCGTCGAGAGGCGATCGTTGCGCAGGTAGTCGAGGAATATCTTTCCGTTGCGCAGCTTTTTCGACATGTTGAGCAGATATCGCTCCGGATCGTCGTCAGCCATCCATCGGCATACGCCCTGCGCAAAGGCTTTCGCCTCCTTCCAATCGACCTTGTCCCGCGCGCCGTGAAGCAGCGGCACGACGACATGCATGCCCTTGCCGCCGGTGGTCTTGCAGAAGCTCTCCAGGCCGACATCGGACAGACGCTGCCGCATCTCCCTGGCCGCCTCGACCACATCGGGGAACGCTACGTCCGGCGCGGGATCGAGATCGAACACCAGCCGGCCCGGCGTGTCATAGGCGTAAGGCGCGCAATTCCAGGGATGCAGCTCGACGCCGCCGATCTGCGCCACCGCCGCAAGCCCCTCGATCCGATCGACCTGCAAATATGGCTTGCGATCGCCGGAGACCTTTGCGAGCTCCAACAAATTCGACGTGCCCTGCATGGCATGGCGCTGGAAGAATTTCTCACCTTTGATGCCGTCGGGCGCGCGAATGAGCGAGCACGGCCGCCCCTTCAGATGCGCAATCATCCATTCGCCAACCGCCTCGAAATATCGCGCGAGATCGAGCTTGGTGACCGGATCGCCATCCCCGCCATCCGGCCACAGCTCCTTGTCGGGCTTCGAGATGACGACGCCCATCACTTCGGCCGCGCCGGACTCCTTCTGCCGCCGACCTGCCTTCGCCTTGCTCGTCCGCGGCAACGGCTCGGCAAGCTCCGTCTTCGCCGGCCTCTCGGCTTCGACCTCCTCGGCCGGCTTGTCCTGCCGCAGGCCCTTGAACGCCGCCTGACGGATGTTGCCGTCGGCGGTGAAGCCCGCGAACTCGATCTCGGCCACGAGCTCGGGTTTCAGCCAGTGCACGTCGCGGGTCTTCTTCGGCGCGTTCTTGCCGCCGAACGGGCTCTCTTTGGCCTCCGCCGCCTTCAGAAGCGGCGTGATGCGCTTGACCTTGTCGGCACCAAAACCGGTGCCGACGATGCCGACAAAGGCAAGATCATCGCCGCGGTGCACGCCAGCCATCAGAGAGCGGAATTTTCCGTTGGTGGTCTTGTAACCGCCAATCACGACCTCATGGCCGGCGCGACATTTTGCCTTGGTCCAGCTTTCGGTGCGCCCCGAACGATAGGGTGCGTCGAGCTTCTTCGAGACCACGCCTTCGAGCTCGAGCTTGCAGGCCGATTGCAGCACCGCATCGCCACCGCTCTCGAAATGCT
Organism: Bradyrhizobium sp. Ec3.3; assembly: GCF_000472925.1. Taxonomy (GTDB): domain Bacteria; phylum Pseudomonadota; class Alphaproteobacteria; order Rhizobiales; family Xanthobacteraceae; genus Bradyrhizobium. The sequence continues at coordinate 35,532 of NZ_AXAS01000025.1, forward strand.
CGACATAGCGGATCTGGCTCGACTTCTTCTTGCGCGCGCCCAGCAACTTCTTAAGCCGCGTCTTGCGCTCGCCGAGCGGCAACCGGCGCAGGTCAAGGCCGTCGGCAAACAGGAGATCGAAAGCAAAGAAGATGAGGTCATCGGTCTTGCCGTCCGAAAGCGCCGCCTGGAGCGCGGAGAAGCTCGGCGCTCCGTTGTGGTCGAGGGCGACGATCTCGCCGTCGATCAGCACGTCCGGCAGCGCGCCGCCCTCCTTGGCGATTGATGCGAACTTTTCGGTCCAGTCGAGGCCTTTGCGGGTCTTGAGCGTCGCTTCGCCATCCTCGACGCGAAGCTGCACACGGTAGCCGTCGAACTTGATCTCGTGGCACCAGCCCTCGCCCGGGTGCGGCCGCTCCACCGGCGTGCAGAGCTGCGGCGCGACGAAGTCGGGCATCGCCGACACCTTCTTCGCGGTCGTTGCTGTCGTCGCCCTGCCCTTCTTCAGGGCCGCGCGCGGCGCAGGCTTGATGGTGCGCGTCTCTTGCTCGGCGCGATTGGACTGCCAGACCGCATCGGCCTGGCCCTTGGTGCCCTTCGCCAGCATGAACGGCTTTGGTGCGCGCCCTTTGCCTTCGGCGATCTGCTCCATCGCCCGGCCGGAGGCGACCGACTTGTCCGCGTCCGGGATGTCATTGCCCTTGCCTTCGCGGGCATAGTCGTCGCGGTGTTTGATCAGCAGCCAGTTGGTGCGTTTTTCGCTGCCGCTGTTGCGCATGCGCACGAGTACCCAGCTTCCATGCAGCTTGTCGCCGTGCAGCGTGAACTTCAGGTCGCCCTTCTTGAAGCCGCGCTCGGGATCTTCAGACTCCCAATAGCCGCGGTCCCATAACATCACCGTGCCGCCGCCATACTGGCTTTCCGGTATGGTGCCTTCGAAATCGCCGTAGTCGAGCGGATGATCCTCGACCTCGACCGCGAGCCGCTTGTCATGCGGGTCGAGCGAAGGGCCCTTCGTCACCGCCCAGGACTTGAAGACTCCGTCGAACTCCAGCCGGAGATCGTAATGAAGCCGGGTCGCGTCGTGCTTCTGGATTACGAAACGCCGCTGTTTCGACGGCGCTACCCTCGTCTCGCCTGATGGCTCCGGGGTGATCTCGAAGTCCCGCTTTTTCCGATAGGTGGAGAGGTTTCTCAGCACGACCGGTCCCGCATTTTCGTAAGTGCATTCGAGCCTATCACGGCCAAAGCCGCATCAGGAACCAAAACCCATAGCATTGGTTGGAGTTCCTAAAACACCTTGAAAACGCTGGAGATTGCAATGGCTCCCCGCGCCTATTGGAAAGGAACGTTGAAGCTGTCGCTCGTCACCTGTCCGGTCGCGCTCTACCCCGCGACCACCTTCGCCGCGAAGACGCGCTTTCACATGATCAACCGCGAGACCGGCAACCGCCTGAAGCAGCAGATGGTCGATTCCGAGACCGGCGACGTCGTCGAGGATGGCCAGAAAGTGCGGGGCTATGAGCTGCGCAAGGGCAAATATGTCGAGATCGACAAGGAGGAGCTCGAAGCCGTCCAGATCGAGAGCAACCACACGATCGAGATGGAGAGCTTCGTGCCGCGAGATGAGATCGACCAGCGCTATCTCGACCGTCCCTATTACATCGCCCCTGAAGGCAAGGCCGCGGTCGAAGCCTTTGCCGTGATCCGCGACGCACTGAAGGACCAGGACCGCGTGGCGCTCGCCAAGATCGTTCTGACGAACCGCGAGCACGTCATGACCATAGAACCGCTCGACAAGGGCCTGCTCGGCACGACGCTGCGCTACCCCTATGAGCTGCGCGACGAGGACCAGTTCTTCGACGACATCAAGAGCCCGAAGATCACCAAGGACATGGTCGAGCTCGCCGGCCATATCCTGCACACCAAGGCTGCGCATTTCGACCCCAGAAAATTCAAGGACGAGTATGAGGACGCGCTGAAGGCGCTGGTAAAGCGAAAAGCGAGCGGCAAGAAGATCGAGCTGCCCGAGCCCGAGGAGCGGCCAAGCAACGTCATCAATCTGATGGACGCGCTGAAGCAAAGCTTGAAAGGACGAGGCAGGGGACGGGCGTCGGCGCGCTCCCATCCACGGCGGAGCACGAGCCGGCATCGCAGCACGCGTAAGACACATCGCGCGGCGGCGAGGCATCGGAAGGCAGGTTGATAGCCTGCGCAACGCGCATCGCCCTAACCCCTCATGGTGAGGAGGCAGGGTGACGCCCGGACAGCGAGCTCAATCCCCCGCCTTCAACCGATACCCGATCCCCGTTTCGGTCAGCACATATTGCGGCCGCTCGGGATCGGCCTCGATCTTCTGGCGAAGCTGGCGGACGTAAACGCGTAGGTATTGCGCATCGGTTAGCTCGTCCCATAGCTCCTTCAACAGGAACCGGTGCGTCAGCACCTTGCCGGCGTGCTGCACCAGCACGCGCAGGAGATCGTATTCCTTCGGCGACAGCTTTATCTCGCGCTCGCCGACCTTGACGATACGGCGAACGAGATCGACGGAGAGATCGCCGGTGCGGAACACCGGACGCTCGCCCTTGACCTGGAGCTGGTGCCGCAGCGCGGCCCGCAGCCGCGCCAGAAGCTCGTCCATGCCGAACGGTTTTGTCAGATAGTCGTCGGCACCGAGATCGAGCGCCTGCACCTTGCCGGCCTCGTCGCCGCGGCTCGAGAGCACCACGATCGGCACGCTCTCGTTGCGCGCGCGGATGGTGCGGAGCAGCTCATGGCCCTGGATATCGGGCAGGCCGAGATCGAGGATGATCAGCGCCGGCTCCTCGGTGAGTTTTTCCAGCGCGGTCCTGCCGTTCGGCGCTTCCAGGATGTCATAGCCCTGTGTCGTCAACCCCATCCGCAGCAATTTGCGGATCGGCGGTTCGTCGTCGATGACCAGAACCTTGATCGATGGTGTGCTCATGCGGCGGTGTCCAATGCGTTGGTCTGCGCCGGGATCGGCAGGCGAATGGTCAGCACCGCACCGCTGCGATCCTCGCGGTTCGCAGCCGTGATCGTGCCGTGCATCGCCTCGACGAAGCCGCGGGAGATCGCAAGTCCGAGCCCGGTGCCGGGCCGGACATGATCGCCTTTCTGCACGCGATAGAACTTGTCGAACACGCTCTCGAGCTCGCCCGGCGGGATGCCCTCGCCTTCGTCGGCCACCTCGAGCACGACACAGTCCTTGTCGCGCTGGCTGCGGATTGCGATGGTGGTATCCGCTGGCGAATACTTTGCCGCGTTGTCGAGCAGATTGAACAGCACCTGCTCAAACAGCACGGCGTCGAGCTCGAGCATCGGCAGGTCGGCCGCGAGCCGGAGATCGACCCTGTGGCGCGTCAGGATCTTGCTCGTGCGCCTCAGCGCACTACCGACGATTTCGCTGACGTCGTGCAGCGCCGTGTTCGGCACGATCGCGCCGGATTCGAGCTTGGTCATGTCGAGCAGATTGGCGATGAAGCGATTGAGCCTCTCGGATTCGTCGATCACGGTTGCCAGCAGGTCGCGCTTCTCGGTATCGGACAGGGCGCCGGCGAGGTCACGCATGGTCGAGGCCGCGCCAAGAACGGAGGCGAGCGGCGTCTTCAGGTCGTGCGAGATCGAGGTGAGCAGCGCCGAGCGCAGCCGCTCGGATTCGACCGTGCGCTTGACCCGATCCATGTCTTCGACCAGCAGCACGCGCTCGATCGCGAGCGCGCCCTGGTCGACCAGCGCATCGAGCAGCCGGCGCTGATCGGGCGTCAGCAGCGGACCGGTGCGGTCGTTGTCGATGCCGATGACGCCGATCGGGCCACGCCCAGTGCGCATCGGCAGGAACAGGCGCTTTGCGCCGGGCAGCGTGTCGGAGCCGCGGCCGGCAGAGCGGTCGTTGCTCCAGGCCCAGTTGGCGGCGGCAAGGTCAGCCTGGTCGAGCTCATCCTCCGGCGGATAGCCCGACTTCACCGTCAGCAGTCCCTCCTCCGGCAGCAGCAGCACGACGCGAACCTTCAGCATCAGAGCAATCTGGTAGGCGGTCGCCCACAAGACATCGTCGAGGGTCGCGGTGCCCGCCAGCTTGCGGCTGAAGGCATGGAGCTGCTCGGTCATCCTGATCCGGCCGATCGCGGTATCGGCCTGGGTACGCACGCGAGCCGCGACATTGGATACCAGCATCGCAACCACCATGAACAGCACGAAGGCCGCGACGTTGGTCGGATCTGTGATCGTGAACGTATAGATCGGCGGCAGGAAAAAGAAATTGTAGCAAAGCGACGCTACCACCGTGGCAAGCAGCGACGGCCAGAGGCCGTAGCGCACCGCAACAGCGACCACCGCCGTCAGCAGCACGAGATCGACATTCTCGATGCCGAAATAGGGCTGGATCAGCTCGGCGGCGCCGAGTCCAAGCAGGGCGATTCCCAGCGCCTTGAGATAGGGACGCGGATCGAACGGTTCCGTGCGGGCCGCCGTCTGCACCACTGTTTTCGGCGCCGCCTCGCCGGGCAATTCGTCACCGGAAATGACGTGCACGGTGATGTTGCCGGAGCGGCGCACGAGGTCATGCACCACCGAGCCGCGCGTGATCTCGAACCAGCGCGAGCGCGTCGATTTTCCGATCACGATCTGCGTGACGTTGTTGCCTTGTGCGAAGTTGATGACGTCGTCGGCAATTCGACGGCCGACGCCGGGAATTGTCAGCGCCTCACCGCCAAGGGACTCGGCAAGTCGCAGCGTGTCGGCGAGCCGATCCCGCTCCGTGTCCGAGAGCTGGAGCGATCGCCGCGTCTCGATCGAGATCGCGGTGAATGGCGCGTGCAACCGGTCGGCGAGACGCTTGGTGTAGCGCACGAGGCCTGCCGCGCGCGGATCCTCGCTGACGCAAACCAGGATGCGCTCGCCCGCGGCCCAGGGGCCCGCGATGGCATTGGCCTGCATATGGGTGAGGAGCTGCTCGTCGACGCGCTCGGCGGTGCGGCGCAACGCCAACTCGCGCAGCGCCGTGAGATTGCCCGGCGAGAAATAATGCTCCAGCGCCCGCTCGGCCTGCTTGGGCACATAGACCTTGCCCTCCTTCAGCCGCTGGATCAGATCGTCGGGCGTGAGGTCGATCAGCTCGATCGCATCCGCGCGATCGAACACCGAATCCGGCACGGTCTCGCGCACCCGCACGTGGGTGATTTGGGCAACGACGTCGTTCAGGCTTTCGATATGCTGGATGTTGACGGCGGTGTAGACGTCGATGCCGTTCGAGAGCAGCTCCTCGACGTCGAGATGGCGCTTGGGATGGCGGCTGCCGGGCGCGTTGGTGTGGGCGAGTTCGTCGACCAGGGCGATTTGCGGCCGGCGAGCGATCACCGCATCGAGGTCCATCTCCTCCAGGACCTGCCCGCGATAGTCGAGTTTCCTACGCGGGACGACTTCGAGCCCGCGAAGCAGCGCTTCGGTCTCCGCGCGGCCATGGGTCTCGACGAAACCGACGACAACGTCGATACCCGCCTTACGCTTGGCGTGCGCGCTTTGCAGCATCTCGTAGGTCTTGCCGACGCCGGGGGCGGCGCCGACGAAGATCTTGAGCTTGCCGCTCGCGCTCTCCTCCCGGCGCGCCGCTTCCAGCAGCGCCTCGGGCGAAGGACGTTGTTCTGGATCGCGGCGCTCTCTGACCATCAGCGCATTATAATCATCCGGCCACGGGGAGCCTAGGCCGCTACTTGGCGGCGCGGTCGAGCGCGAGGTTCAACGCCAGCACGTTGACCCGGGGCTCGCCGATCAGGCCCAGCAGGCGGCCCTCGGTGTTGGCGGCCACGATCTGCCTGAGCGTCTCCTCCGGCATGCTGCGCGCCTTGGCCACGCGCTGCACCTGGAATTGGGCGGCTTCCGGCGAGATGTGCGGGTCGAGACCGCTGCCGGACGTCGTGACCAGGTCGAGCGGCACGGGCTGGCCCGGGTTATCCGCCTTCAGCTTGTCCACATCTTCATTCAGCCGGTCGGCCAGCGCCTTGCTGGTCGGGCCGAGGTTGGAGCCGCCGGAATTGGCAGCGTTGTAGGGCGCGGACACGGTCTTGGTCGAATCATTCGGATCCGGCGCGACCGTCGCCGACAGGCGGCCGTGGAAGTATCTGTCATCCCTGAACTCCTGCCCGATCAAGGCGGAGCCGATGACCTTGCCGTCCTTCACGATCAGGCTGCCTTGCGCCTGGCTTGGGAAGAGCACGCCGGCAATGCCGGTCATCGCGAGCGGATAGGCCAGTCCCGTAATGACAGTGAGCGCGACCAGCAGGACGATGGCGGGGCGGATTTCTCTGAGCATGTTGCGTCTCCTAATTCTCCGTCATTGCGAGCGAAGTGAAGCAATCCAGGCTGTTGCCGAAGGATCTGGATTGCTTCGTTGCTCCGCTCCTCGCAATGACGATTAAGCAAGGTGCAGGGCGGTAACCACGAGGTCGATCGCCTTGATACCGATGAAGGGAATGATGATGCCTCCAAAGCCGTAGACCATCAGGTTACGGCGCAGGAGCGCGCCGGCACCGACGGCGCGGTAGGCAACCCCCTTCAGCGCCAGTGGAATCAGCGCGATGATGATCAGCGCGTTGAAGATGATCGCAGACAGGATGGCGCTCTGCGGGCTCGTCAGGTTCATGACGTTGAGCACGTTGAGCTGCGGGTAGAACGCCAAGAACATCGCCGGGATGATCGCAAAATATTTCGCGACGTCGTTGGCGATCGAGAACGTCGTCAGCGCGCCGCGCGTCATCAACAACTGCTTGCCGATCTCGACCACCTCGATCAGCTTGGTCGGGTTGGAGTCGAGATCGACCATGTTGCCGGCCTCGCGCGCGGCCTGTGTACCCGTGTTCATGGCGACGCCGACATCGGCCTGCGCGAGCGCCGGCGCGTCGTTGGTACCGTCGCCGCACATCGCTACCAGCTTGCCCTTGGCCTGCTCGTCGCGGATCAGCTTGAGCTTGTCCTCGGGCGTTGCCTGCGCAAGGAAGTCGTCGACGCCGGCTTCCGCCGCGATCGCGGCCGCCGTCATGGGGTTGTCGCCGGTGATCATGATGGTGCGGATGCCCATGCGGCGCAGCTCCGCAAAACGCTCGCGGATGCCGCCCTTGACGATGTCCTTGAGCTGGACGATTCCCAGCAGGCGACCGTCCTTGGCAACCGCCAGCGGCGTACCGCCCGATTTCGACACCTCATCCGCGATCGCCTGGATCTCGCGTCCGACCTCCGAGAGCGCGGACGGTTGCACGGCACGCATCGTGTTGCCGGAGGCGACCGCCTGCGGCGCGCCGCCGCCGATATAATTGAGCATGGCATCGATAGCGCCCTTGCGCACCGATACGCCACCGGCATCGACGCCGCTCATGCGAGTCTGCGCCGTGAAGGGGATGAAGGTGGCGCCAAGCTCGGCCATGTCGCGGCCGCGTATGCCGTATTTCTCCTTCGCCAGCACGACGATGGAGCGGCCCTCCGGGGTTTCGTCGGCGAGCGAGGCGAGTTGCGCCGCATCCGCGAGCTCCTGCTCGGTCACCCCGCGCACGGGACGGAACGCGGTCGCCTGGCGGTTGCCGAGCGTGATGGTGCCGGTCTTGTCGAGCAGGAGCGTGTCGACGTCGCCGGCGGCCTCGACAGCGCGGCCGGACATCGCCAGCACGTTGAAGCGCACCAGGCGGTCCATGCCAGCGATCCCGATCGCCGACAGCAGCGCACCGATCGTGGTCGGGATCAGCGTCACGAACAGCGCGACCAGCACGATCACCGAGATCGAGCCGCCGGCATAGGCCGCGTAGCTCGGAATGGTGACGGTTGCGAACACGAAGATGATGGTGAGGCCCGCAAGCAGGATGTTGAGCGCTATCTCGTTCGGCGTCTTCTGCCGCTCGGCGCCCTCGACCAGCTTGATCATCCGGTCGATGAAGGTCGAGCCCTGGGCCGCGGTGATGCGGACGCGGATCCAGTCGGACAACACCTGCGTGCCGCCCGTCACCGCGGAACGGTCGCCGCCGGATTCACGGATCACCGGCGCGGATTCGCCGGTGATGGCGGCTTCGTTGACGGAGGCGACGCCCTCGATCACCTCGCCGTCGGATGGAACCGTATCGCCGGCCTCGACCAGCACGATGTCGCCAACCTTCAGGCTCGTGCCCGGCACGAGCCTGAAGCTACGATCGGAGCCGGTCAGCAGCTTGGCCTGGCTTTCGGTGCGGGTCTTGCGCAGCGATTCGGCCTGGGCTTTGCCGCGGCCTTCGGCAACGGCTTCCGCGAGATTGGCGAAGAGCACAGTGAACCACAGCCAGAGGATGATCTGGAAGGTGAATCCAAGGTTCGTTCCGCCGGTGAGGAGGTCGCGCAGGAAGATGACGGTCGTAAGCGCGGCGACGATTTCGACCACGAACATCACGGGGTTCTTGATCATCAGCCGCGGATCGAGCTTGACGAAGGAAGCGCGGATCGCAGGCAGGACGATCTTCGGATCGAGCATCGCCGACATCGGAGCACGTTTTTGCAGTTTCATCGTTTCCATGGAGGTCGCTCCAGACAATTCGATCAGAAGACTTGTTGATCAGAAAACTTGGCCGGCGTTCATCGCGAGGTGCTCGACGATCGGGCCGAGCGCGAGCGCCGGGAAGAAGGTCAGGCCGCCCATGATCAGGATCACGCCGACGACGAGACCGACGAATAGCCCGCCGGTGGTCGGGAACGTGCCCATCGACGGCGGGATCGACTTCTTCTCCGCCAGCGATCCTGCGATCGCCATGGCCGGCACGATCATGAAGAAGCGGCCGACGAACATCGAGACGCCGCCGGTGACGTTGTAGAACAGCGTGTTGCCGGTGAGCCCTGCGAAGGCCGAACCGTTATTGCCGGTCTGCGAGGTGTAGGCATAGAGCGCCTCGGAGAAGCCGTGCGGGCCGGCATTGGCCATCGAGGCCACCGCCGAGGGCAGCACGACGGCAACGGCCGTCCAGCCGAGGATCATCAGCGGCAGCACCAGGATGGCGAGCATCGCCATCTTGACCTCGCGCGCCTCGATCTTCTTGCCGACATATTCCGGCGTGCGTCCGACCATGAGGCCGGCAACGAAGATCGCGAGAACGACGAACAGCAGCATGCCGTACATACCGGCGCCGACACCGCCGACGATGATTTCGCCGAGCTGGATGTTGATCAGCGGGATCATGCCGCCAAGCGCGGTAAAGCTGTCGTGCATGGCGTTGACCGCGCCGCAGGAGGCAGCCGTCGTGATCACGGCAAACAGCGAGGAGGCAACGATGCCGAAGCGAACCTCCTTGCCTTCCATGTTGCCGCCGGTCAGTCCCAGCGCCTGGAGCGTCGAGGTGCCGCTGGCTTCCGCCCAATAGGTAATTGCAACACCGGCGAGGAACAGCACGCCCATCACAGCCAGGATCGCCCAGCCCTGACGCTGGTTGCCGACCATGCGGCCGAACACGTTGGTCAGCGCGGCGCCGAGCGCAAAGATCGAGATCATCTGCACGAAGTTGGACAGCGCCGTGGGGTTCTCGAAGGGATGCGCCGCGTTGGCGTTGAAGAAGCCGCCGCCATTGGTGCCGAGCATCTTGATCGCCACTTGCGAGGCGACCGGGCCAACCGCGATGGTCTGCTTGGCGCCTTCAAGCGTGGTCGCCTCGACATAGGCCCCGAGCGTCTGCGGGATACCGTCCCAGACCAGGAACAGCGTGTAGATGATGCAGATCGGGAGCAACACATAGAGCGTGCAGCGGGTGACATCGACCCAGAAATTTCCGACAGTCCGCACCGATGCGCGCGCAAAACCGCGGATCAGCGCAAGCGCGAGCACGATGCCGGTGGCGGCCGACAGGAAGTTCTGGTGCGTCAGGCCGACCATCTGCACCAGATAGGACAGCGTGCTCTCACCGCCGTAGTTCTGCCAGTTGGTGTTGGTGATGAAGGAGATCGCGGTATTGAAGGAGAGATCCTCCGCGACCGCGGACTGACCGGCCGGGTTGAACGGCAGAACGGCCTGAAGCCTCATCAGCCCGTAGATGATCAGGAAGCCACCGACGTGGAACAGCAGCATGGAGACCGTATAAGTCAACCAATGCTGCTCGCGCTTCTCGTCGACACCGGAGATCCAGTAGAGCCCGGTCTCGACCGGGCGCAGTACCGGGGACAGGAAGGTGCGCTCGCCATTGAATACGCGCGTCATGTACCAGCCGAGCGGCTTTGCCAGCGCGAGGATGATGACGCAAAAGAAAATGATCTGGAGCCAACCGATAACAGTCATGGCATTTGGTCCTTGAGAACCGGCCTTCCGCGCAGTAGCGGCAGAAGAACCGCGAGCAGCACCGCCACGAGGGCGGCGTCGGCCAGAAGCAGTTTGAGGAGCAGCAACACCCCTAGAACCGCTCGGGCCGCAGCAGCGCGTAGGTGAGGTAGAAGAGAAGGCCGAGCGAGACGGCACCGGCGAGCGAATAATCGAAGATCATGGCGTCGCTCCCGTCACAGCCGTTCGCAGGCGTAGGTGTAGCCGATCGCGAGCGCGAAGAAGGCGAAGCCCAGCGCCAGCATGATGATGTCGAGCATGAGAATGTCCTATGCAACCGGACGCGGCCGGAGTCGGATGCCGCGCTGTCGGGCCGAGACGTGCCACCCAAGGCATAGGTTTTCGAGAGGGAGGCTATGGCGACGATATAGGAATCTCATAAAGGCCGGGGGACGCGGATGCTTGGGAGACCATCCGGCTAACGCCACAGTTGAGGGTTGGGTGAGCGTTCCCCGCCCCTTCCGCAGCCCGCTCCGACCTTTATGAAATACCTATATTTCGCTCCCCTGCCCCATCTCGCTTTCAAATGCCCTTCCCGCGATCTTGATGGCGTCGGTTGCGGACCTGCGGCCGGCCCAAGATCGAGACGCCGTCATGTCTTCCGTTCTGCAAAACTTCGATCCGGTTTCGCTCGGCGAGCAGCTTCGCAGCGCGCACACGGTGACGCGGCCCCTGATGCTCGACCTCATCGACAAGGCCTGCCGCCGCTTCCCCTCGCTTGGACAGAGCGAACGAACCGCACGGCTGACGCGCCTGATCGATGCCGACGCCTGGACCGATGCTGCGCTCGCGCTGCTGGAACTGGAGCTGCCGCTGTGGCAGGTTCGCCGCATCGCCTATGACGAAGGCGAATGGTATTGCGCGCTCTCGCGCGAACGCGAGTTGCCGGATTGGCTGGAGAGCTCGGTCGAGGGACGGCATTCCGACCTCGCGCTCGCATTGCTCTCGGCCTTTGCCGAGGCGCAAGTGCTCACCGCCGAAGCCAGCCGGCCCAGCGTTCCATCGGTCCAGCAGACCGCGGGCCAGCTCTACCAGCCGGTCAACTGCGACCATTTCGGCTGACCGCAATACCCATCACAACAAGAGGATTTCATCATGTCGATGCTCACGCATCGCCTCGAACAGCCCTTTCATCCACCTGGAAGGAAGAGCGCTCCCGAAGCCTGGATCTCGAACGCCCACGCCGCGACCATCCGGCGCGTCTGCTTGCGCACGCTGGCGCTCCTGTCGATGGGAAGCGTGCTGACCGCGCTGGTCGCCTTGAAGACCGTGATCTATATGTCGGGATTCCACTACTGATCGGCCCGGCGGCAGATCGCGCCGCGGGAACCGCCTTTATGTCCATCCTATGCGATGCCGCCCTTGGTCCTCTCGCATTCCTATGGCCTCCCGGCGCACGATACGGCGAGCGAATTTCTCGAGGAGGCTGCCATGGCCGCAATCACCTTCAACGACGCCGGTCCGACCCGTCCGCGCCGCCGGAGGTGGGAGAAGGCGGATACAGCCGTGGTCGTGCACCCCAATCTTCAACCGCTCGATCCTGAAATCGTCAGCGCCGCCATTCCGGCTTTCTTCATCGGTCGCAACAAGGCCGGCCTATGGGTTGCGCGTGAAGCGCAGGGCCGCCTTGGCGGGCTCTTCCTGTTCAAGAGCTCGGCGGTCCATTTCGCCCATGCGCAGAGCCGACCTGCACGGTGCGCGCTGATCTTTCCGTCCGAAACGTTCGAGCTCGATATCGAGAACCGCGGCAATCCACTCGTTGGAGAACTCGCAAAGTGGATGGTCCGCGCGACGCGCCATCTGGCGCGGCTTACGACCAGGTAACCCTTGCGGGAGAGCACGCACATGATCGAACTCAAGATCATCGTCATGATCGCGCTGATGGGGACGCTGCTCATCGGCATGCGCGTCGGTGCGGCACCGGGCGACTAGCATGCAGCCCGCCAAGGCAAATCTCGAGCACGCGCTCACGGTCACCATCTTGACCATGACGCTGAGCCTGATCTGGGGCGGCATCCTGACGCTCGTGATCACGCTTATCGCGCGCGGATTGGGCGTCTAGGCCTAGCCTACGAGGCCGGCAACCGGGCCAGGACTGAGGTCGCGATGCCCGCCGGTTAGGCAGCTCATGCGCAGGGAAAACGCTGCGGCCGATCTGGCGAAAGCTCAGGGAACCGTGTAGAGCGGTTACCATGGGTAGCAGCAACGTCCACGTCGTCGATCACCCCCTGGTCCAGCACAAGCTCTCGCTGATGCGGGAAAAGGACCGCTCGACCAAGAGCTTTCGCGAAATCCTGAACGAGATCGGGATGCTCTTGTGCTACGAGGTGACGCGCGACCTGCCGCTGGAGCTTGTGGAAATCGAGACGCCGATTTCGCCGATGCAGGCGCCTAAAATCGCCGGCAAGAAGCTCACGCTGGCGCCGATCCTGCGCGCCGGCGTCGGCTTCCTCGATGGCATGCTGGCACTGATGCCCTCCGCCCGGATCGCCCATATCGGGCTCTATCGCGATCCCGCGACCCTGCAGGCCGTGGAGTACTACTTCAAGGCGCCGCAGGATCTTTCCGATCGCACCGTCATCCTGATGGACCCGATGCTGGCGACGGGCAACTCGGCTTGCGCAGGCGCGTCCCTGCTGAAAGCGCGCGGCGCCCGCGACATCCGCTTCGTCTGCCTGCTGGCCGCCCCGGAAGGCATTGCGCAGTTCCAGACGGAACATCCGGACGTGCCGATCTGGACCGCCGCGGTCGACGAGCGGCTCAACGACCACGGCTATATCGTGCCGGGCCTGGGCGATGCCGGCGACCGGATGTTCGGCACCAAGTAGACAGTTTTGCGCGATCGGGTTACTGCGGGTAGCCATGCGCCATAACGATCGCTCGCTGCAATCGCTGATCAGGATCGAGACCTTCGCCGATCCGGCGCTGGTGTTTGACGGCACGCCCGTTTCGCGCCCCGAGTTGTCAGGCAGGATCGACCAGACGGCAGCGTGGCTCGCCGCGCAAGGTATCGGCAAAGGCGATGTAGTCGCAGTCTGGCTGGTCAACCGCATCGAATGGATCGCGCTGCTGCTGGCCGCCGCCCGACTTGGCGCAATCATTGCCGCGGTCAACACGCGCTACCGCAGCGCGGAAGTCGCCCACCTCCTCCACCTCTCCGGTGCGAAGCTTCTGGTCATGGAGGCAGCGTTCCGCTCGATCGACTTTGCCGCGATTCTCGCTGGTATCGCCAAGAGCGATGTGCCGGCGCTTGAAAAGCTCGCCGTGGCCGGTGCGGATACGATTCCCGCACAATGGCCCTGCGTACGCTTCGACGCCTTCGAGAGAGCCTATCCGGCTACGCCACCACGCGGCGACGTCGATCTGCCCGTGCTGCTCTACACCACCTCTGGCACCACAAGGGGGCCGAAGCTGGTGGCGCATTCGCAAGCGACGCTGGCCACGCATGCGGACGCGGTCGCCGAGGCGCTTGCGCTGTCGCCGGAGCGCCATTCGCTGCTCGCGATGCTGCCCTTCTGCGGCACCTTCGGCATGACGGCCCTGCTCGCCTTTCTCGCAGCCGGCGTCACCATCCACGTGCTCGACGCGTTCGAGGCCGCGCCGGCGCTCAAAATCTTCAGTGAGTACAGGATCACGCATTCCTTCGGCTCGGACGAGATGTTTCGCCGTATCCTGGCGTTCACCGATGCGCCACGGCCGTTCGCACACGCCGAAGTGTTTGGCTTCGCCGCGTTCCAGCCGGGTTGGCGCGAGTTTGCGGTTGAGGCCGAGGCGCGGGGCTTGCCGCTGTTCGGCCTGTACGGCTCGAGCGAGGTGCAGGCCCTGTTCTCGATCGGCCGGCGGGGTACCGCTTTTGCCGACCGCATCGAAGGCGGCGGCTGGCCGATGTCGCCGGACGCCCGCGTGCGCATACGCGATACGGACAGCGGCGAGCTGGTGGGGCCCGGTGTCTCCGGCGAGCTCGAGATCAGCGCTCCCTCGCGCTTCCTCGGCTATTTCAACAATCCGCAAGCGACGCGCGAGGCGACCACGGCCGACGGCTTCTTCCGCACCGGAGACATCGGCCGGCTGCGGGGCGATGGCTCCTTCGTCTACGAGACGCGGGCGGGCGATGCCATGCGGCTCGGCGGCTTCCTGGTCGCGCCCGGCGAGATCGAGGATGAGCTGAAGTCCTGCGCCGGCATTTCCGATGCGCAGGTCGTCGCCGTCGATCTCAAGGGACAGGCCCGCTGCGCCGCCTTCGTGATCCCAACGGGAGAACCGCCGCGAGAGGCCGCGTTGATCGCGCGCCTGCGCGAGCGGCTGGCCGGATACAAGATCCCCGCACACATCTACTTCATCGACGCCTTCCCCGTCACCGACAGCGCCAATGGCGTCAAGATCCAGCGCGCTAGGCTGCGCGCCATGGCCATGGAAAGGATCGCCGCGGAATAGCGGGGTCTATTTCAGGTAGCTCGCAAGATTCATACTCAGGATTTTTGCGAGCGCCGAATAGGACGCGGTGAGCTGGGATTGATAGGTCGATAGCTGCGCCGTGACCGCCGCGACGTCAACGCTGGTGAGATCGCTTCCCAGCGTCTCGGCGTAGCTCTTGTAATCGCTCTGGCGCGCGCTGGCCGTCTCGATCTGCGAGGCCGAGCTCGACAGCTTCGCCTGCACGGCGGCGGTGTCGTCCAGCGCCGAGCTCGCCAGATCCAGCGCGCTGGTGATGTCGGACGACGACAGCGACGAGCTGTTGGCGACGAATTTGAGGACGCGCATCACCTCTTCGAACGCCGAATTGTCCGCGGTCACGCCGTAGGGCACGCTCTGGTCGGTCGCGACGCGGACCGAAGCGATCTCGCTGTCGCCGACATAATAGCTGGTATCAGCCGTCGTGGTGGATCCCGTGCCGGCGGAGAAGCTGGTGAGATCGACCGGCGCCGTCTCCGTCTTGCCGCCCGCAAACACGAACTGGCCGTCATATTGCGTGTTGAGCAGCGATCCCATCTCCTCGAGCATCTGCTGCGCCGAGGAAATCACGGAGTTGCCCTCCGTCGAGCTGCCGGTCGAGGCAGCGCTGAGCTGGGAACGGAGCTGGGTGATGATATCGGTCATCGAGCCCACCGCCGAATACATCACCTGAACCTTGCTGTCGGCGAGCGTCGCAGCGTCGATATAGGATTGCGCCCGCGTCACCGAGACCTGGAGATTGACCACGTGCTGCGCGGTCGAGCCGTAGCCGCCGAAATCGTTCGAGATGACGCCCGATGACTCCTGGATCTGCTCGTTGGCCATGACGGCCTGCACGCGCAGCGCGTCCGCGATCATCGTGTTCGACTGTGCGAAGGTGGCCACCCTCATCGCGACCATGGATCCGCTCCCGCCTTAGGACGACTGCACGGCGCTGAGCAGCGCCGAATACATGGTGTTTATGGCCTGGATCAGCGCGGAGGCCGCCGTATACTTGTTCTGCAGCGTGCTCAGGCGCGCCGATTCCTCGTCGAGGTTGACGCCCGATTGTGACGACAGCGAGCTGGCATAGGTCGACTGTGCGGTCTCCTTGGCGGTGTAGTTGGTGGAGGCCTGCGACGACTTGCTCGCGACGTCGGAGACGATCGCCGCGGTGTAGTCGGCGAACGAGCCGGTGGTCGCGGCCAGCCCGCCGGCCGACGCGAATGTCCGCGAGTCCGTCAGCGCGTCGTAGAAGTCGTTGACCACGGCTGCCGAGCCCGGCGTCAGCACCTGGCTGCCGACGGTCAGGCTGGATGAGGAATCCAGCGTCGCGAGCTGCAATTCATTGGTGCCGGAGAGAATGCTGCTGTTGACGGCGATATCCGATGCGCTCGTGCCGGTCACCAGATCGTTGAGACCAAAATACTCCGAGAATCCTTCACTGGCGCTTCCCACCGAGCTCGTCATCTCGTTGATCGCGACGCCATCGCTGGAGTCGGTCGACGTGATGGTCAGGTGGCCGTTAGAATCGATCGAAGCCGATAGCCCGGAGATGCCGTTGATGGCGGAGACGAGGTCACCGACTGTGGAATAGGATGAAAGGTCGAGATCGCTGTAGGAAACGAGGTTGCCGCTCTGATCGGTGACGGCAAGGCGCACCGTGCCCGTTGCGGACAGCGCCGTCGCGCTCGTCACGCTGGTCGTGCCGGTGAGGCTGGTCGGCGGCGGCACCGACGAGGCACTGTTGGAGACGCCGTTCATTGCCGAGGCGAGCTGCTGGGCAAGCTGGTCGAGCTGGGACTGCGCCGCCGGCAGGGTCTTGTCGCGGAGCGTGATGAGGGCACCGATGTCGCCACCGGTGATCTGCGAGGTGATGTCGACCCCGTTCACCGTGATGGCGCTGAAGCCGCTGGAGGAGGACCCGGCGGTGTAGATTGTCGATGAGGAGACATTGGCCGCGGTCGTGTAGCTGATCGTGTGCGCGGTGCTGTCGACCAGCGCCTGGCCGGACGTGGTGTAGATCTGGAGATCACCGTTCGAGGCCGTGTAGTAGCTGACATTCATCTTGGAGGCGACGTCCTGCAGCGCGGTGTTGCGCTGGTCCTCCAGGTCCGCCGTCGACTGGCCGGCCGCCGCGGTCTGCTTGATCTCGGCATTGAGCTCGGCGATTTGCTCGAGGTCGGTGTTAACGTCGTCGATCGACGAGGAGATGTCCTGGTCGGCGTTGGAGCGCAGTTTCTGGATGCCGCTCGAGGTCTCCCGCAACTGGCTCGCGACGTCGTCGAGCGCGCTGATGACGTTGGATTGCAGCGAGGCGCTGTTCGGCGTGCTGGCCAGCGACGACAATGCCGATTCCAGCGACGCGATCGAATTGGCAAGCGACGTTCCGGTCGACGATGAGTCCGAGCTGCTGGTCGAGCCGTAGAGCTTCTCGAGCGAGGCCCGGTACGTGTTGGTCGTGTCGGCCGAACCGAGGTCGGAGGTCGCAGAGATCAGCGACTTCAACAATAGCTTGTCGACGTTCGAGGTGATGCCCGTCACCGTGACCCCGGTGCCGACGCCATTGGTGACGCTGCTCGCTTGGCTTGCGGTCTTCTCGGTATAGCCCGTCGTGTCGGCGTTCGAGATGTTCGACGACGTCACGCTGATCTGCACCTGCGTAGCCGACAGCCCGCTGAAGGCGATCAATCGTGCGATATCGAGCGACACGGCGGCTGCCCTTTCCCTGCCCTCAGGCCTGACGAATGGTGCCGCTGGAGACCGCGCGCGCGGCGAGCCGGCCCGACGCGCCATAGGGCGACACCGCGGCGATCTGCTCGCGGATCGCCTGCATCACCGCCTCGATACGGCGGTTACTGGCCTCGATCGCCGCGCGCAGGCGCACCAGGTTCTCATCCATCGCCGCGCGCAGCTTCAGGATCCGCTCCATGAGCTGTTCGCGCAGGATCCGGTCGCGGACATGCAGGCTGGTCGAACCGGCGGCGCATTCCGCAACGGTCCTTTCGAATATTTCCGCCAGCCGGTTCTTCTCGTCGACCTGCTTCAGGCGCGAGGCCGGAAGCCCCTTGGCGAGCTCGGCGTTCTCTTCGGCGACCAGCGCGGTCAAGCCGTCGATCAGGGCGATCAGGGATTTGATGCGCGCGTCGCCCTCGGCGGCGCTGGTCCTGGTGATTTGAGCCTGTTTCATGTTCGCTGCTTTCGTGGTCTCAATTGTGCTGCCGGCCGCGGCCTATCTGGGCGCCGCGTAAATAGGCGCCGATCGCCGTGGTTCTCACGCTCGTCTGCCGCGTCTCGTCTTCGATTGCCTTGGATTCGCGGATCAGGCCGCGGCGCGCCGTCTCGATGTCGTCGAGCAGTGCGAGCAATTCTCCGCGTTCCCTGCCAGCCGCGCGGGCGCGCGCGATCAACCGCTGCAGTCGCAGCAGCAGCGCCTCTCCCGCGGCATAGCTCCTTTCCCCGCGCATCGCCTACCTCATCGCCGAGATCAGGGTGTCGTACATCTTGTTGACGGTCGAGATGACCTGTGAGGCGGCGGAGTAAGCCTGCTGCGCCGAGATCATGCTGGAGAACTGGCTCGAGGTGTCGGTGGTGGAGGATTCCAGCTCGCTGCCATAGACCGTGCCCGCACCATTCTCGCCGGAGGCCTGCAGCGTCGGATCTCCCGACGTGACGGTCGCCGAATACATCTGGTCACTGCTGGCGGAAAGACCGTTGGGATCGGCAAAGGTCGCCACCGCGATCTTGTAGATCGCGATCGTCTTGCCGTTGGAATAGGTGGCATCGACCACGCCATTCTTGCCGATGGCAATGCTCGACAGCGTTCCGTAGGACAGGCCGTCGGAGGTGATGCTGGTGACGTTGACGGACGGCGTGGTTTCACCTGACGCATATTGCGTCAGGCCGTCGGTGCCGCCTGCGGTGCCCATATCCAGCGTGATGGTGCTGTCGGCCGCGCCGTCGGTCCAGCCCGTCACCGAAATCGTCGCCGGGCTCGGGCTGGTGCTTGCCAGTGAGCCGTCGCTGTTGAAGGTGATCGCCACCGTGCCGCTGGTCGTGCCGGTCGTGGTCGAGGTGTCCGACGACGAGGTCGGATTGGCAAAGCTCGCGCTCCAGGTGTTGGTGGCGGTCTTGGTCCAGGTAATCTGGATCGAGTTCGCCGCGCCGAGCGAATCGTAGACCGTCATCGAGCTGGTATAGGTGTCGCCCGTGGCGGCATCCGACGGAAGGTTCGCCGCGATCGTCGTCTTGGTGGTCGCGCTGCCGCTGGTCGATGCCACCTGGGTGTTGATGGCCTCGAGATTGCTCGCCGATTCATTGCCCGTCACGTTGCCGTCGGCGTCGGTACGCCAGCCTTCGAGATAGTAGCCGTTGTTCTCGAGGTAGCCTGCGTTGTCGATGGTGAAAGCGCCGTTGCGGGTGTAGGACACGGTTCCGCCGGACGTCGCGTTGGTCGCCACGAAGAAGCCCGAGCCCTGGATCGCGACGTCAGTCGCGTTGGACGTCGCAGCCAGCAGGCCCTGTTGGGTGATATTGGCCCGGCCGGACACCGTGACGCCACCCGAGGCATAGGAGGTTGCGTTGCTCGATGCGGTGACGAGGTCATCGAACATCGCAGACGTCGTCTTGTAGCCGGTCGTGTCGGAATTGGCGATGTTGTCGCTGATCATCGACAAGGACTGGCTCTGCGCGCTGAGCGCCGAGATTGCCGAGGAAAGTGCGCCGCTGAGGCTCATGATCGAACTCCGAAAAAATCAGGACGTGACGCCGATGATGTTGGCGGCGCTGACCGAGACGCCGTTCACCGTGAGCGATGGCGTCGAGGTCGAGGTGTCGATGCCGGTCACCGTGCCAGTGACCGTCGTGTAGTTGAGGACCGAGTTGCCGGCGGAATCCGTTGCGGTCACCGAGATCGTGTACTGGCCGCCGTCGGTGAGCTGGTTGCCGCTGGAATCCTTGCCGTCCCAGGTGAAGGTGTTGGAGCCGGAATTGCCGGTGCCGGTTCCTGTCCACACCGTG
This sequence comes from Bradyrhizobium sp. Ec3.3, assembly GCF_000472925.1. Taxonomy (GTDB): domain Bacteria; phylum Pseudomonadota; class Alphaproteobacteria; order Rhizobiales; family Xanthobacteraceae; genus Bradyrhizobium. Next base: position 55,288 of record NZ_AXAS01000025.1, read on the forward strand.
TTGCCGGACGAATCCTTGACGGTGATAGACACGTTCGAAGCCGCCGAAGACAGCGAGTAGCCGAACGTCGCCGAGCCGTTGGTCAGCGTCGCGGTGTCGGTCTTCGCCTCTACCGTGTGGCCGATATAGTTGACCGAGTTCAGCGTCACGAGGCTCGAGAACGAGCTCGCGAGCGCGCTGAGATTGGTGTTGATCGACTGCTGCTGGCTGAAATTGGCGTAGGAGGTGAGCTGGTTGATGAAGTCCGTCGTCGAGGTTGCGTTCAGCGGATCCTGGTTCTGCAGCTCGCTGACGAGCAAGCTGAGAAACTCGTTCGACGTCAGCGATGAGGTGGATGAGGAACTCGACGACGATGTCGTCGTCGTTGCTGTCGAAGTGGACGTCGTCGCGGCAACGGTCATCGAAAACCCCGGTTCATGTGCAACGCGCGGCTAACGAACGCGTTCGGTTGCGCTTGAAATCTGTGTGCTGATGAAACGCGTGGGCGCGTGAATTCAGGCGGGGATTCGCGCGCTACGATGCGCTTTCCGAAGCGGCAAAATCTGCCGTGTGCGCGCGAGAAAGGAGAAGAGAGAGCAGAGAGAAGAATCGCGCTGTCGCGGCCACGGTGGTGCGCTCCCTCGCCCGTTCTTACGGGACCGCGACGAGCTACGCTCGCGCTGAGAGGGTTGGGGTGAGCGGCGTTTCCACAATCACGGTGACAGATCGACTCGCGGAGGCTCCCCCTCATCCGGAATCCGCGCTACGCGCGCATTCCGACCTCTCCCCGCAAGCGGGGCAAGGTAAGAAGCATCGAGCGTCCGGTTCGACGTTGACGCCGTTGGAAGTGAGTTGGAGAAGAGCCTCAGTTCCCCGCCGTCTCGCCCTCGGCGTGGGGCTCGGCGGGATCGGCCCTGCGCTTGGCGGCGGCGACGATGCGATCGGCAAGTCCGGCAGGCGCCCGCACAGGAGGAGTGGCCAGCGCATTGCGGAGCGCGTGCGCCGATTCGAGAAGGGCGCGGGCATCGGCGGAATGACCAAGCAGCTCTTCGGCGGACGAACGACGGTCCTCGGGCCAGAGGGACAAGTCCTCGCCCAACCGATCGATCAGATCCTCAAACTCGGTGATATCCATCGCCCGGGTCCCGCACCCCCGGGCCTGTCATAAAGCATTGCAGAGGCGCCGGAAACCGAATTCGCCTGTCCGGACGCGACAAGGAACGGCCATGCCGCGCGGAACAACCGCCGAAACCGCCGTCCTCCCGAGCGGAGAAATACGAGACGCCGGAACCCGGCCGTTCCAAGCGGAAACCGGCCCGAAGGCCTCAGCGCTTCTGCGCCGAATCGCCCGTCCCGGGCTTGGCCGTCCGCACGGTCGCATCGACGAATTCCCAGGCCTCGCGCAGCTCGGTGAGCCCTGCGATGATCCGCCGATAGCTCTCGCGTGCGTGCGGCCGGCCATAGGCGCGCAGGCTCGCCAGGATCATCGCATTGTAGGTCTGGTAGAGCCGCTCGGCCACCGCCCCACCCTTGGTGAAATCGAGATTGTGACTGAGCCCGCGCAGGATCGCGGTCGCCTTCATCAGATACTCGTGCCCCTCCTCGAAGCGCCGCGCCTCCTGCGAAGCCAGCGCCTTCTGAAGAAACGTAGTCGCGCCGCCAAGCAGCATCGACACTGCCTTGAGCGGCGGCACGGTGGTGGCCGCACCCCGATAGGCCTGATTGGCCATGTACGCCATCGGATTATGCATCATTAACTACTCGAGCTGGAGTTGAGCAAAGCCTTGAGATAGGTCAGCGTGTTGTTCGCGCTCTCGATCGCGGCCTGGTACTTCGCATATTGCGCTTCCAGCTGCGTCTGATAGGCCGACGCGGCACTTTGGATATCGTCGACCTTCTGCTGCAGGTCGTCGTCGCGCGTTTCCAGGTTGGTGATCAGCGTCTGCAGCGAGCCGGTGCTGGACGACGCATTCTTGGCGATCTGGTAGAGCTGCGTGGCGATCCCCGACGTCGACGTCACCGTGATCGATTGCGAGGTCGTCCCCGAATAGGTGAAGGCCATGCCGGCATAGGCCGTGCCGGCATTGCCGATGATGGTGGTGCCGCTGACGGTGAACAGCGAGGAGTCCCCGCCGACCGAGGCCGAGGAGAGATTTCCTGAGGAATCCACCGTCAGGTCCAGCGTGACGGATTGGGGCGAGGTTCCGGTATTGACGACGCTGAGCTGGCTCGACGAGGTCGTGGTCTGCGCCGACAGCAGCGTGGTCACGCCGCTGAGGTTCGTGCTCAGGATCTCCGAGAGCGTCGACGTGTCGAGCTCGAGCTCGTTCGAATCGTTGAACGACAGGCCGAGGTCGGCCATCGTCAACCCGCCCACCGTGCTGTTGAGCGCGGATTCGAGCTGGCTCGTGATGTCGCGCATGGTGCCGTCGCCGAATAGCACGGCGCTGGACGAGGCAGTGCCGTCCGAGTTCGTCGCCTGCTGCGCGATGACAGCATCGCGATAGGCGTTGTAGTTCGTGACGAAGGTCTCGAGCGCCGATTCGATCTGGCTGGTGTCGGTCTCGATGCTGATGTTCAGCGTCGCCCCGCTCGGCGTGGCCTGTAGCAGGTTGAAGGTGACGCCGGTCAGCACATCGGTGATGTCATTGGTATCCCGGGTCATCGAGATGCCGTCGAGCGTGAACTCGGCCGCCTGCGCGGTCTGAAGCACGTCTGAGAACGATCCCGAGCTGTCGGTCACCCCCAACTCGTTCAGGATGTCGTCACCGGAGCTGCTGGAATAGCTGATATCTTCCGCGTCCTCGGTTCCCGTCAGCACCATCTCGTAGGAGCCGCTGGATACCTGGACGATCGAGGCCTGGACATTGGTCGTCGAGGTCTGGGCGTTGATGGCATCGACGATGTCCTGGAGCGACATCGTGCTGGTGACTGTGACGTCGGCGGTGCTGCCGCTGCCGAGCCCGAGCGAGAACGTTCCGGAATAGCCAAGCGCGTCCGTCTGGCTCGACTGCGCGGTGCCGACCACCTTTTGCGCGGTCGCGATCTGGCTGATCGTCAGCGTATGGTCACCGGTCGCCGCACCGTTGCTGACGCTCATGGAGAGCGCGGATGACGCGCTGACGTCGCCGGTGGAGCTGATGGTCGCCGAGCGCGTTGCAAACACGTTGGTCGCCAGCGAGTTCACGACGGACGTCGCAAGCGAAGCGAGCCCGGAATAGAGCGTCTTCAGATCCGTCTGAAGGGTCTGGTAGGCCGAGACCTTGGCCTCGTTGTTGGTGATCGTGGTCGAGATCGTGGTCGCGGCAGTGAGCTTGGCATTCACCGCAGCCGTGATCAGCGCGCTCCAGTCGAGGCTGGTCGACGTGGTCGTACCGGTCGTTGTCACCGATGAAGCGCTCGACGTCGTCGAGCTCGTCGACGTGCTGCTGGTGCTTGAACTGACACTGGTCACTGATATGCCCGACCTATCGCAGGAAGAGCCGGGCCGGCCTCATGCCGGCCCGGAAAGACGATCGTTAGCCGAGCAGCTTGAGCAGGTACTGCGGCATCTGGTTCGCGGCGGATTCGGCCGAGACCGCGGCCTGGGTCTTCACCTCGGCCGAGGACAGCGTGGCCTGCTCAGCCGCGATATCCACGTCCTTGATCGCCGAGTTCGCGGATTCGAGATTCTGGGTCTGGGTCGAGATCGAATCCGAGGAGAAGTTGAAGCGCGATTCCTGCGCACCGATCGAGGCGCGGGCGGCCGAGACCGTGTCGATCGCGGTGTCGAGCGCCGTCAACGCCGAGGTCGCGCCCGACTGGGTGCTGACGTCGAGCGAGGAGACGGCGAGCGAGGACGCCGTGAGACTCGCCAGCGTGATGGTGATGGTGTCCGATCCGGACGAGCCGACCAGGACCGAGACGCCCGACGAAAACACGCTGGTGCCGTCGAGCAGGCTCTGGCTGGAATAACGGGTGCCGGTCGAGATCGAATCGATTTCGCTCGTGAGCTGCGAGAATTCCGATTGGATGTAGGCGCGGCTGGAGTCGGTCGTGGTGCCCGAGGCCGACTCGGAGGCCAGCGACTTCATGCGGGCGAGAATGTCGGAGATGTTCGAGGCGCCGCCGTCGGCGGTCTGGAGGATCGCGGTCGCCTGCGAGGCGTTGGTCGCAGCCTGCTGCAGCGTGGTGACGTCCGAGGAGATGCGGGTCGAAATCGCAAGACCGGCGGCGTCGTCGGAGGCCGATGTGATGCGCGAGCCGCTAGACAGTTTCGAGAGCGCGCTGGTCTCTTGCGAGGAGTTGATGTTGAGGTAGCGGACTGCGGCGTTCGCAGCGGTATTGGTGGAAATCGCGGGCATTGCAGGCTCCTGTGCTGATGGGCATGACGTGCCGCATCGTGATTAAGCGACTGACGACGACGCGGGCGCAGCCCCGTCCGTTCGCTCAAACGGCGGAGCGCAAGGAGATCAGGCGAAAAAAATTTCGGATGCAGGATTTTATGGTTAGCAATCGGTAAACGCGGTGCGGATGTCGCGCTCGTGCCGCCGCAGCAGCTGACGGAGCTGCTGGCGGCCGCGCTTGAGAAGCGACTCCACCGCGGCGACCGTGGTGTCCATCACCTGGGCGATCTCGCCGTTGCTCATGTTCTCATGATACGACAGGATCACCGCGATGCGCTGCTGCTCGGGCAGCCGCTGCATCGCGACCTCCAGCATGTCGTTCAGCTCGTTGCGCTCGATGATGTCGGCCGCATCCGGCTGACCATCGGCGACTTCCGGCACCGTGTCGACGTTCTCCGTGCGCGGCTTGCGGCGCAGGTCGATGCAACGATTGGAGATGACGCGATAGAGCCAGGTCGAGAACTTGGCGCGGCCATGCTGCCAGCGTCCGCGATGGCTCCAGATCTTGAGCATGGTGTCCTGCACCACGTCCTCGGCATCCGCCGCGTTGCCGACGATGCGCAGCGCGATCGCATAGGCGCGGTCGATGTGACGTTCGACCAGCATGCGGAACGCCGCTTCGTCACCGGTTGCGAGGCGATCGAGCAGCTCGCTGTCTTCATCGAGGACGATCGCTGCGGCCGGCACGGTATCCGGCGCGAGCGGCGCCGACGGCATTACCGGCAAGGTCTCGTCGACCGGTACCGTCGTCGTGACTTCGGCCTCGGCGGGCGCCCAGACATCAAGCGCGTAACTCATCCCGCAATCTCCAACCCGCAATGCCGGCGGCGCATATTCCACACGGCTTCCAGGCGTTGAACGCGGAGACGAACCAATCCAGGCGGAGAATTTTTGTTATTTTTCAAGATCTTATCCGGAATCTTTTGCCGAGTGACCGGCAACAATTGCCGACGTTGCGCGTAACGCGCGCTACTGTCCAGCAATCATCGACATCGTCTCGCGTCATTTGCGGATCATTCATCCCGAACAGATGCAGCTTCAAAAACTCGAGGAGATACACGGCACTAAAACGAACACGCGCTCTGCGCGCGAGGCAGGCGGCGATCGATTGTGTCCAAGTGTGAATGAACGCGAGACAATTTTCTCACTCGGCAATTTTTGCCGAATCACCTTTTTCGAACCTAGCGGATTTTTTGAATCTGTCAGTCGCGACATGCGCGGTTTTGAATCGCGCGCGAACTTTTTTCGTCGCGAGCGCGCCTGACTTGCAACACAGCAGCGTTAATCGGTTCGATTGGCGGGGAATTGCAGCATGAAGATCGCGACGGCCGACGCGAAACGTCGGACGAGAATTGTTTCTGCTTGGTCGTTCGATGTTTTCGATACGTTTCTGATGCGCGCCTGCACGACGCCAGATGGCGTATTTGAAAGGACTTACGAGCTCTCCGGCATTTCAAGAATATGTCCGAACGTTTCCGCCAGTTTCGTTCAGCATCGCATCCAGGCCGAATCGCGCGCACGACGAACCGCGAAGGACAAACGTGGCGCGAGCGAGGTGCACATCGCCGAGGTCTATTCCTATTTTCCGTTCAAGCTGTTCGGGCTCGATCGCCGCAATCGCGATGGTCTTGTCGAGGCTGAGTTCGCCGCCGAGCTCGAGCTTTGTCGCGTCAATCCGGAAATGCTTCAGCAATATATCGACATGAAACGGGCCGGTCATCGCACCGGATTCATCTCGGACACCTATTGGGATTCCGCGCAGCTCGCCCGCCTGCTGCGCGCCTGCAGTCCCGACCTCACCTGGGACTTCCTCTACGCGTCCTGCGATCACGGCAGCAGCAAGAGCGAGTCTTTGTTTGCCAGATACATCACTGATCAGGGCGTCGATCCAGCCGCGTCCTTTCACGTCGGCGACAACGAGAGCGCCGACATAAGGGGCGCGCGGCGCCACGGCATCCGTCCCCGCTACTATCCGCAAGCCTCGGCGCAGCTAGCCTCGAAGCTCCAGCGCGAGACCGCGATGTTCGACTTGCTGTGCCAGGGCAAGCCATCGCGGCTCGACCACGGCGCGCGCACGCTGCGGAGAATGGTGGCAGCGCGGAGCGCAGAGAAATCACCGGCGTTCCAGTTGGGCCTGACCGTGCTCGGTCCGGTGATGACCGCGTTCGATGCTTTCGTCGCGGCGCGCTACGAGGCGCTGGCGCTGCCCGGCCGACGCGTGGCGCTCGGCTTCCTCGGCCGCGACGGATTCTTGTCCCACCGGATCTGGCGGGAACGCCACGGCGCAATGTCGGCCTATATCGAGATCAATCGCCGCGTCAGCCTGATCGGTTCGGCCGATTCAATGGAGCCGCTCTGCGACCTCCTCGGCAAGGTCATGAAGATCGACGCGCCGACACTGCGCGACATGATCAAGATCCTGCCGCCGAAGGTCGCCGCCTTCTTCGCGAAATATCCGGACGGGATCGCGCCCGGCGACGAGCTTGCCGAAGCGCTGCCGGACCTGATGGACGCCGGCGAGATCACTGAGCTTGCCGCCGGCTTGCGCGCCCGCCTGCTCGCTTATCTCCGCCACACCATCCCCGGATTCGACGATTGCACCGACCTCGTGCTCGCCGATCTCGGCTATTCCGGCAGCGTGCAGAAGGCACTGCGCCGCATCTTCGACCAGGAAGGCATCAGTATCCGCCTGCACGGCACCTACCTGATCTCGCTCGATGACGCCTTCGACGAGATCGCCGAGAGCGACACCGCGGAAGGCTTCGTCTCGGATCTCGTGGTGACGCCCCATGTCAAGCGCATGCTGATCCGCAATGTCGCGCTGCTCGAGCAGATCTGCTGCTCGGCCGAAGGCTCGGTACGCGACTATCAAGACGAGGCGGTCCTGCGCGAGATCAATCCGCGTCCGACCGAACAGATCGCGCTGGCCGCCGAGATCCAGTCGGGCGCGCTGGCCTTCGCGGCGAGCGCGGACAGGATCGCCTCCGAATATGACCTGCTGCCTTATGCTGCGCTCGATGTCGCCGCGAGCTGGAGTGCGGCGACGCTGGCGCGCCTGTTGCTACTGCCGGACGACGACGAGATCGCGCTGCTCGGCGGATTGAAGCACGACGTCAATCTGGGCACCCATGCGCTGGCGCCGCTGCTCGATGGCGGGTTCGTCCGTAACCAGCTCACCGCCCGCGGCCTTTCCGCCGCCTGCACCTCGGCAGCGCCGCCAATGTGGCTGGCCGCCAGCTTTGCCGGCCTGTCGCCGTCCTATTCCTATCTCTACACCCTGTTCGGCGCGAATCGCCTGCCGGCCGATGTGTTCGAGGAAGCCTCCTGCAGTGCACTACAGATCGGCCTGTTCCGGACCGACGGCAGTGCCTCGATGGAAACGGTGACCGTCCAGCGCACCGGACTTGGCGAGCTGCGCCTGCGCATCCCGCTATCGCGGGCGATGGCGGTCGCGACGATTGCCGTCCCGCTGGCAAGGCTGGCCCGCGAGGGACTCCTTCACGGCGTGACCGTCCAGAGCGGCGACAGCGTTCGCGATGCGGCCGAAAGCCAGGAGGTGACGGGGATCTCCGCCGACAGCCTGGTACATGCCGGGCTCCAGCGAAACGGCTCCTATTACTGCGCCGAGAACGACGATGGCTGCCTCTTGATCCCGGTCGGGCCGATGGCGGGGGACGTCGCGGTCTATTCGATCGCGCTCACCTCGCTCAGTCACGCCCGCATCCTCGCCACCGCGCTCGAATAATGCGCCTGATCGGGCCCCCTCGCCCGTTGAAGCCCAAGGCCGATACGAAATGAGGGGGCACGGAGTTGACGGACGGAACGCAGACAGATCTTGACGGCGTTTTGCGCGCGGCCGGCATCCGGCTCGGCGACGCACAGCGTCATCGCCTCGGCTGGCTGGTCGGCCGTCACGGCGCCCCGACGGTGCAGATGGCGCATGAAGGCCGCCGCGGCGGCGGGGTGGTCATTCTGACCGAGCCGCCGAGCGGCGCCGCGGCCGAGCTGTTCTACCGCGCCCTGACTCCGGGTTGCGCGGTCGTCATCCCGCTCAGCGAGAATCCGGGCTTCGACTTCCTCAAGTCAAAGCTGACCGAGTTCGGCACCGTCGGCCCGAGCGCCGAGGGTCCGCATGAAATGTGGTGGGGCGGGATCGGCTGGTCGCGGTTTCTCGCGGCCGCGGATGAATGCACGGTGCGGCCGCGCGTCATCTCCTACTACCCTTACGGCACCGACCCCGATGCGATCCGTGCCTTGCAGCGCTCGCTCGAGGCCTTCGAGCTCGACAGCCATATCGAGCCGATCGCAGCCGAGTTCGGCGAAGAGGTGCTTTGTTTCGAGAAGGCCGAGTTCATCGCGCGAATGTGGAGCCGCTACCGCGAACCGCTGCTGTTTATCGAAGCGGGCGCGGTGCTGCGCGAGGCGCCCCTGCTGCCGTCCTCGCTCGGCTGCGACGTCGCTCTCCACAAGTGGAACCGCTGGGAGATGTCGGCTCAAACTCTCTATCTCGGTCGCACGGCCCGAGCGGAGCAATTGCTGCAAGCCTGGCACCACCTTGCCGCCTCCCATCCCACGATCTGGGAAGGCTATCTGCTCGACCAGGCCTGGAGCCACGCCTCCTCGCATGGCCCGCTCGACACGGTTTGGCTCCCCCGCTCCTATCATGCGCTGACGGGTGACCTCGCCGCGAGCCGCGCGACCATCATCCATGCGCAGCCGACGACCACGACCGAGCTCGGGCCTGATCCCAGCTTCGCATCCCTCGTGCGCGCGGCCCGCCGCGCCGGCCGGACCGGCGCGCGCGACGCCTTCATGGTCATGACCTCTCAGGCTGCAGCCGACAACGGCGTGGCCGTGATTCTGCGCGATGTCGAGGCCAATGAGGCGCGCGCGATCGCCGCTACCGTCGAGGCGGTGACCGGCGCCTTTGCCCGCGACTGCGGCGGCTATGGACGGTTCGAGCTGTCGCTCTGCGGCTGGCGGGACGACGTCAACACGGCACGGGAAGCTGCGCGCCTCGCGCGCTATCGCGTCGTCGAGATCGCGCCGGGTCAGAAGATTAGCGGCGACTTCTTCGCCAGCGCCGCGGCGCAAGCCACGCGCTGCCACCTGATCCCCTGACGAGAGCTACTCCGATGCTGAAGACCATCATCCTGCTCACACAAACCGGCCAACAGCAGCTACCGCTTGCCGCGCTGCTCCGCGAGCACAACCCAAGCCTCTCCTTCTGCTCGGCGCTATCGGCGCGCGATCTGCTCGCGATCGCACCCGAAACCTTACGCGATGCGCGGCTCGTATCGTTTGCCAACGACACCGCGATATCGGAGAAATTCCTGCTCCAGCTCGGGTGCGGCGCCAACAAATTCTATGTCGCGCCCGTTCAATATCCGGGTCTGCCGACCGCGCCCGACGACGGCGATGATCCGCGGTGCTTCTCGGCGATCGCGCAATCGATGACGATCTGGCCGGACACCCGCCGCGTGGTCGGACTTGAAACCCTGACCGTTCCGGAAGATGCGTCGTTGATCGAACGCGAGCGGCAGACCTTCACCCGGCTCGCGCACCTTTTCTGGCGGATGGCCGGCATGATCGCGAATGAAGCGACCGAGCTGCCGGGGATCATCGAGAGCACCGAAAGCAAGCCGAGCTTTGCGCAGATGAACTGAGGCTAACGGCCTCGCTTCATCGGCTCCGCGGACAATGCATCGCGATGCTCCGGCGCCGCGATCGCGATCAGGCGGCGCGCGCGTTCGGCAAGATCGCAGCCGCGCAGCTCCGCCACGCCCCACTCGGTCACGATGGCGTCGACGTCGGCGCGCGGCGTCGTCACGGTCTCCACATCGGGCACGATGCGGCTCGTTCCATCCGAGGCGGTTGCGGGTAGCGCAATGATGGCCCTGCCGCCGGGCGAAGCGTTGGCGCCACGCACGAAGTCGAGCTGCCCGCCGATGGCGCCGACAGCCACGCCGTTCAAGCTCTCGGAATTGACCGAGCCGTCGAGACCGACCTGAAGCGCGGAATTGATCGCGACCAGCTGGCTAATCTGCGCCAGCACGCCCTGGTTATGCGTGTAGCAGGCCGGGCGCACCGCAACCGCCCTGTTCTCATGCACGAAGCGATAGAGCCGCGGCGTGCCGATCACCTGATTGGTGACGGTGATGCCCACATCCAGCCCCTTGCGCGCGTTGGTGACGGTGCCGCACTCGATCAGGTCGACGACAGCGTCGTTGATAAGGCCGGAATGAATGCCGAGGTCGCGTGCATGCGAGAGCGAGGACAGGATCGCGTCCGGAATCCTGCCGACCCCGAACTGCAAGGTGCTGCCGTCGGCGATCAGGCCTGCCGCATGCGCGGCGATGCGGCGCGACACATCATCAGGGGGCGCTGACGGCAATTCAACAGGCGAATGGTGGGCAACAATTCTCAGATGGATCGGCACGTCATCCGGCCATTCGGCGCCATGGGTCCAGGGCGCATCCGGATTGATTTCCGCAACGACCAGCCGTGCGCGGCGCGCGGCATCGATCACATAGTCGTTCGAAAGGCTGGCGCTGAGCCTGCCGTCGCTCGCTTGCGCGAGCTGCACCAGCACGACGTCCGCCCGGTGCCGTCCTGCAGCGAAATCAGCGCAGAAGGCGCTGTAGTTGCTCGGGATCACGGCAAGCCGGCCGGCCCTGGCGAGGCGTCGGGCGTTGCCGATCACGCCATAGCTGAGAAAAGAGATGTTCGCCGCGCATTCGGACGAAAACGTCTCGGAGAAGAGCGGGCCAACCAGAAGACGCAACGGCGGAAGATGATCCGCCTGTGCCACGAGCGCTTCGGTGAGCGTGCGCGGCTCGGCCGTCGCCTGCCCGCACACCACGAGATCGCCGTCCTGGATCAGGCCGGTGAAGTCGATCGTTGGCGCATTTCCGGACACGGCTTAGTACGACTTGGCGAGGCCGAGCACTTTCTCCGCGATGAAGCTGAGCGCGAGCTGCGGGCTGACCGGCGCAATCCGCGGGATCAGGATCTCGCGCAAATAGCGCTCGACGTGAAACTCCTTGGCATAGCCGAAGCCGCCATGCGTCATCACGGCCTGCTCGCACGCCGAAAAGCCGGCCTCGCCCGCGAGATATTTTGCGGCATTGGCGGCGGCGCCGCACGGCATGCCCTTGTCATATTGCCAGGCGGCCGACATCACCATCAGCCAGGCGGCTTCGAGCTCGACCCAGTTCACCGCGAGCGGATGCTGGATGCCCTGGTTCTTGCCGATCGGGCGGTTGAACACGACACGCGTCTTGGCATATTCGGTGGCGCGCGACAGCGCGAGCTTTCCGAGGCCCACCGCTTCGGCCGCAATGAGGATACGTTCGGGATTCATGCCTTCGAGAATGTACTCGAAGCCACGGCCCTCCTCGCCGATCCGATCCTCCATCGGGATCTCGAAATCCTCGAAGAAGAGCTCGTTGGAATCGACGATCTTGCGGCCCATCTTCTCGATCTCGTGGACCTTGATCCGCTTGCGGTCGAAATCCGTGTAGAACAGACTGAGGCCATGAGTGGGCGAGCGCACGTCCTCAAGGGGCGTCGTGCGCGCGAGCAGCAGGATCTTGTGCGCGACCTGCGCGGTCGAGATCCAGACCTTCTGGCCGTTGACGATGTAGCGGTCATTCTTGGCGACCGCGCGCGTCTTGAGCTGCGTGGTATTGAGGCCAGTGTTGGGCTCGGTTACCGCGAAACAGGCCTTCTCGCGACCCTCCACCATCGGTGGCAGCATGCGCTTGCGCTGCTCTTCAGTGCCGAACACGACAACGGGATTGAGGCCGAACACGTTGATATGCACGGCGGAGGCGCCGGACATGCCGGCGCCGGATTCCGCGATGGTTCGCATCATGATCGCGGCCTCGGTGATACCGAGCCCGGAGCCGCCATACTCCTCCGGAACGCAGATGCCGAGCCAGCCGGCGTCGGCCAGCGCCTTGTGGAAATCGTGCGGGAAGCCGCCCTCACGGTCCTTGTTCAGCCAGTAGGCGTCGTCAAAGCCTTCGCAGATCTTTGCGATGGCGTCGCGGATGGCTTCCTGCTGATCACTGAGCGCGAAATCCATGATGGTCTCCTTTGCCGGAGGCTCGTAAGCTTAGCGCCCCATCTGCGAGGGCAGCCAGAGGATGATACTCGGGAACGCCACCAGGATCGCGATCGCGACCAGGTGCGCGATGAAATGCGGGAAGGTGCCGTGGAACACCTCCGCCACCGGCCGCTTGGCGTAGCGGGCGACGATGAAGCAATTGAGCCCGACCGGCGGGGTGATCATGCCGACCTCGGCGGTGACGATCTTGATGACGCCGAACCAGATCGGATCGAAGCCGAGCGTTTTGATCAGCGGCAGTACGATCGGCACCGTCAGTACCAAGATCGCGATCTGGTCCATGAAGGAGCCGAGCACGATATAGCCGCAGAGGATCAGCGTGATGATCACCCAACGCGAAGTCGGCAGCGAGCCGATCCAGGCGACGAGGTCCTGCGTCACATGTGTCAACGTGAAGAAGTAGCCGAAGATCGAGGCGCCCACCAGGATCATGATGATCATGCAGGTGCCATGACAGGCCCGCAGCAGCGTCCTGTAGAGCGAGTACGGCGAGATCTTGCCCTTGACGATCGCAAGCAGGAAGGCACCGAATGCACCGAAGGCCGAGGCTTCCGTCGGCGTCGCGACGCCGAGATAGATCGTGCCGGTCACGATCGAGAACAGCACCACCATCGGCGAGACCTGCCAGAGCAGAGCGAACTTGTCGCGCCACGGCACCGATTTTGCGCCCGGCGCGCGCGACGGGTCCTGCCAGACCAGAAAATAGATCGTGGCCATGATGGTGATGGTGACGAGGATCGCCGGAATGATGCCGCTGATCAGCAGCTTGCCGATGTTCACTTCCGCAAGCAGGCCGAAGATCACGAGTGCGACGCTGGTCGGCAGCAGCATGGATAGGGTACCGGAGATCGCGACCACGCCTGCCGCCATCTTCGGCTCATAGCCCTGGCGGATCATCGCCGGCAGGCTGGTCGAGGACAGCGTCGCGGCGGATGCTGTCGACGTGCCGCAGATCGCGCCGAAGCCGGCGCCCGCGAGCGCCGTTGCCATGCCGAGCCCGCCGGGGATGCGGCCGACCCAGGCCGAGGCCGTCTTGAACAGATCGTCCGCGACGCCCGACAGCAGCACGAGATCGGCCATCAGCAGGAACATCGGGATGGTGATCAGCTCGTAGGACGAGACGGTCGAGAGCGGTGCCGTTTGCAGGATGCCCGACAGCGTCGCAAAGCCGCCGACCATCACGAGCCCCACCGAACCGGAAAAGGCCATTGCAAAGCCGACGGGCGTGCCGAGCGCGAGCAGGCAGAACAGAAGTCCGAGAACGATGAGAGGTGTCATGGACGCTGCCGCTACTCGAAGGATCTCGCTTCGCCGATCCCGGTCACCGGTGGCAAAGGATAGAGGTCGCGCCCGCTGATGAGGCTCAGCACATTGCCGATGAGCTGCAGCATCAGTCGCAGCACCAGCACGCCGCAGCCGAACGGCACCAGCGCTGCCGAGATCCAGGTCGGCCAGGGAATAGCGCCCGCGAGCACGTCATGCTGCTCGTAATTCTCAAGGGCCCGCTCGAAGCCGACCTTGCAAATTAGGACGAAGACGAACAAACCCGCCAGCGCGGTGATGATCTCCGACAGCCGCCGTCCCGCCGGCGAGAAACGCGACAACAAAATATCGACGCCGACATGGGCATGCTCGCGCAAGCCGTCCGACAGCGTGAGGAAGAACACACCGGCGAGGAGATAGAGCCCGATCAGGTCGTAGGTGAAGGAGAACGGCCGGTTCATGACGTAGCGCATGAACACGTCGGTCACGACAAGCACCATGATCACGAACAGGAATACCACCGCGATCACCGTCAGCGCGCGCTCCAGCGCGGAAAGCGCATTGCCGAGCTTCTCGATCACGTCCGGCGTCCCCTTTGTCCCTGCCTGCGCTACTTCGTGCTGCCTGCGGCGAGTAAAGCCTCGAATTCCTTCAGCGCGGCCGAGGCCTGCTTGCCGCGGCTGTCGAGACCGGACGCCCATTCCTGGCCGACGCCCTTGAGCTTGTCCTTGATCTCGGCGCGGGTTGCCTCCGGCAGCGGCTCAAAGCTGACGCCGCTCTCGGTAAGGTGCTGCTTCGTCGTGTCCTGCTCCTTGTCGACGTCGGCGCAGGCCTTCGGCTCGATCGCCTCGGAGGCCTGGTCCATCGCCTTCTTCACGTCCTCGGGCAGCTTGTCCCAGACTGACTGGTTGATGGAATAGGCGACGATGAAGCTGCCGAAGCTGACGCCTTCGGTGGCGTGCTTGACGAGCTTGTCGAGACCGTAGGCGACGACGCTTTCCATCGGGAACAAAAGGCCGTCCATCGTGCCGCGCGACAGCGATTCATAGGCATCGGGCGCGGCCATGCGCACCGGCACGGCGCCAAGCGCGCGCAGCGTCAGATCCTGCGCGCCGCCGGTGGTGCGCAGCTTCAGGCCCTGCATGTCCTTCGGCGTCTCGACCTTCGCCTTGGCGGTCCACACCTGATAGGGCGGCAACACCACCTCGAACAGCAGCTTGATCTTGTTGGGTGCATATTCCTGCTTGGCGAGCAGGCCTTCGCGCGCGGTCTTCCAGTAGGCGAGCGTGCCCTGGCAGCTCGTCTGGAACGCGCCCGGCAATTGCGCGACCTCCGACAGCGGCATCTTATCCGAGACGTAGGACGGCCCGATGTAGCCGATGTCGACGACGCCGGATTGCGTCAGGCGTAGCATGTCGGCAGCTTTGCCGATCTGCTGGTTCGGATAATAGGTGAAGGTGACCGCGCCGTTGGTCCGCTTGGTGACGTCGTCCATCCACGGCTTCAGCATCAGGCGGACGAGGTAATGGCCGGCGGGAAAGGAGTCGGCGACCTTCAGCTCCAGCGCCCGAGCCGGGCCGGTCACGATCGGCAGCCCCAGAGCCGCGAGAGCCCACACCAGCTTCCTGTTCATTCGTTTCTCCCTGACGCGAGGTAACGCCGGCGCCGCAGCTCAAGCGGCTGGCCCCTCGCACCGATTTCTTGCTTGAGCCAAACGTACATATATGTGAATTTATCTGTCAAGGTTATGAACAATGCATGGGGCTATGCGTGGTTGGGGCCGGAAAGGCTGGGATTTCGCCCCCGGCGTTCCCGCATCTGAACCATCGGCTTGGAACGGAGAGACAGGATGGCCGGGCTTTACTTCGAGGATTTTTCGGTAGGCCAGGAGTTCAGGCACCCGCTGACGCGCACGGTCACCGAGATGGACAACACGTTGTTCAGCCTGCTGACGCTCAACCCGCAGCCCCTGCACATCGATGCGCACTTTTCCGCGCAGACCGAGTTCGGCCAGCGCATCTTCAACAGCCTCTACACGCTCGGCATCATGATCGGCATGACGGTCTATGACACGACACTCGGCACCACCGTCGCCAATCTCGGCATGACCGACGTGACCTTCCCGAAACCGGTGTTCCATGGCGACACGCTGCGGGCGACGACGAAGGTGCTGTCGGTGCGCGAATCCAAATCGCGCCCGAAGGCAGGCATCGTCGAATTCGAGCACCATGCCTACAACCAGAACGACGAGATTGTCGGCAAATGCCGCCGCATGGCGATGATGCACAAGAGGCCGGTCTGATGCGCTCCATGCTGTTCGTGCCGGGCGACTCCCCGCGCAAATTCGAGAAGGCGAGCGAAGGCAAGGCCGACGCCCTGATCATTGATCTCGAAGACTCCGTCGTCACCGAGAAGAAGGACGAGGCGCGCAAGCTCACGCTTGCGATGCTGAAGGGCCGTCGCGGCCCACACCAGCTCTATGTCCGCGTCAACGCGCTCGACACCGGCATGACGCTCGCCGATCTCGCCGCAGTCATGCCGGGCGCGCCCGACGGCATCGTGCTGCCGAAATCGCGCGGCGGCGACGACGTCCGGCAGGTCGCACTCTGGCTCGACGCGTTCGAGGCAGCTGCCGGCATCGCGGTGGGCGCGACCCGCATCGTCTGCGTCGCTACCGAAACCGCCGGATCGATCTTCGGCCTCGGCACCTACAAGGATTGTTCCCCTCGCCTCGCCGGCTTGATGTGGGGCGCCGAAGATCTCTCCGCTTCGCTTGGCGCCACGGAGAAAGCGAGCGGCGGCGTGTTCCACAGCCCCTATCGCCTGGCACGCGATCTCTGCCTGATGGCCGCGGCCGCAGCTGAGGTCGCGCCGATCGATACTGTCTATACCGATATCGACAACCTCGCCGGCCTCGAGCAGGAGACGCGCGCCGCCCGGCGCGATGGATTTTCCGCAAAGGCGCTGATCCACCCAAAACATGTCGATATCGTCAACGCCGCCTTCGCGCCGACCGACGCGGAGCGTACCTGGGCGGAAAAGGTGATCGCAGCCTTCGCCGACAATCCCAATTCCGGCACGCTGCGCCTCGACGGCATGATGATCGACAAGCCGCATCTTCGCGCCGCGAAGAAGATCCTCGGCCTGCCTTAGGACCTGATCCCAATGATCGTTCGCCAAGCCGCCAACGTCCTGGAGATCATGGAATTCTTCGCGCAGGCGAGGAAGCCGGCAACGCTCGCGGAGATCGCCGATCATTTCGGCTGGCCACGCTCGTCGACCTTCAACCTGCTCGCAACGCTGTCGGAGAAGGGTTATCTCTACGAGCCGCGGCGCCGTGGCGGCTACTACCCGACGCCGCGCTGGCTGACGCTGGCGCGGATGGTGTCGGAGGTCGAGCCGCTGCCGCCATGGGTGCATGCGCTGATCTCGGAGCTTTCGGCGGAGACGGGTGAGACCGCGTCCATCGTTGCGCCATCGGGGGTCATGGCCGTTTTCATCGACGTCGTGGAATCGCAGGCGCCGATCCGCTACTTCGCGACAGTCGGCCATCGCATTCCCATTCATGCCAGCGCAAGCGGCCGCGCGCTGCTGCTGCAATATTCCAAGGAAGAGCGCGACCAGCTCTATCGCAAGATCGAGTTCAGGCAGTATGGCATGTCGACGCCGATCAGCATCGAGGCAGTCGAGGCGGAGCTCCGCAATTCGATTGCCCGCGGCTACTGCCAGAGCTTTGGCGACTACAGCCGCGACCTCGCAGGCGCCGCAATCCCGCTGCCGATCGGCGATCGGCGGCTCTCCGTCGTCGTCGCCGGACCAGAATTTCGCATCGGCCCCAAGGTGTCCGATGTTGCGTCGCTGATCGCAAGGACGGTCGATCGGCTGCGGCCGAAGACGGCGGCCTGAACTTTACTCGAATGCTTGAACGGGCGGCGCCGTGGTCGGCGCCGGCGCAGCCGGAGCTGCCTGAGCCGGCGGACTGTTAGCCGGCCCCATTTGAGCGACACGGCCGTTGGCTTCCATCGCCCTACTGCTGGTGGGACCCGGGGCGGCTGAGGCGGGCGTCGGCGCCACTGGAGCGGGCCCTGGAGGCGCCGAGTTCGGGACGCGATTCGCTTCTCTGCGTGGCCTCTGACGGCTCGTCGCCGACCGAGAACCGCGCAAGCCCCATGAGCGCGCGATGGAAGGGCCGGCGGCGTAGCCAACAAAGGCACCGGCTACAGCACCGACCGGCCCCAGCACGATAGCGCCGGAGACGGCTCCAAGAGCAGCATCACCGGCGCGCTCCTGCGCAACGGCACCTGCCGGAACCAATACCAGCATCACGACTGCGGCCATCAAAGATCTATTCATCGAAGCGCCTCCCTCACAGGAAGTTCACTCTTACGAAAATATGGCAGCAGGACGTTTGTTTATCGCCCAACACAGGGCAATCGGCCGATGGAACTCCGGCAGTCAGGAAACTACCGCCGGGATAGTTGTCCCGACGGAAGCAGCTCAACTCTTAGACGATCTTGATCGACATATCCGGCAAGCCTTCGAGCTTGCACAGGAGCACGTCGCCCTTCACGACCGGTCCGACATTCTCAGGCGTACCGGAATAGATGATGTCGCCGGCCTTGAGCTCGAAGGCTTCCGAGAGCTTCGCGATCTGCTCGGCTACGCTCCAGATCATCTTGCTCAGATCCGAGTTCTGCCGCACGGTCCCGTTCACCGCCAGCGAAATTGCGCCCTTCTCGAAATGGCCGGTCTTGCTCGCCGCATGGATCGGGCCGATCACCGCGGCATGGTCGAAGCTCTTGCCGATCTCCCACGGCTTCTTCTCCGCGGCCATGCCGTTCTGAAGATCGCGCCGCGTCATGTCGAGGCCGAGCGCGTAGCCATAGACGTGATCGAGCGCCTTCTCCGGCGGGATGTTGCTGCCGCCGGATTTCAGCGCGGCAACGAGTTCGACCTCGTGATGATAGTTCTTTGTCAGCGACGGATAGGGATGCTCGGCGATCTCGCCGACCGCGACGTTCTGGATCGCGTCCGTCGGCTTCTGGAAGAAGAACGGAGGCTCGCGGTTCGGGTCGGAGCCGCGCTCGATTGCATGCGCGGCATAGTTGCGGCCGATGCAGTAGATGCGGCGGACCTGGAACACGCTGGTCTCGCCGACGATCGGAATGGCGGTCATCGGCACCGGGAAGATCGGCTTCGGTCCAGCCTGCGCGGAGGCCGGCGCCGCTTCGGCCATGGTGGCCGCCGTTGCCGCGGCAGCGGTCGCAAGCAGGTCGCGTCGGGAGGGGGAGGAGGTCTTTTTCATGTTTTATGCTCCTGTGGGGCAGCTCTGCTGCCCGTCCGGCTGATAATGGATGTGGCCGGTCGCGGCAATGTCCGTCGGTGTCGTCCTATTTGCCGAGTGCGAAGGGGTGCTGCGGCGCATCTCCCGCCCCGATTTGCCTTCCCCTCTAGCATGGAACTTGCATAAATTCTGGGCGATATGGACATCGCATGAACCTCATCAGTCTCGATATCCGCATGCTCCGGTCGCTGATCTCGGTCGTCGAGACCGGTAGCATCACCGAGACCGCGCGCCGGCTCGGCCGCACCCAGCCGGCGATCACCCTGCAATTGCAGCGGCTGGAGGAGCTGACCGGCAAGCAGCTGTTCGAGCATGGCGGCCGAAGGCTGACGCTGACCGAGGACGGCACGACGGTGCTGACCTACGCAAAATCCATCCTGCGATTGCATGACGAGCTGATCTCGCAGCTGGCGTCGCAGGAGATCGAAGGCCAGGTCGTGCTCGGCACGCCCGATCTCTACGCCGCCTTCATGCTGCCCTCGATCCTCAGCGTGTTCCGAAAGTCCTTTCCGCGCATCCAGGTCGAGCTCAATTGCGCGCTGTCGACGCCGCTCGTCGGTCTCGTCAAGCGCGGCGACGTCGACATCGCGCTCGTCACCCGCATGAACGATTTCACCGGCGGCCAGGTGGTGCGGCGCGAGCAGCTCGTCTGGATGACCGGCGAGCAATCTGCCGCGCATCAGGAGCGGCCCATCCCGCTGGCGTTGCTGCCGCCCGGCAACATCTATCGCGACTATGCGATCGACACGCTCGAGCGCGCGAACCTGCGCTGGCGCATCGCCTGCGTCAGCGAAAGCGTCGGCGGCTTGCAGGCGGCCGCTTTCGCCGGCATGGCGGTGACGGTGCTCGGCCGCAGCGCGCTGGTGCCGGCGATGCGGGAGATCGGCCCGAACGAGGGATTGCCGCCGCTGCCGAAGGTCGAGCTGCTGCTCTACAAGTCGAGCGGCGCCACCTCGAAGGCGGCCACCGCGCTGCACGACTATCTCGCGCACTACCTGCGCCTCGACGAAGAGCTCAGCGGCCGCGGCGTTCCGATCGAGCTGTCCTGATCTTCTCGCTCACGCCTTCGCTCGCGCACGACCTTGCTCGCGCAGCGCCAGCGGCGGCCAGAACTTTGACCATGGCTGCGCCTGTTCGAACGCGGCGGCGATGCGGAAGATCGTCGGTTCGTCGAGCCAGTGCGCCACGATCTGCAGACCGATCGGCATGCCGTCGCGATCGAAGCCGCAGGGCAGCGTCGCCGCCGGAAGCCCTGCAAGATTGATCGGCCAGGTGAACGGCGACCAGCCGAGATGCGGATCAACCGCAACGCCGTCGATCCGATCGACACCGAGCTGGCCGGCCTCGAACGCCGTCACCGCGACCGTCGGCGTCACCAGCGCGTCGACCCGTTCGAACAGTTTCAGGAACGCGGTGCGCGCCTGGCCGCGGCGATAGCCGGCCTCGATGTAGTCGGTGCCGCTATAGTGGCGGCCGGCGCTGACGACGTCGCGGTAGTCGGTTTCGGAGCCTGCAAGATCGGCCGATGTTTTGCTTGCAACCGCTGCCGCCTGCTCGGTGAAGGCGATCGGCTTCAGCGTGTGCTCCAGGATGCCCGGGTCCAGGCCGGGACCGTCCATGCTGATCCGTCCGCCGCAGGATTCCAGGATGGCGAGTGCCTTGTTGAAGGCGGTGCGGACGTCCGGGCTGACTGCGGCGTAGCCGAGATCGACGCTGGCGCCGATGCGCACGCCGTTCAACGGAACGGCTCTGGTATCGAAGCGGCGTGGCGACACCGGAAGGCTCGCCGGGTCGCGCAAATCGTAACCGGCGATGATCTCCAGCACGAGCGCGCCATCCGCGACCGTGCGCGTGATCGGTCCGGTATGCGCGAGCGAGGCCCAGGACGGCGGCGAGAATCCGGGCGAGCGCGGCACCAGGCCAAAGGTCGGCTTGAGCCCGAACACGCCACAGAACGACGAGGGCACCCGGATCGAGCCGACGCCGTCGGTGCCGATCGCGATCGGACCACAGCCGGCGGCAATCGCTGCCGCGGCGCCGCCGCTCGATCCACCGCTGGTACGATCGAGATTCCAGGGATTTCGCGTGGTGCCGGTGACGGGACTGTCGGCGGTGAGCTTGTAGCCCGACTCGCATGTCGTCGTCTTGCAGGTGATGATCGCGCCGGATGCTTTCAGCGCCGACACCACGGCGGCATCGACGTCGGGCACGAACGCCTTGTTCAGCGGCGAGCCGCCATAGGCGGGAACGCCGGCGACGAACACCAGATCCTTGATGGTGACCGGGATGCCGGCGAACGGGCCCTTGGCTTCACCGTTGCGCATCTCCTTCGTGAGGCGATTGGCGTCCGCTCTCGCCTGCTCGTACATCGGTGTCACCACCGCGTTGCAGGAGGCATTCGTTGCCTCCAGCGCCGCGATGGTCTCATCGACGACGTCGCGCGGGGTGAATGCCTTGCGCTTGTAGCCGGCGAGGATCTCGGTTGCGGAGAGCGCGCCGAGGCCAGTCGGCGCCGGCAAGGAGGCCGTTGGGCCGGAACCATCAGTCATCATCAAACCCAAAACTTATCCGAGCGCCGCGTCGACGGCGCGCTTGGCCATCACCGTGACGAGATGCGCACGGTAGTCAGCCTCGGCGTGAATGTCGGAGGTGAGACCATCGGTATCGATCTTGATCGCCGCGATCGCGGACGGATCGAAATTTTGCGACAGCGCTTGCTCCATCGGCGGAACGCGGAACACGCCGGGTCCGGCGCCGGTCACGGCGACGCGCACCCCATCGGCGAATTTTGCGACGAACACGCCGACCAGCGCATAGCGCGAGGCCGGCGCCTTGAATTTAGCGTAACCGGCCTTGAGCGGCAGGGGAAAGCGAATCGCGGTGATGATCTCGCCGGACTGAAGCGCGGTCTCGAACAGGCCGAGGAAGAACTTGTCGGCCAAAATCTCGCGCGCGCTGGTGACGATGGTCGCGCCGAGCCCGAGCACGCCCGCCGGATAGTCCGCCGCCGGGTCGTTGTTCGCGACCGAGCCGCCGATGGTGCCGCGGCTGCGCACCGCGGGATCACCGATCATCGAGGCCAGCGCCGCAAGCGCGGGGATCTTGGCTTGCACCAGCTTCGATGCCGCGACCTCCGCATGCGGCGTCATCGCACCGATCGTGATCGCGGCGCCGTCGCTGATGCCCTTGAGGCCCGGCAGCTTGGAAAGATCGATCAGCGCCGCAGGATTGGCCAGCCGCTGCTTCAGCGTCGGGATCAGCGTCATGCCGCCGGCGACGAGCTTGCTGTCCTCGATCGAGGTCAAAAGCTTCGCGGCGTCGGGAATCTGGTCCGGCTGGTGATACGCAAACGGTTTCATTGCTTGTCCTCCCTATTCCGCAGCGACCGGCAGCGACGCGTTTTGCAGCAGGCGCCAGATCCGGTTCGGCGTTGCTGGCATGTCGACATGGGTGACGCCGAGATGGGACAACGCATCGACCACGGCATTGATGACGGCCGCCGGCGAGCCGATGGTGCCGACCTCGCCGCAGCCCTTCACGCCCATCGGCGTGTGCGTGCACAGCGTCGAATGGGTCGCAACCTTCATCATCGGCAGATGATCGGCGCGCGGCATGCAGTAGTCCATCAGCGAGCCCGACAGGAGCTGGCCGGAGCCGTCGTCATAGACGGCGTTCTCGTAGAGCGCCTGCCCCACGCCCTGCACGATGCCGCCGTGCAACTGCCCCTCGACGATCATCGGATTGATGACGGTGCCGACGTCGTCGACCGCGGTGTAGTTGACGAGCGTGACGGTCCCCGTCTCCGGATCGACCTCGACTTCCGCGATGTGACAGCCGCCGGGATAGGTGAAGTTCACGGGATCGTAATAGGCCTGCTCCTCCAACCCCGGCTCCAGCACCTCGAGCGGATAGTCATGCGGCACGTAAGCGGCGCCCGCGATCTCCTCGAACGTCTTGGTGCGGTCCGTGCCGGCCACCGAGAACTTGCCGGCCTCGAACTGGATATCGACTTCGGCAGCCTCGAGCAGATGGGCCGCGATCTTCTTGCCCTTCACGATCACCTTGTCTGCGGCCTTCGACAGCGCGGCGCCGCCGACGACGAGGGAGCGCGAGCCATAGGTGCCCATGCCGAACTGCACGCGATCGGTATCGCCGAACACGATGTCGACATTCTCGAACGGCACCCCCAACTTGTCCGAGACGATCTGCGCGAACGTCGTCTCGTGGCCCTGGCCGTGATTGTGGGTGCCGATCATGACCGTCACCTGGCCGGTCGGATGCACGCGCACCGTCGCGCTCTCATAGAGGCCGCCGCGCGCGCCCAGCCGGCCGGCGAAGCGCGACGGCGCGAGGCCGCAGGCCTCGACATAGGTCGAGTAGCCGAGCCCGCGGAACTTGCCTTTACGCTGCGAGGCCGCCTTGCGCGCGCCAAAATTCTTGACGTCGGCCGCGACCAGCGCGCCGTCGAGACATCCCATCGGATCGCCGGAATCGTACTGCACCAGCACGGGCGTCTGATAGGGATAGGCCTCCTTCGGGATCATGTTGCGGCGGCGGATCTCGACGCGGTCGATCCCCATCTCGGCGGCCGCGACGTCGACGATGCGCTCAAGCACGAAGGTTGCCTCGGGGCGGCCTGCGCCGCGATAGGCATCGACCGGCACGGTGTTGGTGAACACCACCTTCACGTTGCAGTAGATCGCGGGCATGGTGTAGACGCCGCTCAGCAACGGACCATAGAGATTGGTCGGGATATTCGGCCCGAAGGTCGAGAGATAGCCGCCCATATTGGCGAGCGTCTTGACGCGGAAGGCCAGAAACTTGCCGGTCTCGTCCAGCGCCAGCTCGGCCTCGGTGACATGGTCGCGGCCGTGGCGGTCCGAGACGTAGCCTTCCGAGCGGCTCGCAACCCATTTGATCGGCCGCATCACGCGTCTGGCGGCCCAGGTGATCACGGCCTCCTCGCCATAGTGGAACTGTTTGACGCCAAAGCCGCCACCGACGTCGGGCGCCACCACGCGCAGCTTGTGCTGCGGGATCTTCAGCACCAGCGCGCCCATCAGGAAGCGCACGACGTGCGGAAACTGGCTGGTGCTCCACAGCGTGTAACGGTCGGTGCCGGGCTCGTATTCGGCGATCGCCGCGCGCGGCTCCATCGGATTGCCGATCAGGCGGTTGTTGACCAGGCTGAGCTTTGCGACATGCGCAGCTTTGCGGAACGCGGTCTCGACCGCGCCCTTGTCGCCAAGCTCCCAATCGCAGCAGACGTTGTTCGGCACGTCGTCGAACAATTGCGGCGCGCCCGGGTGAACCGCATCGAGCACGCCGACGACCGAGGGCAGCACCTCGTAGTCGATCGCTAGCAGCTCCGCCGCCGAATTGGCCTGCTCCACCGTTTCCGCGACGACGAACGCCACCATGTCGCCGACGAAGCGCACCTTGCCTTGCGCCAGCATCGGAAACGGCGGCTCCTTCATCGGCACGCCCTTGGCATCCGTGATGCCCCAGCCGCAGGGCAGTGAGCCCAAACCGTCGGCCGCGACGTCGTCGCCGGTCAGCACCGCGACGATGCCTGGCGCGCCGAGTGCCGCGCTCTTGTCGATGTCGCGCAGGATCGCATGTCCATGCGGCGAGCGGACGAACACGCCGGCCGCCATGCCGGGGCGCTTGATGTCGGAGACATAGTTGCCGCGGCCGGTGAGGAAGCGCTGGTCCTCTTTCCGCTTCGGTGCCGCGCCGATGCCGATCACATTGCCCATGATCACTCTCCCTTGGCCGCAGCATGCATGGCGGCTGCACCGGATATCACCGACAGGACGATGTTCTGGTAACCGGTGCAGCGGCAGATATTGCCTTCGAGACCGTGACGGACCTCCGCCTCGGTCAGCGACGGCTTGTCCTTGGCGAGAGCAACCGCCGTCATCACCATGCCCGGCGTGCAGAAGCCGCATTGCAGGCCGTGGTTCTCGCGAAAGGCCTCCTGCATCGGATGCAGCCGGTTCGAACCCGGCGCACCCTGCAAGCCTTCGATGGTGAGAAGCGTCGCGCCGTCGAGCGCGGGTGCGAGCAACGTGCAGCTCTTCACCGGCAGGCCGTTGAGATGCACGACGCAGGCGCCGCACTGGCTGGTGTCGCAGCCGATATGGGTGCCCGTCAGGTTGAGCTGCTCGCGCAGCAGTTCGGCGACGAGCGTTGCCGGTTCGACCTCGACCGTTGTCGGCCGGCCATTGAGTGTGAAGGATATCTGCACGATCAAAACTCCCTGTGCGCGACGGGCTTTCAAGCGAGTGGACGGGCGCGGTCGGTGGCCCAGGTGGCCAACACGACATCGCCGACATTGAGGGGATCTGCGAAGAACGTCTTTTCCGGCACGTAGGCCACGAACTCGTCGTCGGGGACAGTGTCGAGCATAACCTTGACGAAGTAACCCTGGTATTCGATCGCGAGCACGCGGCTCGGCAGCGAGGTCGAGCAGCCTGCGGGGAGTGTTTGTCCGGGCCGAACGAGAGTGACATCGTCACGGCGCACCGCGATATCGACCGTGTCGCCGACGCTGATCTTGGCCCGCGCCTGCAGCGGCACCTCGATGCCATCGGGCGCGGCCTGCGCCAGCACGAAGCTCGCACCGTTCACCTTCTCGACCCGGCCCGACAGCACGTTCTGCCCGCCCATGAACTCCGCGACGTAGCGGTCGTGCGGATGGGCGTAGGCGTCGCGCGCCGGCCCCGCCTGCTTGATCCGGCCCTGCTCCATCACCACCACGAGATCGGCGAGCGCGATCGCCTCGAGCTGGGTGTGGGTGACGTGGATAAAGGTGATGCCGAGTTCCTGCTGCATCCGCCGCAGCTCCTGACGCATCTGCACGCGGAGCTGCTCGTCCAGCGCGGACAGCGGCTCGTCGAGCAGCAGCACCCGCGGCTCGGTGATCGCAGCGCGCGCCAGCGCGACGCGTTGCTGCTGGCCGCCGGAGAGCTGGGCCGGCAGGCGATCGGCAAAGCTCGTCAGCCGCACCTTCTCGATCATCGCATCCGCTGCGCGCAGGCGATCTATCTTGGACATGCCGCGGACACGCAGCGCGAAGGCGATATTCTCGCGCACGGTCAGATGCGGAAACAGCGCGTAGGACTGGAACATCATCGCCGTGCGCCGCTGCACCGGCGCGAGGCCAACGACGTTCTGGCCGCCGATCACGATCTCGCCCGCCGTGGGGTCCTCATGGCCCGCGATCATGCGCAAAATCGTGGTCTTTCCGCAGCCCGACGGGCCGATGAAGCAGCAATAGGCGCCGTCGGCGATCTTCAAGTTGACGCCGTCGACCACATTGGTCAGGCCGTCGAAACTCTTGCAGACGCCCGCCAGTTCGATATCGCCGCGTTCGATCGCCATTCCAAAAAACCTCTAGTCTTTCGCCCCTCGGCCGCGCTTCTTCTGGATCAGCACGATGGTACCGAGGCTCGCACCGATCACGATGAAGGAGATGATGGTTGTCACCGTGCCGAGCGCATAGAGCGAGGGCGAGGTGACGTTCAGCGTCATGCTCCAGATCTCCAGCGGCAACGTATTGAGCGAGCCGGCGGTCTGGAGGCTGCGGGCGAATTCGTCGTAGGACAGCGTGAAGCCGAACAGCGCCACTGCGACGATGCCCGGCGCCAGGACAGGCACGATCACCAGCCAAATGGTCTGCCAGCGGCTTGCGCCGAGATCGTAGGCCGCTTCGTCCCATGCACGGTCGTAGCGCGACATCACCGCGAACATCACCAGCACGCCAAACGGTAGCGTCCACGAAAGCTGCGCGCCGAGCGCGGAGGTGTACCAGCTCGCGTTGAGGCCGAACGCCTGGAACAGAAGCCCTGTGCCAAGCCCGAGCACGAGACCTGGCGCGACCAGGCTGCCGATCATCATGTAGAAGACGACGGCGTCGCCTGCAAAGCGCCGGCGAAAGCCGAGCCCCGCGAGGAAGGAGATCACCACCGTGATGATGGTGACAATGACGGCGAGCCTGATCGAGCGGTCGAACGAGCCCTTGACGTCCCCGGTCCGCACCTGGGTGAAGAGATCGACGAACCAGTGCAGCGAATGGCCCTTCATGGGGAAGACAAGTCCGCCGCGGATGTCTTGGAACGACAGGATGTAGATGCAGATCATCGGGCCGTAGAGCGCGAGAACGTAAAGGGCAAACAGGCTCGCCAGCACATAGAAGGTCCAGGGACGCTCACCCCGGCTCGGCGCAATCGCCTTGGTCGTCGCGGGCGCGACTGCGCCTTGCATGTTGGCAAGCACCGCGCTCATCGCGTGATCTCCTGGCGGATGTCCACGGTGCGCAGGATCAGCGACACGATCGCGACCAGCACAAGCGTCAGCAGCACGGCGCTCGCCGCCGCGGTCGGATATTGCAGAACGCCGACGTCCTCGTAGAACGCGCTCACCACCGAGGCCGAGCCGCCGCCGGACATCACCTTCACCACGAAGAAGTCGCCCATCACGATCGAGACCACGAAGATGGTACCGAGCGCGATGCCGCTCTTGGACATCGGCACCACGATCAGGCGCATGATGTCGAAACGGCTGGCGCCC
Organism: Bradyrhizobium sp. Ec3.3; assembly: GCF_000472925.1. Lineage (GTDB taxonomy): Bacteria > Pseudomonadota > Alphaproteobacteria > Rhizobiales > Xanthobacteraceae > Bradyrhizobium. The sequence goes on from NZ_AXAS01000025.1 coordinate 82,964, forward strand.
GCGTCGATCGCCGCTTCAATCAGCTTCTTGTCGATCCGCGCCATGGAGTTGAAGATCGGCACGATCATGAAGATCGTAAGCTGGTGGACATAGGCAATGACCACCGCGAGGTCGGAGAACAGCAGCACTTCGAGCGGCTGATGGACCGCGCCGGTTGCGAGCAGCGCCTGGTTGATCAGCCCCTCCTTGCCGAGCAGCGGAATCCAGGAAATCATACGGATGATGTTGGAGGTCCAGAACGGCACGGTGCAGAGCAGGAACAGGCCGATCGCCAGAAGCTGGTTACGGACGTGGAAAACCAGGAAATAGGCGACGAAGAAGCCGATGATCAGGGTGAAGATCCAGGTCAGCACCGTGAACTTGATGGTCGCCAGATACAGCTTCAGCGTCAGCGCCGAGTGCAGCACCTCGACGTAGTTCGAGAACGTGAAGCCCGGGGTCAGCCCGCCAAAGCCGTCGGTGGCAAAGAAGCTCGCCGCCAGCACCACCAGGATCGGCGCCACGAAGAACGGAACGAGCACCAGCACCAGCGGCGACACGTAGAGCCAGCCGGCAAGATTGGCGCGTGATGGGGTCTGACTGGACTGCATGTCGGCGAATGCCTTCGGTCCTTGCTACCGGCGCGTCGCCGCGCCGGCTCTCGCTCACCTCAGGGAAAAGCAGGATTTACGCCACCTTGAAGTCGTTCCAGCGCTTGTTCATGTATGCGGCTTCGTCCATCAGCGTGTTCCAGCAGGAGATGTTCTTGACGCGGTCGAGGAACGAGCCGCCGTCGCGCTTGGTACCGGACTTTTCCATCGGCACGCCGTAGGGATCGTTGATCACCTCGGGCGCGGGCTGGCCCTCGTACCAGAATGCCCATTCCGCCGGCGTCAAACACTTCTTCGCGGTCGACGGCACCGGGCTGTAGTAGCCGTAACGCGCGACGAAGCCGCCCTGCCAGCCCGAGAGATACCAGTTGAGGTATTCGTAGGCCGCTTCAAGCTTCTTGCCTGAGAGGTGCTTCATCAGCCCCATGCCGTTGCACCAGCCGCGATAGCCTTCCTTGCCGTTCTTGACGTTGACCGGCGCGTAGACGCAAGGGATCTCCTTCACGCGTACCGCGGCGACCGCCGGCGACCACATCGACTGGATGATCACCTCGCCCGCCGCCATCAGCTGCACCGACTGGTCGAAGGTGGTCCAGGTCGCGCGGAACTGGCCGTCCTTCTTCAGCTCGATCAGCTTGTTGCAGGTGAAGTCGATTTCCTCCTTGGTCATATTGCCCTTGTTGCCGTATTTGATCAGGCCCGCGCTCTCGAAGCAGAGCGCGGCGTCCATGATGCCGATCGCGGGCACGTCGAGAATCGCGGCCTTGCCCTTGAATTTCGGATCGATCAGGTCCTTCCACTCGGTGACCTCGTGGCCGACGAGGTCGGGCCGGTAGCCGATGGAGTCGGCGTTGTAGACCTGCGGCAGGAACGTTGCCCACTCGGTCACGCCGTCGTTCAGATCGGTGGCGTCTGGCTTGGCGATGTACATGGCCTCATAGGGCGAAATTCCCTGGCGTGGGATCTTGTGACCGTCGATCTCGCCCTTGGTGAAGATCGGCAGGATATTGTCGAACTCCTTGATCTTCTTCACCTCGATGCCCTGGATGACGCCACGCTTGGCGGCGAGCTTGGCCTGCCAGCCCTCGAGATCGGCGATATCGACCGTATTTGGCTGGCTTATGAAGCGGTTGATGGCGGCCGAGGTATCGAGGTTCTGCATCGTCACCTTGAAGCCGAGATCCTTGGCCGCCTGGTCGCCGATCGCCTTCACCACCGAATAGGAGACGCCGACGTGGCGGAGCTCGATGTCCTTGATCTCCTGCGCCCAGATGGTCGGGAAACCGCGGATCGCGTCCGAACCTGCGGCCGCGCCCGCGACCGCTGCGGCACCCTTCAACAGCGTGCGCCGGCTCAGCTTTTTCGATTCCCCGCTCCTGGTTCCGGCCTGGTCGGCGCCGGAATTCCCCTTGTTCCTGTCAAGCATGGCAACCCTCGTTGGTTACGATGAACTCTCTCACCGATCGTCCGTGATCGGCGCGGATGTGATCAGTTGCGCGTGAAGCTATTGACCGGATTTCGCGAAGTAAAATTGGAAGTAAAAATTCGCGATATAAACGGGACTAATGTTTTGCGCCGATGCATGTGGATTTGGCAGCGCGCATAAGAAGGCGCCAGAGCGTGTATACAAAGCGGCGGACCCGACGGAGCATGCGGCCTCGCACGACGCGCGCGATCTGTGTTGCGCTGTTGGTCGCGATCGCATGTCGTCCGGTTTGCGCGAGCGAGTTGTCATTCTCGCCTGCGAACATGAAGGCGATCGGCACGATCGACGTGCGATTTCAATCGTACAATGTCGAGATGGTGGAGGTAACGGGCGGGCGCTTCTGGAAGCCGTATCCACGCAGCTTGCGAGCGAACGTGCAGATCTCGCGAGATCGCTACAGCTACAGGCCCCCGATCGACCTCGCCAACATGCGACTGCGCATGCTTGCGGTAGCTCTGGGCCCGGCCTATATGCGCGTCAGCGGCACCTGGGCGAATGCGACGTTCTTTGCCGACACCGACAACGCGCCGGCCGCACCTGCGGGTTTCAACTCCGTGCTGAGCCGCGCGCAGTGGCGCGGTGTCGTCGACTTTGCACGCGCGGTAGATGCGCAGATCGTGACGTCGTTTGCCATCAGTGCGGGCAGCCGCAATGCGGATGGCCGTTGGACGTCCGGTCAGGCGCAACAGCTTCTCTCTTTCACGCAGTCACTCGGCAGCCGCATAGCAGCCGCCGAGTTCATGAACGAGCCGACGCTCGCGGCGACGAACGGCGCACCGCCGGGCTATGACGCAAAGGCCTATGGCCGCGACTTCGCGATATTCCATTCGTGGATGCGCCAGCATGCCCCTGACACGCTGATCGTTGGCCCCGGCTCCGTCGGCGACTCGTCCTCGCCATCGGCCGATGGCATCCGGACGCGCGATCTGCTCGAGGCTTCCGGACGAGGTCTCGATCGCCTCTCCTATCATCACTACAACACGCTCTCGCCGCGCTGTGGCGTCCACGATGATCCGGCGCAGGCGCTATCGGCGGATTGGCTCGCGCGCACCGATCGCGCGCTTTCGGTCTATCGCGGCTTGCGCGACGAATTCGCACCTGGCACGCCGATCTGGCTGACGGAGACGGCCGATGCCGCCTGCGGCGGCAATCGCTGGGACGCGACCTTCCTCGACACGTTCCGCTATCTCGACCAGCTCGGGCGACTCGCGATGGCAGGCGTTCAGGTGGTAATGCACAACACGCTGGCCGCGAGCGACTACGGCCTGCTCGACGAGACGACGTTTCGCCCACGGCCGAACTACTGGGGCGCGTTGCTGTGGCATCGGCTGATGGGAACGACCGTGCTCGACGCCGGTGCTGGCAGCGCGCCCGACCTTCACTTGTATGCGCATTGCCATCCCAGGACGAAGGGCGCCGTGTCCATCCTTGCGATCAACACGTCGCGAAGCGAGTCGCGAAGTCTGAAGATGCCGATCGCGTCGGAGCGCTACACGCTGGATGCGAGACCGCTGCAAAGCCCGACCGTGTGGTTGAACGGAAGGACACTCGAACTCGACGCCAACCACAGGCTTCCACTGCTCGAAGCGCGCTCGATGCCGGCCGGGACGATTACCCTGGCACCGAAAACCATCACCTTCCTGGTGATCCCGGACGCCGCCAACCCAGCCTGCCGGTTACACGCGTGAAGTGCGAGTTGATCGGACGTAAGGTCGCCTGTCGCTCCGTCATCGCGAGGAGCGAAGCGACGAAGCAATCCAGAATCGTCCCGCGGAAAGATTCTGGATTGCTTCGCTGCGCTCGCAATGACGAGTTTGTGGAGAGAGCGCGCACAATACCCCCTGAGGTCATCCCGGCCTAGTGCGCAATTGCGCACCGTGGCCGGGACCCCATAACCCGGTCAGCGTTGTCCAAGCATGTTCGCCGCCGGCATGTAGATCTGCGCGTAGCCTTCCTTGATCGCCGAGGTGATGCGATCAAGGCGCCGGTCGATGTGCTTTTCCAGCACGGAAACGCATGTCGCTTCGTCGCGCGCCTTGAGGCCCTCGACGACGGCGCGGTGTTCGGCCTGCGTGTTGGAGCGGTTGACGCGGTCCATGTCGATCCAGCGCACGAAGCGAATGCGGGCGTTGACGTTGCGCAGTACGCGCAGCATCTCGGCGTTATCAGACATCGCCATCAGCCGCTCGTGAAAGGTCTCATCCAGCTCGACCAGCTCGACCGACGAACGCTCGCCGGGATCGGGTCCCGTGGCTTCGAGGAATATGAGCAACGCGTCGATGTCCTCATCCCTGGCGCGCTTGATGGCGAGGCGGACCGAGGCGACCTCGATCGACTTGCGCAGTTCGTAGAGATCGAAGATCTCGTGCGCATCGAGCTCGCGGCAGAAGAAGCCCTTGCCGGGCGTGAAGCGCAGAAACCCCTCGGTGTTCAGGCGATTGAGCGCTTCACGCAGCGGCGTGCGGCTGACGCCGAGGCGCTTGGCCAGCTCACCCTCGTTGAGCCGCTCGCCCGGCTTGAACTCGTAGCTGATGGCCATCGCCTTGAGCTGTTCATAGACGCGATCGACGATGCTGTCCGAGGCGAGTTCCAGGTGCTTGTTCATGGGCTTGTTCATGGGCAGCTTCTCGAGCTCTAACCAAACCGGCGCGGCCGCAGTCCGGCATGAAACCAATTGATCATGGAATAAATATCATAAACAGGCAGGCCCACCTCCGCCTGCAATGCGGCAGCGTAAGGCGGCATATTGGTGCATTCAAGCACGATGGCACCGACATCCGGATGCTTTGCGACGAGCGCCTTGCCGGCCTCGACCACGTCACGCTCGGCCTCAGCGATATCCATGTCGTCCTTCTCGGCCTTGATCAGGACGCGGAAGAACTCCTTGCCGTTCTCGGTGCCGACCAGCGGCGTGTCGAGCGGCACGCCGGCACCTTCCAGATGAGCCGGCGACAGGGTCGAACCCGACACCGTGACGAGGCCGACGCGCTTGCCGGGCGGCAAGGTTGCCTGCACCCACGGCACCTGCATCAACGATGATGTCGCCACCGGCACGCCGACGGCGGCGGCAAGCTCCTTCTGAAACAGCGCGAGGAAGCCGCAATTGGTGGTGATGGCTTCGGCGCCAAGCCGCACCAGCTCCTTCGCCGCGTCGATGAAGTCCGGCAGCAGCCCGGCCGCGCCCTTCAGCACGACCTTCTCCGGGCTCGCTCCGCTCACCACGCGATAGAGCACCGGGAACGGCCAGGTGGTGCCGTTGCCCATGTCGCCGGGGATGCGGGGAAAGCGCGCTTCCAGCATCAAAATGCCGAGCGGCGCGCCATAGAGCGCCTTGCCGCCACGGGCGATACGGGAGGAGGAATTTTGCGGATAGGTCATGATGCGATCTCAGAGGAAGCGGCTGGGTGCGAACGGTTCAAGCGGAATCTCCGGCGTCTTGCCGCTGACAAGCTGCGCGACGAGGCGGCCGGTGCGCGCGGAGCCGACGAGGCCGATATGGCCATGGCCGAACGCGTAGACGATATCGCGCGAGGCGCGGGCATAGCCGATGCACGGGCGGCCGTCCGGCATGCTCGGGCGGTGGCCGAACCACATCTTGATGCGCGAGGCCGGAATGTCCTTCGGCAGCTTGGGAAACATGCTGAAGAGATTGTCGCGCAAAATCTCGGCGCGCTTCCAGTTCGGCTCGGCGTCGAGCCCCGCAATCTCGACCGTGCCGGCGGCGCGAAGACCTTTGTTGGTCCAGTTCACGACCATCTTGGCGTCGGAGGCCATCATCGAGCTGCGTGGCCCCGTCTCCGGATGCTCGATCATGACGTGATAGCCGCGCTCGGTCTCGAGCGGCAGCGGATCACCAACGGACTGCGTCAGCAGCTTCGAGCGCGCGCCTGCGGCAACCACGGCGGCATCGCAAGGAATTTCGCCGGTCTCGGTGAAGACGGCAACGAGCTTGCCACCGTCGAGCTTGAGGCCTGTCGCCTTGGCGCGCACAAGCTTCGCACCGCTGGCGAGCGCATGATTGGCAAGCGCCGCGACGTAAGCGCCGGGATCGCGACAGCGTCCGGCCTCCTCGACCACGACACCGAAGGTGTAGCGCGGATCAAGCTCAGGCTCACGCTGGCGCATCTCGTCCGCGGAGAGCTCCAGCCATTCGACGCCGACGCGCTTGCGGATGCGCCAGCCGAGGTCGCCGTCGAAATTGCCGCGCGCGGGGAAGACGTGCATCACTCCGTTGCGCTCGATCAGCTCGGAAACGCCGGCTTCTTCCGCGAGCTTCTTGTGCAGGAGCGGCGCGTCCTTCAGGAGATCGCGCAGCGCGACAGCCGTTTTCTCGACGCGCGCCTCTGTCCGGCCGGACAGCAGGTATTTGATCAGCCAGGGCAAGGCCTTCGGCAAGTACGACCAGCGTATCGCGAGCGGACCGAGCGGGTCCAGCAGATAGCCCGGCACCTTCCTCCAGACGCCGGGCTCGGCCGGCGGGATCACCGAATGCGACGACAGCCAGCCGGCATTACCATAGCTTGCCGCCTGCTCGCCACCGGGCTCGCCTGGATCGATCAGCGTCACGCGATGGCCCTCGCGCAGCGCCTCGATGGCACTGATCACGCCGACCGCGCCGGCGCCGATGATGGCAATTTGGCGGCCTTCCGGCATCAGCGCGACTTCTCCTGCGGCACAAAGTCCTTGCCCACCGTCATCGCGCGCGGATCGATCAGGCAATGCAGGATCGACGGCTTGCCCGACGCCAACGCGCGCTCGAAGGCCGGCGCAAACTCTTCCGTGCGCTCGACCCGCTCGCCATGGCCGCCGAACGCCTTTGCGTACATCGCAAAGTCCGGGTTCTTGAGCTGCGTGCCGACCACGCGGCCGGGATAGTCGCGCTCCTGGTGCATGCGGATGGTGCCGTATTGCGCATTGTCGATCACGACGACGATCAGGGCCGCGTCATACTGCACGGCGGTCGCGAACTCCTGGCCGTTCATCAGGAAGCAGCCGTCACCGGCAAACGCGACGACGACGCGGCCCGGATATTGCCGCTTGGCAAGCACGCCCGCCGGCACGCCGTAGCCCATCGAGCCCGACGTCGGTGCGAGCTGCGCGGCGAAGGCGTGGAAGCGGTGATGGCGATGCAGCCAACCGGCATAGTTGCCGGCGCCGTTGCAGACGATCGCATCCTTCGGCAGCCGATCGCGCAGCCAGGTCATGACTTGTCCATACTGGAACGAGCCCGGCAGCTCGCGCGCGGTCTCGGTCCAGGCAAGATAATCCGCATGCGCCTTGGCTGCTTCGCCTTTCCAGGCCGGCGCCGCCGCAGGCTTCAGCGTCTCGACGGCGGCTGCGAACGCAGCAGGCGTGGCCTGGATCGCGAGCGTCGGCTGATAGACGCGCCCGAGCTCTTCCGAGCCCGGATGGACGTGGATCAGCTTCTGGCTCGGTACAGGGATGTCGAACAGCGTGTAGGATGATGATGGCATTTCCGACATGCGGCCACCGATCAACAGAATGACATCCGCGCCGGTGATGCGTGCCTTCAGGCCAGGGCTCGGCCCGATGCCGAGATCGCCGGCATAGTGCGAATGATCGGCGTCGATCAGCGATGCCCGGCGGAACGAGGTCGCGACTGGCAGATCGAACCGCTCCGCGAAGCGCGCGATGCCCTTGGCTGCTTCTGCGGTCCAGCCGGAGCCACCGAGAACGACGAGCGGGGATTTTGCGCCGGCAAGCATCGCAGTCAGACGTTCGAGATCGGCCGGCGCCGGCCAGCTCACGGCCGGCTCGACGCGCGGCGCATCGGCAACCGCCGCCGTCTCGGTCAGCATGTTCTCGGGCAGCGCGATCACGACGGGACCGGGGCGGCCCTGCATCGCGACGCGGAACGCGCGCGCGACGAGCTCGGGAATCCGATCGGGACGATCGATCTCGACCGCCCACTTCGCCATGGTGCCGAACACCGCCTTGTAGTCGAGCTCCTGGAACGCCTCGCGCTCGCGCATGCCGGTGTCAACCTGGCCGACGAACAGGATCATCGGAGTGGAATCCTGCATCGCGATGTGGACGCCGTGGCTGGCATTGGTCGCGCCCGGACCACGGGTGACGAAGCAGACGCCTGGCCGTCCCGTGAGCTTGCCGTAGGCTTCCGCCATCATCGCGGCGCCGCCTTCGGCGCGACAGATCATCACGTCGATCGGGCTGTCATGCAGCGCATCCAGCGCGGCGAGATAGCTCTCGCCCGGCACGCAGGTGACGCGCTCGACGCCTTGCGCGACCAGCTGGTCGATCAGGATCTGGCCCCCGGTGCGGGCGTTACGAATGGTCATGACAGCTCCCTAAAAGGCTTTGGCGATGCGCTTGAGCGCGTCGCGCAAGTTTGTTCCGAGGTGGCGTAGGACAGGCGGACAGAGCACGCAAGATCGAAGGGCTTCCCGTATCCTGCGCGGGCATCATGCCCGTCCCCGAAGTTTGCAACTACCGGCCGCTCGCGATGATGCGGCGGCAATGATCCAGCGCCGCACCGATCAGATTGTCGCTCGCCTCCGGCGTGCGGAATGCCGAATGCGCCGACAGCGTCACGTTCGCAAGCTTGGTCAGCGGATGGCCTGCCGGCAGCGGCTCGACGGTGAAGACGTCGAGGCCGGCATGCCCGATGTGGCCTGAGCGCAGCGCCTCGATCATGGCGTCTTCATCGACGACGGCGCCGCGCGCCGTGTTGATGAGGATGCTGCCTGGACGCATCATCGCGATGCGCTCGCGGGAGAGGAAGTTTTTGGTCTCGTCATTGAGCAGCAGATGCAGCGAGATGACGTGGCTCTCCGCCAGCAGCTTTTCCAGCGGAACGAAGCCGACGCCCGGATGCGTCTTCGGCGTCCGGTTCCAGGCGATCACCTTCATGCCGCAGCCGAGCGCCATGCGCGCGGCTTCCGCCGCGATGCCGCCAAAACCGATCAGGCCGAGCGTCTTGCCGGTGAGTTGGAGGGCGTCGCGGCGCAGCCAGTTGCCCTCGCGCATGCCGCGATCCATCTCGCCAAAACCTTTTGCGGAGGCCCACATCAGCGCGATCGCACATTCGGCGACCGCGGTGTCGCCATAGCCCTTGATGGTGTGGACAGCGATGCCGTGCTGGCCAAGCTCGTCCGGATTCATGTAGCTGCGCGCGCCGGTGCCGAGGAAGACGACGTGCTTCAGAGCCGCGCACTTCGCGGCAACTGCCGTCGGCACCGCAGTGTGGTCGACGATCATGATCTCCACGCCGTCCAGGAGGCGTGGCAGGTCGTCGGGCGAGATTGCCGGGTTGCGGTTGATGCCGACCGGGAGGCTGTCCGCACGCAGCAGCTTTTCGGTGACGGCGGCAAGCGTGTCGTTGGCATCGACGAACAGGGCACGCATGGGACTGATCTTTCCTCTTCCGGACTAAAAATACCGTATTGCATTTTAATCTGAATACAGAAATAGTCCAGAAGCCGGGTTGGATGTTCAAGGGGTAACTGCCCAGGAGAACTGCCATGAATCGCAGGGACGCACTCACCACCGTCGCCCTCGCCGGCGCTGCGATGGCCGCAGCCACCTCGGCCAAGGCTGACACCGCACCAGGCTCCACTCTCGACCGGATCAAGAAGAGTGGCGTGTTGCGGATCGCGGTCATCGCCGGCCAGGATCCCTATTTCCACAAGGACCTCACCACCAATCAATGGTCGGGCGCCTGCATCGACATGGCGAATGACATCGCCGGCAAGCTCGGTGCCAAAGTCGAGACGCTGGAGTCCACCTGGGGCAACCAGATCCTCGACCTCCAGGCCGAGAAGATCGACCTCGCCTTTGCCGTGAACCCGACGCCCGAGCGCGCGCTGGTCATCGACTTCTCTTCGCCCATCCTGGTGCACTCCTTCACCGTCATCACCAAGAAGGGTTTTGCCAAGCCGCAGACCTGGGCCGAGATCAACAAGCCAGAGGTCAAGATCGCCGTCGACATCGGCTCGACGCATGAGACGATCGCGCGGCGCTATTGCCCGAAGGCGACGATCCTCGGCTTCAAGGAACGCAACGAGGCGATCCTCGCCGTGTCCACCGGACGGGCGGACTGCAACATATCGCTCGCCGTGCTTTCGGTCGCGACCTTGAAGAAGAATCCGACGCTCGGCGAGCTCGCGGTGCCGCGGCCGCTGCTCACGCTGCCAACCAATCTCGGCATCCGCGCCGAAGGCGATCGGCGCTACAAGGATTTCCTCAGCGCCTGGGCCGACTACAACCGCGCACTCGGCCAGACCCGCGAGTGGCTGCTCAAGGCTTTTGAAACCGTCGGCCTCAGCGCCGAGGACATCCCCGGCGAAATTCAATTCTGATCGCCACCTATGCGTGTCCGGGAGTTCGCGGCGCTCGAGCCGCAGTCGCTCCATGCCGGCTCGACCTCTCGTCATGAGGTCCGGTTTTTCGGAGGAGAAGAACCATGAAGCTGCGTGGCGGCTACACGAACTACGGCGAGACGATCGGCATTCTGATGCTCGACACCCGCTTCCCGCGTCCACGCGGCGACATCGGCAACGCGCTCTCCTATGATTTTCCGGTGCGCTACAAGATCGTGCGCGGCGCCCATGCCACCAGGATCATGCGCGACCATCCCGACCCGACGCTGATCGAGCCGTTCATCGCAGCCGCTCGCGAGCTGGAGGCAGAAGGCGTGAAGGCGATCACGACGAGTTGCGGCTTTCTTGCGCCATTCCAGAAACAAATCACCGCCGCGGTGAACATTCCGGTCTTCACGTCGAGCCTGATCCAGGCGCCTCTGATCCACGCCATGCTGCCACCCGGCAAGGTCATCGGCCTCTTCACCGAGCGCGGTCATCACATGAACGAGGGGCATTTCCGCGGCGTCGGCTGGTCGCAGGACGAGATTTCCGTTCAAGTCCAGGGCATGAAGGCTGACGCGCAGTTCCCCGCAACCTACATTCTGGGCCGGGAGGAATTGGACACCGATGTGCTGCGGGCCGAGATGATCGAGATGACGGAAGCCTTCATGGCGTCCTGCAAGAATCCCGGCGCAATTCTGTTCGAATGCACCAACATGTGTCCGTTCTCGAAGGACGTCGCCGAGGTGTCGGGCCTTCCGGTGTTCGACATCAACACGCTGATCCATTTCTTCTACCGTGCCGCCAATCCGGTCGCTTTCCTGCGCTAGGCCTCGACCGCTCCCGAACTCATCACCTGTCAGCGCGCTGAACATCATGTTCAGCCTGCGGAATCTCTTGGTCATTGACAGCAAAAGCCGGCATCGCCGACGTTCGCTGCACAAATATTCCCAAGGGAGGATCTCATGATCACGCGGCATCCGCGCGTCATCGTCGGCGCAGCCGTAGCGGCAGCGCTCGCTCATTTTGCTATCGTCAGCCCGGCCGGGGCCGAGGAGAAGACGATCAAGGGCGGCGTGCCGATCAACCTCGCTACCTTGCAGCCAGGCGTCACCTATACCGACATCCCGAACGGCTTTGCGCGGCCCCATCTGATGATGGACATCATCAAGCCGGTCAGCGACAAGCCGGTGCCGGCGATCGTCTTCGTCTCCGGCAATGGCTGGCGCAGCATCGACCGCGCGGCGCTGGTCCCGCAACTCTCCCCGATCGCCAAGGCCGGGTACCTCGTCGCCGCGATCGACTACCGCATCATCGGCGAAGCGAACTTCCCGAAGCCGCTCGAAGACGTGAAGACCGCGATCCGCTTCCTGCGCGCCAATGCCAAGACCTACAACATCGATCCCGATCATATCGCCGTCTGGGGCAATTCCGCCGGCGGCCATCTGTCGGCGATGGCGGCGACCACCGGCGAGATGAAGGAGTATGACAGCGACCGCTGGGCCGGCCAGTCCAGCGCCGTGCAGGCGGCGGTGATCTTCTACGGCCCGATGGACCTCTCCCATCGCATGGACGCCAGCGCCGTCAACGGCAGCCCGGGTATGTCGGTGGAGAGCGCCTTCCTCGGCTTCGACGCCAAGGATCCCGCCAACGCCGAAAAGGTGAAGAAGGCCAATCCGATCGCGCAGATCTCCGACATGACGCCGCCGATGCTGATCGTGCACGGCACCAAGGACATCGTCGTTCCCATCAGCGAGAGCGAGGACCTTTACGCGGCGCTGACGGCGACCAAACGTCCCGTCACCTTCGTCCGGGTCGAAGGCTCCGGCCACAGCTTTGGCCAGATCAGCAGCAATCCGGAGGTGATGGCCGAAGTGCTCGCCTTCTTCGACCGCACGCTGAAGGGCAAGCCCTGAGCTCACTCGGGGAAAGCCGTCGATGTCAGCTTCCGGCGACCAAGCGAAAATCGGGCGGGCTTATTTGACTGACCGAGCCGTCTGCACACTCACTGACAAACGAGTACGGGGATTCTCGCCTGCGTCAGCACCTTGTTTGTCACGCTGCCGATGAGAAGCATGGAAAGCCCGCTGCGCCCATGCGATGACATGACGATGAGATCGCAGCCCTTGTCCTCGGCTGCTGCGATGATGGCTTGATGGGGGTGTCCGCTCTCCACCTGAATCGTCTCGCAGGAAACACCAGCCGCCTTGGCCGCATTTGCCGCGCGATCCAACACGCTCCTGGCCTGTTCCTTGCGCAGCTCGGCATATGTTGCGACGGCTTCAAGGAACCGCCCCGTCAATTCGGAAAACGGTTCCACGACGAAGATCACGGATACCTTGGCTCCAAGGGATTTCGCCAGCGCCAGCCCATGCGCCACCCCATGTTCCGCTAGCTCCGACCCATCCGTCGGAATGAGAATATGCCGGTACATGCATCACCTCCCGATTGTCCGGACTTATCCCTGCCCTCCGAAGGTTGAGCCCGCGTTCCAGATACCGTCTTGAGATAAATCAATCTTTTTGCGCGACGCCGACGGCTGAACGGCCGGCCACCTTCCTCGGAGTGCAACGAATTGCGGTCAGCCAAGTTGATGATGGTTGGAAGTTGCGGATTGGAGCAACGTCATGTCTATGGCCAGAATTCCTGCAGCGGTTCTCGTGATTGGTGCGATATCACTCGGCGCACCTGCGATGGCTGCCCCGATCACTCCTTTGTCTTCGAGCGCCAAGCCGGTGGTGCAGGAGAGTGACGTCGTCCAAGTGCGCTGGCACTGGGGCCATTGGCACGGCGGAAGCTATCGGTGCACGCCCTACTGTCGTTGGGGCGGCTAGTGTGAACCAGGTGGATACGGCCGCGAACCGCTAGGCCACATACGACATTGCTCCCGTCATTGCCCTACAGTGGCAGCGGCTTCGAAGGAAGCAGCGTGACGGCCGAGAGGGTTCCCAATCCACAGACCATGGCCGCGCCCGCGAAGAGCAACATGTAGGCGTCGGCCCGATCCGCAGTACTGAGCAAGGCACCCAGTGCGGCAATGCCGATGGCAAAGCTCGCTTGTCGCACGACGACGGTGGCAGCCGACGCCATGCCCGCCTGCTCGATTGGTGCCAACGCGACCACGGCGCCGGATAGCTGAGGATGGGCCAGGGCGGCTCCAGTGCCGCTCAGGAACATTGCTGCCACGACCAACCATGATGGCGGCGGATCGTTTGAAATCAGCGCTGCAATGAAGGTCGCGCTCCCCGTGGTCATGAGGGAAAGGGCCAATACGAAATGCCGTCGCCATCCAAGCGCGGTGACGCTCCGGCCGCCGACCGGTGGCAACAACAACATTGGAAGGGTTGCCGCGAGCATGACTATTCCGCCTGCATCGTCACTTAGGCCGAAAGCGGTGGCGAGAAACGGCGGCAGGTAGACGAGCAAAGCCCAATACCCAATCGAGACCGATGTGAGGAGCAGTGCTATCCCCGCCATCGCCCTGTTCAAGAACACAGCCGGATCGAAGATGGGTTGGGCGCGCCTACGTTGCTGGAGGACGAAGGCACCGAGCAGCAAAATGGCAAAGCCAGACCCCGACCAAAACGCCATCGGCGAAGATCGACCATGCAGCAGAGACTCGATCAGCATGAAGAGGGCGCCGGTGAGGATGGCCATTCCGGAAACGTCGACGGGGCGCGGCAAAGCTTCACGCGCGTCGTTCACGACACGCGGGACACTCCATGCGACAAGGGCGCACGCAGGAATGTTTGCCAGGAATATCCATCGCCATCCGAACCAGGACGCGACGATGCCGCCGAGCGTTGGCCCCAATGCCATCGCTATTCCGGACATGACGCCAAGCCAGGAAAAGGCACGTGTCCGCGACACCGCCTGCGGATATGTCGTGGCGATCAGAGCGATGCCACCAGTGATCACGAAGGCGGCCCCAACACCCTGGGCCGCGCGTGCAAGCGACAGCGACAGGCCATCCCATGCCAGGGCGCACATCAGAGATGCCGCAGCGAATACGAGGTTGCCGCGCAGCATCGCCTTGCGACGGCCGTATCGGTCGGACAGCGCTCCGGCGACCAAGAGCGAGCCTGTGAACGCAAGGCTGTAGGCATCCATGAGCCACGCATAGCCGGCGATTCCGAGCTCCAGTTCGCGCGAAATTGCCGGTAAGGCGACGACGACCGCTGTGACGTCGAAATTGCTCAAGAAACCGGCCAAGCCCAAAGCAAGCGCCGGCCACATGGAAATCGGCTGCGCAGTTTCCATCGATCTGGCTTGTGGTTGGCTCGGCGACATCTCGACATTCATCTCGATCAAGAGTGATGGCCGAGAAAGCATGATCACCCGTTCACATCATCATGAATCTGGTTCATAGTTACAGGATGCGAACTCTTCCTCCCTTTGACGGCCTCGTCGCCTTTGAAGCGGCCGCGCGCCATCGCAGCATGACGCTCGCAGCCGGCGAGCTCCGTCTCACACAGAGTGCGATCAGTCATCGCCTGAAAAAGCTCGAAGCTTTTGTCGGCGCGCCGTTGTTCAATCGCACTGGCACCGGGCTGGCGCCGACGCCAGCCGGCATCTCGTTGCTGGAGAATATTGTTAGACTGCTGGATGACATGGCGAGTCTCCGGGCTCGATTCAGAGCTGCGGCTCGGCCGGCGAACCTGAAAATCGGTGTCGGAGCAGCGCTGTCGCACTATTGGCTGGCGCGTCGATTGCCAGGATTCGCGGCGTCGAACCCGGACATTGGGCTCGAACTCGTCGTCCTTGAAAGCGAAGCGCAGATGCGTGCCGCAGATGTTGACGTTCTCATCCTGTGGCTGCCCAAATCCACAGCGCGATCCAACTCCACGCAGCGCTTGCTCTTCAATGAGCGGGTCTTTCCGGTTGCAGCGCCGCGCCTTGTTCGACGAGCTCGACCGCTGTCGAACCCGCTCAAGTTTGCCGGCCTGCCGATCATCCACAAGGGACCATTTGGCCGGAACGACGGTGCCGAGTGGTCATGGCCGGTGTGGTTTGAGAGGCTCGGGATAAAAACGCAGGTGCCAGAGGGCATGCGCTTCAGCTCTCTGAGTTTGGCGCTCGCTGCGGCGATCGAGGGCGCGGGCGTTGTCCTTGCGCGCTCCTTGCTCGTTCAGGACGCAATGGCTGAGCGCAGGCTGTGCCGTTTGCTGCCGCCGAAGTGGGACATGCCGTCCAGCAAGACACATATTATCCGCTGGCAGGCCGTCTTGACCGGCGACAAGCGCGTGAATCGGTTTGCCAACTGGATTGCCAACGAGGCGGATCGCACGTCAACGGACACCTAGAGCATGATCCGGACCCGAAGGGCCGCGTTAGCGCAAAAGGTGGAGCGGTTTTCCCTCGCGACAAACGCGGAACGCGGTTTGCGCGGAGATCATGTTCAACCAACAACCTATAGCGCGATGGCGATTCATCCCATACTCATCGCGCTTTAGGACATTGTCGTGTGGCCCGCTTGGCCGCACGAATGGTCACGCTCTGGCTGGCCGTGAACTTTCCGCTTGGCTGTCTGCGGTACTACAAATTGCGCCAGCAGCTCCGCCCACAGGCGGAAGCGCTTGCCTTCGTTGAGGCTACCAATATGGAAGGGACGGTCGAAGATGGCGAGAGGTTCCTTGCCGAGCTCGAAGCGCGGCCAGGCGTCGGCCGTATCAGGTGAACCGGTCGCGACGAAGCGCAGCATGCTGGCCTGGAGGCGCATGGCAACTTCAATATCGCCAGGTGTCATCGGGCCGCCCTTGCGCCGAAGGATGGGGCGATGGATGAAGTAAGGCAGGTGCGCCCAGACGCAGGCATTGTCCGCGCCGTGCGTCGGCCCTTGCGACAGGAAAGGCTCCAGCGCCGGACGATGATCGAACCGGTTCAGCCAAACGGCACCGCCGGCCGCACTCTGATGGCGTGCAATCGCGGCTAGCGGCCGATGCCAGAAGGCATCCGACAGCAGCGCCTCGTAGGGATCCTCATCCGCACGCGCGGTCGCACTATAGCAGGCGAGCAGGCGCTCGAAGCCGGCGTCGCCGAAGGACGCGCGGATGTGCCGCTCGGTGACGCGGATCATCGCGGCAGGCGGCGTGCTCTTCAGGAACATCACCATCTCGTCGCGGCAGGAGCCGAGCCAAAGCGGTACGTCGCGGAGTGCGCCGCCGGCAATGGCGTCGATCGGATCGCGGGGGATCACCACACCGTCCAGCACCGGGCCGAACACGGTGCCGGATTCCGTTTCATCCGCCAGCCTGCGACCGACGCTTTCCACCGCCGCGAAGAGCTGCGGCAGCGGCACGGCCGCGATGGCGCTCGCATCGTTTTCCAGCCTGAGCTCCGCAATCACGCGCCGCGCCACCTCATCGGCATGCGCGGGGTTCATGATGCCGCGGCCCGGCGCGCTGAAGGCGATGGCGCGCGCGAACTTGTGCTTCGCCTGAGGCAGGGTTGCCAGCGCGATCACCATGGACGCGCCCGCCGATTGGCCGAACAGCGTCAGCGCATCGGGATCGCCGCCGAAACCCGCGATGTTGGCGCGCACCCAGTCGAGCGCGGTGAGCGCATCCGACATCGCAAGATTGTTGGCCTCCGCCAGCCTACCGCCGAGGCGATGCAGTTGCAGGAAGCCGAGCGGCCCGAGCCGGTAGTTGATGGTGACGATGACGGCCGGCCCCTGCGCGGCGAGGAAGCTGCCGTCATAGTCGGCGCCGCCGCCGGTGACGAAGGCGCCGCCATGAACGAAGAACAGCACCGGCAATGGCCGATCGACCGCGGCCGGTGCAAAGATGTTCAGGGTGAGGCAGGCGGGCTCATTCGCCTGATCGAGATGGCCGGGCTGCGGCGCGTAGGCGCCGTGGGCCGTGCAGGCGATCGGCTCGGACCACGCGCGCGGCGGCACCGCTCTCGCAAAGCGCCGTGCGGTCGCATAGGGCACGCCCTTGAAGGCGCGCACGCCCTTCTGCTCGAGGCCGCGGACCGGCCCGTTCGTGGTCGAAACTGTCTGCGTCAACATGCGAACGTCGCCTCTGCTCTAACCGCGCCGCCGACCGAGATCGGCGATGTCGACCGTATGCGTCTCGCGCGCCGTCGCGGCGGCCGCGGCCGAGATCACGCAACAGGCGGCGACGAAGATCGCGACCGGAATCCAGCCGTTCGGCCCCTCGCCGACCAGGCTCGCGCTCACCAGCGGCGTGAAACCGGCGGCGAGGAAGCCGAGTTGCGTCCCGATCGCGGTGCCGGAATAACGCACGCGCGCCTCGAACATTTCTGCATAGAAGGACGGCCAGATCGCGTTCGGCGCGGCATAGACGACGCCCGAGAGGATCGTCGCGGCGGCGAAGATCGCGATCGCGTTGCCCGAGGTAATCAACATGAAGTACGGGAACAGCAGCACCGCGCAGCCGAGCACGCCGCCGATGAACACCGGCTTGCGGCCGATCCTGTCGGCGAGCAGCGCCCAGAGCGGCTGGGTGATCAGCGCCGTGACGTTGCCGAGCACGCCGGCCCACAGCATGGTCGGGCGCGCCACGCCGAACTTGCTGGTGGCGTAGCCGAGCGCGAACACGGCGGTCATGGTGCTGACGGTTGCGATCAGCGCGCAGACGATGACGCGCAGTACGTCCGGCCAGTAGTCGCGCAGCAGCGCGACCACGGGGAAGCGCGCGACCTGCGCCCTGTCCTTGATCTCTTCGAAGACCGGCGTCTCCGGCATCGTCCGCCGCACGAGATAAGCGACCAGCAGCACCAGTGCCGAGAGCAGGAACGGAATGCGCCAGCCCCAGCTCAGAAGCTGATCCTCCGGCAGGCTCGAAACCGGGATGAACACCAGCGTCGCCAGGATCGCGCCCGCCTGCGTACCGCTCAACGTCCAGCTCGTGAAGAAGGCGCGGTTGGAGTTGGCGGAATGCTCGAGCGTCAGCGAGTTCGCCCCGCTCTGCTCGCCGGCGGCCGACAGGCCCTGCAGCAGCCGCAGCAGCGTCAGAATGATCGGTGCGGCATTGCCGATCGCCTTCGCATCCGGCAACAAGCCGATCGCGAGCGTCGAGCCGCCCATCAGCACGAGCGTGAACAAGAGCACCGTCTTCCGCCCGATACGGTCGCCGAAATGGCCAAGGATGACGGCGCCTACGGGGCGCGCGATATAGCCGATGCCGAAGGAGAGCAGCGCGAGCAGCGTCGCGGTCGCGGGATCGACATTGGCGAAGAACACTTTTGGAAAGATCAGCGCGGCCGCAGTACCGTAGATGAAGAAGTCGTAGTATTCGAGCATGCTGCCGACGAAGCTGACGAGCGCCGCGCGCTTCGGCAGCTTGTTCTGCGCGGCTTCCGTTGTGACGGGCGCGTGCAGCGATGCGGTTGACGTCAACGTCATGAAAATTCCTCCCCGTGTGATGCGCGGCAGATCCCGCGTCCGTTGGCGGCGACCTTCTTGGCTGCCCCGTGCTTTGCGGTGACTTGCCGTCACTCGCTTTCGCTCATAATGTACGAACTAGTACGTTTAGGCAAGGTTGCATCGAAGCCGTGCCTGGGGTTACGAAATTTGCCTTCACCTTCAAGGTGATCCATAGAAAATGGCGGGAGAAACCGTGATGCTGAAGCGCATGCCCCCTGCCCACAAGCGCACCAACGACCCCGAGCGCACCAAGCGTGACATCATCGAAGTGGCGACGCAGGAATTCGCCTCAGAGGGCTACTCCGGCGCGCGGGTCGACGCGATCGCAGCGCGCACCCGCACCTCCAAGCGGATGATCTACTACTATTTCGGCGGCAAGGAGCAGCTCTATCTCGCGGTGCTGGCGGAGGCCTATCGCAACATCCGCGCGCTGGAGGACCAGCTCGACATCGAGCGCTGCGACGCGCGCGAGGGCCTGCGGCGGCTGATCGAGGCGACGTTCGACCACGACGAGCGCAATCCGAATTTCATCCGCCTCGTCAGCATCGAAAACATCCACCACGGCAAGCACCTGAAGCAGAATCCGCAACTGCGCCAGCTCAACGCCAGCGTGATCACGACGCTCGACCGGATCCTCGCGCGCGGCCGCAAGGAAGGCGTCTTCCGCAACGACGTCGACGCCGTCGACCTGCATCTTGCCATCAGCTCCTACTGCTTCTTCCGCGTCGCCAACCGCCACACCTTCGGCGCCCTGTTCGACCGCGATCTGAGCGAGCCCAAGGTGCTGGCGAAGAGCCGGACGCAGATCGTGGAGATGATTTTGGCCTGGTTGGGGGCAAAGAGCACCGGGTAGCGGCCGGGCCGTCCGTTTGGACGGCTTGCGTCGGGGCCGGAAGAGCTTCCACATCCCAGCTGTCATTCCCGCGAAAGCGGGGAATCCAGGGCGCGTCAAAACCGACAGCAGCTCAGCTCTTGATATTAGCCCACCTGCTTAGCCAGTGACGATGCGATTCCATCCGCCGACATAGGGCAGAGTTGTTGTCACTTGCGAAGTCTGAACCAAGATCAAGTCGATGAAGACAAACCTTGATCGAGATTGCATTGAGGTTCGCTCCTCTCGTCTCTCGATGCATCCCGCTGGACATTTTACATCACTATGGAGGCAACCCCATTGAAGGAGGTAAGCCATGAACAAGCTCTATGCTCTCGCCTCGGTTGGGTTCTGCGTAGCTTCGGCAGCCCTGATTACGTCGGCATCGTCTCTTCCGACGGAGGAAGTACCGAAGACCGAACCAGAGTATATCGCCAAGGCGAAGACCGCGGCCCCGCCGTCGGTGGTGAATAACGCCACGATCACCATGCCGCAGCCGGATGGGTCTTCTAAGACCGTCCAGACCGGATCGAACGGTTTCACGTGCTTTATCGACAAGTACGGAACGCCCGAATGCGATGACCAGAACGCCATGGAATGGCGGAAAGCTCTGCAAGCCAATCAGGCTCCGCCGAATAAGATTGGCCTAATTTTCATGCTTGCCGGTGACACCGGCACGAGCAATCACGATTTCACCGAACGGCACACGCACCAGCATTGGGTCCAGACCGGGCCGCACGTGATGATCGTCGGCGGCGCAGCACACGAGATGCTCAGTCCTTATCCACGCGATCTGGATGTCAAAGACGCGACGCAGCCCTTCGTCATGTTCCCTGGCAAGCCCAACGAACACCTCATGATCCCGGTGCACCCGCAAGAGCTTACCACGGGCAGCGCGCGGTGACGTGAGTGAACGCCGCCGTGCCTTGAGACCAGCGGCACGGCGGCGAGCGTCGACTAAAACCGCTTGCATCTCGCGGGGCGTCCACAGATGAGTACACGCCCTGTACGCCGCGGCCTCCCCGTAGGAATACTGGATCGCCGCTCCAGTGTGTAATTGCGCACCAGGAGGGCGATGACACCGAGAATATGGTGAGCGCCCTTCACAAGTTCATCATTGCAAGCGCAGCGGAGCAATCGAGTCCGCGCTGATGCGCCTGTTTCGCTGATTTACTCGACGTGCCAATGCCTTACGCGGCGCAAGGCATCCCCGCCGGCGAATCGCCGTTCTACTTTGCATGGGGTTGTTTTCGATAGTTTGGTGGGAAGGGTCCCGATGAGCGGCCTCATCCGCTCTTCCGCTGCCGGGCGCTCGCCAGTAGGACCAGCATGAAGGACGCCGCCGTCATCAGCGTCGAGATCGCGGCAATGGTCGGATCGATCTCGTCGCGGAGCGCGGTGAACATGCGCTTGGTCAGCGGCTGGTACTGGCCGCCCGAGATGAACAGCGCGATGATGGTCTCGTCCATCGCCGAGATGAAGGCGAAGATCGCGCCCGCCACCACGCTCGACTTGATCTGCGGTAGCGTCACCGCGAAGAAGCTGCGCAACCGATTCATGCCGAGGCTGCGCGCGACCATCTCCTGCGCGGGATCGAAGCTTTGCAGGCCCGCCAGCACGGAGATGACGACGTAAGGCAGGCCCAGCATCACGTTGGCGAGCACGAGGCCCGGCAGGGTCGCGACCAGGCCGACGCGGGCATAGATGAAGAAGATGCCGACCGCAGTGATGATGATCGGCACCACGAGCGGCAAGAGCAGCGCCATGTGGATCACGCGCATAACGCGCAGTTTCGATTGGCTGATCGCGTAGGCCGCGGCGACGCCGAGCGGCGTCGCGATCACGACCGTGAAGGCCGCGACGATCAGCGTCACCTGCGTCGCCTGCATCCAGGCCGGATTTGAGAAATATTGCTGATACCAGCGCAACGACAGCGAAGGCGGCGGGAAAGTCAGGAAGCGCGCGCTGGAGAACGAGATCGGCACGATGATCAACACCGGCAGGATCAGATAGATCAGCACCAGCGCGGTAGCCGCGATCAAGACGATCCGGGCGGGCGAAATTGTTCTCATTTCTGCCCCAACACGCGATCGAGCGAGATGAAGCGGCTGACGACGAAGAAGATCAGGAGGACGCTGAGGAGGAGGACCACGGCGACCGCGCTCGCCGCCCCGAACTGGTTGTAGAGCTCGACATTGCGGCTCACCAGCATCGACACCATCACCGTGCGCCCGCCGCCGAGCAGCTCCGGCGTGATATAGAAACCGAGGCACAGCACGAAGACCATGGTCGAGCCGGCGAGCACGCCGGGCAGCGACAGCGGCAGGAAGACGCGAAAGAAGGTGAACGCCGGACTGCCACCAAGGCTCGCACCGGCCTGCATCAAATCGTTGGGGATCTTCTGCATGGTGGCGTAGAGCGGCAGCACCATGAAAGGCAAGAGGATGTGCACGGTCGCGACCACCGTGCCAAAAGTGTTGTGGACGAGCGCGAGCGGCTCGCCGATCACGTCGAGGTAGCGCAGGAACTGGTTGATCACGCCGGTGCGCTGGAGAAGCGCGAGCCACGCATAGGCACGCACCAGCACGCTGGTCCAGAACGGCAGCACGACTAGCGCCAGGATGACGACACTCCACGCCTTGGACACCGCGTTCGCGGCATAGGCCACGGGATAGCCGAGGACGAGCGCAAGCACCGTCACCAGAAGGCTGATCTCGAAGGTCAGCGCGAAGCTGCGCCAGTAGATGTCCTCGCTCAGAATGCGGCGATAGTGCTCGAGCGTGAAGCCGTCGTGATAGATCGACTGCCACGCGAGCCAGCCGACCGGCAGTACGATCAGAAGGAGGATGACAAGCAGCGCCGGCGACACCAATGCCAGCATCAGGCCGTCCTCACGGCGCTGATGCCTGAGCGAAGGATCTGGTTTTGATGTCGTCAACGCTGCCTCGCTGGTTGATCGGTCCGGTTCGGCAGCCGCCGAACCGGTTGGCTCACTTCTGCATGAACGCGGCCCAGCGCTTCTCGGCCGCCTCGCCTGCCGGCGACGACCACCAGGCATAGGACATCAGCGCTTGCTTCGCCGCGTTCGCGGGCTCGCTCGGCAATTGCGCGGCGCGCTCCGGCTTGATCACGCCGGTATCGAACGCCTTCGGGTTGCCCGGGCCGTAGTCGATGTTCAGCGGCAAATTGGCCTGATGCACGGGATCGACAGCCTCATTGAGGAACTTTACCGCCGTCTCGAGATTCGGCGCGCCCTTGAGGATGCAGAGCGAGGTGCTCTGCAAAATGCCCTGGTTGTAGGTGAAGGCGACCTTGGCGCCTTCCTTGGCGACCGCGCTGACTCGGCCGTTCCAGGCCATCTCCATGTCGACCTCGCCGTCGTTGAGGAGCTGCGCCGACTGCGCCCCCGAGGTCCACCACACCGTGATGCTGGGCTTGATCTCCTCCAGCTTCTTGAAGGCGCGGTCGACATCGAGCGGATAGAGCTTGTCGGGCGCCACGCCGTCGGCCATCAGCGCAGCCTCAAGCGTTGCAATGGGATGGTTGCGCAGCGCTCGGCGGCCAGGAAATTTCTTGACGTCCCAGAAATCGGCCCAGCTATTGGGCGCATCCTTCGGGAACGTCTTCTGGCTGAAGGCGAGCACGCTGGAGTAGAACTCGTAGGATACCGAATAGGGGTTGCGATAGGCCTCAGGCATCGCAGCGGCGTTCGGGATCTTCGAGAAATCGAGCTTCTCGATCAGCCCCTGCTCGCCGCCGCGCAGGCAATAGCCGGTCGGCGTGTCGACCACGTCCCAGATCGGCTTGCCGCTGCCGACCTGCGTCTTGATCGCGGGCCAGGCATCGGGAATGGAATCCTGGTTGATGGTGATGCCGAGCTTCTTGGCGGAGGGATCGAGGATCGCCACCGTCTGCGCCTGCTGATAGGCGCCGCCCTGCGAGACGAAGGTGATCTGCTCGGCGGCATCAGCCGTCGTGCACGTAAGTCCAAACGCGCCGAGCGACGCGCCCAACAGCGCATGTCCAAACATGAAGCCCAGTTTCGTCGTCATCCTCGCCTCCTCTGTCGTCAACAAGAAACTCACTGTCCGATCGCGTCCAGGAACTGGTACCAACCGGCAACCATGCGCACGGCGGGTTCTCGGAACGAATAGAACGGAATGATCTTGAGGCGGCTCGCATCGAGCAGCCCGACATCAGGCTTTTCGCCGCGGACGAAGGCCGCGAGATAGCGGCCCATCAGGCTCGACATCGCGACGCCAGCCCCGTTGTAGCCCATGGCGAACAGCCTGCGCTCGTCGAGCCGGCCGATATGCGGCACCGAGTCCAGCGTCATGCCGACGAGGCCCGACCATTTGAACGCGAGCCGCACGTCCGCAAGATCAGGGAAGATGCCGACCATCGCCTTGCGCAGCGCGTCGAAGGCGGATTCCGAATCCTGCTTGCCGAAGGCTCCGCGGCCGCCGAAGATCACGCGATTGTCGACCATGCGGAACCAGCGCATCATGCGCTTGGTCTCGGTGTAGGTGCGGCCCGTCGGCATCAGGCGTCCCGCGAGATTGCGCGGCAGCTGGTCGGTTGCGATGATCGCGCTGCGGAACGGGATCAGCGTGTGCTGCAAGTGCCGCGTCGCATCCGTCAGATCGGAATAGCTGTTGGTGGCGATGATCGCCTGCTTTGCGCGCACCACGCCTTGCGGCGTCTCGGCGACGACGCCGCCTTGCTCACGTCGCAGCTTGAGGACCGGCGTGTCCTGGAAGACGGCGACGCCGCGGCGCGCCACACCGTCGGCGAGGCCGCGCACATAGTTGAGCGGATGGATGCCGCCGGAGCCGGGATTGAGCACGCCGCCGACGAAGATGTCCGAGCCGGTCTCATCGCGCACGCCCCTGGCGTCGAGGATGCGGACCTCCGCATCGCCCATCTCGCGCTTCATCCAGTCGGCCTCATTGATCGCGGCCTTCAACGTCGTCTCGTTGTGCGCGGCCTTGACCTGGCCGGTCCGCGTCAACGCCGCGCTGGTGATGCCGAATTCAGCAACCAGCTCCTCGACGATGTCGGCTGATTCATGCGCGATCTCGTACATTCGCTTGGCCATGGCGCGGCCATGCGCGGCGTCGATCTCGCGGAACGACAGGCGAAACTTTGCGGTGATCACCCCGCCATTGCGCCCGCTCGCGCCCCAGCCGGGGCGGTTCGCCTCCAGCACGACCGGCGACAGACCGCTCTTGGCAATGTGGTGCGCCGCGGACAGGCCGGTGTAGCCCGCGCCGATGATCACCACATCCGCCTGATGCTCGCCTGACAGGACCGGAAACTCGCGAGCAGGCTCCGCCGTGCTCGCCCAGAGCGAGTTGACGGATGGCTGCGCGGTCCAATACCCTGTCATGCGTCCGCTCATGCTCACACTGCGCCGATGGCGGCGTCGGCAAAGGCCTTCATGGTTGGGAAATGGAAGTCGGGCTTGGTCAGCGTCGGCACCTCCGGCGTTCCGCCGAAGCCGGCGAGCCCCTGGCGCCGCTCGATCCAGCACACCTTGTAGCCAAGTTTCCGCGCGATCCCGATGTCGTGGTATTGGCTCTGCGCGACGTGCAGGATGTCCGACTGCTTGTAGCCGAACGCCGACTGACGGCCTTTATTGTAGGCGAAGAATTCCGGATTTGGCTTTGCAACACCAGTCTCGTCGGCGCAGACGGTGTCGTCGAAGGGATTGCCGAGCGCATGCGCGTAGCAGGACAGCGCGACGCGATCGGCATTGGTCATCGCGACCAGGCGGAATTTCGTGCGCAGGCGCTTCAAGGCCTCGACTGAATCCGCGAACGGAGCCCAGCGCAGCACCGCGAGCTGGAACACGTCGCAGGATGCATCGTCGGCCGGCAGGCCCAGTTCCTTGGCGAGGTAGCGATAGACGTGGAACATCACCTCGCTCGAGCGTTCGGGATGCGCATCGCGGCCGCGCTTGTAGGAGGCGAAGATCTTGTCGTCGCTGAGCTCGGCCGGCGTCTTGCCCGAGATCCTGCGCACCGCCGATAGCACGCCGGCCTCGAAATCGATCAAGGTGCCGACGACGTCGAAGGTGAGGACCTTGAAATTGTTGAACGGGGCTTGGGATGACATTGGGCTTCTTCTCTTTGGT
This sequence comes from Bradyrhizobium sp. Ec3.3, assembly GCF_000472925.1. Taxonomy (GTDB): domain Bacteria; phylum Pseudomonadota; class Alphaproteobacteria; order Rhizobiales; family Xanthobacteraceae; genus Bradyrhizobium. The sequence goes on from NZ_AXAS01000025.1 coordinate 108,778, forward strand.
TGGAACGAGGTGGGATCTAGTCCACCCTCGGCACGACGATGGTGTCCTCGGGGTGGAGGGTGACGATGAGATTGCCGCCGACCGGCGGAATGCGGCGATAGGCCTCGTGATAGGTCGGCTGGCGCAGGCTGAGCGCAGAGCCGTCGGCAAGGCTGAGGAAGATACGCAGGCTCTCACCCTGGTAGACGATGTCGGTGACGGTACCGGTCAGCCGGTTGCAGGCCCCATCGCCCGCGCCATCGTCGATCAGAAGCTTCTCGCTGTGCACGGCGAGCATCAGCGCATCGCCCGGTGGGATAGCTCGGGCACTGCGCAGCACGGAATTGCCGAGCGCGACGCTGCATGAATCAATGCGGCGGACGGGCAAGAGCGTGGCTTCGCCGATAAAGCTCGCGACGAAGGAATCCGCTGGATGGTCGTGCAGGCGCGCGGGCTCGTCGATCTGTATCAGCTTGCCGTCCTTCATCACGGCGACGCGGTCGCTCATGGTCAGCGCCTCGCGCTGGTCATGGGTGACGTAGATGATGGTGGCGCCGATGCGCTTATGCAGCGTCCGCAGCTCGATCTGCATGGATTCGCGGAGCTGCTTGTCGAGCGCTGAGAGCGGCTCGTCCATCAGGATCAGTTGCGGCTCGAAAATCATGGCGCGCGCCAGCGCCACGCGCTGGCGCTGGCCGCCAGAGAGCTGCGCAATGCCGCGATGCTCATAGCCGGACAGCCCCACCATGGCGAGTGCGGCGCGCACCCTGTCGGGCCAGGTCGATTTCGGCAGGCGGCGGGCGCGCAAGGGAAAGGCGACGTTCTCGCCGACACTCATATGCGGGAACAGCGCGTAGTTCTGGAAGACGACGCCGATCTCGCGCTTGTGCGGCGGCATGTAGGTGACGTCGCGGCCGCCGAAATGGATCGAGCCGGAGGAAGGCAGGATGAAGCCGCCGAGGATGCCGAGCAGCGTGGTCTTGCCGGAACCGGACGGGCCGAGCAGCGAGACGAACTCCCCGGCGCCGACATTGAGTGACACGTCATCGAGGGCGCGAACCGCGCCGTAAGCCTTGCTTGCGGACCTGATCTCGACGCTTTCCGCTCGTTTGTCCAACGATCGATCCTCGTCACACCCTAGGCGGCGCGCCTCACTGCACGCCATAAGCTTGTTTTATAGACTGGCCGTAGGATCAGCTTGCGATTGCAGCTTCATGAGCACGCAATCTTCTCTCCCAAGCCTTGTCTTTAGCCTGTCATGCCAATGACACCAGAGTTGGCAAAACTCGGCAATTGCCAAATTCTTACCGGCCGCATAACATCAAGTTATGCCCGAGCTCCGCCGAATGCTGCCCTCCTCAAACGCCCTGTTCGTCTTCGACGCAGCGGCGCGCAACGGCAGCTTCACTGCTGCGGCGGCGGAGTTGAACGTCACGCAGCCTGCGGTGAGCCGGATGCTCGGCCAGTTCGAGGAGCATCTCGGCGTTCGCCTGTTCGACCGCAAGGCGGGGCGCGCGGTGCTCACCGAGGAAGGCGAACTGCTGTATCGCCGCGTGCTCGAGGGCTTTCGCAGCATCGAGACCGGGCTGATCGAGATCGAGCGACGGCGCAAGGGTACCGAGACGGTCACCCTCTCCGTCTCTTCCGCCTTCACCACGCATTGGCTGATGCCGCGCATCGACAAGCTGCAGCGGCATTTTCCTCAAGTCGACCTTCGCTTCCAGCTCATCTCGGGGGCGCTGCGCGGGCCCGTCGAGAATGTCGATCTCGGCATGCGCTTTCGCGACAGCGAGGAGCCTTACTCCGGCGGCACGCTGGTCATGAAAGAAGTCATGTTGCCGGTGTGCAGCCCCACTTACATCAGCGAGGTGGAGCCTGCGGAAGGCAATACCGTCATTCGTCTCGCCGAGACGCCGGGCGATTGGGCGGCGGATTATCCAAAGTTTCTCACGAAGCGCCGTGGTCCATCCAAGGCGCTGAGCTTCACCGATTATGCCGTCGTGGTGCAGGCCGCGCTGCTCGGCCAGGGCATCGCGCTCGGCTGGCTGACCGTCACCTCGCACTGGCTGCTCACCGGCGCCCTGGTCCCCGCGTCCGACGCGCTCACCACCACGCGCCGCATTTGCGAATTCCTGCCGCCGCGCAACCGACCGATGCGGCCCCTTGCCGCCGAAATCCGCGACTGGATCATCGGCCAGATGCGCAGCGAGATCGCGGCGATCGATCAGCTGTATCCCAAGCTCGATCTGATGACCGCCTGCTATTGATGCGTGATCGCGCGGATCGCTCCGCGCAGCTCGGCGAGGCCGCGCAGGCGGCCGATCGCAGTGTAGCCGGGATTGGTGCGCTTGGTCGCGGCGAGATCATCGAGCATGCGATGGCCGTGGTCGGGGCGAAAGACGATCTGCTTGTCCGGCGCGCGCCGCGCGTTCTCCTTCAGGAGTGCCTTGAGCACGGCGACCATGTCGACGTCGCCATCGAGATGATCGGACTCGTAGAAGGACAGGCCGTCGGCCTCGCGTTTGGTCGCACGCAGATGCGCGAATGCGATGCGCGGGCCGAAGCGCTCCGCCATCGCCGGCAGGTCGTTGTCGGCGCGCACGCCGAGCGAGCCCGTGCACAGGCAGATGCCGTTGGCCTTTGACGGCACGGCATCGAACAGCGCCTGATAATCGTCAGCCGTGGAGGCGACGCGCGGCAGGCCGAACAACGGACGCGGCGGATCGTCGGGGTGCAGCGTCAGCGACACGCCGAGCTGTTCCGCCACCGGCGCAACGCGGGCGAGGAATTCGGCGAGATGCTGGCGCAGGATCTCGGGCGTGATGTCGCGGTACTGCTCGAGCCGGTCGCGGAATTGCGGGATGGTCATCGGCTCGGTGGTCGAACCGGGCAGCGCGCTGGCGATGGCCGTGATGAGATAATCGATGTCCGCCTGGCTCATCTTTTCGAAGAGCTTTTTCGCACGCGCCTGCGCTTCGGGCGAATATTCCTGAGGTGCCGCTGGCCGCTTCAGGATGTGCAGCTCGAATGCTGCAAAGCGATCCTGATCGAAGCGCATGGCGCGGGCGCCGTTCGGCATTTCCCATTCGAGATCGGTGCGGCACCAGTCGACCACCGGCATGAAGTTGTAGCAGATGATCTTGATGCCGGAGGCGGCGACCGCTTCCAGGCTCGCGATCCACGCCTCGATGGAGCGGGTTGCCTTAGCCCCAAGCCGCTTGACGTCGTCGGGGATCGGGATGGATTCCACGACCGACCAGGTCAGTTGCGTGCGGCCGGGCTGGCCCTTTTCGATGAAATTCTTGCGCTCCTCGACGCCTTTGCGCGTCCATGCCTCGCCGATCGGCACCTGATGCAGTGCGGAGACGATGTCCGTCGCGCCGGCCTGCCTGACATCATCGAGCGACACGGGATCATCGGGCCCGTACCAGCGCCATCCCTGCAGCATCATGACATTCCTCCCGGCTCAGTTCGCGGTCAGCACGACCTTGACGCTCTGCGAGCGGTCGAGCGCCAGCCTGAGCGCATCGGGCGCCGTCGACAAGGGGCGCTCGGCCGTGACCAGCGACAGCACATCGACGCTGCCATTGGAAATCAGTTCCACCGCGGTTGCGAATTCGAAACCGAAGCGGAACGAGCCGCGCAGGTCAATCTCCTTGGCCATCACGGCATTTGCCGGCGTCGGAATCTGGCCGCCCGGCAGGTTGCCGATCTGCACCACCGTGCCACCACGACGCACGATGCCAATGGCGCTGGCAAGGCCCGCAGCCGTGCCCGAAACCTCGAACGCGACGTCATAGGGACGCACAGCGGCCTGCGCCCTCAGGCCTTCCTCGCCGCCCGAGACGTTCTCGACGTGGGATGCGCCGAGCCGGGTTGCGAAGGCAAGCGGCGCGGGCGCGATGTCGGCGACCGTGACGTCCGCCATGCCGGCGCGGCGCGCCGCGAGCATGGTGAGCAGTCCGATCGGCCCGGCACCGAAGATGATACCGCGTTTGCCCTTGACGTCACCGGCGCGCGCGACGGCGTGGAGGCAGACCGCGAGCGGCTCGGCGAGCGCCGCGGCCTGATAGGAGACGTGATCCGGGATCCTCACGCACTGTGCCGGGATCGCATCGAAGTAATTGGCAAAGCCGCCCTGCATGTGCGGAGTTTTCGACGCCGAGCCCATGAAGAAGATATTTTCGCAGAGGTTCGGCCGGCCCTCGCGGCAGGCGACGCAATGGCCGCACCAGCGCGACGGATTGACGGCGACACGGTCGCCGACCTTCAGGTTCGGCGCGGCTCCGGCGATCTCCACGACCTCGCCGGAGATCTCATGTCCCAGCACCAGCGGCGACTTCACGACGAAATCGCCGGTGCGGGCGTGGCGGAAGTAGTGCATGTCCGAACCGCAGATGCCACCGGCACCGAAGCGGATGCGCACCATGCCTTCGCCAAGCTTCTCGAGCGGGTGCTCGATCATGCGCAGGTCTTCGGGTCCGAACAGGGTTGCAGCGAGAGCGACTGAGGTCATTTGGAGAGTCCCATATATTTAGGCAGCCAGAGCGTCAGCTCCGGAATGTAGGTGATGGCGATGAGCGCCAGGATCAGCGGCACCAGCCAGGGCAGGATCGCCATGGTGGTGCGTTCCACGGAGAGTTTTGCCACCCGCGCAAGCACGAACAGCACCATGCCGAGCGGCGGATGCAACAGGCCGATCATCAAGTTCAGCGTCATGATCAGGCCGAAATGGATCGGATCGATGCCGAGCTTGAGCACAATCGGCAGCAGGATCGGCACCAGGATGGTGATCGCCGCGATGGTATCGATGAAGCAGCCGACGAACAGGATCAGGATGTTGGCCAGCAGCAGAAACACCCATTTGTTGTGGGTGACGCTGAGCATCCAGTCGGAGAGCGTCTGCGCCGCCTGCGACACCGTCAACAACCAGGCAAATATCGAGGCTGCTGTGACGATGAACAGCACCGAGGCCGTTGTCTCGATGGTGTCGAAGGTCGCCTTCGCCACCGTCTTGAACGTCATGGTGCGATAGCGCACCATGCCAAGGAACAGCGACCAGATCACCGCCGCGACGGCTGCTTCCGTGGGCGTGAACCAGCCGAGCGTCATGCCGCCGATCAGGATCACTGGCGCCATCAGCGCCATCACCGCCGAGAAGTCGAAGTACCAGTCGATCGCGAGCAGCGCACCGAGGCCGATGACGACGGCCATGTTGGTCGAGACGCCGGCGAGCGTCATCAGCCAGATCGCGAGCGGGAAGCTGAAGACGATGATGACTTCGAGACCGGCCGAGCCAAGCTGCGGCCAGGAAAATGGCGTGTCGCTGCCCCAGCGATTCCTGTGGGCGAAATAGGCGACCGTCGCCATCATGAACAGCGTCATGACGACACCCGGGATCACGCCTCCGAGAAACAGCGCGCCGATCGAGACGTTGGCCATCATGCCGTAGATCACGAAAGGCAGCGACGGCGGAATGATCGGACCAAGCGTGGCGGACGCGGCCGTGACACCGACTGAGAATTCGGTGGTATAGCCGTGGTCCTTCATCGCCTTGATCTCGATGGTACCGAGACCGGCGGCGTCCGCGATCGCGGTGCCGGACATGCCGGAGAAGATCACCGAGCCGATGATGTTGACGTGTCCGAGGCCGCCGCGCATCCAGCCGACCAGCGCGACCGCGAATTTGTAGATGCGTCCCGTTACGCCGGCGATGTTCATGAGATTGCCGGCAAGGATGAAGAAGGGCACGGCGAGCAGCGGAAAGCTCTCGACGCCCGCGATCATGCGCTGCGCCAGCGTGACGTCGGGCGTCACGCCGCTGACCAGGATATAGAGTAGCGAGGACACCGCCATGGCGAGCGCCACGGGCAGTCCAAGCAGCATCAGGATGAGAAAGCCCCCAAGCAGTAGCAGCATGGCATCACCCTTCCGTTCCGTCGTAGGCGCCGGGGCGTTCGAGGATCGAATAGCCCTGCCGCCAGTTTTCGAGCGCCACCTGCACGGACCGGACGAACATCAGCACGAAGCCGAGCAGCGCGAGGTAGTAGACATAGTTCTTGGGAAAATTGATCGTGGTCATCGGCTCGTCGCCAATCACCTGGATGTAGATCCAGACCAGGCGGATGGCGTAGCCGAAGAACGCGATGCGGATCAGGTCGATCACGGTCGACAGCGCGCGTGCCGCGAGGTGCGGCAGATAGCGGTAGACGAGATCGACCTGGATGTGCCGCGACAGCCGCACGCACATGGACGAGCCGATGAAGACCACGCCGATCAGGCAATAGGTCGCGATCTCCTCGGTCCAGGCATAGCTGTCGTTGAGGACGTAGCGCGTGAAGAACTGGAGGAAGACGCAGAGCGCCATCACCCAGAAAATCGCGAGCGCCAACCAGTCCTCGAAGGCGTAATGGCCGAGATCGACCTTCGGCGTCGCCTCTTCCTCGAAGGTGTGGGCGATCTCATCCGCGGTGATCTGCCGGTGCATTTCGGCGGTGGACATGTGTTTTCTCCCAAAAACTGACGGCGCGTGATTGGCTCACGTCATTCCGGGGCGATGCGTCAGCATCGAACCCGGAATCTCGAGATTCTCAGGTGCGCGACTGCGCACCACAGTTCTCGCTTCGCGAGCCCCGGAACGACGGCCCGCCGTCACTTCACCGCCTGGATGCGCTCCCAGTCGGCCTTGCGATAGCCCATGCTCTCGAACGCAACGTTCTTCATCACGGTGTCGCGGAACTCATTCTTGTCGACCTCGGTCACCGTCAGGCCCTTGTCCTTGAAGAAGCCGATCAGCTTGGCTTCGTTCTGCTTGATTTCCTCGGTCGCCTTCGCAGCCGCTTCCTGGGCGACGTCGGTGAAGATCTTCTTGTCCTCGTCGCTGAGCTTCTTCCAGAGCGCGCCCGACACGACCGTGTTGAGGTGATCGACGATGTGGCCTGTCAGAACGATGTGCTTCTGCACCTCGTAGAACTTCTTGGCCTCGATCGTGGTCAGCGGGTTCTCCTGGGCCTCGACGGTGCCGTTCTGGAGCGCGAGATAGACCTCCGCGAACGCGATCGGCGCGGTGTTGGCGCCGCAGGCCCGCGGCATCGCGAGATAGGCCGGCACGTCAGGGACGCGCATCTTGAGGCCCTTCAAGTCGGCGCAAGTCTTGATCGGCTTGTTCGACGAAGTCTGGCGCACGCCGTAGTAGGTCACCGCGATGATGTGATGGCCGCTCTTGTCCTCATAGCCCTTGGCGAGCTCCTTGAAGATGTCGCTCTTGGTGTAGGCCAGGAGATGGTTGGCATCGCGGAAAGTGTAGGGATAGTAGGTCACGCCGATCGGCGGGAAACTCTTTGCGGCAAAGCTCGAGCCGGAGATGATGATGTCGACCGAGCCGAGCGACAGGCCCTGGTTGAGGTCCGTCTCCTTGCCGAGCTGGGAGGCCGGATAGACGTCGATCTGATAACGCCCATTGGTGCGTTTGCCGATCTCCTGCGCGGCCCAGACGGAGGCGGTATGGAACGGCTCCGAGGTCTCGTAGACATGGGCCCATTTGAGCTTGGTCTGCGCCACCCCGGCATTGGTCGCAGCCAGCATTGCCGCGACTGAAGCCGCCAGCACAATCGTCATCTTCCTGAACACTGATTTTTCCTCCATTGTCTAAGTCTTGTTTGCCCGGTCCGATGGTCCGGGCCGCCCAAAGTCATCGCCGCCGCGCGCCGCTGCTCGCGGCCTGCTTTTTTGGCGGTCGTTTTGGCTTTGACGGACGCGCGGCCGATCGTGCCGCCCCGCTGCGGGCGGACGCCGGTGCCCCGCCGGCCTCGGCTCCGAAATTTCGTGCAAAGCGCTCCTGCGAGCGCGCCAGATGATCGCGCATGGCGTCACGGGCAGCCTCGGGATTGCGCGCCGCAATGGCGTTGCGGACGACGCGGTGCTCATCGAGCGCGGCGCGCCAGGTGCGCGGGCTTTCGAAGTAATGCGCGAGCTGCGAAAAATAGGGATTGAGGCGCTGGTCGAAGAGCTCGCCGACGACGCGCACGAGAACGGCATTGCCGAGACTGCCGGCGATCGCGACGTGGAAGGCACGATCGTGGACCATCGAGGCTTCGCCGGGATGCTCGACGTTCTCCATCGCGATCAGGGAGGCGTCGATGCGCGCGAGATCGTCCTTTGTCGCCACGCGCGCGGCCTGCTCGGCGATGGCGCCTTCGAGGAATTCGCGAGCGCGGAGCAGCTCGAACGGACCTTCGATCAGCGTTGCGGGAACGGACGTTGCGGGACTAGCGAGCTCGATCACGTAAATGCCGGAGCCGACGCGGATGCGGACACGGCCTTCGACCTCGAGCGCGATCAGGGCTTCGCGCACCGTCGGCCGCGATACCCTGAGCTGCTCGGCGAGCTCGCGCTCGGTCGGCAGCCGGCTTCCGACAGCGTACTCGCCGCTGTCGATCAGAGCCCGCAATTGATCGGCGACCTGGCGATAAAGCCGTCTCGCCTCCACAGCTTCCAGCGGCACGCTGGCCTCCCTGAGAGGGCCTGTCCGGGGCGACGATCCCCGGCGACCCGCCAATTTTGGAAAATTGGTCTTACCAATTGACCAGAGCATTGACCGAGGATGGCCGGCATGTCAAGCAGCGGAAAAGTAAAGGGGGAGACGACCATGCGGCTTGGCCGCGCCAATCTCGACCAGCTGCCGTCCGGCATCCGCCGCCCGGCCTACGACCGTTCCCGCGTCACGCCTGGCATCGTGCATCTGGGCTTAGGGGCCTTTCATCGGGCCCATCAGGCCGTCGTCATCGACGATTGCCTCGCGGCCGGCGCGCCCGCCTGGGGCATCATCGGCGCGAGCCTGCGCAGCCCCGATACCCGCGACGCGCTCTCCCCGCAGGATCATCTCTACACGGTCGCGGTGCGCTCGGCCGAAGGCACCGACCATCGCGTGATCGGCGCGCTCGTCGGCAGCGAGGTCGCGCGCGAGGATCCGTCGCGACTGATTGCGAAGATGGCCGATTCCGCCATCCGCATCGTCTCGCTCACGGTCACCGAGAAGGGCTATTGCCACACGCCGCAGACCGGCGATCTCGATGAGCGGCATCCGGACGTCGTGCATGACCTCAACAATTTCGACGCGCCGCGTTCGGCGCCCGGCTTCATCGTCGCCGCGCTGGCGCGGCGGAGGACGCAAGGGCTTGCCCCCTTCACCGTGCTGTGCTGCGACAACCTCGCGGCCAACGGTCGCACCGTGCAACGGATCGTCACGCAGTTTGCCGCGCTGCGGTCGAAGGATCTCGGCAAGTGGATCTGCGAGAACGTCGCCTTCCCCTGCACCATGGTCGACCGCATCGTCCCGGAAACGACCGATGCCGATCGCGCGGCTATCTCAACCGCGCTCGGAATGCAGGATGCCTGGCCGGTGATGACCGAGCCGTTCACGCAATGGGTGGTCGAGGATCGTTTCTCCGCGGGCCGCCCCGATCTTGCCGCCGCTGGTGTCGAGCTCGTCACTGACGTCAAGCCGTTCGAGCTGATGAAGCTGCGGCTGCTCAATGCCAGCCATTCGGCGCTGGCCTATCTCGGCTATCTCGCGGGCTACGAGACCATCGCCGACACCATGCGTGATCCGCACTTCGCAAGGCTTGCCGCGGGCGTGATGGAGGATGCTGCGGTGACGCTGACGATGCCGGCAGGCACCGATCTTTCCGCCTATCGGGCGTCGCTGCTGAAGCGCTTTGCCAATCCGGCGCTGCACCACCGCACCTGGCAGATCGCCATGGACGGCTCGCAAAAGCTGCCGCAGCGACTGCTCGGCACGATCCAGGACCGGTTGCGCCGGGACCTGCCGATCGAGACGCACGCGCTCGCGGTCGCAGGCTGGATGCGCTACGTCACGGCAATCGACGAGCAGGGCCGCGCAATCGACGTGCGCGACCCGCTTGCGCGCGACTTCGCAGGCATTGCGCACGAGCAAGGTCCGGTTGCGGAGCGTCTTGCTCCGGCGCTGCTTGGCATTGGCAAGGTGTTCGGCTCGCTCGGCACCAACCCGCGGCTGCGCGAGGTGGTGACCGACGCGCTTGGCAAGCTCTATGCGCATGGCGCTCGGCGGACGGTGGAGAGCTGCTGCTCCTGATCCCAAAATCCTGACGGTTAGACGCCAAGCGCGGCTTCGCCCGGCTCACGCCCGGGCACGCTCAGATGGACCTCGTGCCCCTGACGGATTGCGAGCGAGGCTGCGGCGGCGGCCGACTCGAAGGCCGATTCCTTGGTCTCGTACTCGCCGTTGATGTTGCCGTCATGCAGCACGCCCCATTGGTCGCGCACCGGCACGATCGCGTATTGAGCAAGTCCCATGGGTCCCTCTCCCGAGGCTCGATCTTGTTGCGTTCGCCGGATACAACGCTGGCCATGAGCCGCCGTTCCGCCGGAACACCACAGCCCAATCGACGGAAATTGCTCTTGATTTTTACCCGCGGTTGGCCCACCCGGGAGGTATGAGCAAGAGCGCGATCATCGCCGTCAACGCAGCCTTCTATGCCGCCTTCGCGGCCGGCGACGTCGCGGCCATGGAACGGCTGTGGGCCGACGACGACGGCATCTCCTGCGTCCATCCCGGCTGGCCCGGCATCATCGGCCGCGCCACGGTGATGGGGAGCTGGCGCGACATCCTGCAGAACCCGAGCCGGCCGCAGATCGCCTGCGCGGAGCCGCATGCGATCGTCGAAGGCGACAGTGGACGGGTGCTGTGCATCGAGATCGTCGACGGCACCGCGCTTGCCGCCACCAATCATTTCCGGCGCATCGGCAACGCCTGGCTGCTCGTCCATCACCAGTCGAGCCCGATTGCGCAGATCGTCGAACAGACGCACGACGATCCACCGGGACCGAGCCGCAGCTTCCACTAAAGCGCGATGAGATTGGAAGAATCGTCATCGCGCTTTTAGTCTATTGTTTGAGCATGATCTCCGCGCAAACGCGTTCCGCGTTTGTCGCGAGGGAAAACCGCTACACGCTTTGCGCTAACGCGGCCCTTCGGGTCCGGGTCATGCTCGAGCGCAGATCACCAGCTCGGCAGCACCGCACCCTTGAACTTGGTCAGCACGAACTCCTTGACCTCTGGCGTGTGGTAGCTGTCGACGAGGATCTTGACCCACGGCTTGTTCTTGTCGGCGGCGCGGACGGCGATCAGGTTGACGTAGGGCCCCTTGGGATCCTCGCGCAGAATCGGGTCCTTCACCGGATCAAGTCCGGCCTGCGTCGCGTAGTTGGTGTTGATCGCCGCAGCATCGACGTCGTCGAGCGCGCGCGGTGCCTGTGCCGCATCGACTTCGATGAATTTCAGCTTTTTAGGATTTTCGGTGATGTCGAGCACCGTCGGCTTGAAGCCGACGCCATCCTTCAGCTTGATCACGCCCTTGTCGCGCAACAGCAGCAGAACGCGCCCGCCATTGGTCGGATCGTTCGGGATCGAGACCTTGCCGCCGTCGGGAATGTCGGCCCAGTTCTTGTGCTTCTTCGAATAGACCCCGATCGGGAAATTGACGGTCAGCCCCACCGCCTCGATCTTGTAGCCGCGATCGGCCTTCTGGTTGTCGAGATAAGGCTGGTTCTGAAACGAGTTGGCCTGGATGTCGGCGGCATCGAGCGCGGCGTTCGGCACGACATAGTCGGAAAACTCGACGAGCTGGATATCGAGCCCGTTCTTCGCTGCGATCGGCTTCACCGCCTCGAGGATCTGCGCATGCGGCCCCGGGGTCACGCCAATCTTGATGGTCTCCGCCGAAGCCGCCGCCGACCAGGCGGCGAGCACGGTCGAAAGAATCAGAACGGAACGAAACGACATTCTTGGTCTCCAACGGAATTCATGGTCACTGGCCCCCGTCATCTCTCGCTTGGCCGGCGAAATCAATGAAATGGAAGTTCAAATTTGCCGTTGCAACGGGGTGCGGCTTCTCCGCACGCGGCCAAAAGGGGAATGGAGGCGGCGTCGCAACGGTGGCTGTTCCTCATCCTGAGGAGCGCGAAGAACGCGTCTCGAAGGATGATGGCCCGGCAGGTGGCCCTCGTCCTTCGAGGCGCGCGCAAGCGCGCGCTCCTCAGGATAAGGGATCGATACCGTTACCGACGGCCCCGCTGCCGATGATGCGTGTCAGCTCGCGCCGGAGCCGCCCTGCACGATCTTCTCGTTCAGCTTCTGATCGACGGTCTCGACCGTGCGGTCGATCTCGGCATTGGGGACGCCGAGCTGATGCGAGATCAGCTTCACCAGGAGATCGACCCGCTCGATGAACGGCGCGCCGGCGGCGACCGCGCGTGCGGCAGACGACGGCTTGAGCAGGCTCTCCGCCGCCTTGGCGTATTTCTCGAATGGCACCTGATCCTTCGGATCGGCGCCGAGACGCCGCGCGAGCGCATCGACGTGATCGTAGATCGATTGCGAGCGCTTCAGATCAGTGTGCACGGCATCGCGGATCGACTGCGGCTCGTGCGGCGTGATGCAGCGGTAGTTGCCGGTGAGCAGCATCGACCATTTCGCGAGCGGCACGAACAGCGAGTCGAACACCTTGAGCTTCACGGGCACGTCGTGGCCGTCGAGCGTGACCGCTTCGATATCGGCCTCGAGCTCGCGCAGCACCTTGTTGTGCTTCTCGTCCTCGAACACCGACGCCTTGAAGTTGGTGGGCAGGCCGACGTGCAGCACGTTCGCCGCTTCTTCCGGCGGACGGAAGGCTTGCGGATCGGGTGAGCAGAGCGTCACCAGCCCCGGCTTGAAGCGCTCCCACACCTGCGCATTGGTATAGGCTTCCTCGAGGTCCATGCCTGACAGCGCCGGGATGCGCTTGAGGTAAGGCAAGGGCGGCATATTCATGATCGACAGGCAGGGAAGCCCCGCTTCCGCGATCTTGATCATGAGCACGCGCACGGTGTGATTGGTGTATTGCGGCTCCTGCATCGCAAGGCCGACGAGATCATAGCGGGAGACGTCGACATTGCCCGGCGTCACCGCGTCGAGCTTGCCGGGCAGGTCGCGCGAGAAGATCGCGCGGTACACCGCCTCGTCGCGCAGCTTGATACGCACTTCGGTACCGTCGCGATTGATCAGCTCGGCCGTCTTTGCCCGGCACACCAGGGTCACATTGTGACCCGCCATCAAAAGCTTGGTCCCCAGCAGGGAGCCGTAGGAGGCCCCAAGGATCAAAATGTTGCGCGCCATGCTCTCTCTTTCACAAACAATCTCTGCGATCCCAGACCTCCTGGGCGGCGCGACGATGCCAAGTCTCTAAGCGCCTTGCGGTTTTACCCCCACCACATCAGGTATTTGGTATGCCAGCAATGTGGAGCGGTGTCTATCGTGAATTGACGAGCTCTCGCAATCGCCTCGTGGAGGCGGTTCAAATCATTGCGGCCCCTCCGCGCCAACGCTGCCTGGGCCTCTACCGCAGCCCGGCCCACATTTCGTGACGACTATCGAACCTTCGCTTTCCCGAGCTGAGGCGATTCGCCTTATTCGATAAATCAGAATTATTGCAAATATCGATATCTCCCCGCTGCCTGCGCTCGCCGGGGCCCTCCCGGAACCAACTCAAATTTGAGCGATTCCATTGCACCAACGTTAAGTCAGGTTAGAGGCGCGGGCCCGGGCTTTACCGCTCGTTCAAGCATGTGATGGCGAAGTGGCGCTGTTTCCTCGAGTTGTTTTGCTTTGAACATTTTCAAGCCGCGAGTTGCCCCCATGGTCGAAACCACGTCGCTCCTGCTCGATCTGGAAGAGACTGTTGCAAAAGGAAATCCCGAGAGCTGTCTGCGGGCGATGTGGCACGCGACCGATCTCCTGATCGCTGGGACCTATTCCGAAGACCAAATCTGGACTTTCGGCGAGATCATCGGCCGCCTTGCCCAGGAGATCGAAACGACGGCACGTGCGCGGCTGGCGGGAAAACTGGCCGCCAGCAACAATGCGCCCTACAAGCTGACGAGCCAGCTCGCCTCCGACGACTGCATCGACGTGGCCTGGCCTATCCTCAGGCAATCGCAGCGCCTGGACACCGAGACCTTGATCGCTTGTGCCAGGAGCAAGAGCCAGCAGCATCTGCTCGCGATCTCCCAGCGACAGTCTGTTCCAGAGGCAGTGACTGATGTCCTCGTGGTCCGCGGCGGCAACGAGGTCGTCAACTCGGTCGCGGCAAACAAGGGTGCAAGCTTTTCGAATTCCGGCTTCCTGCACCTCGTGCGGCGTTCCGAAGGAGATTCGATCCTCGCTGAATCCGTCGGGCTGCGAAAGGACATCCCCCGGCATCTGTTCCATCAGCTTATCGCCAAAGCTTCCGCAGAAGTGCGTGAGAAGCTCGAGCGCGAGCGGCCCGATATCGCGCCGCAGATTCACCGGGTCGTCGTCGACATCACCGGCGCGGTGCACGCCAGATTCGGCCCGGCTTCCAAGGATTATTTCACCGCCAAGCGGACGGTCGCAAAGCTGCACGAGCGCGGCGAGCTGACCGAAGACAAGGTCTTCGAGTTCGCCCACTCTCTCAAGTTCAACGAAACGGCCGTCGCGCTATCCTTGCTGTGCCCATTGCCCGTCGACATCGTCGAACGCGCATTGATCGAACGGGATCGCGAGCCTGCACTGATCCTGGCCAGATCGCTGAATTTCTGCTGGCCGACCACGATGGCACTTTTGTTCCTCGGGGCACCCAACTATCGCATCACGGCCGGCGAGCTCGAACGGTTGAAGCTCGATTTTCATCGTCTCGACGGCAAGGCCTGCCGAGGAATCATCGCCCTGTACCGATCCCGCAAGGACGAAGCCGGAAGCGGCCCCTTCCAGCGTCCCCGGAACGCGATCTAGCGGTCGTCCCGCGGGCCCTTGATGCAGGGACGTCCTGCGAGAAATCGCCATCGCGTGCTCGCCGACGAACACGTTTTCCGCTATTGGACCGGTGGATCTGCCGGGCTTCATCCTCGCCGGACTTTGCTGCGCGAATGCCGGAGCTTCTGGTGAACCGGCTCCTCGGGCGTACGCCGGTGCGCGGCCCGTCGCAATCGCGGAGACATTACGATGACCGTCACCATCTACCACAATCCCTCTTGCGGCACCTCGCGCAACACGCTCGCGATGATCCGGCAGAGCGGCGCCGAGCCCGTCGTCATCGAATACCTCAAGACACCGCCGACACGCGAACGGCTCAAGGAGCTGGTTGCAGAGATGGGGATTTCGGTCCGCGCTCTACTGCGCGAAAAAGGCACGCCCTATCGGGAGCTCCGCCTCGAAGACCCGAACTGGACCGACGACCAGTTGCTCGATTTCATGATGGCGCATCCCATCCTCATCAACCGTCCGATCGTCGCGACGCCGAAGGGCGCGCGAGTGTGCCGGCCCTCGGAGGCCGTGATCGACCTTTTGGACAAACCCGTCGGACGTTTCGTGAAGGAAGACGGCGAGGTGGTCGAGCCGCGCTAAGCTTCAATCGCATCGCGAACGGCAGCCGCGTCACGCTTGCGGATCCGCGTCGCGATATCGCGATGCGCCCCATGACAATTCGCGCCCCTCGTATTTGTCGTAGATTTTCAGAAGACTTTAGCCGAGCAATTTACTCGAATTTTCGTCCTGATGCCGTAGGTCCCTGCCGGGTTCCATCCGGTTTCGCGAAGCAACATTGCGGCGGCGTGTGGAGCTGTTCACGAGCAGTCTCGCCAGCGCACCGATCACGCGGCGAGCGGCTCCATCAATATCCGGTCTGACTTGGCGAGCCGGCTTGGCGCGCCAGCTTCGCAAGTCAGCCGGGCAAGGCGAACTTTGAATGACGATTTTGGAATGACGATGAATTTGGCACGCGAGTCGATCGAGCTTTTGGGGCAGCTCGCGCGGATTTTTCTGTTTGAAGAGGTCAAGCACGGCTTGCGCGATCGGGAATGGATGGCGCTGCGCTTCCTTGCCCGCGCGAACAGATTTTCGCGGACGCCTTCGGCGCTGGCGAGCCATGTCGGCACGACCCGTGGCACGGCGTCCTACATCATCCAGGAGCTGGAGCAAAAGGGATATCTGGAGAAGACGCGATCGGCCAAGGACAAGCGTTCCGTGACGCTGAGCGTGACGCAGCAGGGCAAGAAGTTTCTGGTACGCGACCCCGTCAATGCCCTGGTGGATGCGATTGCGCTGCTCGACGAGGAGCGCAAGACGAGCTTTCGCGACGCGCTACGTCGCGTACTGGACCAGTCGGATACCGGCCAGCAGCGGCACCGCGCCGACATTTGCCGGGGCTGCATGTTTCTGAGGGAGACGCGTAGCAATCCCGAGAGCGGGACGCCTGCCGAGTTCACCTGCCGCCTGTTCCGCGCCATCATCACGGACGTCGAGACCGAGCTGTTGTGCACGAGCTTCGAGCAGCGCAGGCAATAACGCGGGATCAGGGCGCCGTTTTCCGCGCCGGCAGAACCGCGCCGGCGCTGGTCAGCACGAGCAAACGCCCACTGTCGCTTTTGATCTCCTCGATGCGGCCGAGGCCCGGCACCTGTTGTCCGAGGATGGCCTCGACGACGCCGTTCGGCCCCTGAAGGATCGCGATGCCTTCATAGGCCTGACGAACCGACCAGCCCTTGACCACCTTCTTCGGAGGCGTCGCGTGCTCTGACGGCGACACCGAACCAGTGATCTCGGTGCCAGGGCCTGCCGACGCCACGACCGCCATGGGCTGGCCGGCAGACGCCGTCTGGGAGGCGACGGGAGCCGGCACAGGCGTCTGCGCCTGAGCGAGCTTCTCGAACTTCACGGTCGAAGCCGAGTTGACGCGCTCGATGCGGTCGAGATTCTCGGCGAAGCGACCGAAGCGATCACTCGTGGTCTTGCTCGAGAGATCGACGGCGGTCCGCAAGCCGTCGAGATTCTCCGAGACACCGGAGACCTGACGGCGCAACTGCGCGACCGTCTCGCGCAAATTCCTGATCTCGGCGCTGGTCGCCGCATTGGTCTGGCTCGGCTGCGTGGTCAGATAGGCGATGACGCCGGTGCAGGCGCTGACCACCAGACCAACCGCGATCGCCAGTGTCGCAAGCGGTACCACCCAGGAGGGACGCGGCGCCGGCGGCTTGGAGACGATCACGGCCGGCCGCACCGCGACCGACGCGGGCTTCGGTATCGCCATCTTGTCCAACCGGGCTTTGGCGCGAATACGCTTGAGCCCTTCGAGCGCTTCCTTTGCAACCGCTTCATCCGCCGCAACAGCCGACGCATTCCTGGTGCCCGCCTGAGGCGCGGCAGTGCGTGGCGAAGGGCCCTTACCTTTCGGATCTTGCGCGTCGCGGCGCTGCGTCGCTGCCCCCGACATGTCTGCCGGTCCATTCGGACGAGCCTGTCCATCGGACGACATTCAAAATGCTCCGTCTCGGTTCTTCTCACTGTTCGCGAAGCTAGATCGCCAAGCTTGTCCGAAACCGGCGCGGATGTCCGTTCGTCATGCCGGATACGACGCAACCAAGCGTAGTGCGCCGGCACGACACTCTGCAGTGCGGCATCAAAGCAACAGCGCGATCGCGATTTGCATTTGCGGCGTTTGTCTGGCGCTACCTGAGTCAAATTGGCGCACCCGCCTCAAAGGCTCAGGTGTCGATGCAGGAGTCAAAATCCGCTTCCGAAGCGCGTTTACGCAAGCGCACAAAATGCCCGTGATTTCATGGCGTCGGCGACCGATCGAACCGGAACACGACAGATGTAGTAAGGATGCTTAATCAACTGTTACGTTCTGAAATACCAAGAAGCAACCAGTAAAAACAAATAACATCAAGCCCGCTTACCAAGAGGTTTTTTCCGCGCGCTTGATCGGAATTCGGCAATTGTTACGGTCCTACTCAAGTGATTCTCGCCAGTTGGCGAGGAGAACGACACGGTTCAGCAATGTTCGGACGCAATCCGTAACTCGACGCAGCCGGACCAAATCGTTTCTCATCTGCTTCGCGAGGCCATCGTAAGGCGCTCGCCGAGCCTCACTTCGTAAGCGTTCAGTATCGAGTGGCGTAACAGGCCTGCAGACCGCAGGCGCTGAACGCGAAGGGCTGCCTGCGAACGTCATCACCGAACCACAACAAGCGTTCGCGGGGGAATATCGTCAAACGGCATGGCTGTCGGTTCGGCCTGGGCATCACAAAAGTCTTCCCGGCAGAATCACGGCGAGTGCGAAACAGGGGCGAAAGACTGATGTATATAATCGTTGATGATCGCGAAAGCGTGGCGAACAGCTACATTACAGGGCTCGTTCGTGAAGGCGTTTCGTCGATCGGCTTCTCTTCCGGTGAATTCTGGGACTGGCTGCAATCCGCAAGCGAAGCGGATCTCGAGGCCGTCGACGCCTTCCTCTTGGGGGATGTCGATGCGCGCGGAAGCATTCCGCGCGCGGTACGGAAGCGATCATCGGCTCCGATCATCGCCTTGAGCGGACTGAAGATGCTCAAGAATACGCTGGAGTTGTTCGAGGCCGGGGTCGACGACGTCGTCCACGTTCCTATCCACCTGCGCGAAATCCTCGCCAGGACTGCGGCGATCGCGCGCCGCCGGATGGGCGACAGCCCGCGGCCCTGCGAGACCAGGATCCAGGTCTTCTTCAACGGCCGTGATCCGGAGATCGGCGGCCATGCTCTGACGCTCCCCCGCCGCGAGCTACGCATCCTTGAATACATGGTCGGCAACCACGGCAAATGGATCACGAAGACGCAGATCTTCAATGCGGTCTACGGCATCTTCGAGTCGACCTATGACGAGAGCGTGATCGAGAGCCATGTCAGCAAGCTGCGCAAGAAGCTGCGCGATCGCCTCGGCTTCGATGCCATCGTGGCGCGGCGCTACGTCGGCTACCGGCTCGACATCCCCGTGAGCGAGACCATCGACGAGCCGATCGGGGAACTCCAGGACGTCGGCATCCTCCTCAACCGGTCGCATTCCAGCCCGGCGGCATACTCCGCGAGCTAACAGCTCAAAGCCAGACGAGGTCCCTGCGCACAACGTGCGCGGGGATGACAGTCGCAGCGGCAAACTCCGTCATTGCGAGCGCAGTTGACCTTTCGCTGCTTATGCCAATCCCCGCCGGCAGCTTTTGAAGCTACGGCTTGGGCTGGAATTCCTCGCGCGAGACGTAGTTGAAATCCTCGACCAGGACGTCCTGAATGACGTCGGCCTGCATACGCTCGTTGACGCGCTGCTTGATGGCGGCCGTCAGGATGGACAGGTCGTATCGGGCGAGCTTCCTGAAATCCAGGCGGTCGTCCGCGTAAATCTTTCGGAAGGCTTCATCGATGACGAACGGATCCGGCGGAACGGTGAGCTGATGCATCGTCCGCGCCTCGACCGTGTAGACGAACCGCGCGACGATGTAGCCCTGCACGCTGCCGTTCTCGACCATCGGCACGCTGAGCGCCCGCGTCTTCTGGTACTGCAGGCCGTCGAGATATTCGTCCTTGTGGATCAGGCCGCCGTTCTCTTTCCAATAGGCGACCGCATAGCTTCCGCCCGCGGTGAGGACGCACACCCAGAGTCCGGTGAGGAGCAGCCTGATCATTTGCCCTCCTGCGAAGTTTTGCCGCTATAAGTGCCGTCCGACTCGGCCTCCCTGATCGCCCGCACGATGATCTCAGCCACCTCGCGCACCGCGTCGTAGTGCATCTCGAGGACCGCGCGGTTCTTCTCGAGCTTCCGCCGCAGGTTCTGAATTTCCTCGGTGACCTCGGCCTCCGCGCCGAGGTGGAGCTGCGCGCGCATCAGGCGGACGAATTCCAGCATGCTACGACTCTTGCGCGTGCTGAAATCGTCGAAATCGATCTTCTTGCCCGTCTGGAGTGCGAGCGTCTCCTCCTCGATGACCCTCTCGAGCCGCCGGATGGCCGCGAGCAGGCCACGCACCTCGTCGGACCTGGACGGATCGACCGCCACGGGCGCGGGCTCGGCGCGCACATCCGGCAGATGCACGGGTAGCGCCGCTTCGCCCGCCCCCCCGGTCTCCGTGTCCCACTGCTCCGCCGCCATGCTCGTTGCGCGTTCTTCCGCCTGCATCTCAAGTCACCTTCCCGCTCGTCTCAATCCCACCCAGATCATCCGGCTTTTTCCGACTTGCCATCCGCAGCCGCCGGATGCGCAGATGCAAGCTGCCTCGCAATGCCGATCCCCTTGCCTTGCGCGAGCTGATTGCCGAGCTGCTCCGCCAGCATCGAGCGCCAGATGCCGCCCGCGGTACCCTTGCCGAACAGGTCCTGCGCGTTCTGCGGCAACATCGTCTCGACGAAGACCTGGAGAACGAAAGCCTCGAACTTGCGGTAGACGTCGCCCGAGGACGGAGCCTTGATCACCCGCACCGGTGCGGCCGCATTCGAGGAGTCGAGCGAGGCCTCCGGCGTCTTTGTCGCCACCTGATCGCCGGCGACGCTCGCCGCTCTGGTGGCCTCGGTTTCCATCGTGGCAGCAAAGTCGGCATCCGACGACTTCAGCGCATCGAGCTTCGCGGTGGCCGCACGCTGCGTCACCGGGTCGGCGGCCTCCAGGACGTCGAGGACGACGTCGGGCGTCGGTGTCACGATCATGTATCGGCTCCGGTTAGCTGCTTATGGACGTCCAGTCGCGCGCACCGGAGTGCGCGCCGGCGATCTCCTCGAGGACGCGCATCTCCGCCTCGCGCTGCTTGCTCGCGATCACACCTCTTGCGACCTGCTCTAGATGTTTCACGCGTCGGCTTTGAGCATGGACCTGGCCGAGCTGCTTCTCGGCTTCGGCCTGGACCGCGCGGGCCCCGACGCTGGTTGTCGCAAGACGCCGCGAGATCGAATAGCTCGACGAGCCGGCCGGCAGCTCCGCGTCATTGAGGGCGCCGACCAGATAGACCTCCTCGTCCTGCAAGTGCTGCTCCCGCTGCCTGAGCTGCACGAGCTGCCACTCGGACAGCCGAAGTTGCAGCTTCATCAGCGAGACCAAGCGCGTGAGCCTTTCTGCACGTGACGTCATCGATCATTCCGCCAGAAACGACGTCACGCCGATCATGAACTGCGTCAGGAGCTCATCGCTGATCAGATAGAGCAGCAAGAGCCCGCCGAGCAAAACGAACGGCACCGAGATGAAATAGACCGGGATGGACGGCGTCAGCTTGTTGACCAGGCCGACGGCCAGATTGACGATGACGGAGTAGACGATGAAGGGACTGGTGATCCGCAGCGTCAGCACGAAGGCTTCGGAGAGACGGTTGACGAGCTGCGAAAGCGCGACATCGCCGCCGAGCCTGTCGCCGGGATGCCAGACGTCGTAGGAATTCATGAGCCCTCTGAGTACCTGCCAGTGCTGGTCGGTCATGAAGAACAGCGTGGTCACGGCCGCCATGATCAGCGGGACCAGCGCCGGCGCCGGATCGGTATCGCCGACCGGCGTTCCCGGGATGTTGGAAAGCCCGATCGCGCCCGCCATCGCGGTCGCCATGGTCTGAAGCGCAAGGAAGAACACACGCCCGGCGATGCCGATGATGCTGCCGGTGAACAGCTCCGAACCGATCAGCGAGGCCAGCGTGAGCGGCTGCGCGTCTGTCAGGAGCGGCTTGAGCGTCGCGACCAGGATCGGCGCCAGCGCAAAGGTCGTGACGATCGCGACGAACAGGCGGATCTGAACGGGAATGTTGACGCTGGAAAAGCCGGGCACCAGCATCAGGCAGGCGCCGATGCGACAGAACACGATGAAGGTGGCCAGAACGCTGTCCGCAAGACCGCTGATCACGACACCGCTCCAAGCGCCCTGATCTCGGCGCTGCGCGCCACCTCGACATGCGACAGGATCGGCAGGGTCGGAAACACCCGCTCCAGGATCATGCGGACGTAGGGACGGGCTTCCGGGGTCACCGCCAGCACGACGTTAGTGCCCGTCTCCGTGATCTTCCTGACGGCGGCACTGGCCTCGGTCGCGAATTGCTCGATCAGGCGCGGATCCGCGTCGAACTCGACCACGTCGCCCTTGGCGTCGCGCTTCAGGCTCTGGTGAAATGCGAGGTCCCAGCGATTGCCAAGACGCAGCACGTTGAGCACACCGTTGTCGGAGAGATCGCCGCAGATCTGCTGGGCAAGCCGCATCCGCACATGCTCGGCGACCTGCTCGGAGCGACGCACATGCGGTGCGATCTCGGCGATCGCCTCGAGGATGAGATGGAGGTTCCTGATCGAAACGCGCTCGGCGAGCAGGATCTTCAGGATCGCCAGCAATCCGGAATAGGAGATCTGCGACGGACAGAGATCCTCGACCAGGCGCTTGTACTCGGGATCGAGCCGGTCGAGCAGGCCACGCATGTCCTTGTAAGACAGGAGCTGGGCGAGGTTCGCCCTGAGGACCTCGCTCAGATGCGTGAGCAGTACCGACAGATTGTCGACAGGCTTGCAGCCCTGCCGCTTGACCTCCTCGGTGAAGGCCTCGGTCACCCACAGCGCCTTCATGCCGAAGGCCGGCTCGATCACCTCGTCGCCGGGCACGTCGGGCTTGCCGTCCTTGTCCACCAGCACCATGATCTCGCCGAGCCGCAACTCGCCATGGGCGATGCGCGTGTCGTGGATGCGGATCTGGTAGCCCTTGGGATCGATCGACAGGTTGTCGGTGAGCTTGATCTCCGGGATCACGAAGCCGTACTGCTTGGCGAACTTCTTGCGGATCTTGGCGACGCGATGGGCGAGCTCGCTGCGCGAGCCGAGCAGGTGAACCGAGAGCTGGCTTCCCAGCGAGAGCTCGATCTCCGCGGTCTTCAGCGATTCCTTGACGGATTCCTTGGCCTCCGCCTGGGCCCGCGCGTCGGCCTTGCGCGCCTCCTCCTTGCGCTGCTCGGCCGCCTGGCGCTTGGGCAGCGAATAGCCGACGAAAGCCATGACCCCGCCAAGCAATACGAACGGCGCCAGCGGTAGACCCGGCATGAGTGCGAGAACGAACATCATCAGCGCGGCTGCCGAGACGGCGCGCGGATAGCCGCCGAGCTGCCGCAGCACGGCCTGCTCCGCCGACCCCCTGGTGCCCCCCTTGGAGACCAGGAGGCCCGCCGACAGCGAGACGATCAGAGCCGGCATCTGCGACACCAGACCGTCGCCGACGGACAGCTTGGTGTAGACGTCGGCGGCGCGCGCGAGCGTCAGGCCGTGATGGGTGACACCGATGACGATGCCGCCGAAGATGTTGATCGCGGTGATGATCAGGCCCGCGATAGCGTCGCCCCGCACGAATTTCGAGGCACCGTCCATCGCACCGAAGAACGCGCTTTCTTCCTCGAGCTCGCGGCGCCGGCGCTGCGCCTCCTTGTCATCGATCAGGCCCGCGGACAAATCGGCATCGATCGCCATCTGCTTGCCGGGGATGGCGTCCAGGGTGAAACGGGCGCCGACTTCGGCAATACGGGTCGCGCCCTTGGTGATCACGACGAAGTTTACCGTGACCAGGATCGCGAAGATGATCAGGCCGATGACGAAATCGCCACCCATGACGAACTTGGAGAAGCCGGCGACGACATGGCCGGCGGCCTGCTCGCCCTCCCCGCCCCGCGACAGGATCAGTCGGGTGGTCGCGATGTTCAGCGCCAGCCGCAGGATCGTCGCGATCAGGAGCACGGTCGGGAATGCGGAGAAGTCGAGCGGCCGCTGGATCCACAGCGCGACCATCAGGATCAACGCCGAAAGCGCGATCGAGAACGCAAGGCCGAGATCGATCAGCATCGGCGGGATCGGCAGGAACAGGATCGTAAGCATGACCACGATGCCGCCCGCGAAGAAGGCGTCCGCGCCAAGTCGTCGCGGGTTCGGCAGGCTCGCAGTCAACGTATCGGCCATGGGTCACCGGCAGGAGAAATCCGCCGTGCAATCTGCCGCGCAAAGCTTACGCGAGGATGGTGGGGCCGCGGCTGGTCAGAATCCGTGCTCGATGTGCGAATAGACCATCTCGGTGAAGGTGGAGAGATGTGCGCCGATGAAGGAGCCGGACACGGCCACGACGAGCAGGATCACGATGATCTTCGGAACGAAGGTCAGCGTCACCTCCTGAACCTGGGTCAGGGCCTGGACGAGAGCAATGATCGTGCCGACCAGCATCGCCGCGCCGACCGCGGGCCCCGAGGCGATGATGATCGTCCAGATCGCCTGCTGAACGATGTCGAGGGCGTCCCTCTCGTTCATGGGCTAGCTGATGGTGAGCCCGGCGCCGACCGGGATCCGCGTGCCGTTCTCGAGCGTGGCGACGGCGCCGTCGGTGTTGATGGAGACCGAGGCGATCTTGCCGCTCACGGTCGTTCCACTGCTATCGGTATAGCTCGCCGTGTGCCCGATCAGCCCGTCGGCCTGGGACAGCGCCGAGGAGGAGAGCAGCGCATCGAGCTTCGAATTGGTCTGCATGGCCTGCTCGACCGTCGAGAGCTGCGCGAACTGGCTCATATATTGCGATGTATCCATCGGATTGGTCGGATCCTGGTTCTTCATCTCGGCGATGAGGAGCTGCAGGAAGGTGTTGTAGTCGACCGTGTTGGTTGCCGTCGTCGTGGTGGTTCCGGTCGAGGTCGACTGCGTGCTGGTCGCGTCGGTGGCGCTGGTGACGTTCATGTCTCTCTCCGCTGTCAGGCCGCCTCGAAGGGGGCGTTGGTCGCAGGGCCGGCCAGGATCGCCTGCTCCACCGGAAACAGCGCCCTTATCCGCTTCAAGGCCTCGTAGTAACGGCTCGTCCCGACCTGTTCGTCGATCACGGCGAGGCCCTCCAGCATCTGCTGGTTCTCGCAGACCGCCAGCAGGGCGGCGTGGTGCTGGGCGTAGAGCGCGGCGGCATCGGCGACGCCGGTCGGATTCATCAGCATGTGCTGGACGATGAAATAGAGCTGGCGCAGCGCCGTCGTGGCGTCAGCCGCCTGCATGACCTGACCTTCCAGAAGGAACATCACGTCATTGACGAGCTCGAGCGAGACCTTGCGGTCCACGCGCAGCACCGCCCCGTTGACGTAGATCCGCTCGCCCGCCCGCAAGGATATCTTCATCAGAGCGCGTCCCGGATCACGCGATTGATCTCGACGAGCTGCGCCACGTCGTTCGATTTCTCCGCGCGCAGACGATCGGCTTCCTTGACGACCCACAGGCCGATCGAGATGATGTCGGCGCGGAGCTGCTCGGGCAAGCCGTTCTCCGGATGCGAGAGATCCTCGATGAAGATCGCCCACAGGCGGCGGACATAGAGCAGGGTTTCGACCAGGTCCTCGGCGCTGAAATGACCCTTGCCGAGCCGCTCCATGCGGTCGATGCCGAGCGTCAGGGCCATCCGTTCGCGGCTCCGCGCCTCGAGGCTACTGTCTTCCACCACCGCTTCATAAGCTTCAAAAGTCATCTGAACCACTTTGCGCAGGAAACCGAACGACGGGACAACGACGACACTGCGGCTCAGAGATAGTTGATGAGGCTGATCTTCTGCATCCGCGAGGTGAGCGCGAGTGCCGTCTCGATCTGGTTTTGTAACGTGTTGATGCGGACCGAGGCTTCGGTCGGATCGACTTTCTCCATGTCGACGACCTGCTGGTTGAGGATGTCGTGCTGGATCTTCAGCTTGTCGGTCGCGGTCGAGATCTGCTGCTGGACCGAGCCGATCGTGCCGCCGAGCACAGCGAGGTTGTCGATCGCGCCGCCGACGAGACCGATGGCCTTGTTGACGACGGTCTGGAACGTCGCCTGGTTCAGGTTCGCGTTGCCGAGATCGCTGAGCATGGTGTAGGCCTCGGCGAGCTGGCGGAAGCCCTGCTGGTTGGCACTGACGGACGTATTGACGATCTGGGTCGTCGAGATGCGGCTGCTCAGCGTCTGGTTGGTGGCCGACGACCAGTTGTTGTTCCAGGCGGGACTCTGGAACTCCGCATCGAAGGTGGTGTTGAGGAAGTTCTGCATCTGGGCAGGCGTAATACCACTCACGCCAGCCGCGCTCTGCGTGAAGCCGAAGCCAGTGGGCGGCGCTGCCAGGAAATCAGCGTCGACCTGGTTCTTGCTGGTCGAGCCCGGCGCATAATTCGTGATTGGCGCATTCTGCGTGTTCAGACCGCCGAACAGATATGAGCCATTGTAGGACGCGTTGAGCACGCCGATGAGGTCCTGCAGATTGGCGGAGGCGCTCGGCAGGGTCATCTGGGCGCCGTTGGGGACGTCGCGCGCGGTGATCAGGCTCTTGAGGAAATCCTGGGCGGTCGAGACAAGCTGCGTGATCCGGTTCTGGGTCACGTCCAGGCGGCCCGAGACCAGTCCGTTGGTATCCACGATCTGGTCGATGAAGTCCATGTCCGCTCGCAGCGCCACGTCGCGCCCGGTGGACACGCCGAGCTGGAGGCCGACATCGGCAAACCGGCCGGTGGTCGCCTCCTTGGAAGCGTTGCTCAGCGCGCTCTGGTTGTTCGTGATCGAGGACCTCAATGACGAGGAAAGCATCAAGGTCGAGATATAGTTCGCGCTCATCATGATGATGTCCCCACGGCGGCCAGCAGGCTGCTCAACATGTTGTCGACGGTCGAGATCAGCTTCGACGACGCCGAGTAAGTGCGCTCGACCTGGAGCATGAGCGACATCTCGTCGTCCATGTTGACGCCATTGACGTTCGAGAGCGCCGAGTTGCTGCGGTCGAGCAGCGTGTTCTGATACTGGACGCCGTTGTCAGCGGTCTTGCGCTGGTTTTCGATCCAGCTCGCGGACGACGAGGCGAAATCGATTACGCCGGCGCTCGGCTTGCCCTGCGCGACCGGGTCGAACGGCTGCGCCGCATCCATATTGCTGATGAGCTGTTGCAGACGCGTCGAGAAGCCGGCATTGCCGGCCGTATTGTAGCTGTAAGCGGGGTTGCCGCTAATCGCGCCGTCGCGCAGCAGGTTGGGGTTTCCGCTGGGAGTGGCATTCGGATCGACGGAAGCCGCAATGGTGATGGTGCCGGCGAGACCGACCAAGACGGTCGCGCTCGCGGGCATCGTCGGCGCGCCGGGATAGGTGAAGAGACCAGGCACGTTCGGCAGTGCGGCGCCGGTCTGATCGGTCTCCTGGAAGGCACTGATCAGGCCGCGCGCGATTTCATCGAGCTGGTCCTGGTAGGTGACCGCCGCGTTGTCGCGCAATTGAGCGAGGCCGGCGAGCTTGCCCGTCTTGATCGGCATGACGGAATTGGCGCCGGTCACTGGCACACCGTCGATGTAGACGGCGTTGCCGGTCGTGCCAGGCGTGTAGGCGTTGGTCGGCGCGAAACTTACCGTCCGCGCCACCTTGTCGAACAGCACGACACCGCTATCGGTGTAGAGCGCCGCATCGCCATTGGCGCGGATCGACATGGAGACGCCGACCTCCTGCGACATTTTCGAGACGATGCTATCGCGCTGGTCGAGATAGTCGGTCACATCATCACCGGCGATCGTGCCTTTCACGATCGCCGTATTGACGGTGTCGAACTGGGTGAGGAGCTGATTGATGTTGGCGACCGAGGTCGCCATATCGGCATCGGCACCCTCTCGAATCGACTGCACGGTGTTCGTCGCGTCGTTGAGCGCGGTCGCCATGTCCTTGGCCGAGGAGACCGCAGCCTGCGCCAGCGTCGTATTGTCGGGGGCGTTGGCGAATTGCTGGAGCGCCTGCTTCAGCTTGTTGAGCTCAGCGGTCGGCGACTGATTCAGCTCCGGATCATCCACCGTGGACGCCGCGATCTTCTGGAGGCCATCATAGAGCGCACTTTGCCCGGCGGACGCCGACGTCGCGGTCAGGACGTTGGTGAACAGGCCGACGCTCGCGGCGCGCTGGATCGCGGCAACATAGACGCCCGCACCGGGCAACGTGTCCAGCACGGCGATCTTGCGCGAATAGCCGGCCTGGCTGGCGGCAGCGATATTGCGCGAGATGACCGACGACTGGACGCCCGTCGCCATGAGTGAGGAGCGGGCATTGTCGAGAGCGGCAGTGAGGGACATGACTTGCTCTTTGGCTTGCTCGCGGCCGGGATCAGCGCTTCAGGTTGACGACGACGTCCAGAAGGTCCGCGCCGGTCTGGAACGATTTCGAGTTCGCGGTGAAGCCGCGCTGCGCCTCGATCATCGAGGTCAGCTCGTCGGCGAGATCGACGTTGGATTCCTCCAGCGCGCCGGACTGGATGGTGCCGAGCCCGCCCGTGCCGGCGCTCCCGATCTGCAGGTTTCCGGAGTTGAGGCTCACCGAGTAGACGTTGCCGACCTCGGGCGTGAGGTTGTCGGGGCTCGGGACATCGGCGAGCGGCAACGTATAGATCTGTATCTGCGTCCCATTTTGAAGGATCGCATTCACCGCACCCTTGCTATCGATATCCACCTTCTCGACGGCGGATGGAGCGTTGCCGTTGACTGTGGCCTTGAAATTGAAGCTCGATGCCACCTGGGTCATGGCCGTTAGGTCGACGGTAAAGGCCGAGCCACCGGGAACAGTCACCGTGAGTGACGTTGGTGGACCGACCAGTGCGCCCTTACCAGCCGCAGTCGTATCGAAGTTGAAAGTGCCGAGACCACCCGCGAGCGCGGTGTTCGTCGCTGAATCGTAGACCTGGACCTGCCAGGTATCCAGACCAGCAGTCGTTGCGGTCCTGCTCATGTAGACGTCGAGCGTCACCGGCCTGCCGATGTTGTCGTATGCCACGATTGAGCTCTTCGCGGAGTAGGAAGCCGGAGTGGGTGGACCGGCGATGACGGCCGCGCTCGGGTCCAGATTGCCGGTGACGGTCGCCAGGGTCGAAGGCGTGGCCTGAAGCGTTGCCAGATTGACGTTGACGATCTGCATGCCGGCGGTGCTGTTCGAGGAGATATTGGATACAGCACCAGGGTAACCCAGAAGGTAGAAGCCAGCCGCATTGACCAGATTGCCCTGGCTGTCCGGCACGAACGAGCCAGCTCGCGTAAGGTACTGCTGTGTGTTGGTGGCGTCCGACACCATGAAGAACCCGTTACCCTGGACGGCGAGGTCGGTCGTCGACGTCGTGAACTGTTCATGTCCGGCATCCGTGATCGCGTAGCGGACATGCGTCTCGACCGCGCCAGAATCGTAATTGCCGGTGCCGCTCTTCAGGATCAGCGAGGAAAATTCGGTCTCAGCCCGCTTGTAGCCCGTGGTGTTGACGTTCGCGATGTTGTCCGAAACCGTCGACAGCTTGTTGGACTGCGCGCTCATGCCGGACACGCCGGTGCGCATTACGCCATACAGGCTCATGGATTGGGCTCCTTTGGTATATTGGGCTTACAATGACCGTGCTTGCTTGCGCGGGGCTGGCCGTAGATCGCACGCATCGTCGTCACGCCGCTTCCTTCTGACAGAAGGCGCGCGCCTTGTCGGTCCAGGCACCGAACCCGCTAGCGACGAGATGAGCAACGATGTGGCAGACGTAGCGTTTCTGCGCGGGCTGATTGTTGGGACCCGCATTGTAGCGGGCGACCGCCATGGTCCAGCTTCCCTCGCGCTGCTTCAGTTCCTTGAGGAAGCGCGCGGCGTAGTCGACATTGCTGGCGGGATCGAACATCGCCCGCACGGAAGCAAACTTGTCACCGTGATAGTAATGGTTGATCTGCATGCAGCCGAGATCGATCAGCTTGACGCCCCGATGTCGCATCGCCTCGAAATTCGCCATCGCGTCGTCGAGGTCCTTGGCAAACACCGTCTGGCCTTCGGCGCCGAGAGCGTAAGGGTAGAGCGCACCACGGCGGCCGGTTTCGGTGAGACCAACCGCATACAGGATGCCGAGCGGAATGCCGTGCGCTTGCGCCGCGCGCACCATCTCGCGCTCGCAAGGGCGCGAGCCGTCCGCGCCCGCGGCGGCGGCGGTCGCACTAAAGATAAACAGGGCCGCGACGAGTGCGCTGGGCCACGTCCTGCTCATGACGCGTCTCCTGGTTGGGCTGGCGCTCGTCCCTCGCTTGCCGCGCTCCGCCGTCGGACTGGCCGGACGATGCGTTCGAGCCATCGAACGCTCCTTGCGCGTTCTGCGATTGTGGCTGGCCGGAGAGCGAGGGCTGTGGCTGGCCTGAGCCTGCCTGAAATCCATCCAGCGCGCCGTGCTGGACCGGCGCGACCTCGGCGACATAACCCGCCGACTGCATGAGCTCGCGGATCGAGTCGCGCTGCTGGTCGAGCATCTGGCTGGTGTCCTTGCGGTCGGCCGCAAGATGAACGGAGACGGACTCGCCGACCAGGCGAAGCCGCACGGTGACATTGCCGAGCGCGGGCGGCTCGAGGCTGATGGTCAGGATTTTCAGCGGCTGATCGGGTGCATTGCCTTGGACTGAAGTGAGATCGGGTGCGGCGGATGACGCCGGCGCAGCGGCGTTCTCTAATTCAGTGACGACAGCATTCGCCACCTGCTGAGGCGCGCTAAACTGCGCGACGGGTGGAAGATGGGTCTCTTGCTGGACGACAGTCACCTTTGCCGCTTCCGGTAGCGCATCGCGAGCGGACACCTTCGCGGCGCGCTCGACATTCGCCGTGACGGCTTCGAAACCAGATGCTCCAGGCATCGCCTTTGGCGCAGGCGCATTGCCTTGCGGCACTGTCGCAACCTGCGGAGGGGCAACTTGCGTTCGCGGTCTGGTTTCGGCGATGTCAACTGTTTGCACGTTCGCAACGCTTGCAGCCGATAGCTCACGTCCGCCAAGAGATCGCTCCGATCGCGCGGGCGCATCCTTCTTGTCGCCCGAGAGTGATTGCGCCTGCGGCTTGATGACCGCCACGGCGGCAAGCTCCGGCCCGACCATCGTGGGGAGGCTCAAGCGGCTCTGGACCTCCGCCTTCGGTGCGAGATCGAGCGGATCGTGCTTGCCGGTAGCTTGCGGCTCTTCGGCCGAAGAGGTCCGGTCGTCGAGCGACTCGTCTTTCGGTTCGTCGCGCTCGGTCAATTGCGCGAGGTGCGTGCGCAGTGCCGCCGACTTCACGGCCGCTTCATTTCCGGAATCGTTCAAGGCCCGTTTTGCGAGGTTCGACACCGTGTGAAGCAGATCATGAAACGCGGAGTCCGCGGCGCCCTGCCCGGTCGGGTTCTTTCCGGAGCGGACCGTTCCTCGCGCGCTGATGCTTTCGGCGACGGCAGAGAAGAGCTGTCCAGAAGTGCCGTTGAGCTTGGTCATGGGCGGCGGTCCTTGGTCAGAAGCTCCAGCTCCTCGAGCTGCTTTTGCGCGCGCGCAAGGGTCGCAGCCGATGACGCCAGGTCCAGACGCGCCGGCGTGGGCGGCGGCTTGTCGGCGGCTATCGCGGACGGCGGGCCAGAGATCGGCTTGCGAAGGTCAAGCGCGAGCTGGATGTTGGCATTGAGAAGAGACGCCTCGCGCTCCGGCAGCTTCGACCTGTCGGTCGCCTTCAGTTCAGTGAGGCCGCCTTCATAGTCACCAGTGAGCACCCGGGCGCTCCCCCGGAACAGATGCGCCCGCTCGCGATCCACGCTCCCGTCGGCGCTCAGCGACAGCGCCTGCTCGCCTGCGAGTCGCACCACGGCAAGCCGCCCGCGGACCAGCGCACTCTTGGCGATCACCAGATAGAGCTTGAGACGGTTCCCGCGGTCGATCTGGTCGAGCAATGCCGTGGTCCGCGAAAAGCGGTGTTCGTCGAGCGCGAGGCTCGAACGCGTCAAGGCCGAGGAAAACCGCTGCCAGAAATCGCCGGAATAGACCGAGTTGCGATAGTGCCGGATATAGGCCTGCGTCAGGAACTCGAACTTGTCGAAATCCTCCGCCTGCCCGACCAGCACAATCTCACGCCGCAGCGCCGCCTCTTCCACGAGCGTGCCCGGCAGAAGCAGCCGCGCGTCGTCCAGCCGCTCGATCGCGACCGATGCATCGGAGCTTGCGAGCAGCGCGCCCTGCACCAGTGCGATCTGTCCGCTCATGCTCGACGGGATCGAGCGCGGCTTGACGTCCTTCAAAAGCTCGCGCGCTTCGTCCTGGCGGCCCTCGACATAGGCGAGCGCGCCATTGAACAGCCGCTCGTCGACATTAATCCGTTCGCGCGGAAGCTTGCGCACGACCTGTGGCGCGCCGCCGCTGAGCATATAGACGACGATGGCCTGGCCGTTCTGCGGGCTGCTCCACACGCCTGGATCGGCGGCAAGGAATTTCTCGCCGACCTGCCGGATCAGCGCGAGATGACCGCTTTGCGCGGCGGCATCGCCGCTGGCGATGCCGTCCTGCACGGCTTGCAACGAACGGACCAGCGCATATGGCTCTTCCGTCGAGGGCGCTGGCTCCGGCGCTGCGGCGAGCGCGTTCGCCGCAGCGAACGGCAGCAAAAGCAGCGCGAAAGCTCTCGGGCCGATCACGGGCGCTTCTCCCGGATCAAAATCTCGATCCGGCGGTTTTGTGCCGCCGCCGGATCGTTCGTGAGCTTCGGGCGGCGGTCGGCATAACCCTCGACATGCTCGATCCGCTGCGCATCGACGCCCGCGCGGACCAGCATGTAATAGGCCATCTGGGCGCGCGCGGTCGAAAGCCGCCAGTTGTCGTAGGTATCCGACCGGTAAGGCCGGTTGTCAGTATGGCCGCGCACGATGATCGTGCCCGGTCGTTTGGTCAGCAGCGGCCCGATCTTGTCGATGACGCGGATCAGTTCGGGGCGCGGCTCGGCGGAGCCGACCGCGAACATGCCAAAACTCGCATCGTCGGTCAGGCTGACGAGCAGCCCCTCCTCGACCTGGCGCACCTCCGCCACCGGCCCGGCGCCGGCCTTGATGTCCGAGAGCACGTCGGTGATCGCGGCTTGCAACTGCTTGACCGTCGGCTGCTGCGCCTGTGCCGCGTCGCGCGGCTCGGTGTCCTTTGCGGCAGAATTCGCCTGCACGTTGGCCTGAGCATCGACTTGCGCTTTGCCATCACGGCCAGCCTGCGTAGGCGCAGGAGCGGGCGGCAGCAGAGGCGACATGCCGGCGGACGGCGCTTGCGCATCGGCCGTGGCGCCGGCGTCATCAGCCTTGCTTCGACGCGCAGGCTCGCCCTGGTCCGCGGCGGCAGGATTGTTGCGCGCGGCAGGATTTGGGGTGGGCTCGGTCTCGCTCGCCGGTCCGTCCTTCGCCGTTTGCGGGGCGAACTTCCAGAAGCCGGGATCGAAGGGGTCGCGATAGGCCTCGCCGCCCTTCAGGCCCTCTTCCTCCGCGGAGGCGAGCGCCCCGACGCGCCGCTGCCCCGCCGCCTGGCTCGAGCCGGCCGCGATCTCCGCGAGCGTCGCGTAAGGGTCGCGAAACAGCACCTTCTCCTCGTAGAATGGCGGCTTTTCGGCCGTGGGCGAGTCGCCATGGCGCTCCTCGCTCGTGCCCGCCGGCTTGCGCTTGCCTTCCTGGCCCTCGGACGCGGCAGGGTCCTTCTTGCGGGGATCCTTGAGACCCTTCGGCGCCGGCGCGTTCTCGGCGAGCTCGATCGGATTGAAGTAGCTCGCCACGATCTGGCGCTGGTCCTGGTTGAGTGCGTTGAGCAGCCACATCACCAGGAAGAACGCCATCATCGCGGTCATGAAGTCCGCATAGGCGATCTTCCAGACGCCGCCTTTGGCCGGCGCATCGTCGAACGCGCTGCGGCGGCGGATGATTACGAGCTCGGGCTGGACGTCGCTCATGGCGGATT
Source organism: Bradyrhizobium sp. Ec3.3 (assembly GCF_000472925.1). GTDB lineage: Bacteria > Pseudomonadota > Alphaproteobacteria > Rhizobiales > Xanthobacteraceae > Bradyrhizobium. Next base: position 142,320 of record NZ_AXAS01000025.1, read on the forward strand.
ACCGTCGCGCATCCTTCAGTCGCTCGATCCACGGGGAGATCTGCGTCTCGATCACCGTCTGGTCGGCGACGACGCGGATTTCGAAGCTGTCGGCGACCTGATATTCGATGCCGGTCCGCCGCGCCGTGTCGAGCTGAGTCTTGACCAGCTCGAGCAGGTCGCTCGGCCCCGTGATCTTGAACACCGGCACGGGCGACTGGCAGGTCAGCGTCGATATCTGCTCAACCAGGGCCGCAACCGCCTTGTCGCGGACTGCATCGACGAGAAACGGCTGCAGGATGCGGGCCACCGAGCTTGCGACATTGGTTTCGAGCTCACGGCAAGCGGCGGTGAAGCCGTTCACGATCGCAACGGCCTGCTGATCGGACCATTTGGCCCGCTCTTCGCCGAGCCTGATCGCGCCGCGCACGCGCTCTTCCGCAAGCTTGGCATCTCCTTCCGCAACGCCAGCGGCGTAGCCGCGCCGATAGGCATCGTCGAGGAGATTGACCGGCGGCGTCTCAACCTTCGGCGCGGCGGGTTGAGGCTGGGATTGAAGCTGAGGCGGCGGCTCGCGCCTGACCTCCTTCGGCTTCGCCGCCGGCTCCGGCAGCTTCGGTTTCTCGCCTGGCCTCGCCCGTCCATTGGCGTCGAACTGCGTGAGCAGCTTTCCGATTGCCGCGTTCATGCCGCCTCCTCCCGACGCATCCACTCTTTGAGAATCGCAGCCGCCTGTGTCTGGTCGAGCCGCACGATCTGCTCAAGCCGCTTCTGCGGCGTGCGCTGCATCTTGCCTTCGAGGTCCTCGACCAGGTTGAGCTCCGCCTCCTCGTTCTCAGGCAGCGCCAGGGCTGCAGCCTCGAGCTGGGCGGCCGCCTCTGCGGCCTCGACCTGCTCTTGCTGCGCGCGATGAGTGAGGATGCCGTTGACCGCCGGACGAAGACCGAACCAGACCAGCATCGAGGCGACAGCCAGGATAGTGACCGCGTTGATGAAGCTTCCCATCTGCCGGTTCAGCATCTCGACGAAGCCGATCGGCGGCACCGGCGCGAGCTCACGCGAGCCCTCGACGAAGTCGACGGCCGTCACCTGGATCTGGTCGCCGCGCTGCTTGTCCAGCCCGCCGGCGGTGGCAGCGAGCTGGCTGATCTCGGCGATCTTGCTGTCGACGATGGCCTGATTGGTCTTGTCGCCGAGATCGGCAACCAGCCGCGCGCGGTTGATCAGGACCGCGATGAACAGCTTTTTCACGGAATAACCGTCGCTGACCGTCGTCGTTGTCTTGGATGACACCTCGAAATTGGTGACGTCCTCGCGGCGATTCTTCTCCTCATTGGAGTTCTTGGTGCCGCCGGCATTGACCTGCTGGTCCGGAAGATTCTGCTGCACCGTGGTCGGCGTCGAGCGATCCGCGTTCTGTGACGTCTCCTTCTCGCGAACGTTCCGCACCGAACGCTCGGCGCGCGCTTCCGGATCATAGACGGTCTCGTTGATCTGCCGCTTGTCGGTCGAGAGCTGCGGGGCGACGCTGACCTCGAAATTATCCAGGCCCAGATACGGCGTCAGCGCCTTGCGGATGTTCTCCTGCACCATCCCGCCAACCATCTTCTGGAGGCTTGCCATCTTGGTCGGCGCAGCGCTCGCCTCGTCCTCCTCGGCGAGCAGCATCGTGCCGTCGGCATCCAGCACCGTCACCTTGTCGCGCGTCATGCCGGGAATAGCGGCGGCAACGAGTTGGCGGATCGATTGCGCCGTGCGCGCCTCGATCGCGCCGTCGGTGCGCAGCACGACGGACGCGGACGGAGGCTGCTGCGTGGCGCGGAACGAGCCGCGCACGGGAAGGACGATGTGGACCCGCGCCGCCTTCACGCCCTTCATGAGCTGGACGGTGCGCGCGATCTCGCCTTCGAGCGCGCGCAGTTTTGTGACCTCCTGCATGAAGGAGGTCAGGCCGAGCGAGCCGATCTTGTCGAACAGCTCGTAGCCGGAATTGGCGCTGGTTGGCAGCCCCTTCTCGGCGAGCAGCATGCGCGCCTGCATGGTCTGGCTCGGGCGAACCGAGACGGCATCTCCCGCCGCATTGACGTCGAAGGCGATGTTCTTCTCGCGCAGCGCGGCGCCGATCCGCGTCACGTCCTCGCGCGTCAGGCCGGTATAGAGGGTCTCGAATTCAGGCCGGCTCAGATAATAGGCGCCGCCCACGACGGTAACGAGAACGGCAAAACCGATCAGCCCCAATGCCATCAGGCGTCGCGGGCCAAGCTCCAGCAGATTGTTGAGCAGCTGCTGCACCTGCGCGCGACTGAGCATATGACCTCGTACCAATGCGAACGCAAAGGACACTCCGCTGCCAACCTTGTCTGAAGGTTGCGCAAGGACACCAATGTGTCAGTTCGCAGGCGAGGCGTTGCAATTTTACAAGGAGATCGGAGGCTGACGAACGAACTAGACCGGGCACGATCGCGCTGGCGATGCAAGATCGCGGCGCGTCGGCGCGCGCCGGTGATCGATAGGGAAACGTTCGGAATGAATTAGGCGGTATACGGGACGCCGCCCCGGTCGTCGCTTAGGACGAGGACCGTGCTCCCTCGGGGAGCACGGTCGTTTTCGAAAGCGCCGCTTAGCCGCGGAACAGCGACAGGATGCTCTGGCTGTTCTGGTTGGCGATCGAGAGCGCCTGAACGCCGAGCTGCTGCTGGGTCTGCAGGGCCTGGAGGCGGGTCGATTCCGCGTTCATGTCGGCGTCGACGAGCTGGCCGACACCGCGATCCACGGAGTCCATCAGCGACTTCACGAAGTCCGTGTTGGTCGAGATGCGGTTCTTGACGGCACCGAGATTGGCGGCGGCCGAGGCCACCGAGTTGATCGCAGCGGTGACCTGCGCGATGTAGCCATCGAGCGTGGCCTGGTCGGTCGCCGCATCGGTCAGCGTGCCGATGGTCATGTTGGCGACCGACACACTCGAGGTCTGCGCGTCGAGAATGCCGGTCGGACTTGCGCCGCCGGTGGTGAAGAGCGCGTAGTTGGCGGTCGTCACGGTGATGGA
>NZ_KI421478.1:0-40080 GCF_000472925.1 Bradyrhizobium sp. Ec3.3
CATCAAAGGGATCGGCCCCAAATCGGGGCTCGTCCTGCTCGCCTCCGTTCCGGAACTCGGCCGGATCGACAACAAAGCGGCTGCGGCCCTGATTGGAGTGGCTCCGTTCGTCCACAAGAGTGGGACCATGGCTGCTCCCGCACGCATCCATGGTGGCCGAGCGGCCGTACGCCATATCCTCTACATGGCCGCCATCGCAGCCAGCAGGCACAACCCTGTCCTGCGACCCTTCTACGAGCGGCTGATCGCAAAGGGCAAACCCGCCAAGCTCGCCCTGATCGCCGTCCTGCGCCGTCTCGTCGTCTTCGCCAACGCCGTCCTCAAGTCAGGTCAGCCCTGGAAAGGAGCTGCCATTGCTTGACAACCGACACGGTAGATCCCGGATCTGCGCTTCGCTTGTCCGGGACGACGAGCGGAGTTTGGCGCGCGCGCTCGCCTTACGACACTAACCGAAGTCCTGGCTTTCACCAGGACGACCGTGGAGGGAATTACCGCAACACCCCATCCAACGCCGGCAGGCCGAAAATGACCGCCATCGCGATCAGCGCGTAGCAGATGGCGCGAAACACTTTTTCGCTGGCACGCCCGAACAGTGACGCGCCGAAGGCGACACCTGCCGCGTAGACCGGGCCGACGACAAGGGAGAGCAGCAGCGCATCGCGCGTGATCAGGCCGGTCGTCGCGTAGCTCACCATCGAAAACGAATCCGAGGCACCGAAGAACAGCACGATGTTGGCGCGGGCGACCGTCGCGACGATGGGGCGGCCGAGCCAGTAGCCGACGATCGGCGGGCCGCCGGTCTGCGCGAGGCCGCTGCAAAAGCCGGAGAGGCCGCCGATGCCGACCGAAAGCCAGGCGTGATCCTTGCCGCGATAGCGCCAGCCCGACAGCAGAAGCATCAAGAGCGCGGCGACGAAGCAGGAGATGATCCAGCGCGTGGTGACGGGATCGAGCACGCTGAGGAAGTAGGTGCCGATGGGCACGCCGATCAGCGCGCCCAGCACGATCACGGCCGTGGCCTTGCGATCCGCCTTGCGCCAGGCGTCCGGAAGCAGCGGTGCCGCAGAGACGAAATCGATGATGAGCAGCAGTGCGGCGACGAGCCGCGGCTGCGCGACGCTGCTCGCAAGCGGCATGAAGATCAGCGCAGCGCCGAAACCCGAGAAGCCGCGCGCGTTGCCTGCGACGAACGCGATGGCGCAAAGCGCCATCGCAATGGTGAGGCTGACATCCCTGGGGAGGAGGTCGGAAAGACTCATGCTCTACAATTTCAGGAGCATGATGTTGTCCGAAAACCGCTTCGCACTTTCGGCATCATGCTCGCAGCGTGCCGCCGGTCTTCTTCGTCACCTCGGCCACGATCTTGGCGGCCACCGCTTCGATCTCCTGGTCGGTCAGCGTCTTCTCGCGCGGCTGGATCGTCACCGCAATCGCGATCGACTTCTTGCCGTCGTCGATGCCCTTGCCTTCATAGACGTCGAACACGTTGACCGCGGTGATCAGCTTCTTGTCCACCGCCTGCGCCGTGCGGACGATGTCGCCGGCCTTCACGCCGCGATCGACGATGAAGGCGAAGTCGCGCGAGACCGGCTGGAACGCGGACAGCTCGATTACGGGCTTTGCCCGCGTCGGCTTCTTCTTGGCCTCGGGAATGCGGTCGAGGATCACCTCGAACGCCATCACGGGGCCGTCGGCGCCGAGCGCTTCCAGCGCGCGCGGGTGCATCTCGCCGAAATAGCCGAGCACGTTCTGCGGGCCGATCTGGATGGTGCCGGAGCGGCCCGGATGCAGCCATTTTGGTCCCCCCGCAACGATCTGCAGCGCCTGCATCGGCGCGCCGGCTGCAGCTAACACCGCCAGCGCATCGGCCTTGGCATCGAACGCGTCGGCCGCGGCAGAGCCCGACCAGTGACGGCCCAGGCCTTCCGACGCGGCAAAACCGCGACGAACACCCGACGCCGCCATGAATTGATCCTGCGGACGATCGCCCTTGAAGAGCTGGCCGACCTCGAACAGCGCGACATCGCCAAAACCGCGGTCGGCATTGGTCTGCGCTGCGGCGATCAGCCCCGGCAGCAGGCTCGGCCGCATGTCGGAGAGATCGGATGCGATCGGATTGGCGAGCTCGAGCTCGCGCTGGCCGCCGCCGAACAGTTCAGCCGCCGGCTTGGCGATGAACGACCACGTCACCGCCTCGACCATCCCTCGGGTCGCGAGCGCGCGCCTGGCCCGGCGGGTGCGGAGCTGCAGCACAGTCAGCACCGGCTTGCGCGCATCCTCGCCGCGCTCGAACGGCGTCTCCGGCACCTTGTCGACGCCAAAGATGCGGACGATCTCCTCGACGATGTCGGCCTTGCCGTGCACGTCGGTGCGCCAGGAGGGCACCGCGACCTTCACGGTCGGACCTGCGCCCGCCATCATGAAGCCGAGATGGCTGAGGATGCGCTTCATCTCGACCTGCGGCACCTCGATGCCGGAGAGACGCTTGACCTCGGACAGCGGGAAATCGATGACGCGGTCATCGCCGAAGGCCTTGCCGGTCACGAAGGTTTCCGACGGCGTGCCGCCGCACATCTCCATCACGAGCTTCGTCGCGAGCTCCAGGCCCGGCACCATGAAGGCCGGATCGACGCCGCGTTCGAAGCGGTAGCGCGCGTCGGAATTGATGCCGAGCTTGCGGCCGGTCTGCGCGATGTTGATCTCGTTCCACAGCGCCGATTCGATCAGCACGTCGGTGGTGTTCTCGTCGCAGCCCGAGGTCTCGCCGCCCATGATGCCGGCGAGCGATTCGACGCCATGCTCGTCGGCGATGACGCAGATGTTGGAGTCCAGATTGTAGTTGCGGCCGTCGAGCGCGAGCAGCCTCTCGCCGTCGCGGGCGCGGCGCACGACGAGATTGCCGGTCACCTTCTTGGCGTCGAACACGTGCAGCGGGCGCGCGCGATCGAAGGTCATGAAGTTGGTGATGTCGACCAGCACGTTGATCGGGCGCAGCCCGATCGCGGTCAGCCGCTTTTGCAGCCATTCCGGCGAGGGGCCGTTCTTCACCCCGCGCACCAGGCGCAGCGCGAAGCCCGGGCAGAGCGTCGTGTCCTCGACCGTCACCTTCACCGGGCAGGGGAATTCGCCCTTCACGGCCTTGATGGTCGGATCCTTGAACTTGCCCATGTCGGCAGCGGCGAGGTCGCGCGCGATGCCGTGCACGCCGGTGCAGTCCTGCCGGTTCGGCGTCAGGTTGATCTCGATCACGGGATCGCCGAGGCCGGCCCATTCGGCATAGCCCGCGCCGATCGGCGCATCCGCCGGCAATTCCATGATGCCGTCGTGATCATTGGAAATCTGCAGTTCGGCCGCCGAGCACAACATGCCGCGGCTCTCGACGCCGCGGATGGTGCCGACGCCGAGCGTGATGTCCTTGCCGGGAATGTAAGTCCCGGGGGCCGAGAACACGCTGACGAGCCCGGTGCGCGCATTCGGCGCGCCGCATACGACCTGCACCGGTGCACCGCCGTCACCCGTGTCGACCATGCAGACGCGCAGCCGATCCGCGTTCGGATGCTGCTCGGCGGAAATCACCTTCGCGATCGTGAAGGGTTTCAGCGCCTTCGCCTTGTCCTCGATGTTCTCGACCTCGAGCCCGATCATGGTGAGCTTCTCGGTGAGCTTGTCGAGCGTCTCGTCGGTATCGAGATGGTCCTTCAGCCAGGAGAGGGTGAATTTCATGGCTGCGTGCCTCGGGTCTGGTGAGTATTCACTGAGTTGCTTTGGTCGGTGTCAGAGCTCCCTCCCGCCTTGTGGGCCACAAGGGGGGAGGGAACGGAGAAAGACTTCGTGGGTCCGAGCACCACCATCACGCGCTCAGCCCTCCTGCCAGCGTCGGGACTTCCAGCGGCTTGAAGCCGTAGTGGGACAGCCAGCGGACGTCGCTGTCGAACAGCTGGCGCAGGTCGGCGATGCCGTATTTCAGCATGGCGATGCGGTCGATGCCCATGCCCCAGGCAAAACCCTGGTACTCGTCGGGATCGATGCCGCAGGCGCGCAGCACGTTCGGGTGCACCATGCCGCAGCCGAGAATCTCCAGCCAGTCCTCGCCTTCGCCGAAGCGGATCTCGCCCTTGTCGCGGCGGCACTGGATGTCGACTTCCAGCGACGGCTCCGTGAACGGGAAGAACGACGGTCGGAAGCGCATGTTGATGTGGTCGACCTCGAAGAACGCCTTGCAGAACTCGTGCAGGATCCATTTGAGGTGGCCGAGATGCGAGCTCTTGTCGATCACGAGGCCTTCGACCTGGTGGAACTGCGGCGTGTGGGTCGCATCCGAATCGATGCGGTAGGTGCGGCCCGGGCAGATCACGCGGATCGGCGGCTTCTGGCTCAGCATGGTGCGCACCTGCACCGGCGAGGTGTGGGTGCGAAGCAGCATGCGCGAGCCGTCCTCCTTCGGATGGAAGAAGAAGGTGTCGTGCATCTCGCGCGCGGGATGGCCGACCGGGAAGTTCAGCTTTGTGAAGTTGTAGTCGTCGGTCTCGACATCGGGACCTTCGGCGACCGAAAAGCCCATGTCGGCGAAGATGGTGGTCAGCTCGTCCCAGACCTGGCTCAGCGGATGGATACGGCCGGCCTCAGTCGCAGCGTCGCGCGGCGGCAAGGTGACGTCGATGGTCTCGGCAGCGAGCCGTGCATCGAGCGCTGCCGACTTCAGGACGTCGCGCCGCGCGGCAAGCGCCTGGCCGACCTTGTCCTTGGCCTGGTTGATCGCCGCGCCTTGGGTCTTGCGTTCGTCGGGCGACATTTTTCCGAGCGTGGCAAGCAGCGCGGAGATCGAGCCCTTCTTGCCGAGCGCGGAGACGCGGACGGCTTCGAGCGCGGCCTCGTCGTTGGCGGCCGCGACATCGGCGATGATCTGGGATTCGAGGTTGGCAAGATCGGTCATGGCAATCCCTTTTGGCCAGGATGCGTAGCCGATGCTCCTAGCCCGTCACACCCGGCGTTTCGCCGGGCATCCACGTCTGAGAAGTGTGTTTGCGCGAGAGATGACGGCCAGGGCAGTTAAAGCGCGACAACGCGCCTTGGCCCGGGCCATCACAAGCTGAAAGCTGCGCAGAGCACAGTGGAGGACGGCTTACGCCGCCAGCGCGGCCTTGGCCTTCTCGGCGATCGCCTGGAACGCGGCGGGCTCGCGGATCGCGAGATCCGACAGCACCTTGCGGTCCACGGTAATGCCCGACTTGGCAAGGCCGTCGATAAATCGGCTGTAGGTCAGGCCGAACGGACGCACGGCGGCATTGAGGCGCTGGATCCAGAGCGCGCGGAAGGTGCGCTTGCGGCGCTTGCGGTCGCGGAAGGCATACTGCGCGGCCTTCTCGACGGCCGGCTTGGCGGCGCGGATCGTGTTCTTGCGGCGGCCGTAGAAACCCTTGGCGGCCTTGTAGACTTTCTTGTGCTTGGCGTGGGCGGTCACACCGCGTTTGACGCGAGACATGACAAAAATCCTTCAGAGATGACTTTGGTTTTCGGAAGCGCCTGCGCGGACGCAGGCTCGGCTGAATTGATCGTGGACGCGATCAGGCGTTCGGCAAGAAGTACTTCTTGACGTTGTCGCCGTCGGTCTTGAACAGCACGCGGGTGCCGCGGAGCTGACGGATCTGCTTCTTCGTCCGCTTGATCATGCCGTGACGCTTGCCGCGCTGGGCGTGCATCACTTTGCCGGTAGCAGTCACCTTGAAGCGCTTTTTAGCGCCCGACTTGGTCTTCAACTTGGGCATTTGGCTCTCCTAATGGCCATAACAGAGTACCGCCCGCGAAGGCGGCTGGCCGTCAAAAATGCTCGTTAGAGCGTTGATTGTGCTCAGGTTTCTACGAACCAGCGTGAAACCCGCACGGGCACCGCCACGGCAGCCCTTAAATCAGCCGGGCGATGAAGGCTGGGCTTATGGCAGAGGTGAGGCCAATTGGCAATGATGAACCGCGGAAACGGGCTCGCAGACTATTTGACGTTGCCACTCTTATTGTCATGCCTTGCCGCCTGGAGGCGGACCAAAATGGCCCATTTTCCGCAGTCGCTTTCGTCTCGTGTTCTTCCCCGCCTTGGCACCGTTGCACTCCTCGCCGCGATCGGTGCCGCCGCACTGCCATCAGCCGCCGATGCCCGGCTTGGCGGCTATGACGGGGTCTGGAACGTCACCTTTGCCACCACGCGCGGCAATTGCAGCTCCGGCTACATGGTTCCGTTCACGGTGATCGGCAGCCGCGTGACCTCGGCCGGCGGCGGCCGGGTGTCCGGTAGGGTCAACCGCGCCGGTTCCGTTGCGGTCCAGGTCTCGGTCGGCGCCTCCCATGCCAGTGGCGGCGGCCGGCTTGCAGGTAGCGCCGGGGCCGGCTCCTGGAGCGGAATCATCTCCGGCGACCGCTGTAGCGGCACGTGGCAGGCGACGCGAAGCTGAAAACGAAACGGCCCGCCAGATGGCTGACGGGCCGTTGACCTCATAAGAGCTAAATCCGGCTCAGCGCGGCGCCAGCACCATGACGACCTGACGGCCCTCGAACCTGGCGTCCTGCTCGACCTTGGCGAGCTCGGCGACGTCGCTCTTGATCTTGTCCAAAAGCTTCGTGCCGATCTCCTGGTGCGCCATTTCGCGGCCGCGATAGCGCAGCGTGATCTTGACCTTGTCGCCCTCTTCGAAGAACCGCTGCATCGCGCGCATCTTCACGTCGTAGTCGTGATCGTCGATCATCGGGCGGAGCTTGATCTCCTTGATCTCGACGGTCTTCTGCCGCTTGCGGGCTTCAGCGGCCTTTTTCTGGGCGGAATACTTGTACTTCCCGTAGTCCATAATCTTGCAGACGGGAGGGCTGGTATTCGGCGAAATCTCCACGAGATCCATGCCGGCTTCCTGGGCCATCTTGATGGCCATCATGGTCTCGACCGTACCTTTGTTGTCACCGGTCTGATCGATCAGCTGGATCTGCGCATTGCGAATATCATCATTGATGCGCGGCCCGTCTTTGGCGGCAGGGGCCGGGGCTCTATTGGGACGACGAATGTTGGTTCTCCAAAGTTGTGAACGAAGCGGGTAGTCTGAAGGAAGATGCGTCTGCGGGCAAGCAAGTCGCGCCTCGCACGCGAAAAACCCTCAAATGCGAGGCATTTTGGTCACGCCCATCCCCACGCCGCTCGACATAGACACCTTGTCCCGGTTCCGCAAGCGTCCCTAAAGGCCAATGCCGATCCGGGCGTGCCGCGGAAGCACCAGACAGCTCAAACCGCACAGCAAGAGTAAACGTTCCATGACGAATTCGACTGCCAACCAGGCTCCCACCTTCATCGATGTCGGCGAGGGTCCATCGCCGCGGCGGATCGCAGTCCGCAGCCGGGCCGGGAAGGGGCCCGGGCTGTTCTGGCTCGGCGGTTTCAAGTCGGACATGCAGGGCACCAAGGCCGTGGCGCTGGACGATTGGGCGGCGGCGCATGGCCGCGCCTCGGTCCGGTTCGACTATTCCGGCCACGGCGAATCCGGCGGCAATTTTGCCGACGGCACTATCGGCCGATGGCTCGAGGAAAGCGTCGCGGTGTTCGAGCGGTTCTGCGAGGGCCCGCAAGTTGTGATCGGTTCCTCCATGGGCGGCTGGATGGCGCTGCTGCTCGCGCGCGAAATCAGGAAGCGGGCCGGCAGAGCGTCGCTGGCGGGCCTGGTGCTCATCGCGCCGGCGCCTGATTTCACGGAAGAACTGATGTGGAAGAATTTCCCGGCCAATGTGAAGAAGGAGATCGAGACCACGGGCCTCTGGCTTCGGCCGTCGGAGTATGGCGACGGCTCGTCCTATCCGATCACGCGAAACCTGATCGAGGAAGGCCGCAACCATCTTCTGCTCGGCAGCGCCATCGACGTCGGCTGTCCCGTGCGCATCCTGCAGGGCGCCAAGGACCCCGACGTGCCGTGGCAGCACGCCTTTGCACTGACGCACCGACTGCCCGCCGATGACGTCGTGCTGACGCTGATCCAGGACGGCGATCACCGCCTGTCGCGCCCGCAGGACATCGTGCGCATCCTTGCCGCGGTCGCGGAGATCGGGTGAAGTTCGAGTTCGATGTCATTGCCCGCGAAAGCGGGCAATCCAGTACTCCGAGACGCCTGCGATTGAACCGGGAAGTCGCGGCGTACTGGATGCCCCGGTCAAGCCGGGGCATGACAGACAAGTGTGAGGAGAGGCCCATGACCATCACCGCCATGCTGCGCGCGTTCTGCGACGCGGTCGAGCAACGCAATGGCAAGGCCTTTGCCGATCTCTTCACTGAGGACGGCGTCTATCACGACGTGTTCTACGGCGCCTTCGGCGGTCGCGCAGCGATCGCCGAGATGATCGACGACTGGTTCTATCGCACGGCGACCGATTTCCGCTGGGACATGCATGAGCCGGTGTCCGACGGTCCGACGCTCTATGCGCGCTACACCTTCAGCTATCGCTCGACGCTGCCGGAAGCGAAGGGTGCGCGCGCGATGTTCGAGGGTGTTGCGATCATGAAGCTCAGGGACGGTGGAATCGTGGAGTACCACGAGGTCGCCAACACCGCGCCGGCCTTCGTCGACCTGAAGTTCGCCCCGGAGCGCATCGCGAAGATCGTTGCCAAGCAAGGCGCGGCGCTCAAGACGCGGCCGGAGATGAAGCGGCATCTGGCGTGAGTCTCTCCACACTGTCATTCCGGGGCGCGCCACTTGGCGCGAGCTATGATGCGCAATTGCGCATCTGAGAATCCATACTCCCGACTGGTGGTTATGGATTCCGGGCCTGCGCCTTCGGCGCATCCCGGAATGACGACGTGGAGAGATAGAAGCGCGCGCCTACCGCTTCGACGGATTTGCCATCGGCTTGCGCTGCGCCAGTGCGGCCACCGTCGAGGTGCCGATCGGTCCCTGCTCGTCATAGAGCCAGCATTCGCCGATCGCGATGCCGTCGGCGGAGTGGTGGTTCACCACCTCGAAGCCGATCCATTCCGTCACCGGCAGGCGATGCAGATACACGGTGACGTCGCTGTTGATGAAGGCGAGCCCCTGATCGCCGGCATTGGCGAATGGGCTGGCGAAATCCGCAGCCACCGCGACGCGCGTGAATGGCGTCAGCGCAAAGCCGTCGACCAGCTCGCGCACCTCGCTCATCCAGAGCCGGCGCGGACCGAGCGAGCCCATATGGCCGACAATGGGCCGCGTCGTCCATTTGCCGTGCATGCCGAGGCGCGGATCGGTTGGCGTTGGAATATCGGCAGGCTTCGGTGCGTCCCAGTTCGGCGGCGACCAGATGCTGCCGTCCGGATTTTGCGTCCGCCGCAACAGCTGACACGAGGCGCGCGCCATGCTGACTCCGCCGGAGACGAATTCCGCCTCCACCACGCGGATGCGTAGACCGTCGCGCACGAGCCGCGTGGTGATCTCGACCGGCTTGTCGATTGTCGGCAGGCGAAACATGTCGACCGTGAGCCGCGCCGGCACGAATTCGGGGCCGCAGCAGCGCTGCTCGATGCCGAAGCCGAGCAGGCCGACAATGACGCGTCCGTGCAGCGACTTCGGATCCCAGGGACCGTTGGCAACTTCCGTCGGATGGAATGTATTGCCGGTGCGCGTGAAGAAGGGCGTAGCTGTCATGACGCGCGACCTTGAAGGAACGCGCGGGGAAATCAAGGTCCCCAACCCTCATGGTGAGGGGCACTGTGTGCGTGCCTCACATACCGCTGTCATCGTCCGCGAAGGCGGACGATCCAGTATTCCAGAGGCGGTGACGAATACGGAGAAGCCGCGGCGTACTGGATGCCCCGGTCAAGCCGGGGCATGACGGCGGAGGGTTAGGAGGCCGCGCGCCACTCCTCGCGCACGCTGTCGTCGTGCTCCGCGGGCATCGCGGCCGTCCTCATCGCCGCAAATTCCTCGTGCGACAACAATTGCCCCAGCGCCCACACCGCCGCTCCGCGCACCAGCGGGCTTGCATCGTCCAGCAATCGCCGTGCCTCCTCCGCCAGTGCCGCATCGCCGGAGTTGCCGATCGCGATCAGCACGTTGCGCAGGAAGCGATCGCGGCCGATGCGCTTCACCGGCGACTTCGTGAACAGCGCGCGGAACGCCGCGTCGTCGAGCCGCGCGAGCTCGGCCAGATCAGGCGCGCGCAGCGCCTCGCGTGCAGCGAGCTTTGCCTCGCGGCCCTCTTGCGCGAACTTGTTCCAGGGGCAGGCGGCGAGGCAGTCGTCGCAGCCATAGATGCGGTTGCCGAGCGCTCTTCGGAATTCGTGCGGGATCGGCCCCTTGTTCTCGATGGTCAGGTAGGAGATGCAGCGCCGCGCATCGAGCTTGTAGGGCGCGGGAAACGCCGCGGTCGGGCAGATGTCGAGGCATGCACGGCACGAGCCGCAATGATCGATCTCGCTCTCATCGTGCGGCAGCTTCAGCGTGGTGTAGATCGCGCCGAGGAACAGCCAGGAGCCGAACTCGCGCGAGACGAGGTTGGTGTGCTTGCCCTGCCAGCCGAGATGTGCAGCCTGTGCCAAGGGCTTCTCCATCACGGCCGCAGTGTCGACGAACACCTTGACCTCGCAAGTTGCAGTCGCGACCAGCCAGCGCGCCAGCGCTTTCAGGCGTTTCTTGATCAGGTCGTGATAGTCGTCGCCCTGCGCATAGACCGAGATCGCGGCGCGAGAGCGCTGCTTCAGGATCTCCAGCGGATCTTGATCGGGGCCGTAATTGACGCCGAGCATGATCACGGAACGTACGTCGCTCCACAGACCGCGCGGATCGACGCGACGCTCCGGCTGCGCCGCAAGCCAATCCATGTCGCCATGGGCTCCGGCCGCAATGAACTCGAGAAAGTGCTTTCCGGCGCCTTCGATCGCGCCCGGCTCAGTGACGCCGATGCAGTCGAAGCCTAGGGTTCGCGCCTCGCGCGCAAGCGCCGTCTTCAGGTCGGACAGATCGGCTTCGGTCAGAAATCCAGGTCCACATAGGTCCGCGACGCCGGCACGCCGGCCAGCCATTCGCTGAGCAGCGGGCGGAACGAGGGGCGGGATTTGACCCGCGCGTACCACGCCTTTGCTGCGTCGTCCTCGCTCCATGGCACGTCGCCCAGATAGTCGATCGCCGAAAGATGCGCCGCGGCGGCGAGATCCGCATAGGTCGGCCGGTCGCCGGCGAGGAAGTTTCGCGTCTGCGCCAGCCAGCCGATATAGGCCAGATGATAGCGCACATTGGCCTTGGCGGCGCGCATCACGTCCGCCGAGGGCGGGCCGCCGCCATTCTCCTCGCTCATGAAACGCTTGTAGATGCGTTCGGTCACCAGCGGGTGAGACACTTCCTCGAAGAATTTTTCGTTGAACCACGCCATCAGCCGCCGCACCTCGATGCGCTCGGCAATTGTTTCCGGCATCAGCCGCTTGACGCCCATCGCGGCGCCATGGGCCTCGTCGATATATTCGGCGATGATCGTGGCGCCAGGAACTGATGGCTGGTCCTCGGTCGCCAGCACCGGGGTGGTGCCCGCCGGATTGAGCGTCAGAAAGGCCTCGCGCCGTTCCCAGACGCGCTCTTCCACCAGCTTCAGGTCGAGCCCGTACTCGCCGATGATCAGGCGAATGAAGCGCGAATGCGGGCAGAACGGGTGATGAAACAGCGTGAACATGCCTTTGACTATGTCGGGGGTGCTTAAGAATCCATCAATGTTTGTTCGGCGCCACACTAGTCTTCCAAAACCGCGAGGCAACCCCGTGTAACTCGCATTTAGCGATTGCGGCAGAGGGACTAATAGGCGAGAAGAGCCCCGCTTTTCCTGCCGAAATGGATCGTAAATATGTCAGACGCAATACGGGCAGTGATCCTCGGCATCATCGAGGGCGTGACCGAGTTCCTCCCCGTTTCCTCCACCGGACACCTTTTGCTTGCCGAGCGCTTCTTTGGTCTCGGCGAAGGCGCGTTCTGGGACTCCTTTACCGTCCTGATCCAGCTCGGCGCGATCCTCGCGATCGTCGGCCTCTACTTCAAGAAGCTGTGGGATGTCGCGATCGGCATGTTTTCGGGCGATGCCTATGCGCGCCGCTTCGTGATCGGCGTGCTGGTCGCGTTCCTCCCCGCGGTCATCGTCGGCCTCGTTGCCGGCAAATACATCAAGAGCATGCTCTTCAATCCATGGGTGGTGTGCTTCACGCTGATCGTCGGCGGCGCCATCCTGCTCTGGGTTGATCAGCTCGATCTCAAGCCGCGCGAGCATGATGCGACGCGGTTTCCGCTTCTGACCTATCTGTTGATCGGCATTGCGCAATGCCTGGCGATGATTCCGGGCGTGTCGCGCTCGGGCGCCAGCATCGTCGCCGCGATGCTGCTCGGGGCGGACAAGCGCGCGGCGGCGGAATTCTCGTTCTTCCTCGCCATCCCCACCATGATCGGCGCCTTCGCCTATGACTTTTACAAGAACCGCGGCGAGATGACGATGGACCACATGGGCATCGTCGCGATCGGCTTCGTGGTGTCGTTCGTCACCGCGATCATCGTGGTGAAGACCTTCCTCGAATACGTCACGCGCCATGGCTTCACGCTGTTCGCCTGGTGGCGCGTCATCGTCGGCTCGCTCGGCCTGATCGCGCTGGCGCTGGGGCGGTAATTCCGTCGACAATCGCGCAGCTTTCTCAACGTAATGTAAGTGTTTCGACGGTAGGCAGTTTCCAAAGCAGGCCGGCTTGCGCCTCGCGAAGGAGCTGAACATGGCGCTGATCAGCGGCTGGGGACGTTTCCCGGTCGTCGATACCGACCTCCTGACGCCGCGATCGTTCGCTGCGGTCGGCGATGCCATCGCCGCGACCTCCGGCGGCATCGCGCGTGGCAACGGCCGCGCCTATGGCGATGCCGGCATCGGCGTCAGCCAGACCCTCGCCATGACCGCCTTCGACCGCGTCAGGTCGTTCGATCCGGCGACCGGGCGCATTCGCCTCGAGGCCGGCGTGCTGCTGTCAGACCTGATCGAGACGTTCGGCCCGCGCGGCTTTCTGCCTTACGTCGTGCCGGGAACCCGCTTCGTGTCGGTCGGCGGCGCCATCGCTGCCGACGTGCACGGCAAGAACCATCATTGCGAAGGCGGCTTCGGCCGCTATGTCGACAGCATCCTCTTGCGCACTGGTGCGGGCGAGACCATCGAGGCCTCGCGCGAGGCGAATCCGGATGTCTTTCTCGCCTCGATCGGCGGCATGGGCCTGACCGGTGTGATCCTCGAGGCGACGCTCAGGCTCCGGCCGGTCGAGACCGGCTGGATCCGCGAGCGGGTGATCTCGGCGTCCGATCTGCATGCGGCGATGCGCGCGCTCGATGCCGGCGACTCCGCGACCTATTCGGTGGCGTGGATCGATTGCGTGGCGCGCGGCAGTGACCTCGGCCGCTCGCTGATCTATCTCGGCGAGCATGCCAGCGCGAGCGAGCTGCCTGATGGTGCCGAAACCTTTCCCCGCGGGCAGGATCCGCGTCTCAACGTGCCCATCGACCTTCCGTCGATGACGCTGAACCGCTACTCGGTCCGTGCCTTCAACGAGCTCTATTACCGCATGGGTGCGCGCCGCGCCGGCGGCAGTCATTTGGTGTCGATATTTCCCTATTTCTTTCCGCTCGACGGCGTCGGCGCCTGGAATCGCATCTACGGCCGTCGCGGTTTCCTGCAGCATCAATGCGTGATCCCGCACGAAGGCGCGCTTGGCGTACTCGGTGACATCCTCGATCGCGTCTCGCGGCGCGGCGATGCCTCGTTCCTCGCCGTGCTCAAGAAGCTCGGCCAGGGCGACGGCCTGATGTCGTTTCCGATGCCCGGCTACACGCTGGCGCTGGATTTCCCGGCGAGCGGAAACATCATGAATTTCCTCGACGAGATCGACCGTCTCGTCGTCGCCGCCGGCGGCCGCCTTTATCTCGCGAAGGACGCGCGTCAGTCGCGCAGCACCTTCGAGGCCGGCTATCCGGCCCTGCAACGCTTCAAGGAGATCCGGGCATCGCTCGATCCCATGGCAAAAATCCGCTCAAAGCTTTCGCAGCGACTGTTTGATGAGGTGCAGCCGTGAACTCTCGCAAGATCGCACTGGTGTTAGGGGGCAGCTCCGATATCGGACGCGCCACCGCGCGCAGCTTCGCCAAGGCCGGCTGGGATGTTCAGCTCGCTGGCCGCGATGCCGCGGCGCTCGAACCGGATGCCGCTGACCTGAACGCGCGCTATGGCATCGGCGCCAGCACGCATCGCTTCGACGTGCTGGATACCGCTTCGTTCGACGGCTTCGTAGCTGGTTTGCCGGCGCTACCCGATGTCGTCATCTCGATCGTCGGCCTGCTGGGCTCGCAGGAAACGGCAGAGCGCGATCTCGATCACGCCACGACGATCATGCGCTCCAACTACGAAGGCCCGGCGCTGATCCTCGGCCTGTTCGCCGAAAAATTTTTGGCGCGCGGCAGTGGCTCGATCGTCGGGGTGTCCACGGTCGCGGGTGACCGCGGCCGTGCCTCGAATTACGTCTACGGCTCCGCGAAGGCCGGGTTTTCCGCATTCCTGTCGGGCCTGCGCGCCCGCGCCAGCCGAAGTGGCGTTCACGTCGTCACCGTCAAGCCCGGCTTCGTGCGCACCAAGATGACCGAGGGCATGAAGCTGATCGGCCCGTTGACCGTGGAGGCTCCCGTCGTCGGGGATGCCATCTTTGGCGCCGTCGAGCGCCGGACCGACGTCGTCTATGTCAGCGGCAAATGGCGCCTCGTGATGTTCATCATCAAGGCGCTGCCCGAAGCCGTGTTCAAGAAGCTGAAGTTCTGAAGGTGCGCTCCCTCGCCCCGCTTGCGGGGAGAGGTTAGGCTACGCCGTTCTTGCGCTGGAACTGCCCGGCGGGGCGGAAGCGCCAGAGATATTGCGGGGCGATCCCCTCCAGCGAATCCGGCGTGATGCCGAGGCCTTCCAGCGTCAGCCCGGCCGCCTTGGCGGCATCCGAGACGACATTGTCCTTCTCGAGCAGCGTGACCTGGTCCGGCGTCAGCTTGAATGCGCCCGGCGCGAATTGCAGGAAGCTGGCCTGGAAGCGGGCAAGCCCGAACGGCAGCGGCACCAGCATGCGCTTGCGATCGGTGATCGCGAGGATCGTCTCGATGATCTCG
The DNA here is from genome assembly GCF_000472925.1 of Bradyrhizobium sp. Ec3.3. Lineage (GTDB taxonomy): Bacteria > Pseudomonadota > Alphaproteobacteria > Rhizobiales > Xanthobacteraceae > Bradyrhizobium. The sequence continues at coordinate 15,141 of NZ_KI421478.1, forward strand.
CGCATGGTCAGGACTTCGGTTCCGCCGAGCTCGTAGGTCGCGCCCGCCTTGGCCTTGCCGTCGACGGCGTCCGCGATCGCGGTGGCGACGTCGCCGACATAGACCGGCTGCATCTTGGTCTCGCCGCCGATCAGCGGCAGAACCGGCGACATCCGCGCCAGCGCGGCAAAGCGGTTCGTGAACTGGTCCTCGGGGCCGAACACCACGGAGGGACGGAAAATCGTGGCCGAAGGCACCGCCGCCAGCACGGCCTGCTCGCCGGCCGCCTTGGCGCGGGCGTAGAGCGAGGCCGACTGCGCGTCGGCGCCGATCGCGGAGACATGCACCAGTCCGGCCCCGGCGGCAGCGGCGGCCTTGGCGGCGGTCTCGGCGCCCTTGGCCTGGACAGCGTCAAAAGTCTGCGCGCCGCTCTCGGCGAGGATGCCGACCAGATTGATCACGACATGCGAATCACGCAGCGCCGCCTCGACCGAGGCCGGGTAGCGCAGATTGGCCTGCACGGTATGGACCTGGCCGACCTTGCCCGAGGGCTGCAGGAAGTTGGCGAGCTCCGGCCGCCGGACCGCGACCCGGACCCGGTAGTCGCGCTTGCACAGCGCGCGGACGACGTTTCTGCCCAAAAACCCCGATCCGCCGAAAACCGTGACGAGGGTGTCGAGATTCGATGCCATGGGGTCCGTTCCTGCCGAAAGGCTGCGCCTGAGGCAGGCTTGTATCGGGCCGGTTTGCGATGCGCAATCGGCTCGCCACGTTGGATTTGACAAGCGCGTCATCGATCCGTAGTAACCGCCCCCGTGCCCAACAGGCATGCCCAGGTGGCGGAATTGGTAGACGCGCTGGCTTCAGGTGCCAGTGGCTTCACGGCCGTGAAGGTTCGAGTCCTTTCCTGGGCACCACCCCCAACCCAAGTGGTTGAAATCGTTCATTTGTAGGGGATCTGAGCCGCTGACCGGTATACAAAACCGGGACAGAGCGCGATGAACTATCGAATGGCCTTCCTCTCCAAGGATAACCGACTCCTCGTTCCTCGGTTTCCGGACGAGGACACACGCCGACGTCCTGAAGACGTTGGACAACAACCGGGATATGTTGACCTTCGAGCAGTGCATGAGCAGCTCGCCCCTGGTCGTGACCCCCAAGATCGGTAGGGAAGTTAAGTTCTCCCGGGGCAGGAAAAGCCTCGTGGAATTCGATATGAGGGACAACGGGGGCCAATTGATAGCATTGGCCAAGAAGCTCCGTCGCAAGACGCCGAAGGGGGGCAGGCGGTCACTGCGGGCGATTGCGTTGGGCTGCACCGAGCGCGCTACGTGAGCGAAACTGGAAAGCCGTTCGCGCCCACGGCCGCCGCTCGAGTGCTTGGCGAGCTGTGACTGTCGTGTTGATCCAGATCAAACGGAAAGACTCGGCTCAATAGGAGAATTTTGAGGTCGGATAGCCGGGAGCCGGAGGTCCGTACATGAACGCAATAGCAACCAAATCGCCCGCTCCCGTAGGCCGCCGTTTTCCTGACGGGTTTTACTGGGGCGTCGGCACTTCGTCGTACCAGATCGAGGGAGCATGGAACGAGGACGGCAAGGGCGTGTCGATCTGGGATACGTTCGCGCACACGCCCGGCAACATCAAGAACGACGACAACGGCGACGTCGCGAATGACCACTACCACCGGTACAAGGAAGACGTTGCGCTGATAAGGTCGATCGGCGCCAAGGCTTACCGATTTTCAATCGCCTGGCCCCGGATATTCCCTGAAGGCACTGGCCAGCCTAACCAGAAGGGACTCGACTTCTACCACCGCCTCGTCGACGAGATGCTCCGCGCCGGCATAGAACCGTTCGCCACCCTTTACCACTGGGACCTGCCGCAAACGTTGCAAGACAAATACGGTGGCTGGCGGTCCAAAGACACGGCGAAGGTATTTGCCGACTACGCCGGCTACATGGCCGAGCAACTCGGCGACCGCGTGAAGCACTACTTCACGATCAACGAGTTTCGTTCTTTCGTCGAGGGCGGCTACCAGGTTATCGACGTCGATGTTGGCGGCGGAAAGAAGGTCCGCCTCGGCGGTGCGCCTGGGCTCTCTCTCTCCGATTCCGAACTGAAGCAGGTCCGGCATCACGCCGTGCTCGGCCACGGCCTTGCTGTTCAGGCAATCCGGGCCCGCGGGCCGGTCGGCACGAAGGTCGGCTTCGCGGAGAACATCAGCGTCGCGGTCCCGCTTATCGATGCACCCGAGTACGTCAAGGCCGCGGAGACGGCCACGCGCGACCGCAACGCCGGCTTCATGACGGTCATGCTCGAAGGGCGGTACACCGAGGCGTACTTGGCCGAGGCCGGCGGCAGCACTCCCAAGTTTACGGAGGAGGAGCTGAAGACGATTGCCTCGCCGCTCGACTTCGTCGGCATCAATGTCTACAAGCCCCGTTGGTACGTAGAGCCGTCCGACGAGCCGCCGGGTTACCGGGAAATCCCGCTCAACGCCTCCCATCCAAAAATGCAATCGTCGTGGCACGTCCTCGACCCGGAGGTCATGTACTGGGCGCCACACCACATGCAGAAGATCTGGGGCGCGCGATCCATTTTCATCACCGAGAACGGCTGCGCCGCATCGGACGTCGTTGCCGAAGACGGCAGGGTGTACGACTCCGACCGCGTGATGTTCCTGCGCGCCTGCCTCGGCCAACTCCAGCGAGCGACGTCGGAAGGCGTGCCGGTGGACGGGTACTTCCTCTGGAGCGCGCAGGACAATTTCGAGTGGATTGACGGCTACGGCAACCGGTTCGGACTGATCTACGTCGACTTCGATACCTTGAAGCGCATCCCGAAGCTGAGCGCCGAATGGTTCCGGGAGGCGGCGCGGCAGAACGCGGTGGTGTAGGAAGAGGCATGAGCGTGTTAGCGCTCATAGGCTTCGCGTTGACGGCCAGTATCTTTCTAGCGGTGCTGGCAGTGGGCATGCGTGTCGCGCCCGCGGATTTGCGATATCTCTTCAGCAGACCTTCGCTTCTTTTGCGGTCCTTGGTCGCCATGAACCTGCTGGCGCCAATCATTGCCGTGCTCGTCTGCAAGATGTTCTCGCTGCACCCCGCGGTGACCGTCGCGCTCGTTACGCTCGCGGTCGCGCCAGTGGGATCTCTGTTCTCGCAGGGCATGCTCCCACTCGTCGCGCCCGGAAATGCCGCCTACGCGCGAGGGCTGTTCTTCGCAAGCATCGTGCTGTCGGTGGTCCTTACACCGCTTACCGTCGAGTTGATGCAGGTGCTCTTAGGCGGGGACCTGCATGTCAATCCGTTGTCGGTCGCGCAAGTGGTCATCAGTTCTGTGCTGCTGCCGCTCGGCATCGGCCTTGCAATCGGGCAGTGGTGGCCGGCGGCGACGCGGTGGAACTCCGCGCTCCAGACGGTAAGCACTGCTGTGCTTGCGATCTGCAACGTCGTGCTCCTGATTTTCGTTTGGTCGCGCCTGGGATTGGTCATCCAGGAAGGCACATTGACGGCAATCGCCATCATGACGCTGGGTGGACTCGCCGTCGGCCATTTTCTCGGTGGCCCCGGTGAGGACGACCGCACCGTGCTCGCGTTTGCGACGGTCTCGCGTCACCCCGGCGTTGCCATCGTCGTCGCCGGTCTCATGGATCAACCGCTGGCGCCGATCGGCGTTCTACTCGCCGTCATCGTGAGCGAGATCGTCGTCGTTCCCTACCAACTGTGGCGCAAACGGCTGCGTACCACCGGGTCCGCGACCCCCGGCGCACGTTGAATACGAGTGACTGCACAGGAGGCTGCAATGACCGCAATTGAGATCGACCGCTTGAGATCGCTCCGTCTGCGGAGCATCCCGACATTCGCCGTGGCTTGCCTGATGATCCAGGCGGCCGTCGCGCAGCAACCGGACGCGCCTGACGTCCTTGAGTACAAGGGAACGGTGGCCGCCGCGCGCGAAGCGGAAGTGGCGCCCCGAATCGATGGACTTCTGCTCAAGATCAACTTCACCGCGGGACAACCGGTCAAGAAAGGCGATCTTCTGTTCGAGTTCGCGTCAAAGGACAAAGAACTATCGGTCGCGGTTGCCGAGGCGAGCCTGAAAGAGGCCGAGGCGCAATTGCGCCTTGTCGAGGTAAAGCTGAAGAACGCGCAGACCCTCCGGACCCGCAACGTTAACTCCCAAATGCAGTTGCTGGAAGTGGAAGCACAGCGGGATCTCGCGGCGGCCAAGGCCGACCAAGCGCGCGCCAACCTGCAGCTTGCCGAACTGGTCTTGCAGCAAACGAAGCTTTACGCGCCAATCTCTGGGATCATCAGTCGTCCCTTGGTCAAGGAAGGCACGTATATCACCAAGGAAGCGCGCGATCAGAGTCGTCTCGCCACCATCGTCCAATTGGATCCGATCCGTGTGGTCGGCCAGGCGCCTGCCGCCATGTATTTTCAGCGCGGCGAAACGGTCCCGAGTATCGAGCAGATTGCCGAGCGGCGTGAGTTCAGCATCGTCCTGCCAAACAGCGACAAGTATCCGCACAGGGGACGTCTCGTCGCGGGGAGCTACGAGTTTGACGTTGCAACGCAGACGACCGAGATAGCTGTGGAGTTTCCGAATCCGGACTATCTGTTGAGGCCCGGCCTCAACGTAACCCTTCAGTCATCAATCCGGGCGAAGTAGAAGTAAAAGTAAGAGGGTTGTTTCCTGCGCGTCTGTTCGGTACACAATTCCGGTACACAACTTTGGCCGGTCGGCTCGAAAACCCAGCAAAATTCAAGGGTTCCGGACAGTGGCGATCCAGTCCTTTCCTGGGCACCATTTTTCTCGGTAGCTCCCTGATGTGACGGCCGAATCGGGGCCTTGGCGTTGCCATTGGTCCGAATGGGCTACCCGGCGCCAAACCATTTCGGCCGGTTCCTGATCCCCGAAATCCCGCCCCACCTTCTCCAGTCCGATTAAGCCGTCCTTAGCGTTTGGAAATTACGGTTTTGGCCGTCCATTTCCCTGCTCCCCGGCCGCTGGCCGGTCATGCCAGCCAGTTAAGAGCGCGTATTCGAATGGAGCAGCCCCAATGGCAGCACGATCTCCTTGAACTGGAGCCGCAGCCGGTCCCGACGGCCGCTCCGCGTGCGCTGGTCCTTGAGCTCGAAGGCGCGCTGCTGCGCTCGGATCTGTTGCTGGAGGCGCTGCTTTGCGAGCCCGGACACATGCTCGGCCGCCTGCGCGCCGCCGGGAGCTGGCGCAAGGACAAGCTCCTGCACCTCGTCGAGGGCGCCAGGCTCGACTATGCCAGCCTTCCCTATGAGCAGGACGTCCTGAACCTGGCGCTCGCAGCGCGCGCGCAGGGCCGCAAGGTCTATGTGACCGCCTCCCGGCTGCGCCACCATGCCGAGGGCATCGCCGCGCATCTCGGTTTCGACGGCGTGGTCGCGACCGCTGATCTCGACGACTTCGACTATGTCGGCCATCGTGATGCCCCGGGTGCCGATCGCAAGGCCGGCCTGAAGACTTCGGTCGGCCTGAAGGTTTGGGTGAACGCGCTCCGCGTCTATCAATACGCCAAGAATACGCTGGTCTTCGTTCCCCTGGTGACGGCGCATCAGATGAGCCTGTCGGCGCTCGGCGCGGCACTCCTGGCCTTCCTGGCGTTCTCGGCCTGCGCGTCCGGCGCCTATCTGATGAACGATCTGTTGGATCTCGCCGCCGACCGCCAGCATCCGACCAAGCGCCATCGCGCACTTGCGGCCGGTGATCTGCCGATCGCATCCGCGCTGCTCGCGATTCCCGTGCTGTGGCTTGGCGCGTTCGCCGCCAGCCTCTGCATCTCCGGCGTCTTCACCGCCGTGCTTGCCGCCTATCTCGCGACCACGATCGCCTATTCGCTTCTGCTGAAGCGCAAGATGCTGCTCGACGTCGTCACGCTCGCCGGCCTCTATACGCTGCGCATCGTCGGTGGCGCTGCCGGTATCGGCGTGGTGCTGTCCGAATGGCTGTTGATGTTCTCGCTGTTCGTGTTCACCTCGCTGGCGCTGATCAAGCGCTTCAGCGAGCTGACATTGCGGCAGGGTGCCGGCCTTTCCGATCCCGCCAACCGCGACTACAGGATCGGCGATCTCCAGGTCATCGCGGCAATGGCCGCGGCGAGCGGCATGAATGCGGTGATCGTGTTCTCGCTCTACGTCTCGTCCTCGGCGGTGATGACGCTCTACAGCCGGCCCTGGATGCTGTGGCTGCTCAATCCGCTTTTGCTCTACTGGTTCGGCCGCGCGCTGATGATGGCGCATCGCCGCGAGATGCCGGACGACCCGATCCTCTACACCTTCAGAGACAACGCCAGCCGGATCACGGTGATGGCGATGATCTGCATCATGCTGGCAGCGATCTGATGACCGAAACAAGTCTGAATATGCCAATCGACCGGGAGGGCGCCGCGAGCGTTTCCGCTCCCCTCATCGAGACGCTGACGATTGCGCTGGCCGGCTCGCTATTGTCGATCCTGACGAGTGGATTCGTCTTCGGTGTCGACAACAACATCTTCCACCTTCCGATCGTTGCCGGCCTCTTCAATGAGCCGCAGTATCAGGACGACGCGTTCATCCAGTCGATGCGCTACTTTGCATCCGGCGTCTGGATCGTCTTGAGCGACAGCCAGAAATATTTTGACCACACCGAGCTGGTTTTCTTCGTCCTGAATTTTCTGTCGAGGCTGTTCTCTGTCCTCGGCTTCCTGTGCTGCGCGTCGCTCCTCGGCATCACCGATCGGCGCGACAGGATTGTGTTCACCTTGCTCGTCTGCTCGATGCCGCTGCTTTTGGGCTATAGCCCTGCCGGTACCGGCGGCCTGTTCATCAACTATTTCACGCACTCGGAAATCGCGAACGGCACCATTCTCTTAGGCGTCTATTTCGCGGCCCGGGGGCGCTTCACGGCGGCGACCGTCGCCCTCGGCGTTACGTTCTTCGTCAATGCGTTCATGGCGATCTGGCTCGCGCCGCTGCTGGCGTTCATCGGCATCTACCTTCTGATCAAGAAGGAGACGACCATCGCTGCGGTCTGTTCGCGGACCGCGATCGGCCTCGTGATCTCCGCGCCGATCATGTTTCCGGTGCTGCACGCGATCCTGTCCAATCCCGAGCTAGGCAAGTCGCTTGGCGTGGACTATGCCGCCTATCTCCGCGAATATTTTGCCGGCCACTCCCTGATCGATTCGATCTCGATGTCCGGCATCCTCCAGATAGCGGAGATCGCGGCCCTCGGTGCAATCGCGCTTTACTGGTTCGGGCCGACGGGCCGGGAGCTGCAGGTCGCCTATCTCGGGGCGATCCTCCTCTATCTGCTCGGCGTCGTCCTGCCATCCCTGAGCACGTCACCTTTCCTCCTCAACATTCAGCTGCTTCGCTCGGGTACGATCATTCATCTGTTGGCGGGCCTCGCCATTGCCGCGCTCGCCACGTGCTGGTTGCGTCGTGACAGTTCTGCCCTATTCCTGCCCGGCTGCGCGATCGTGCTGGCGCTCTATCTGGGCGATGTCGCATTCCTGATTGCCATTCCAATCATCCTGGCAGCCCGGCATATTCGCGAAGCGACGGAAACCGTGCCTGCCTATCGTCGCAGGGTCGGGTACGCGTTGCTGGCCATGGCCGGATGCGTGCTGTTTCCGCTGGGCGCCTGGAACTATTTCGTGTTCGATCGGGCCTATTCCGAGGGGGCGCAGGAATGGGCGGATGTAGGCAATTGGGCGCGCATGTCGACGCCGACAAGCGCGACTTTCATCGTGCCGCCGAGACCCGACCTTGACGCAAAACCGACGCCGTCGATAGCGGACATTGCCCTGTCGCGGCAGGGCAACTTCGAATTCGTCTCGCACCGCCGGGTCTGGGTCGACTACAAGCGCGGTGCGGCGGCGATGTGGACGCCGTCCTACTACGCGGTCTGGCACCAGCGCATGACCGAGACGGCCGGACTCGGAGATCACGCATCAAAGCTCGCCTATGCCGCGCGCGAGGGCATCGGCTATGTCGTCGAGAAGTGCGACGCGGTGTCGTCGCAGGACAGCAGCAGCGTGCTGTTCCGCACCGCCCATCTCTGCGTGTCCGCCGCGAAACGCCAGGCCGCAGGGCTCTGAAGGCGCCGGGGCGCTCCACATGGCCAACGGCAACGTAAAGCGGCCGAACGTGATGGAGACGCCGGTCGGGAAAGCTGGGCTCGCCTTGTCGTATCCCGCTGGCGGCATCGGCCAACTGCCGAACGCCTGGTTGATGCTTTTTGCTGCGCTCCTCGCCATCCCGGTCCTTGCAAGCTTCGTCGTCGACGGCAACTCGAGCGGGCAACTCGGGTGGGACCTTCACGTGAACTGCGCGGGGGTCGATGCCTATGTTGCGGGGCTTGACCCCTACTTCATCGGCAATTTGAAGAACACCACGTTCGCATACCCCTATCTGCCGGTGACATTGGATGTCTTCCGGCCCCTGTGCTCCACGGGACTGCTCGTTGATCATCACAGCGCCGTCTATCTCGTCCTCGGCATTCTCTGCGGACTGCTGTTGCCCAGTCTTGGCGCGCCCCGTGCGGGCCTGCGCGATACATGTCTCAGAGTGCTTTGTGCCCTCGGAGCGTTCGTCGGCTTCGAATGGACACTGGCGTCCGGGAATTTTTCGATTCTGACCGGCTTGCTGACGGCGGTTGCGCTGGCGCTCTTGCTCAGTCCGCTTGAAGAGGAAGACAACACGAGCTTCATGCTGCGCTTGACCGGTGCCTCCGTGCTCGGCCTGGTGACATCATTCAAGCTGGTCTTCTGTCCCGTCCTTGCTTCACTCTACTTCCTGCCGCAGCCGCGCTTTCGCAAACTCATCCTGATCGCCGTCGCAGTCGGCATGTTCGTTTTGCCGATCCTGATCTCGATGGTGTTTTACGCCGACCTCTTCCCAAGCTGGCTCCGCGCCATCTCCGGTCAAATTCCCGGGCAGCTTGGCGTCGCCCAGGACAGGATGAATCCCTCGCTCTTCATTCTCGTCCAGGGCCTGGCAAAACGTTGGGATCTGGCGGGCAGCGAAGCGCTCGTGTTCGCCCTCTATGGGCTTGCGGCGATCGCGCTCGTGCTGGCGCCATTCGCCTTGTCCGTATCGCGCGCCATCGCCGGTCGGGTCTCGCCCGAGACCGGATGGCTTGCGAACAGGTTGGATCGATGGCTGATCGATCATCCCCGCGACGCCGCGCGCATCACGGTTCTGGCGATGTATGCACTCTATCTCTGTTCGCCGCGGCTCAAGGAATATGCCTTCTTTGAATTGGCGATCTATGCCGCCGTTCTCATCGTCGATCTTCCGGCCACGGCGATAGTGGCCGTTCTGACCGTCGCAATCCTCATTCCGACCCTGGTCTCGATCTCCGGCGGCGCCATCGAAGGCGGCTTCCTTCAGCTTTTCGCAGCGCTGCTGTGCTTCTGGGTCTTCCTGGCTGATTTTGGCAAGTATCAGCGTCCCTGAGGTCGGCTTGCGCGGATATCTGCCAGCGGATACACCGCCGAAGCGGGGACGAAGGGCTAGCCCAGACTTTTCGGATTTCGCTCGCGCGCCCGACCCTCGCCAGTTCCCGTTCCGCCCATTAGCCTGCAAGGCTGCATCGATTCGACTGAGGTTTGAAACGCCATGACCGTACGCCTGCATCGCGGCGATCTGCCGGACCTGTCCCGCTACACCGGGTCGGTCGCGATCGACACCGAGACCATGGGCCTGAACCCGCATCGCGACCGGCTCTGCGTCGTGCAACTCTCGCCGGGCGACGGCAGCGCCGACGTGGTTCAGATCCCCAAAGGGCATACCGACGCGCCGAACCTGAAGGCGCTGCTCGCCAATCCCTCGATCACGAAGATCTTCCATTTCGCGCGGTTCGACATCGCCGTGCTGTATGAGGCCTTCGGTGTGATGACGACGCCGCTCTACTGCACCAAGATCGCCTCGCGCCTGACCCGCACCTACACCGATCGCCACGGCCTCAAGGACCTCGTCCGCGAGGTGCTCAATGTCGATCTCTCCAAGCAGCAGCAATCGAGCGATTGGGGCGCAGACAGCCTCAGCGAGCCGCAGCTCGCCTACGCCGCCTCCGACGTGCTGCACCTGCACAGCTTGCGCGAACGGCTGGATGCCATGCTGGTGCGGGAGGGCCGCACCGCGCTGGCCCAGGCCTGTTTCGACTTCCTGCCGACGCGGGCGAAGCTCGATTTGCAGGGCTGGGAGGCCGAGGACATTTTTGCGCACTCTTAAGGAGATCCTGCCGGCCGGGAGGGTGCCTCGGGGCGCCCCGGCCGCCCCGTTTCGGACACAGTCGTAACGGCCTGTCGCGGGCTGCATATTCCGGCGGCGCCGGGTACAATCGGGCGTCAACGGGCGCCCCGGAGCAGCAGTGAGTTCGGTCCAGACCCCAGCCTATGATGCCTTGGAGGCGCGCTTCGCGGCAGCGGCGCGCCACAGCCGGCTGGTCCACATTCTGCGCATCGCCGTGCCGGTGACCGTCGTCATGGCGATGGCCATGATCATCTTCGTCTCGGCCTTCAACAAGTTCCGGACCACCAAGGAAGTGGCTTTCGATCCCGGAAACCTGGTGGTCTCCGGCACCAAGATCACGATGGAAACGCCGCACCTGTCGGGCTACACGCCCGACCAGCGGCCCTATGAGCTCTGGGCCAAGACCGCGACCCAGGACATCAGGGATGCCGATCATGTCGATTTGCACAAGCTCAGGGCCAAGCTCCTGATGCAGGATCAATCGACCGTGTTCCTCGATGCCCTCAACGGAACCTTCGACAACAAGCAGCAGCAGCTCGATCTGCGCAAGGATATCTTCCTGCGGACGTCGTCGGGCTATGAGGCCCGTCTCAGCCAGGCCTTCGTCGACATGGCCAACAACACGGTCACCTCGGATGAGCATGTCGACGTCAAGCTGACCAACGGCACCCTGACCTCCGACCGCCTGAAGATCATGGAGGGCGGCGAGGTGATCCGCTTCGAAGGCCACGTCGTGATGTATCTGGACAAGCTAGGCAATGACGAGCCGGCGGCCGCGCCACCAGCACCTGCCGAGCCCGCGCGACCACCCGCGAAAACGCGCTCGCTCCAAAACAAGTCTGCGACCTCGAGATGATCTCCATGACGAAGCACCTTTTGCGCAACGGTTTTTCGAAGAGCGTTGCGTTCAGCGCCGGCGCGCTCACGCTTGGTGCGGCACTTGTCGCAGCAGTGCATGCGCAGAGCACCATGCAGGGCGTGCCCAACGCCATGCAGGGGTTTTCGCAGAACCGCGATCAGCCGATCCAGATCGAGGCCGCCTCGCTCGAAATGCGCGACAAGAAGAAGGAAGCGACCTTCGCCGGCAACGTGAAGGTCGTGCAGGGCGACACCACCATGACGTCGAAGACGCTGGTCGTGTTCTACGAATCCGGCGGCGACAAGCCCGCGGCACCGCAGCCGGCGGCGAAAAACGCCAAGGCGGCGGCACCGATGCAATCGGCAACGCCAGGGCCGAACGGCAGCTCCTCGATCAAGCGGCTGGAAGCGCGCGGCAATGTCGTGGTGACCCAGAAGGACCAAGTGGTGACCGGCGAGACCGCGGTGTTCGACACCAAGACCAATCTCATCACCATGCTCGGCGGCGTGGTCCTGACCCAGTGCAAGAACGTGCTGCGCGGCGACCGCCTGATGGTCGACATGACCACCGGGGTGTCGCGTGTGGAATCCGACAGCGGCAAGGTCCAGGCCCTGCTCCCGCAAGGCGGCGGCGGCGATTGCGGCTCCTCCAAGCCCGGCGCCGGCCCGCCTTTGGCGCTGCCGGGCGCAGCTAAACAGAAGTAAATTCAACAACTTGTGTACGGTGCTGTCGGAGCGAGGTTGAAGCCCGCCCGACAAGACTGTATCTACCCCAGCGGGCTCGGCAGCGGGATCCGCCGATAAGGGATCGAGGGTGTTTCTCTGGGCAGGAGGCATCCTTTCACTCATGCTGTGCCGGCGAATCGCGCCGGGGCGGCAGATCGCGGGATCACCGTGAAAGGCTTGAGACAGCGGGGATGGTCGATTTATTCAGCATGTTCCGTCGGCGCCCCGCCAAACGTGGCCGGCCAGGATTTGCGCGCCTGCGCGACGACATCACCGCGCTCGGTGACAGCGTCGGCAGCCTTCTGACCAGCCCGGTGCGGGACGCGCCGCCGATCGCGCGCGAGCAGCCGATACCGGCGCAGGAACCGCCGCGGCCTCGTCCCCAACCCGCCGCCAGGCCGGCCCAGACCGCCACCAAGACCAACGGTTCGGGCGGTCCGCAGCTCTTGCGCCGGCCCGGCCTCCTGGCTGTGCATAGCGTGGAAAAGAGCTTTGGCAGCCGCCAGGTGGTGCGCGGCGTCAGCATCTATGTGCGCCGCGGCGAGGCCGTCGGCCTGCTCGGGCCGAACGGCGCCGGCAAGACCACCGTGTTCTACATGATCACCGGGCTGATCAAGGCCGATCGCGGCGCGATCGAACTCGACGGCCATGACGTGACGAAGCTGCCGATGTATCAGCGCGCGCGGCTCGGCATCGGCTACCTGCCGCAGGAGGCCTCGATCTTCCGCGGCCTCACCGTCGAGCAGAACATCCGCGCCGTGCTCGAAGTAGTGGAACCCTCGCGCAAGAAGCGCGAGCAGCAGCTCGACTCGCTGCTCGACGAGTTCAACATCACGCGCTTGCGAAAATCGCCGTCGATTGCGCTGTCCGGCGGCGAGCGCCGCCGCGTCGAGATCGCGCGTGCGCTCGCGACCCGTCCCAACTACATGCTGCTCGACGAGCCCTTCGCCGGCATCGATCCGATCGCGGTCGGCGACATCCAGGACCTGGTGCGCCACCTCACCAACCGCGGCATCGGCGTCTTGATCACCGACCATAACGTGCGCGAGACGCTCGGCCTCACCGATCGCGCCTATATCGTCTATGCCGGTGAAATCTTGACCGAGGGTAGCCCGGATGAGATCGTCAACGACCCGGACGTCCGCCGTCTTTACCTTGGCGAGGAGTTCCGCCTCTAGCCCGTTTTTCGCTTTCGTCAAGACGTGTACATCGGGCTCAGACTAGGATAAGCAAAAATCGGACCAAATTTTTGGGAACGGTTCTTGCTTCATGGCGCTGACGCAGAGATTAGAGTTCAGGCAGTCGCAGTCGCTGGTGATGACGCCGCAGTTGATGCAGGCGATCAAGCTGCTGCAACTGTCCAATCTCGATCTTACGACCTTCGTGGAGGAGGAACTCGAGCGCAATCCGCTGCTCGAGCGGGCGAGCGACGAGCAGCCCCCGGGCGATGCCCCGACGGAAACGGCCCAATTCAGCGATAGCGACGATTCCGGCGGCAGCCATGGCGACGAGCCGGGCGGCGGTTCAGGCGAAGCCTTCGAGCCGGGTCAGGAAGAGTGGCTGAGCAAGGATCTCGGCACCCGCGCCGAGATCGAGCAGACGCTGGATACCGGGCTGGACAACGTCTTCTCGGAAGAGCCGGCGGAAGCCGCGGCGCGCAATGCGCAGGATGCGGCGCCGAGCGTCTATACCGAATGGGGCGGCGGCGCCTCCGGTGACGAGGACTACAATCTCGAAGCTTTTGTCGCGGCAGAGACGACGCTGTCCGACCACCTCGCCGAGCAGCTCTCGGTCGCGTTCACCGCGCCGGCGCAGCGCATGATCGGGCAGTATCTCATCGACCTCGTCGATGAGGCCGGCTATCTGCCGCCGGATCTCGGCCAGGCCGCCGAGCGGCTTGGTGCATCGCAGCAGGATGTCGCGGACGTTCTTGCGGTGCTGCAAAAATTCGATCCGCCCGGCGTCTGCGCGCGCAATTTGAGCGAATGCCTGGCGATCCAGCTTCGGGAGCTCGATCGTTACGACCCGGCGATGCAGGCGCTGGTCGAGAATCTCGATCTCCTGGCCAAGCGCGACATCGCTTCCTTGCGCAAGGTCTGCGGCGTCGACGACGAGGATATCGCCGACATGATCGGTGAGATCCGCCGCCTCGATCCCAAGCCCGGCATGAAGTTCGGCTCCTCGCGCCTCCAGACCATGGTGCCGGACGTCTATGTCCGTCCGGGTCCCGACGGCGGCTGGCATGTCGAGCTCAACAGCGACACTCTGCCGCGCGTGCTCGTGAACCAGACCTATTACTCCGAGCTGTCGAAGAAAATCGGCAAGGATGGCGACAAGTCCTATTTCACCGATGCCTTGCAGAACGCGACCTGGCTGGTGCGCGCGCTCGATCAGCGCGCCCGCACCATCCTGAAGGTCGCAACCGAGATCGTGCGCCAGCAGGACGGCTTCTTCACCCATGGTGTCGCGCACTTGAGGCCGCTCAACCTGAAAGCGGTTGCTGACGCCATCCAGATGCATGAATCCACGGTGTCGCGCGTCACCGCCAACAAATACATGGCGACAAATCGCGGCACCTTTGAACTGAAGTATTTCTTCACAGCGTCGATCGCGTCGGCCGATGGCGGCGAGGCGCATTCCGCCGAAGCCGTCCGCCACCACATCAAGCAGCTGATCGATTCGGAGGAGCCGTCCGCAATCCTGTCGGACGACACGATCGTGGAACGGTTGCGTGCGTCCGGCATTGATATCGCCCGGCGCACGGTTGCGAAGTACCGCGAAGCCATGCGCATTCCCTCTTCGGTACAACGCCGTCGCGACAAGCAGAGCGCTCTTGGGAACGTCCTCTCTACCGCACTGTCCGATCGCTCCCGCAACACCGAGCCGGCCTGATTGCGCGCGCCTCAAATCGCGCTACTCTCAAGCTCCCTTGAGATCGGCCCAGGCTCGAGCATGATCCGGCAAAGTGCGAAGCGGTTTTCCGAAAAGATCATGCTCAAACAACAGCCTAACGCGCGATGTCATCGCGCTTTGGCACCAACCAGGCGAGGCATCATATGACTCTCCGGATTTCGGGCAAAAGCATCAGCGTCGGCGAAGCCCTCCGCGGCCGCGTCACCGAGCGCACAGACGAGGTCTTGCGCAAATATTTTGACGGCAATTATTCCGGCCACATTACGCTGAGCAAGGACGGGTTCGGCTTCCGCACCGATTGCGCGCTGCACCTCGATTCGGGGATCACGCTGGAAGCCGATTCGAACGCGTCGGATGCCTATGCCAGCGCCGACCAGGCGCTGCTGATGATCGAGAAGCGGCTCAAGCGCTACAAGAGCAGGCTGAAGGACCGGTCGGCCCGCAAGACCGCCGCTGCCTCCGCGGCGCTGGCCGCGCTGGACGCCACGGCTTACGTCCTGGAGGCCCCGGGCGAGGGCGAGGACGAAGTCACCGGCTACAGCCCTGTCATCATCGCGGAATCGACCACCTCCTTGAGGCAGCTCTCGGTCAGCGAAGCGGTCATGGAACTCGACCTCAGCGGCGCCCATTGCCTGGTATTTCAGCATGGCTCGAGCGGCCGGGTGAACATCATTTACCGCCGGGCGGATGGCAATGTCGGCTGGATCGACCCTCCTGGGTCCAATTCCGGGAGTTAGCCCAGCCTGCCATCGAGGGTTCTGGGACCTTCCCCGTATGACTCCTGTCTTTAAGGATGAGCACGGTAAAAGGCGCTTGCGGGAGTTGGCACCGGGATTGCGTTGGAGTAGAAGCGCCCCACATCAGGGCCGGGGCTAAGTCCGCCTCCTGCTTCACCTTCTTGACGCCGGCCAAATCTGGTCTACCAAGTTGGCCAATTCGGAACCTGACGGCTTAATTCACCTCGGAAAGCTCCATGCCGATTACCGATCTGGTCGCACCCGAGGCGATTCTCCCGGCATTGAAAGTCAACAGCAAGAAGCAGGCCTTGCAGGAACTCGCTGCCAAGGCCGCCGAGCTCACGGGGCAGAACGAACGCTCTGTCTTCGAGGTGCTGTTGCAGCGGGAAAAGCTCGGCACCACCGCGGTCGGTTATGGCGTCGCGATTCCCCACGGCAAGCTGCCCAAGCTGGAAAAGATTTTTGGCCTGTTCGCGCGGCTCGATCGCCCGATCGATTTCGAGGCGATGGACGGCCAGCCGGTCGATCTCGTCTTCCTGCTGCTCGCACCTGAAGGCGCGGGCGCCGATCATCTGAAGGCGCTGGCGCGTATCGCCCGCCTGTTGCGTGACCAGGACATCGCCAAGAAGCTGCGCGCCTCGCGCGATGCGCAGGCGATCTACTCCGTGCTCGCGCTGCCGCCGGCGAGCGCGGCGTAATTCGGCAAGCCGATCGGGCTGCTGATCCGCCCGGTGTTCTCACCTTGAGACGTGGCGTCTCCACAAGCGCCGTCATTGCGAGGAGCGAAGCGACGAAGCAATCCAGATTGCCTCCGCGGAAGCAGCCTGGATTGCTTCGCTACGCTCGCAATGACGAGGAGACTGCAAGCGATCTGCAGCTCAAAGCAAAACGGGCATGCCTTCGTGTGAAGGCATGCCCGCTTGAAATTCTATCGATGCGAAGCGCGCGGCTCAGTGCACGCTCACCGCCTGCAACTCGTTGCTCCAGGCATTGGCGATCGCGGCTTCGCGGCTGTCGGTCAGCATGATCGGCGTGCCGTCGGCGGCGTGGAGCGCGAAGAGCTTGAGGCCTGGCGCAATCTTGGGCGCCTCGGGAAACAGGTCGGGTACGTCCTCCGAGCGGATCTGCTTCACGTAGGCGATGTGGCCCTCGCCGAGGGTTGCCAGCGTCTCCGGTGAGACGTTGTTGGCTTCGTATTCGAACGCAACATGACCGTTACTCATGGTCTCGACTCCTCTCTCGAAACTAAGCGGTCGAGTCCGCTACTCGTTCCATTATTCGTGCTCATTGATAGCGATTGTCTTAACGATCCTTTCCGGTTCCGGCCGGGCAAGATCGATCGACAACAGCCCGTTCTTCAGATCCGCACCCAGCACCAGCATCCCCTCCGCCAGCACGAAGGTGCGCTGGAAGTGGCGCGCGGCGATGCCGCGATGGATGTATTGCCGGGTCTTGTCGTCCTGCTGACGCCCGCGGATCACGAGCTGGTTTTCCTCAATGGTTACATCGAGTTGGTCGCGGGTGAATCCGGCGACCGCCAGCGTGATGCGCAAGCGCTCGGGCTGGCCGTCCGACCGATCGCACCTCTCGATATTGTACGGAGGATAACCGTCGGCGCCTTTGACGACCCGATCGAGCACACGCTCGATCTCGTCGAAGCCCAGAAGGAACGGACTGGATAACGTGGGAACACGAGACATAGTTTACAAAGTCCTCGCGGAAAGCGACTTTGACGTTTCAGGGCCCTGAATGGCACCCCTTGTGACCCAATATGGGCATATCCCCGTGCCGGTTCAAGCACCTAGCGGGGGGCTGTGAGTTCGTCACTCCGGGCGGCGCAAAGCGCCGAATCCGGAATCTAGGGGTTGTGGCGCGATTTCGGGTTCTCGCTGACGCGAGCCCCGGAAATGACCAAGTCCCACGCTGGCTACTTTGCATGGGGTTGTTTTCGATATTTTTAATGGCCCGTGACGGAAAGCCTCAGGCCTCGATCCGCTTGCGGCCGTCGGCGCTGAACAGATGCAGCTTCTCGCGCACCGCGGCGACGCGGATCTTCTGGCCGATCGCGGGGGCCTCGGCTCCGGGGATCCGGACGATGACCTCGCCGGGCGGCAGCTCGCCGGGCGTCGCGGCGACCTGCTGCTCGTCCTGCTGGCGTGAGCCGTAGACGAAGGTTTCGGCGCCGACCCGTTCGATGGCTTCCACGGTGAGGGCAAGCGCGACGCCGCCGGCCGGCGTCTGGTCGGTGATGACGAAGTCCTCCGGGCGGATGCCGAGGATGCCGGCCTCCGCCGCGCGGCCATTGCTGCCGAGCTGCGTCTTGACCTCGTCCGGCCGCGTCGACATCAGATTCATCGGCGGCGCGCCGATGAAGGAGGCGACGAAGGTGGTGGCCGGCTTCTCGTAGATCGCGAGCGGATTGCCGATCTGCTCGACCTGGCCGCCATTCATCACGACGAGGATGTCGGCCAGCGTCATCGCCTCGAGCTGGTCGTGGGTGACGTAGATCGACGTGGTGTTCAGCCGGCGCTGCAACTTGCGGATCTCGACCCGCATCGCGATGCGCAGCTTGGCATCGAGATTGGACAGGGGCTCGTCGAACAGGAACACCTTTGGCTGGCGCACGATGGCGCGGCCCATGGCGACGCGCTGGCGCTGGCCGCCGGAGAGCTGGCGCGGCTTGCGCTCGAGCATCGGTGCGAGCTCGAGCACGCGCGCGGCTTCCTCGACGCGGGTCTTGATCTCGGCTTCCGCCATGCCGCGATTGCGCAAGCCGTAGGCCATGTTGTTGTAGACGCTCATATGCGGATAGAGCGCGTAGTTCTGGAACACCATCGCGATGTCGCGTTCGGCGGGCTCGACCTGGTTGACGACGCGGCCGCCGATGTCGATCTCGCCGCCGGAGATGGTCTCGAGCCCCGCGACCATGCGGAGCAGCGTCGACTTGCCGCAGCCGGAGGGACCGACCAGCACGCAGAACTGACCGTCGCCGACATCGACGTCGACGCCCTTGATGGCCTCGAAGCCGCCCGGATAGGTCTTGCGGACATTGCGCAGGGTGACGTTGGCCATAGTCTCTACTTCTCCGTCTCGACCAGTCCGCGCACGAACAGTTTCTGCATCGCGACGACGACGAACACCGGCGGCAGCATCGCGAGCACGGCGGTCGCCATCACGATCGGCCATTCGGTCAGCGCGTCGTTCGTGGTCATCATCTTGCGGATGCCGACCTGGATGGTCTGCATGTCGTCGCGGGTCGTGATCAACAGCGGCCAGAGATACTGATTCCAGCCGAGGATGAAGAGGATCACGAACAGCGCCGCCATGTTGGTGCGCGACAGCGGCAGCAGCGTATCCCAGAAGAAGCGCAGAGGTCCCGCGCCGTCGATCCGCGAGGCTTCCAATAGCTCGTCCGGCACCGTCATGAAGAATTGGCGGAAGAGGAGCGTCGCGGTGGCCGACGCGATCAGCGGCAGCGACAGGCCGGCAAAGCTGTCGAGCATGTGCAGGTCGGCGACGATCTTGTAGGTCGGATAGATGCGCACCTCGACCGGCAGCATCAAGGTGATGAAGACGATCCAGAAGATCGCCATCCGGAACGGAAAGCGGAAATAGACGATCGCATAGGCCGAGATGATCGAGATCGCGATCTTGCCGACCGCGATCAGCATCGCCATGATCAGCGAGTTGAGCATCATGTTGCCGACGGGCTCGCGGGTCGTTCCGCTCGTGCCGACGACGATGGTCTGGTAGTAGACCTCGAGGAAGTGCCCGCCCGGCAGCAGCGACATCTGTCCGTTGGCGATCAGCGCGTTGTCCTGGGTGGAGGCGACAATCGCGATGTAGACGGGGAAGGCGACGATCGCGATCCCGATCCACAGGATGATATGCGCGACGTAGCGGCGGATGCCCTCTTGCTCGACCATCAGTAGGTCACCTTGCGTTCGACGAAGCGGAACTGGATTGCCGTCAGCACGATGACGAGCACCATCAGGATCACCGACTGTGCCGCGGAGCTGCCGAGATTTCCGCCCAGGAGCCCCTCGGTATAGACCTTGTAGACCAGCGTTACCGTCGATGTTCCAGGACCGCCACGTGTCATCGTATCGATGATGCCGAAGGTGTCGAAGAAAGCGTAGACGATGTTGATGACCAGGAGGAAGAAGATGGTCGGCGACAGCAGCGGGAAGGTCACGGTCCAGAACCGCCGCATCGGGCGGGCGCCGTCGATCGCGGCCGCTTCCATCACGCTCCTCGGGATGGCCTGGAGGCCGGCGAGGAAGAACAGGAAATTGTAGGAGACCTGCTTCCAGGCGGCGGCGAGGATGACCAGCGTTGCCGCCTGATTGCCATTGAGCAGCGGATTCCAGTCGACACCCATGTCGCGCAAATAGCGCGAGAGCACACCGAGCGAGGGGTGCAGCATGAAGATCCAGAGCACGCCGACGACGGGCGGAGCGACCGCATAGGGCCAGATCAGCAGCGTGCGATAGAGCGTGCCGCCGCGCATCGGCCTGTCCGCCATCACGGCGAGCAGCAGCGCCAGGGACAGCGACGAGACGGCGATCGCGAACGAGAAGAAGAAGGTCCGGACGATCGCCTCGAAATAAGCGGGCTCCCCAAACAATTCCACGTAGTTGTCGAACCAGACGAAGCTGGTCGAGAGTCCGAAGGCGTCCTGGAGCAGGAAGGACTGGATGACGGCCTGCAGGGCAGGCCAGTAGAAAAAGATCAGGACGATCGCGAGCTGCGGTGCAACCAGCGCGAACGGCAATAGCCTTGATTGGAAAATGGCTTGCTTTTGCATGATGTGAGGTGAGCGGCAGGCCGCGAGATCGGCCTGCCGCTCATCGCCTTATTTCACGGCGGTCTTTTCGAACTGCCGGAGCATCGTGTTGCCGCGTTCGACGGCGGTATCGAGCGCCTGCTTGGCGGTCTTCTTGCCGGCGAGCGCCTGCTCGATCTCTTCCGACCAGACGTCGCGGAGCTGGACCATGTTGCCGAGCCGCAGGCCGCGCGAATTCTCGGTCGGCTCCTTGTTGGTCAGCTCGATCAGCGGCGTTTCGAGATACGGCTGATCCTTGTAGAAGCCCTCTGCCTTCGCCTTCTCATAGGCCGCCTTGGTGATCGGCAGATAGCCGGACGCCTTGTGGATGTAGACCTGACGATCGGTATCGGAGAGGAAGGTCAGGAATTTCGCGACGCCCTTGTACTCGTCGGCCGATTTGCCGCCCATGATCCACAGCGATGCGCCGCCGATGATCGAGTTCTGCGGCGCGCCCTTGACGTCGGGATAGTAAGGCATCGGCACCGCGGTGAAGTTGAACTTGGCCTGTGCCTTGACGTTGCCGAAGAAGGCCGAAGAGGTCAGGTAGATCGGGCATTCGCCGGAGGTGAAGCGGCCTTCGCCGGTGTTGGTGCGGCCAGCATAGTCGTAGGTCTTGTCCCTCTGCAGCTCGACCAGGTTTTCGAGATGCTTGACCTGGAGCGGACCGTTGAACTCGAGAACCGTGTCGAAGCCATCGAGACCATTGGCCTTGGACGAGAGCGGCACGTTGTGCCAGGCGGAGAGCTGCTCGAGATTGACCCAGGTCACCCACGAGCCGGAGAAGCCGCAGGTGGAATAGCCGGCGGCCTTCAGCTTCTTGGCGTCCTCGAAGACTTCAGGCCAGGTCTTCGGCGGCTCTGCGATGTTGGCCTTCTTGAGCGCGTCGAGATTGATCCACATGACCGTGGACGACGAATTGAAGGGGAAGGACAGCATCTCGCCCTTCGAGGTCGAATAGTAGCCGGTGATCGCGGGCAGGTAGGCCTTGGGGTCGAACTTCTCGCCGGTCTCGGCCATCAGCTTGTAGACCGGTTTGACGGCGCCGGTCGCGGCCATCATGGTCGCGGTGCCGACTTCGAACACCTGCATGATGTGCGGCGCGTTGCCGG
The DNA here is from genome assembly GCF_000472925.1 of Bradyrhizobium sp. Ec3.3. GTDB lineage: Bacteria > Pseudomonadota > Alphaproteobacteria > Rhizobiales > Xanthobacteraceae > Bradyrhizobium. Next base: position 36,571 of record NZ_KI421478.1, read on the forward strand.
CGCGGAACGCCGCAATGCCGGCGTTCATCGTGTCGGCGTAGTTGCCCTTGTAGGTCGGAATCACCTTGTAGTCGCTCTGCGACGCATTGAAGTCGTTGGCGAGCTTGACGATGACGTCGTTGTTCGCGCCGGTCATCGCGTGCCACCACTGGATTTCCGTCGCGGCCTGCGCCGTCGAGGCGGCAAGGCCGAACGTGGCGGCAATGGCGGCAGCCGCAGCGAATTGTCGAAGAGCCATTAAGAAAACCTCCCTTGGGCCGTCATCAAAGTGCGCATGCGCTAGCAGCGCCATATGACGTTCACGTGACTGTGTAAGCGGCCGAAACGAAAGCGGCAAGCGCCGGAAAAGGGAAGCCGTCAAATAGGCGAAGACGTCCGCGTACGGGGAGCCCGTTCGCGGCGCGCAGTCGTGGGGCGCGCCGCAGTGCGGCATTGGATGACGTGAAGTTAATGATCAGGCCGCGGGTTCGAAAACCTCTCCCGCTTGCGGGAGAGGCCGAGGCCGCCTTCGGCGGCCGTTCTTCTAACAGACGCCGAAGCAAAGCCTCGGCTATGGCGTAGCGCCGGGTGAGGGTTCTATCCTCATGGGGATTGTCCCGTTGCGAGACACCCTCTCCCCAACCCTCTCCCGCAAGCCGGAGAGGGGGCGCAGTGCCTTTGCGGCGACGCTGAAGGCTATTCCATGAAACCCTAGCGCTTGCGCTCGGGGCCGCAGACCGTGCCCATCTCGACCATCGCCTCGATCTCGGCGCTGGAATATCCGAACTCGCCGAGCACTTCTGTGGCGTGCTGGCTGAATTTCGGCGGCACGCGGCGCAGGCTAGGCTTGCTGCGATCGAGCCGGATCGGCGAGGCGACGCCCTTGTACCAGTCCTTCTCGATGATATCGCCGCGGTAGATCGTGTGCGGATTGTTCAACGCCTGGTCGATCTTCTGCACGGGACCTGCGGGCAGTCCGGCGGCGAGCAGGCGATCGCACAGCGGCTCGGCCTCATGCTGGCTGAACACCGCGGCAAGCTCGGCGCGCAGCGCCTCGCGATTGGCGATGCGGTCCTTGTTGCGCGCAAAGCGCGGATCGGTGCCGAGCTCGGGCTTGCCGATCTCCTTGGCCAGCTTGCGGAAGGTGCCGTCATTGCCGACGCCGATGAAGATGTCGTCCGTGCGGGTCGGGAAGATCGCGTAGGGCACGAGATTGGGATGCTCGTTGCCGGTCAGGCCAGGGGGCTTGCCATGCATGAAGTAGTTCGCGGTGTGCGGATGCATGATCGCGAGGCCGGTCTCGTAGAGCGTGGTCTCGAGGAATTGCCCAAGCCCTGAGCGCTGCCGCTCCGACAGCGCCATCAAAATGCCGATCGCCGCATAAAGTCCGGTGGTGATGTCGACCAGCGGCACGCCGATCCGCATCGGCCCGCTCTCTCGCGAGCCCGTCGCCGCGATCATGCCGGTCATGGCCTGGATGATGGCGTCGTAGCCGGGATTGCCGCCGCGCGGGCCGTCGGCGCCGAAGCCGCAGATCCGGCAATGCACGAGGCGCGGGAATTTTTCGCGCAGCACCTCGTTGCCGATGCCCCATTTCTCCAGCGTGCCGGGCTTGAAATTCTCGATCAGGACGTCGGCCGTCTCCAGCATCTTGAGCAGCACGACGCGGCCGCCTTCGGAGGCGAGGTCGAGGCCGATCGAGCGCTTGTTGCGGTTGATGCCGACGAAGTAGGCCGCGTCCTCCTCATGGAAGGGAGGTCCCCACTCGCGCACCTCATCGCCTGCGGGCGGCTCGACCTTGATCACGTCGGCGCCGTGGTCGGCGAGAATTTGCGTGCAATAGGGGCCGCCGAGCACGCGCGTGAGATCAATGACGCGCAGTCCGCTCATTGCGCCGGATGCGGCTTCGGAAGTCATGACGGCAACCTTCGCTTAAGGGAGGATCGATGTTCGATCACTGGCCTAGCGAGGTTCGCGAGAGCCGGCAATGGCTCCCGGGGTGGGGCCGCATGCGCCGCCGCGGCCAATCCCGCGGCGTGGCATATCAAGGCGGCGAGTGGCTGGCGCGAGGGGGATCTCGGGCCAGCCAGCCCGCCTCTGGTTTTAGGCAACCTTCAGGCGGACGTCGACGTTGCCACGGGTCGCGTTGGAGTACGGGCAAACCTGATGGGCCTTCTCGACCAGCGCCTCGGCCTCCGCGCGGGGAACGCCGGGCAGCGAAACCAGCAGTTCGACCTCGAGGCCGAAGCCGCCTTCCGAACGCGGGCCGATGCCGACCGTCGAGGTCACCGCGGTGTCGGCGGGAACCTTCGGCCCGCCCTGGGAGGCCACGAACTTCATCGCGCCGATGAAGCAGGCGGCATAGCCGGCCGCAAACAGCTGCTCGGGATTGTTGCCCGCCCCGCCTCCGCCGCCGAGCTCCTTCGGGGTGGTGAGCTTCACGTCCAGCGCGCCGTCGAGGGTCGCAGCGTGGCCGTCGCGGCCGCCGGTGGCCTTGGCGCTGGTCTTGTAGAGGACATTCACGGACATCTTGGGTCTCCCTGGTTTCCGGTTGGGGTGCCGCATATATTGCAGACAATTAGATTGTGTGCAATATAAATTGCGCGGCCTCACATTTAATTGTTCGCAATTGAATGTGCCGCCGCTCCGCCCCAGAATGTCGAAGCGAATCTCGTGAGGCTTTTCCCATGGCTCGGAAACAACTGGCCGCTGACCAGCCGCTGCGGCTCGATAACCAGATCTGCTTTGCGGTCTATTCCGCCGCGCACGCCTTCAACCGTGTCTACAAGCCGCTGCTGGACCGGCTCGGCCTGACCTATCCGCAATATCTGGTGATGCTGGTGCTGTGGGAGCGCGACGGCGTGCCGCTGAAGGACATCGGCGAGCGACTGTTTCTGGACTCCGGCACGCTCACGCCGCTGCTCAAGCGCCTCGAAGCCGCGCAGCTCGTCAAGCGCACCCGCTCGACCGAGGACGAGCGCCAGGTGCTGATCGCGCTGACGCCGCAGGGACAGGCATTGAAGGACAAGGCGCGCAGCGTGCCGCAGTCGATCCTGGCCGCATCCGACTGCACGGTGCCCGAACTGGTCGCGATGAAAAACGAGATCGTCGCGCTACGCGACCGGCTGAATGCGGTGATTGGGGAGTAGGGGGCTTAGCAGAGCCGCTTTTTCGAGAAGGCGCGGCCTGAGTGCGACTTCAGATATTTTTCGAACGCCAATGCTTTCAGTTTGTCAGGGAAAGCGCAGTACCAGACCAGCTTCCACGGCTTGAATTTCGCGGTGTGAGCGGATTTGCCGGTGTTGTGCTCCGGAACCCGTCGCTTCAAGTCTTCCGTAGCGCCGATATATTCCTGGTCGGGGAACTCGATGCTGCGGATAATGTAGACGTACCACATTGATGGCTCACGTCGGGGCAGTCGTCTGAGGGGGCGGGGATAGAGCGTCGGGCAGTCCGTCTTCGCCCTTTGGGCTTTTCGCCGGACACCACGCTTCACCCTTCGGGCTCTGCGCGGCTGCGCCACGCGTAGCC
>NZ_KI421478.1:40135-138906 GCF_000472925.1 Bradyrhizobium sp. Ec3.3
TTCGCCGGACACCACGCTTCACCCTTCGGGCTCTGCGCGGCTGCGCCACGCGTAGCCCGAAGGGCGAAGCGTGGTGGAGCCAGGCGGGATCGAACCGCCGACCTCTTGCATGCCATGCAAGCGCTCTCCCAGCTGAGCTATGGCCCCTTAACCATCCGACGCGCCTTGGGCAGCGCGTCGGGAAAGACCCAGAACCACAGTTCTGGAATTATCTCAAGTCTCTTCATCGCCTCCGACATCACCAATGATGTCGGTTACGTCCTCATCGCCCTCTTCGTCGTCGGCGATAAAGGTCGAATCATCGTCATCGTCGTCCTCGAGGGTCTCGTCGACCTCGATGTCGTCCTCGGATTCGGGCACGGCCGCCTTGACCTTGCCGGTGTTCTCCTCGGCATCGGCTTCCTCGAGGGATACCATTTCCTCGGTCTCGGCCGGTTCCGGCGTGGTGTCCTGGGCCATGCTGCGCGCTTCGGCGCTGCGGGTCGGGCGCGCTGGCGCTACCGGAGCAATCGGCACCACCTCGCCAGTATAGGGCGAGATCACCGGATTCTTGTTGAGGTCGTAGAACTTCTTGCCCGTGGTCGGGCAAATGCGTTTGGTTCCGAGTTCGGACTTGGCCACGGCAGGAATCCTGGGAATGTCTGAAAAGCGGTGCTTCACTTGGCTAGTTGGCGGCCCGCTGTCAATAGCGCATTGCGGAAGAAAGACATGCCCGTGACGGCGGGCTGACCATGTGGTACCTGCGCGCGCGAGCCCAAGGAGCATTCAAGGTCTACCTGCGGGCATTCAAGGACACAATCTTGACCCATTCCGACCAACCGAGGCCGCTCCAGTCGCGCGCCAGCGGCGCCCTGACCGGGAAAGTACGGGTACCCGGGGATAAGTCGATCTCCCACCGCTCGCTCATCCTGGGCGCGCTGTCGGTCGGCGAGACCCGGATCACCGGCCTCCTGGAGGGCGAGGATGTCCTCAATACCGCCAAGTCCATGCAGGCCCTCGGCGCCGCGGTCGAGCGGACCGGGGATTTTGCCTGGCGCGTGCGCGGGGTCGGGGTGGCCGGCTTTGCCCAGCCCAAGGCGCCTCTGGATTTCGGGAACTCCGGGACCGGCTGCCGGCTGGTGATGGGGGCAGTTGCCGGTTGTCCGATTTCGGCGGTTTTCGACGGCGATGCCTCGCTGCGCACCCGTCCCATGCGGCGGATATTTGATCCCCTTGAGAAGATGGGCGCCAAGGTCATCGCCGTCGTCGAAGGCGGCAAGCTGCCGCTGACCCTGCAAGGCGCGCGTGACCCCCTTCCGATCACCTACAAAACCCCGGTGGCCTCCGCCCAGATCAAGTCGGCAGTGCTGCTGGCGGGGCTGGCTGCGCCGGGAACGACGACCGTCATCGAGAGCGAGGCGAGCCGCGACCACACCGAGCTGATGCTCAAGCATTTTGGCGCCGATATCACGTCGGTGGCGGAGGGCCAGCATGGCCGCCGCATCACGCTCGTCGGCCAGGGCGAACTGCACGGCGCCGATGTCGTGGTACCCGCCGATCCTTCCTCGGCGGCCTTTCCGGTCGTTGCCGCGCTGATCGCCGAAGGCTCCGACGTCGTGCTGTCCGACGTCATGACCAATCCGCTGCGCACGGGTCTCTTCACGACGCTCCGCGAGATGGGCGGCTCGATCGAGGAGAGCGAGGTCCGCGGCGATGCCGGTGAGCCGATGGCGAGCTTGCGCGTGCGCGCCTCGAAACTGCACGGCGTCGAGGTGCCGCCGGAGCGCGCGCCGTCGATGATCGACGAATATCTGGTGCTCGCGGTGGCGGCGTCCTTCGCCGAAGGCACGACCATCATGCGGGGCCTGCACGAGCTGCGGGTCAAGGAATCCGATCGGCTGGCGGCGACTGCCGACATGCTGCGCGTCAACGGCGTAAAGGTCGAGATCTCCGGCGACGATCTGATCGTCGAGGGCAGGGGCCATGTGCCCGGCGGCGGTCTCGTCGCCACGCATATGGATCACCGGATCGCGATGTCGGCGCTGGTGATGGGCTGCGCCTCCGACAGGGCCGTGAAGGTCGACGACACCGCCTTCATCGCCACCAGCTTTCCCGATTTCATTCCGATGATGCGTTCGCTGGGGGCCGATTTTTCATGATCATTGCCATCGATGGCCCCGCGGCCTCCGGCAAGGGCACGCTCGGCAAGCGCCTCGCGCATCATTATGGCTATCGTCACCTCGATACCGGCGTGATCTACCGGGCGGTGGCCCATGCGCTGATACAGGCGGGCGCCGACCTGCGCGACGAGGCTGCCGCCGTCGCAGTGGCTTTGGAACTTGATCCCGAAAAATTCGGCAATCCCGTCCTGAAGACCCAGCAGATTGGCGAGGCTGCCTCGGTGGTCTCCGCAATTCCCAGGGTTCGCGAAGTCCTGGTCAATTTCCAGCGGCAATTCGCCGCCGACCCGCCCGGCGCGGTGCTCGACGGCCGCGATATTGGAACCGTGATCTGCCCCGATGCGGACGTGAAGATCTTCGTCGTCGCCGACCCCAAGGTCCGTGCCCGCCGCCGCACCATGGAGGCGCGGTCGCGGGGCGAGGAGGCCGACGAAGCCGCTGTGCTGGCCGACATCATTGCGCGCGACGAACGCGACCAGAACCGGCCGATCGCGCCCTTAAAGCCGGCCGCGGATGCTTACTTGCTAGATAACTCCCAACTGGATATAGAAGGCGGCGTCCGGGCCGCCATCGACATTATCGAGGCCGTCCGAGCGGGCCGCCCGCGGACTTGAGCCGCGGTCGTCATTGGAGGAAGAGCCCGCTCCCGTTCTTGAAGGTCGATATTCCGATCCCCGTTTTGGGACCGGCGACGATTTGAGGCTCCGGAAACAATTCAACGTATCGAACGCGCGGGCTCTCGCCGGCCCGCTCTTGCTGCTTTCAGGGGAAGCCCCGGTGCAGCGAGCGGTCGCTCGAAGGTTTTGCGGACCTTCCGACACTGCGCGCACGATACGCCCATAAACCCAACGGCCGGCAAGACGTCCGCAACTGGAGAACAAATGGCTTCGACTTCCGCTAGTACCTACAGCCCCTCGCGTGACGATTTCGCCGCGATGCTCGATGAGTCCTTTGCAGGCGGCAATCTGCAGGAAAGCTCCGTCGTCAAGGGCAAGGTTGTTGCAATTGAAAAGGACATGGCCGTCATCGACGTCGGCCTGAAGACCGAGGGCCGCGTCGCGCTGCGCGAATTTTCCGGCCCCGGCCGTGAAAGCGACCTCAAGGTCGGCGACGAGGTGGAAGTGTTCCTCGATCGCATCGAAAACGCCCTCGGCGAGGCCGTGCTGTCGCGCGACAAGGCGCGCCGCGAAGAGAGCTGGGGCAAGCTCGAGAAGGCGTTCCAGAACAACGAAAAGGTCAACGGCGTCATCTTCAACCAGGTCAAGGGCGGCTTCACCGTCGACCTCGACGGCGCCGTGGCGTTCCTGCCGCGCTCGCAGGTGGACATCCGTCCGATTCGCGACGTCGCGCCGCTGATGAACAACTCGCAGCCGTTCCAGATCCTCAAGATGGATCGCCGCCGCGGCAACATCGTCGTCTCCCGCCGCACCGTGCTGGAAGAGACCCGCGCCGAGCAGCGTCAGGAACTCGTGCAGAACCTCGAAGAGGGTCAGGTCATCGACGGCGTGGTCAAGAACATCACCGATTACGGTGCGTTCGTTGATCTCGGCGGCATCGACGGCCTCTTGCACGTCACCGACATCGCGTGGCGCCGCGTCAACCACCCGACCGAAGTGCTCTCGATCGGCCAGACCGTAAAGGTCAAGATCATCAAGATCAACCACGAGACGCACCGCATCTCGCTGGGCATGAAGCAGCTGCTGGACGATCCGTGGCAGGGCATCGAAGCCAAGTACCCGCTGGGTGCCCGCTTCACCGGCCGCGTCACCAACATCACCGACTACGGCGCGTTCGTCGAGCTCGAGCCGGGCATCGAAGGCCTGATCCACGTCTCCGAGATGTCGTGGACCAAGAAGAACATGCACCCCGGCAAGATCGTCTCGACCTCGCAGGAAGTCGAAGTGCAGGTGCTGGAAGTCGATTCCGTCAAGCGCCGCATTTCGCTCGGCCTCAAGCAGACCATGCGCAACCCCTGGGAGGTCTTCGTCGAGAAGCATCCGACCGGTTCGGTGGTCGAGGGCGAGGTCAAGAACAAGACCGAGTTCGGTCTGTTCCTGGGTCTCGAGGGCGACGTCGACGGCATGGTCCACCTCTCCGACCTCGACTGGAAGCTTCCGGGCGAGCAGGTGATCGACAACTACAAGAAGGGCGACGTGGTGAAGGCCGTCGTGCTCGATGTGGACGTCGAGAAGGAGCGCATCTCGCTCGGCATCAAGCAGCTCGAAGGCGACCCATTCGCCGAGCCGGGCGATGTCAAGAAGGGCGCGGTCGTGACCTGCGAAGTGCTCGAAGTGAAGGAAGCCGGTATCGAGGTGAAGATCGCCGGTACCGACTTCACCACCTTCATCAAGCGCTCCGAGCTTGCCCGTGACCGCAACGACCAGCGCGCCGAACGCTTCGCCGTCGGCGAGAAGGTCGATGCCCGCGTCATCCAGTTCGACAAGAAGGCCCGCAAGGTCCAGGTGTCGATCAAGGCGCTCGAAGTCGCCGAGGAGAAGGAAGCCATCGCGCAGTACGGCTCCTCCGATTCGGGAGCGACGCTCGGCGACATCCTCGGCACCGCGCTCAAGAACCGCGGCGAGAACAAGTAAGCCAACCGCTTGTTTCGCAAGCATCAAAGCCCCGGCGTTTCGCCGGGGCTTTTTTGCTGCGCTCCTTCCGGGCTACGCGGCTACCACCCTTGCTTTCTTCAAATTGCGTCGCAATTGATGTATCCAGATAAGCCGATGGTCACGCTGCGCCTGCAAAAGGCGTGAACCCACATTTGGAGATTTTTCGATGTCGCTCGATTCGGACATCATCGTCGATCGCCGCCGGATCCGCCGCAAGCTGACGTTCTGGCGCGTCGCTGCCGCGCTGATCGCGATCGCGGCGATTGCAGGCGTGGCGCTGGTCGCGACGCCGGGCGCGCGCGGCACATTCGCGTCCGCCGGCTCGATCGCGCGCGTCCAGATCGATGGCCTGATCCGCAGCGATTCCGAGCGCACGCAGGCGCTCGAGCGGCTGGAGAATTCGCGCGCGGCCGCCGTCATTGTCCACATCAATTCGCCGGGCGGCACCACCGCGGGCTCCGAGCAGCTCTATGATTCCCTGACGCGGCTGAAGGCGAAAAAGCCGCTCGTCGTGGTGGTCGAGGGGCTTGCCGCTTCCGGCGGCTACATCACCGCGATCGCGGCCGACCACATCATCGCTCAGCAAAGCTCGCTGGTCGGCTCGATCGGCGTCCTGTTCCAGTTTCCGAACGTCACCGATCTCCTGAAGACCATCGGCGTCAAGGTCGAGGAGGTCAAATCCTCGCCACTGAAGGCAGCGCCGAACGGTTTTGAGCCCACCAGCCCCGAAGCGCGCGCTGCGCTCGATGCGCTGGTGAAGGATTCTTACGCTTGGTTCAGGGGACTAGTGAAAGAGCGCCGCGGCATGGATGATTCGCAGCTCGAGAAAGTCGCCGATGGCCGCGTTTTCACCGGTCGGCAGGCGATCGAGCTGAAGCTGATCGACCAGCTCGGCGACGAGAAAACTGCGGTGACATGGCTCGTCGAGCAGAAGGGCGTCAAGAAAGACCTGCCGGTCCGCGACTACAAGCTCCAGCCTCGCTTCGGCGATCTGCCATTCCTCAAAACGGCGGCTACCGTCACGCTCGAAGCCATCGGTTTGAGCTCGCTGGCGCATCAGATCGAGCGCAGCGGCGTCACGCAGGCGGTCGATCGGATCGGTTTGGACGGAATGCTCGCGCTATGGCAGCCGGCCGCGTCAAACTGACCGGGAACCGGGCGAGGTCGAGAGGGTTTTCCCGTTCGGCTTGTATTGTGACAGACCCCCTTTCGGACCTTTGTCACGCACTTTAGCGCGGTCCAAGCTTGATTTAGCGTCTTGACAGATCAAGGTATTTTCACGGAAATGGTCATCCGCACGCTTCCGGGTCCTATCTCTCGATGATCAAATCCGAACTTGTTCAGCGTATCGCCGAGCACAACCCGCACCTTTACCAGCGGGATGTCGAGAACATTGTGAATGCGATCCTCGAGGAGATCGTCGCAGCGCTCGCGCGCGGCGATCGGGTCGAGCTGCGCGGTTTCGGTGCTTTTTCAGTGAAGCATCGTCCCGCGCGCGCAGGGCGCAATCCGCGGACGGGCGCCCATGTGCCCGTCGACCAGAAGAGCGTCCCGTTCTTCAAAACGGGCAAGGAAATGCGCGAGCGGCTGAACCGCGACCATCCGGACCCCGGCGGGCCAGACTAGGGCCGGTGCCCAGGTTTGCTGGGGGGTGGCCGCTTGATGCAGCCACAAGCATGATTCAAGGCGAGCGATCGAGATGCGAAAATTCCTGACCGCGTTGATCGTGATTCCGTTCGGCCTGCTGCTCGTCGACTTCGCCGTCGCCAACCATCATTTGGTCAAGGTCTCCTTCGACCCCTTCAATTCGGCCGATCCGTCGCTGGCGATTGCCCTGCCGCTATTCCTGCTCCTGATTCTGGTGGCTGTCCTCGGGGTACTGGCCGGCGGCTGCGCCGTCTGGTTTGGCCAGCGGCATTGGCGCCGCGCGGCACGCCGCTACGAGGCCGATGCGAGCTCGGCAAGGGCCGAGCTGGCGGATATTCGGGCTTCTACGGCCCCTGCAAGGCCCGATCCGCAGCGGCTGCCGGTCCGCGCCGGAAGCGGCCTTTACGGCCCCGTCGGGCGAGACAAGCAGCGCGCGACGTTGTAGAAGCGGCCGCATCGAAAACCCCGTTTTTCCGGCCGCGCAGTGCACGGCCTCCACACGCTTTGAGACCATGTCCCTGCTCGTCAAGATCTGCGGCCTGTCCACGCGCGAGACGCTTCAAACGGCGCTCGATGCCGGCGCCGACATGGTGGGGTTCGTGTTCTTTCCGCCCTCGCCCCGGCATCTGTCGCTGGAAACCGGGCGCGATCTTGGCCGCCAGGTCAAGAAACGTGCGCTGAAGGTCGCGCTCACTGTGGATGCCGACGACGCGACGCTCGACAACATCATGGACGCGCTCTCGCCGGACGTCCTCCAGCTCCACGGCAAGGAGAGCATCGCCCGGCTGCGTGACATCAAGCAGAAGTTCGGCCGGCCGGTGATGAAGGCGCTGCCGGTCGAGACGTCGGCCGATCTCGCGGTGCTGCCCGGCTACGCGGCGGTTGCCGACCGCATCCTGTTCGATGCCCGCCCGCCGAAGGACGCAACGCGTCCCGGCGGGCTGGGGGCGACCTTCGACTGGCACCTTCTCGAAAATCTCGATCTGACGTTGCCCTATATGGTCTCGGGCGGGTTGCACGCCGAGAACGTCGCAGAAGCCCTTCGCCTCACCGGCGCCGGTGGCGTCGACGTCTCCTCCGGGGTCGAGAGCGCCCCCGGCGTGAAGGACCCGGAGATGATCAAAGCCTTTATTCGCGCCGCGCGCGCCACCCAAGAGTTGAGCGTACGATGACCAAGGCCAAACCAAACTCCTATCGCAGCGGCCCGGACGAGCGCGGCCACTTCGGCATTTTCGGCGGACGCTTCGTCGCCGAAACCCTGATGCCGCTGATCCTCGATCTGGAGAAGGCGTACAACGCGGCCAAGGCCGATCCGGCCTTCCAGGCCGAGATGAATGGCTATCTCAAGAACTATGTCGGCCGGCCCTCGCCGCTTTATTTCGCCGAGCGCCTCACCGAGCACCTCGGCGGCGCAAAAATCTATCTGAAGCGTGAGGAGCTGAACCACACCGGCTCGCACAAGGTGAACAACGTGCTCGGCCAGATCATGCTGGCGCGGCGCATGGGCAAGAAGCGCATCATCGCCGAGACCGGCGCCGGCCAGCATGGCGTTGCGACCGCAACGCTCTGTGCGCGCTTTGGCCTGGAATGCGTGGTCTATATGGGCGCCGTCGACGTCGAGCGGCAGCAGCCCAACGTCATCCGCATGGAGATGCTGGGCGCAAAGGTGTTTCCGGTGCAGTCGGGCACGCGCACGCTGAAGGACGCGATGAACGAGGCGCTGCGCGACTGGGTCACCAACGTGCACAACACCTTCTATTGCATCGGCACGGTCGCAGGTCCGCATCCCTATCCAACGCTGGTGCGCGACTTCCAGTCGATCATCGGCAACGAGACCAAGGCGCAGTTGCAGGAGGTTGAAGGCCGCCTGCCGGATTCGCTGGTCGCCTGCATCGGCGGCGGCTCCAACGCCATGGGCCTGTTCCATCCCTTCCTCGATGATTCCTCCGTCGAAATCTTCGGCGTCGAAGCCGCGGGCCACGGGCTCACGCAACTGCATGCAGCCTCGATCGCGGGTGGCCGTCCCGGCGTGCTGCACGGCAACCGCACGTATCTCTTGATGAACGAGGATGGCCAGATCCAGGACGCGCACTCGATCTCGGCCGGTCTCGACTATCCCGGCATCGGCCCCGAGCATTCCTGGCTGCACGAGATCGGCCGCGTCAACTATCTCTCCGCGACCGACGACGAGGCGCTCGCAGCATTCCAGCTATTGTCGCGGCTCGAAGGCATCATCCCGGCGCTGGAGCCTGCGCATGCCATCGCCAAGGTGATGGAGCTCGCGCCGAAGCGGCCCAGGGATCACCTGATGGTCGTCAATCTCTCCGGTCGCGGCGACAAGGACGTCCCGCAAGTCGGCGATATCCTGAGGGGCAAGAGCAAGTGACCACGCGTATCGACACCCGTTTTGCCGAGCTCAAGAAGCAGGGCCGCTCGGCTTTCGTCACTTTCGTGATGGCCGGCGATCCCGATCCGGCGACGTCGCTCGAGATCATCAAGGCGCTGCCGAAGGCGGGCGCCGACGTGATCGAGCTCGGCATGCCCTTCACCGATCCGATGGCCGACGGCCCGTCGATCCAGGCGGCCGGCCTGCGCGCGCTCAGGGCCGGCATGACGCTGAAGAAGACGCTTGAGCTCGTGCGCGGCTTCCGCAAGGACGATGATGCCACGCCGATCGTGCTGATGGGCTACTACAATCCGATCTACATCTACGGCGTCGGCAAGTTTCTCGCCGATGCAAAGACTGCCGGCGTTGACGGCCTGATCATCGTCGACCTGCCGCCGGAAGAGGACAACGAACTCTGCCTGCCCGCGATGAAGGCCGGCCTCAATTTCATTCGCCTGGCAACACCGACGACCGACGACAAGCGTCTGCCGGCCGTGCTCGCCAACACCTCGGGCTTCGTCTACTACGTCGCCATCACCGGCATCACGGGTGCGGCGGCTGCGGACGCTACGGCGGTGAGCGAAGCGGTTGCCCGCATCAAGCGGCATACAAAGCTGCCGGTCTGCGTCGGCTTCGGCATACGGACGCCGGAGAACGCCCGCGCCATCGCCTCGTATGCCAATGGCGCGGTGGTCGGCACGGCGCTGGTCGATGCCCTCAAGAACAGCCTCGATGCGGAGGGGCGCGCCACCGGCAAGACCGTTAACGCCGTCGCCGAGTTGACCGCATCCCTCGCCCAGGGCGTGCGGGGCGCGCAGCAGGCGGCGGAATAGGTCATAATTCCGCTTCTAAAGCGCGATGAGATTGGCCTGAATCGTCATCGCGCTTTAGGCTATTGTTTGAGCATGATCTTTTCGGAAAACCGCTTCACACTTTTCCGGATCATGCTCTAACGCGGATCACACGGCGGCTTGCCGGGGAAAGTCCCGGCCGCCATATATCCCTTCAGGCGATCCCGAGGCGGGATGGCTAATCGGAGCAAACCATGAACTGGCTCACCAATGTGGTCCGGCCGAAGATCCGCAACATGCTGCGGCGGGAGACGCCGGAGAATCTGTGGATCAAATGCCCGGATTCCGGGCAGCTCGTGTTCTACAAGGACGTCGAGGCCAACCAGTTCGTCATCCCCGGCTCGAACTATCACATGCGCATGGGGTCGGTGGCGCGCCTCAAGTCGATCTTCGACAACGAGACCTGGTTCGACGTCGCTCTGCCGGAGGTCGCTCCCGATCCACTGAAATTTCGCGACGAAAAGAAATATGCCGACCGCATCAAGGATGCGCGCGCCCGTACCAATCTGAACGATGCGATCAAGGTCGGCTACGGCAAGCTCGAAGGCGCCGCCGTCGTCATCGCCGTGCAGGACTTTGACTTCATGGGCGGCTCGCTCGGCATGGCCGCGGGCGAAGCCATCGTGCGCGGGCTCGAGCTCGCGGTCGAGAAGAAGTCGCCCTTCATCGTGTTCGCAGCCTCGGGCGGCGCGCGCATGCAGGAGGGCATTCTGTCGCTGATGCAGATGCCGCGTACGACCGTCGCCGTGCAGATGCTGCGCGAGGCAAAACAGCCTTATATCGTGGTGCTCACCAACCCGACCACCGGCGGCGTCACCGCGTCCTATGCGATGCTCGGCGACGTGCAGATCGCCGAGCCCGGCGCGCTGATCGGCTTTGCCGGCGCGCGCGTGATCGAGCAGACCATCCGCGAAAAGCTCCCCGAAGGTTTCCAGCGCGCCGAGTACCTGAAGGAGCATGGCATGGTCGACATGGTCGTGCACCGTCACGACCTGCGCCCGACACTGGCGCGGCTCTGCCGCCTCCTGACCAGGTCGCCGGCGCTGGAGGGCGCGTCGAAATCAGCGCAGCCGGTGACGAGCGCGGCGCAGATCGTATCGGCCCCCGACGTGGCGCCGGCCGCACCGCACGCGTGAACGCCTCCGCTGACAGCGCAAAGCCGTCGCTCGGTGACGTGATCGGGCGGCTGTCGGCCCTGCATCAGAAGCGCATCGATCTCGGGCTCGAGCGGATGCATCGCCTGCTCGAGCGGCTTGGCCATCCCGAGCGCAAGCTGCCGCCGGTGATCCATATCGCCGGCACCAACGGCAAGGGCTCGACACTCGCATATCTCCGCGCCACGCTGGAAGCAGCAGGCCTGCGCGTTCACGCCTATACCTCGCCCTATCTGGTCCGGATCAACGAATGCGTCCGGCTCGGCCGCGTTGGTGGCGGCGTGCTGGTCGGCGACGACGAGTTGCGGGCCGCGTTTGAAGAGGTCGAACGCGTCAATGCCGGTGAAGCCGCGACCGTGTTCGAGCTCAAGACCGCCGCCGCCTTTCACCTGTTCGCGCGAAATCCGGCCGATGTGGTGCTGCTCGAGGTCGGCCTCGGCGGGCGGCTCGATTCGACCAACGTGATCGACGCGCCGCTCGCCTGCGTGATCACGCCGATCAGCATGGATCACACGGATTTCCTTGGGCCGACGCTCGGCTCGATCGCCGGCGAGAAGGCAGGCATCATCAAGCGCGGCGTGCCCGTGATATCGGCCGAGCAGACGCCGGAGGCGATGGCCGCGATCGAAGCGCAGGCCAGGCGCATGCGCGCGCCACTGTTTGCCGCCGGCGAAAGCTGGCACGTCAATGTCGAGCACGGGCGTCTCGTCTATTCCGACGATCGCGGCCTGATGGATCTTGCGGCGCCGCGCCTGTTCGGCCGTCACCAGTTCGACAATGCCGGCCTTGCGATCGCGACGCTGCGCGCAGTCAGTGCCTTCAAGATCAATCATGCGGCGTTCGAAGCCGGAATCGTCGGTGCGGAATGGCCGGCGCGGATGCAGCGGATCACCTCCGGTGCATTGCTCGGCTGGGGACCGCAGGGCTCCGAGATCTGGCTCGATGGCGGACACAACGCGGAGGGCGGCCGCGTCGCGGCCGCCGCGCTCGGCGATCTCGAGGAGCGGGTCTCGCGTCCCCTGGTGGTGATCGCCGGCATGATGGCCAACAAGGACGCGCAAGGCTTTCTCGCCAATTTCGCCGGCCTCACCCGCCACATCATCGCGGTACCCATCCCGGAGACCGAGAACGCCATGCCGGTCGACCGGCTCGCGGATGCCGCGCGCAGTTTTGGTATGCGCGTCGAGACCGCGCCCGGCATAGAGGCCGCGCTGCGCGCCCTGTCACGGCTCGCCTATGAAGTGCCGCCACGCATCCTGATCACCGGCTCGCTCTATCTCGCCGGCCATGTGCTCGGCATCAACGGCACGCCTCCTGCATAAAGGTCTCGTGTCCCGGCTCTGCAGCGCACCGCGGAAGGAGCGCTGCGCTGCGTCCGGGGCACGAAGGAGAGACCACGATGCACTTTGCCGCGATTGCCGACGTCCACGGGAACTATCTCGCGCTGGAGGCAGTGCTTGCCGACATCCGCGCGCACGGCATCAAAGACATCGTCAATCTCGGCGACATGCTGAGCGGCCCGCTCGATGCGCGTCGGACGATCGATATCCTGATGCCTCTCGACGCCGTGCACGTACTCGGCAATCACGACCGCTATCTCCTCGACCGCCCGCCCGAGAACATGGGCTCATGGGATCGTCCCGCCCATGCGCAGCTGGATAGCGCGCGTCTCGACTGGCTGCGCGCGCAGCCGATGACGCGCGTGTTTCGCGACCAGGTGTTCCTCTGCCACGCGACACCGGAAAACGACGAAGTCTATTGGCTCGATACCGTTCATCCCGACGGGACGGTCGCGATGTCGCCGCTGGACCGCATCGAGCAGTTCGCAAAAGGCATCACGCAATCCCTGATCCTCTGCGCGCACACGCATCTTGCGCGCGCCGTGCGATTGCGTGACGGCCGGATGATCGTCAATCCCGGCAGCGTCGGCAGTCCCGGCTATCGCGACAAGCATCCGTATCCGCACTTCGTCGAGGCCGGCACGCCGCACGCGCGCTATGCGATCCTCGATCTGGTGAACGGCGCCTGGCAGGTGACGTTCCGCCACATCGTTTACGATCACGAGGCGATGGCCGCGCTGGCGCGGCGGAATGGTCAACCGGATCTCGCGCAGGCGCTCGCGACGGGATGGATCAGATAGCCGCAATGAACTTCACAAAACAAAACGGCCGGCATTTCGCCGGCCGTTGTCGAAAATAATCTTGGCTGGGCAAATCAGACGGCAGCGGTGATCCACTGCTGCAGCTTTGCCTTCGGCGCCGCGCCGACCTGGCGGGAGGCCATCTCGCCGCCCTTGAAGATCATCAGGGTCGGGATCGACATCACGCCGTATTTCGACGCGGTCTTCGGGCTCTCGTCGACGTTGAGCTTGACGATCTTGACCTTGTCGCCCATCGCGCCGGCGATCTCGTCGAGCGCGGGTGCGATCATGCGGCAGGGGCCGCACCATTCGGCCCAGAAATCGACGACCACCGGGCCGTTCGCCTTGAGCACTTCGGCTTCGAAATCGGAATCAGAAACCTTACCAACGGCCATGGGGATACCTCGCACAATGAGAGAAGGGCGCGACGGGAATCGCGCCCGAGATCATGGCGTCAACCTATGAACGGCGCCTTGCCGGGTCAAGGACGCTCACGCCGACATGAAGGGATGCCAGCGCCGCGTCCAGCGCGGGAGCGGAAATCTCCATATATTCAAGGGCCTCGGTCCAGAGCAGGACCGCCCTGATCGGCGTTTGGGGATAAAGCCGGGAGAGCACGGCCCGGTACAGCGCAAGCTGCCGGACATAAGCCGCCGGTGCCTCCGCGGCGCTCTTCGGCGCCGTCTGGTTGGTCTTGAAATCGACGATCAGGACCTCCCCGGGGGTCACCACCAGCCGGTCGATCTGCCCCGACACCAGCGCCGGCGGCCGGCCGGATCGTTCGAGCCGACCGACGATCGCGACCTCCGGCCGACTGCCCGCGGCGAACACGGCGGCAAAACGCGGCGCGGCGATCAAGGCGAGCACCTTGTCGGCCAGCGCGGCGCGGTCGGCTTCCGGCCAATCCGCGGCGTTGCGTGCCATGAAGCCGAGCGCAGACTCGCGCCGCCGGTCGGGGGCGATATCGGGCAGGGATTGCAGCAGCCGGTGCACCAGCGTGCCGCGCTGCAATGCGAGGGCCCGGGTCTGGAGCGATTCGCCCGTCCAGACCGCGCGGCCTTCCCCGGCGGCCTGGCCGGAGGGGTGCACCGGATCGTCATCGAGGATCTCTTGCGGCGCCGGGCTTCGCAGCCAGTCTGGCAGGGTGATGGTCTCCTCGGTCGAGGTCGCGGGCGTGCCCAGCGCCGCGACGTCCTCCGGCCGGGCAAAGCGGGTCACTTTGCCGAGCGGAGTCTCGATCGTCTGCTTCTCGAGGCCGGAACCGGTGAGGCCCTTGTCCACGAGGTCGTACCAGCACAGCTTTCGCACCGTGTTCATGTTGCCGGGCATGCAGCCGCCGACGATCAGCCGGTCCGCCGCGCGCGTCATCGCGACATAGAGCAGGCGGCGATATTCGTCCTCGGTCTCCTCGAGCATTGCCTTGCGCGCGTCGATGACTGGTTTCGGATCGTCCGCCTTCCGCCCGGCCCACACCACGACCTCACCGCCATTGCCGCGCGGCACCTGGATCAGCCGCAGCCGCTGCGTGTCCGAGGGCGAGGAGGTGGTATCGACCATGAACACCACGGAGGCCTCCAGGCCCTTGGCGCCGTGCACGGTCATCACGCGGACCTCGTCGCGCGAAATCTCCATGTCGCGCTTCACCTCGGTATCGGCCGAGCGCAGCCAGGCCATGAAGCCTTGCAGCGAGGCCGGCGCCTTGCGCTCGTAGTTCAGCGCGAGTTCGAGGAACTCGTCGAGCGCGTCGTTGGCCTCATGGCCGAGCCGCCGCAGGATGCGCGCGCGGCCCCCGTCGCCGCCGAGCAGCCAGGCATAGAAGGCGAACGGCGTCTCGTTGCGTGCGTGGGCCTCGCAGGCCTCCAGCCTGCGCTGCACGGTTGCGAATCTCTCGCTTGTTCGCCCGTGCTCGGCCAGCGCCCGGCGCAGCGAGCCCTTGCGGTCCCAGGCGAGCGCAAACAGGTCGTCATCATCGAGCCCGAACAGCGGGCTCTTCAGCGCCACCGCGAGCGCAAGATCATCCTGCGGCAGTAGCAGCGCATCGGCGAGGTTCATCAGATCGATGATGGCGATGTGCTCGGTCAGCTTCAGCCGGTCGGCGCCGGCGACGGGAACGCCGGCATGCTTCAGCGCCTGGATCACCGCGTCGAACGCATTGCCGCGCCGCCGCACCAGGATCAGCATGTCGCCATAGCGGAGGGGACGCCGCTCACCGGTATGCCCGGTCAGCGTGCCGCTCTCCACCAGACGCTTGATCTCGGCTTGGATGCGGCGGGCGAGCTTGACCTCGGGGCTCGTGACGGAGACGCCGTCGAACGGCGCGCGCCAGCCTTCGATGTCCTGCCTGTCGTCGGCCTCCGCTAGATCCCAGAGCTCGATCAGGCTCGGGCCGGCATCGCTGAGCGCATTGTGCAGGGGATGGCCGATCTCGATCGCGTGGATGCTCTTGTAGATCTCCGCCTCGCGGAAGACGTGGTCGACCGAGTGCAGGATCGTTGCACCCGAACGGAACGAATAGGTGAAGGCGACGGGATCGAATTTCAGGCCGGCTGCGGTGAACTTGCGATGCAGCTCGCGCCGGCGCGCGTCGAATTCGTGCGGCGCGGCACCCTGGAACGAGAAGATCGATTGCTTCTCGTCGCCGACGGCGAAGATGGTGCGGTTGAGTCCCTCCCGCGCGCCTTCGCCGGCGGTAAACTCGGAGATGATGTGCGCAACGATGTCCCACTGCCGCGGGCTCGTGTCCTGCGCCTCGTCGATCAGCACGTGATCGACGCCGCGGTCGAGCTTGTAATGCACCCAGCCCGAGCTGACGCGGTTCAGCATCGTCAGCGTCTTGTCGATGAGATCGTCGTAGTCGAGCAGGCCGCGCTCCTGCTTTTCGCGCCGGTAGTTCGCCGCCGCGGCGGTCGCGATATGCAGGAGAGCCTCGGTGCGATCGCGCACGGTGACCGCGCGGCGCCTCTCGATCAGTCCGCCGAGACGCTGCGCCTCGGCCTCGAACAGGCGCGCGACGGAGGGGTTGTGATCGCCGAACTTCTTGGTCAGAACGGCCTTGCGCGGCAGCTTCTCGTCGGTGAGGAAGACGCTCAGATAGGCATCGACCTGCGCGCTGCCGGAAAACAGTTTTGCCGCGCGTAAGCGCCCTGCCTGGTCGTTATCGGACTTGCTGCCGTCCTCCAGCGCAAAGGCGATGTCGTCCCAGCGCGAGCGCGGCAGGAAGGGGCCATCGAGAATTTCAAGCTCGATGTCCTCCATGCGGTCAGCGGCATCGACGCCCAGCACCGCCGCCATCTCCTCAGCAGCCGCTGCGGCGCTGCCGGCCGCATGGGTCCAGGCCATGAAATGATCGCGGCTAAGGCAGGCTTCGCGCACGACCTCCTTGAAGGTGACGTCGGCGGCGTTCGCCATGGCGGTCAGCAGCGCGCGGCCGGTGACGCTATCAGGGTCGCGCGCGGCCTCCAGCAGCACCTTCAGATTGGCGCGCTCCATCATGTCGGTCTGGTCGCGCTCGTCGATCACGGCGAAACGTGCCGGAACATTGGCCTCGAACGGAAACTGCTGGAGCAGGCGGGTGCAAAGCGCATGGATGGTCTGCACTTTCAAGCCGCCCGGCGTCTCCAGCGCGCAGGCGAACAGCTTTCGCGCCTCGCGCCGCAGTTTTGCGTTGGGGTAGGGGATCCCGGCGGCGCGGATCGCATCGTCAAGCGCGGCGTCATCCAGCGTCACCCAATGGCCGAGCGTGGTGAACACGCGCTCGGCCATGTTGGCAGCCGCCGCCTTGGTGAAGGTGATGCAGAGTATCTTTTCCGGCGGCACGCCCGAGAGCAACAAGCGGATCACGCGCTGCACCAGCACATGCGTCTTGCCCGAGCCGGCATTGGCCGACACGAAGGCCGATGCGGTCGGGTCGGACGCGCGCGCCTGCGTCGCACGCACGGCATCGGGGATAGGGCGCGGCGCCTTCACCATTCCTCTACCCCCAAGCCGCCGGCGGCGGACCATTCCTTGATGCGCGCGAGATCGTCATAGCTGCCGTAGCGGTTGGTCCACATCGGCAGGTTCAACGAGGTGTAGGCCTGGTTCTCGTCATCGAACGCGCGGATCAGTGCTTCCAGCTTGTTTCGCGCATCCGCGGCGGCGGTGTCCGGCGGCTGCGGCGCGTCGCTCGGCTTGATCTTGAGCTCGAGAATGCGCTCTTCGCCTGGCGGATTGTTGCCGCTCAGGCGAACGTAGACGAGCTGGCTGACGGATGAGCCGGCGTCGATGCCGGGAAAGCCGCCCTCGCGCAGGATCGCTGCTTCGAGCGTGAGCTGCGGCGATAATCCCATGCGCACCTGCTTGCCGGTCGGCGGCTGGCCGGTCTTGTAGTCGAGGATCGCGTAACCGCCGCCCTGCCGTTGCTCGATGCGATCCGCGCGCGCGGAGAGATGGAACGTGCGCTCATTGTCGAGCCGGATTGCTATCTCGCCGCGGGTCTCGGCGCTGATCGCCTCGATCGCGCCGCGCCGCGCTTGCTCCCATTCGCCAAACCAGCGGGCGATGCGCTGAAAGCGCGGCCACCACAACGCCCGCGCTTCGGGGCGCTCCATCAGCGGCGCAAAATGCTTTTCGCCGATCGCGCGCAGGACGCGCACTGGGTCCTGCGGCAGGCGCGCGGCATAGGCTTCCGTGAACTCGCCCAGCGCATCGTGGATGGCAGAACCGCGATCGGCTGCGGAGAGCGGCATGTCGACGGGATCGAGGGCATCGAGCCGCAGAATGTATTTTGCGTAGATCGTGTAGGGGTCGCGCAGCCAGTCCTCGATCGCGGTGACCGACAGCTTCAGCGGCCGCGTTGCGCGCGGTGGCCGCGGCTCGGGCTGCTTGATCGGCTTGACCTCGTCGGGCTGGTCCAGCGCGCTCGCGAACTGGACATATTTTTCGCCGCCGCGTTTTGCGGTCCTCCAGTGATCATCACCCGCAACCGCTTCCAGCCGGTGCAGGAAGCGCGAGGCCACCGCCGGCGCGCCACCGGCCTTGGCGGAATGGGTGAGGATCACCTCGTCGGCGCCGAGCAGCTGCGCGAAGTCATGCGCGGAGAGGCCGATGCGGCGCTCCGGCAGGTCGAGGCCGAGCTCGTGCCGCATCGGGCGGCTGAGCCAGGGATCGATGCGCGGCGAGGGCGGCCACACGCCTTCGATCAGCCCGCCGACGATGATGCGGTCGGCCTGCATCAGGCGCGATTCCAGCGGGCCATAGATCTGGAGCCGCGCGCCGGGCTTGTCCGGCCGCCGCACCGCGCGGTCGCCGAACGCGGTCTGGAACACGTCAACATAATCCGGCAGCGGCACCACCAGCCCGCTCGTCGTGCCGCCGCGCAGGAGATCGTCGAAGGCGGCGGCAAGTGCCAGTCCCTCGCGGTCCTCGAAGGCAAGCGAAACGCCCTGCTCGTCGCGCGACAGCGCGATCAGGATCTCGCGATGACGATGCGCGAGCTCGGCGAAATCGTAGGGCTTCGACGATGCCAGGCCCTCGATCGGCGCCAGCGCAGCTTGCAAGGCTGCGATCAGCGCCTGGATGCGATCGAGGTCTTCGGCCCTCAGCCGCGCGCGGGGCTCACTCCGATGCAGCGCGGAGACTTCGCTCCGCCAGAGTTTTGCAAGCTCATCGCGGAAGCGGGTGAACTCGCGCGAGAGCCCCGCCGCTCCCGGCGGCGGGCGCGTGCCGCGCAACACCGCGAGCTCCAAGCCTTCGATCGCGCTCGTCCACGCGCCGGACGTGGCGCCGAGCCGGCACAGCTGATGCTTGAGCAGCGCGAGCAAGGTCGGCGGCTCCAGGCCCTTCGTCGCAACTTCCGCCGCAAGGCGCGCGAAGGTGCCGGCGGAGGTTTCCATCAGCACGTCGCCGCCGGAATCGTCGAAGGCAAGATCCCAGCGCGCGAGCGCCGCCATCACCCGCCGGGCCAGTGCGCGATCCGGTGTCACCAGCGCGGCGGATTTGTCGAGATGCCGCGCCTCGCGCATCGCAATCGCGATCGCGAGCGCTTCCATCTCGGGATTGGGCGCCTCGACGACGGCAAGCCCTTTCATGCCGGCGCCGATCTTGCCGGCGACATCGCTCTGCTTCAGCCGGTCGTGCCATTTCTCGGTCGCGCTTGACGGCCGCATCGATTCGGAGGCCAGGAGATCGCGACCACCTTCCGCCGGTGGTTGGAGGATGTCGACGTCGCTGCGCCTGATTCCGAAACGCTGCAACAGCGCGTGCATGGCATATTGCGGATGGTTCGAGGCGGGATGTTCCGCGAACTTGCCCAGCGCATCGCGCACGCCGCCGATGGTCCGCCAGGCGTCCTCGTCGAGATCGGTGTCGAGCCCCGGCAACACCACTGCGCCATGCGGGAGTGAAGCAACCGCGTGCAGGAATTTTGCGGTGGCCGGCATCGAACCGGTCGAGCCCGCTGCGATCACGGGCCCCGCGGGATGCGCGGTCAGCCGTTTTGCTTCTGCGGCGATCAGTTGATCGCGCCGCGCTGCAGGTTCGATCCGGTTGATCTCGGCGAGATGGCTCGGCCAGGCCTCGCGCGCGATGCGCAGAAACTGAAGCGAATGCTGCCAGTATTGATCGAGCTGGTCGGGAATGAGCCCGTCGAGCGCGCTCCAGTTGACGCCGCGCGTCACCATGTCGTCGATGAGGCGCGCAAGATCCGAGGCGAGCGCCAGTGTCGAGGCGGGGCCGCCGACCACCAGCGGCGCCAACACCTCGCCTTTGGCCCAGGCTGCGACCAGCCGCGCCAGCGTCAGCCTGCGTTCGAGCTCGCCCAACCGTGGCGGAATGTCGAGCGGTGTCGTGCCGGAAAACTGCTCGGCCTCGTCGGCAAAGGCGAGCTCGTCCTCGTCGATGTCGCCGAGGGCGACGATGCGCGGCAGCACCACCGCGTCCGTCTTCATCTCCTCCAGGAAGATCTCGCGCACCACGCGCATCGCGCGCCGCGTCGGCAGATAGAGCGTGGCATCCGCCAGCCGCGCCGGTTCCTTGCGCGCCTCAAAGCCATCGACCAGCCGGCCGTCGAGCAGCGCGGCGATGACCGTGCGCAGGAAGGGAACCGAGACTGGAACGGTGAAGACGCGCATGAGCTGCCTGATTCGGGGATCAGGCGCCAATATAGGGAGACAGCTTCAAATGGTCATGAGCGCAAGCGAGGTCTTCCCCGCTGTTCGCCACTCCACGTGCTCTCGTGCCCCGGACGCGGCGCGGCATGAAATGACGCTCCGCTGAGCCGGGGCCCACGTTGCGTCATCACGGCTGTGGGCTGTGTGGGTCCCGGCTCAGCAGTGCATCGCTGCGCGCTGCACTGCGTCCGGGACACGAGAGCGGCTAAGCCACGCTCTCCAGGAACGCCTCTTCGGCGGCGTGCACGGCATCGGGGGTGCCGACGTGCATCCACAGGCCGTCGAGGCGGAGGCCGAACAGCCGCTCCTGCTCGCCGGCGCGGTCGAACATCTTCGTCAGCGAGAACTCGCCCTTCGGGGCGCCTGCAAATATGGACGGCGAGATGATGGCCGCGCCTGCGTAGACAAACGGCACCACCTGATGCTCGCGGCGCGCGCGCAGGGTGCCGTCCGGCAGCATCGAGTAATCGCCGCGGCCGCCATAGCCGATGCTGCTCGCGGTCGGCGCCATCAACAACAGGATGTCCATCCGCGCCGGATCAAAATTCTCCGCGAGCCGCTCCAGGTTGGAGCGCACGCCGTCGATCCAGAGCGTGTCGGAGTTGACGTGGAAAAACGGGGCGTCGCCCAGCAACGGCAGTGCCTTGACCACGCCGCCGCCGGTGCCGAGCACCTGGTCGCGCTCGTCCGAGATGATCACGCGCGGCCGCTTGCGGCCGGCGACATGGTCGATGATCTGATCCGGCAAATAGTGCACGTTGACCACGGCCTCGGTGACGCCGGCCTGGTCGAGCTTGTCGAGCACATGGTCGAGCAGCGGCTGGCCCGCCACGCTCACCAGCGGTTTCGGCATCTTCTCCGTCAGGGGGCGCATGCGCAGGCCGAGGCCGGCTGCGAGCACCATCGCTTTGGTCGGTTTGACGGACATGCCTGACTTTCTCGAAAACCTCTGGTTCGTGGCCCCAGCAATCCTAGCACGCGGATCAGCCGGCCAAATCGCCATAATCACCTGGGATGACGTTTGTACGACGGGTGTTGCAATCAAGCTCCCGCAGATGTGGACCGCGCCTTTTTCCGCTTGTTGCCCTGTTTGAGGAAGTTGACGCCGATCTGGTCGCCATTGACCCAGGCCAGCTCGCAGCGCCGGTAGGCCAATCCGGTGGACGACAGCAGCAGAAAAAATTCCTTGAGGTGCAGGCCCTCGACCGAGCCCTCGATGGTGAGCTTGGCGCCGGTCTCGCAGACGTCCTCCATCGTGCAATCGCGCCGCCAGGTCCCGTCGATTCCCATCATATGGGCAGGTATCCCGCGCTCGAAGACGACGCGATCGCCTTTGCGTCGTTCGGTGCTCGCTGCCATGCGTCCTCGCTTCCCACCCGTATCTTTGCGGCCTCCAGCGGACGAGATTACGGCTGCGATGGCTAACAGCCGGTAAATCAGCCCTTCGGCGGCGGAACGTTGGCGAGATACCAGTCGCGCATATGGGCCAGTGACGGGTGCGCCAGCGAGCGCTGAAGATAGGTCCAGATCCGCGGCTGGTGGCGCAGATAATGCGGCTTGCCGTCGCGGCGGTTGAGGCGCGCAAAAGTGCCGAGAAGGCGCGTGTTCCGTTGCGCCGACATGACGGCGTAGAGCTCGGCAAAGCCCGCCGGATCGAAGCCGGCATCGCCGGCGCGGCGTGCCTTGATGTAGCGCGACAGCAGCGTCAGCTCGAGGCTTTCGGGCACGTCGATGCGGGCGTCCTGGAGCAGCGACACGACGTCGTAGGATTGCGGGCCGAGCACGGTGTCCTGAAAGTCGATCACGCCGAGACGTGAGATGCCTGTGCGGTCGGCAAGCCAGATCAGATTGGGCGAGTGATAATCGCGCAGCACCCAGGTCTTCGGCGCCGCCAATGGCTTCTCGAGCAGCTCGCGCCACATCGCGAAGAATTCCGCGCGCCTCTCCTCGCTCAGCGGAGCGTCGCGATCTGGGAGGTACCATTCCGGCATCAGCCCGATCTCGATCAGGAGTGCCTCAGTGTCGAAGACGGGAATGGCGTAGTCGCCATGACCGGACAGCGGCAATATCTCCGGCAAGGCCCTGCCGTGCAGCGCGGCCAGTGCGTCGGTCGCGACCTCGTAGCGTTCGGCAATCGGGTGCGGCGGATCGCCCTCGATCACGCCCTCGTTGCCAAAGTCCTCCGTGATCAGGAAACCATGGTCGAGATCGGAATGGTGGATCACAGGCGCTGAGAGGCCTTGTGCGCGCAGGCCTTCGTCGATCGCGACGAACGGTTTTACGTTCTCGGCGAGATGCACCGCGGCGCTGTAGGACTTTCCGTTGTAGATCGCGGCGCCGTCGGGGCGCTGCGGAAAATTCATGAGGATGACGATCTCGTCGTCGCGGATCAGCCGCCCATAGGAACGGGTCGAGGCGTCGCCATTCATGCGCCGCCGCGTTGCGCCCATGTAACCGGATCTCTCGAGAAACTCGCGCAGCGCTTTCAGCCGCGCGACCGTCGCTGCGGCCCTGCCGTAGCCGGTGATATCGGCCGCGCGCGCGGTCGATCCGAGCGCGGGCCGATGCGTGAGCGCGATATCGATGCGATCCAAGGGCAAGGCGGACGGCGCGCGCTCCGGCCATTCGACGAGGACGAGCGTGGCATCTGGCAGCGGCGACAGCCCGATCTCCTCGAGCTCGGCTTCGTCCTCGACGCGATAGAGATCGGCATGCAGCACCGGATATGGCGGCAGCTCATAGCCCTGCACCAGCGTGAAGGTCGGGCTCGGCACCTCCAGCGCCTCGTTGTCCGCGAGATAGCGGATCATCGCGCGTGCAGCGGCGGTCTTGCCGGCGCCGAGATCGCCGGAGAGCGTGATGACGTCGCCAGATCCGACCAGCAGTGCGAGATCGGCCATGAGCTGCGCTGTCGCCATCTCGTTGAAAAGCGCGACGGAGAATGTCGTTGATGCGGTCATTCGGCGGCGTCGCGATGCGCCGCCTGGTCGGTCGGAAAATCGCAGGTCACGGTCGTGCCCTTGCCGACGCTCGAATCCACCCGCACCTTGCCGCCATGCAGCTCGACGAAGGAGCGCACCAGCGACAGGCCGAGGCCGGCGCCGCGATGGCGCGAGCCTTGCGAGCGGCTTTCGAACCAGTTGAACACCTTGTCTTTCATGTCGGCAGGTATTCCAGGCCCGGAATCTGTCACGGTGAAGACCACGCTGCGCTCGGTGCGGCGCGCGCTGATGCCGACGGTGGAATCCTGCGGCGAGAAGCCGACCGCGTTGGCGAGCAGGTTATAGAGTACCTGCACCACCCGCTTCTCGTCGCCAATGAAGCTGCCGGCGTCGGGCGCGATCTCGACCTTGAGGCGGATGCGGTCGGTGGCGAGCCGGTCCTGGATACCTTCAGCGGCAAGCTCGATTGCCTTGGAGACGTCGACCGGGCCGAGCTCGAGCTTCATCGCGCCGGCGTCGATGGTCGCAAGATCCAGGATGTTGTTGGTCAGCGCGAGCAGCGCGTTGGTCGATTTGGTGACGTAGTCGAGATATTCGGCCTGCTTCGGCGTCAGCGGACCGGTCGAGGGATCGCTGAGGAAGTGCGCGAAGCCGATGATGGTGGTGAGCGGGGCGCGCAGCTCGTAGGAAACGTGGTGGACGAAATCCACCTTCATCTGGTCGGCGGCTTCCAGCGCCTCGTTGCGCTCGCGCAGCGCGCGCTCGACATTCTCGGTGTCGGTGATGTCCTGGAAGGTCAGCATCGTGGCGCCGTCGGGCAGCGGCCGGATCATGCCGTTCACGACGCTGCCGTCCTTGCGCTCCAGCTTCAGCGGCACGTCGACGCGATTTTCGATCGAGGTGATGGCCTCGCGAATCTGCCGCCAGACATGCGCCTCGTCGAACAGCGGCTGACACCAGCCCTCCACGGCCTGGATGTGCGGCTGCTCGCGCAAGGCCTCGTTCGACAGCTTCCACATCCGCGCGAAGGCCGGGTTCGACAACTGGACCTTGCCGTTGCTGCCGAACACCGCGACGCCTTCGGCGAGGCTGTCCAGCGTCTCGCGCTGCACGCGGATCAGGCCGTCGAAGCGGCGGGCGAGATCGAGGCTCTCGGTGACGTCGTCGAACAGATAGGTGACGCCGCCTTCGGGGCTGGGCGTGGTGACGACAGAGAGCGCGCGACCGTCGGGCAGGAACCATGTGTCATGGGCGGTCTCGACCGCGCGATAGGCCTCGTGCAGCTTGGCCTTCCAGGCACGGAAATCCGGCTGCTCGGGCAGCTTGCGTGCGGCGCGGAGCTGATCGAGCACGCTGGAATCATCGGGATTGGCATCGAGGAAGGTACGGTCGAGATCCCAGAGCCGGCGATAGGAATCGTTGTAGAAGGCGAGCCGCCGCTGTCCGTCGAACACGGCAACGCCGGAGGAGAGCTGGTCGAGGGTGCGGCGATGCGCCTCCGCCATCCGCACCAGCGCCGAGCTCAGCGCATCCGCTTCGCTGGCGTCGATCGCGACGCCGACGCTGCTGTCGCCGACATTGACGGCACGCACGTCATAGATGCGGCGCTCGCCGCCGATCACGATCGGCAGGCGCGAGGTGAAGCTGGCCGCGTCCTTCAGCCCGCGCTCCATGTCGGCGCGGTCGGCGCTGTCCAGGAGCTCGAGCTTGCGCTCCTGGGCATCGATGACGCTTGCCGCTTCGGTCGCCCGCACATAGGCCGGGTTGGCGTAGGCGAGCGCTCCGTTCGCGCTCTTGGCCCAGATCGGCCAGGGACTAGCCGCGGCAAAGCCGCGCAGCATCTCGGTCTCGTCGAGCAGCGCCTTGTGGCGCAGATTGGTTTCGGCGAGCTCGCGCCGGAGCCCCGAGAGTTCGCGAATCCTGACAATGGCCTGGCCGCCGATGGCGCGGCCGATCGCCTCGAGGGTACGGCCGCTCGCGGTGGACAGATTGAGCTGGAACCCGTCGCCATGCTCGCGCAGCGCATCGACCGCGTGATCCATCTGCAGCGCCGGCTCCGGCGGCAGCCAGGTTCCAAACGCCAGCACGCGCTGCGGCGAGGAGTCACGCGGCAGCACCATGGAGATGTCGCCGGAGATCTGCGCGCGATTGTCGCCCGCGGGCCAGGAGATCAGGATCTGCGGCTCGGCGAACAGCAGCGCGCCGAAGCGGTCGGCCTGGAGTTGCAGTTCCCCGATCCGGGTCTGCAACCGCTCCTCGTTCTTCGCGGTGCGGACGCGGGTCCGCATCAACAGGATCGCGGCGACCACCGAGAAGCCCAGCAGAGCGAGCGCGGTCGCCAGCACCGCGATTTCCTGCCGGTTGAAGTCCAGCAGTGTGGAAAGTGTGTCGACGAGATCGGCGGCATCCGCCGGCGCAGCCGGAAGGAGCGCCGCAAGAGCGCCACCGATCAGGCCGTTGCGCGCCAACGACGTGCACGACAGCAGCGTCCGACGCATCGACACGATCACGCCTGACATCATTGCCCCAAGACCGCACGAATTTGCGCCCGGCGATTTCCCCCGCCGCGCGCGAATCAAGAGACAATATCCCCTTCGTGACTCGACCGGTAAGAGTCCAGATCGTGAACGCAAAGGTGGCCCCAAAAAAATGCCGGCCACGCGGTTCCAGGTCCATGTAGTCCTGCGGCTGATTCGGCTGGAGTTGCCACGTGTTAGCGTGTCACGCTGGCCGCCGCGATGGTGGTGCGCTCCCTCTCCCGCTTGCGGGAGAGGGTTGGGGAGAGGGTGTCTCCGCAGAGAGATTCCCAATGAGGAAAGAGCCCTCACCCGCGTCGCTTCGCTCCGCGACCTCTCCCACAAGCGGGAGAGGTGAAGCCAACTCGCGGCTGTGTCAGCGTCCGGTGGAGCCGAAGCCGCCGGCGCCGCGATCCGTCGCCGACAGCGTGGTGACGGGAACCAGACTGGCCTGAACGACAGGTGCGATCACCATCTGCGCGATGCGCTCGCCGCGCTTGATCTCGAACGGCGTATCGCCGTGATTGATCAGGATCACCTTGATCTCGCCGCGATAGTCCGCATCGATCGTTCCGGGCGAGTTCAGCACGGTGACGCCGTGCTTGGCGGCGAGGCCGGAGCGGGGCCGCACCTGCGCCTCGTATCCGGCCGGCAATGCGATCGCGAGTCCCGTCGGCACCAGCGCGTGCTTGCCGGGGGCGAGCGTCAGAGGTTCGCCCTCGGGAACGGCGGCCATCAGGTCGAGGCCGGCGGCCTCGGCCGTCTGGTAGGCCGGCAGCGGCAGGCCTTCGGCATGGCCCAAGCGTTGCAGTTCGACGGTGACCTTCGTGCTCAAGATGCGGGCTCCAGGGATTTGTCGGCCACGCTCTTTACGACATGCGCGATCAGCTCGGTGGCGACCTGTTCCTTGGTCATCACCGGCCAGGAATCAACCGCAATCTCGCCGTCCTCCCCACCGCTTTTGCGGCTGAGCAGATGCACGGTGTTGCGGTCGCCGCCCATCACGCCAGTTGCCGGCGAGACGTCGTTGGCAACGATCCAGTCGCAGCCCTTGCGCGCGAGCTTGGCCTTGGCGTTGTCGATGAGATGCTCGGTTTCGGCGGCAAAGCCGATCACCAGCGGCGGACGCTTGTCGCTGAGTTTCGAGATCGTGGCGAGGATGTCGGGGTTTTCGACGAGTTGAAGCGGCGGCATGCCGGCCGACGTCTTCTTCAGCTTCTGCTCGCCCTCATTGGCGACCCGCCAGTCGGCAACCGCTGCGGCGAAGATGGCGATATCGACCGGAAGCGAGGCCTGCACATGCTCCAGCATCTGCCGGGCTGATTCCACGTGCTTGACCGTGACGCCGTCGGGATCGTTGAGGTCGACCGGGCCGCTCACCAGGATCACCTCGGCGCCTGCGGCCTGCGCGGCGGCGGCAATGGCAAAGCCCTGCTTGCCGGAGGAGCGGTTGGCAATGTAGCGCACCGGATCGATCGGCTCGTGGGTTGGCCCCGCGGTGATCAGCACGCGCTTGCCCGCGAGCGGCCGCGGCACCGGCGGCCGCAGCAGGCGCTCGGCGGCGACGGCGATCTCGATGGCCTCGGACATCCGGCCGACGCCGGCCTCGCCCGCTTCCGCCATCTCGCCGGCGTTGGGGCCGATCATCACCACGCCGTCGCGCTGGAGTTGCGCCACGTTGCGGCGTGTCGCGGCGTTATTCCACATCAGCGGATTCATCGCCGGGGCCAGCAGGATTTTTCGGTTGGTGGCGAGCAGGATGGCGCTGGCGAGATCGTCGGCATGACCGCATGCCATCTTGGCCATCAGATCGGCGGTTGCCGGCGCCACCACGATCAGGTCGCAGTCGCGCGCGAGGCGAATGTGGCCGGCGTCGAACTCGCTCTGGGGATCGAACAGGTCGGTATAGACACGCTCATGGGAGAGCGCGCTTGCCGCCAGTGGCGTGACGAATTGCTGCGCGGCCTTCGTCAGCACGCAGCGGACGTCGACGCGTCGCTCCTTCAGCCGGCGGATCAGGTCGAGCGATTTGTAGGCTGCGATCCCGCCGCCGATGATCAGGGTGACGCTGGCCTCGGCCACGGCGCCGGTGCGCGGGGATGGGGGAGCGGGAGACGCCGCGGGCGGCGCCGCGAACGGCGTCAGCGGCTCCTCGCGGCCCTCGATCAGCTCCCGCAGGATGACCCGGACCTCTTCCTCGACCGACCTGCGGTTCTTGGCCGAGCGCAGGCGCAAATAGGTTTTGACGCCTTCGTCGAGCTTGCGGATGGTCAGGCTGGCCATGACGCCCTCCAGCAGGGAATGATGGCAATGCTATCACATCATGAATGCATTGCAATCAATTCCCTCGGATGGCGAGGAGGATTCCGACCAGGGCGAGGGCAATGACCCAAAGGCCAATCGTCTGCCACCGAGCTTTGCGGCCCTCCGCGCGGGCCATTTCCTCGATCGTGTCCGACGACAGCATGTGGCCTTCGCGGGTCATGGTTTCCAGCTGCTCGAGCACTGTCACGGCGCGGCTCGCGATTGCAGGCAGTCCCGCCAGCACCCGGCCGAGCTCGCCGGCGCCGGAAATCGCGCCCTGGATGCGGCCGACCGGGCCGAGATTTTGCGCGATCCACTCGCGCACCACGGGATCGGCGGTTTTCCAGATGTCGAGCTTGGGATCGAAGCCGCGCGCGACGCCCTCGACCACCACCATGGTCTTTTGCAGCAGGATCAGCTCGGGTCTGGTCTGCATGTCGAACAGGCCGGTGACCTCGAGCAAAAGCGTCAACAGCTTCGCCATCGAGATTTCTTCGGCGGTGCGGTTGTGGATCGGCTCGCCGATGGCGCGGATCGCCTGTGCAAAGTTCTCGACCGAATGGTGCGAGGGCACGTAGCCCGCCTCGAAATGCACCTCCGCCACGCGGCGATAGTCGCGGGTGATGAAGCCGAGCAGGATTTCGGCGAGGAAGCGCCGCTCCTTCAGGCCGAGCCGGCCCATGATGCCGAAATCGACCGCGACGAGATGTCCCGCATCGTCCAGGAACATATTTCCCGGATGCATGTCGGCATGAAAAAAGCCGTCGCG
The DNA here is from genome assembly GCF_000472925.1 of Bradyrhizobium sp. Ec3.3. Taxonomy (GTDB): domain Bacteria; phylum Pseudomonadota; class Alphaproteobacteria; order Rhizobiales; family Xanthobacteraceae; genus Bradyrhizobium. Next base: position 68,764 of record NZ_KI421478.1, read on the forward strand.
CAGCGCGTGGCGCAGAAAGCTCTGGATGACCTTGCGGCCGAGGTCGGGCAGGTCGACATGGGCCCCCTGCAGGCGCACGTGGTCGTTCAGCGCGATGCCGTCGATCCACTCCATCGTCAGCACGTTGTGCGTGGTGCGATCCCAATCGACCGTGGGCACACGGAAATCCGGATCGCCCTGCGTGTTCTCCGCCATCTCCGACAGCGCGGCCGCTTCCAGCCGCAGGTCCATCTCCATCGCGACCGAGCGCGACATGGTGTTGATGACCTCGACGAGGCGCAGGCGGCGTGCTTCCGCCGAATAGGTCTCAGCCTTGTGTGCGACGAAGAAGAAATCGGAGAGGTCGCGTCGGAAGCGCGCGGCGACGTTGGGTCGCAGCACCTTGATCGCGACCGCCTTGCGCACGCCGTCGCGTACCACCTCGCCACGATGCACCTGCGCGATCGAGGCCGCCGCAACGGGCGGGCCGAAGCTCGCGAACACCTCCGTCAGAGGACGCTCCAGCGATGTCGCGATCGCGGCTTCCGCCTCGGCTTGCGAAAACGGCGGCAGGCGATCCTGGAGGCTTTCAAGGTCGCGCGCCATGACGACGCCGACGACGTCCGGGCGTGTTGCCAGGAACTGGCCGAGCTTGAGATAGGCCGGGCCCATCCGGGTCAGCGCGCGCGACAGTCGCGGTCCGTGCTTTGGGCCGCGCCGTTCGACGAGGCGGGCAAGCTTCAGGGCGAGTTGTCCAGGCGGCGGCACCAGGCTCGGATCGACGGCGCCGAACACGCCCTCGCGCGCAAACACGATCGCGGCGCGGGCAAGACGCGCAATGTGGGTAATGGCAGAGATCACAAACGCCAGCCTGAATGCAATGCGACGATGCCGCCGGACAGGGTCTGCCAGCTCACGCGGGAGAAGCCGGCCGCGCGGATCATGTCGGCGAAGGCGTTCGGCTTGGGGAATTTGCGGATGGACTCGACGAGATACTGATACGATTCGGCATCGCCCGTGACCATGCGGCCAAGCGGCGGAATCACCTTGAACGAGAACAGGTCATAGAGACGATCGAGCCCGGGCATCTCGACCGTGGAGAACTCCAGGCACAGGAAGCGGCTGCCGGGCTTCAGCACCCGATAGGCCTCGCCAAGTGCGAGATCGATCCGCGGCACGTTGCGGATTCCGAAAGCGATCGTATATGCGTCGAAGCTGCGATCGGCAAAGGCGAGCGCTTCGGCATTGCCCTCGACGAAATCGACCTGGGTGTCGAGATGCCGCTTCTCGGCGCGCTCGCGTCCCACGGCCAGCATGTTGGCGTTGATGTCGCAGACCGTGGCATGAAAGCCGGAGCCTGCCGCCTTGGCGGCACGGAAGGAAATATCGCCGGTGCCGCCGGCGACGTCGAGCAGCGCGAACGGCCGGTCACTCCGCGGCGGATCGAGCGCGTTGATCATGATGTCCTTCCAGACCCGGTGCAGGCCCCCGGACATCAGGTCGTTCATCAGGTCATAGCGCGAGGCGACGCTGTGAAACACATCGTTCACCAGCGTCTGCTTGTCGCTCAGGGGGACGTCCCTGAAGCCAAAATGCGTGGTTTCGCCCGGCCGATCCATTACTCTACTCCACGAGGCGGACCATAGCGCGGCCGCCGCAATGGCGCTATCACACCGCCCTCATAAGGTGAATGCCTGACCATGCCTGAATTGCCCGAAGTCGAGACCGTCCGCCGCGGCCTCCAGCCCGTCATGGAAGGCGCCAAAATCGTCAAGGCAGAGGCCCGCAGGGCCGATTTGCGCTTTCCCTTTCAGCCGGACTTCGTGGCACGGCTCCAGGGCCAGGTGGTCACCGGGCTCGGCAGGCGCGCAAAATATCTCATGGCCGATCTCGCCTCCGGCGACGTGCTGTTGATGCATCTCGGCATGTCCGGCTCATTCCGCGTGATCAAGCCCAATGATGAAAAGTCGCCGGGAGAATTTCACTATCCCAGGGGCAAGGACTCCTCGCACGACCACGTGCTGTTTCGCATGTCCTCGGGCGCCGACATCGTGTTCAACGATCCGCGCCGCTTCGGTTACATGAAAGTGATCGCGCGCAACGCGCTCGAGGACGAGCCGCTGTTGCGCGGGCTCGGCCCCGAGCCGCTCGGCAACGAATTCGACGCCGCGATGCTGGCGCAGTCCTGCGCCGGCAAGAAGACCAGCCTGAAGGCCGCGCTGCTCGACCAGCGTGTGGTGGCGGGGCTTGGCAACATCTATGTCTGCGAGGCGCTGCATCGCTCGCATCTGTCGCCGCGCCGGATCGCCGCCACGCTTGCCACGCGAAAGGAGGAGCCGACCGATCATGCCAAGCGGCTGGTCGGCGCGATCCATGCCGTGCTCAACGACGCCATCAAGGCGGGCGGCTCGAGCCTGCGCGATCATCGCCAGACCACCGGCGAGCTCGGCTACTTCCAGCATTCGTTCAAGGTCTATGATCGCGAAGGCGAGCCCTGCAAGACGCCGGGCTGCGGCGGCATCGTGAAGCGCTTCACCCAGAACGGACGATCGACGTTCTGGTGCCCGAAATGTCAGAAGTGAGGATCAAGCTCGCGGCCGAGAAAGCCGTGAGTCTCTGCGCGGCTGACGAACCCACCACGAGCGTCATTGCGAGCGCAGCGAAGCAATCCAGACTGTCACCGCGGAAAGATTCTGGATTGCTTCGCTGCGCTCGCAATGACGGGGCGGATGAAGCCTTCGAATGGCGAAGCGAAGCAATCCGGCCGGGCTGGTGGGCGGATTGCTTCGCAGCTTGGGCGCCCTGCTACCGGAAAACGGGGAGCCCGGCTGTCGTCTGAGCGATCGCCCCGCTCAGGACGCCAGTGTAGCTGTGTCCTTCGACGTGATCTCTGCGGCGGCGTGCAACATTCCGTTGGCGGCCGAGATGACCTGATCGATCAGCAGATTGGTCGTCGTCGCGAGGTTGAGCCGGGTCTCGATCCAATCCCAGAGCCCGCGGATCTCGGCGGCCGACTTGCTGCCGGGCGCGAATTCGCTGACGGCAAGGCCGGCGGCGAGCGAATCCTGGTGATCGTTGCGCATTACGATCATCGGGCGCGCGAGCACGTCGGCGAGCTCGAGCGCGGCTTCCTCGCCGAGCGTATTGGCCGCATTGTCGATGCGCTGGCCGCGGATCGGTGTCTGGTTCAGCACGAAGCCGAAGGGCCGTTTCCAGGCGCGGGCGACGCTGAGCGTCGAGGCGGTAGCCTCGATGTCAGCGACCGTGGGCCGGGCCGGGATCAGGCACAGGTCGGAATGGCGAATTGCAGCGGTGGTCGCGGCGCTGAGGCCGGCCGCGGTGTCGACGATCGCGAGCTGCAGGCCGCTCGCCGCCAGCATCTTCAAACGTGGCTCGATGTTGGAGGCCTGGTAGATCGGTTCGACCACGGGATCAGCCGTGGTGCGGCGGCGCTGCCAGTTCGACAGCGTGCCCTGCGGGTCGGTCTCGATCAGGCGAACGCTGAATCCGGCCTGCCGGGCGGCCAGCGCGAGGCCGATGGCGAGGGTGCTCTTGCCACTGCCACCCTTTTGGGTGGCCAGTACGATAGTATGCATAGATGTTGAATCCTCTGGAATGCTTGGGTCTCGGGTAACGCCACGCGAACGTGCATCGATGGTGATGCTGAGCTCTTCTCGCTCAGGACGTGCCCGGCCCGATCCAAAGGGGATCGCGGATGTCCGAATCAACGGTACGATGATGGCGGAATCTGGGATTGCGGCGAATCCGTAGCAATACTGAATCAGTAGTCGTACGTACCGCTCGTGCGCCGGAAGCAGCGCAGCGCGCCAGCGGTGCGCTGCTGAGCCGGGGCCCAGAAACTGCGCGCTGAGTATTTGGGTTGCATGGGTCCCGGCTCGGAGGCGCGGCATTTCATGCCGCGCCTCGTCCGGGACACGAGAGAAGAAGCGTGGCCGTCGCCTGATCGTTACTTCCGCACGCAGATGACGCGCACGACGGCCGCTTTTGCATCCGTCGAGCTGCCATTGCCGGTTACATCGTTCGCCTTCAGGAAATCGCGCACGGCATCGGCAGGCACCATCACGGCCTGCGCGGCAGGCGCCGCGTTGGCGGGGCCGGCGACGACCAACGGTTTCAGCAGTGCGATGCCGGCGAACTTGCCGTCACCATCGATCGCGGCGGCGCCGGAAAATCCGACCGCCGGCGCCGGCGAGAGCGCTGCATCGCCGCCGGTGACGGGCGCCAGCGCAGTCTTGAGGCTCGAGACCGCGGCGCTGCCGCCTTGATTCTGCGGATCGGCGATGCCGATGACATCGACGGCCGCTTTGGCCGCCCCGCTCGCCAAGTTCAGCGGCTTCAATCCGCGCGCTCCGTAGATATGCAGCAGCGCGAGATCGTGCTCCTTGTCCTCCGCAAGCCGGTCGGCATTGCCATAGCCCCCGATGGTGATGGCAAGGCACCCGTCGGTCACGAGACGGTCGGTGACGATCGCGCCGTCGTCGGTAACGACGATGCCGGTGCCATATTCGACGGTTTTCCGCGGTGGCGGTCCCGCCTGCGGCATCGAGGGAAACGCGTTGAAGGCGCTCGACATCGCGATCACGACCGGCTCGACGGTGTTTTCCATGGCCTGGTCGTAGAGGATCGTCATGATCCGCACCTCGTCACCCCTGAAGGTGCCGCGCACGTAAAACTTCTTCAGGCCCTGCAATCCCGACAGCACGAAGAAGTCGGGCTTCACCACCGTGTAATCGACCTTGCGCCCGGCGGGGTCCTTCTTCTCGACTTCCGCGAGCTTTGCGGTGGTCGGGTTCGCCTCCTTGCGGCGGCTGAGCAGCACCTGCACCGTGCCGGTCGGCGAGGTCCATTTCGAGCCGTTGGCGTCGGTCGCCTGCTGCGGCACGAGCTTGCCGGGGATGCCGAGCCGCGCGCCGCTGGTAGGCTCCATCACGATCTTCCAGCCGACGCTCTCCTGCTTCTTGCGCGCCGTCTCGGTGAGTGCGGCCCGCTCCTGCGGGTTCAGCACACCGGTCGGCTTGCCGCCGTTCGCTTTCTGGTATTCCTTGATGGCGTTGACCATGCGCTCGCTGACGTCGCCGGTGATCGCGCCGTTATACTGCCCGACCCAGGCGAGGTCGGATTGCAGCAGAAGGCGCTCCGCCTGCGCCATGGCGTCCGCGGTCTCGGACGGCGTTTGCAATGCGGGACGGATCGGAACGGTCTGGACCGTCTTCGGCCTGGTGCCGGGAAGCGGCGGCGTCGTCATCTGCGCGTGCGCGCTCGCCGCGGTCACCAACACAAATGTTGCCGCGAGCATCGATCTCATGACAAATCCAACCCGGCCATTGAACGTGGGCTCATTGAAGCACATCTCGTTGGTCGCAAACAATCTCGGGGTGGTTCAGGCCTGCGATAGAGGGCGCGAAGCCATGTTCTCATGTCCTCATCCTGAGGAGCGACCTCAAGGCCGCGTCTCGAAGGATGGCCCCGGGTGACATGCGGGCCTTCAGGGTCGAGACGCGCGTTCCGCGCTCCTCACCATGAGGGTCAAGAGAGGAACGACGATGCTGAGTCCCGACGAACTCGAACGCTATGCCCGCCATATCGTGCTGCGCGATGTCGGCGGGCCGGGTCAGGCCGCGCTGAAGCAGGCCTCCGTGCTGGTGATCGGTGCCGGCGGTCTCGGCGCGCCGGCCCTGATGTATCTTGCCGCCGCCGGCATCGGCACGCTCGGCGTGGTCGATGACGACGTCGTGTCGCTCTCCAACCTTCAGCGCCAGGTCATCCACACGACGCCCGATATCGGCCGGCACAAGGTCGAGAGCGCCGCGGAGCGGATCGCGGCCCTCAATCCGCATGTGCGCTTCGTCGGTCACGCCACCTGGCTCAACGCCGACAACGCGCTCGGCCTGATCGGCGATTACGACCTCGTGCTCGACGGCTCCGATAATTTCTCAACCCGCTATCTGGTTTCGGACGCCTGCTTCTTCGCGAAGAGGCCACTGATCACGGCCGCGCTCGGCACCTTCGACGGTTCGCTGACGACAATCCGCGCGCACGAAAAGAACGAGGCCGGTGAATTCAATCCGACCTATCGCTGCCTGTTCCCGGAGGCGCCGCCGCCGGGCACCGTGCCGGCCTGCTCCGAAGCCGGCGTGATGGGCGCGCTCGCCGGCGTGCTGGGCTCGATGATGGCGCTGGAAGCAATCCGTGAGATCGTCGGCTTCGGCGAGGGCCTGGTCGGCCGTCTGTTGATGCTGGATGCGCGCGCGATGCGCTTCGAGACGCTGCGCTACGCGCGCGATCCGGCCAATCCGCTCAACGGCGATGGACCCGTCTTCGACGATCTGAGCATCCACCGCGAGTAGTGGCGGGCTTGCTCAGCGCGCGAGCGGCCGCTCGCTGTCCAGATGTGCCATCTGCTCGGCGGCATAGCGCGTGCCGGAGGCGACATCCGGCGGGAAGGCTTTTGCGAGCGCCGCAAGATGCGCCGGCGTCAGTGTCACCTTGGTCGAGCCGAGCGCCTCGGTGAGACGGTTGCGGGTGCGGGCGCCGACCAGCGGCACGATCTCCTTGCCCTGCGCCGCCACCCACGCGATCGCAACCTGCGCCGGCGTGGCACCGATCTCGGTAGCGATCGCACGCAGCGAGTCGACAAGCGCGAGATTGGCGTCGAGGTTCGCCCCGTGGAAGCGCGGGGTCATCAACCGGTAATCCCTGCCGGCCTTGCCGCTGTCCTTTGTCCAGTGGCCGCTGATCAGACCGCGCGACAGCACGCCATAGGCGGTGATGCCGATGCCGAGCTCGCGGCAGGTCTTCAAAATATCGCGCTCGATGCCGCGCGCGATCAGCGAATATTCGATCTGGAGATCGACGATCGGATGTACGGCGTGCGCGCGGCGAATGGTGTCGGAGCCAACCTCGGACAGGCCGATATGCCTGATGTAGCCGGCCTTCACCAGCTCGGCGATTCCGCCGATCGGCTCCTCGATCGGAACATTGGGATCGAGCCGCGCCGGGCGATAGATGTCGATGTAATCGGTGCCGAGCCGCTGAAGCGAATAGGCGAGGAAGTTCTTGATCGCGGCCGGCCGGCAATCGATTCCGGCGAATTCACCGGCGGGTCCGCGCAGCGCGCCGAATTTGACGCTGAGCTGCACCTTGTCGCGCGGGCGATCCTTCAACGCTTCCCGGATCAGCATTTCATTGTGGCCCATGGCGTAAAAGTCGCCGGTGTCGAGCAGCGTGATGCCCGCATCGAGCGCCGCATGGATCGTGGCGATGCTCTCATCGCGGTCGGCCGGTCCGTAGACCTCCGACATGCCCATGCAGCCGAGACCGATCGCAGTGACGGTGGGGCCGGTTGAACCGAGTTTGCGCTGTTCCATGATGGCTCTCCTCGAATGGCGGGCAGGCTGCGCCGCGTGATGAGGTCAGATATGCGCATGGCCGATTACGCCGATAAGCTGGACAATTCAGAATAGCTTGTTCATCATATCGAACAATGGCCGATCCTGACCTGCGTGATCTCGACGTCTTCGTTGCTGTCGCCCGCACCCGCAACTTCCGGCGCGCGGCGCAGGACATTCGCGTATCCGTGTCGAGTCTCAGTCAGCGCCTACGAGATCTGGAGGAGCGCCTCGGCGTCCGTCTGATGAACCGCACCACCCGCAGCGTCGCGCTGACCGAGGCAGGCGAGCTGCTGCTGTCGCGCGTGGCCCCGGCGCTGCGGGATGTTGGTAATGCCCTCGATCAGGTCCGGGGCCTGCGCGAGGTTGCGTCGGGCCGCCTGCGCATCAATGCGCCGCCGCCGGCGGTCGATCTGGTGTTGGCACCGATGGTCGGGCCGTTCCTCGCGGCCTATCCGCAGGTCGATCTCGACATCGTTTCCGAAAGCGGTTTCGTCGACATCGTCAGTGCGGGCTTCGATGCCGGCGTGCGCTATGGCGAGCATCTCGCGCAGGACATGGTGGCGATCTCGCTGAGCGGTCCGCAAAGCTATGTCGTCGTCGCATCACCCGATTACGTCGCGCGGCGCGGCATGCCCCGGCACCCGAAAGATTTGCTCGACCATGATTGCATCCGCGCCCGCTACAGCAGCGGCGTCATGCACGATTGGGAATTCGAGAAGGGCGGCCAGATCATGAAAGTCGATCCACCGGCCAAGCTGATCTCGACCAACATGGGTCTTGCCATGCGTGCCGCGCTGGACGGCGCTGGCATCTGGGCAAGCCTTGATGGCTATGTCGGCGAAGCCCTGAAGTCCGGTGCGCTGGTGAGCATGCTGGAGGATTGGTGCGAGCCGTTTCCGGGACCGTTCCTGTACTATCCGAGCCGGCGCCAAACGCCGCCCGCGCTGCGCGCCTTCATCGATTTCGTCGCCGGCTGGCGCAAACGCGAGACGCGCGAACAATAAATCTCAGAGCATGCTCGGTAGCACGCGATCCGGCGGCTTGTGAGCGTCGAGGAAGGTGCGGATGTTGATGATCACCTTCTCGCCCATGTCGACGCGGCCTTCGATGGTGGCCGAGCCCATGTGCGGCAGCAGCGTCACCTTGCCGGCTTTCGCGAGCCGCACCAGCTTCGGATTGACCGCGGGCTCGTGCTCGTAGACGTCGAGGCCGGCGCCGCCGATCTCGCCGGCTTCGATCAGCTTGATCAGCGTATCCTCGTCGGTCACCTCGCCGCGCGCGGTGTTGACGATATAGGCCTCTTTCCGGATCAGCTTCAGCCGCCGTGCCGAGAGCAGGTGATAGGTCGCAGGCGTGTGCGGACAGTTCACCGAGATGATGTCCATCCGCGCCAGCATCTGGTCGAGGCTTTCCCAATAGGTCGCGCCAAGCTCCTCAGCGATCTTCGGGGCGACGGGACGGCGATTGTGATAGTGGATCTGCAGGCCGAAGGCGCGGGCACGGCGCGCCACGGCCTGGCCGATGCGGCCCATGCCGACAATGCCGAGGCGCTTGCCGCCGATGCGATGGCCGAGCATCCAGGTCGGCGACCAGCCCGCCCAGGGTTTGCCTTCCGTGAGCACCGAGGCGCCCTCGATCAGCCGGCGCGGCACCGCGAGGATCAGCGCCATGGTCATGTCGGCGGTGTCCTCGGTCAGAACCTTCGGCGTGTTGGTGACGGTGATGCCGCGCGCATGCGCCGCCTCGACGTCGATATTGTCGACACCGTTGCCGAAATTCGCGATCAGGCGAAGCTTGCAGTCGGGCTGGTTGATGATGTCGGCGTTGATATGGTCGGTCACCGTCGGGACCAGCACTTCGGCCGTGCGCGCGGCCTCCGCGATCTGCTCCCGCGACATCGGGGTGTCGTCAAGATTGATCCGGGCGTCGAACAATTCGCGCATGCGCGTCTCGATCGAGTCCGGCAGCTTGCGTGTCACGACGACGAGGGGTTTTTTCTTGACCGACATGTCCTGCTCTCATGAGGCTTCGCTGGCCGCCTCTGTGGTCAAAGGCTTACCGTTCAGACCTCATTAACCCGGTTGTTCGACACTGGCCTTGCCGCATCGTCCCCGGCGTTTCCTTCAAGCTCTCCCGACGTTTCCGGCCGGAAAATCGGGCCAAACTGGTTTGTTAGACGCTCGTCCTCTCTAGCAGATGGCCGGGCCAAGACAAGAACCACGGCAGCGGAGGGAAAGACCCGCGTGGGGCGGGGAGAGGACATGCGGCATGGATTTGGAAGTGATTTCTCGGAATTCGGCTCGCTTGCGCCAGGGTTCCGGCAGGAGACGGGTCGTGATGGCGTTGGGGCGTTTTTGGTCGGTGGTGGTGCTCGTCTTGGGTTGGCTGGGCGCATCGGTCAGCCCCGGACATTCGGCCAAGGACGCGGTTCAGACCGCGAGCGGCCTTCCCGTGCCGCGCTATGTCAGCCTCAAATCCGACCATGTGAATGTCCGCGCCGGCCCGACCAAGGACAACGATGTGGCCTGGGTCTACACCCGCGCCGGCCTGCCGGTCGAAATTACCGCCGAGTTCGAGAACTGGCGCCGGGTGCGCGATTCCGAAGGCGCCGAGGGCTGGGTCTATCATTCATTGCTGTCGGGGCGCCGCACCGCGGTCGTCACCATGAAGCACAAGGACGATCTCGCGCCGATCTATGATCGCGCCGACACCGAGAGCGCGGTCGCCGCAAAGCTCCAGGCCGGCGTCGTCGCCCAGGTCAAGAAATGCACCACAGGCTGGTGCCACGTCATGGGCAACGGTTTCGACGGCTGGATCCAGCAGGAGCGGCTCTGGGGCGTCTACTCCGACGAGCTGGTGAACTGACGCCGCAGGCGTCATCCCGGGGCGATGCGTCAGCATCGCAATCCGGGATCTCGAGATTCCCCGAAGCGCAATTGCGCTCGGAGGTCTGGTGCTCGCGCACCATCCCGGAATGACCACGCAAATAAAAATGGCCGGGACAAGCCCGGCCATGACGATCTCTCGTCCTGTTTCGAGAACTCAGCGCTTCTTGCGCAGGCGCACCACCATGTCGATGCGCGCGATCTCGTAGCCCTCGGGCACGTCGGGCATCTTCGAGAGCGCCAGATGCGGGTCGGGAATGTCGACCAGCTCGTGGCTGTTCTCGAGATAATAGTGGTGGTGCGTGGTGACGTTGGTGTCGAAATAGGTCTTGGTGCCGTCGACGCTGACCTGGCGCAGCAGACCGGCATCGGTAAGCTGGTTCAGCGTGTTGTAGACGGTCGCCAGCGACACCGGAACCTTGGCCAGCGTCGCTTCCTCGTAGAGCATTTCGGCGGTGAGGTGCCGGGCACCCTTGCCGAACAGCAGCCAGCCCAGCGCCATGCGCTGGCGCGTCGGGCGAAGCCCGGCGGCCTGGAGCATTTCGTTGACGTCGTGCCACGGGCAGCCGGTCAGGGCCGGCTGGCGTCCGGAGTGGAGGGACGCGGAATGGGCGGTTTCGTCATGGTGGTTCGGGGCGCTATCGCTCATTTCCGATTTCAGGGCACGCGAGGAAAAACACTATTGTTCTGCAATATATGGACGGATAGATGCAGATGCAAGTTTCTCGCAACTAGAGCGGTTCTAAGTCGGTCCGGAACCGGGACGAGATGCGATCATTTTACCCTGTAAAGGGCGCTTTGACGCCGGGAGGGCCTATGATAGAGAGCGCGCGGTCCCGCTTAACCGATTTTGGCGCAGCCGGGCTCAACGAGGCTTGGCCCGCGGTCCGTCCGGTCACGCGGTTTTCGCGCCTGACAACGGCGAATGGCGCTCCTTCCGTCGAGAAACGGGGCCATTCTCGCCAAAACTGCCCCATCGGGATTTGAACAGAGGCTCCGGGATGCTGAACAGGCGCAACGGTTACGAATACGAGGATTTGCTGGCGTGTGCCCGCGGCGAGATGTTCGGCCCAGGCAACGCCCAGTTGCCGCTGCCGCCGATGCTGATGTTCGACCGCATCACGGAAATTTCGGATACCGGCGGCGAGTTCGGCAAGGGGCTGGTGCGGGCCGAGCTCGACGTCAAGCCGGACCTCTGGTTCTTCGGCTGCCATTTCAAGAACGACCCGGTGATGCCGGGCTGCCTAGGCCTCGACGCGCTCTGGCAGATGGTCGGGTTCTACCTCGGCTGGATCGGCGGCGAGGGACGCGGCCGCGCGCTGGGGTTGAGCGAGTTGAAGTTCGGCGGCCAGGTGCTGCCCGAGGCCCGCAAGGTCGTGTACCAGGTCGATATCAAGCGCGTAATGCGCTCAAAGCTGGTGTTGGGCATTGCCGACGGGTGGCTTTCGGTCGACGACACGATTATCTATCGCGCCAAGGATCTGAAGGTCGGCCTGTTCAAGCAGGGCACGAGCCTGGGCTGAAGCAAGGCGCATCAATTTGAAGGCGACAACGATTAGGGCGAGGCGGTCATGAGGCGGGTTGTGGTCACCGGGATGGGCATTGTCTCGTCCATCGGAAACAACACCCAGGAAGTGCTTGCGAGCCTTCACGAGGCGAAGTCAGGCATCTCGCGGGCAGAGAAATATGCCGAGATGGGCTTCCGCTCGCAGGTGCAGGGCGAGCCGACGCTCGATCCCGCCGCTGTGATCGACCGGCGCGCGATGCGCTTCCTCGGCCAGGGCGCCGCGTGGAATCACATCGCAATGGAGCAGGCGATCCAGGATTCCGGCCTCGGGCCTGACGAAGTCTCCAACATCCGCACCGGCATCATTATGGGCTCAGGCGGCCCGTCGGCCCGCACCATCGTCGAATCCGCCGACATTACCCGCAGCAAGGGACCGAAGCGTGTCGGACCTTTCGCGGTGCCGAAGGCGATGTCGTCGACGGCGTCCGCGACGCTCGCGACCTGGTTCAAGATCAAGGGCGTGAACTATTCGATCTCGTCGGCCTGTGCGACGTCGAACCATTGCATCGGCAATGCCTACGAGACGATCCAGATCGGCAAGCAGGACATCATCTTCGCCGGCGGTTGCGAGGAATTGGACTGGTCGCTGTCGGTCCTGTTCGACGCCATGGGCGCGATGTCCTCGAAATACAACGACACGCCCGCCACCGCCTCGCGTCCCTATGACGTCAATCGCGACGGCTTCGTCATCGCAGGCGGCGCCGGTGTGCTGGTGCTGGAAGAGCTCGAGCATGCCAAGGCGCGCGGCGCGCGCATCTATGGCGAGATCGTCGGTTATGGCGCGACGTCGGATGGTTACGACATGGTCGCGCCGTCGGGTGAAGGCGCCGACCGCTGCATGCGCATGGCGATGTCGACCGTCAAGACCAAGGTCGATTACATCAACCCGCACGCCACCTCGACGCCGGCGGGTGATCCGCCGGAGATCGAGGCGATCCGGAAGGTGTTCGGCGTCGGCGAGAAGTGCCCGCCGATCTCCGCCACCAAGGCGCTCACCGGCCATTCGCTGGGCGCAACCGGCGTGCAGGAGGCGATTTACTCGCTGCTGATGATGAACAACGGCTTCATCTGCGAGAGCGCGCACATCCAGGAGCTCGATCCGGTGTTCGCCGACATGCCGATCGTGCGCAAGCGCATCGACAACGCCAAGATCGGCACCGTGCTGTCGAACTCCTTCGGCTTCGGCGGCACCAACGCCACGCTGGTGTTCAGCCGGCTGGATGCGTGATTGTTCGATTTGGTCATGCCCCGCGAAGGCGGGCCATCCAGTACGCCGCGGCCTCTCGATTTATCACGAACCGTCCTGGAATACTGGATCGCCCGCTCCAGTGCGCAAGTGCGCACAAGGCGGGCGATGACGTCGAAATGGGAGCTATGAGGCGATGGAAGGTCTGATGAAAGGCAAGCGCGGTCTGATCATGGGCATCGCCAATGATCACTCGATCGCCTGGGGCATGGCGAAGGCGCTGCATGCCCACGGCGCCGAGCTTGCCTTCACCTTCCAGGGCGATGCCCTAGGCAAGCGCGTCAAGCCGCTGGCGGAGTCTCTTGGCGTGGAATTGGTGCTGCCTTGCGACGTCGAGGACATCGCCAGTGTCGATGCCACATTCGCTGCCTTGCGCGAAAAGTGGGGCAAACTCGATTTTGTGATCCACGCGATCGGCTTTGCCGACAAGAACGAGCTGAAGGGCCGCTACGCCGACACCAGCCGCGAGAATTTTTCGCGCACCATGGTGATCTCCTGCTTCTCGTTCACGGAAGTGGCCAAGCGCGCTGCCGAACTGATGACGGAGGGCGGCAGCATGATCACGCTGACCTTCGGCGCCTCCATGCGCGCGATGCCGAATTACAACGTGATGGGCGTGGCCAAGGCGGCGCTGGAAGCCTCGGTGCGTTATCTCGCCGCCGATTTCGGTCCACGAGGCATCCGCGTCAATGCGATCTCTGCAGGCCCCATCCGCACGCTCGCCGGCTCGGGCATCGGCGAGGCACGCGCGATGTTCGCTTTCCAGCAGAAGCATGCGCCGCTCCGCCGCGGCGTCACGCTCGACGAACTCGGCGGCTCGGCGCTGTATCTGCTGTCGGATCTGTCCGGCGGCGTCACCGGCGAGGTGCACTACGTCGATTCCGGCTACAACATCGTCCTGATGCCGAAGCCGGAAGATCTGAAGGCGGAATGAGCCTTCCGAGGCCCGACCGGGGCCGCGGCGCCTCCTCGCACCCCACGATCATGGGGCAGACTCGGCAATAGGATGATGTTTCCTGCGCCCGGTAGCGCCGCACGACCGGCGCGTCCCGCGGTTCGGGAGGAATCTTGCCGATGGTGCGTGCGATCTGTTGCGCGGGTGTGCTCGCGTCCATTGCGGGCGCTGCCCTGACCTGCGCGAGCTTCCCTGTCCTGGCACAGTCGGCGATCTGGGATTCGGCCCTGTCCAATACGCACTGGTACGTGCCGACGGCACAATTGCTGGCCTACGCTGCGCCGATAACGGGTTTTTCGAATCCGATTCCAATCGGCGATCAGACGCTGTGGTCGCTATCCACCGCGACGAATGGATCATTCACCGGGACCAGCGTCGCGCAGCTCAAGATCGGGTCGGCGCTCGTGACCGACACCTCCACGATCCAGGGCTTCGTGACGACGGCGGGGCAGATCACGATGCTGTTCACGCCGACCTCGGGAGGCGCCGTGACCGTCGGCCTCGGCAACATGCGATCTATCAACGGTGTAACGGAGATGGAAATGCAGATGATCACGGGGGATAGCCTCCTCGTGACCCACTGGGCCTATATGCTGCCCTATGACCCCGCGACCTTCACGCCGCCGCCCTCGCAGGCCGTCCCGGCCAATTCGGTGCCGCAATGGGCATGGACGGCCGGCACGCCGTGGCGGATCGTCAGTCCCGCCCTGTTCGGCACGTCCACTCCCGGACGTTTCGTCATCACGAATTATCAGAACGGATATTTCTGGGGCGTCGGTATCGCGCCCACAGGCGGTGCCACCAGTTTCACCCTGCTGGGCTCCGTGACGCCGGAGGGCAACGTTCTCTTCAACACGCTGTCACGCGGCAATCTCACCAGTCTCTATGGGACCGCAAGCGGCGACGCGTCGGGTTCGCAGATGCTGGTCAGCACCTACGACCCGACGGGCAATCCGACCGGCGCGATAGCCTACCTGTCGCTAGTGCAGCCCTATGCCGTCACCCTGCGATCCCAGAACAACCGGGCAGGGATTGGCGCGGCCGACACGCTCTACCAAATGTCCACGACGTCGCTTGGCTGGACGGGCTCCATGGTGCCGGGCTTCCTCGCCCTGGACAATCTGAGCGGTCCGAGCCTGTCCAACGCCATCAATCAGACATTGCCCGTTCTCACCGGCGCGGCGTCGCAGGCGACCTATGCGACGCAGCGCGCGCTTCAGCAGGCCGTCACGGGACGTCTTGACGACATTCGTGGGCTCAGCTCCGGCGTTGTGCCCGAGCGGAACGTCTGGATGAAGCCGTTCGGCGGCATCGTCCGGCAGGGAAGCCTCGATGGCGTCCCCGGATACAACGCCTCCGGCGGCGGCGTAGCCGTCGGCGCGGACGCTGCGATTTCGCCACGCGCGATGCTTGGCGGCGTGTTTGCCTATTCCCGTCAGGCGATCACGGGAAGCGAGGATGCGATTCCCAATCGGCTCGCCATCGATTCATATCAGCTGGGACTCTACGGCGCTTACGCCGTCAGCCGCGACCTTCACGTCGATGCCCAGCTTGACGGCGCGCTCAATGACAATGGAGAAAGTCGCTCGCTGACTTTCATCAACAACACCGCAGCAGGAAACTATCGGTCCTACAGCGCTCACGTCGGTGTTGCGGTCAAGAAGCAGATCCCGCTCGAGGTTGGACTTACGCTCGTGCCGTCATTTCGACTGGACTACGGACAGGTGCGTTCGCCCGCCTATCAGGAAAATGGTGCCGGCGGCTTCAGCCTCAACGTCGATTCGCAAGTCTATCGGGAGCTGACCCTAACGACGGGGCTCAAGGGCGCGTATCAGCTGGCGAGGCAAGCCTATCTCACCGGCGAAGTCGGGATCGGCTACAACGCGTGGAATCGGGGATTACAGATCAGCGCGACATTTGCCGGAGGTGGCACGAGCTTCGTCACCAACGGTCTCAACCTCTCGCCATGGATCTACTCGGCGGGCCTCGGATTGGTCGTTGCCGGCAGCGACCGTGTCGATCTCGGCATTCGGTACGGCCTCCAGGCCACGACGTCCGGATTGCTGCAGCAATCCGGTCTGGCCGTCCTTAAGGTCAGGCTTTGAGTCCGACGCAGTCGCCTCACCCCGCCGCGATCTTCTCTGCGCGCTGGAATGCCGGCCGCGCCACGCAGCGGGCGATATAAGCGTCGAAACTGGGGCGCGGCGGCACCAACTTGAACATCCGCACGGCGAAGTTCAGCCCCGAGCCGATCACGATGTCAGCGGCCGTGAACTCGTCGCCAAGGATCCATGGTCCCTTGGCCAGCGCGGTGTCGAGGACGTCGAACACTTGCGTCGCGCTGCCCCAGGCCGCTGTGGAGGTGGGCACCTCGAGCTTGGTGAAGATCTGGATCAACCCGGGCTCGATGCAGGCCGGCCCGAAGAACAGCCATTGCAGGTATCGTGCGCGACGCGGATCGGTCGGCGCCGGCGCGAGCTTCGTCTCCGGATAGCGATCGGCGACATAGGCGCAGATCGCGGCCGCCTCGCCGAGCGCGGCATCGCCATCGACCAGGGCCGGTACCTTGCCCATCGGATTGATCTTCAAGTACTCCGGCGCCTTCTGCGCGCCCGTCGTGATGTCGGTCAGTACACGCTCATAGGGCAGGCCGGTTTCTTCCATCAGCCAGAGCGCGGAGAAGGAGCGCGAGCGGGGCGACCAGTAGAGCTTGATCATGGGATCTCACCTTTCATCGGGACGCGATCTTCCTCGTGCATCGCGCGTCTTGTGCAACTTGGCAAGTCGCTACGGCTGGGGTTGCGATGCATGTTTCACGCGAGATGTTGGTCAACGCTCCCTTTCCGCACGCTTTGGTACAACGTCATCAAAATGCACAAGACACTGAAAATGAGCCTGCAATCGCCGCTGGCGTGTCGCAGACGCTTTGGTCGATGGACGATCTCTGCGAGAAGATGGACGCTGTTGCGCCGAAGCCTGGAAAGCGCAGCCCCTACAAAAAGCACGTTGCCGTCACTCTCTAAAGGCCGTGACGCGGATTTCGACGTGCATCTTGGGGTCGCCAAGTACCGCGACGCCCAGGCACGTCCAGATCGGCTTATGATCGGGCATCCGAAGGCGAAACTGCCGCGCCATCTCCGCTGTAGCTGCAAGGATCGTCCCGTCCGGTTCCGGCGTATGGTATGAGTTGATGTGAGCGACGTTTGCCCAATCAAGCCCGACCTCATTCAGCATGAAGGCCACATTATCGAAGGCTTGATTGATCTCTGCCTCAATCGGAACGCCGACCGGGAAATCGAGCGTATCAGGATGCCAGCCGCCTTGGCCGGATAACTCAACTCGGCCATCGGTCTCCAAGACCATCGAATAGCTGTATTCTCTGGCGTTCTTTTCGCCCCAAGCGCCCGGAGAATTAAGCTTGAACCTCGCCACATTGCTCTCCCGTCGCGAGCATCGCGAGCCTATCGCAGGCAGCCCTTCATTTCAAACTAGGACACTACCTGGCAATCGATCGACGCTGTTCTTTCTGCGCCACCGATAGCACTTCATCATGAAGCCCGTTGCCGTCGCGATCTCTTCCCGCTCGAACATGAAGCCCTCGCGCTCGTACCAGCGCCAAGCCTTCTCGTTCTCACGCACGCAGCGCAGGACGATCTCGTCGGGCAACTGCGTCCGCGTGAAGGCGAGCAGCTGCCGGCCGAGCGAGCGTCCCTGATAGCTTGGCGCGACGAAGAGCATGTCGAGATAGAGTTTTGGCAGATGCAGCGCCAGCATGGCGGCGATCACGCCATGATCATCGGCGACAAAGAGGCTCCAGCCATCCTCGATCTCGCGCCGCACGCGCGCGCGCAGGTTCGCGAGCAGGAAATTGCTTGCCTCCGCCAGGCCGGTCGAGACCCAGCTCTCCATCCAGACGCGGGCGATCTCGTCGTATTCGTGCGGCTCGGCAGGACGGATGACCGGAGTGGACATGGGTATGATCGATCAGGCCCTGCGTGGAGCGGCTGTTGCCGCATGCCGTGCGCGCACCTTGCCGGCCGACAGGCACACCACCTCGGAGATTTGCAGGAGCTGCCGTGCCAGCGGGCTGGTCTTGCGCCAGACCATGCCGATGGTGCGCGAGGGCTGCGGATCGGCGAAGCGCGCGACCGAGACGGAGGCCGAGCGCGTCTCCACCGGCAGGGCCATTTCCGGGATCAAGGTCACGCCGATGCCGGCGCTGACCATCTGAACCAGCGTCGACAGTGAATTCGCATCCAGCATCTCGCGCGGCGGGGCCGATTGCATATTGCAGAACGACAGCGCCTGGTCGCGGAAACAATGTCCTTCCTCGAGCAGCAAGAGCCGCATCTCGCGCATCATCTCGCGTGAGGGCACCGGCGTTCCCTCATCCGTGCCCGGTCGCACCAGCAGGAATTTTTCCTCGAACAGTGCAACTTCGGTCAACGATGGTTCGGAGACCGGCAGCGCGACGATCGCGGTGTCGAGCCGGCCTTCGGTCAGCTCCTGGATCAGCTTGGGTGTCATCGTCTCGCGCACGCGGATATCGAGCTCCGGATGCAGGCGCGTGAGGTTCTTGGTGATCGTGGGCAGCAGATAGGGCGCGATCGTCGGGATCATGCCAATGCGCAGGCGGCCGGCGAAGCGGTCGCGCGAGGCGCGCGCGAAGTCGCCGAGCTCATCGACCGAGCGCAGGATCTCGCGCACGCGCTGGGCGAGCTCCTCGCCGAAGCGCGTGAGTGCGACCTGGCGCGCGCTGCGCTCGAGCAAGAGGCCGCCGAGCGTCTCCTCCATTTCCTTGATCTGCATCGACAGCGCCGGCTGCGAGATCGAGCAGGCTTCCGCCGCGCGCCCGAAATGGCCGAGACGCGCCAGCGCATCGAAATATCGGAGCTGCCGCAGCGTCAGATTTATCATCAGAAAATCCTATCGCAGCGATCATTAAAGTCAACTTTACCTGATAAGAGGGGGCGCCTAGAGTCGCTTGACCTGGGTCATGGCGAAGTTCGACGCCACCAGAGGAGGTATTCATGGACGATCAAGCAAAATGCCCGTTCACGGGCGGCAAACCCGCACCCTCGAACCGCGAGTGGTGGCCGAACCAACTGGATGTCCAGGTCCTGCACCGGAATTCCGATCTGTCGGATCCGATGGGCGAGGACTTCGACTATGCCAAGGAATTCAAGACGCTCGACCTGAATGCGGTCGTCAAGGACCTGCATGCGCTGATGACCGACTCCCAGGAGTGGTGGCCGGCCGACTTCGGTCACTATGGCGGCCTGATGATCCGCATGGCCTGGCACAGCGCGGGCACTTACCGCATCACCGACGGTCGCGGTGGCGCCGGTGCCGGTCAGCAGCGCTTCGCGCCGCTGAACAGCTGGCCCGACAACGCCAACCTCGACAAGGCCCGCCGGCTGCTGTGGCCGATCAAGCAGAAGTACGGCCGCAAGATCTCGTGGGCCGACCTGATGATTCTCGCCGGCAACGTCGCGCTGGAGTCGATGGGCTTCAAGACGTTCGGTTTTGCGGGTGGTCGCGCCGACGTCTGGGAGCCGGAAGAATTGTATTGGGGTCCCGAAGGCACGTGGCTGGGCGATGAACGCTACAGCGGCGAACGCCAGCTCGCCGAGCCGCTCGGCGCGGTGCAGATGGGCCTCATCTACGTCAATCCGGAAGGACCGAACGGCAAGCCGGATCCGGTCGCGGCCGCCAAGGACATCCGCGAGACGTTCTTCCGCATGGCGATGAACGACGAGGAGACCGTCGCGCTGATCGCCGGCGGCCACACCTTCGGCAAGACCCACGGTGCGGGCGATCCGTCTCTCGTCGGACCCGAGCCGGAAGCCGGTGCGCTGGAAGATCAGGGTCTCGGCTGGAAGAGCAAGCACGGTACGGGCATCGGCGCCGACGCGATCACCGGTGGTCCGGAAGTCACCTGGACGCAGACGCCGACGAAGTGGAGCAACTATTTCTTCGAGAACCTGTTCGGTCACGAATGGGAGCTGACCAAGAGCCCCGCGGGCGCGCAGCAGTGGAAGGCCAAGGTGACCGAGGCGGTCATTCCGGACGCGTTCGACAAGTCCAAGAAGCATGTTCCGACCATGCTCACGACCGACCTCTCGCTGCGTTTCGATCCGGCCTATGAGAAGATCTCGCGGCGCTTCCTCGCGCATCCCGACCAGTTCGCGGACGCCTTTGCCCGCGCCTGGTTCAAGCTCACCCACCGCGACATGGGTCCGATCGCGCGCTACCTCGGCCCGCTGGTGCCGAAGGAGACGCTGATCTGGCAGGATCCGATTCCGGCCGTCGATCATGAGCTCGTCAGCGAGCACGACGTCGATGGCCTGAAGACGAAGATCCTGGCTTCCGGCCTCTCGGTGTCCGAGCTGGTCTCCACGGCCTGGGCATCGGCCTCGACCTTCCGCGGCTCCGATAAGCGCGGTGGCGCCAACGGCGCGCGTATCCGCCTTGCCCCGCAGAAGGACTGGGAGGTCAACCAGCCGGCCCAGCTCTCCAAGGTGCTCGGCAAGCTCGAGGCGATCCAGAAGGAGTTCAACGCGGGCAAGAAGAAGGTCTCGCTTGCCGACCTCATCGTCCTCGGCGGTGGCGCCGCGGTCGAGAAGGCTGCGAAGGACGCCGGTATCGACGTGAAGGTGCCGTTCACGCCGGGCCGCATGGATGCGTCGCAGGAGCAGACGGACGTTCCGTCCTTCGCGCCGCTCGAGCCGCGGGCTGACGGCTTCCGCAACTATGTCGGCGGCAAGCATCAGTTCCTGAGGCAGGAGGAAGCTTTGGTGGACCGGGCGCAGCTGCTCGTGCTCACCGCGCCGGAGCTGACGGTTCTCGTCGGCGGTCTGCGCGTGCTCGGTGCCAACGCAGGCGGTTCGAAGAACGGCGTGTTCACGGCGAAGCCGGGGACGCTGACCAACGACTTCTTCGTCAACCTGCTCGACATGAGCACGCAGTGGGCGCCGGTTGCCAACGGCGCGTATGAGGGACGTGACCGCAAGACCAATGCGGTCAAGTGGACCGCGACCCGCGCCGACCTGATCTTCGGCTCGCACTCCCAGCTCCGCGCCTTCGCCGAAGTCTATGCGAGCGCGGATTCGAAGCAGAAGTTCGCCAAGGACTTCGTCGCGGCCTGGACCAAGGTGATGAACGCCGATCGCTTCGACATCGCCTGAGGTGCTCTACCTCTTCCCGCTGGGGAGAGGTGAAGGAAAACAAAAAGGGCGGCCGAGAGGCCGCCCTTCGTGTTTGCAGTGCCGAGAGATTTACTCGCCGGCCGCTTCGCGCGGAGCCTGCTGGCCCTCGGTAGCCTTCTGCTTGGCCTCGAGGTCCTCGCCGGTCTGCTGGTCGACCGCCTTCATCGACAGGCGGGTCTTGCCGCGATCGTCGAAGCCGAGCAGCTTGACCTTGACCTTGTCGCCTTCCTTGACGACGTCGGTGGTCTTTTGCACGCGGCTGGCAGCGAGCTGGCTGATGTGGACGAGGCCGTCCTTGGAACCGAAGAAGTTCACGAAGGCGCCGAACTCCATCACCTTGACGACGGTGCCGTCATAGATCTGGCCGACTTCGGGCTCGGACGCGATCGACTTGATCCACTTGATCGCGGCCTTCATCGCCTCGCCGTCGCTGGAGGCGACCTTCACGGTGCCGTCGTCCTCGATGTTGACCTTGGCGCCGGTCTTCTCGACGATCTCGCGGATCACCTTGCCGCCGGTGCCGATCACTTCGCGGATCTTGTCGGTCGGGATCTTGAAGGTCTCGATGCGCGGCGCGTATTCGCCGAGCTCGGCGCGAGCCGCGGTCAGGGCCTTCGCCATCTCGCCCAGGATGTGGACGCGGCCGTCCTTGGCCTGGCCAAGGGCGACGCGCATAATCTCCTCGGTGATGCCCTCGATCTTGATGTCCATCTGGAGCGAGGTGATGCCCGCTTCCGTGCCGGCGACCTTGAAGTCCATGTCGCCGAGATGGTCCTCGTCACCGAGAATGTCCGAGAGAACCGCGAAGCGCTTGTCTTCGAGGATCAGGCCCATCGCGATGCCGGCGGTCGGCCGCTTCAACGGCACGCCGGCGTCCATCAGGGCGAGCGAGGCGCCGCAGACCGACGCCATCGAGGACGAGCCGTTGGACTCAGTGATCTCCGACACCACGCGCGTGGTGTAGGGGAATTCGTGGTGCGGCGGCAGCACGGGATGGATCGCGCGCCAGGCGAGCTTGCCGTGGCCGATCTCCCGACGCTTGGTGCCGCCGAGGCGCCCGGTTTCGCCGACCGAGTAGGGCGGGAAGTTGTAGTGCAGCAGGAAGGTTTCCTTGTACGTCCCCGACAGCGCGTCGATGTACTGCTCGTCCTCACCGGTGCCGAGCGTGGTCACGACCAGCGCCTGGGTCTCGCCGCGGGTGAACAGCGCCGAACCGTGGGCGCGCGGCAGCACGCCAACTTCCGCGACGATGTTGCGGAC
The DNA here is from genome assembly GCF_000472925.1 of Bradyrhizobium sp. Ec3.3. GTDB lineage: Bacteria > Pseudomonadota > Alphaproteobacteria > Rhizobiales > Xanthobacteraceae > Bradyrhizobium. The sequence continues at coordinate 91,276 of NZ_KI421478.1, forward strand.
CGTCTTGACGTCGCGGCCGTCGATGCGCTTGCCGGTATCGAGGATGTTCCAGCGAACGATCTTGGCTTCCAGCTCCTTGAACACGGCGGCGACACGGAGCTTGTCGTATTTCGGCTCCTGCCCTTCCGGGAAGAAGTGCGCCAACACCTTTTCCTTGGCGGCGCCGACCGCGGCGTAGCGTTCCTGCTTGATCGGGATCGCGTAGGCGGTGCGCAGCTCCTGCTCGATCAGGCCGAGCATCTCCTTCTCGATCGCGGAATTGTCGATCGCGACGACTTCGCGCGGTTCCTTGGCGGCCTTCTCGGCGAGCTCGATGATCGCGTTGATCACCGGCTGGAAGTGGCGGTGACCGAACATCACCGCGCCGAGCATGATGTCCTCGTTGAGCTCCTTGGCTTCCGATTCCACCATCAGCACGGCGTCGGCGGTGCCGGCGACGACGAGGTCGAGCTGGGTATCGACCATCTCGTCGAGGGTCGGGTTGAGCACGTACTCGTCATTGACGAAGCCGACGCGGGCGGCGCCGATCGGACCCTTGAAGGGCGCGCCGGACAGCGTCAGCGCGGCCGATGCGGCAACCAGCGCCACGATATCGGGATCGTTCTCCATATCGTGCGACAGCACGGTGACGATCACCTGCGTCTCGTTGCGCCAGCCGTCGACGAACAGCGGACGGATCGGACGGTCGATCAGGCGGGAGACCAGCGTCTCCTTCTCGGTCGGACGGCCTTCGCGCTTGAAATAGCCGCCGGGAATGCGGCCCGCGGCATAGGCCTTCTCCTGGTAGTCGACCGTCAGCGGCAGGAAGTCGACGCCTTCGCGCGGCGCTTTCGCGGCCACGACAGTGGCGATCACCACGGTCTCGCCGTAGGTCGCGAGGACGGCGCCGTCGGCCTGGCGCGCGACCTTGCCGGTTTCAAGCTTGAGAGGGCGTCCGCCCCAGTCGATCTCGACTGAATGCTTATTGAACATAGATGTCTTCTTTCATGGGTTCTCGAAAGAAGGGGCGCGTCGAAAAACAAAAACCATGCGCAAGATTGCGGGACGCTGATCGAAACGGGTGATCAGCGTCCTGCGATCCTGCCATGGTTTTTGGATTTCGGATGGCGTCCATCCTTTCGGGTCATACGGGCGCCTTGCCCGTTGCGCCCAGCCGCCGGATTGCTGCTGGACAGGTCAGTCGGCATGAGCGTGAACGCCAAATCGCGGCCTTCGACCATCATGCCCCGGATGCGAATCGGTATTGGCCCGCACCCGACATGCGCGTGAGCCTCGATCAAAAACCTTGAAAAAAGTGCTTTCGTTCGAAACCACGCGCAAAAACGCGCGCCGGTGGCGCGCGCAAGAGCTCTTAACGACGAATGTTGTGCTTCTCGAGCAGCGCCTTGTACCGCGCCTCGTCCTTCTTCTTGAGGTAGTCGAGGAGCGAACGGCGCGTCGACACGAGCTTCAAGAGGCCGCGGCGCGAATGGTTGTCCTTCACGTGGGTCTTGAAATGGTTCGTGAGGTTGTTGATGCGTTCCGAAAGGATCGCGACCTGGACCTCAGGCGAGCCGGTGTCGCCGGCCTTGGTGGCATTCGTCTTGATGACTTCCGCTTTGCGTTCTGCGGCAATCGACATCGTCAATTTCTCTCGTTGCGACCGGTGCTGGCAGTCAGGCCGGTCAGGTTGAACACACGCTTGGGGATGATTTCGCCATTGCCAACTTCAGCAAGCGCCAAAAGACGGCCTGCCACCGTGACATAGACTGTGCCGCTACAAGTGGGCGCATCCCGTCCGCGCAATAAAACGGCCTGGCCCCGATGGAGCCTTGCCGCATCAGCCCGAGTGACGGCCAGTGCCGGGATGTCGTCCAGCGCGGTCTCAACGGGCAAAAGCGCGTCGGCGAGGCTGCCCTCGCCGGACGCGGCTCTATGGCACAAAGCCTCCAACTGATCCAGCGGAATCATGTCGTTCTCGCCAAATGGACCGACCAGGGTCCGCCGCAGCGCGCAGATATGGCCGAAAGTGCCAAGAATCCGGCCCATATCGCGGGCCAACGCGCGGACATAGGTCCCCTTGCCGCATTCGGCTTCGAATACCGCTCGATCGCTATCTGGTTGATCCACAAGGGATAAATGGTGAATCTCAACCGGGCGGGGGGCCAGTTCCACGACCTCGCCGTCGCGCGCCAAGTCGTAGGCACGCTCGCCCTGGACCTTGATCGCGGAATAGCGCGGCGGGACCTGCTCGATGACGCCGGTGAACCGGGGCAGCAGCGCCAGGATGGCCTCCCGGGTCGGGCGCTGGTCGGAGGTCGCGGTCGCCCGGCCCTCGATATCATCGGTATCGCGCTCCTCGCCCCAGCAGACGGTGAAGCGGTAGCGCTTGCGGCCGTCCATCACGAAGGGGACGGTCTTGGTGGCTTCCCCGAGCGCGATCGGCAGGCCGCCGGAGGCGAGCGGATCGAGGGTGCCGGCGTGGCCGGCGCGCTTGGCCTGGAACAGGCGCTTCACCACCGCAACCGCCTGCGTCGAGGTCATTCCGATCGGCTTGTCGAGCACGACCCAGCCGTGCACATCGCGCCGGTCGCGGCGCGGCTGATTGCTCTTCTGCTGCTTGGCGCGCGGATCATTGTTGACGCGGCGCTCCTGCGCATGCGGCGTGGCGTCGCCGCGCATCTCGGCAAAATTATTTTTTTGCACGTCGCGCGAATCAGCGTCTTCGGTGCCGATTGCACCGTGAGCCGGGTCCGTCATCATTGTTCTTCTTCCCGATCCGAATCCGGATACTGTTCCAGATCCTTGTCCAAGTCTTTTTGCACCGCAGGCGTTCGCAATAATTTCTCGATCCGTTCCGCTTCGTCGAATCGCTCGTCGACGCGGAAGCGAATGTCAGGTGCAAATTTCAGGTTAACGCGCCGCGCGACTTCGCCGCGCAGGAATTTCTTGTTGCGATCGAGCGCTGCAATCACGCGTTCGGTGTCGCGGCCGCCGAGCGGCATCACGTAGATGGTCGCGAGCTTCAAATCCGGCGACATCCGTACCTCCGGCACGGTGATGATGTGGCCTTCGAGGTCCGCATCATGCACATTGCCTTGCGCCAGAATATCGGCCATCGCATGGCGAACCTGCTCGCCGACGCGCAACTGTCGCTGCGAGCCGCCGGGCGCGGAGCTCTTTTTCTGATGGTGGCGGGGCATTTCTCTGAAAAATCACCTCATCATGCCTGTGATGGGACACGGGCATTGTCATTGTCATGTTGAACGAATGAGACGTCGATGGCCGGAATGAATCCGGCCATCGCGCTCTCGCAATTTCAGTTCAAAAAGATCCAGGCGCTTCGGTAAGATTTGGACTTACAGGGAGCGCTGGATCGTCTCCACTCGATAACACTCGATCACGTCGCCCACGCGCATGTCGTGGTAGCTCTCGAAGGCCATGCCGCATTCCTGGCCGGCCTGCACTTCCTTCACTTCGTCCTTGAAGCGCTTCAGCGTCGACAGCTTGCCTTCGTGCACGACGACGTTGTCGCGGATCAGGCGCACATTGGCGCCGCGTTCCACGGTACCGTCGGTGACGCGGCAGCCGGCGACCTTGCCGACCTTGGAGATGTTGAAGATCTCCAGGATCTCGGCATTGCCCAGCATGGTTTCGCGCAGGGTCGGCGCGAGCAGACCGCTCATCGCCTTCTTCACGTCATCCACGAGGTCGTAGATGATGTTGTAGTAGCGGATCTCGATGCCGTTGCGCTTGGCGGCCGCGGCCGCCTCCTTGTTGGCGCGAACCGAGAAGCCGATGATCGCTGCGTTGAAGCCTTCAGCGAGCGTCACGTCGGATTCCGAGATGCCGCCGACACCGGCATGCAGGATGCGGGCTGCGACTTCGTCGGTGCCGAGCTTCTCGAGCGAGCCGAGGATCGCTTCCAGCGAGCCCTGGACGTCGGCCTTGACGATCAGCGGGAATTCCTTGCGGCCCGCGGTCTTCAACTGCGACATCATCTGCTCGAGCGAGCCACGCATGCCGGAGATCGAGGCTGCCGCGTTCTCGCGCTTCTGGTGCGCGCGGTAGCTGGTGACCTGCCGGGCGCGGGCTTCGTTCTCGACGACCGCGAGACGGTCGCCGGCCTCCGGCGGACCGTTGAAGCCGAGCACTTCGACCGGCACCGACGGACCTGCCTCCTGCACCGTGTCGCCCTGATCGGAGATCAACGCACGGACACGGCCCATCTCGGCGCCTGCGACGATGATGTCGCCGACACGGAGCGTGCCGCGCTGGACCAGCACGGTCGCGACGGGACCACGGCCGCGGTCGAGCTTGGCCTCGATCACGGTGCCCTCGGCCGGACGCTGCGAATTGGTCTTCAGGTCGAGGATTTCGGCCTGCAGCGCGATCATCTCGAGCAGCTTGTCGAGATTGGTCTTGTTCTTGGCGGAGACCTCGACGTCGACGACTTCGCCGCCGAACGATTCGACCTGCACCTCATGCTGGAGCAGCTCGGTGCGCACGCGCTCGGGCTTTGCGTCGGGCTTGTCGATCTTGTTGATCGCCACGATGATCGGCACGCGCGCCGCCTTGGCGTGGTTGATGGCCTCGACCGTCTGCGGCATCACGCCGTCGTCGGCCGCGACCACCAGCACGACGATGTCGGTGACCTTGGCGCCGCGAGCGCGCATGGCGGTGAACGCGGCGTGGCCGGGCGTGTCGATGAAGGTGATCTTCTTGCCGCTCTCAGGCGACAGGACCTGATAGGCGCCGATATGCTGGGTGATACCGCCGGCTTCGCCCGAGACCACATTGGCATGACGGAGCGCGTCGAGCAGCGAGGTCTTGCCGTGGTCGACGTGGCCCATCACGGTCACGACGGGCGACCGCGTTTCGGTGTCGGTGGAATCGTCGACGGCGTCGAACAGGCCTTCCTCAACGTCCGACGCGGCGACGCGCTTGACGGTGTGACCCAGTTCTTCAGCGATGAGCTGCGCAGTGTCGGCGTCGATCACGTCGGTGATCTTGTGCATCGCGCCCTGCTTCATCAGCATGCGGATGACGTCGACCGCGCGCTCGGACATGCGGTTGGCGAGTTCCTGGATGGTGATCGCTTCCGGGATCGTCACCTCGCGGATCAGCTTTTCCTTCGGTTCGTTCGAGGCATGGCCCTTCAGGCGCTGGGTGCGTCGGCGGAACGAGGCGATCGAGCGCTCGCGCACTTCGTCGGCATTGAGCGCGGTGACGACCGTCAGGCGGCCGCGCTCCTTCTGCGGGCCGGGCTTGTGGGTGGTCTTGGGGGCTGCCGCCGGACGCGCGACGCCGCCGGGACCGCGGCGGATCTGGCGCGGACCCTCGTCCTCGTCCGGTCCGGCGGCGACTGCGGGGGCGCGACCCGCCGGGCCGGCCGGCCGCTGCGTGGTCGTTGCGGGCCGGGCCGCGGAGGCCGTCGGCCGCGCACTGGTCGTCCCGGGCCGCGGCGCAGGAGCCACCGGTGCTGCCGTCGCGGTGCGCGCCGCAGATTGCGGCTGCTCGCCTTCGCCAAAACGCTTCTTGGCCTCGATCTCGGCCTTCCGCTTGGCTTCGTCTTCGTGGCGATGACGTTCGTCCTCGGCCTTGCGGCGGGCTTCAGCGGCCTCGCGCTCAGCGCGCTCGGCGGTTTCGCGGATGGCGCGGCGCTGGGCCTCTTCCTCGGCCTGGCGGCGTTCCTCGACCTCGCGCAGCTTGGCATCGGCCAGCGCGCTGGCGCGGGCGGAACGTTCGTCCTCGGTCAGCGTGCGCAGCACCACGCCGGAATTGGCGTTGCGCGGCGCGGCGGGCGGCGGAGCCGGGCGCGCCGCAGGAGCGGGGGCGGCCGGCGCCGGCTTCGCAACCTCAGGGGTGTGCGGCTCGGTGTCCCCGATCCGGCGCTTGCCGCGCTTCTCGACCACAACCTGCTTGCTGCGGCCATGGCTGAAGCTCTGGCGCACGGTGCCCGTTTCGACGCGCGGCTTGAGCGTCAGCGTCTTGCTCGGAACGCTCAGCTTCTTGTCGCCAGGGGTCTTGGTATCAACCATTCAGCAGTCCTAATCTTGTTGTCGTTGTGCGTTGCCGCACCGTCATACCGGTCGTCGTTTGTCTTCAGAAATCCTGGCCGCGCTTTTCGGCAGTCTCGTCATCGTCCGCCATCCGGTATCGGACCAGCATCTGGCTACGTGACAGGAATGTCCTGCTCGCCGGGCCCGCGAGCAGCGCAGCATGTATCACATTTGACCTGCCTAGTGCCAAATCCAATTCTGCCGATTTCAATGCGGTGACGACCGGAATTTGCGTCTTCTCGTCGCGATTCCGCTCGTTTTGCCGCACCATCGCGTCCAATTTGCGGATTCCGTCCTGAGCTCCGTCACTGGCGTGGATCAGGACTGCAACCGCTCCCTCTTTCAGGGCGGTCTCGACTTTGCCGAAACCGGCCAGGACCTGGCCCGCCTTGGTGGCAATCGCCAGCGCCTCGGTCACACTCCGAACCAGCAGCGTTTCCGTGTCAGAGGGAAGCGTCGGCGGGACGCGCAAATTGCGCCTGAAGGCCTTGCTGAAATGGTTACGGCGGACGGCTTCCGCAACCGCCTGTCGCGAGGCCGATATCCACATGCCCCGGCCAGGGAGCTTGCGCTTGAGGTCGGGAACAATATCGCCCTGGGGTGAAACGACGAAGCGGATCAGCTCGTCGATCGGCCGGACCTTTCGGCTGACCACGCACATGCGCATGGTCGCGGACCTTTCGGTCCGCGGTCCATGGTCGAGTTCGGGGTCAGTGCTAGCAAGCATCCGGGCGACATCTCCTGATCGCCCTTAAGCCGGCTGCTGTTCGGACGCCTCGGCGTCTTCAGCGGGCTTGGCGAGGTCGGCCTCGGTGATCCAGCCGGCCTTGACGCGCGCCTGCATGATCATCGCCTCCGCATCGTCGCGGGAGATGTCGATGCCGTCGAGCGCGCCCTTGAACTTGGTCTGCTCGCCGCCTTCCTTGCGCTCGGTCCAGCCGACCAGGTCGTCGGTGGCGCAGCCGGCGAGGTCGTCGACAGTCTTGATGTCGTTCTCGCCGAACTTCACCAGCATCTTCGAGGTGACGCCGGGCACGTCCTTGACGGCATCCTCGACGCCGAGTTCCTTGCGCTTGGCCTCGAGCTCGGCTTCCTGCTGCTCCAGATATTCGCGCGCGCGGTTCTGCAGCTCCTGCGCGGTCTCCTCGTCGAAACCTTCGATGCCGGCGAGTTCCTTGACGTCGACCATCGCCAGTTCCTCGACCGAGGTGAAGCCTTCGGACGCCAGCAATTGACCGACCACCTCGTCGACATTGAGCGATTCCATGAAGACGCGGGTGGAGTTCTCGAAATCGGCCTGGCGGCGCTCCGATTCCTCCTGCTCGGTCAGGATGTCGATGTCCCAGCCGGTAAGCTGCGAGGCGAGGCGGACGTTCTGGCCGCGGCGGCCGATCGCCAGCGACAGCTGGTTGTTGGTGTCGGGCACCACGACCTCGATGCGCTCGCGGTCCTCGTCGATGACGACCTTGGACACTTCGGCCGGCGCCAGCGCGTTGACCACGAAGGTCGCGATATCCGGCGACCAGGGGATGATGTCGATCTTCTCGCCCTGCAATTCGTTCACCACCGCCTGCACGCGAGAGCCGCGCATACCGACGCAGGCGCCGACCGGATCGACCGAGGAATCGCGGGAAATTACGCCGATTTTCGCGCGCGAGCCGGGATCGCGGGCCACCGCCTTGATCTCGACGATGCCGTCATAGATTTCCGGCACTTCCTGCGCGAACAGCTTCGCCATGAACTGCGGATGGGTGCGGGAGAGGAAGATCTGCGGGCCGCGGGTCTCGCGGCGCACGTCGAAGATATAGGCGCGGACGCGATCGCCGTTGCGGAACACCTCGCGCGGCAGCATCTCGTCGCGGCGGATGATGGCTTCGCCACGGCCGAGATCGACGATCACGCTGCCATATTCGACACGCTTGACGACACCGTTGACGATGTCGCCGATGCGGTCCTTGAATTCCTGGTACTGCCGGTCGCGCTCGGCCTCGCGCACCTTCTGCACGATGACCTGCTTGGCGGACTGCGCGGCGATGCGGCCATATTCCAGCGGCGGCAGCGTATCGGCAATGGTGTCGCCGACCTGGGCGCCGGGATTGGCGCGCTGCGCGTCGACCAGTGAAATCTGGTTGGAATGATTTTCAACCTTGTCGACGACCAGCATGTGGCGCGACAGCCGGAGCTCGCCCTTCTTGGGGTCGATCTCGGCGTGAACGTCGGTCTCGCTGCCGTAACGGGCGCGCGCCGCCTTCGCGATGGCGTCCTCCATCGCGGCAATGACGATACCGCGGTCGATCGATTTCTCGCGCGCAACGGCGTCGGCGATCTGCAGCAATTCAAGTCGATTGGCGCTGACTGCCATGGTTAGTCTCCTTCGTCAGGCTCGATTTCGCCGCGCCGCGCCCGTTCGGCGGCCAGGCGATGTTGCTTGGTGTTCTTCGGTGCCGGGTTCTTTTTCGGCTTGGTGTTCTTGGTCGTCTTTTCGCTGATCTTGGCGTGCGCCGGTTGCGGCGGCTCCAGGCCGAGATTGCGGCGCATCTCGCGTTCCTGCGCCTTGCCCCGGCGCATGGACTCCGCGATCAGCTCGTCGGTCAGGACCAGTCGCGCCTCGCCGATATCCTCCATCACCAGGAGAACGTCGGTGTCCTCGCCGGCCTTGACGTCGTCGCGCGTGATGCGAACGCGGTCGCCTTCGATGCCGGCAATGGTGCCGCGGAAGCGCTTTCGCCCGTCATGGGCGACGGCCATCTCGATCTTCACGAGGTGACCCAGATGGCGCTCGAAATCGGAGCGGCGCACCAGCGGCCGGTCGATCCCCGGCGAGGATATCTCCAGCCGATAGGCGCGGTCGATGGGATCGGCGACGTCGAGCACCGGCGACAGCGCCCGCGAGATCGCCTCGCAATCCTCGATCTGCATTGAGCCGTCCGGCCGCTCCGCCATGACCTGGACCGTGCAGCCGGCTTCCCCGGAGATGCGGATCCGCACCAGGCGATAGCCCATGCCTTGCAGCACGGGGCCCGCGATCGCCGAGACCCGCGCGGCCACGCCCGGCTCGACCACGAGCCGCGGCTCGGCCAATAGCTCGGTATCTGTGGAACCAGCGCTGGGTTCGATCATATCAGGGGTCAAGACGCTTCTAGTGGTTAACGCTTGCTTTAAGCTGCTTTAGGGAACTCGTGGGGTCGGTCGGCCCTCGCAGACGTGGTCGCCCGATCTCGTCGTCGATGCAGGTAACAAAAAAGAGCGGGTCCTTCCGGGCCCACTCTCAATACCGATCGTATGAGAAGATAAGTTGCCGCGGATATAGCGCTTTTCGCCCCTCTCGACAAGGCCCGGCCGCCCCAGGAGCGGCTTTTTGTGCGGCCCATGGCCTAACCGTTCCTTCACCAAGGATGGCCTAAATTGCCTGCTGGCGGCGCATTTTAAGGCTTCTCGTGTACTCCCGGCGTGCCCAATGCGAGTTTGCGTTTCATGACCGTTGCCACGTCGCTCATTCCCGGACTGGACGAGATCGTCAGGCGTGGCGACCCCCGGCGTCGCAGCGACATCGCGCGCGCCGTCGCTGACCTGTTCTTCCAGGACGCCGCCAAGCTCAGACCTGATCTCGTCGATCTCTTCGACAATCTCCTGATCGACCTCGTTCCGCATGCCGACCTGACGGCGCGCATCGATCTTGCCGAACGGTTTTCGCGCGTGGCAAACGCGCCGCGCCATCTCGTCGGTCAGCTCGCGCGCGAAAACGAAATTCAGGTGGCGGGCCCCGTGCTGCGCCGCTCGCCGGTGCTCGACGAAGCCGCGCTGCTGGAGATTGCGCGCCTGAAAGGTCAGGGCCACCTTCTTGCCATGACCGAGCGACCCGTCCTGTCCGCCGACATCACCGATGTGCTGGTCGAGCGCGGCGATCGCGACGTGGTGCGGCGTGCCGTCGGCAATGCCGGTGCGATGTTCTCGGCAGGAGGCTATTCGGAGCTGATCAAGCGTGCGGCACAGGACGGCGTGCTGACGCTCAAGATCGGCCAGCGCGACGATCTCTCCGGCGACCAGCTCAGGGACCTCCTGGGCGGAACGCTCGACGTCATCCGCCGTCGTCTGTCGAGCGTGGTCAAGCCTGCGCGCCAGGCCGAGATCAGGCGCGCGATGAACGAGCTCGAGGAGGCCTCGCTGCCGCCAGGTCCGCGGCGCGATTATGCGGCGGCACAGCGCACCGTGCTCGGCCTGCATCGCGAAGGTCACCTCGGCGAAAGCGCGCTGCTCGGCTTCGCTAAGGCCCACAAATATGAGGAATCCATCGCTGCGCTGTCCGCGATGTCCGGCGTCAGGCTCTCCGTGCTCGACCGGCTGATCGCCGGCGACCGTTACGATCCGATCCTGATCCTGGGCCGGGTTCTGAATTTCGGCTGGCCGACCGTGCGCGCCCTGATCCTGTTGTGGTACGGCCCGCAGCGCGCGCCCGCAGATGCCGATATCGAAGCGGCGCGAATGAACTTCACCAAGCTGATGCCGTCGACCGCCGAGCGCGTCGTGAATTTCTGGCGCAGCCGCCAGACGATCTGAGGTCAATTCTTCTGTCATTCCGGGGCGCGCGAAGCGCGAACCCGGAATCCCGAGATTCCGGGTTCGATGCTGCGCATCGCCCCGGAATGACAACTATAGTCGTTTGAATCGCAAATACGCCGCCTTGCGGCCCTCGCGCTCGGCTTTTCTGCCATAGCGCGTCATGGTGTAGCCGTCCCAGGGCTGCCGAAAATCGTCGGCGCGCTCGGCGAGCCAGACGAAATCCGGCGAGCGCGCGAGATGCGACAGCGTCCAGGCGCAGTAATCGTCGATGTCGCAGACGAAGCGGAATTCGCCGCTGCTTCTAAGCACGCGCGCCATCGCGGCAATGGTCTTGTCCTGGACGAAGCGTCGCTTCCAGTGCCGCCGCTTCGGCCAGGGATCGGGATGGATCAGGTCGATCCGCGACAGCGAAGAGTTCGGCAGCCAGGCCAGCAGCTCGGCGGCATCGCCCGCGAACAAGCGGATATTGCCGATATTGCGCGCCTCGATCTGCGCGAGGATCTTTGCCATGCCGTTGACATAGGGCTCGCAGCCGATGAAGCCGGTGGCCGGAAAGTCTTGCGCCTCCGCCGCCAGATGCTCGCCGCCGCCGAAGCCGATCTCGAGCCGCAGCGCTTGCGCGGCGGGATCGAAGATCTCGCGCGCATTCGCAGGCGCGCCTTGCGTGATGTCGAGCGTGAGATGCGGCAGCAGATGCGCAACGAGGTCGGCCTGGTGCTGGCGGAGCTTGTGCCCCTTGCGGCGGCCGAAGAACGCGCGTTCGCCGTCGTCAGCGCGAGCCGGATCCGATCTGCGCTCGCTCATCGCAGCGTCTGGTACAGGCGATAGAGCAGCCGCGCGCGCGGCTCGAGCGAGGAGACGTAGAGCTGCTCATAATGGGTGTGTGCGCCCTTGCCGTCGACGCCGAGCCCGTCGAGCGTCGCGGTATGGGCCGCGGTGAAATTGCCGTCCGATCCGCCGCCGGTGTGGGTGTCGATCAGGTCGAAGCCGAGCTCGCCCGCCAGCGTTTTCGCGTGCTCATAGAGCGAGGCGCCGGAATTGCTCTTTTCGTAGGGCGGCCGGTTGAGGTTGCCCGTCACCTTGACGGTGACGCCTTCGGTCTTCGATGTCAGCCCAAGAATCTTTCCGACGAATTCTTCGGCGTCGGCATTGCTGAGCACGCGCAGGTCGACCTCGGCATGGGCTTCTTCCGGCGTGACGTTGGGTCGCGTGCCACCGCGCACCACGCCGACATTGACGGTGACGCCACGCTCGAGATCGTTCATCCCCTCAAGTGCGTGGATGATGTGGGCGAGCTCGCGGATGGCGCTGCGGCCATCCTCGGGCCGCGAGCCCGCATGCGCGGGCACGCCCTTGATGAAGATTTCGAATCGCCCGACGCCCTTGCGGCCCGTGACGATCTTGCCGCCGTCGCGCGCCGGCTCCGTCACCAGCACATATTTGGCCTTGCGTCCTTCCGCTTCGATCAGCGCGCGCGAAGTCGGGCTGCCGATCTCCTCGTCCGAGGTGAATATGTGGGTGATACCGAGCGGCGAGCGGTCGGACGTGGCGCACAGGTTGCGGAATGCGTGATGGGCGATATAGGCGCCGCCCTTCATGTCGTAGATGCCGGGGCCGAAGGCGCTGTCGCCCTCGACCTTGAAGGGCAGGCGCTCGATGAAGCCCATCGGGTGTACTGTATCGAGATGGCTGAGCACGAGAATGCCGGGTCTGTCCTGTCCCCATGCCGAACGCACCACGAGATGATCACCGCAGCCATTGATGCCCGCGACGCGTTCGGTCGTGACGGGCAGGTCGCGATGCTGCTCTGTGACGACAGACATCAGCTTGTTGACCTGCTTAGGCGCCTCCGTCGGCGTCTCGATCTCCACCCAGTGGCGAATGCCCTCGAGGATGGTCGCAGTGTCGAACGGATTTGAGCTGGACATGTCGTCGCCTAAAGCCTCGGGGTGAGGAATGTCGTGGAAGGTCGCGCGCCTTATACGCGGACCGCACATCACGACATAGGCCAGATTTGGCGCAGCCTCATGGCCCGAATGCAGGGCGCGTCAGCGGTTGTCGGGGCCTTCGCGGGCGGCAATCTGCTCGACGAGATCGACGATCGAGCGGCGCAGCTTGGAATCGGTGATCCGGGTGAAGGCTTTCGTCAGCGCCAGCCCTTCGGACGTGGCGAGGAAGTCGGAGACGTAGGAGGGCGAGGCGCCCTCGCTGAAGCCTTCGGGGCCCGGCGTGCCGCTCGGTCCGCCCTCGAACAGGAACGACACCGGCACCTGGAGGATTTCCGCGATCTGCTGAATGCGACTCGCGCCGACCCGGTTGGTGCCCTTCTCGTATTTCTGGATCTGCTGGAACGTCAGGCCAAGCGCTTCGCCAAGTTTCTCCTGGCTCATGCCCAACATGATGCGGCGCATGCGCACGCGGCTGCCGACATATTTGTCAACAGGGTTGGGCGCTTTCGACATCTCCTCTGCCCTCCTCAGACACCTTTAGCGCAACAGGGGAGTATGCGTCAGGTGATAACGTCGCCAAAACCTCTCTTGGGATTTTTGGGAAACATTGCGGAGAAATTTAGCAACGCCCCACTGTCTTGGTGCAGCAAGGGCAGAATGCGGAGCGCGCCGCCGCTCTGTCAACCGGTGGATTACGGTTGTCAAAAGTTTACCGGCAGCGCCGCCGGCGATCAGGGAAGCCGTCTGGCAACGCGCTTGCGCACTGCAAGAATGACGGCGAGCGCGACGAGGATCGCGGCCGGAATGTCGCCGACCCTGGCATACACGGTCGGCGGGATCGCAGTGGGCAGGCCCGAATCCAGCACGCCTTCGATGCCGAGGCCAAGACTGGCGACGACCCGGCCGACGGGATCGACGACCGCCGAAATCCCTGTATTTGCCGAGCGGACCAGCGGCAATCCGAGCTCGATGGCGCGCATCCGCGCCTGCTCCATGTGCTGGTGCGGGCCAGTGGAAATTCCGAACCAGCCGTCATTGGTCAGGTTGACGATCCAGCCCGGGCGTTCTTCGCGTCCCGCAACGTCACCGGGAAAGATGGCCTCGTAGCAAATGAGCGGTAGCGCGGACGGCGCGCTCGGCACCGGCAGCGCGTGCCGCAGGGTGCCGGGAATGAAGCCGCCCTGAACCCGGGTCAGTTGCTCGAAGCCGAGCTTCTCCATCAGATCCTGATAGGGAAGAAATTCTCCGAACGGTACCAGGTGCAGCTTGTCGTAGACGGAAAGCACGCTGCCGTCGTGGTCGATCACGTAGATCGAGTTATAGGCGCGCGTGATTCGCGTGCCGGGCGGCAGATCGGGCGCACGGACCGACCCCGTGATCAGCACCGTTCCCTTCGGCAGGAGGTCCGCGATTTGCGCCATCGCGTCGGCTTCGCGGGTCAGGAAGAACGGAAAGGCGGATTCAGGCCAGATCAGGATGGTGGCATCGCGTACGCCGGTCGACTGGGGTCCGGAGGCGCGGTCCGACAAAGCGAGGTACTTCTTCATCACCTCCGCCTTGGCGGAGTAGTTGAACTTGGCGTCCTGCTGGAGATTCGGCTGCATCAGGCGGAGCTTTGCGCCCGCCACCATCGTCGTTGGATGCAGCGACAGGCGGATCGCGCCGAAGATGCCCATGACGATCAGCAATGCGATCGCTGCGACCGGCACGCGCCACGGCATTTTCCGATCCGCGGTGCGGTCGATCAGCACCGCGGGACTGGCGAAGATCGCGACCGTCAGGAACGTCATGCCCCACAGGCCGATCAGGGACGCGGTCTGTGCCAGCGGCAGCGGCTCGGACAACGCATAGCCGAAGGCATTCCAGGGAAAGCCGGTCAGGGCATGGCCGCGCAACCATTCGGCGACGGTGAGACTAGCCGCGAGCGCGAGAATGCGCCCGCCGTCCTTGGTCCAGAGCAGCCGTGCCAGGCCAAAGCCGATCGCCGTGTAGATCGCGAGATAGGCCGGCAGGCCCAGCACCGCGAACGGCGTCAGCCAGGCAAAGGTCTGGGCATCGACGAAGAAGGCGTAGCCGATCCAGTAGAGGCCGGGGACGAAATAGCCGAGCCCAAACCAGTAGCCGGTCAGCGCAGCGGCTGGAACGCCACCGAACCGGCCGCCGCCGGCACCGTCGATCAGCCAGACCAGCACCGGAAAGGTCAGGAACAGCACCGGCCAGGCGTTGAACGGTGAGAGCGCCAGCACCGAGAGCGCGCCGGCCGCCATGGCAATGAGCGCGCGCTTCCATCCCCAGGTGAGGATGATGGCAAGAGCGACCATCCGAAGTCGTTGCGCCGGGGTCACTGCGTGCCGGCTCCGTCGCTGGGCGGCGGATTGGGCGCGTCACCGGATGGCGGCGTACCTTGATCGGGTGAGGCCTCGCGGCGGCGGCTTTCGCGCTGGGTGCGCGGGGCCGGACGCTCTTTGCGGGCCGCGATGCGCAGCCGCTTGACGCGGCGCGGGTCGGCGTCGAGCACCTCGACCTCGTAATTGCCGGGGCCGGAGATCACCTCGCCGCGTACCGGCAGGCGGCCGACGAAGCTGACGAGATAGCCGCCGAGCGTCTCGACCTCTTCACCCGCCTCGCCAGTGACGAAATCCTCGCCGATCACGGAGCGGACGTCGTCGATGCTCGCGCGCGCATCGGCGATGAAGGAATTGTCGAGCTGGCGCACGATCGACGGCGGCTCGTCGCTGTCGTGCTCGTCGTCGATCTCGCCGACGATCTGCTCGACGATATCCTCGAGCGAGACCAGCCCGTCAGAGCCGCCATATTCGTCGACCACGAGCGCGAGATGGATGCGCGAGGCCTGCATCTGCGCAAGCAGGTCGATCGCCCGCATCGAGGGCGGCACGTAGAGGAGCTTGCGGATGATGTTGGCGTCCTGCAGCGGCAGCGCGAGGTCGACCGCGCGCAAATCGAGACCGGCAGGCAGCGGCTTCTTGCGCTTGGTCTTGGTGGCCTCCGAGACGCGGGCCTTGGCTGTCATGAAGGTCAGGAGGTCGCGGATGTGCACGATGCCGACGGGATCGTCGAGCGTCTCGTTGTAGACAACGAAGCGGGAATGGCCCGCGCTCTCGAAACGGTCCATCAGCTCGCCGAGCGGGATGTCGCGCTTCACCGCGATGATGTCGGCGCGATGCACCATGACGTCGGCGATACGGCGCTCATGCAGGTTGAGGATGTTGCGCAGCATGGTGCGCTCGACGGCGGAGAAGCCGGCATCGTCAGGCGTCGTGGCGTCGAGCACGACCTGGAGATCGTCGCGGACCGATCCCGCCTTCCAGCCGAACAGCGTGCGGATCGCGCGGATCAGCCAGCCTTCGGCGGTCGGACGCGCGATCTCGCCCGGCTGCACCACCGCGGGCAGGTTGCGGGTGTTTCGCGGATTGTCGTGGATTGGTTCGGAATCCGCCATCTCAATCGATCCGTCAGCGCTCTGCATAGGGGTCTGGGATACCGAGCTGGGCCAGGACGTCCTGTTCGAGCGCTTCCATCTCCTCCGCGTCAGCGTCGTTTTCGTGGTCGTAGCCGATCAGGTGCAGGAAACCGTGCACCGCGAGATGGCTCAAATGGTGGTCGAACGGCTTCTGTTCCTCGTCCGCCTCGCGCCGCAGCGTCTCATACGCGATCGCGATGTCGCCGAGCATGCGCGGCGCATCGCCCGCCTTCCATTCGCCCTCCGGCTGGAGCGCGGGAAAGGACAGCACGTTGGTCGGCTTGTCGATGCCGCGCCAGTTGCTGTTCAGCGTGCGGATGCCGGAATCATCGGTCAGCATCACGGCCACTTCGGCATCCGTGACGTCGTCGTCGACGAAAGAGGCCGCCGCGGCGATCGCGCGCTGGATCACCGCCTCGGCATCGGGCTCGCCCTGCCAGCAATCGGCAACGACGAGAACCTCGGTCATGGGAAGGTTGGAATGCGACATGGTGTTGTTCGGAGCGGACGACGCTTGTCTTGCGTCTTTCGATCCGGCTTTTCTCGCTATGGCTTGCCTGCGGCCGGCCGCTGTGCCGACCCCTCATAGGCGGCAACGATCCGCGCCACGAGCTCGTGGCGGATCACGTCCTCGGCGGTGAAATGAACTTGTGAAATGCCCTCGACGCCGCCGAGCAGACGGGTCGCCTCCGACAGGCCGGAGGTCTGGCCGTTCGGCAGGTCGATCTGCGACGGATCGCCGGTCACGATCATGCGGCTGTTCTCGCCGAGACGCGTCAAGAACATCTTCATCTGCATCGAGGTGGTGTTCTGCGCCTCGTCCAGGATGATCACGGCATTGGTCAGGGTGCGGCCGCGCATGAAGGCGAGCGGCGCGATCTCGATCTCGCCGGTCTGGAGCGCGCGCTCGACGATGCGCGCGTCCATCAGGTCATAGAGCGCGTCGTAGATCGGGCGCAGATAGGGATCGACCTTCTCGCGGAGATCGCCGGGCAGGAAGCCGAGTCGCTCGCCGGCCTCCACGGCCGGGCGCGACAGGATGATCTTGTCGACCTCCTTGCGCTCGAACAGTTGCGCGGCGTGCGCGACCGCGAGCCAAGTCTTGCCGGTGCCGGCGGGGCCGATACCGAACACCAGCTCATGGCGTTTCAGTGCGCGGATGTAGGAATCCTGTGCGGCGGTACGCGCGCGCACCGGGCGCTTGCGCAAATTGATGCTTTCGAAGGTCGACTTGGCCGACTTGGCGTCGAACTCGAACAGCGAGCCCTGCGCGATCACGGCACGAATCGCGCCTTCGACCTCGCCCTGGTCGAGATCCTGTCCCTTCACCGCCTGGGCGTAGAGCATCTCCAGCACGCGCCGCGCCGCGTCGCAGCCGTCGCGCGTGCCGCCGATGGTGATGTGGTTGCCCTTGGAGTCGACGACGACGCCGAGCCGGCGCTCGACCTGCGCCAGATTCTGCCCGTAGGGGCCGACCAGCGCGGAAGCGGCGCGGTTGTCGTCGAAGTCGATGACGACCTGGGTTTCGGGCGGAACTTGCATGTCGCGGTCAAATTTGCGGCTGGGAGCGAACGAAGACGAATCCGATGCGCTTTTTGGCAAGGGTTTCAGGCTCCAGTGGCGATTGGCGATAAAGCGGGCCGCTGCGCGGGCTCGGGCGTCACGAGCTCGCCGAGCAGGCTGTAGCGTTCGAGGCTGTCGATGCGAACCGGCAGGATTTTTCCGATGATATCGGGCGATGCCATCACATGTGCGGGCTGAAGGTAAGCGGTGCGACCGACGATCTGGCCGTCCTTGCGCGCCTCGCGCTCGAACAACACGTCGACGGTTGTACCAATCGCAGCCTTGTTGAAGGCCGATTGCTGGGCGTCGATCAACTCCTGGAGCCGCTCCAATCGCTGGTCCATCTCGACTAGGGACACCGTCTCCTGCATCTCCGCGGCTGGGGTTCCCGGCCGGGCCGAATATTTGAACGAGTAGGCTGCAGCGTAGCCGATTTGTGTGACCAGTGCGAGGGTCGCGCGAAAATCTTGCTCGGTCTCCCCAGGGAAACCCACGATAAAATCTGATGAAAAAGCAATGTCTTGGCGTACAGCCCGGAAACGGTCGATGATCTTCCGGTATTCATCGGCGGTATGCTTGCGGTTCATGGCCGCCAGGATCCGGTCCGAGCCCGACTGCACCGGCAGGTGCACGAAGGGCATCAGGCCGGGAAGGTCGCGGTGGGCCGCAATCAGGCTGTCGTCGACGTCGCGGGGATGGCTGGTCGAATAGCGCAGCCGAACGATGCCGGGAATCTGCGCGAGATGCTCGAGCAGCTTGCCGAGCGGCCAGCTTTGTCCGTCCGGTCCCTCGCCGTGATAGGCGTTGACGTTCTGGCCGATCAGCGTGAGTTCGCGCACGCCATGGTCGGCTAGCCGCTTCACGTCGTCGACGATCTTCGCAACCGGACGCGACACCTCGGCGCCGCGCGTATAGGGCACGACGCAGAAGGTGCAGAACTTGTCGCAGCCTTCCTGCACGGTGACGAAGGCGGAGATGCCGCGCGCGCGGATCGCCTCGGGCTTTGGCTGGGCGAGGAAGCCGAACTTGTCGGCCGCCGGAAATTCGGTCTCGATCGCGCGGCCGTCATGGCCTGCGCGCTTCAACAGCTCCGGCAAATGGTGATAGCTCTGCGGCCCGACCACGACGTCGACCACCGGAGCGCGGCGCACGATCTCCTCGCCCTCGGCCTGCGCGACGCAGCCGGCGACCGCGATCTGCATGGTGCGGCCACCGCGCGCGGCCTCGTCCTTGGCGACGCGCAGGCGCCCGAGCTCGGAATAGACCTTCTCCGACGCCTTCTCGCGGATATGGCAGGTGTTGAGGATGACGAGGTCGGCATCCTCTGTGCTCGCCGTCTCCACGAATCCTTCCGGCGCCAGCGTGTCGACCATGCGCTGGGCATCGTAGACGTTCATCTGGCAGCCATATGATTTGATGTGCAGCTTGCGCGGCGGCGTCATGGAACCCGGATTTGAGGTGGAGAACGGCCCTCAGATATAGGCTGTAGGGGCGAAAATCCAGCGATTGGACCCCTCAGAGACCGTCATTCCGGGGCGATGCAAAGCATCGAACCCGGAATCTCGCGCCAAATCCCCTGGATTCCGGGCTAATCGCGGCGCGATGCCCCGAAACGACGATGGCAGGCCAAGCTGCGGCGACCTGGGTGTATCAACCTACCGGCGCGGGGTGGCGAGCCATTCTCTCCAGAACGCATCCTGCGCATCAACCGAGGCGGGGATGACATCAGGCCCCGTTTCGAAGATTTCGACGAGATCGGTCATGTGCACGTGGGCACCCTTGGTCAGCCGGTATGCCTTCAGGCCCCGTCCCATGTCTCTCGCCATTCCAGAAGGATACACATTGAGGCTGGCACCGTAGCAGAATGGGATGAACCCCTCAGGTTCAAGCTGACGGCGTATCAGGCACAGAGCCTCGAAGAAATCGTCAGCGTTGGCTTCGATTTTCCTTCCGCGATAAGTGCAGCTCAGCCTGCACGTATCACCAACGTCGTGCTCGATGAGCACAGCTCTCTCGTCGTCACCGGCGCCAATCAGCTGAATTTCGTGTTGCTCGTCCAAGTTCACCGCACATTCTTCACGCCAAAAGCTCAGGGTCGGCCGCGACCTGCCGGACCAGCTCCGGCAACCGCCGCATGTCATCGAACGTCACTCCAGCGCCGGCCGCACGCAGCCTGGCGGCGTGACCCGGTGGGCAGTGGCTACCGCCGTGAAAGCCGAGCACGGTCATCCCGGCAGCGTGCGCACCCGTCACCCCGGGAACGCTGTCCTCGATCACGAGGCATCGTTCCGGCGCGGCTTTCATATGCTCGGCGGCGAACAGAAACAGATCGGGTGCGGGCTTGCCGCGTGCGACCTGGCTTGCGGAAAAGATGTGCGGAGCAAGCATATCGTATAGCCCGGCACAAGACAGGCCGTGACGGATCTTCTCCGGTGTGCCGCTCGATGCAACGCATTTGGGCAAATCGATTGCGCCAATCGCGGCGGCCACATGGGTGATCGGCAGCAGATCGCTGGCATAAAATCGCAGCGTCGCCGCATTCACCTGCTGCTCCAGATCGTCAGGTAGCTTGCGGCCGATTTCCTGTTCGACCATCAGCCGCGCATCCCGCTCGGATACGCCGAGGAAGCGGACCAATACCTGCTCCGGTGTGATCGGGTAGCCGTGGCGCGTCAGCACATCCGCATGCGCGCGACAGGAGATCACCTCGCTGTCAACGAGCACGCCGTCGCAGTCGAAGATGATAAGGTCTACAGGCACTAACTTGCAGGCTTGTCGTCGTCGAGCGGGACGCAATAGAGCTCGAGCCGGTGATCGACCAGCTTGTAGCCGAGCTTGCGGGCGATCTCCGCCTGCAGCTTCTCGATCTCTTCGGAGGTGAACTCGATCACCTTGCCGTCGCGCAAATTGATGAGGTGGTCGTGATGGCTGTCGCGCATCTGCTCGTAGCGCGCGCGGCCCTCGCGGAAATCGTGGCGCTCGATGATGCCGGCATCCTCGAACAGTTTTACGGTGCGATAGACGGTCGAGATCGAGATCTTGTCGTCGACGGCGACGCAGCGTCGATAGAGTTCCTCGACATCGGGGTGATCTACTGCTTCCGCGAGCACGCGGGCGATGACGCGGCGCTGCTCGGTCATGCGCATGCCGGTGGCGGCACAGCGCGCCTCGATGCCGGTCGCCTTGGTCGCGGAAGAATGTTTGAGTACGGTCATAGGGTTGTCTGCCTGGCGGGCGCCTTGTTCAGTCGATGTTACGACAAGTCACGTCGCATCAGAAGTGCGTTCAATTGTTCCCCGTTCGCCTGCTTATAGTAGCGTTCGCGGCGCCCGACCACCATGAATCCGATGCCGTCGTAGAGGGCCCGCGCCGGCCGGTTATTTTCCTCAACTTCGAGAAATATAGTGCGCACGCCGCGGCCGGCGAGGTGGCCGAGATGGGTCAAGAGCAGCGCGCGAGAGAACCCGCGGCCGCGATAGGCCTGGTCGACGGCAATGGAGAGGATTTCCGCCTCGTCGGCGCCCATCCGCGAGACCGCAAAACCGATCGTCTTGCGGCCCAATCGCAAGCGATGCACCAGCGTGTTGCGCTCGCTCATCATGCTTTCGAATTCGCCTTCGCCCCAGCCGCGCGCAAAGGCTGCGCCATGCAGTTGCGCGAGGCGCGCAGCGTCACGCGCGCTCGCGCCCTCGACGACGGCGGTGCCGCCGCGCCACCATTCGGCGAGCCAATTCATCATGGGGCTGTTGCGTGTGCTGCGAGCGGCGGCATGGCGGCCGGTTTCGCATCGGGCGCCCGCAAATAGAACGGACGCGCCGGATTGGTGTCGGGATCGGCGGCCGCACCCAGCCAGGCCACCCAATTGATGTCGGGCGCTGCCTGCGGATCGACGGCGATCGGTTGGGCTGCGTCCTTCGGCCAGCGATCGGCGAGAATTTTGGCGGCATTGCCGACCAGATGCGGCGCGCCGAATTGCGAGGCGGCGATCGCCTCATCGACGCCAGCAACTCCTGGCCGCACGAGCTGGCTGCCGTCGCCGGCGACGATCTGAAAATAGACGTGGTCATGCCGCGCGTCGATTGCGGAGATGACAGGTGCCGGCTTGTTCTGGCTGATGATGGCGGCAGCATAGGCCGACAGCGTCGTCAGCCCCACCGCCGGCTTGCCGGCGGCGAGCGCAAGTCCGCGCGCGGCCGAAATCCCGACGCGCAGCCCCGTGAAGCTGCCGGGACCGGTGGTAACCGCGATGCGGTCGAGCGCGGTGAAGCTGAGCTCGGCCGATTGCATCACCCGCGCGATCAGCGGCATCAAGGCTTCCGCATGCCCGCGCTTCATCGGCAGCGATTCCTGCGCGCGCAGTTCGGCGGTTTCGGTGTCGAGCACGGCCGCGGCGCAGGCGTCGAGCGCAGTATCGATGGCAAGGATCAGCATAGAAAAGCGAATGGCGAGTGGCGAATAGCGAGCAGCCTAACCGATCGGGGTTTCATTCGCCATTCGCTACTCGCCATTCGCGGCCAAATCACATCGGCCGGACTTCGACCACGTCGGGCACGAAGTGCCTCAAGAGGTTCTGGATGCCGTGCTGGAGCGTCGCGGTCGATGACGGGCAACCGGAGCAGGCGCCCTTCATGTTGAGGTAGACGACGCCGTCCTTGAAGCCGCGGAAGGTGATGTCGCCGCCATCATTGGCGACCGCGGGACGCACGCGGGTCTCGATCAGATCCTTGATCATGTCGACCGTCTCGGCATCCGCCTCGTCGAAAAATTCGTCTTCCTCGTCGAGGTCGTCGTCGCTGGCGGCCACGCCATCGGCGAGCAGCGGCGCGCCGGACATATAATGCTCCATGATCGCGCCGAGGATCGCGGGCTTGAGCTGCTGCCATTCACCGCTCGATTTGGTCACGGTGATGAAGTCGCTGCCGTAGAACACGCTGGTGACGCCGGGCACGTCGAACAGTTTTTCGGCGAGCGGCGAGCGGGCGGCGGCCTCGCGCGAGCCGAATTCCATCGGGCCGCCATCGGACACGACGCGGCCGGGAATGAACTTCAGCGTGGCGGGATTGGGGGTGGCTTCGGTCTGAATGAACATGGTTTTCTCCGGACGTCGCCGGTTCAAGGCCGGCGCGTGAGCTCTCAGTACCAGATGGCGACGCCAAACGCACGGTCAAGGGGCGGGTAGGGGAGTTTCGCTGCGGGATCAGCGGGTTAACCCCTCGCGCCGCTTACGGGGAGGGGAAAGCGGTCCTATGACAGCGCGTCGACCTCGGGGTCGCTCAGCTCGCCCGAGATGATCGTCACCGGAATCGGGAACGTGCCGACGGCGTTGGCGAGCAGCGCGACGAGCGGCCCCGGTCCCTCGGCGCCGGGATTGGCCGCGAGCACCAGCATCGCGATATCCGGATCCTGGTCGATGACCTCGAGCAATTGTTCCATCGGGTAGCCCTCCCGGATCACGCGTTCCGGCGTGATCGCGGCGATGCCGTTGGCGCGGCCGGCGGCGCGATCGAGCGCGGCGTTCGCCGCCTCCTCCGCTTCAGCGCGCATGATGTCGGCGACACCGAGCCATTGCTGGTTCTGGTCCTCGGTCTCGATGATGCGCAGCATCACCACGCCGCCGCCGGCGCGGATCGCCCAGCGGCTGGCATAATAGACCGCGCGGTCCCATTCGGCGGTGTCGTCGACGATGACAAGGCATTTGGGCTTGTGACCCGGCTCAAAGCATCGTCGCTTGCTGCTCATGCATGTCCCGGCGTATCCCCGCCCGGCATGCTGCCACGGTGTGGCCGTCTTCGACAAGCGGCGTCGCCGATCTGAGCCCTAGTCTGGACGATTCCAGGGGATCGGCACGGGCGCCTTCGCGGCTGCAACACTCTCTGCGTCGCCCGGCTGCACGGAAATGATGTGCAGGTACTCAAACGGCAGTTCGGTTCCTAGCCAAAACTGATCGTTCTCAGCGACAGAAGCGGGTTGATTCGCGAGCATGCCGACATAGCCATTCGCCTTGCGCTCGCGGACGATCACCCACATCCGCTCAACGGATGGGTGTTCTTCACCCTCGACGACAATCTCGAAGATCAGCTTGGCGTAGTCGCCAGGCTGGAGAAGCTTCCGGACGGCGAGATCCGGAATTTGAAAGGTCTCGGGGGTAGCGCGGTGGCGCTCCTCCCCGTCTCCGAGGCGCCAGCCATCTCTTTCGAAGTCTGGCGTTCTCATCGGCGTCGTCCGCCGACTAGCGCTTGCGGATGAAGCCGACGATGTCCTTGGAAAGCGCCATGGTCTCGTCCGCAATCGCGCGCGCGCGGTCGGCGCCGTCGTTCAGGATGGTATCGATGTGACCGGGATCGGCAACCAGGCGCTTCATTTCGCCGGCGATCGGCGCCAGCTTTGTCACGCAGAGATCGACCAGCGCGTTCTTGAAACTGGAGAACTGGCCGCCGCCGAAATCGCGCAGCACGTCGGCTTTCGCCCGGCCCGACAGCGCGGCGAAGATCCCGACAAGGTTGTCGGCCTCGGGGCGCGCTTCCAGGCCCTTCTCCTCCGTCGGCAGCGGCTCCGGATCGGTCTTCGCCTTGCGGACCTTCTGCGCGATGGTGTCGGCATCGTCGGTCAAATTGATGCGCGAGTAGTCCGACGCATCCGACTTCGACATCTTCTTGGTGCCGTCCCGCAAGCTCATCACGCGCGTCGCGGGCCCCGTGATCAGCGGCTCCGGCAGCGGGAAGAGCAGGCCGTCGCCGAAGCCGTGACCGCGAATCGAATCGCCAAAATCGTTGTTGAACTTCTGCGCGATGTCGCGCGAAAGCTCGAGATGCTGCTTCTGGTCCTCGCCGACCGGAACATGCGTGGCGCGATAAAGCAGGATGTCGGCCGCCATCAGCACGGGATAATCGTAGAGGCCGACGGAGGCGTTCTCGCGGTCCTTGCCGGCCTTCTCCTTGAACTGGGTCATGCGGTTGAGCCAGCCCATGCGCGCGACGCAGTTGAAGATCCAGGCAAGCTCGGCGTGGCCGGCGACCTGGCTCTGGTTGAACACGATGTGCTTCTTCGGATCGATGCCGCTAGCGATGAACGCCGCGGTCACCTCGCGGGTGTTGCGCGCGAGCTCGGCCGGTCCGCCCCAGACGTCCACGCCTTGCGTGATCGCATGCATGTCGACCACGCAATAGATGCAGTTGTGCGTTTCCTGCATCTTCACGAAGTTGACGATCGCGCCGAGGTAATTGCCGAGGTGCAGATTGCCCGTCGGCTGGACGCCCGAAAAAACCCGTTCAACGAATGGCATGGCAGCTTTCCTGGCAAGCTTTCCCCAGAGGTACGGGCCGTCGTTTCCAACAGCGGCGCTGCTCCGTCAAGTGTAATTCGCTGCTCTTACGCGCCCCGGTCCTGATGCGCCGGCCGCCTCAAGGCGGCAACGGCCTCGCGCCAGGACGCGATGCCGAGCAGTTTCAGGAACAGGCCATAGGCCACCAGGCCACCCGTGATCTGAAGGCCGAGAACGATCAACCCGAGCAGGCTGTGGCCGCCGGCGGGCGTGATCGCGGTCGTGAGCCAGAGCAGGGTGCCCATGGCGAGCGCGGCGAGCGCGATCCGCGGCAGCCGCTTGCGGGCGTCGTCGTCGACCGCGAAGCCGAATTCGTCTGCACCCTTGCGAAGCAGCGAGAGCGCGCTGCTCCAGGCGCCGCAGGCGATGCTCGCTGCAATGCCCGTTGCGCCGAAGACATGGCCTAGAACCACCGCGAGCGCCACGGCGACCACGAACCCCTTTGCAGTCGCGATCAGCGGCGCCATGGTGTCGCCGCGGGCAAAGAAGGCCGGCGACAGGGCCTTGATCAGGACATGGGCGGGCAGGCCGAGCGCCAGCGCCATCAGCGCGCGTGCGCTGGCCGCAGTGTCGGCCGCGCCGAACGCGCCATGCTCGAACAGCAAGCGCACGATCGGCTCGGCCAGCACGATCAGGCCAAGGGTCGCCGGCAGCGCGAGACCCGTGGCGAGCTCGAGCGCCCGAGATTCGGCATGCGCCACGGCGCCGCGGTCGCCGCTACCGGTCGCGCGTGTCAGCTCCGGCACCAGCACGGTACCCATGGCGACACCGACGATGCCGAGCGGTAATTCGATCAGGCGGTTGGCGAAATAGAGCCAGGAGACGGCCGACGGCGTCGCCGAAGCAATGATGGCACCCGCCACCATCAGCCATTGTGGTCCCGAGCTTGCGATCATGCCGGGGATCGCCTTGGCGAAGAAGCCGCGCATTTTCTTGTCGAAGGTGACGCGCAGGGGCGTGGCGAGGCGCGCGCTGCGCTGCGAGCCCAGCATCAACAGTTGCAAGAGGCCGGCGATGCCGACGGTCGCGGCAAGCGTCCATGCGGCGAAGACCGCATCGGCGTGTTCCAGCAGCAGAGCTGCGATCGCGGCGATCAGCGCGATGTTGAACAGCAGCGGCGAGAACGCCGTGAGCGCAAAGCGGCCTTGCGCATTGAGCAGCCCCATCAGCACCGTGACCGGGCCGGCGAAGGCGAGATAGGGCAGCATCAGCCGCGCGTTCGCGACCGCCAGATCGCGCGTGTCGCTTCCGACGAAGCCCGGCGCGATGATGGTGATGATGAGCGGCATCACCAGCGCGATCACGATCGAGGCTACGATCAACGCCGCGCTGATCGTCCCCAGGACGCGGCCGGCGAAGGCCGCCGCAGCCTCTTCGCCATCGCGCTCAAGGATGCCGAGCCAGGCCGGGACCAGCGCCGCATTGAGCGCGCCTTCGCTGAGCAGCCGGCGTACCACGTTGACGAGCTGGAACGCGGCGAGAAATGCGTCCGCGACGGCACCGGTCCCGAGCAGCGCCGCGATCAGGGAATCGCGGGCAAAGCCCAACAGCCGCGAGGCCAATGTTCCCGTCGAAACGGTCAGGAAGGAGCGGATCATCGGGCCTACATACCATAGCGTTTTCGAGCGAAGCGGTCCCGGTTCGCGTAAAGAAAACGCGTCAAAAGATAACCCTTCGTTGCTTGCTCGCGCGGGGCCTAACGTGATAGGCCGCGAGCCGGATTTCGAGCCGAACAGGAAGCGGATTTTCCGCGTAACCGCAATCGGGCAACAGGATCAAGGTGAATGGCTGACGCGAAATATGACGTCTTGGGGATCGGCAACGCGCTGTTCGACGTGCTGGTCCGGACCGACGAGGCTTTTCTCGCCAAACACGGCATGACCAAGGGCAGCATGTCCCTGATCGACGAGGCGCGCGCCGCCGCCATCTACAAGGATATGGGCCCGGCCACGGAAGTGTCGGGAGGCTCAGCCGCCAACACCATCGTCGGCGTTGCGAGCCTGGGGGCGCGGGCGTCCTATGTCGGCAAGGTCAAGGACGACCAGATCGGCAAGCTCTATGTGCACGACATCCGCGCTGCCGGCGTTGCCTTCGACACCCCGGCCGCCAAGGACGGCCCTGCCACCGGCTGCTCCTACATCCTGGTGACGGCGGATGGCGAGCGCACCATGAACACCTATCTCGGCGCGGCGCAGGACCTGTCGCCCGCCGACATCGATCCGGCCGAAATCGCGGCCGCGCGCATCGTCTATCTCGAGGGCTATCTCTGGGACCCCAAGAACGCCAAGGATGCTTTCCTCAAGGCGGCGAAGATCGCGCATGATGCGCGCCGCAGGGTGGCGCTGACGCTATCGGATTCGTTCTGCGTCGACCGCTATCGCGACGAGTTCCTGTCGCTGATGAAGAACGGCACGGTTGATATCGTGTTTGCCAACGAGTCCGAGCTGCATTCGCTCTACATGACCTCGGATTTCGACGCCGCGCTCAAGCAGCTCCGCAACGACGTCAATCTCGGCGTGGTCACGCGCAGCGAGAAGGGCTGCATGGTGGTGTCATCAGAAGATGCCGTCGCGGTGCCGGCCTCGCCGATCGACAAGCTCGTCGACACCACCGGCGCCGGCGATCTCTTCGCTGCCGGCTTCCTGTTCGGCCTCGCGCGGGATCTCTCCTACAAGCAATGCGGCCAGCTCGGCGCGCTCGCCGCGGCCGAAGTGATCCAGCACATCGGCGCCCGCCCGCAGGTTTCGCTGAAGGAGCTGGCGCAGCAGCGCGGATTGACGGTGTAGCGCGAACTCGCCTCAGTCTCCGCTGTCATCGCCCGGCTTGAAACCGGGCGATCCAGTATTCCAGAGACAGCGACGAATACGGAGAGGCCGCGGCGTACTGGATCCCCCGCCTTCGCGGGGAATGACAGCCTCCCTTGGGCCGGTCACTCACGCCGTCTTCGCCGCCTTCAGCCCGAGCCGTTTCTCCACGGCATCCCGCATCAAAAACTTCTGGATCTTTCCCGTCACTGTCATCGGGAATTCGTCGACGAACTCGACGTAGCGCGGGATCTTGTTGTGGGCGATCTGGCCCTCGCAGAAGGCGCGGACCTCCTCGGTCGTCAGCTTCTCGCCTGACCTGACGCGGATCCAGGCGCAGAGCTCCTCGCCGTAGCGGGTATCCGCCACGCCAAAGATCTGCACGTCCTGGATCTTCGGGTGGCGATAAAGGAATTCCTCGATCTCGCGCGGGTAGAGGTTTTCCCCGCCGCGGATCACCATGTCCTTGATGCGGCCGACGATGTTGCAATAGCCCTCGGCGTCGATGGTGGCGAGGTCCCCGGTGTGCATCCAGCCGTTGGCGTCGAGCACGTCGGCGGTCTTCTCCTTGTCCTCCCAATAGCCGAGCATGACGCTGTAGCCGCGGGTGCAGAGCTCGCCGCGTTCGCCGCGCTTGACGATCTTGCCGTCGAGATCGACGACCTTGACCTCGACATGCGGATGAATGCGTCCGACGGTGGAGACGCGGCGCTCAAGCGGATCATCGACCGCGCTCTGGAAGCTGACCGGGCTGGTCTCGGTCATGCCGTAGGCGATCGTCACCTCCCGCATGTTCATCTCGGTGTTGACGCGCTTCATCACCTCGATCGGACACGGCGCCCCGGCCATGATGCCCGTGCGCAGCGTTCTTAGATTGAACTTCGAGAAATCGGAGTGATCGAGCTCAGCGATGAACATCGTCGGCACCCCGTAGACCGCGGTGCATTTCTCCTGCTCGATCGTCCGCAGCGTCACGAGCGGATCAAAACCCTCGCCGGGGTAGACCATGGCCGCGCCGAGCGTGACGGAGGCGAGATTGCCCATCACCATGCCGAAGCAGTGATAGAGCGGCACCGGGATGCAGATGCGATCCGTCTCGGTCAGGCGCATCGCGCGTCCGGTGAAATAGCCGTTGTTGAGGATGTTGTGATGGGTCAGCGTCACGCCCTTGGGTGAGCCGGTCGTGCCGCTGGTGAACTGGATGTTGACGGGATCGTCGAACTGCAAGGACGCGCCGAGCGCCGCCAGCTGTTCCCGGTGACGGGCGCTACCCATGCGCGCGACTTCTTCGAACGGGATCGTGCCTGATACGGCGGGACCGCCGATCTGGATGACGATGCGTAAATCGGGCAGCCGCGCCGCGTGCAGTTGCCCCGGCCTGGCACTGGCAAGCTCCGGCAGCAGCGTGTTGAGCATCTCCATGTAGTTGCTGGTCTTGAAGGCCGTCGCGGTGACGATCGCCGCGCAGCCGACCTTGTGAAGCGCGAATTCCAGCTCGCTGAGGCGATAGGCGGGATTGATCGTCACCAGGATCAGCCCGGCCTTGGCGGCCGCGAACTGGGTCAAGGTCCATTCCGGGCGGTTCAGCGACCAGATGCCGATCCGCGCCCCGCGTTCCAGGCCGAGCGCCAGAAAGCCGGCGGCGAGCGCATCGACCCGTTCGGCAAATTCCGTCCAGGTCCACCTGACGCCGTGGCTGGGCGAGACCAGCGCCTCGCGATCGCCCCAGCGCCGCACGGCCAGGTCGAGGCTGCGGCCGATCGTGTCGCCGAGCAGCGGCGTATCGGAGATGCCACAAACATAGCTGTCAGCTTTGTCTGCCAAGGTCGTGTCCTCCAGCCCGTTTCATGATGGCCACGTGCCCCGAGGGCGAGGGCCTTCGGGGCACGGTACATCTTGTTGTGAGCACGCGCGACAAGGCGCGTCTTAGACTTAAGGGGCTATGCCGCCCTCTGGCCGCTTCCGGCATCGAGGCCGGCATAGACGCCCCGTTCGAAGCCGGCGAAGGCTTCCAGGCAGTCCTTGTCGACGAAGGGTAGGAGTTGCATCAGGATCACGCCGGTGACGTCGCGTGACGGATCGATCCAGAAAAAGGTGTTGGCGAGTCCCGCCCAGGCCATGCTGCCCGGGCTGCGGCCCTCAGCCGTCTTGGCGGTGTTGATCATGAAGCTGAGGCCCCACTTCTTCGCCTAGGATAGAGGTCGACATCGTTGGTGTAGATCGGTGCAGCCGAAGTCAACTTGGTGACGTTGAAATCGCCGATGTGGTTCTGGCTCATCGTTGAGATCGTCTCAGGCCTGAGGACCTGGTTGCCGTTGCCGCGGCCCTTGTTCAGGATCATCTGGGTGAACTTGATATAGTCGCTTGCGGTGGAATAAAGGCCGCCGCCACCCATGTGGAATTCCGGCTCCTGCTCGAGCTCGAACGGGATCGCAGCGACCTGTCCGTTCTCGCCGCGCGCGTGCATGCCGACCAGCCGCTTGCGCATGTCATCGGTGATCTTGAACGCCGTATCACTCATGCCGAGCGGCGCGAACAGGTTGTCGCGCAAGTACGCGTCGAGCCGCTTGCCGCTGACGGCCTCGACCGCCTTGCCGACGAAATCGATGTTGATGCCGTATTCCCAGCGCGTGCCCGGATCGGACGTAATCGGCCTTCTCAACGTGTGGTTCTTGCAGGTGGTGATTCCCGGCGTTCCCGTTTTTTCCAGAAAAGCGGCGATGTCGCCGTTCCACAATTCATAGCAGAAGCCGGCGGTATGGGTCATGAGTTGGCGCAGCGTGATCGGCCGCTTCGCCGGACGCAGCTTTGGCGCGCCATTGGCATCAAAACCTTCGAGCACTTGCGGGGCGGCGAGGTCCGGCAACACCGTGCTGATTGGTGCTTCGAGCGAAAGCTTGCCCTGCTCGACCAGTTGCATCGCACCTGCGGCGGTGACCGCCTTCGTCATCGACGCGATCCAGAACACGCTGTCCACCGTCATTGCATCGGGCTCGGACAGGTCGCGCTTGCCGAACGCGCCTTCATACAGCACGTCCTTGCCGGTCGCGGCGACGGCGACCACGCCGGGAATGGCCTTCGCATCGCTCTTCTGGCGCAGAACCTGATCGATCTGGGCTTTGCTTTGCATGCGCATTTCCTCCGGTTTGATTATTGTTGGAAGTGATCGATTGTCCTCCCGCGAACCACGTGCGGCAAGCATCTCAACTGCAGCGCCGTTCGCGATGTCGTGACTTGACGGCGGGTCACCCGCGAAGGACGACACGGGGACCAAACTGCAACACCTCGTCACAATCTGCGGTGGATGACCGCACTTCGCCGAGACCTCGCGGGGTATCAGGCGATATGCTTCGGGCATACTGCTCTGAAATATTTTGTGAAGGCGTTCAGAATCCGGCCAATTCGACGCGGCCGGCCAAAGATTTGAAGCAAATGCTGGCGGCTTCGGTTGCCGCGAGGGGGCTTAAAATGATTTCGACCTGGAGCGAATGGAAGCGCTATCCCCGTCAGGGGCGGGGCGAGAACCTCGAGGCGCCGATTTCGCCAGGCATTTACGAAGTCCGGATCGCCGGTACCGGCGCGCTACATTCCTTCGGAGCGGTCGACAATCTGGCGCAGGCCCTGGCGCTGCTGCCGGTCGGCTCGAAGTCGTGGTTCGGCCGGCGCGACACCACTTCCGTGCCGGATCTCGAGTACCGGACCTGCGCCACCTCGACCAGGGCCGACGCGAAGGCGGCCGCCGAGCGCATGATCGGCCGGCGCGAGACCTATATGAGCGGCGCGGCGTAGACAACGCCAAGACTGAGTTGAGCTGAGTTCTGCCCACGATGCAGGACACCTCCCGTACGCAGAGGTAAGAGATCGCGGCCAGACTCAAGCAAAAATCGTCCTGCGCCGGCTTCGCGCTGATCCCAGATTAGCTTGACGCAGACTTGCGTTGCGGGGCGATGCAATATGCCCCGCATGCCCCTATATTCCGGGCCAATCCGACAGTCCTAGGAGCAACGCCATGACCCCGACCGCCGCCGCACGCGCCCCGCAAGCCACCGCCGCCCTGCGCGATCGTCTCAAGGATCCCTCGCTGCTGCGCGAGGCCTGCTACATCGACGGCGCCTGGGTTGGCACGCCGTCGCGGCCGGTGACCAATCCGGCGAACGGCGTCGAGCTCGCAAAAGTCCCGGTCATGAGCACGGCAGAGACGACGCAGGCGGTGCAAGCCGCCGAGCGCGCCTTCCCTGCCTGGGCCAAGTTGACCGCCAAGCAGCGCTCCAACATCTTGCGCAAATGGTTCGAATTGATTGCGGCCAATCGCGAGGATCTCGCGCTGATCCTGACCTCCGAGCAAGGCAAGCCGCTGCCTGAAGCGCTCGGCGAGGTCGATATCGGCGGCGCCTATGTCGAGTTCTTTGCCGAGGAGGCCCGCCGTGTCTATGGCGAGACCATCCCGACTCAGCGTCCCGACGCACGCCTGCTTGCGATCAAGCAGCCGATCGGCGTCTGCGGCGCCATCACGCCGTGGAACTTTCCCTGCTCCATGATCACCCGCAAGGTCTCGCCTGCGCTCGCGGCTGGCTGCACCGTGGTGCTGAAGCCCGCGAATGAAACGCCGCTGACGGCGCTTGCGCTGGTCGCGCTCGCCGAGAAGGCCGGCGTGCCGAAGGGCGTGTTCAACATCCTCACCGGCAATTCGTCGGCGATCGGCAAGGTGCTGTGCGAGCATCCCGCCGTGCGCTTCGTCGGCTTCACCGGTTCGACGGAGGTCGGCAAGATCCTCTATCAGCAGGCGTCCGTCGGGGTGAAGAAGCTCGGCCTCGAGCTTGGCGGCAATGCGCCGTTCGTGGTGTTCGACGATGCCGATATCGATGCAGCGGTTGAAGGTGCGATCGTCTCGAAATATCGCAACATGGGTCAGACCTGCGTCTGCGCCAACCGCCTCTATGCCCAGGACAAGATCTACGACGAGTTCGTCGAGAAGCTTTCCAAGAAGGTCGCGGCGATGAAGATCGGCGACGGCACCGAGACCGGCGTGGTGCAGGGGCCGCTGATCAATTTGGACGCAGTGCTGAAGGTCGAAAAGCACAT
This sequence comes from Bradyrhizobium sp. Ec3.3, assembly GCF_000472925.1. Taxonomy (GTDB): domain Bacteria; phylum Pseudomonadota; class Alphaproteobacteria; order Rhizobiales; family Xanthobacteraceae; genus Bradyrhizobium. The sequence goes on from NZ_KI421478.1 coordinate 124,077, forward strand.
CGAGGATGCAGTCAAGGGCGGCGCCAAAATCGTCACCGGCGGTAAGCGCCATGCGCTCGGCGGCAGCTTCTTCGAGCCGACGGTGCTTGCCAACGTCAAGCCGGATGCACTCGTTGCGCATGAAGAGACCTTCGGCCCGCTCGCGCCGGTGTTCCGTTTCAAGGACGAAGCCGAGGTGATCGCGATGTGCAACAACTCGCCGTTCGGTCTCGCCTCCTACTTCTATTCCCGCGACCTCGGCCGCGTCTGGCGTGTCGCCGAAGCGCTGGAATCCGGCATGGTCGGCGTCAACACCGGCCTGATCACGACGGAAGTCGCGCCCTTCGGCGGCGTCAAGGAAAGCGGTCTCGGCCGCGAAGGCTCGCATCACGGCATGGAAGAATATGTCGAGATCAAATACGTGATGATGGCGGGAATTTAGGTTTGTAGCCGCGGATGGAGTGCCGTAGCCCGGATGGAGCGAAGCGAAATCCGGGATTCCCGAGTCTGGTGAGAAACCCGGATTGCGCTTCGCTCCATCCGGGCTACGCTTTCGTCAGCGCCGCAGCACCGCGATCGTCCTGTTTGCAAAGCTCAGCCGCTCGGCCATGACCGACACGAAATAAGTCAGGAGCTTATGGCTGAGCTCGGGGTCTTCGTCCCTGATCGCATCGAACTGGTGCGTGTTCAGTACATAGAGCACGCTCGCGACCTCGGCCTGGATGGTCGCGCTGCGCGGCGTATGCGACACCAGACCCATCTCGCCGATCGTGGTGTAGCGGCCAAGGCTGCGCACGCGGGTGGTCCGGTTGTCCTCGGCCGGGACCATGATGCCGACACGTCCGTCGAGGATGAAGTGCATGGAATCGGCTGGGTCGCCGGCGTGCACGATGACCTCCCCGGCGTCGACCTCGATACGCTGGCAGCGGCGGATCAACTCGTCGGCGTCACGCTCGCTATCGAGAATCCGCGCGAACCAGTCCCGCAGGTTGGCCTCTTCCTGCGCCAGCCCCTGATGTTGCGAGATGATCTCGTTCTCACACCACTCCAGCGCATGATCGAGCTCGGGAATGATGGTGACGCCTTCACTGATGAAATCGCTGGACCGCAGCACCTTTTCGGCCGCGGCCGACAGATGCACCAGGATCAGCTCGACGCCGAGGTCGCGTGCGCTGCGCTTGATCTGGGCAAAGCTGTAGGCGGCTGACGAATCGACGCCGGTCACGAGCTTGAAGTCGAACAGCAGATAGCGGCACTCCGGCCGCTCCTGGAGCAGGCGCTTGACGTGCTGATAGAGCCGGTTGGCGGAGCCGAAGAACAGGTAGCTCTGCAGGTTCAGGCCCTGGATCGTGCCGCCATGGGCCAGCAGCACCTCCTGGTCGTCGCGCGAGCGGTCGAGCGAAGAGCGGTATTCGGAGCCGTCAAAGCTGTACTTGATCGACTCCACCCGCGCCGCGCTGAACGCGAATGTCAGGCAGCCGATGATCACGCCGATCAGGATGCCCGGCACGAAGCCCCAGCCGACAATGATGATGATGATGGCGATCAGCGACAGATATTCGAGCTTCGACAGCCGCTTGCGCGATTCGATGATCCATTTGTGGAGCTGATCGGCGCCGAGATAGAGCAGAAGGCCGCCCAGCACGAATTTCGGCATGAACCCGAGCAGGTCGGGGCCGATGGCGAGCATCAGCAGCGACATGGCCGCGACGGTGAGGCCGGACAAGCGTCCGCGGCCGCCGCTGCTGAAATTGAGAATCGAACGGCTGACCGAAATGCAGCCGGTATAGCCGCCGATTGCCCCGGTCAGGATGTTGGCCGCGCCCGTGATGTTCAGCTCGCGCTCCAGATTGGCCTCGCGATGCACGGCGACCTCGATCCCCGTGGTGTTGAACAATGTGCTGGACGCCGTGACGAAGATCACGGCAACCACGTTGCCGAGCAGGTCCGGCACGGCGGACCAGGGATAGCGGACGAGATCATCGCTGTGCCAGGGCAGCATGAAGGCCGCCGGCGGCGGAGGCTGGAAGGTCCAGCCCATGGCGCGCGCGTCCTCCGGCGAGATGCCCGCGATCCAGAACGCCACATGCGCCGTGAGCATGCCGCCGACAAGGATGATGGGCAGTCCGAACGGGCTGCGCGAGCGATGCCAGGTGAGGTACAGCACCAGCGCCATGGCGCAGGCCGCTCCCAGTTCCGACAGGGTGACGCCGCTGGTGAAGCGCAACAGCGTCCCGAGCTGCACCGGATGATTGGTGATCACCCGGATCGCGCCCATGACGATCAGAAGTCCGGTGGCTCCGAGGAATCCGCCGACCACGGGATAAGGCACGTAGCGGATCGCCCGGCCCATCCGCGTCAGCCCCAATCCGCACAGCGTGATACCGGTCAGAACGGTCGACAGGCCGAGCGTGATCAACACGGACGAGAGCAATGGTGCCGGCAGATTCGCCGCATCGATGCGCTCGACCAGCGAGGCGGCCAGGATTCCCGTCACCGCAGCGGTGGAGCTGTCCGGCGCGGCAATCGCAAAGGGCAGGGAGCTTCCGAATCCGATGACGGCCGCAAGCACGGCGGAGCTGATGAAGGTCGCGGCGATTCCGTAGGACAGATAGGGCGAGAGCGGACCGGCGAAGATCAGCAGGGCATAGGAGAGCCCGAAGGTGACGGTCAGCACGCTCGCGGCGCCGCCGCCCAGTATATCATTCAGCGCACGCTTGAGAGTCGGATCGAATCGAGTGGCTGGATCGTAGGTGATTGCTGGATCTGTCACGCCCTTGCGCTCGCCTCTGAAAATTCCCGTCCGAGACGTAGACGACTGCGAGCCTAGCGCAAAAGGATTCTTGCAAATATGAAATAGCCAACAGTTTGGGCGATCTGAAATGATCGGTCGAAGGCGCCGTGTCAGCCTCGGTGTCGTCCTGGCGAAAGCCCGGACCCATTACCCCAGGGAGAAGTCGTGGAGCGAACGTAACCGCGAATCTTCGCCAAACCCTGTCCTGTGGTAATGGGTCCTGGATCAACGCTCGCTCCGCTCGCTTGTCCAGGACGACAGCGGAATGTGAATGGCGGTCAACGTCGGAGTGCGTCCCCGACGATGACTCGCGAGGAGAGCTAGAGCTTCAGCTCCGACCCCGTAATCCGCCGATACGCTTCCAGGTACCTCTTGCTCGTCGCCTCGACGACGCTTGCCGGCAGCGGCGGGGGCGGGGCGTCGCCGTTCCAGCGGCCGGCGCGGCGCTCGACATCGAGATAGTCGCGCAACGGCTGCTTGTCGAAGCTCGCCTGCGGCTGGCCGGGCTTGTAGGCGTCGACCGCCCAGAAGCGCGATGAGTCCGGCGTCATCACCTCGTCGATCAGGATGATGCGGCCGTCCTTGTCGCGGCCGAATTCGAACTTGGTGTCCGCGATGATGATGCCCTGTTCTCGCGCCAGCTCCTCGCCGAGCGTGTAGATCGCGCGCGTCATGCTTTCCAGCGTATAGGCGACCTCGTCGCCGACGATCTCACGCATCCGCGCGATCGTGATGTTCTCGTCATGGCCGGTCTCGGCCTTGGTCGCCGGGCTGAAGATCGCAGGATCGAGTTTTTCGCTCTCCACGAGCCCCGCCGGCAGCTTCTCACCGGCGAGCGTGCCGGAGGCCGCGTATTCCTTCCAGGCGGAGCCGGAGATGTAGCCGCGGATCACGCATTCGATCGGAAACACCGTGGTGCGCTTGCACAGCATGGCGCGGCCGAGGATGTCGGCGCGGTGCGCTTTCAGCGCCGGCACTGCTGCGATGATCTCATCCGTGTTGGCGCTGATGACGTGATGCGGCACCACGCCTTCGAGCTCCCTGAACCAGAAGGCGCTGATCTGGGTTAGCACCGCTCCCTTCATCGGGATGGTCTCGCCCATCACGACGTCGAAGGCGCTGATGCGGTCGGTGGTGACGAGCAGCAGGCGGTCGTCATCGACGGCGTAGATATCGCGCACCTTGCCACGCCCGATCTTGGGGAGCGGCAGGTCACTGGAGAGCATGGTGGTCATCGGCAGGGGGCCTTCGGACAGGAGATCTTAAGCCGCGCGAAAAGGCGGCCCAAGATCGGGATAGCCTATTCCGGCAGCGGAATGAACTCGTGTTCCTGCGGAACAGCCGCAAAGCGGCCGGTTTTCCAGTCCTGCTTGGCCTGCTCGATCCGCTCCTTGCTGGAGGAGACGAAATTCCACCAGATGTGGCGCGGACCCTCCAGTGCATCGCCGCCGAGAAACATCATCCGCGTCGGCCTCACGGCCTTCACGGTGATGCGGTCGCCGGGCCGGAAGATCAGCAGGCGCGGCCCCTCATACCGCTCATTGGCGATCTCGACCTCGCCGTCGACGACATAGATCGCGCGCTCCTCGTGATCGGGGTCGAGCGGCACGCTCGCGCCTTCCGCCGCCGTCACCTCGGTATAGAACCAGGGCGAGACCATCGTGACCGGCGAGGTGATGCCGAACGCGGAGCCGGCGATCACCCGCGCGGTGAAATCGCGCTCGGAGATCATCGGCAGGTCGCCGGCGGCGTAGTGCTGGAACGACGGCGCGATCTCTTCCGATGCTGCCGGCAGCGCGATCCAGCTTTGCAAGCCCAGCATCTTCTGACCCGAGGCGCGCTGCGTATCCGGCGTGCGCTCGGAATGCGCTATGCCGCGGCCGGCGGTCATCAGATTCATCGCGCCGGGCGCGATCTCCTGGACGTTGCCCTCGCTGTCGCGATGCATGATCGCGCCGTCGAACAGATAGGTGACGGTGGCAAGGCCGATATGTGGATGCGGCCGCACGTCCATGCCCTTGCCGGAAACGAACTGCACCGGGCCGAAATGATCGAAGAAGATGAAGGGCCCGACCATCTGCCGCTTGCCATGCGGCAGCGCGCGGCGGACTTCAAATCCATCGCCGAGATCGCGGGTGCGCGGCACGATGACGAGATCGAGCGCATCGCATGTTTTGGGATCGCCGAGCACGGGATCGTTGTCGGGCATCCAGCTCATGGGAGAACTCCTGTTGGCCGTCTTTGGCGCAATCGTAGCAGGATTTGGCATTGCCGTCGCAATAATACCCGGACCGCTCATCGCATGCGCGTGATGAGGCGTCGCTAACTCTGATAACCTGCGGGTGCTTGAAAAAATCGGCCTGACGGACGATGTTCGGGCTGCCCAAACCCATCGGTCGCAACATTTGATGACTACAGCCGCTCTCGAGCTTGCCTTCCGCTCCGCCAGCGTCGCGCTGCTACTGGTGCTGGCTGCGTCATTGGTCGCCGATTTTCGCAACGTGTTGGCGGGGCGGCTCGGTGCTGCTCTCGCACTGGGCTTGGCCGCGCATGCGGTTAGCTATTCGGTTGGTGTCACGTCGCGGATCCCGGCATCGCATGCGCCGCTAATTGCGCTATCGACCGGCAACATCGTGGTGTTCTGGCTGTTCACGCGCGCGCTGTTCGACGATGAGTTTCGCTTGAGCTGGTGGCACGGATGGGTCTGGGCGCTGGTGACGGCGTTCAGCTTCGTTGGATGCCTCTGGATTGCACCGGGCGGCCACGTGCGGTTCTCGGTGACGGTGGTCAATCTGATCGTGCTCGGCTTCATCGCGCTTGCGATTGGGCAGACGATCGCCTCGTGGCCGGCCGACCTGGTCGAGCGCCGCCGCCGCGTTCGCGTCTTCCTCGTCTGTGCCGGCGCGCTCTATGGCGGAGTGAATGCACTGCTTCAGATCTCCGTCGCGGGTTACCGCGTCGGCGATGCCGCCGACACGATCAATGCCGGCGTGCTCGCCTGCATCGTCGCGGCCATCGCCTATGCCATGATGCGCGTCGATGCCGCCGATCTGTTTCCGGTTGCCGCGGAGGCCGCACCGGCGGTCATTTTCAGCCCGCAAGGAGCCGAAGATGCCGCTGACCAGAAGCTGATCGATGCCCTGATGCGGCTGATGGCGGATGAGCGGATCTACCGCCAGGAGAACATCACCATCGGCGTGCTGGCGGGCCGGCTGAAGATCCCGGAATACCGGTTGCGTCGGCTGATCAACCAGCGGCTCGGCTACCGCAACTTCAATGTGTTCCTGAACAACCACCGGATCGAGGAGGCGAAGGCCGCGCTGGCCGATCCCACCCAGGCCGAGGTTCCCGTTATCACCATCGCGATGGACGCCGGCTTCCAGTCCCTCGGCCCGTTCAACCGCGCCTTCAAGGCGGTGACCGGCGTGACGCCGACGGAATATCGCCGACTCAAGGCCGATGCGGCTTAGATTTTTAGATCATTGAAATCACAGATAAATTTCAAAATCGGCTAGGTCCGATCAGTTTCAACCAGGTCATTTTCCAAATCCGGCGAGCGCTTCCCGCCCGCATCCGGCTCCCTCTCCGGCACTCGCCTCGAACCGGAGAAAGCCTGTGACCCGCCGCCGAAAAATCCTCCTCCTCACCACCGCCATTGCCTGTGCCGGCCTCGCGCTCGGCGCGGCGCGGGCGCGCGATGTGCCCAAGGTTGCCACCGGCTTCATCGCCGACACGCTCTGCGCGGAAACGTTCGTCTCCGGCCTCGATCCCCAGCACAATCTCGCCGAGACCACGGATGCGATGCCGGGCGCCGGTCTGTTGACCTGGGCGATGGATTTTCAGGTCGATCGCGTGCGCAAGGATGTGACGGTGTCACTGTTCGGCATCGGTCGCAGCCACGCCGTCTATCGTGAGGGGCTCGGCTGCACGCTCGAGCACGGCCAGCGGATCACCGACGTGGCACTGCCGCCTGACGACAAGCAGCCCGCCTTGCTGCCGGAGATCGCCGGCCCGGGACTGGTGGAGCCGCAAAGCGAAGGACTGTCAACCGCGCTCGACCGCGCTTTCACCGAACCCGCGCAGCCGCCCTATCGGCGCACGCGCGCGATCGTCGTCATGAAGGCCGGCCACATCATCGCCGAGCGGTATGCCGACGGTGTCGGACCGCAGACGCCGCTGCTCGGCTTCTCCATGACCAAGTCGGTGACCTCGGCGCTGACAGGCATTCTAGTGCGCCAGGGCAAACTCAAGCTCGACGGGCCCGCGCCGATCGCCGCCTGGCAGAATCCGGATGATCCGCGCCATGCCATCACCGTCGACCAGTTGCTGCGTCACACCGCTGGGCTCGCGCTCGGAAGCTCGTTGCAGGCCTCGCTCGGCTCTGCGCTCGAGCCGGTCAACACGATGAAGTATGCGGAAAACGACATGGCAGCCTTTGCCGAGCGTGCGCCGCTTGCGACCGCGCCGGACACGGCCTGGAATTATCACGACGGCAACTTCGTCATCCTCGCGCAGCTGATCCGCAATGCCGCCGGCGGTAAGCCCGGAGATGCGCTCCGTTTCGCGCGCCGCGAACTGTTCGCGCCGCTCGGCATGGTCAACGTCACGCTTCAGCTCGACGGCGCCGGCACGATCGAGGGCTCCGGCGAAATGCTGGCGTCCGCACGCGACTGGGCTCGGTTCGGCCAGCTCTATCTCAACGACGGCGTCGTTGGCGGCAAGCGTATCCTGCCCGAGGGCTGGGTCAGCTATTCGGCATCGGCGACGCCAAATGCCTGGGTCGGCATCGGCGCCGGCTTCTGGACCAATCAGGGCGACAGCTTTGGCGCGAAATTCCGCATCGAACATGGCTGGCCGCGCGATGCGTTCTTCGCCAAGGGGACGATCGGGCAATATGCGATCGTGATCCCGTCCGAGCGCCTGGTGATCGTGCGCCTCGGCCGCTCGCCGAACTGGCCACCGGAGGTGGACGGCGTGTTCGACCTCGTCCGCGACGTGGTCGCAGCCACGCATGACAAGAGCAAGATGGCGGGTGGGAATTAGTGGGCTCTTCCCTTCTCCCTTTGCGGGAGAAGGTGCAGCGCCGATGCGGGGCGAGCTGGGCTTATTGCCTCCCCAGCTCCGTCGCCTTCGCCACGCGATCGAATCGTTCCAGCGACAGGATCGCATCGGCAAATTGCTGGGCACGCGCGTTCAGCACGGGGCGTGCCAGCGTCAAGAATTTCTGCTGCATCGCCTGCGCATCCGGGAACGAGTTCGGTTCGCCCGAGGGATCGGCGTAGAGCCGCTCGTGCACGCCGTCGTCGGTGGTGATGCTCACGCGCGCGCCGAAGGGATGGACGCGGCCTTCCAGGCGGGCATCCTGCACGACGTCGAACTTGTCGGCGAGCGCATCGATTGCGGCATCGCCGAGCCTGCCATAGTCGTCCCAGCCGAAGCTGCCCTGGTCGAGGGCGAGCGCGCCGGTGAAAAACATCGAGAACTGGCCGCCGACGATCGAGCGCGGGTGCCGCTTGGTCGCGGCATCGCCGGTCAGCGTGATGCCGTTGCGATGCAGGCCGATCTCGACACGCTTGACCTGCTCGGGCGTCAAATTGTGCTCGCGCCGCATCGCGATCAGCGCGTCGATCGCGGCGTGGGTGTAGCGGCAGCTTGGATAGGGTTTGACGCCGATCTTCATGGTCTCGTAGCTCTTGCCGAGCTCGGCGACCGCTTTGTCCGGATGCGCATCATCTGTGTAGCCGACCAGGAGGCCGTGCTTGCCCTCGACCGATTCCGTCGAGCCGATGAAATCGTTGCGCGCCAGCGTCGCGGCGATCACGCCGTTCATCGCGGCGGCGCCGACCTGGTAGCGCTTGTTCCAAGCGCCGTTGAGCAGAAATTGCAGCGAGCCCGCGGCCTGGCTGCCGGAGACGCCGAAGGCCGAGATGATCTGCTTTTCGCTCAGGCCGAACAGCTTGCTAGCTGCGGCCGCCGCACCATAGGTGCCTGCGGTCGCGGTCGGATGGAAGCCGCGGGCATAATGTGAGGTCGGGTCGAGCGCGTTGCCGAGCCGGCAGCAGACCTCGTAGCCTGCGACGATCGCGGTGAGCACGTCGCGCCCGGAGGCGCCGACCATCTCGCCGACTGCGAAAGCCGCGGGCACCACCGGCGCGCTCGGATGCAGCGAGGAATCCGCATGCGTGTCGTCGAAATCGAGGGAGTGGCCGAGGGCGCCGTTGAGGAGCGCGGCGACCGCCGGCGTCCAGGTTTTGCTGTCGCCGAACACGGTGGACTCGCCCTTGCCGTCGAGCGCGAGCACCTCCAGCATCTTCAGCAGCGACGGCGTCGATTCCGCCTCGCGGCGCGCGCGAATCGCGCTGCCGAGGAAATCGAGCGTCAGCACTTTTGCGCGCTCAAGCACCTCCGCCGGAATATCCTCGTATTTCAGGTTGCAGACGAAGGCGGCGAGCGTTGCGGTTTCGTGGGCCATCGTGTTTCCTCGTTTTGGCCGGCAGGGTAGGCGGGCGGATTTTTCCTTTCAAGCCGCCTGGCGGCTTGCGGGTATCAGCTATGCTTTGGGCCGGGTTACGGGGATCGGGATATTCGACGATGGCATTCGCACGGCAGCTATACGACCGGGTTCGGTCGCGAAGGACGCAACTGGGGCTGGCGATCCGGGTCACGGTGGCGGCAACCGCGGCCTATGTGATCGCAACCGCGCTGCACCTATTGCTGCCGCTCTGGGCGGTCCTGACCTCGCTGATCGTGACCCAGATGAGCGTCGGGCGCTCGCTGAAGGCGACGCGCGACTACATGCTCGGCACGATCGGCGGCGCCATCTATGGTGGCGCCATCGCAATCCTGATCCCCTATTCGAGCGAAGCCGGGCTGTTGGGGCTTCTGGTCTTGTCGGTCGCCCCGCTCGCCTTCATCGCCGCTATCAATCCGAGTCTCAGCGCTGCGACAGTGACCGCCGTGATCGTGCTTTTGGTTCCCACCTTGCATCATTCCGATCCCATGACTTCGGCGATCGATCGCGTCAGCGAGGTCGCGGTCGGCGCGATCACGGGGCTGCTCGTCTCTTTCCTGGTGCTGCCGTCGCGCGCGATCCGGCAGATTCGTGCCGGCGCTGCGCGCCTGCTCGAGCTGATCGCCGACGCCTTCACCGAACTGCTGGCAGGCCTGACGCGCGGCCGCGACAACGACGCGCTGCATCGGATCCAGGACGGCATCGGCACCGCGATGGTGGGACTCAACGCCACTGGCGCCGAGGCCGAGCGCGAGCGCGCGGCGCGCCTGTCGAGCGGGCCCGACACCGGTCCTCTGCTGCGAACAGTGCTGCGGCTGCGCCATGATGTCGTGATGATCGGCCGCGCCACCGTGGTGCCGCTGCCGGCCGACGTGCAGGTCAGGCTCGCCGCGCCCTTGTCGGAGGTCGGTACGGTGATCGCGCAGTTCCTGCGCTCCGCGGCCGCGGCGCTGCGGGCCGGCGCCGGTGCGCCGCCGATCCATCCCGTGCACGTTGCGCTGCAGACCTACGCCGATGCGGTCGCCGCCGTTCGTCGCGACGGCCTGATCCGCGGCCAGCCCGGCGATACCGCCGAGCGCTTCTTCGCGCTCGGCTTCTCGCTGGAGCAGATGCACCAGAATCTCAGCGATCTCGATCGCGTCATCGGCGAGTGGTCGGAGGCGGCGGCGGACAAGCCGGCGCGGGTTGCGGATCAGTCGAGCTAGATGTTGAGGAAGCCGAGGGTCAGCTTGTCGCGCTGCTCGATTCCCTGAATGAGGGCTGCGAGCGCTGCATCAAAATTCGGTTCCGGCCTCTCCAGCTCCCAGGCGCCGTCATGATCCCAGCGATAGCACCAGCCGTAGCGCTCGCCCGGTTCGAGATGGAGCAGAAGGCAACGGCTGGCCTGTGCCGGCTCGGCTACGGGCAGCAAGTGCCGGAGCGAAACGCCGTATTCCGCGCGGAAATGCGCGACGGCCTCCTCGAGCTGCTCGGCGTCCGCGAAAGAGACAAAGCTGAGAATGTTGCTGCGCTGGGTGGCGAGATCCGCAGGCCGATAGAAGCGAAGCTCGGCGGAGTCCTCGGGCAGCCGGACCAGGAGCTCGGTCTCGCCGCGCGACAGCAGGAATTTGCGATAGTCGTCCGGTAGCTGAAGGCCGAGCTCGGTTTCCGCCTTGCGCACCTCTTCTTCGCGCGCGGGTTCAGCGGCCTTCCAGCGCCACTGTCCGTTTGCGTCCGCTTTGCGCCGCGCTTCGTAGTCGGCGTAACCGGGCAGCGCCATGATGTCCTCATAGCCGCCATAGCGTGACCGGCGATAGGCATCGTCGAAGGCATCCTCCGTGCGCTCCGGAAAATAGACGCAGAGGATGACGGCGCGCTGCAGGATGCGCTTGTGATTGGCCGCGACCCTGCAGGCCCGCTCGATCGCCGCGAGTCCGGCCGATGGATTGCCCGCGCGCACATAGGCGTCGCTGAGCGATTCGAGGATACGCCCCTCCAGCTCGCTCTCGTAAATCGACCAGGCGTAATGCGGTTGTTCTGCGGCACGCCGCGCGGCCAGCGTATCGCGCGCCCGTTCGGCAATGTGCAGCGTCCGTTGCGCGTCCGCATCGGCCGCGAGGCCGTGATGAGCGGCAAGCCACAGATACAGCGGCTCGTGCTCGGCCGGCGTGCCCTTCAGCGCCCGGAGATGTTTTGCCTGCTCGGCGAGCGGTGCGCCCAGTGCGGCCATCATCAGTTCGTCCAGGCCCTTCTGCCAATCCGGCTTGGCTTGCGGATCGGGCAAGAGGTTGCGCAGCGTATATTTGGTGTGGCTGGTCTCGAAATAGCCGGCGTCGACGAGTCTGGCCCCCTCGCGCCGGAACGAGGAGATCGCCACGGTGACGTCCGAATAGGTCTCGCGCAGAAACTCGTCCGATCCGTACTCCCCCTCGCGCATGTGGATGCCGATGATCATGGGGTCGCCGCCCAGGATCAGCAGCAGCTCGCGGTCGTCATCACCAGGCGGACGATGGAAGAATTTGGCCAGATACATCGGATCTCCGAACGCGAGCAAAACGTAGGCCGGCATAGCTGCCGGCCGTCACGTCTCAGTCGCTTGCGCGGAGAAACTGGTTCACGGTCGCGGGGTTAGCGCCGCCTCAGACCCTTGCTTTGCATGCGCCAGACCAGGAGATCGATGCGGTCCTGGCCGAAGAACGGCTCGTTCTCGAAAACGAAGGTCGGCACGCCCCAATGGCCGGAGGCCGCGTGATCCCTTTCGTTGTCAGCGATCACCTGCTGGTAGCTATCAGGATCGGCGCTGATCGCCGCATCCATCGCGGCGAGATCGAAGCCGGCTTTTTCGGCGGCACGCGCGAGATGGTCGCCTTCGTTCCATCCCTCGACCGAGCCGTCCCACAACACGCGCGCGATCGCGGAGGTAAATTCGAGCGCGCGACCCTCGAGCTGGGCCATGGCACCGAGCCGGGTCAGGCGATGGATGTAGGGTTGCTCCGCCGCGACCTCCAGCGTCGTCCTGTCCTGTACGACCGGGTCGGGACGGGGAAAGCGGAACGGAATGTTCTCGTGCTGAGCCACGCGGCTGCTGTCAAGGATGACATAGGGGATGAACTGCCGGTTGGTTCTCTTGAAGAAGCCGGGCACGCGCACCGCGAGCGGATAGACCGGCCGCAGGTTCACCGTGAGATCATAGCCCGCGACGAGTTTCAGCGTTCTGGGCAGCGCCAGATAGCTGTAGGGACTTCGGAAGGAGAAGAAGAGGTCGACTGAGAGGGTCATCGGACTGCCTCCACGATCCGCCCCATCATGCTGCGGACCACCAGCTTGTGGAAGGGCATGATCAGCGTGAGATAGCTTCGGCCGAGCAGATTATGTGTCCGCACCAGCGTGGTCGAGGTCACCTGCTTCTGCTTCTGCTTCTGCGTCGCGTCGCCGGCGACATCGACCACGATGCGGAAATCGAGATGATAGTCATCGAAGCCGGCGACGAGTCGCTCCGGCGTTTCGCTGACCACCGGAAACAGCCCGATCAGGCCTCCCGGCGCCGGCGCGCCTTCGCCCGACGTCTTGAGCCCGAACGGCGTCACCAGGATGTTACGCAGGCGCAGCAGCGCATCGATCCAGCGCGGTCCGTGCAGCACCATTCGGACACAGGCCTCGCGGGCGGTAAGCACCTTCCCGCCGATCTCAACGCGATGGGCGTCGATGAATTGCGCGCCGGCAAGCAGTGCGTCGGCGTCGACCTCTGGGGTAACTTCGCGGACGGGCGTCATTCCCCCAATCTGCGCGCCAGCCGCTGGAAGCGCAAGATCAGAAGGGCGGCGTAGACGAAGGTCCCGAGCGACAGCCCGATCCAGACGCCGACCGCGCCGAGATGGATGTTGAAGGCGAGCAGCCAGGCACTCGGGAAGCCGACGCACCAATAACCGATGATGGCGAAGACGAGCGTCATCGTTGTGTCGTTGAGGCCGCGCAGCGCCCCGCCCATGATGGTCTGCAGACCGTCGGCGATGAAGAAGGTCGAGCCGACCAGGAGCAACGTCGCGGTCAGCTCGATCGTCTCCGAGCTCGTCTCGCCACCGCCGAAGAACAGCCGCGCCAGCGCATATCGGCCGATCACGATGGCAAGCGTTAGCGCCGCGACGAGCGCAACTCCGAGCAGCGCCGCGACGAGGCCTGCGCGCTGCACCGCCGCCGGCTCGCTGCGGCCAAAGGCGTGTCCGACCCGCACTGTCGCCGCCATGCCGATGCCGAGCGGGATCATGAACAGCACGGCGGTAACCTGGAGCGCGACCTGATGGGCGGCAAGCGCGGTCGTGCTGATCAGTCCCATCAGAAGCGCGGCCGAGGAGAACATGCCGTATTCCATCAGCAGCGCAAACGAGATCGGCGCGCCGATCGCGATCAGCTCGCGCGTCAAGGGCCAGTCGCCACGCCAGAGGTGTACGAGCGGATGATAGTCCGAAAACGGCTTTCGAAACGCGACGATGGCCAGCGCTGCGAAGAAGGTGCCGAAGTTGATGAGCGTGGTCGCGAGCCCTGCGCCGAGCAGGCCGAGCTGCGGCAGGCCGAACAGGCCGTGGATCAAGAGATAGACCAGCACCGCATTGGCGGGGATCGCGGCAAAGGTGATCCATAGCGGCGGTTGCGGCCGGTTCACGGCGCCCATGAATCCGCGCAGCGCAATGAAGCCGAGCGCCGGTGCGATGCCCCAGGCAAGCCCGAACAGATAGCGCTGCGCCAGCGCGGCCGAATGCGGCGTCTGTCCGAGCGCCAGCAGGATCTCTTCGCCATAGAGCGGGGAGGCAATCATCGGCAGCGAGATGAGCAGCGCGACCCATAGCCCGACGCGCAGGGAGCGCCGGATGCGCCCGACGTCTCCGGCGCCAAAGGCCTGTGCCGCCAGTGGTGCCACGGCGGCGACGAGGCCGAGGCCGAAGGTGAAGCTGATGAAGTAGACCGTGTGTGCCAGCGCTGCGGCCGCGACCGCGTCCTGGCCGAGCCGGCCGATCAGCGCGAGGTCGGTCGTCATCATCGCGATCTGCCCGAGCTGCGTCAGCATCATCGGCACGGCCAGCCGCAACGTCTCGCCGAATTCATCGGCGAGGTGGTTGGGCTGCATACCGAGTTGTGGCTGCGGACGAGGTTCGACGGTATCGAGCATGGGCGCACGATAGCATCGCCACGCGTCGAAAACATGGCCTGCGCTTTTCACCCTCTCCCCTTGTGGGAGAGGGTGGCTCGCCGCGTAGCGGCGAGACGGGTGAGGGGTCTTTCTCCTCGCGCGAATCTCTCTCAGTCGTCGTGCGGATAGATACCCCTCATCCGGCGCTTCGCGCCACCTTCTCCCACAAGGGGCCTGTTGCGTAATCCGCGATTGTGATTCTCTAGGGCAGAAGCCTTGGAGGTAACGATGGCAGTGAAGCAGACTGGGCAGCCGAGTTTTATTGAGGCGTGGTTGCCGAAGGGAGCCGGTGCCAATGCGGCGCTGAATCGGTTGTCGGGCTTGGTCAAATGGTACCGGTTCGAGAAGCTGATGGCGCATTTGCGGGATGAAGGAAGCCCTG
>NZ_AXAS01000028.1 GCF_000472925.1 Bradyrhizobium sp. Ec3.3
GGCAGCTTCACCGGCAGCGACACGCGCTCCGATGCCATGTCGACATAGCGGGCTAGCGTGTGGCCGACGACCTCGGGCTGCTCGTGGATTTCCTTCGCCATGAAGTGGCGGTAGTTGGCCTTGTCGACCAGCGAGGTCGAGGTCGCATGCTTGATCTTGTCGCGCTGGACGGCGCGGCCGTCCTTGTCGAAGATGGCAACGCTGTTGCGGGTCAGCACGACCCAGTCGCCGTCCTCGAGATAGCTGATCGTGTCGGTGAACGGACCAAGCGCGATCGCGTCCGAGCCGAGGAACATCTCGCCATCGCCGTAGCCGATCGCGAGCGGCGGACCGTTGCGGGCGCCGATCATCAGGTCGCCCTCGCCCGCGAAGATGAAGCCGAGCGCGAACGCGCCGCGCAGCCGGCTCAAGGCGAGCTTNACCGCNTCGACCGGCTTGTTACCNCGCGTGAGCAGATCGTCGACCAGATGCAGAACGATCTCGGTNTCGGTCTCGGTGCGGAACANCGTCCCCTTCGCTTCGAGCTCCTCGCGCNACTCGCGGAAATTCTCGATGATGCCGTTATGGACCACCGCGAGGCGCTCNGTGGCGTGCGGATGGGCATTGTGCTCGGTCGGCTTGCCGTGGGTNGCCCANCGGGTGTGNCCGATGCCGNTNGTCCCCTTCAGCGGCTTGTCACGCAGCCGCGCCTCGAGGTTCTTCAGCTTGCCTTCGGCGCGGCGGCGCTCCAGGTGATCGCCTTCGAGCGTGGCAACGCCTGCGGAGTCGTAGCCGCGATATTCAAGCCGCTTGAGCGAATCCACCAATTGCTCCGCAACCGGTTCGCGCCCGAGAATGCCGACAATCCCGCACATGCGGATCAATATCCCCCAACTTCAGTAAAATTGATTTTCAAAGTCGCTTTACTTTCTTGCGACGCTCGATTGCCAAAGATGCTCAAAGAATTGTTGCGAGGTCAGATGGTTTTGGTCCTACGATTCGCTGTCGGACCATTTAACCCCATGCGTTCTTACGTATGAGGTCGCTTCAACAGTGCCATTTCGCCAAGACGCAGTGCGGCTTCGGTGAGTGCGATCGAATACCAGCATGTAGCGGCAGCAAAGGAAACGACAGTTTCGATGTGAGTGAAATAATCACGCGCGAGCCGACGGACGCCGTATCTAATCGCGAGCCACGGCACGCATAGTCCCTTCTCCCGGTTGCAAAGATAGCAATCGTAGCCGCAATAGGGCTCCCGCGTGGACATATCTCGCAAGTAGCCGACTTCTAGTGGTCGATGACACTCGATGCAGATCGACGAGCTGCTTGGTGTCCTGTGATTTACCAAAATGAACTTCATGATCATCGGTTATATGGAGAGTGATTCATGATGCGCCGGCGCGACTGTTAATGGATGCGCGGCCGCTGCCGGAATGAAGCGCATACTGGATTACGAACTGCCGCCTGCACGCTGTCACTCGTCCGCGCCACACAAAAGATGCCCGGCCACTTTCGGTGGCCGGGCAGAAGTCAGTCTCGGAAGGAGCGATGCGACTGCACATCGCGCCAGCTTCCGTCGGCAGAGGGAGGGGCTGCTGCCGACGGTCCATTTGCGGCGAGGGCATTCGCCGCTAACCTTAGCCACAGATCGCCAATGTCCGTCCCGAACGAAATCTGGTGTTGCTTTCTTCTGTTCTATCGAAACGGGATCCACTGAATTCGGCCACATGCCAACCGAAGCACGTGGCCGGACTTGACGTGCGCTGGTATTGACGCTCGACGTACATCGACTGTTTCTCCAGGCCAGTTAAGCAAGGATCGATAACCATCCGATATGACTGAAGGCTTTTCTCCAAGCCGACTTTTGCCTTATGCGGCATCCTATCAGACTGGTAAAATCGATTGTGTTGATGGGCTGCATCTACGCTGTGGATCACTTTAAGACTTACCTTTCGGGGCCGTCGTGGCGACTTCGCGGTTTCGAGGTCCTCGCCTGCGCTATCTGTACGAGCTGGGCAGGTCCGCGGCCTGCCAATTATCGAGTTTGCGCTACAAGGGCTCACCTTCCTTCGCTAAAGCCGAGGATTACCAGATTAGAATGCGTTGCCGTCAAAGCGCGCTCTTCAGCCAAGCTCAGGATGGATCCGAACGCGTTCGCCGCTGTCCGTTTGTACCAACTCGGCCCTGTAAGGCACACCGTGGATGTTGACATACGTTGGGCGCCCGACAGCGGGCATGAGGCCCTCGCCTTCCAAGGCTCGGGCAAGGTAATTCGGAAGCAAGCGTTCGCGATGTTGCCACCCACCGCGGATGAGATAGCCAAGATCGGGTACAGGCCGAAGGGATTGCCCAGTGGCCCGAACGGATGGCCCAGCTTCATCTATCTGGCTAGCGCGCGGATGATGGATGAGACGAACGTCGTTGCGCCCTCCCGGCCCCAGCGTGACCGAGTAAAGCTCTCCGTGGATCTCGACCTGCCGCGGGCCGAACTGGTTTGGCAGTCGATCAATGTTATGGAGGATGTCGATGACCACGTCCGAGGCCGGTTGGGAGCCGTGGCGCCAACCCTCACCGATGATTGGCCCGATATCAGCGGCCTCCTGCTGGGGAACTGATGGCCTAACGAACGATGGCGGTCTGGCCCCGCCAAGTGCGGGCGTAGAGTGCGCGTCGTCGTACAATTCGTACGGTGTGGGAGGATTCAGATTAACCAGTGGCTCAAGATCGCCATAGATGTCCGACGGCATCCGCGTGGCGGATGATGATGACGCGGGTTCTTGCATAAACTCCCTCCAGACGCCCCAAGCCCCTTCGCTCGGTGTCTGTGGCATTGCGGGAAGATCCTGGGCTGGGCTCGGCTGCGCTCCGCGGACCTGTGTGGCTGATGGTGATGCGGGTTGTTGCATAACCTCCCTCCAGAGATCCCATGCCCCGTCACTTGGTGTGGCCGGCATTGCGAGAGGATCTTGCGGTGGGCTGGGTTGTCGAACTGTATTCCCGGCAGCCTCCTCAGGAGGACCTAATCCCAGCGCTTGATTTGCGTCGACCACTTGTTGATATCGCTGGAGCCGGAGCAAATCGGCGTCGATTTTGCCGTCCCCAGTTTGCTGCCTGTACTCCTTGACGTCTTGAGCGAGCCCTTGAGTGAAGAGCCTGCCAGCCATGGCTCCCCTCTCGCGCGTTTGCAGCCAGTCACTCAGCCTGGAAAGACGGCCAGCCTGTCGGTTCACAGTCTCCGGCTCGACCCTATGTGTCCTTTTTTCCGCCGCCCTCCACATGTCGATCAGGGTCGCGTCCATGGCATAAGGAGCCAATCGAAAGCTATCGGTTGTCACAGCCTTTCCGGCCTTGACATCCCGAAGCTTCTTCAAAGCCGCATCCGTGCGCCTTCTGCTGATATTGCGAGCCTTCGCGTAGGCCTCTAAATCGCGATCCAATCCCGGTTCCAGCGCAGGATTACCCAGCCGGTAGGCGATTTGTGCCCTTCCATTCTCGTTAAGCCAGGCGCTGAAATTGCGAATGTCGGCTCGAGCATTCCGAATCGTGCCAGCGCTCAGCCCTGTGGCTTGGCTCTCGAACTCGTTCAAGAGCGCCTCGTCCTCCTCGAAGACGCCGCGTATGCGGGCCGGTTGCTTGGCGTGATCAACTCGAACGTTTGTCGAAAGGATATCATGCTGCGCCTGAGCGCCAGACGATTTTCCGCTGCGTCTCCCTCCGAAAGCCTTCCCCACTTCTGACTTGATGCGTGACCATAGTCCCCGTTTCTTGCTGCTCTTGGCTTGGGTCGGGGACTCCGAATCGGATGACGGGATGTACCGTGCACTGCCGAAGCGATCACTCCGCAGATCGGACTGCGGCCGTTCTTCGATCCAATCTGTAGGGAGAGCGCAGGGGATGTCAACGCTGCGCCGCGTGGGCCTGAACGCGCTCCCCGCCTGTCGCGGCATCCGCATCGAACCACCGATGTCGCCCCCCCGGATCGCTCTACTCCCTCCGGGGCGAGCATCAGGCGAACTAGCTTCTGGGGAGTTTTCGCTAGACGAGCTCAGTTGCAACTCGCCCAATCGCTCCTCAAAAACTTGAACGGTATCGCCGGAGCGCTGATCGCCCTGCGGCTGCTGACCGTACGCCCGCGCGAATCCTTCCACATCAAAGTCGAACGGGTTGAAATTGTTGTTCGTTCGCTCCATGGCACCTCACAAATCCGCGCAGCTGGAAGACATCGAACCTGGCCCACGGGAAACGGCCGAGTGAAGTCGTGAAAGCTCTGGCCCCGGTTCCGCGTATCGAGTCTGCAGCCCAGCAGACTAATCGTGCGTACTATGAGCAAGCAGGCACCCCTTCAGTTCATATTGACATCGGCCAGTCCGTGTCGTTCTCAGTCTGGTAGAGGGAATTGACGTTCAGATTTTGGGACACTCCTCGATAGGTCAGTTAGCTGTTCAGGAGCTGACAAGCCCCAAAATTTCAGCGACCAGTTGCGACTTCTTCCACGGCAGGATACGGCGTGCTCTTCAAACGATTTTGAGCGAGCACGCGACTTCGAAATTGTCCTCACTCGGCACGCCCGACCAAACACGAGCCTTCGCGCAGCTCGCGAATGGCGATTGGTGAGGAGCCGCAAAATGGAGCTCGCATCCATTCCTACGGCGGCGCCTCGAGAGAGAGGCTGCGCCTGTGCCATGTCTGAAGCGGTGAGCGCAACTTAAAGGAAGCGGGGGAGATGTTTTCGTGGTTACTGATCCCGCACGGATGACCGACCGATTGGAGCGGGAGATGATGTTCCGATTGGCAAAACGACGAAAAGATGGCGCGAAATGCCAATTCAAGAGTATTCATTCGACGTAGGCCGCAGAGACACCGCTTATGGAGTTAACGGTTTTCTCTGTGGAACTTGTAGGCTCGATCAGGTTTTCGATTCCGCGTGAAGGCCTGAAGGCCGACCTCTCCGGCGGCCTAAACCCAGATCACCCATCCTCGATCAGAAGCGCAATCGTTCTCCAGTTTGCCACCGTGCGATTTCGATAGTTCCGGTCCACCTGAGAAATTTCAGCGCTTCGGACCGTTTCGATCTGCCAGGAGGCCGGGCTCGACAAATCCGCGCATCAGAAGGCGGACTGACAAGGGACGCAATTGTCTGAGACCGAACCAATCGCTACGCGGACCGACCTTTGCCGGGACTCTCGTCGTGTCTCATGCCGCTGGTATTCCATCAGTTTGTAAGGCGGGATCGGTATCATCGGGATCGACAGGCAGAGTGAACTGAAAGACGGCGCCTCTAGTCTCTTTCGCACTCGCCCACATGCGTCCACCGTGGGCCTCGATGATTGAACGGCAGATGGCCAGTCCCATGCCCATGCCCTGGGCTTTTGTGGTGTAGAAGACCTCGAACAGACGCTCTACACTGTTCGAATCAAATCCTGGACCGGAATCTTGCAAGCTAATCAGTATACCAGTCGAGCCAGATCTGGCAGTGCTGATTACCAGCTCCCGCGCCTCCTCCTCTGCTCCGCTCATCGCCTCGACGGCGTTGATGATCAAATTGATAATCACCTGTTGGAGTTGAACTCGATCTGCCCGAATGAGCGGCAAGGCGCCGGCGAGTTGGGTTTGCACTGAGACACTGTTATTCATCACTTCCGCGCGGGTCAGGGCTACAACTTCAAGTACCACATCATTGATCGCCAAGGGGGCCTTTTGTGGAGGCGCGTTCCTGATTAGCGCGCGGATCCGATCGATGATCTCTCCAGCTCGCACGGCATCGCTGAGAATCCGACCGAATGTCTGCCGGACCCGTTGCAGGTTTGGCGGCTGCGCATCGAGCCAGTTTAGACCGGCCTCCGCGTTGCTGACGACCGCACCGATGGGTTGGTTGACTTCGTGCGCGATCGAGGCCGTCAATTGCCCCATTGTGGTGACGCGATTTGCGTGTGCGAGCTCGATCAGGGTCTCGCGATACCGCCGCTCGCTTTCGCGGGCTTCGGCCTCCGCCCGCTTGCGTTCAGTCAAATCAACCACAAACGCAACACCCTGATCCTGTCGCACATCGAACCCGGCTGCCCCGATCAGCACGGGCACGCGGGTACCATCCTTGCGGATGTACTCCTTCTCGAAAGCTTGGACAGCTCCAGTCATTCGCATCTCCGTCTCGGCGCGCGCAGTGCGCTCCTTCCAGTCTGGCGGAGTTAGCTCGTTCCAGCGCACCCGGCCTGCGAAGAGATCCTCGCGATCGTATCCAACTATCTCGAGAAAGGCATGATTAGCCTCGATAATTTCCCCCTCATCGCTAAAGATAAAGATCCCGATAATGTTGGCGTCGACCAGGCGGCGGATTTTCGTTTCACGTTCCTGAACATCACGGTACAACCGACTGTTTTCTAGGGCTATTGCTGCTTGCGAGGCGAGCAGCTTTAGCACTGAACTCCGCGCCAGCGCGAAGATGCCGGGCGCCAGGTTGTTTTCGAGGTAGAGCACGCCGATGAGCTTGGATTGAGTGATGAGGGGCAGGCACAGAACGGAACGCGACCCGTGTTCGCGGATATAGGGGTCGTTAGCAAATGAAGATTGGACAGCAGCATTCTGGAGAATGACGTTTTCACCGGTGCGCATGACATAGTGGAGCACCGATTCTGGGAGGGCAGCCGCGGTCACCGATTGCTCATGCATGTGCACAACGAGCGCTTGACTGCCGGTTGTGGCTTCTGCCTCGATCCGCGGTTCATTGCCACGGAGCAAAATCAGCAGACCTCGCTCGGCACCGGCCTGCTCAATGGCGGTGCGCATGAGTCTATCAATGAGCCTCTGCAGAATGATCTCACCGGAGACCGCCTGCGAGACTTTGATTACCGTAGCAAGGTCTAGATTTTCAACGGGCGCTCCTATGCTCGTGCCGGACAGCGCTCGCGCGTCATCCTCCTCATTCAGATAAGGAAACAACTCGCTGAGCTGTCGCACTTTCCCATCCGCTCCCCAACGCAGATAGTTGTGCCGTGCATCTCTCAGATAAGTCTTTGCGATCCTCTCATACCCACGCGCAGCGTAAAATCGCCCCGCAAGCTCGCAGGCGATCGCCTCATGGTGAAGGAAACCATCGGCCGCTGCGGATCGTATGGAGTGTTCGTAGAGCCGCATTGCTTCTACATCGCGATTGTCAAGCCTTGCCATTTCGGCTGCAACCAAAGCAGCTCGGTGCTCAAAACTCTGAGGGCAATTCGTCGCCCACGCCAGAAGCTGTTTGTGATGGGCGTCTATGATACCTCGATGCTCTTGCTCTTCACTCACGACTGAACCATCGCAATGACAAGAGTGAGCCAGCGCACCGTAGAAGTGGAAATCCGCTGTTGAGCCTTCCGTCGGTACCGTCCATATTAGAGGTTCTGCCTTTGACCACGCATTGATCGCGGCGACGTAGTCACCCGCAAAGAAACGCGCCTGAAGCTTACGGGTCCAATAGATGGCTCCAAGAGCGGCTACTTCTGGACCTTGCTCAAGCGACCGCTCGACGGCCAGTTCGTCAATTTCGTGAGCGTCAAAGTAGCCGAATCTGCGCGTGAGGCCACGCATGGTGCGAACGAATCCGAGCTGCAGACCTATGATGTCGGCCGCGAAGCGGAACTTCATCTTACGAACGGTAGCGAGGTTTCTCGCTATTTCGCTCTGTACGTCTTTCAGAGGATCGCCCGCGCTGATCATGCTTGAGGTCAAATGCGCCAGACTGTAGGCCTCATAAACGAGATCGCCGACTTCGGTGGCCGCCTTGAACGCTCGCGTTATCAAGTCGCGACCGGCCCGGATGTGTTTGATCCAAGGAATCACGGTGGATCCGACGGCTAGATAGACCGGAGCCTGAAAACGGACCAACCCACGACGATCGACCAGATCGCAGGCGAGCTGACCAAAACGATAAGCGGCTTGATAGTCACCGAACCGGCCACCTAGGACCCGGTTAAGCCAAGCGTAGTGCGCACACGAAGCGTCAGAGTTGCCGTGGTCGAGGCTAAGATTCACCGCTCGGCATATCACCAAAGTAGGTAGGTTGGCGTCAGTAAACGCGGCCGGAGGAACGATCCGCGTCAAGACGGCTAAAATAGCAAGGCATGTCTCGTCTTTCATTAAAGGCAAATCTGCGATTTTTTCAATCTGGCCATCAGCGATCTTTGACCACATCAGCTGATATTCGGATTGAGCCTCCTCCTGCGTTGGACGTGGCGACCACTCAATCCCGACGCTGCGTAAATACTCGAGACCTACCGCCACCGCACGCGCGTTGTGGCCGCGCGTCAGGTACAGGTCCACGCGCAAACATGCTACACTTGCTTGTTCGACCGCATGCATAGTGCGCTTGGAAAGGCCGGATAGGCGCTCCTCGGCGACATCCAGCTCGCCGATCAGGAATTCGCACTCGGCCCGGTTCAGCTCCAGCGCGAAGGTGAGCTCGCGTTGATTTTGCCACGAGTCATTCGCAAGCAGCGCAATACCGGCAATCAGGTAGGTGAGTGCAGATGCATAAGCTGCGGACGCTTTGGCGCGCTGGCCGGCGATCAGGTTGAACTCTGCGAGCTGCTCCCGTTCCTTACTGGAGGTTATTAGGGACAGACCCCGATCGAGTTGATTAACGATATTAAAGATAGCCTCTCGACGGCTCTCCGGAGGCGTATGCGCGGCGAGCATCCGGCCAATCCGCAGATGGGCTGGAGCGCGCGATACTTCCGGAACCAACAAGTACGCGGCTTCCTGAATGCGGTCGTGGATGAAACTGTACGTGTCTCCGTGCCGTTCGACTAGACCCTGATGGATCGCCGGCCACAGCAGTGCGTGTACCTGCGCCTGCGAAGTCGCGTAAACAATTGAAAGTTCCGATGCTTCGGCGATGTTACCGAAACAGGCGAGCTGCTGCAGCGCATTCTGCGTTGCGGCTGGCAGGCGGGTGAGTATCCCGACCATCAGGTCCACCACGTTATCCGTGTATCCCTTTGCGTGGATGCGTTCGAGATCCCAAGTCCAGCGCGCCGCGCTGTGATCGAAGCTCAATAGTTTCTCTGCGGCGAGAGCAGAAATGAATTGAATGACAAAGAACGGATTGCCCGCAGTCTTCTGGTGAACGAGCTGAGCGAGCGGTACTGCGCGCTTTGGCTCGCAGCGAAATGCATCCGCAATCAACTGCTCGACATGCTCAGGGCTCAGCGGCGGAAGCGCGATCTCCTCTATGTTCTTCCCGGTGCTGTTAATGCTATCGAGTTTGCGTTTCAGTGGATGGCTGGAATCGACCTCGTTGCTCCGGTACGCACCGATGAGCAGCAGTTGCAGTTCGGCCTCGGCCAGGAGATGCTCGAGCACGTCAAGAGTTGCCGCATCGAACCACTGCAAATCGTCAAGGAAGATCACCAACGGATGATGTTGGCGGGCGAAAACGCCGACAAACCGGCGAAAGACCAGTTGGAAGCGAGTTTGTGCTTGCTGGGGCGGAAGCTGCGGAACGGCAGGCTGCTCGCCGATGATCAGCCCTAGGTCGGGAATCAGGTCGATCATTAGTCGTCCGTTCGGACCGAGCGCATCCAGGAGTGCGTTGCGCCAATTCGCGAGCTCAGCGTCACTTTGGCCGAGAAGAGGCCGGACAACACCCTGAAATGCCTGAACTAGCGTCGAGTAGGGAATGTCACGCTTGAATTGATCAAATTTGCCCGACGCGAAGACCCCACGCGAGGGCACCAGAGCTTTATGCAGCTCGTGGACAACGGATGACTTGCCGATGCCGGAGTAACCGGCGACAAGTACTAACCTCGGGGCGCCGCTCTTGACCACGCGATCGAAAGCCGCGAGCAACGCCTCGATCTCGGCGCCTCTCCCGTAGAGCTTCTCGGGGATCAGCAGGCGATCCGGCGTATCTTGTTCGCCTAGCACAAAGGGGGCGATACGTCGCCGGCTCGACCATTCGACGAGGCAGCGCCGCAGATCGTGCTCAACACCGGCGGCCGTTTGGTAACGATCCTCCGCAGCCTTGGCGAGTAGCTTCATCACTATTCGGGAGATCGGCTCCGGGATGCCTTCTGCTTTCTCTCGCGGTGATATTGGCTTTCTGGCGATATGACGGTGGATCCACTCCATTGGATCTGACGCGGCGAACGGCAGTGTGCCTGTGAGCATCTCGTAGAACGTGACGCCGAGTGAATAGAGGTCGCTGCGAGAATCGATGGAGCGATTCATCCGCCCGGTCTGTTCTGGCGCCATGTAGGGCAGTGTGCCCGCGATGAACTCGGGCGGCTCGCTCGCCTGCCGCTCGCGCGGGTGGCGCGAAGCAAGGCCAAATCCGGTGAACCGAACCTGTCCGTCTGGGCAATTGACCAGAATATGAGCTGGCTTCACGTCTTTATGCACTAAGCCATTCCGGTGAATGTTACCTAGAGTTGCAGCGATGCTAATGGCCAGATCCAGAAAGCAGTCCAGCTCCAAAGGTACTCCCAGCAGGCGAACCAGGGGTTCACCGGACGGATCCTCCAGAACCAGAGTGGTTCGGCCAGCTTCGCGGAGTAGCTCCAGAGGCCGCACCGCCCATTCCCGGTCGAGCCCTTCCCTTAGTTCATACTCATGGGCCAGGCGGTCGAGCGCAGCACGCGGAGGGTGCGCCGGAGCGGTGCGCACAATCAGAACTGGTTGCCGGTTGCCATCGGCGTCCGGACGCCACGCGCGGCAGAAGACCCAATCATCGTCTTCCCAAAGGACCACCGAATCGTCATGTCTTTCCATGTCGAACTGAGGCGGCTTGAGAGGGTCCTGCGACATTCGACCGTCCGGTCGATTAAACTAGGCTTAAATAGAATCTGCCATATATTCCGCAACATGACAATTTCTGCGCGTTGGCGGGAGTTTCAGATTTGCGCTTGTCTGAGCGATCCGTAGCGGGGACGCGGTCTTCGAACCCTCACGGGGCGGCCTCGGAAAATGTAGGCGCCCGGCATATCCCACTTATCGCATCTTACCAGACACAACCTTGAGACGATTGCCGCCCGCTAGAGGCTATGATCGCTTGCGTTGCCGGCTGCAGTGACGCGTTTTCAACAGACATGACAAGCGTGCACAATCTAATCGCGCGACGAGGCCCTAATACCACTTTCAAAATGGTGGCGGGTACGATCGAGAGTTGCTGAACACGGGCAATCCGCGAATTCAATCCTAACGACTCCACGAACGTTCTATTGCTAGGCATCTGAAGCAGATAGCCGTGCGCCAGCAATCCGATTGGCTAACGTTGTAGATAGCACGCACGTTTTCGGATCGACAATGGACTCATTGCGTCGATCCGGCCGCATCCGAAGAGCGTTGAAATCTACAAAGCGACATCGAGAGTCGCGGTCATCTTCCATTGAGAACGGAAATAGGGCAGAACCGAACCGGCCAATCCGCAAGCGGATGCAGGAAAGAAACGGTTAGAGGCTTGATGACCGATCAGATAGCAACAGCGTCAACAGAACGTAGCTCGCGCTCAGCTGACAGGGATCTGAGTTTTGATTTTGCCAAAGGGATTCTCATTATTCTGGTGATCGTTGGACACCTATTACAATATGTCATCATCAGAGCTGATGAGTATTGGTATTCGCCATATTTCAAGTCGATCTACATGTTTCATATGCCTCTCTTTATGGCACTCAGCGAATATCTTTCCTCGGGTGCACTTTTGCGAAAAGCGTTCGCTCGCAGCATCAAAGACCGCGGGGTGCATTGTTGTTGGCTATGCTGTTTTGGTGCACATTCACGGAAGCAGCTAAGCTGGCCGCATTTTCGCCCGCGCTAAGTGTAGCGAACGGCGTGCTGGACTTCTCAAGAGAATTCGCTGGCACATATTGGTTTATATGGGCAACCTTCGCTTCCTTTGTTGTCGTTGGGCTTCTCATCGCTGCCAATCTGCGATCGACGTGGATGATATACATGTCTGCTGTTATGATCGCACTCGTACCGGTCACATTTTCGATAGTCCCCTTGATCAGGTACACTTAGGCATTCCTTTGCCTTGGGTTCTTGCTTGCCAAGTCTTCTGGCTGGCGGACGAGCGCCTCCGTCCGCTACAATTCTCTTTCGCTCCTCTTGCTCTCTGGTCTCGCTTGCGCGTGCTTTCTTGCTTGGGGCAAGGAGACTTATGCCTACAACAATCTCGTTCTGATTGACGATGTTCAGTCGGCCAAACAAGTATTGCTAATGTACGTTGGCTCTGCAGCGGCCTCTGCTGTCGCCGCGGGAGTTATGCTGCGATGCTGGACCTTTTGTGGTTCAAGTCAGGTCGCTCGCTTTATCGCAATGGACCTGGGTCAGAGCACGCTGCTCGTTTACCTCCTCCAAGCGAGCGTCTTCCGTCTCATGGACCTGGTCCAGTTCGGAGAACTCTGGGACCTCCCGACCAGAATTGCCGTCGCGATTGCGCTTGGCGTGACGATCATCGTGGTTGCGACAGGCATCCGCTGGATTGTCCACGACCTGGGATTCATGTAGCGAATTGTTCTCGGAACGCCGCCACGCTCAGGCTTGCTGAAAACTCAACCTGCGTCCAGCTAGCCTTGTAAAGCAAGTTTCGCCAGACTTTCGACACAACCACTTGTCAAAGCCATACGCCGCGCCTCAAACGTAAGCTGCCGACACAGCTATGCTTCGAGGGCGCGGCGCCATCGTGTCAACGAGCGGCGATCGAACGACCAGTGATTACTCGGCATTGCATCGTGCCCTGACCAACGCACAGGGATTCCGCATTCCGTGATCGAGGCGTCTGCTGCCGAAATTCTGTCTCAATCCGCCGGTCAGCTCCCCCCTCGATTCGAAGTCAGACTTCTCGAAGGCGACCATTTCCTCTGCTTTACCTAGTCTGTGTCGTAACGCGAGAAAACTCGCTCCTTGGCCCACCGTTCGGCAACTCCCCAGCGCCAAGGTCGACCAGGCGCGAAAGAATCGTGATCGTAGCGCGGCATCAACGGCATTTCAATTGCCGCGGACGTAATCCGGAATACGCCATTGCTCGCTCATTCTATCCATGGGGTGAATGCGCTGCATCACAACAATCTATTTTACCAATCCCAATGAATGCTGCTAGTCAACGCAGCGCTTGAGCTCGGGGATGGAGCGGGTCGTGAGGATTAATCGTCGACTGTTGAGGGCAATTGCTCCAGGTGGACTAATTCGCCACCTGTTCAACGGTAAGGCTCCAGGAAGGCCTTTCGAACGGTTATCAGCAGGTCTTATCGGGCAGCATCCTCCCGCGCGCTGGAGGCCAGCGCGTCGCAATAGAAGATTCGTGTACCAGAACGATGCATGAGGCAGCTATGACTTTGACAGTGTACGTATCTCGAAAATCGAGGCCAGTTGAGCGCCTGAACCAAGCATATCGGGTGATGGCATTTGGTTTTTTTACGCAGCTCCTTCGATATTTCGCTCTTCCTTTTCGCGCTTTCGCCAACTCATCTCCCGTTCGACTGAAAGCTGATGCTGACCCACATATCCCCACTGCGCCGCCTGGAGAGCATGCTGCGCTCTCACGTTGCTGCAGTTCCCGTATTCAACACCTTAAACAGAGGATCGAGTTACAAATCGAAGAGATTGCAAGACTAATCTGCGAGGACCAGAGCGCGCTTGAAGCAACTCGGCTCCTCAATGCACTTACAAACGAGCTGGTAGCGGCGAAGCTCGACATGTACTCGAAAGTTGACGAACAAACTGATAGTGCAGTCACAGGAGGGAAAGCGAACCGCATCGAGCAGGAGTACGGCAAACTGTACGAGCCGGAACAGCTTTTGAAGCTGGGACGGCTTTTTGATGAAGCAGTCTTGGCGTTACCCCCAAGCTTGCGAACACCTTCCAACCGGACAGACATCGCCAAACTTATCCTAGGACGTGCATCTCTTACTCAAATCGAACTTGGTCTTCTCGTTAAGTTGATTATCGCCCTTGTGGCTGCCGCTTGAATACTAATAGACCTCGCTCCTCATCGTAACACGATGAAGAACAGTCATGACAATGCCAAAACGAGAAATCGAGCTGCTTTCGCCCTAGCGTCGGCGGCTCGACGCGTCCGAGGCGACTTTCGGCAGATCGCCGATATCTGATCTCATCACTCGATCGCCGAAGTCGCGCCAGAGCAACCGATTTCCGGCACCGCTGGTGCGCTCACATAAGCCAACGCATCGCCCATGCCGTGTCTCTGCACCGATGGGCAATGGACGACCACCTCGTTTGACGAACTCTTGGCTCGACGGATTGCCAGCGAGTGCCGGACTCGCAGATGTTCGCACGGTTCCTCGACACTCTACCGATCCGACAATGCTCAGATCTCTCTGCTTGTAATGACTTCGCGTGCCAACGTTCAACTGACTGCTCGAACCACGGCGAAGACAATGGCCAACCATGTGGCCAGACAGAACAATAGGACGACGCGCCACGCCCTTCCCCTGAATCGATTGCGCCAGTTGACAAGCTCCGATGCGCAACCGGTGAAGCAGCGTCCCCGCACGACGTCCATCATCTGATTGTAGTCGCGGAACTCGAACTGCGAACGATTTTTACGGATGTACTTGATCCGATCCTGAGGTGCGAAGCAGCCGGCCCATATATTTTTGGCCCTCTCTTGCTCGTCTTCCTTAGACCGGCCGCAATTATTGGCGAGAGGATAGTCGGCAGCCGGCGTCACGATGCCATGCTCTCTGCCGAGCACGTAAGTGGGGAGCGTACTCAATTGAAACATGCGCCATTCCTGCATGGTGCATACCTTTCATATTGCGTTCATATTCTGCGCTCCACGCCTACAATGTGACGCTACGTCAGATTCAAGCTATTCCTTTGGTGCCTACCAAATCTAGTTGGCTGCAGCCGCGACCCTGCTCTCCTTATTGAGCCTGAGGACTTGGGCTTTCAATTCGCAACGCAGCAATCGAGCACGTCGAAGTTGGGCTGACAGCTGCTTGTTCGGCTCGCTTCGGAAGCGCTACCCCTTCTCATGCCACCGTCTTTGCCTGCTTGACCGCTCGCCTCATCTCCGCGTGGGCGGACGGCGAACGGGCCTTTTTTGCCTTTTGTCGACGAGTGGTCCCGTTTGGCGGCTGACGTCAGCTTCTGCCTCGCAATCACTCAGGATCGGCCACGATCAACTTTGCGATTTGGTGGGCTGAGCCGCGAAATCGTTTTACCCTCCATCTTTCTTGTCGCCTTGCCCGCTAAACATTGTCGCGAATGAGGTGCCTGCCGCCGCCATACGAATTCACACAATTTCGTCAAACCAACCGCTCGGAGGGCTTGAATCGCACGTGGCGTCAAATTGTACGATCTCGAACAAGTGATGGTGGTCTCCGGCGAGGCCAACGTCTCCAAGGAGTCCAAGGATCGCCAATGTCCCACCCTTTTCATGTTCACCCCGAACGACGCTATCAAGATCCGGACACTCTCGCCCGAAAAAGCGATCGCCGACTTCCTTTAGACCTTGAGTGCCTGCCACCTTTGGCCCAAGTCAGGCGAAAGAGAGCGAGTACTCTGAACTCGATGCCGAGCATGCACACCTCTCCGTCGCCCATCGCAAGAGAATTCCATCCAGCTCGCCAATTCGATCTCGCATCGTGGTTCGTGCTCATCGTCACAAACCCGATATGTCCGATACAGCACCCCTCCTACGCGTCACGAGGATGTCCGACACGGAACACTGTGATGACAATGCGCGACGTGCAGTTCACCTGCGTCCCGAGACGCGCGTTGCGATTGCCCCCTCATCTGTCGCTTTCGGATGCATTCGAGCTCACTTGAAGTCACGTCACTATGGCTCAGGGCAGCGCCCCGCCCCGTGAGTTAAAACGTCGCTCTTGTCGCGATAGTCGCTGATCTGAGCCCTTGGCCAACTGTCTATTGCAGGAGCCGTTGACCGTCGCGCACGACGCTCAATACGGCGCCAATCTACCATCAAAGAGGATCTCTTGACTCGACGCCTGTGTCCCCTCGCTCTCTGGGCCTATAAAACCGGTTGCAATGTAATAGCTATCGTGGCGTTTGCGACCATGCTCTCTCTCACCTTCGAGCGCGCTGTCGCCCGAGATAAACCGGCAACAGAGGAGGCGCAGAGGGCTTGCACGCCGGACGTGTTTCGGCTCTGCAGCGGCGTCATACCGGATGTCGAGGCAATCACTTCTTGTCTCCGAACTAAGTTCACCAGTTTGAGTGACCAGTGTCGCTACGTGATGTCAACGCATGATAGCGTAAAGGTAAAAGCAGGCTCGAAATGACTTCGGCACGGCTTCTATTGGTCCCGGTCGGCCTCGCTCGAGCCCGATCCAAAGGGCATCGCTGCTGTTTCGCCTTTGCGTGACGAGTGCGCGCACTTACTCGTGGACCAACAGCTCTCGAACGTCGGAATTCCGACCTCCTTTGGACGAATACGCGATGCAGACACTACCCTTCGATACGGTCCTGATCGCCAATAGGGGCGAGATAGCCGCGCGCATCATCAAGACGTTGCGCAAATTGGGGTTACGCTCCGCAATCGTCTATCACGATGCCGATGCAGACACGCCAGCGGTTTCCATGGCGGACACCGCGATCGCCATCGACGGTTGCTCCCCCATCGCGGCCTATCTCGATGCCCATCAAATCATCGCGTCAGCCTGCAGAGCAAAGGCCGGCGCCTTGCATCCTGGCTATGGATTTTTGTCGGAGAGCGCGGAGTTTGCGAGAGCTGTTGAAAGGGCAGGCATTGCATTCGTTGGGCCGAGTTCAGAAAGCATCGAACTGATGGGCGATAAAATTCGCGCCCGCAGATTTGTTCAGCGCAGTGGATTTCCGGTCGCACCTTCCGCCGTCGAGGAAGACGATCCAGAGACTTTCCCTTCCAGAGCGCGGGCCCTTGGCCTACCTTTACTGGTGAAACCTTCGGCTGGCGGCGGCGGCAAGGGCATGCGGATTGTCCGCAATCTCGACACCCTTGATGACGCGATCGCTCACGCGCGCCGTGAGGGGCTACGCTACTTCGATGATGGCCGGCTCTATGTCGAGCGATATGCTGAAAACCCACGCCACATCGAAGTGCAGGTGTTAGGCGATTCCTTCGGAAATCTGATCCACCTTTTCGAACGAGAGTGCTCGGTGCAACGCCGTTTCCAGAAAATCATTGAGGAGACACCCTCACCTGCCTTGTCGCCAAAGTTGCGTAAAGAGGTCTGCGAAATAGCGGTCGGCATCGCTCGTAGCGCCAATTATCGAAATGCTGGAACTGTCGAATTCATCTTCGATGGGAGAGAATTCTACTTCCTCGAGATGAATACTCGGGTTCAGGTTGAGCATCCTGTAACCGAGATGGTCACCGGCATCGATCTGGTTGCCGAGCAACTTCATATCGCCGCAGGTCGCCCGCTTCGCCTTTCACAGTCCGATATCGTCTCTAAAGGCCACGCGATTGAGGCCAGAATCTACGCTGAAGCTCCTGAACGCGACTACGTTCCGACGACCGGAAAAATACTCATGCTGGAGTACCCTCAGCGCGAGGGGGTACGAATCGACAGCGGCATTGTTCAAGGTCAGCAGATCACGACGGCATTCGATCCCATGCTCGCAAAGGTCGTTGTACATTCGTCTACGCGCCGTGACGCCGCATTAGCGTCGGAACGCGTAATGCGCGAGTTGGTTCTTCTTGGCTGCGAGACAAACATAGATTTCCTTGCGCGTCTGTTCGCTGACGAGACGTTTTTGAGCGGACAGATTCATACCGGCTATCTCGACGAGAACCCCCACGTGGCGGCTGGCCAATGTGCGAGTGACCTACCCGCCGTCCTAGCGGCCGCCGCGCTTCTGACGCGGCCCGTTCGCGACTCAGCAGACGCCGTGCCCACGCTCCATGCAGAGATCGGCAAGTGGAGAAATTGAGGTGAAGCACTCCTTTGCGCTTGATGTCGAGAACTATGAATTGTGGCTTTCACCTGGCCAACACGGCTATCGTCTTCACCTGGACGACGAGGTATTTGCTCCGGTGTCGTTTTCACACGAACTCGACGGTAGCGGTACCCTTGTCATTGCGAGCGACACCATTCCGGTCAAATTCGCAATCGACGGTGATAGGCTTTACCTGCATATCCGCGGCAGGACGTACATTCTACGATATCGCGATCAACTGCGAACGCTCGCTTGCTTGGATGATCAGGCGAGCCATCTTGTGGCTCGCGCACCGATGCCTGGAGTCGTGATTGCAACCAAGGTTTCGCGCGGTGATGTCGTGTCTGGAGGCGCGACGCTGATGTTGGTCGAAAGTATGAAATTGGAATTCGTCGTACGCGCTCCTCGGGGCGGTGTGGTCGAGCGCATTCATTTTGGCGTAGGCGACAGTTTCGAGCGAGACTCCGCACTGGTTACATTTTCCGAGGAAGGGCGCTGACGTGCAGCGGATTGTTTCCCGGGTGGACACCAAGTCGCAAGATTTTCGCCTCAACGTGCTCCATAACCGACGACTTGCGACCGAATTGAAGGAGCGCCAGCGTTCAGCTCGCTTCGACCGACCGGCACGAGATCTTGGGCGCTTGCGGCAGCAAAACAAGCTATTCGTTCGTGATCGGATCGAGGCGTTGCTTGATCCCCACACTCCGTTTCTCGAGCTTTCGGCTCTCGCTGCCAACAAGGCCTACGACGGCGAGGTGCCGTGTGCAGCGCAGATCGTCGGCATCGGCATAGTGGCGGGTCGCGAGGTCATTGTTCATGCGGATGATGCCAGTGTGAAGGGCGGCGCTTGGTATCCACTATCCGTGAAAAAGATCGTACGCGCCTTGGATATCGCAATTGAGAACCGCCTGATGGTGGTTCATCTTTGTGACTGCGCCGGCGGATTCTTGCCTTTGCAGGCAGAGTTCTTCGCTGATCGCTATCACGCAGGTCGAATTCTGCGTAACCAATCAGTCCTCTCCAAGATGGGGGTGCCGCAGGTTGCCATCGTAATGGGGCACTGTACCGCGGGAGGAGCCTACGTTCCGGCGCTGAGCGATTACAATATCATCGTGCAGGGGACCGGAGCCATCTTTCTCGGCGGACCTCCAGTCGTAAAGGCCGCCACCGGAGAGGTGGTATCTGCAGAAGAGCTTGGTGGAGCTCGCATGCATACGAGCGTTTCGGGAACGAGTGACTACTTCGCGACTTCCGAGATGCATGCGATTGCCATTGCGCGGGACATTGTTGCTCAGATGAAGCGTCCAACGAAAGAAGCGATTCCTCAATCTGCTCCGGAGCCTCCCGCCTATGATCCATCCGAACTATACGGCATTATTCCAAAAGATCCTCGCGCTCAGTTCGACATGCGTGAGATCATCGCGCGCCTCGTTGATGGCAGCCGGTTCCACGAGTACCAGCCCCGCTATGGCCAATCCCTGGTATGCGGTTTCGCGCGACTCCATGGATACCAGATCGGGGTAATCGCAAACAACGGCGTGTTGCAGAACGAGAGTGTTCTGAAGGGCGCCCACTTCATACAACTCTGCGACAACAACCGGACGCCTTTGCTCTTCCTGCAGAACACCACCGGCTTCATGGTTGGACGGGAATACGAAGAACGCGGCATCACGAAGGACGGTGCCAAGCTCATCATGGCCGTCTCCGGAGCGGAGGTCCCGAAACTTACAGTGATTTGCAACGGCTCTCATGGTGCGGGGACATACGCCATGGCTGGTCGAGCCTTCGATCCACGCTTTATGTTTACCTGGCCACACTCTCAGATTTCGGCCATGGGGGCGGAGCAAGCGGCTGGCGTGCTAACCCATGTCAAGGCGAGGCAATTGGCCCGTGACGGCGGGCGTTTGTCCGACCAAGAATTGGCGGCCATTCGAGAGCCGATTTTGGAAGAGTATCGGGAGCGATCGAGTGCCTATTATGCAACATCCGAGCTGTGGGATGACGGCATTCTTGATCCCAGAGACACCAGAAACGCACTCTCAATCGCATTGAGTGCTTCGCTTAATACTCCAATCGAAGTGCCACATTACGGCATCTTCAGAATGTAGGTCGCGCTTCGCGCGCGACGACTTGGACAAGCGATGCCCCGCGCCGACCTACCCTTCACAAAACGGATGACTCCAACTCACCTCGACGAGCCTTCCGACGCGCAACTCACTTCCTCCGGAAGCAAAGTTGTTTTCATCGACAAAGATCACTCGCTAACCAAAGCACGCCGAAAGCCTGATACATGCAGTGCCCCAAATGTCATGCCAGAGATCAAACCGCTTCACATGACCCATGGAGCGGCCGTCCTGTGATCGATTGCAAGGCATGCGGCGACTATGTTGAAGACACGTTCGCCGAGCGACAGAAAGCGTACTCCATAATCACCGGCGTCGTGGCATCTAGCCAGATCGGCGAGCACAAGGGCGGCGCTCAACATGTTGCAAGTGAGATCCTACAAGCGCTCGAGAATGCCGGTCTGGCGATCCGTCTCACCTGAATAGTAGGACCGACCCATGCGCATCCGCTCTTTCCAAACCTTCAGCCGCGGCCTGAAGTCGTTGTTGTTGGCGCATCGAGGTCTTCGAGAAGGCAGGGGTTGGGACAAGCGTACTTTTGTCGCCGCGCTCGCAATCGTGCTTTCGGATGTGATTGGTCCGATGATGCCGCCCGTCCGGAGGTTCGTATGACAACGCGAAGTCGCAATCGCTTCAGTAAGCCACTCGGAGATGGAAACGCAAACATGAACTAAGATACCATCTCTTCCAGAGCGACGATGGACAGCCGCATCCTCAACAGCAGCGGCTGTCAAGATCTCACAAATCGAACGAACTCCACATTAGGCCATGATTGCGTCGAAGGCACGACCGAAGACACGCAGGCCGCGCGCTTCGCGGTCGCATGGATTGAACGAGCATCTTGAGAGGACTTCTATGGTAAAGCCAGTTGTTATTGTGATCGGCGCGGACAAGGGAGGGGTCGGCAAAACGACCGTGTCTCGGACGCTTTTGGATTATTTCAGCGCGAATAATGTGCAGACACGCGCATTTGACACCGAGTCGCCGCGCGGGACGCTCAAGCGCTTTCACCCCGCGATCACCGAAATCGTGGATATGACGAGGACCGCGGACCAGATGAAGATTTTCGACACGCTGAACTCCGGCCTATCCGTCAGCGTGATCGACGTGCGCGCAGGACTGATGTCCCCAGCGCTAGCGTCGCTGCGCGATATAGGTTTTTTGGACGCCGCGCGATCGGGGCAAATCACCTTTGCCGTATTCCATGTATTGGGATCGTCTATCGCCTCGCTGGACGAGATCGCCGAAACGAGCAATTTCATGGCCGGTGCAAAATACTACCTGGTCAAGAACTTCATCAACGACACGCAGTTCTTTCAATGGGACCAGGCGACGTACAGTTCCTATTTCCGCCGCATCAAAGACGCCACTGACTTAACGATCCCGAAGCTCAACGAGATGGCCTATGAACAGGTCGAAGTCGCTTCCGTCCCGTTCGTCAATTTTGTCGCGAACAAAGGACCGCACGATGACGCCGCCGACTACTCTTTCGTGCTGCGCGGTTACGTCAGACATTGGCTTGCCAATGTCTGGAGCGAGTATGACCGCATCAACTTGACAGACCTCGCCGGCGCCAAGTCGGTAACCCGCGCGGGCGAGAGGTAGTCAATCGAGGACTTATGCGGCGCTGGATCGCAGTTTTGGTAACCCCGGTTTACATCATCTGCTCTGCGAGCCCGCAGGTCGGCAAGACGCTGATCGCCCGGCTCTTGAGCGAGTTCTTGCTGCTGAAGAACGGTACAGTGCTCTCCTTCGACCTCAACTTGAAGGAGCCGTCGCTGCTCGACTACCTCCCCACTGTCACCGAGACAGCGGATGTCATGGATACCTATGGCAAGATGCAGCTAGTTGATCGACTGATCCTCAATGATAGCGTGGCCAAGGTGATCGACCTCGGCTTCCACGCCTTCGACGAGTTTTTCAAAATGTGCGACGAAATTGACTTCTTGAGCGAGGCGATACTGCACCACGTCGTGCCAATCGTCCTGTTCATGCCTGACATCGACCGTGTCTCAGCGCGCGCCCATGAGATGCTACGGCGGCTGGTTCCGCCGCAGATACTGATCACCGTGCATAACGAGTTCGTTGTCCGCGGCGAATTATTCGATAACATGAAGCGGGGCCGCGTGCTCCGCTTCGCGGCGCTGCCGGCATTTCTGAACGCCTTTATCTGCCGATTAGGTTTGTCTTTCACTGGCTATCTACGCCATGAAAAGGATTCCTCGAGCGAACTGCATCAATGGATTCGGCAGAACTACACCAGCTTCCGTGATCTCGAGTTGAGTGTGATACCGCAGTAGTCGTGCTGAGGCGTGAGGCGCGAATGACACGAAAAATGCGAGCCGATCGGATCCCACGACAATGCCGAACGCGTCTGGTTCGAAGCCCGCCCCTGCGGCGGCCTGAGTTATACGGAGCCCTGGGCGCCACGATCCCGGCGATTTCGGTTCAGCCAGTTGTTGAATGGCCCTGACGTCTTGTCCGTTTGGCTACATCGGCCTCAGAAGCGTAAAACACAATTACAACCTTCAAATGGACGCCGACAAACGCTGATTCGGACAACTCAGCTGAGAGCCCTGTAAGGACCCCAAGAGAGGATCAAGAATAGTGGATCTCTGCACACTGATTGAGCGCAACGCAGCGTTCGCTCCTAACAAGCCTGCGATCCATTTCGAAGGCGAGACCTTAAGTTACGCCGACCTTAATCGACGCATCGGCCGCGCAGCACGTGCCATGAAAAATGAGCTCGGCGTCAACAGAGGCGATCGCGTTGCTCTCCTCAGCCTCAACCGCCCTGATTACCTCGTTCTCCTCTACGCTTGCGCGCGACTCGGGGCGATATTGGTGCCCTTGAACTGGCGGCTGGCGGTTACCGAGCAGCTATTTATCTTGTCCGACGTGGGGGCCAAGCTTCTGGTCATCGAGCAGGCTTTTGAAGGACTTCTGCCGATTCTAGCAGAGACACTGCCCCAGGTAACGACCGTGGGCTTCGACTTTGCGTCTTCCGGCACGCGGGCGTGGGAAGGCTTGTTGGAGCAGATACAGCGGGACAGCTACACCCCCAACGCGGACCTGACCGACCCGCTTCTGATCGTCTATACTTCAGGGACCACGGGCCGGCCAAAGGGAGCAGTTCTGAGCCAGGAAGCCTTGTTGTGGAACGGCGTGATGAGTCAGCATATGCACGCCCTCACATCCGACGATCATGTGCTGACAGTATTGCCGCTTTTTCACGTCGGCGGGCTCAACATTCAGACGACGCCGGCATTGCATCTTGGCGCGACCGTTAGCATCTCTTCGCGGTTTACGACTGACGCCACCTTTGCCGCACTCGAGCATGATCGGCCGACTCTGACCGCCTTGGTGCCTGCGATCATTCAAACCTTGACTGGCCACCTTAGGTGGTCGACGGCCGATCTGTCGTCGCTGAAAGCGATCTCGGTGGGTTCAACGACTGTGCCGCAGCACCTGATTGATCGCTTGGTTGCACGCCGCGTGCCCGTGCTGCAGGTTTACGGCTCTACGGAAACGAGCCCCATTGCGATTTATACGAGGCTTGGCGGTGACCTTTCGCGGGAGGGGTCGACCGGCCTACCCGGACTGTGCTGTGAAGCGATCGTGATGGACGATGCCGGCAACGAGTTGCCCGCGGGGACGCCGGGTGAGATCGCAGTGCGCGGCCCAAACGTATTGTACGCGTATTGGGACAATCAAGCAGCCACGCGCGAGGCGATGCATGACGGCTGGTATCGCACTGGCGACATCGCCTCTCGCGATCGCGACGGCTATTTTTGGGTTCATGACCGCAAGAAAAACCTGATTATTTCCGGCGGGGAAAACATCTATCCGGCGGAGGTCGAACGTGTACTCCTGGAGCACACTGACGTTGCAGAGTGCGCGGTCATTGGCCGGCCGGATCCATTATGGGACGAGGTACCGGTCGCTTATGTGATCACGCGCCCCGGAGCCGGGACGAACGCAGAGGCTCTCGTAACGCATGCGCAATCGCATCTTGCGCGTTTCAAAGTGCCCCGCGAAATCATTTTCACGGAGGAATTGCCGCGAACGGCCTTAGGCAAGATTCAGCATAGTGTACTCAGAACATTTGATTCCCGATCAGGCGAGCAAGACTTCAGCAATTGACGGAACTTGGATTGTTTACCACCGCAGTTAATGTGCCTCGCCCACGCGTGTGGCCGCTCCATGAGCAACTCTCTCACGATGGCGCGCTTGAAAGGAAATTCCAGCCTGATCCTTAGCAGGATCTCGGACGGCGGATCGTTTTGCACGTCTTCAGCATCCTATCGACCGCCGATTCTGACCCGTTGTGGGTCTACTGCTCGCCCTCCTTTCGGCGTTCAAGATCCGATGCACGCGGGAGTGTCGTTGTGCGATCAATCGATGACCCAGGCAATGTGGCGCGTCTCGCTGGGCCGGTTGTAGATCCTGCTCGCCTGTTTACGACGAGATAATTCCGCAAGCTCGCGCCCTATGCCTGCCGAGGAAGCCGTTTGTTTCAGTTCCCCATTTTGGAAGACGCCACAAAGGTCAAGAAGTACGTCGCAGTGGACCGGCAATCACACTGCGCTTGGGCATAGAGCACAGACTTAAGTCCAGCTGGCTTTCCCTCGGCGCTCCCTCGCCAACGAAACACCATGAGGCCACGGACCGGATCGACTTCAGCTTTCGACAACGCGACAACGCCCTCCCCGTCGATTTTTCCTGACGAAGATTGACGCACCTGCGACAGATGTCAGGTGTTGCCGATCTATCGCTTCACATCTGCGCAAAGGCGCCACACTTGCCCCCTATGTGGGCAGCCGAATCTGCTCGCCGATTTCGAGAGCAGGATCCACATCAGATAGCGGGAGCAATTTATGCCTGGTCAGAACGTCATTTGTTTCGATGCAGCTCATAAGATACGGCGCTCGAAGAAAGTGCGGCTCGAGCGACTTTCGGGTGGGCACCGGCGAGCGATCGTCCTTGCGACCAGCACGGATCCATCAGGATTGTTCGACTTTTCCAAAGACGAACTCCGGCCGTTTTGCTCGGCTTCCGCAATCCTAAGCGGACATGTGAGCTGAAGTCACGACAACCACTCGGCCGCAAGCGCCCTCCGCAGCAGTGGATATGTCAGCCTCGCGCTGGCCTCCGCTGCGCCAAATGGCAGCGGCCTCTTGAGATATCCAGCTCCCGACTTGGGGTTTTCAGTCGGACCTCAGAAAGACGCGCCTGAGCATCCCAGGCCCACGCACATAGTAGAAGTGAAAGATCCACGTGAGTCAGACTATACCGCCGAACTGGAGGACCGCTATCCGGCACTGCTTGTCGAACCGCGAGCTGTCTTTCGTTTCCGCCGGGTATGCGCAAGGGAGTTGCGGACACTATATGACCGTTACTCGAGACTTATAGACCGCATCTGTCTCGTCCAATGGCAGCGCTGGCGCTTCTCGAGCCTGCTTCCGAAGCCCTGACCCTGGCTTTTGGCGGACTGATCCTGTTGCTGGTGTTAGCGGTCCCCACTATTCGCGCTCCCCTACAAGAAGATTGGCTAAAGGTTTCCAACGTCGCGGCGTGTCTGTTTGATCAGTTCTGCGATCCGATTGGTGCAGGCCAATTGACCAAGGCGTTTCGGTCCCTCTTGAGGATTTTCCTGACGCGGTGATCAAGGTCACGCTCGCAACCGAAGACCGCCACTTCTACGACCATCTCGACCTCGATTTCCCAGGTGCTCTCCACGCTCTCTTGACAAGAACGCGGAACGATCACGTTCACCAGGACGGCTCCTCTATCACCCAGCAACTCGCCCGGAGCCAGCTTTCGAACACCGGTCCCGGCTTCGGACACAAGATCAAAGAGGTATTCCTTGCGGTTTGGCTCGAATGGCACCTGACGAAAGATGAAATCCTGGGACTTTACCTGAACTGCGTCAATATGGGCGGCGACGCCCTCGGTGTCGATGGCGCCGCGCGTTCTTATTTCAATAAGCCGGCCCGCGATGTGACCCTCGCGGAAGCCGCCATGCTAGTCGGCCTGATCGAGGCACCGAAAAGTTATGCCCCTCACATCGACTTGACCACCGCGCGCGCTCGCGCCAACATGGTGCTGGACAACTTGGTTGAAGCTGGATTCATGACGGAGGACCAAGTGCGCAGAGCACGGTTCGATGCAGCCAGACTGGTGGTGCGAGGTAAGACGACGTCGCCGAGTTAGCACTGCCCAACTGTCTCCGCCATGTGAAAACATCTAAGGCGCCTTGCTACTTTGTCGACGTCACCTTCCGATAGCAGATCACGGCCGGATCGGAATGCATTCTTCGGCAACTGGCCATCCCTCGACCGAGGCGTTGCGTGAAAGCCTTTATGCACGTAGGCGAGAAACAGCAGTTGGCCTAGCAGCTGTGACGCCAATGGCGTCCTAGCCCGGCGAGCTGCCGGATTCGTCCTGCGGATGGACGATAGATTTTATCCATCACGTGAGGCGCCAATCTCGGCAAAATTTACTAGAATACCGAATTTTGTGAAGTACTGAAGCAGCTTTGCACAGCAGCAGTCATCATCGCTTCAACAAGCACCTGTATAGGCATGGGTTCACGAGCTGAATGACTGCAGGTACTCCCCGACCCGCTTAAGCGCCGTTTTCAACCTACCTTCTCTGACCAGCGACGAAGTCGTTGCTGAAAAAGGATATCTTGTTGGAGTTTCTATCCATGGATCACACTTCACCCAAGCAGGAGCACACATTCGATACTTTGGTCAGCGTGGCGTTTGAGAAGTCATGGCGTTTCGTAGAGAAAGATCCATTCCTGACCCACAATGCTGAGGCGTTGCTGCGGGCTAGGCTACGAGCCCACCTGGAACGTTCATTGAGAACAGGAGAAAAGAATGTATTTGAAATGGCGAACAACGCTATTTGTAATCTACGTACAGAACTAGGACGGCGGCCCGGATTATAGTGTCGCCCTCAGTGGTGGCGTGGTGCGGCTCCCCATGGCACTGATCAAGCGGCCTTGCATAGGCTGCGGCCCTCGTTCTTCCAGCTCCCGGACTTCATCTTCCTACCGAACTGTACTGTCCGCCTGAATCATAGTCGGCAGGGATACACCAGAGGTGGTCGTCCTTCTGCACCCCACACAGCGGGTCGTCTCATCCTCCGCCACAGGATCAACGACGAGCAACTTTCAGATACAAAAATCGAGAGGAGGCTCTTCGTCAAGCTCCTGGCCACGCCCGGCAAAGAAGATTCATGTCGCACCCGACCGCCGAGAAAGCACAAGATCCACCAAACGCGACAAAAAACATGTTTGCCATTCCGACCGTTCAACTCCCTCGCGTGTGGGGGC
Organism: Bradyrhizobium sp. Ec3.3; assembly: GCF_000472925.1. GTDB lineage: Bacteria > Pseudomonadota > Alphaproteobacteria > Rhizobiales > Xanthobacteraceae > Bradyrhizobium. Next base: position 27,322 of record NZ_AXAS01000028.1, read on the forward strand.
TCAGCCTAAATTCCTTGCCGTTGCCCTAATCATCTCAAGGAGCCAGATCAAGGCCGTATCGTTCGATCTGTACTTGTGCCACTGCACGGATAGTTGCATGGGCGGGAGCTTGAAGGGAAGTTCAACGATCTTGATCGGTAGCCGGCCAATTGCCTCCTTTGCGAGGCGCCGGTGCGTTGTCGCGATTCGATTGGTACCGGCGACCAGCCCGGGCAGCGCGCTGAAGCTATCGGTGGTCACGTCTATCCGGCGTTCTAGGACGCGCTGCGTCATAAGGTGCGTTTCGGGTGACTGACGGTCTTCGGCGGCTCGCATTACAACATGCGGCGCCCTGGAGAATTCTTTCCTCGAAAGCTTGCGGCTTGCGTAATGCCCCCTGCTCCACGCGACAGCGCAATAATCGTCATACAGGATCACCTCCGACGGGTAGCGGTTCCAGCAGAACTCCTTGGGAATGATCAGTAGATCTGCCGTTCCCTGTTCGAGCAGCCGCTCTGGCGCGGCGAGTTGGCTCACAAGATTGAACTTCACGTCCGGTGCAATTCGCTCACAATGGCGAAGTAGCGCTGGAGCGATTGTCGCGAGCGCGTACTCACACGCCACGATGGTGAAGCAGCGTTCCGACCGCGAAGGATCGAACTGAGAGGATGCGGCTACTGTCCCTTCGATCCGAACGAGCAGATCTCTCACCGAGACCTTGAGCGACTCGGCTCGCGGGGTGAGTTCCATGTTACGGCCGGCTTTGGCTAGAAGTTCGTCTTCAAAATAATCGCGTAGACGCTGGAGCGCGCTGCTCATGGCCGATTGCGTCATGTTCATCCGTGCCGCTGCGGCGCTCACGTTGCGTAAATGAAGCAAGTGATCCAGCGCGACGAGAAGATTGAGGTCAAGCCTGTTGTTGAAACGCATCCAGTTCTTCCTGCTGATCCATTAGCTCTATCAAGGTCATAAATTTCCACAATGGATTTCTAAAATGTGTAACGAACCGCTCGACGCTGCTGGAGGAAAACGCGAGGACTTCCGAATGATCGGATAGTTTCTGAACACCAGCACGAAGCGCTCGTTAAGGATCCTCACCGAGCGTGAGGACGGTTATCAACACGCGAAGCGCAACGACGGCGTCGAACCATGACATCGCAAAATGAACTGGGAATAGAACAATGAAAATCGTCGGATTGGACAGCCTCATCTTCGGTGTCGAGGACGTGGCTGGCTCCGCCCGGTTTCTCACAGACTACGGACTGACGCCGGTGCAGGGCACAGAGATTGGCGATCGCTTCGAGGCCATTGACGGCACTCGGTGGTGATCGCTCACGAGAGCGATCCGCTGTTGCCCGCGCCGCCAAGCCCGGGATGCCGACTTCGGAAGACGGTAATGGGCGTGGCCAATATGGCGACGCTAGATACAATTGCTGCGGAATTGCGCCGCGACCGCGATGTGCGCTATCTCGATGACGGATCCATCGGATCGATCGATGACGCAGATTTTGTGATCGGCTTTCAGATTTCGGTCAGACGGGAGTTCGTGGTTATGGGCGAATTCTCGAACGCTCCAGGGACGTACATATTACGGCCAATCAACAGCCTCGGTGTTTTGTCGCCAGCCTCCGTTATCCGCCCACGAACCCTATCTCACGTCGCATATTTCGTACCTGACGTCCTGGGAGCCGAAACATTTTACGTCAATCGGCTTGGCTTTCGCTGCACCGACCGCTTGACCGGGACTGGCCCGTTCCTGCAGCCGGAACCATCACACGCATTTTCTCATCGCCGCGCCCTCGGACATGCATGGGCTGGAACACTTCGCTTTTCACTTCGGCGGCCCCACCGAGGTGATTACCAATGGTTACCGCCTTATAGAGAAGGGATACCGGGCCTTCTGGGGTCCGGGCCGCAACGTACTGGGTTCAAACTGGTTCTGGTACTTCGATAGTCCATTCGCGTGTCATATTGGGATGGACGCAGACATGGACCGGCACGATGCGAATCGGACGCCGCGTGAGACGGCGAGATATCTGCCGATACCTCGCAGGCCTTCTTCTAAAGATTCGGGAGAAGTGGTTTGCGGATCCGGGAGCCCCCGACGACGATGCTTAATAACGCATGGGTCGACAAAATCGGTTAGGCCGGGAGCTAGTCGCCGAGGGGCGAGACGCCCGGCTTCGATCCGTTTGGAGATGGAAGACATCCGTTCCTCATGCTCCGCTCCCCTAGGAAATGCATGAGCTTGGTGCGCCCGATATCCTCGCATCAATAGCCGAGCTATGGCATGAGCAAGAACGTCTGGACGGGTCCGGCCACGATCAATGCGCAAATGGTACGTGCTCTCGAAACGGGGCTCCGACGCTCGATCAGTCTCGGTGGAGCTACCTGCAAATGAGCCTCCGCTCGGTGCCAAGGTCGACTTTCCCGTCTCTGACAGTCCGATCAATCCCTGCTGGGTTCATTCTGAGGCGCCGCAACCTGCTCGATCTACTAGACATAGTCGCAGAGTAATCAGCCCGATCGTCGGCCCACCACGTTGCCATCGGCGCCGGATCTCCGATGCTGCTTCTTCTTGGACGTGCAGGCCTCTTGTCACTGCACGCTCGCGGTCCTGACGGCATAGACCAAGTCCATCAGCCGTTCACAGGCGCTTGATTTCGATGCCATATTTCCTGAGCGCGTAGCCGATTTGGCGCGGCGTTAGTGCAAGAAGGCGCGCGGCCTTTGCCTGAACCCAGCCAGCTTTTTCCATTGCAGCAATGAGGCGCTCGCGATCCGTCAGCTTCGCACCACTCACGATCGCACCATCGGCCGGCGCGATCTCAACAGGTGGAGTTAGAACGGCAATCGACGCGGCTGTGTCAGGGGCCGGTATAACTGGTTTCGCCGATAGGTCACCGATCACCGTGGCCCGCGGCTTCGTTTGATCCAGTCCGCTCTTCCACAACAGGGCAGAGAGGCATTGACCGTGACAGCAAGCAAAATCGCGCCTGACGATGAACGGCCCTGGCGCCAGTGTTGCGGTCCGCTGCACGCAGTTTTCGAGTTCACGCACATTACCCGGAAAACCACAATTCATCAGCACGTCCATGGCACTCGGATCGAACGTTAACGTACGACTGTTTTCGCTGTTGAAATTTTTGAGAAACTCAGTGGCAAGCAGCGGAATGTCGCTACGTCTTTCGCGCAACGGGGGCAGCAGCAATGGAACTACGCTAATACGATAATAAAGGTCGGCTCGAAACTCGTTCTTTGCCACCGCCCCTTCCAGGTCCTTGTTGGTTGCAGCGATCACGCGGACATCAACTTTCATAGTGTGGCCGCTACCGACCCGCTCGAACTCTTGTTCCTGAAGAACCCGCAACAGCTTTGCCTGAAACGAGCCCGAGATCTCGCCGATCTCGTCCAGAAACAGCGTACCCTTGTCGGCAAGCTCGAAGCGCCCTTTGCGTGAGTTAAGGGCACCAGTAAACGCCCCCTTTTCATGACCGAACAATTCGGATTCCAGCACTGTCTCAGGCAGCGCCGCGCAGTTCATCTTGATGAACGGCCGCTTAGCACGCGGAGATAACTCGTGAATAGCTTTGGCTACCAGCTCCTTGCCGGTACCCGATTCACCTCGCAACAGAACTGTGGCATTCGATTTGGCTACTACCGCGATCTTGTCGAGCAGTCCGCGTAGCGCCGGGCTGGTACCGATAATACCATCGATATGAACCTTCTTACGCTCTCGCGCCGGTTGCTTAAATTCGAGGAGCTCCTTCTGCCACCGGTAGCTCTCCGCCATGAGGCGCTTGCGGTCGCGCACCACCAAGCGATGGAGCTTCACCGCCTGTCCGATTAGGTTGGCAATCATGGTGAGTAGCCGGACATCGGAATCGAGCGGGAACATCGAGTCGATGTCTGGCACACGCTCGATCGATAGGGTGCCGACTACTTTTGCATCGACGCTGATGGGGACTCCGATGAAGGATAACCGTACGTGATCGCTGGCCCCGAGCACATCCATATCAGCAGCGCTAAACGCTGGATGCGTTGCAACGTCTTCAGCCACGAACGGCATACCCGTCGCCACAATCTCCTCAATCGCCTTTTGAGGCAGGCGCATGCGGTAGCGTTCATCGCTTCCTTCGGTCCAACCGGCGCCGACCGCAATCTCCGCCACGTCGTCGTCTGCCAGGAGAGACACGACACCGTGCCGCATCTGCAGTGAAGATTGCAGCAGTTCGATAACGCTTGCCAGAGCGACTTCGAGCCGCGAAGGGCTGGCAAGCATGTTCGAAATTTCGAACACTCCCCTGAGGGCGATTTCGTTCAAGGGCACGACCACGGGATGGTTCGCCTCGCCTTCCGAGCCAGGCCATTCGCACTCGGAAGCAACATGCACTGTGACAACGCCGACGTCGCCCTTCTTGCTTGCACTTAGTTCGAACTTCGAAACATCGTCTTGCATCTCACACTCAATCTCGTGTCCATTCGGATGCCACCAGGAGATAACATCTTTTCATGGCACGACGGTAAACAAGACGCCTTCATTCGATTCACGCTCCTTCACAAACTCGCGCACAAACCTCCGTTGGAATAATATTGGTGCAGACCCCAACAAAAACGAGCAATGATTTCTCACGTATTCGCAGACGATCACATACGGCCTACGTCGCCGATCGCGATCCCTCGTGTTTCGCTTGATTCATTCGAACGCAAGGTGAGCGTTTTTCTTTCCCACCACGGCGTCCCGGAATGTTGCAGCGATATGCCTACCCAGTGTGGCCATGCAGGCCGCATGTGGGTCAAAGGACCGAACGCCGCCGCGACGCCAACAGGCTCCGCCGGCTATAACACATGTTGAACGCGCCCGTCGACGACTGGCGTTGTCGATAATGTCAGCAGCGCGCCCTCCGGCACCTTGGGTGGGCCGGCCGCGCTGTTGCGCAATGCCAGCAACCGCTTGCGCCCAAACTTTTTGAGTTTTGTCACGCGGCGCGGCCGCATCGGGCGGTAGCCAGCTCGACCTCGAGATCGCGTTCAGCCACCGCCCCTTGCGAATATAAATCATCATCGACAGCTCGCCGCGCGCAAGAGATGGTGCGGCAGAGCAAAAATCGATCTTTGGCGGTCGAGCCGAAGTCGCAACTCCCACTGGGCACCAGCATGTTCCAGTCTTTCCTGCTGCATGCAGATCATACCAACATGGAGAGGATCCTGACGTCGACTTCCGACATGCGACACTGGAGCGCATGGTTGTCTGACATGCCGGCCCGAACCCATCTTTCTTCCCTTCCCCTTGCCGCACTCACTTGCGCTTGGATCGGTGCAGGATTTGGGCCAGTGCAACACGAAGAATGCCGATACGATTGCGACGCAGTGTCGCGTTCGCTAACAGCTTAGCGGATCAAAGGCACTAAGCGCGTGTGCTTTCTGACAGCCACACAGGCGACGGGTCCTTATCGTGTTTTCGAGCTCCGAAGTTGTCGGCGGACGCGCGCTCCTGTCAAATTCGCCTCTTTTCTTACTCAAGCGCAACCACGGCAACAGTGCCAGGTTTGTTGGAAATGCTTCAATGCGTCCTTGAGCGAACAGTTTGTCATTTGTCAGCCGAACGACCCGACGTCACAGCCGCTGGTGCGCACTTTTTGTCTGACCACCCTTCGATTCGCGGGAAATGAAGTCGCGCGGCTTCTTCACGTCCCACGACCACCAGGTTGCGGCTCGGCAGCCTTTCGTCTCTCGATCGAATTGGGATCACTCGACTATCTGCGAAACCGTGGACAACGAGCACGACAGCCTGTTGCGCGCGGCATACATCTCAGAACAGCGGCACTCACCGCCGCGCCCGCAACGATGCCCGCTACGCCCGCTAATCGAACGTTACCAGCCCCGTACGTCAGGTTTGTCGGCTCAGTGGCCGCTCGATTCGACGGTGAGCTCGTTTCGGCGCAATGAGCTAAATTAGAGCGACGACCTCGACTTCCACGGCGCCCAATCGGCAAAAGGCCCGCCACCCTCGGCACGGCGGCAACAACAGAACAAACACAAAGTCGCGGCACGATCGGCGAGAGTGTAAGGGCATGCAGCTTATAAGATCGGGTGATGCTCGGACGACTCATCGATCAAGATCAGACGGGTCGGATCATCCAAATCGAACTCGATAACGCGCGGCGCGACAAGGCGCGCATAGCGCGTAAAGGCGCTGGTCGGCGGAAAGCGAATCACGGTATCGCATCGACCGAGGAGGTACATCTCGATCAGAGCGGAGAATCCTCCCTCCGCTCCCAGTTCTGCGCTGTGCAATGGCCCTGCTTGAACCGCCTGGAAGCGCTTTGAGATAGTAAAGAGGTCGGGAAACATGGCCGACACCCGATCCAGAATTTTCGGGCTGTCCGTACATAAAAACACTCTCACTGGCTTTTCGCGGGGCGATGCCTTGGCCTTTTCGATGGCAGTGCATACCTGCCGCAACGCACGCTCCGGATCGGCCCAGTATGGCGTGTGCCCCACGATATCTTCGCCATTGCCGTGTCGAACATGAACCCCAATTACGCTGCGACCCTTGAAGTGCTCCTGATAGATCGCGTCAATCCGAGCTTGAACTTCGGACCGCAGTTTGACGGCCCGAAATACTTGTCGCTCGGCATCCTGATCACAACCCCACATCAAACAAGCATCACACACCACAGTATTCGCGTGAGTGTCATCCCGGGCTTCGAAGAGCTGCCTCAGCTCATCGCGTTCGCGGAAAATCTGTTCGTCTGGTCGATAAACGCAGTCGAAGGATGGCCGATTCCACCAGGTTGGAAAAAAAGGTCCGGGAAAAGAGAGTTGATTGATCCGATCATCGCAAATCACGGGTACACCGGCGATGTCCTGAATTGGCTCGAAGAACACCCCAAAGGCGTTGGTGAAGGGGTCATCGAGATAACAAGATCCGCGCCAATCGATAACCAGCGTACGCCCTGTCCGCTTGGCGTATTGCCAAGCTGACGCGAGCGACCACAGGCAATCACCGAAACCAGTACGTCGCCGGGAAACAACGAACCTGTCTTTCATGGACCACCATCAATTAGCATTTTACCGTCCTCGTCACGACAGACCGGACGGATCAGAACGTAGGGAGCTCTGCGTAAGATCTCCAGAGGTCATCGCGGCCTTATTCGTCGATCGACGTTTAGCAGGCTGTTGAAGAAGTCGCCGATCGACCGGCGATAAAGGGAATGTCGTCGCCGCCTTCGAGGCATATTTCACCTTCAAGGGAGCCATCGGCGAGCTTTTCTGCCCAACCACGACCTCTTGCGGGCTCCATCTCGTCGCTGCCATCCCGTGTGAACTCGACGGCATCGCCTTCGCAACGACCCTGGATTACCCCGTGAGGCAATGCAGGGCAAACTCACCGCCTTCGTTTGTGAACAGAATGTAGGAACCTGCCCCAGCCATGTCGTGATCCGGCGTTTCCACGACGTGCCATTTGCCCCGCACGCTCATAGCTGCAGCGCCACCAGCTTGGGCAGGCGGATCAGATTGTAGGCCGCAAGCGCCACACACGCTCGCGACCCCGTAGCTTTACCTTGGCCAGACCGGCGGAACTCTTGATCCATCCGAACACCCCCTCAACGCGCTTGCGGCAACGTTGGCCGAGCTCGTAGCCAGCATGGCGGGTGGTGCGGGCGTCGACCGCCCTCTTGCGCGGGACGCCTGTCTTGCTGAGGTGTCCATTGATCGCGATGTGCGGCGTCACCGATCGTTCTCTCAAGTCGTGCACGAACTGCGTAACGTCATAGGCCTTGTCCGCGCCGAGCGTGATCCGCCGCCCTTGGGGATAGCGGCTATCAATCAACGCCAGCGCTGTCTCTCGTTCGGCAGTGCCGGTGGCCTGGCTGACGATGCCGCCGGCCGCCAGGCCATGACGGTTCTCCATCAGAGCATGCCCCATGTAGCAGAGCTTGGCCGGCCGCCCGTCTCCCTTCTTGTACAGCCGGGCCTCCGGGTCGGTCGTGCTTTGGTGCGTCTCGTTTGAACGCTTCTCCTTGTGGAAGCTACGCTCAGCGTTGCGTCCCGGCCCCTCACTGTCGTTGTCGTCTCCGTCCTTCTGCGGAAGCTCTTGATCGAAACCCACGCCTCGATCAGCATGCCGTCCACGGAGAAGTGGTCGCTCGACAGCAGCCGCTTCACTTGCGGTTGAGCCAGTACCGCCGAAAGGAACTTAACGGCGATCTCACCTTCTAACAGCCGGTCGCGGTTCTTGGAGAAAGTCGAGTGGTCCCACACCGGATCGTCTACGTCCAGACCAACAAGCCAGCGGAACAATAGGTCGAACTCTAGCCGCTCCATCAATTGTCGTTCCGAGCGAATGCCATAGAAGGCTTGCAGCAACATGGCCCAAAGCAGCCTCTCCGGTGCAATCGAGGGCCGGCCAAAGTCCGTGTAAAGCCCCGCAAAAGCTGTCGATAGATCGCTCAGTGCAGCGTTTATGATCTCCCGGATCTTCCGTAGGGGGTGATCCGGGCGAACCCGCGCTTCAAGGTCCACGTAACTAAACAGCGATCCTGACCGCTCGTCCGATCCCCGCATCCTGGCCTCCCGATTCAACCATCGAGAGATTCACGTCCAACGCCATCTCGCCAGAGATTTCTTCAACAACCTGTTAGGCTGGCTCTGCCATACGATCGCAGTCGTTCTGCACCCAAGTAGCGCGTGAGGGAGGATGCAGGCGAACACGCCGCTGATCCCATAGGCTCCGTAGTTCTTTGACGAGAACTTCGCGCTCGGCCTGATCCAATGTCATCGAATTGAAGAGGTCGCGGAGGACGGCTTCGCCTTTGATCCTCATCAGCAGATCGAACACGTTATCTGAAATGCGCACACCACCACCGCCGGAAAAGGTCATGCGGATCTCGCATACCGTCTCCTGTCGATCTCGTGCTGTGTGTGCGCGGACGCGATACAGGGATGCATAAGGCGGCAGTGAAACCGCGAGCGAGGTCCAATCCTCGAGCGTTGCAGCGCGCTTTTTGACAAGGAACGGCCCAACTACGAGAGCATCGAGTTCGGTCGTCAGAAATGTCGCAACAGCATCTGCAACCGAATCCACGATCGGCTCGGCATTGTTGTTAAAGGAGGTATTGAGCAGAACCGGGATGCCCGTCCGTTTCTTGAACTCATCGATAAGCCGCCAGTAGGCTGGATTCGACCTGCGCGACACTGTTTGCAGCCGAGCAGTACCATCAACATGCGTAATGGCGCCCAGCAAGCCGCGCTTGGCATCACGTACGCCAACTACGAAGTTCATGAAGGGAAATTCGCCCGTTCCGGCCGGGAGATCGAAATATTCGCGCGCATCCTCCTCCAATACGGAAGGCGCGAACGGTCGATAGCCCTCGCGCTTCTTGACCATCGCGTTTATGCGATCCTTGTTCGCCGCAGGTCGGGGATCGGCGAGAATACTGCGGTTACCCAGCGCACGTGGTCCGAACTCCGACCGACCCTGCACCCATCCGATTACTGCGCCGTTTGCCATCCAATCGGCCGCTCTGCCCGCCACGTCATCGCTGCGTTCGACGTCGAGATGTCCGGCCCATGCCGCCAATTCCTGCTCCACGGCACGCTCGGTCCCGAGATCTGGCCCCCAATAGACCTCCTTCAGCCGCTCGCGCGGCGCGGGCCGTCCAACCTCATCAGATGCCATCAACGCAGCGCCTAGGGCGCAGCCTGCGTCATGCGCCGCGGGTTGCACGAAGATCTCCTCGAAAAGCCCCGAATACAGCAGCTTACCATTGACGGTGCAGTTGTGGGCCACACCACCAGCCAAGCATAGCCGCTTCATGCCCGTGGCTTCGCGGTAATGCCGAACTATGTGAAACACGATTCGTTCGAGCGCTTCCTGCAATGACGCGCTGACATCTCGATGCTGCTGGGTGAATGGCATTCCTTTTCGTCGGACCTGAATATTGCGGACCAACGCCGGTCCGATGCGATCCAGGTAGAGCCGGTAGCCCCCGTTCTCAGAGAGCTCGTAGAACCGCTCAAACAGCTTGCGATAAGGCGCGGGATCGCCATAAGGAGCAAGGCCCATGACCTTGTATTCATCGAACAAGCTATAACCCAGATACCGGATCGTCTCGAGATAAAATAGCCCCAAAGAGTTGCTCTCCGGGAAGCTCTCGAGTTGATTGACTTCGCTTCCGGACCCGATCGCTACGAGACCGGAGAGAAACTCACCACCGCCATCGATTGCGAGGACCAGACTCTGCTCAAATCCGGACATTGCAAATGCACTTACTGCGTGCGCCTGGTGGTGACTTACGAATGAGACGCGCGATGGATCAACTTCGGTGTTGAACTCCTGAGCTAGCATCGTCCGGAGCAGGAGCCTGGCATCAATCGGAATGGCGTCGGATGGCTGCGAGACAAACAGGCGTTCGAGCATTGCATTGCAATACGCTTCGGTCGCATAGAACGCGATGCGATCGACGTCGCTAAGTCGAACACCGGCAGCATCGAGACAGTATTGGATCGAGTTGCTTGGAAATTTATTGGAATGCTTGACCCGATTGAGGCGTTCTTCTTCGACGGCCGCTATCACACGACCGTCACGCACGAGCACAGCAGCGCCGTCGTGAAGAAATGTACTTGGAAGCTCGGGTCGGAATTCAAACACCTTGTCTAATCCGCCGCTCAATCCGAGACACAGCATCTTACTCTCCATCTATTGTAAGAGGGCTCTATTGGGACAACCCGGCTCACAGTTGCTCGCTGCGGCGTCGTGTTTTCCACTGCGGCCTCTCAGCGCATGAGGCGCCGGAGAAGTAGCGCAACCGACAACAAGAATGGCACGACCGCATAAATGCAGAGTGCGCCTATATGCATACCGACGCTGCCGATTGGCCGCCCGAGCATCGCCGGGCGAATGAGCTCAATCGAATGCTCCAGCGGCAACAGGCCTGCTACGAACTGGAAGGCCGCGGGCAACTGATTGATCGGAAACACTGCGCCGCAGAGGAACACCATGGGTGTAAGGACGAGTGTTTGGTAGAATACGAAATAGTCGTAGCTGGGCGCTAGGGATACGATGACCATCGCCAAACTCGCGAACACGAAACCAGTAAGAGCGATTGCGGGTAGCGCATACAGCATGGATGGCCACGCCGCGTAACCCAGTCCCGCGGCAACGATTGTGATGCCTGTGCCGGCCAGCACCGCCTTGCTGGCTGCCCATGCCACTTCTCCGAGCAGGATGTCGCCAAGAGTAAGCTGTGTGCACAGCATTGCCTCCCAGGTCCGTTGCGTGTGCATGCGGGCGAACGTTGCGTAAATCGTCTCGAAGCTTGCGGAAGTCATCGCGCTGGTCGCGACCATCCCGCCCACCAGAAAATCGATATAAGAAGTCCCGTTTACACGACCGACGATGAGTCCGAGGCCAAAGCCAAGACCGAGTAGATTGGTCATCGGATCGGCGAGATTGCCGAGAAGCGAGGCAAGCGCGACCTTCCTCCATGCCAGATAGTTGCGTCGCCATACCGCTACCCAGTTAGACGCATTCGCGGGCATGGCCGCGCCATAAGTCATTCTCATCATATCTCTATCTCGCGTCCGGTCAGTCGCAAGAACACATCCTCGAGGTTCGGCGGACGCTCCAGAAGGCGCAAACCCACAGCCCCTCGCAACTGCTTCCGCACCTGCTCCAGATCGGGCGCATAGCAAAAGATCGTCTCGCCGCTTAGTTCGATGCGCTGCGCGTAAGGCCTGATCAGCTCAATAGATTCCTGCGGCTTGCCACCATAGATCTCCATGACATCGCAGCCGATCTGTTCGATGATGAGCGCCTGAGGCTCGCCTTCGGCGATCTTGCGTCCTTCCTCAAGCACGCAGAGCCTATCGCACAAGCGCTCGGCCTCTTCCATAAAATGGGTCGTCAGCAGGATCGTCTTGCCGCGCGCAAGTAGCGCACGCAGGCGCTCCCAGATCAGATGGCGCGCGTGCGGATCAAGACCGGTCGTTGGTTCGTCCATAACAAGCAGATGCGGGTCGTTGATCAGCGCGCGTGCCAGCACCAGTCGGCGCTTCATGCCGCCCGACAACTCGGCAACGCGCGCATCCGCCTTGCTCTCGAGGCGGGCAAATTCGAGAAGTGATGGAATGACCGCACCGATTTCACCTGCGTTCATGCCGAAATAGCGCCCGAACACCAGCAAGTTCTCGCGGACCGTGAACTCGTTCTCGAGGTTGTCGAATTGCGGGACCACGCCCACGCCTGCGCGTGCCAAGCGAGCGTGTGCCGGTACTTGCTTGCCGAGCACCGTAATCTGGCCAGAGTCCGGCGGCACCATGCCGAGTATCATACGCACAATGGTGCTTTTGCCCGCACCATTTGGTCCGAGCAGTCCGAAGCATTCTCCCGCTGCAACGGTGAATGCCAGCTCGTTGACAACGGCTTTGCCGCGGTATGATTTGTTTACAGCGGCAAAATCGATCGCTACGCTCGACATGCGTCCATCTCAGCTTGTCAGAGCCAGCTCGGACGACGGCACCTTGACTTCGAGCGTTTTGGTCCAGAGCAGGCCGTCGCACCAGATATGTTCGATGCGCCCCCATTTGCAGGCAGCCGCGACATCGGGGAAGAAGCCCCGTCCATGGTGATTGGCGCTGGTGTTGCAAAGCAGCGGAATGCCCGTGAGTTTTTCATATTCAATGAGAAGTTCAGCAACCTTATGCTGGGATGTTCTGCCAATCGTCTGTAATCGTGCGGATCCGTCGAGGTGCACAACGGCGGGGATTCTGTCTCGCCACTCTGGCCGCGTCTGATGGTCGAAGAGCATGTAAGGGTCCGGCGATCCAGGATCGAAAATGTCCGACGCTCGGTCCTCCAGGCATATTGGCGCAACCGGACGGAAGTGTTCGCGGAATTTGATGTCGTTGAGATAGTCCTTCATTTTCGGAGATGTCGCGGCAGCAAGAATGCTCCTGCCACCCAAGGCGCGTGGGCCGAGTTCGGCGCGGCCGTTAAGGAAGACCACGGGCTTATCAGTTGCGAGGAGTGCGGCAAGCTCGCTTATGCTGCAGGGCGCTGCGTCCCATCCCGCTGATGCATCGCCGTCTGCAAGGGCCGGACCACTATAGACCGACCACTCGAGGGGCACGAAACCTTTGTCCGCCACCATTGCCGAGCAAGCGGCTCCGATTGCTGAACCACTGTCATTCGGGAACGGCGGCACCCAAACCGCATCGAACAGGCCAGTCGCACGTAACGCACTGTTCCATTTGATGTTAAGACCGCAACCACCGGCTATGCATAGATTGCGCGGCCCCGGAAAGGACGAATGCCGAAGCAAAGCAAGACCCATCTCCCGCACGAGCAGACGCTCAAGGAAAATATGAAACGATGCAAGTACATCCTCAGGTCGCTTGGTGTCTAATCGAAGTGCGCTTTCTTCCAAGAATTCGTGCGTAGCCGCAAGCGACGCCTCGGCATTATTTATGTTCGCGCGGTAACGCCGAGCGTGCTCCGTGTCCGCCGCAAAGCGCTTCTCATAGACTTCCCTAAACACCGTCACAACGTCTTCATCAGGCGCCCCCAGACCGATATAGGCCATCAGTTTGCCCGCAACGCCAAGGTCCCAGTTGGTCCGGTTCGGCTGCCGATACGGCCCGAAGTGGTGGCCTGCGACAGCATAAGCATGGCCTATCATCGGGAATAGGCATTCGAGGAAGCGGCCCCCGCCCGGCTCTACATGATAAAGTCGTGGAAAGATGCAGCCATCCCATACGAGGCAGAAGGCCGGTTCTTTCGTTTTCGCGAACGGGCTAGTGCAGTAAGCGGAGGCAACATGGCCCGTGACGTGCGCATAGCTCTTATAGGAGAAACTCTCGCCCTCGAGCACCAGCCCATCCCCCTCGTGTGAAGATAGGAGCCCATCGGGACGTTCAACGTACGGTGCGCCTTTGAGCGTCAGATGTTCCGACCCACTCAGGACCTGGAATTGCGTTTCGATTTCCCCGTCCCAACCGTCGATAACGAACTGATCAATATCGCGGGGATGAAGGCCGTGTTCCGCCAATGTGAGAACAACTGTGTCGAGATTCTCGATGGCTGAGTACCGTCGGTTGTTCTCGCGTTTCTCATGCTCGATGCAAAAGACCAGACGTCCATCCTCTACAAGAGCGATGGACCCGTCGTGCGTCAGCTTGATGCCACAGATGCGCATAGTGCCTCGATGCTAAGGTCGGTTTTTAGATGGAAGGGAAGACCGAATTCCGAAAACAAGCGAGCAAGCAATCTTCGTTGGCCGACTCGCCCTGACATTGCACCCGGTCGACCTCGACCAATGTTTCGTTCAACATTGCGATGATCGTTTCGGCGCCGGCAGCATGTCCCCAGCCGCGGCAGGTGGCATCACGAGCTGATCCGAAAACCAGATGACCATTCGGCGCAAGCATTCCCACCAAATTGCCGATGGCCGTACGCATCTCGGCAATATCGCGGAGGTAGTAGAGCACTTCCGCCACCACGATCAAGTCGAACCGTTCCGTTCGAGAGAACCGCTGAATGTCAGAGACTATCCATGTGATGTGCGACCATCGCTTCGTCCGTTGACTCGCCCGACCGATCGCTCGCGGCACGACGTCGACGACTGTAAGTCGTCCGCAGTGGGGCGCCAGCTTCTCCGTGAATGCGCCGGCTGCGCACCCGACCTCGAGCGCATTCGTGATGAAGCCGTTGGAAAGCGAAAGCCGGAGCATTTGCGTATGACGCTCTCGCTCGAACGGATTGCCGTCCAACCGCCATGGATCATCGGCAGTTAATTCTCGTTCTAACGATTGATAACTGTTATCCGGGTTCATGAGCTATCCGCTTCTCAGTCCGCATCGCTTGCCGCTGCAAGTGCGGTCGTGTCACTGCTAGTTGGACGGCACGAGCTGCGAATCGGAACTGCGGATCCCGAAGGCCGGATCGGGTCTGGTTGGGACTCTGCCTTGGCTGACTTGCGTGAGAGCCAATCGCTATTGCTTAGCGTACACAACGCATAGGCCTTTACCGGAAGTAGCAGAAAGATATTGATGGGCGTGTGCAGAGCAAAAGCGAAGAATCGCAGTTGACGAGCACGCAAGGCAGCTACGCCGCATCTCACCATGGTCATTGATGCGACTATCAGAACTGTCCACCATGGCACAGTGGCCGTAAGTGCGAGCTGCGCAATGCCCGTTACCACCGAAAGCGCCAGAAGAAGCGGACCGACGTTTTGCCCGATAACGTCCAATGTCAGGTATCGATCCAGACGGGGCAAAAGACGCAACGCAAGTAGGGTATCTCGGAAAGTGCTGCGGGCCCAGCGAAGCTGTTGGCGCAGATACGGCCCTACCCTGTCTGGAACGACTGTTGCGGCGTACGCGTCCGGAACGTACTCAGTTCGAAATCCTGCTTTCAGCATAAGAATCGTCAGATGGCGATCCTCACCAAAATCGCTCGGCTTTCCTCGGAAGAATTGCGCTTCGTACTGATCCAGCAGCAGATCGAGAGCTGATCGTCGGTACATGGCACATGGACCGCAGCAGCACATGACCGCGCCGAAACGAGCTTGAGCTGCGCGCTCTTCGTTGCACGCCAACCAGTACTCCATGTCGATCAACCGAGTTAACCAAGTGGCGCTCCGGTTGCTCGCCGTCAGCTGCCCCATGGCAGCGCCGATCTCATTATCTTGCATCCTCAGTGCAAGCTTCCTGACCACATCGGTCGCGAGTATCGTGTCCGAGTCGACGTTGAGGACCAGATCTCCGGATGACCGGCGGATCGCGGCAATCTGTGCCTTCCGTTTTCCAACGTTCTTTCGCAGGAGAATAAAGTTGAACCTTGAATCGTACGCATAGGCATGATGGACGGGTGCCACATCCTCGCGATTTCCAGAACCGTCATCGACCACGTAGACGCGTAGCTGCCCGACGTAGTCTTGGCTCGCAATGGATTCTAGGCATGCCGACAGCGTGCGCGGGTCCTCGTTGAAGCAGGGCACGATTACATCCACGCTGGGCATCGATTCAGGGCCGCCCCCATCCGATGACACCGACGACACTCGTGTCGGCGAGGCATGGAACGCCTGCACGGACTTGTAGACCGCGGAGAGCAACGCATAAGACGAGACGACAACAGTACTAGTTGTGGCAAGCAGGTTCATTGGGACGCCAATTGTTCAATGAGTTTGCGGAAGCGGGCGGATCGCGAAACCGCGATCGTGCAAGGCTGGAATAAGTTGGGAGAGTGCCTTCACCGTCTGGTGGCGCAGACCGGCATGAATGCCCCGTCCCAACTCGTCGGGCGGGCATCCATCATGCAGGAGAACGATCGCACCTGGGCGGACAGAGGCTAACACTGTTTCGACGATCGTATCCACGCCGGGACAGGACCAGTCGCGCGGGTCCACTGACCAGTGGAGAGCGTTAAGTCCGGCCTTCGCTGACTTGGCCAGCACTGCTTCGGTCCAAATGCCATACGGCGCGCGCACGCGTCGCACCGAGGCCTGAGGGCATGCGCTCCTGATGGCGCTACTCGCGGTCATTATTTCAAACTGCACTTCGTCGGGGTCGCATCTGGACAGATCCGGATGTGTCATCGTGTGGTTCGCGACCTCGTGCTCTTCCGCGATCATCCGACGGATCAGCTTTGGCTCATCCGTCGCGTACGTGCCAATGACGCAGAACGTCGCCGGCGCGCGGTACTCCGCCAGCACATCGAGAATATCCGGCGTGCAGTATGGATTAGGCCCGTCATCGAACGTCAGATAGACGCTGTGGCGAGCGGTGTCCGTGAGGCGCTTGCTGTCCGCTTCGAAGAAGCAACTAGTGTGTTTCACAGCTCTGGCCCATTACGCTCGATGACTGTGCCGGTGGGCCACTCGCTCATCGACCGCGCTATAGGGAACACTACAAGCAGCGCGTCATCGACCCGAGTTGGGGGCAGGTTGGCATAGATATCCGGAAGAGTTGATCGGACGCGAATGCCCGGAACGATTGTCGCCATTCCTGGGCGGCCGAGCAGCCTAAAGATGTGCTCTTTGAGTTCATGTCGAACCGTACCGAAGCCGAAGGGGACGCCGAGCTCCTGCAACACGGGATACATCACGCGCATGGAATGACTGATTCCGAGTCCTTCGAGATCCGGACGTACCGCGTACAATCCAAGTTCGGCCACCAACAGATCGATTTCACCGACTTTGATGAACCGGCGCAATGCGCCGATATGAGCCGCCACGCCGCGATCATCGTAGCCAACTACCCGGAGTTCCGGTCTCGCGCCGGCCCAGCTTCGATTGCCTTCAAACGGTTTTGCGTTGAACGCCCCGGTCGGCCCGTAGGCGCTTCGAAAGAACTCGGAGATTTGGACGTGGTCGGCGAGTTGTAAGTCATTTTCCCAGCACGTCCTCCACTGGAGTTGAGGGCGCATGAAAGACTCTCCTGCTTCTTGCTACGTTCCTGAGGCACGCATCAAGCGAGCGACGGGCAGTGTGACGGTACTCGTTCGATGGGGTCGTCAGCGAATGGGGGGAATGTTGGCTTGTGGACGGCGTTAAGATCGCATCGCGTGGGGAGCCGGCCAATTTGCATGCTCCTCTGGTGTGTGCCGCGGCTCATTATCGCCGTTGTCTCCAGGCGAGTGGCGACCGGCTCTGTTACAGGTCGCGCTCTGTCTACTGTCTCAAATCCTCCGCGGCCGCGATGTGTGGTACTCAAGTTATCGAAGGACCACCCAGTTACCCAATCATATCGAGGTAGACGCCCTCCATTGAATGGTATGCGGAGCATATACGATGGTTTAAATCGCGCTCCTGGCCGCATTATTGAGCCGCCTACAGTTGCAGTGGGAGACGACCCCATTGTAGAAACTGTCTCGAACGGGCGACGGGGCTGCGACTCCGCTGCAAGCGACGTCACGCTCCTCTGGCCGCACGGCAGATATGCTGATCGCGGGCACGGAAAGCAGGACACGAGGGTGTTAGCCGCGGCTTCATTTGCCTCGTCCAATATCTGGCGCCGAGCTTGATGCGCGCGACGAACTTGTTGCCGCTCATTTGTTCTCTTAAAGCGGGCATGACGGCTCGCCGCGTGTGCGCTCGGCCAGCGCTCGCATGAGTGGTTAACACTGGAATCGATGCAATGCATTCGGATGTGACAATACAATGACGGACGCCGAGCTAAGCTGTTGCGCACAACCGCTGACGACACTCCATCACCAATGCTTGCGATTTGCGGTGCCACGCTCTGCTTCTCCGAAACCTACCCGATTGCTCAGGTACTGGAGATTTCCTAGACGGCGCCGAGCGAATTCGTAAAATCGATTGTTTGGATGAGAAACATCTACACTGCGGATAGGTGACAATGCGTTTCCGAGGGCTTGATCTTAATCTCCTCGTCGCGCTCGATGCTCTGATGACCGAGCGCAACCTCACGGCAGCAGCACGCAGCATCAACTTGAGCCAGCCGGCCATGAGCGCGGCGGTTGGCCGCCTACGCGCGTATTTCAAAGACGACCTCTTTACGATGAAGGGCCGCGAACTTATTCCGACTCCACGTGCGGAAGCCCTCGCTGCTCCAACTCGCGAGGCTCTACTTCACATCCAGTTCTCCATTACCTCCAGGGATACATTCAAACCGAGCGAGTCTGAGCGGCGCTTTAGGATCAGCCTGTCTGACTTTGCTACGGTCGTGTGGTTTCGACATGTCGTGGAGCGTGTCGCACGAGATGCGCCCGGCGTCAGATTCGAGTTGATGCCTCTCGCGAATCCGTTCGATCACCCTCTCCAACGCGCCGAAATCGATTTTCTTATCGTGCCAGAGCTATACATGTCGGACGCGCACCCCAAGGCGACCCTTTTTGACGAGACACTCGTGTGCGTCGGCTGCCGCTCGAACAAGCACCTATCGCGGCAGCTTACATTCGAGAGGTACATGTCATTGGGGCATGTCGCGGTCAAGTTCGGGAGCAATCGAGTGCCTTCCATAGACGAATGGTTTATGCAAGAGCACGCCATCAAGAGACGCGTTGAGGTCGTCGTGCAAAGCTTCAGCATGATCCCTCCCATGTTACTTGGAACCAACCGAATAGCGACGATGCCCCTGACGCTCGTGAAGTATTTCGCAAAGGCGATGCCGCTGCGGATCACTAAACTCCCGCTACCGCTTCCGGGCTTTACCGAGGCCGTCCAATGGCCTTCCCTTCACAATACTGATCCAGCAAGCATATGGATGCGTGAGGTTTTGTTGCAGGAGGCAGGGCGCCTGGTCTCTCGCCGCGCCAAGACACGCCTACGGCATCTTCCGAACCACTCTTCGCAAGCTAAAGACACAGCGGTAGATGCTTCGGAATGACAATCGCGGTTCGCAGGACCTTCGCTCGCTCCAAGGAATGTTGGCTCTACGACAGTGAGAAGTCACGAGTCGATACAGCTTTCCGTCCCCGGTGATTCTTCGGCGTCGGCTCTTTTCCGCACATTCTTCCTGTCAAGCAGCTCGAGCGTTCTCTCCCTGATTCACCCGGCCACGTTGATCGCGGTGTCTTTCGACCTGCGATGGTTGCCTCGGAGGATCGCATTCTCGTCCACCGCAACTCTATTGGGCGATCGACTGGCCAAATCAGGCGGCGGGCTTGTTGAAGTTCAGGTCGTTGGTTCGGTCACCGCTACTGGTCTACTCGACCCTCTCGATCGTGTTGTCGCGCCAACGATTGACGACGAAACCGGCAGACGCATTGTCGCCTTTCGCATCAAACCGCACGTGGCCAATCACGGTTTCAGCTTCTTGCGAACGAAGCGCTTTCGCAACGCGCAGAGCGTTGAAGGAGCCAGCGCGCCTCACCGCAAGGGCCCACGCCTGTACAGCCGCATAAGCATAAAGCGTGTAGCCTTCCGCAGTTCGTCTTGTTGCTTTCAACCTGGCTACGACGTCGGCCGCCCCCGCGTTCTTGGTGGCATCGAGCATGAATGTGAAGAGTGTGCCATTTGCGGCACTGCTGGCAATCGCCCAGAATTCGCCCGTCATCAGCGGGTCGTTAGCCATGACCGTGAGATGAGCGTGTGCCTCAGCGGCTTGGCGTACAATTAGGCCTATCTCGGCGTAATAGCCACCAATATAGGCGATTTCGATACCTTCCTTCTTCATTCTTGATACCAGCGCGGTGTAGTCTTTTTCGCCGGCCATATAGCTTTGCCGCATGATAATCTGCAGACCCGCATCTTGAAGACGAGACGCAACGACATCTGCAATGCCCTTGCCGGCTGTGCTCTTGTCATCGAGGACGGCAATCTTGCTCTTGGAGTGGTGCTGCAGGATATAGTTGGCGGCCACTACACCTTGCTGGTCGTCACGGCCACAGATCCGAAACACCGTTCGCAGACCCCGCTCGGTCAGCTGAGGATTGGTTGATCCGGGCGAAATCTGAATAGTTCCGGATTCAGCGTAAACGTCGGAAGCGGGAATTGAGGAAGAAGAACAATAGTGGCCAACAACCAACCTAACCTGATCAGCCGCCAGCCGATTGGCTACCGCAACGGCCTGCTTCGGATCGCAGGCGTCGTCGGCGACAGTCAATCTAATCTTGAATTCTGGAAGCAATCTGGAAGAGTTCAAATCATCGACGGCCGCACTTGCGCCGTAAAGCATCTGAGCACCAACCGCAGCGTTGCTGCCTGTCATAGGTCCGGCCACTGCAACGTAAACATCATCGGCGGAGGCGCCGGAGACCAACACGAAAGCAAGGACCGCTGCACAGGCAAATGAACTCATGCGAAGGAACGCCATTTGAGGCCCCTGACGTCGGCTGATTCGCGCTACAATATGCGCTCGTTTTGGCACCTGCGTCGTGGTTGTTGTAGCACGCATAACGTCGCGCTGTTGACCGATCGTTCGCGCAACCCTCGTTCTCCTGCCGCCACTATCGATCCGCATCATCGGGAGCGCGTGCCCGCCGACGCGTCTGACCACAGCTCTCTCGCGACATTGCATCAAGGCGAGCGGGTAGCTCGTCAACACTGACATCCGATTCCGTATTCTTCGTGATGTTGCGCAGACGATCGCGCAACTTTGTTGCACGCGCGACCTGAAGCTCCGCCCGTTCCAATTGCTCGCTCAATAGGTCAGGAAGCGAGGTTCTGCCGTCCATCGCTTTGCGAATCTCTCGAAGAGAGAATCCGAGCTCACGAAGCGCCAGAATATGATAAACTCTTCTGAGGCTTTCACAGTCGTAGATCCGGTGACCACCGCACGTGCGCTGCGAGGCGGCCAGCAATCCCGTGTGCTCATAGTGACGCAGAGTGCGCACCGTCACGCCGGTCGCATCCGCAAGTTCACCGATGCGTCGCCATCGACGCCTGAGTACTGTAGGTCTGGTCATGTTTCTCAGTTTTCAAACCTACAACCTAACGCCACGTGAGGTTCAAGCGGTTTTGACGGCCGGGAGATCTTGTTGCGAAGTTTTCGCTCGAGATATCGAACTTTGCCTTCCGGGGAAGCGCTTCACCGGGCGGATGTGACATGCAAGAAGCCAGCAGCAACCACACTGTAGACTTCGCGTCGGATGACCTCGTCATGGGCGCATCCAGAGAAGCATTGGACCTCTGCTGAACTAAACGGCAGAAGCAATGGCTACCATCAGCTTCCTGAGGAGGACCAATTCGGCCTGACCAGCGGCTGTGCGTCCAAGCACAAGCTTGGCGATCTCCGTTCTGTTGATGGGAGTTCGCATACTAGCCGGCAGCGCCGCCACCGCCTCGTCAAAGATCTTTCCCAACATGGAAAGGTCTTCCGGATCGAAGACACCACTTCTTACCTGCAACACTTGCACCGTCTCTCCTGTCGAACATCGTGTCGGCGGCTCGGCTCCTTGCAAGAGCATTTGTCTGCGTTAGGGCAAAAAGAAGACCGACCTGCGGCGCGCGCCCATGCGCAGGTCGATTTGTCGCGCGATGCAACATGAAAGCGCGCTGGCCCGATGGAGGCGTGCAAACGCAATAACGACTGGATTATTCTTACTCGTCGACTGGATGTTTCCTAGTGCACAGGGGCGGAAGGAGATGCCCCAGACGCAACGTAGGTGTAGCGACCGTCAGGGGCATTCATGTGCAGAGATCGTGAGATCATTCACGCTCTTCGGCGTTCTTTCGCGGTCGTTTTGATCTGGCTTGCACCGAACTGCCCAGCGCTTAGACAAACGCGTCCGGAAGACTGAGCAGTTTTCGAGCATTTGACACGCCAAGGCATGCAGCACAGATTTTTTGCCTGAAACACGAGGCGGTATACACCCGAGCGGCAGTTCCGATCGACCTCGTCACCAAGTCGAGAGAGCCGTACTGCCTTTTCCGGCACGGCCTCAACGTTGCGCTGCCTCTAGTTGGAGACGATGCGCAGAGAGATCATCGGCGGAAGTTCAGACACCGGGGCCCGATCCTGATTCCGATTGCATTCAAAGAGAATGTTGCTACTAGCGAAAAATGAGCCGCTTGTAATCCTGGGTCGGCGCCAACAAAGAACCACGCTGCGACACTCGACATCAAAGCAGCGTGTCGAGCCGATCACGACCTCGCCGCAAAGTGCAAGAGCATGACCAATATGTAAGACAACTCGTCCGGAAGAGAAAACCCGCGCTAAACAAGCAAGAACAAGAAAACAATTTTCGGCCTGAAGCTCGCGGCTCTCTCTCGAATGAATTGATCGACTAGAGTCTATTCGATTTTGGAATTCACATGGAGTTTCGGACATTACGTGCTTTCGTCGAGGTCGTACGGCAAGGCGGGTTTTCCAAGGCCGGCAAAGTCGTATTCGCGACTCAGTCCACGGTCAGCAAGGCGGTCAAGCAGCTCGAGGATGAGATTGGCGTGCCGCTACTTGATCGGATCGGCCATCGCAGCAAGCTTACCGCCGCCGGCGAAATCGTTTACCGCCGTGCGATCAGGATTCTGATGGAGCGGGACGATCTGATTTCAGAACTGGGCGATCTGCGCGGCCTTGACTGCGGCATTCTCAAGCTCGGTCTGCCACCGGTGGGTAGCGGCACGTTGTTCGCAAAGCTATTTGCGATCTACCGCGAACGTTATCCGGGCGTCGATATCCGGCTCGTGGAGTACGGAAGCGAGCGGCTTGAGGAGGTTTTGCTATCGGGGGAGATCGAACTTGCGGCTTCGCTTCTCCCGGTGTCAGAAGGCTTTGAGTGGCAGGACGTCAAGCGCGAGCCCCTTACTGTCGTGCTACCGGTGAATCACGAGCTTTCGGGGTGCCGATCCCTTGATCTTCCGGCATTGCGGGATCTACCGCTCATTCTCTTCGAAACCGGATTTGCATTGAACCGCGTGATTTTAGACGCGTGTCAACGGCACGGCTTTGAGCCCCGAGTCGTCGCGCGTAGCAGCCAGATTGATTTTATCGTCGAGCTTGCTGCGACGGGTATGGGGGCCGCTTTTCTGCCCCGGATGATCGCGGAACAACGCAAACATCTGTCGATCGCCAGGGTGCCGCTCGATGAAGCTGATATGGACTGGCACATTGCAATGATTTGGCGCCGCGGTGCTTATCTGTCACATGCCGCGAGGGCGTGGCTAGATCTGGTGGCTTGCACGCGCGAAGACAATCATGCCAGTGGCGACTGAATTGCAGTCGAACAATTCATTTACGCGATATCGCGCTGCGCCGTAGATATGTTTGCGAGGCATTCGCGCTTCGCTAAGTCAATCTCTCGGACGAGACATGGGTCATGGCGCAGTCTGTTGCAGATCAGTTCGCACACACTCTTGCTGAGGTGGGGGTCAAGCGCATCTATGGAATCGTTGGGGATAGCCTGAATGGCCTTACCGATGCGATCCGCCGTCACGGATGCATCGACTGGATTCATGTCCGGCACGAGGAAGTGGCCGCCTTTGCGGCCGGTGCCGAGGCACATCTGACCAGCGAGCTCGCCGTCTGTGCCGGAAGCTGCGGGCCAGGCAATCTCCATCTCATCAACGGCCTTTTTGATTGTCATCGTTCGCGCGTGCCAGTGCTTGCGATCGCTGCACATATTCCTTCCGCAGAGATCGGCGTGTCGTACTTTCAGGATAGCCATCCCGAGATCCTCTTTAGAGAGTGTAGCCACTATTGTGAGCTGGTCTCTGGCGCCAATCAGATGCCACGCATCCTTGAGGCAGCCATCCGCGAGGCTGTGGCAAAGCGCGGCGTTTCCGTTGTCGTCATTCCCGGTGATGTCGCGCTTCGTCCTGCGGCCGATAGGATGCGGCCGAAGCTCGCTGGGTTGCGGCCTCCGCAGCCGGTGATCTCGCCGAAGGCCGCCGAACTCGATAGCCTCGCCGACATGCTGAACAGAGCTCAGCGGGTAACCGTTCTTTGCGGGTCTGGTTGCGCCGGAGCCCATGAAGAACTGCTGGCGCTCGGCGAGCGGCTGAAGTCGCCGATCGTGCATGCTCTGCGCGGCAAAGAATGTGTGGAATGGGACAATCCTTACAACGTCGGCATGACCGGGCTGATCGGCCTTTCTTCGGGCTATTACGCCATGGCCGATTGCGACGTTCTTTTGATCCTTGGAAGCGATTTCCCCTATCGCCAGTTCTATCCTCAGGGAAGCAGCGTACGGATTGCGCAAGTGGACATACGTCCGGAACATCTAGGTCGCCGGGTGGCTGTCGACCTCCCGGTGGTTGGTGATGTCCGCACAACTCTGGCGGACTTGCTGCCACGTCTGTCTTCCAAGTCCAATGATGAGCGTCTCAAGAGAGCACAACAACACTATGCCCGGACCCGCAAACAGCTGGACGGGCTAGCCGAGATCAAGCCAGGTAGCCAGCTCATCCATCCTCAACAGGTCGCTAAAGCAATCAGCGACCAGGCGGCTGACGATGCCGTTTTTTCCTGCGACGTCGGCCTGCCTACCGTCTGGGCCGCGCGTTATTTGGCGATGAACGGTCAACGTCGCCTCCTCGGCTCGTTTTGGCACGGTTCAATGGCCAACGCCATGGCTCAGGCTATCGGGGCACAGGCCACGTATCCTCGTCGACAGGTGATCTCCCTCTCGGGCGACGGTGGCTTTACGATGCTGATGGGCGATTTGCTGAGCCTTGTGCAACTCGACCTGCCAGTGAAAGTCGTCGTCTTCAATAACGGTACTCTCGGCTTTATCGAGTTGGAACAAAAGTCGACGGGATTGCTCAATTTCGGGACCGAGCTCAACAATCCAGACTTTGCCGAAATTGCCAGAGCCGCTGGTATGTATGGGGTGCGCCTTGAACATCCCTCGGAGGTAGACGACGGCATCGCCGCCGCGCTCGCGCACGAAGGGCCAGCTTTAATCGACGCCGTCGTCAATCGGACCGAGCTCGCCGTGCCGCCTTCCGTCACGATGGAGATGGCCAAGGGCTTCTCTCTCTACACGCTTAAAGCAATTGTGAATGGCCGGACCGATGAGGTCATTGATCTTGCCAGGACAAACCTCTGGCGCTGAGACCATGAGACACTGCGCGGCCGCGCATTGCCGCTTTCATGTCCCACGCATTCGACGAGACGTTCGTGCCTTACTGATGCGTGTCAGCGCCGCAGCCTCAAGGCACCTTTGCGACACTACTTAAGGTTAAAGCACCAGCGTTAACTGACTACTTGGCATTGACTGACGAGTTCGCTCATTTCCTGGCGCACAATGCCATCAGTTGCAGCGTTGCAGGCGGCGTTCAGTGCGTTGTGCATGTCCGCGATCAACTCGTTGGGACTCTCCAGGCCCGCGTGTACGCGAATCAGCGGTCCTGCGAACGCGTGCGAGGCTTCCGTTCGCTTTGGTGGCTCGACAAGCAGAGCGAGACTTTCGTACCCGCCCCAGGACAGACCAATTCCAAAGAGGCGCAGGCTACTGAAGAGAACCGAAAGTTGTTCCCGTGACATAGGCTTCAGAACAATCCCGAAGAGTCCACTGGCGCCCAGAAAATCCCTTTTCCAAATGATATGGCCGGGATCGTCGGGAAGGGCCGGGTGCAACACCCGGTCGACAGCTGGATGTGTCTGCAGGCTTTGCGCCAGAATAAGGCCATTTTCCCAATGCCGCTTCATGCGCAAAGCCAGACTACGCAGTCCCCGGAGAGCCAGATAAATGTCATCTGGTCCGCCAATTTCGCCGAAATGGTGCGCAGTAGACTTCAGTGCAGGCCATGCCGGTTCATTCGCAGTTGCAACGCCAAGAAATGCATCGGAATGGCCAACGATATACTTCGTCGCGGCCTGGATCGATATATCGACCCCATGCTCGAATGGTCTGAAATACAGAGGTGTCGCCCAGGTATTGTCCATGATCACAAGCGCGCCCGACTGATGTGCAATGGCCACGAGTGCTGGCACATCTTGAACCTCGAAGGTCGTGGACGACGGCGACTCCAGATAGATGGCCCGTGTATTTGCGCTGATCTTTGCCGCCAATTCTGACGGGCGGGTTGGACAAAAATACTGTGCCTCGATCTGCAGTCTCGCAAGAACGCTGTCCGCGAAGGCTCTCACAGGCGCGTAAACGCCGTCGCTGATCAGAATAGCGTCGCCGGCCTTTAGACACGCAAGCAGCGAATGAGTGCAAGCAGATTGCCCTGATGGGAAGAGAATCGAACGGAAGCCACCCTCTAACTTGCAAACGGCCGCTTCAAGCGCGCGAGACAGGGGCGAGCCAAAGCGACCGTAGCTCGGAGTGTCTTTGTTCCGGATATCCCAATCCTCCAAGGTCTCCGAAACAATGGTCGAACCGCGGTAGATCGGCACATTCACCATCCCGGCATGTTCGGCCGGCGCACGACCTAGGCGACAAAGTAGGGTTTCTGTGTCTCCTGGCTCCTTGTCGTTCAGATCCTCCATGGCAATTTCTCTTCCATCGCATTTCCTTCCCGCTCGCGCCATATGGGCACGCTCTATGGGCACGCTCTCGAGCGACCTACCCACTTCGACCGCATAGCTTCTGCAACAACAATGCCACTCTCGAGCAATGCTACTGCAGCTTTCTCGCTCCCTTTGGCGATGAATGAAAGGTCAATGCGGCTTTGAGCTCGTTGTCGCTCACGCAATTTTGTGGGGCGGCTGCCTCGCTGCACTTTTTTGTTCGACCAGTTTCTTTATGGCTTGGCGATTTCGTCGATCGTTAGCGCGCTCGAGTCTCATTGTAGCGAGTAGGACACATTGTCCAATGACTATCGGCCCCCTTGAAACGAACGTAGGGTCAAGTTGTACACTACCAGAACAAGTAGGGCATCGGGGCCGTCGATGGCTCTGGAACAAGGGTTGTGAATGTCTCAAACGCAAATGTTTGCGCCGCGTCAGTCTGTCACGCTCCTCGATCACGTCCAAGAAAGCGCCCAAGAGCATCTATATCTCCCTGCTGGAGAACAACTACGACGTCCCTCAACTCCAAGCATGACCAGCAGCCACACGGCGGGCATTCTTGAGGTCCGCCGTTACCGAACAGCAGACATCGATCTGTCTGAATTCACCGCCGACAGTCTTCATCGAGATGTCGATGTAGTTCTCCAGGCCGACGATGCGCCTTCGCTGGAGTTGAACAGCACCCAATACGGGTATCATGGGGTAGCACACATCCGACCGGCTCGCCCCTCGCAATACAAGGAACGAGTAACGCAAGTTGCGGTTTCGCTCCTGTATTCATGCAACTGTTAGGATAGATATCTAAAAGCGGGTGAAGCCCGCGCCGTCCGACTGTGAAGAGACAGGTCGGCCTGCTGGTGCGGAAGCTCATGCGCCAAGACCAGAGTGTTCAGCCAGATCGGACCATCGCCATGCTCAGAACCCATGCTTTTCGACAGAGCGACCACATGTCAGACGCAAGGCTGCTAAGCGCACTCTCGTCCCTCTCGCACGTGGCAAAACAGTTAGATGTTGCACCGCCTGCTCCGCCCGCGCTTGATGCTAATTGCGTCAAACTCAACATGAACGAGAACCCATTCCCGTTGCCGCCAATCGTCAGACAAAGCGCGATTGCCGCCCTTGAGCAGCATTATCTGTATCCGGAAAACGAGAACGCCGACTTACGCGAGGCGGCGGCCTGTGTGTACGGCCTGTCCGCCGATCAGGTGATTGCTGGGAACGGATCGTCTGAACTTCTCGGTCTCGTCTACAAAGCGTTCCTCGCTCCGGGCGACACCGTCGCGATGATATCGCCCGGATTTTCGTTCAACCGCAAGCTCGCCATGTTGCACGAAGCTCAATTTCTGGAGGTCGGGTGGGGTAAGACCCATTCCTTACCCACGCACCAACTGCTTTTCGGTCCCGCCAGAGATGCCAAGTTCATCGTGCTGGCCAATCCGAACAATCCGACGGGAACGTTTGTTCCAATCGCCGATATCGAAAGGCTCGTAGCACAATCGGATCGACTGATCGTGCTCGACGAAGCGTATGTCGACTTTGCGCCCGATAACGGACTACGGCTCGTCAACCGCTATTCAAATCTTCTGGTACTGAGAACTTTTTCGAAAAGTTATGCCACCGCGGGCCTTCGCATCGGCTTCGGCTTCGGTCACCCCGAGCTCATCGGCAGGCTGCGTACCATGCAGAACCTCTTCAACATGAATGTGATTGGTCATGCGGTCGGCGCGAGCATCATTGCGCATCGGGCCGCCTTCGAGGAGAACCACCAACGTATTATGCTTGCAAGAGAGCGAACGACAATTGAGCTGTCCAAACTTGGGTTTTCGGTATTGCCTTCCCACGCCAATTTTTTGCTGGCTCGGGTGCCCGGCGAGCACGATGGCGCTTGGTGGCAAGCCGCATTGCAGGGCCACAACGTGCTTGTTGCATTCTTTCCTGAAAACGGTCTCGAAAATTTCATACGCATTGCAATCGGCACAGACACGCAAATGGATACGTTTCTTTCAGCGGTCGGTGACATTTCCAGATCTTCGCTCTAAGCCAAGCCGATAGCTCTCCTGCTGCAATTCTCGAGGTGGTCAAGTGAAAAATCCCCCTTCTTCAACATTGACGTTCGGCATCTTCGATCACCTGGACGCGAACGGCCGTGATGTCGCCAAACAATATGACGATCGGCTGCTGCTCGCCGAGGCATGCGATCGCCTGGGGTTCTATGCCTATCATCTAGCAGAGCACCATTGCACTCCACATGGCAGAAGTCCTTCGCCGAATCTGTTCTTGTCCAGCGTCGCTCAACGCACAACCAATCTTCGCATCGGCCCGATGGTTATGCTGCTTAGCCTTCATCATCCGCTGCGAGTCTTTGAAGAGGCCTGTATGCTCGATCACTTGAGCGGCGGCAGGCTTGAACTTGGCATCGGACGCGGCTCCCTCCCGGTTGAGTTGGGATATTTCGGCGTCAGTGCAGACGCGGCGCCGGGACGTTATACGGAAGCCAGCGAAATCCTTGTTAAAGCTATGCGAGGCGGCACGCTCTCCTATGAGGGTATCCATTACCAATTGGACGAGGTTCCATTGACGCTGACGCCTCGTCAGTGGCCGCACCCCCCGACTTGGATCGCTGTAAATCAACCCGCTTCGGCAAGCTGGGCCGCGGAAATCGGTGCAAACATCGCGAGCCTTGGGCCCTCATCGTCCGTTCGAAGGGTCACGGACGCATACCGCTCGCATCGAGAGCAACGCTCAGACGCGAATGGTCAGTCGCCGTTTCTTGGCTTGCTACGCATGGTCGTGGCTGGAAGTTCTGAAGCAGATGCTTATTCACTCGCTGCACCTGCTTATGGTCGCTGGCTCGACAGCTTCAAGTTCCTTTATGAACGCAACAACATCCCCACTCCACAAAACCTGCCCTTGACGTTCGATGCAGCAATCGAGAGTGAGTTGTGCGTTGCCGGAACGCCCGCTTCGATACGACAAACACTTCTTAATCATCTGGAAGAGGCAGGTGCCAACTATCTTCTTTGTCAGCTCGCATTTGGGGACCTCTCGCTAGAGGCGTCATTGAACACCGCAACCATCATTCGGTCTGAAGTCGCTAGGGGAGTTGGCCGAACATAAGGCTTGCCGTCCGGCGCTGGGGATCGATAGTTGAGGCGCCGTCTTTTGAGCCTCACAAATGCTGAGCGATGGTGGTCACCTCGCTCGTTGCGCAGCTGCGCTTTGGACCATGGCCTACCCTCCTAACGCTCCTGTCACTCGCCTTTTGGCTGGCTCATTTCTTGCGCTGCTCACGTGTCCATTCTACCGCCTCTGCCCACAACGCTTGAGGAACAACGACAAACGACTCCGATAAAATCGTGTGCTGCGCCTCCTTGAGCTGCACGGTCCTATCCTCCAAACCAGCTCTCGTCATCCATCAGGCTGAACTTGCCCCGGCGGACACCTTCATGGAATGTCACATTGGCGTTCTGAGCCTTCGACACGTCCGAGGAACTTGAGTCGGCCAATGCACCTGGACCGTCCGAGATGCTAGGTACAGCCTCTCGGGCGGCATCCATCTAGTGAAGCACACCGCGCGATGCGAAGTATGTTTGCCGCGTCGCGGATTGCTCACGCGACTTGACTTCTGCGCGGCTTCCCGAGTCTGCTGTCCCTCTCGTTCCTCGCGGCTCGGCCGATGGGGCTTATCGGATGCGAGATTAGGAACGCTTTGTGGCGTGCGGAAACTCTATTACCTCGCCGCTTTCGACGTCGACTGCTTTCAGCGTCTGCCGTTTCGCCGTCGCAAGGCTACGAACCTCGGCCGCAGGTCGAAGGAAGCCTGGCTCTAAGCCCGCGATCTGCTCAATCTCCTTCTCAGGCAAATTCATCGCGGCTTTGATGGCTACCTTGCTTGTCCCGAGCTCAATGACAACCCGCAATCCACGGCGGATTATTCTCGGCCGTTCGATCGGCATCTTAGACGGGCTGTCGAATGGCTCTTGCAATGGGCCACGCCAGCCTCGCCGCGTCAAATTTCGATAGAGAACGCTCTTTTCCTGCTCGTCGATCATGCCCAGGTCGAACGCTCGATAGATCATAGTGGCGATTGACATCCCCCATCGCTTCTTGAGCGCGCAGAAATAGTCCAGCGTCGGACGCGTCACCTCAAAACGAAATGCTTCTCGTGGAAGCAGAAAGGCGCCGGCAAAACGATGAGCCTGCTGCTCAATCTGCTTGTTCAACAACGGATCCCCCCGCGGCGCTCGAGGAACGGAACCTTTCGAATTAGTGTGTATTTATGTGTTGACTCCTTTTAGCTTCGGTGTGTATATATACACATATGAAATCGGCAGGCATTATCAAAGCGCTTAAGGCCGACGGATGGGAACAGGTTGCCCAGAAAGGCAGCCACATTCAATTCAAACACCCGACTAAGAAGGGCCGGGTCACAGTCCCTCACCCCAAGCGGGACATCCCGGTTGGAACGCTAAAGAGCATCGAGAAGCAAGCCGACCTGAAGTTGAAATGACACCGCATAGAGAGGGCCACCGGCCCACCCAAGGAGGGGAACTCACATGCGACACTATATTGCACTGATCCATAAGGACGCGGACAGCGACTATGGTGTTTCGTTTCCCGATCTTCCCGGCGTGATCACCGCTGGCACGGATCTGGACGATGCACGCGCTATGGCTGCGGAAGCCTTGGCCCTACATCTGGAAGGTATGGCAGCAGACGGCCAAGCCGTACCTGAGCCCTCCTCTCTCGAGGATATCATGGCGAACGCTGAGAACAGAGATGGCGTTGCCGTTCTCATTCCAGCGCCTGCGGAAGAGGTGAAGAGTGTGCGCGTCAACGTCACTCTTCCCGCCGACGTTCTGAGTGAGATCGACAACTATGCCGAACAGCATGGCTTCACTCGATCTGGTTTTCTTGCGCAAGCCGCCAAGAAAGCGATGGCGGCCTAACTAAGGCCATATCCGGTTGAAGCTGCATCCGTCTCCGAGTGTCGAATACGTGCGCGGCTTTCCGGCCAATCGCATCTCTACACGCTGGTGCTGTCTCCACAAACCAAAGCGCGCCAGCTGCGCAAAAGATTGTGCACGATTCAATCCCTACCCAGCACAGTCTCAACGAGCTGTCTAACTGGCTGTAAGCCACGTCCCAACCCCGATCGTCCTACGACCAGGTGTTAGGCACCACATCGATAGGAACCAATGCATTGTCCTGGTCAACGACTGTGATTCCGACCAACCTCGAGGGGACGCCGAGCGTACCTCGCAGAACGAGTTTTTGAACCCGCAAAAGTCGAGCAGCCCCATCAACCGGACGCCACTCTCGGGCGAGTATTCTACGATCATAGCCGGCTCCATCGCTTTTTTCCAACCACGAGCTAGCTGCCCGCGTTGATATGCCGCTTGAAAAAGCTGCATTCAATCGTGCGGTAGTGTTCGAAGTTCGCCGCGACAGTTGATAAGTGGATTGCCCTCGCCTGGGCGCACCGCAACGGTTCGGCCGATAAATATTCCGTGCGTGCCAATGACTTGATAGTGGTGCAAAACGCATTCGAGAGCGCAGATTGCGCCTTGCAATAGAGGCACGCCGAGAATTCCCTGATCCCAAGGAGCGGTATCGAACCGTTGGAGACCTTTGGCGCCATCTCGGCCGGCGAACCGCAGAGCGATGTCGTGATGATCAATAGCAAGAAGGCTCACGCCAAAACTGCCGTTCGCAAGTATCGCATCGTGAGTCCCGGAACTGTTATTGATGCCGACCAGCAAACAAGGGGGCTCTATGCAAACCGAGGTGATAGAACTGACCGTTAAACCACGCCGTTCAAGTGCCGTTCCTGTCGCCACGATCGCAACACCGCCGGCCAGATTTCGCATGGCTTGGCGAGCGTGTTGCACACTGACGCGTGTTCCCGATCTACCGATCATGCGAAAACTGCCGCTTTCAGCGTGGATATGAGTGTGGCGCATCAGCTGATTGGAGACTTTGCGGGTCATTGGTTCGCCCAGGTCGCTGCCGCCTGGTTTGGTGAAAGCAGAGCGCGAGTTGCTGCTGTCAAGTCAGACTGACGCATGAGATTTTCGCCCACAAGGAAGGTCGAGATGCCGGCTCGCGAGAGCCGCGTCAGATCAGTGAACGCGCAGATGCCGCTTTCACTGACGATCAGACGATCCTTCGGGACGAGTGGCGCCAGGGTTTCACTTGTCTTAAGGTTTGTCACGAACGTGCGCAGGTTGCGGTTATTGATGCCAATCATCTGCGAGCGAAGCTTGAGGGCGCGATCGAGCTCTGCGCGGTCATGGACCTCGATCAAGACGTCCATGCCGTACGTTAAGGCCGCAGCCTCGAGGTCGCGGGCAGCCCCGTCGTCCAGCGCGGCCATAATCAGCAGAATGCAGTCGGCGCCATGGGCGCGAGCCTCGATCACCTGATAAGTGTCGAAAATGAAGTCCTTGCGCAAGACCGGCAGGTTTGTGGCCGCGCGCGCCGTGTCCATATAATCAAGGTCACCCATGAAAGATGGTTTGTCCGTCAAGACCGAGAGGCAGGCGGCGCCTCCTGCTTCATACGATCTGGCAAGCGACGGCGGATGAAAGTCAGAGCGAATGAGCCCCCTCGACGGCGACGCTCTCTTGAGCTCGGCGATGAGGGCATAGCTACCTGAAGCGCGCTTCTTGTTGATTGCGCTGACAAAGCTGCGCGGAGAAGGCGCACGCCGTGCGCGCGCGTCGAGCTCAGCACGCGGAAGCTCGCGTCTGGCAGCTGCGATCTCTTCGCGCTTATATGTCTCGATCTTCGTCAGAATGTCGGATTCGATCATGTCGTCTATTTGGCGTTGGAAATTGCAACCAGATGCTTCAAGCGGGCGGCGGCGGCGCCACTATCAAGTGATGCCCGCGCGACGGCCACGCCCTCCTTCAACGTTGTGGCCCGACCGGCTACTATAATGGCCGCTGCTGCGTTCAGGAGAGCAACATCCCGATATGGGCCTCGCATGCCCTCCAGCACGCTCTGCAGTGCAATCGCGTTCGCATCGGGATCTCCGCCCTTCAGTTCCTCCTTTCCGCAGAGAGGGAGCCCGGCTTCTTCCGGCGTCATCTCGAAGCTGCGAATCTCGCCCTTCTCCAGCGCGGCGACAGAGGTGGGGCCGGTGAGCGTGATCTCGTCAAGTCCATCGCAGCCGTGCACCACCCACACCGATTCAGCACCGAGGCTCTTGGAGACCTCCGCTAGAGGCTTCACCCATCGGCGCGAGAACACCCCGATCATCTGCCGCTTGACGCCGGCAGGATTGCAGAGCGGTCCGAGGAGATTAAAGATTGTGCGGGTCGCGAGTTCGACCCGGGTCGCGTTCACGTTTTTCATTGCCGGATGATGGGTCGGCGCAAACATGAACCCGATCCCCGCATCCCGGACACAGCGGGCGACATCATCTGGCTCCAAATCGATTTTCACTCCAAGCGATGCCAGCACATCGGCGGAGCCTGAGCGTGAGGACAACGCGCGGTTTCCGTGCTTGGCGACAGGAATGCCGGCGCCCGCGACAATGAAAGAGGCGCATGTCGAGACGTTGACCGAGCCGGAACCATCACCGCCTGTGCCCGCAATGTCGATGGAATCGGGCGGTACATTGACCGGTCGCATTCTGCCGCGCATTGCGGAAACCGCGCCGGCAATTTCTTCCACTGTCTCGCCGCGCACCCTCAGCGCTAGCAACAACCCGCCCATCTGCGCGGGCGTCGCCTTGCCCGACAGCATAATGTCGAACGCCACGGCCATTTCCTGGTGGCCCAAGGGGACGCCGCTGGCAACTTTGCCCATGATTACCTTTAGATCCATCACGCACTCTCGAGCCAGACGGAATTGTTGGTAGCGCTTTCGGCTCGCGCACGAGCGGCCCCGTCGATCGACGCGGCGATTTCCCAATGCGGCCTGCCGCCCTGTTGAGAGACACCGCCGGCGGCTGTTTGCTCAGGGCGCATTGGATGCCTTCCTTTTCGCTTTTGGTCAGTTCGGGACTTCGGCTGAGGCAGGACGAGTTAAGTCAAGACGATAAGAGTTTCGGTGCCATTATGGCTTTCTGCCTGTCCGATGCCGCTTGGGCTGCCACCACGGCCGCCGCAAATATCGTCGGTGCCGTCCAACGCAACGCGCGAAGTCTGCAAGATGCTTCAGATCTCGTTTCAACCAAACCCGCCACCTTCACCTTGGCATTCGCGCGCACTGACAAGCGCAGCCTGCTCCATTGGAGGACCTCGATTTGGCTACGATCTTCTGGAAACCTACAACTTGACACTGCGACAGCTTCAAGCCATTTCAGCAAACGAGGAGGCAAAAACGCTTGCAAGCGTGGACTCGCGCTAAAAGCGGGAGGCGATCAGTCTGGCTAACATTTGCTACACTGCTCACCCTCGACGTCCCTTCTTCAGGACTCGACCCTTCTGATACGATGTGATTCGTTACGGCGTCGACTGGAATGCCCGGATGTCGCTTGAACTTTCCGCAGTTGTGCCGCCAGTCGCTGTCTGCGCCTGGCGACCACGCCTGCCCGCACACGGCACCTTGCTCAATAACTCTGTCGCGAGAGCGTTGAGCAGCAACACGTGCCACCAAACACAGCGATCCCGCATGCCCAGCCACCGGGGATGGTTCGGCGCAGTTGGCCCAGGAGCGCGCGACGCAACCGGCGAGGGCCGAGGATGCCAATTCTCGAGACGAAATGCGCTTGCGGAACCGCCCTAGTCTTAAATCGTTCAGCGCATAGTTTTGACGCTCAAGTGAGAAGACGCATGAGCGTGTGTGAAAGCGATCGACTTTTCAAATCTAACGACACTTCCTTTCTCACTACGTCCTGCGTCGATCTCGTTCTGTGCCGGGTTTAACGCCACGGCCTTTAGAAGATACCCCCGCCGGTGCACTCGGCGGGGGCCCCGCAGGTGGATGACGCGAGGCTCGCGAACGAGGTGTCGCATCAAGGACCCGCACTCATTGAACGCCCTTGCCACCGGCAAGCTGGACTTCATTGTCCGTGCCGGCCCTTAGCGTCCATAATCGCTTATTGTCGGGAGATTTGTGCCGATGACCTGAAACCGCTCCACCTGCTGTGTCCAATAAAGCGCAAGCCTGCACATCTTCCGTAATCCGCTTCGGTTCCCCTGTCTTTTTGGGTTCCGGCTTGATCACACATCAGAACGCTCTGCGCTTAGGCATTTCTATGGGACGTTCCGTAACGCGGGAGATCGGCCGAAGGTAAGCCGCGTGCAAACGATAGCGCTCACGCCGCTTGTGAGAGCGCCATGCGCGCACGGCGTACCCAACTCCGAAGCCAACAAACAAAATCGGAAGCAGCACTAGAAATATCATCATCGAGAAGTCTCAGCTTGCAGAGCGGTTGCGCTTTTTCGAATGAGCGGCGAGGACATCATGACCGGCCCTTTATTCCTTGTTCGTATTGAAGCCACTCTGCGACCATACAACTTGACGCGACGTCCGATTCAAGCCCTGTGAGACTCTCGCCCGGAACGATATTTTGCCGCAGAAACCGTAGCCGACACAGATTCACTCAAGGTCCGTATTTTCTCGACAAACTTGCGGTTGGTGGAACGGCCCATGCGGGAACGCTCGTCTCTCGCCAGCCGCGCTATGGGAAACGAGCGCCGAGTCACCCGAAAGCATTGACTAGACCGTCAGATCAACTCGCTATGGATTTATCACGATAGGCACCTGAAACGCGGTGCTGTCTTGATAATTTGGCGCGGCATGCGGAGATGGTGCGGCTCTTCGAGTCAGAAAGGAGAGCCCTGCCTGTTGCGGTCGCTCCTGCAGGTTGGCGCAGGGTTGACCGATTCCTCAGAACTCCTAGATGGAGGCTCCTCTCGACTGCAATCCGAAGGCTGCGAAATGAAGGTCAAAGAGCTTATCGAGCTTCTGTCAGGATGTGAGCAAGATGCTGATGTCATCATTCCGGACTCGTCTTCGCCACGCGAGGCTTTCGCAGTGGTGAAAGCCGTCCAGACTGGATGGATTTATAATCCCCGGCTTGCGGTCGAGGATATGTCATTTTGGATAGACGGTGTCGACCATGTTGAACCGCCGCGCGGTAGCTATATAGCTCGTGGAGTGAGGTTGCTCGGTCCGAGATGTGGACCAGTCCTGGCAATCCAATAGATTGCCCAGAAAGAAGCAACTAATGTCGTTGATACTCTAGCCATCGATTGGCTTCGTTGTTCTCCGACAACGCTGTAGGGCCGGCTCCCAGGCTCTTCTGCGGCCTTAGCGAGCTCATTCGTTTCGCTCCTCGAAAATCGCGCCTTGTCTATTACTTCGCGCGCGACTATTTAATGCGATGAAATTTCGAGCATGGCAGATCGCAATGAAGCTGAATGACCTGAAGTCAATGAGTGTCGACGAGTTGTGGAGTCTCCACGAGAAGGTGTCCGCAGCTCTAGCTCAACGGATTGCGGCGGAAAAGGTCAGACTAGAGGAGCGGCTGCGAACCATCGGAAGGGCCGATAAGCTCGCCCGGCCAGGTCGTGAGCGTCGGCCCTACCCGCCTGTGCGGCCAAAGTATAGAAATCCGAAGAACCCGGAGCAAACTTGGTCGGGGCGCGGGAAACCACCGCGATGGCTCAGCCCGCAACTTCGTGCCGGCCGGAAGTTGGATGATTTCCTTATCGACCGATCTGCTCGTAAGCGTCGCCACAAGGCCTCACAAGCCGGTTAGCAATGCTTGCTTCGATCTATGCGGCTATGGGCCCAATTAACTCTGAACGACTACGGTTTTCTTCCTGCCTATGTCGCAAAAGCTCAATATCCCGGCCTCGCCAGGAGTCTCGGCTCCCAGCTCGCCCACTTCCCGGTTACCGATCGTGCAACTCGAAAGAACAACCGCGTGCGGCAAGCGCCTAGGGCATGAATCTTCCATGCCCTTCAACTACCGGCGACGGGTACCGCGCCACGGATCTCGAACAAGCCTATCTCGACTGCTGGCGCATCTGTTCGGGTTCGGCCGAAGCACCTCGGGCAGTAAAGAAATGCAGAGGCCGAGCTAACAGCTCGTATTCCTGAGCAATACATCACCCTCCACTGCGCGGGGATAGACCGTTACCACTTCGAATGATGGCAAGAGATCAAGGATGGCCCGCAATGACAGCTGCCCTTCGTAAAGCTCTCGGTCGCTATATTCCGTGTAGATGAAGCGCGTATTGCTCAAGGTCCGTCTGCCGCCAGCGATGACATCGGACTCCGCTCCCTGAACATCCATCCAGATCAAATCAATCTTGTTCAGGTTAACTTCGCTGCTCCAGTCATCCAGCCTTCGCGTTTCAACGGAGATCGGATGATCGAATCGAACCCAATCATACTCGGCAAGATGATTCTTTGGCCGGCGTATTGAGCCCGAGAGGTCCCATCCCTCCGCCTCTCCATCTCCATTACTTGGATGAAATTCAATATTCCCGTTTCGATCGCTAATCGCGTACTCAAACAGCCTTGCATTCTTGACGTCCTGCATGTTCCTCTTAAAGCGAACCAACGCTCGCGGGTCAGGTTCAAAGCAGTAGAACTGTGCTTCGGGGCGAAGCTGGAGAAAACGTCTCGCATCGGTTCCGTCATAAGAGCCGATGTCCAAGATAACGGGGCTTTGACTTTCCAGAAGTGAAACGATCTGGTGATGAACTTCCAAAGGGTTAGGGTCTAGCATGCGCTTTAGGCCTCTCGCACGGATCGCTTTTGAGCTTCGGTCGACTTCTTTGAACTAGGGCAGTATTTCGGTTGAATGTCTGAACTCCTTAATGCACATGCGGCGCCTGCCATGCGATGATATCAACCGAGCTCTGGTGGCTTGAGTTGACCGTCTTATGCTTTGGAAGGCAGGCTTGTTGCCGAGAAACGATTTAACTTCGGCGTGATTCGAACTCGTATCCGATTTGCGGCCAGGAGCCGACTCCGGTGGTTACGCACGAAGAGGTCGCCAAGCCGGGTCCGATCAAATCAAGGGGCCCTCCGAAGCGTCGTCCGGTCTTTGAGGGTCGCTTTGATGCACGCGAGCAGCTCGCCATTGATGAATGACTTGCGCAGGAAATGCGGCACGCCGGCTTTCAGCGCGCGAGCTCGATTGTCGTCGTCGAGTTCAGCCAAAAGTAGTATGGTGGGAATTTCGTTTCCGGACGCGACGAGCAGCTCATGCAAGTCTAGCCCATTCGTGCTCGGCAGCTGCACGTCCGCGATCAAGCAAGACGTGCTGATGCAACGCTTTGAATTCAGGAAGTCATGTGCACTGTGGAACAGATATGGGACGCAGCCCGCTGAAATCAGCATATTCAATAATGGTTCGTACACCGCCAGATCGTCACACACGACCGAGATGATATCGAGCGTGTGGGCCATTCGCACCAGATCTAACAGGGACCTTTTCTGAACCTTCGGCGCAACTTGACCGCACTGCACACGATCCTTTTGAAGAAGCATCAGACACCTACACTCGACAGCTCTCGCCTTCGTCGCGAGGCTAAGGTGACATCGAGGCGTGCCTCAAGTGTACGGTGGTAGGTAGCCCACATCGAAGAGGTTGGAAGACCTATACGAAGGTTTGCTGACGTCGCCGACCACAGGGCTCCGACAATACTTGGTGCGAGTCGGCGAATACACGTTACTGAAATTGGCATCCGCCCACGATGCTCAACGCAGACTTGAGACTTCCTCTCGCGCCTAAACATCCTGATACGCCCTGACGTCTCTCCGGACCGGTCTTTTTTATCCGCCGTTCCCGGCAGTTCGTAAAATCAATTGTATCGATATAACATATCCGAACAATGGATGGGTTTTCTTGTATCGGGGCAATGCGGGCGAATGACCAGGAGGGAAGGACCGCTCCGCACACTAGGTTATGGACCATGGGCGGAGTTTTTAGACCCTCAAAATGGATCGATGGCCGGTCAATTGCATTCGGCCGGCGGATCGGCGCGCAGCCCGTTATCCTTCACGAGTAGGATGTGCTTCTCCTTGATCGTGCGAGCTCCAGTTTGAGGCGGGTCCAATCGGTCAGTGTCACTTGACCCGTATTTGTGCAGCCAGTGTGGCCGCTTCAGATGGGCCAATCCCGACTATACCGACGAACCCCGAGGGCGGCATCGGAATCTGCTGGCTAGTCGGCCTCCAGAGATGCAGACAGTAACGGCTGTTGTTCACGTATTCGGACTGGGGCGGATGAAGCTGCATCACGCACTCTTCCTCGTCCCAAAAGAGATCCTTGACGAAGCACATCTCCTGCCAATTCGGACAACGCCGCGGGGTCGAGACGGAGACATGCTCCCAACGCGGACGGAGCAATCCAATGATTTTTAGTTTGCAGCCGCAGGGTCCCTGCACAAAGAAGAGACCGCAAGGACCTGATCCTGGTGCGCTGGCGAATTGTCCATATCGCACGCGACCAGCTTCGAGCTGGTCCAAAATCTGCGCTCTCATGCTACCTCCTTTGCCACGCAGATACATCGGATCTGATGTAGATCACGTTCTGCTCGAACCTTCTTCGTTCCAGACTGGCACTGCTGTGCAATGCAAGACTGCCCCCTCTACTGTCACGACCTACGGGCGCATGTCGCTAGGTGCCCTGCCCTCGATGAAGCGGCACCGCTCCCCCGATTGACGAGACGACCACTTCCCGATCCGTTCACGTTCTGCATCGATGAGATGCGCCATTGTGTCCTTACGGACAGATCGGCGCTGCGTGGGCGCGTCTCAACCTGGTGCGAGGAACGATCGCGCTGAAGATGGAAGCGCCCCAAGCCCAGCGCCTTTGAACGCTACAACTCGCGGCAGTCCCCCGTGGC
Source organism: Bradyrhizobium sp. Ec3.3 (assembly GCF_000472925.1). GTDB lineage: Bacteria > Pseudomonadota > Alphaproteobacteria > Rhizobiales > Xanthobacteraceae > Bradyrhizobium. Next base: position 67,989 of record NZ_AXAS01000028.1, read on the forward strand.
TCGATCGCCTGATCCACTTTGCAGAACACGACCTCGATTCGAGCCTATCAGGCGCGCATGAAGCAAAGCGTTAGTTTAGTCATAACTGACCACGCACCGAGCTCCATTGCTCGTTCGGTACAAGTCACCAGCGCTTCGTCGTTTGAAACGAGCGGCGGCATCTTTACGGCCTTTGGCTTCGACAAGACCATATGTTCACCGGCGAGAGACAACCCTGTCGTTATTTGGCCCGACGGCGGTATCGATGTTATTCAATACAGGCCTCATGCTGCCAATCGCCGACGTCGCCAAGCAGGGAAGACGGACAACTGGATGCGCCGCCCTCCCTCAAGGCTGCCCTCTCCTGCATTGCCGGCCATGAGCAAGCGCCTCGAAACGCGCGTTGGGACCAATGGCAATCCTGACATCGCTCCTCCTCCTTTCGTCGCGCATTCGACTGGAACGTTCCGCACACGCGTTGACCTCGCAGCCAGCCCACTCTTCTCGATGGCCGATTACATCGACTGACGTGTCGCCGTAAGCTTGCTCACGATTGTCGCTAGTCCTACAACCTGACGCTACGTTAGATTCAAGTCATTCCAACAGCGCAGCCAAGCCTTATTTGTCCACCGGCCAGCAACGCACTCTGTTGTCGGCGACATTTGCCGCTCAACAAGATGGTAGCGATTGATGAAACTGGCAGATAAAAGAGCAGCTTCGGTGCGGCGTTAAACCGCCAGGCGCTCGGAGAGGGATTGCCAATTCCGGCCATGAACTCTGCTAAGCAGTTGGCGCGAGTTAAAGAAGGGGACTAGTCATGCAAGCGCGGCGAGCCTGGACCATCAAATCCCTAACACATCGAGATGCGGACATCGAACGACTTCAGGCTCAGCTGAACGAACTGAACCAACGCCTGAACGAACTTAGATGTCCCGTTCTAGATCGGTCGAATGTAGCGGCTATTCGGGCAAAAGCACTTACGCTATCTCGGGAAATTGACGAGATTCGTTGCTCGACGAGCGGGATTGACGCGTTAACAGAACTTCTCCGGAGATAGTCTGGGCTCGTTGCGGCGTCGTAGCAAGGCGGTTCTGCCACGGCGAAGACTCGATCCGGCCACCTCCACATGCCCCTTCGGCCTGTTCGCCAGCTCGCGTCCGATGTTCGCGAGTCCCCAACCAAAATCTGTCCATGGTTTGACCGTGAAGTCCCCTGGCATCTCGTTCTGGCGCAAAAAAATTGGACCGGCGGGTCGCTCTCCGCTCAAGCCTCCTTCGGCAATAGTTACATTAATGCGCAAACCCAACGACGGGTCTCGACGTGCCGCTGCTACTCCTTCCACCAGCGGCGCAGAGATTAGCCTCGCTGCCGAGCCAGCACCAGCTGGTCCCTATCGCACTGCATCCAAGGCGTCAGGCCTGCATAGTTTGCCGTAGTTCTCTGATACTTGTCCGATCGATTTAGCGGCAGACCCGCCCACTGAGCTCCTTGCGGTCGAGTTCGCCTTCCCACCAGGCGACGACCACGCAGGCGACGCCGTTGCCGCAGAGGTTGGTCAGCGCGCGGCATTCGCTCATGAACTTGTCGATGCCGAGCACGATCGCCATGCCCGGCACGAGCCGTGGATCGACCACCGCCAGCGTCGCGGCGAGCGTGATGAAGCCCGCACCGGTGATGCCGGAGGCGCCTTTCGAGGTCAGCATCGCCACCACCAGGATAGTGAGCTGTTGGCCCAAGGTGAGATCGAAGCCGAGCGCCTGCGCGATGAACAGGCTCGCCAGCGTCATGTAGATGTTGGTGCCGTCGAGGTTAAACGAGTAGCCCGTGGGCACCACAAGGCCGACCACGGACTTCGAGCAGCCGAGCCGCTCGAGCTTCTCCATCAAGGACGGCAGCGCGCTTTCCGACGACGAGGTGCCGAGCACGATCAACAGCTCGTCCTTGATGTAGGCGAGGAACTGGAAGATCGAGAAGCCGGCAAGACGCGCGATGGTTCCAAGCACGATGAACACGAACAGCGCAGCGGTGGCGTAGAACGTCGCGATCAGCCCGATCAGGTTGAGGATCGCGCCGGTGCCGAACGTGCCGATGGTATAGGCCATCGCGCCGAACGCGCCGATCGGCGCTGCGCGCATCACGATCGCGATGACGCCGAACACGGCATGGGCGGCATCGTCGATGAAGTTGCGGATTGCGTGGCCGCGCTCGCCGAGCCCCATGATGGCGAAGCCAAACAGCACAGAGAACAGCAGAACCTGGAGGATCTCACCTTGCGCAAACGCGCCGACCACGGTGTCCGGGATGATGTGCAGGATGAAGTCAACGGTCTTCTGTCCCTCAGCATGCTTGGCGTAGTTGACGACCGCCTTTGCGTTCGCCGCTGCGCTACCGAAGCCCGCACCCGGGCGAACCAGATTGCCGACGACGAGCCCGATCACGAGCGCAAACGTCGAAACGATCTCGAAATAGACCAGGGCCTTGACGCCGATGCGGCCGACCTTCTTGGCGTCCTGGATGTGGGCGATGCCCGAGACAACGGTACAGAAGATGATCGGGGCGATCACCATCTTGATCAGCTTGACGAAGCCGTCGCCCATCGCCTTGATCCAGTCGTTGGTGGCGAGCGAGGGCCACAGCCAGCCGACGACGGTGCCCATGACAATGGCGATCAGCACCTGGGCGTATAGAATCTTGTACCAAGGCTTCATGGGTAGCACCACGGCGCGACAATAGCGGGAGATTTCAACGGCTCATCGCTACGGCTTCAGATCAGAAGCGCGCGCCAGGGCTGCAAGTTCAGTTTCTAGCTTTGGCCGGTGCTTAAAGATCGCGTCGATCAACGCCGGTACAGGCTGCTCGGCGTCCTCCACCAGCATTGCTCTCTCGGCGCGCTTGGAGGGGGCGAAGACACGCTTAACGATAGTCGGCGAGCCTTTAAGGCCGCATTTCGAGATATCTGCAACGCCTGCGTCCTGCGCGTTCCATTTGACGATGTCGGTGCGTGCCGCACGCAACGCATCCATCATGCTCCCTCGCCGAATCTCGTTTGTCGCCTCTAGCATGGTAATGAGACATGGCAGCTTTGTGCGCAACACCTGCACACCGCCTTCCGAGCGTCGCTCAACCTCGATCGCGCGCGATGCCAGATCCAGGCTCGTGATCCCGGCGACATAAGTGAGTTGCACCACTCCGAGCCGTTTGGCAATGCCAGGCCCAACCTGTGCGGTATCACCATCGATCGTCTGCTTGCCGGCAAAGATGAGGTCGGGTGGCCCATACTCCTCTCCGATTTTGCGAATGGCCGTTGCCAGCGCGTAAGTGGTCGCAAGCGTGTCGGCCCCCGCGAAAACACGATCGGTGAGCAACACCGCACGATCTGCACCGAACGTCAGTGCCTTTCGCAGCGAGTCTTCGGCGGCTATCGGCCCCATGGTGAGAACAGTGACCTCGCCGCCAAGCCTGTCGCGCAGCTCCAGCGCGGCCTCGAGCGCGAACAAGTCGTAAGGATTGACGATCGTCGGTACGCCCTGGCGCATGATGGTGTTGGTCACGGGATGCACGCGAATCTGCGTGGAGTCCGGAACCTGCTTTATACAGACGACGTTGTGCATCGGCGATCTCTCCAAAGACTGCAGGGAATTGAATTGAAACGGCAAGTCTCATGCCTTTGAACGGACTTCCAAACTAGGACGTCGATGTAGGGATGTGTCGTAGTCACCGAGGACGACGGCCGGTGTCTTAAGCTCAGCAATTCCGACGGCACGTCGCAGATAGGACAATGTTTTTCGCAAGTTCCGGCTGCATACGACAAAGCGATGCTGCGATTCGTGAAGACATTCCATACGCGTATCCTCCGGGCGCCCTTGAGCTTAGGCGGTGTCATTGCGAATTGCCGCCAGGTCGATGGGAGTTCCTGGCTGAGAACGACGGGGCGGGCCTGACGCACGAGCAGGGGCGCACCTGGCCCGCCCCTACATCACCAGGCTGGGTGGCGATGCTACGTTGAACAAAGCAAGCAACGTGCCGCAATCGAGAACGGTGCTTGCACAAGCAATTCGCACGAGCACCTTCCAAGGAAGGGCTACCGAACATCAAATCATTCGAAATGTCAGCAACGCAACAATTGGTTGCTTCGCGAGCCGTCGCGATGGGCTGGCGATAGTCCGCAATCATAGTGATCCTCTGCTTTTTGTTTTTCATCAGAGGCGTCTTTCGGCGTTTGGACTTACCTGGGGTATCCTCGATCACCGAAAGAGATTTGTGCGAGCTGGAGGCACGCGTTCTAAACGTGATTCGTAAGTGGCGGGCCCGGACTGCCTAGCAATCCGAGCCCATAGCCTCAGCAATCCGGCAAGTCGGTTGTTCGGCTACAAATACAACGTTGATGGAGACGCTCGGAAAACGCATTGATGTCGCTCAAGAGATCCGTATCGGAAAGTTCGGTCGCGCAACTCGCATGTGTGAATAGCGGCCGACTTGAGATCGCACAACCTGATGCCATCCAAGATTCAAGACTCCTTATACGCCGGGGGTTGAACCGTACGTAGCGTCAGGTTGTAGGGATAGTTCAACGGCGCTGCTTTCTTTTGAAAAGAGGTCCTGCGACCTCCGACTTTGTGCCTACGCTAGCGGTGCACTTTCGTAGACGCCGGAAAACCCATGATGGTGGGCAGAGTTAAACGGATCTTGGCTTGCTCGACAGGACTGAGTTGCTTGCAGAGTTGGACGTTCAATAGCCCTGTCGGGTGGACGCTCGCGTGATCGCCTTTAAACCAACAGGATATATCATGGCACGATTTGCGCGCCCCGCTGAACGGAGCGCCTATGGAAGGCATTGATTTGTTTGTCTTGGTCATGGCAGGGATGACCTTGGGAGGATTGGCTGCCGCCATCGCACGCGAAGGGTCTGAGCGCGAGTTTTGCTGGTGGAAGCATCTCGCATTGTGGGCTGCCGCAATCGCGCTGCTCTGCATTATCGCCCATAAGATAGTTGAGGCCGAGGCCAACCGCGGCGTCGAATTTGACAGTATAAGTCCAGGCACGACGCTGCCGCTAGCCGCCAGCCCTTCCCGAGACAGCAGTTATGGGCCTCCATCCACGCAGAGTGCGACAAGCTGGCGAGGAGGGTCGCCGCCGCCAGATCTTCACGAGCGTCAAATCCCATGCCGCGAGGCTTGGTGCCCTGATGATTGATCTGAAGGATCTCTGTGAGCTCAACGCGACGGCCGTGCAGGACCGGGCATCGAACAACCGCACAGTCCGATATAAACTCAAACTTGATGTTCCTTTCCCCAGGGGGAGCATCGTCCCCTCTGCCGCTCGGCGTGCGCCGAAAGGTTTGCGTCTCGGCCAGAACAGGCTTGACGTGACCACCGCTGCGGTCCTGCATCACTGATGCGACCGAACTGTCGTCAGCCTCAGCCGCCCCTTTGCGCGCATCAGCGAAGCCGGCACGACTGCTCTATAACACAGATCGCCCGGCAATGGCGCTGCCACGCGCGTAACCACATACAGTACGGGCAGGAACGGCTAATCGCAGCGGCTTTCCCTGACACGAGGTCTATGGCCGGTGAACTGGTCCATGAGAGTGTGTCAACGACCAGATCGCTCGCATATTGTATCTCTTCACGATCATGGTGCGAACACGAACTCGGAGAACACTGATATTCGCATCGATCTGCCGGGAAGTGCGATGGCCCCCGTTGATCCGTCTCTTTGAGCGGCTACGCCGCATTGGGTGCTTTCTTGTCGAGCAACCCGGCCTCGATCAGCGCCTGTTCAATACCCATGATCTCCGAGGGATCGAGCTTCACCAAGGGCGGCCGCACCACTGCGCGCGGCAATCTGCCGAGCAGTACCAGAGCTTCTTTCATGCGGTTGTGCATATCGACGAACGGATCGGCGTAGAACACGCGCGTCAACGGCTCGATACGATCATTGAGCCGCTTGGCCTCGGCGAGATCGTTGCCCTGCACGGCACGGTATAGGCGCACTTGCAATTCCGCGATAACGCTTCCGGAGCCCGATAGCAATCCATTGCAGCCGAGCACCAGCGAAGAGAACAGCCAGGCGCTGTGGGTCGTAAGCACGTTCACAGATCGCGGCAGATTTTGCAGCGTGCGCACGTGCCACTCATGATGCGGCACGTTGCCGACCCAGTCCTTGATGGCGCAAACGGTCGGCACCTCCTCGCACAGCTTCAGCAGGGCGTCCTTCGGATAGGTTTGACCAGTTGCGAGCGGATATTGGAACACGATCAGCGACAGGTCGGTCGCATCAGCGATGCACTTGAAATGAGAGAGAGCCATTTGCGGGGTCTGGCCGAGGCTGAACGCCGCCGGCGGGAACACCAGGAGCGCGGAGGCGCCGCCTAGCGTTGCCATGCGGGCCACGCGCGCCGCCTCGAGGCTGCCATTCGCCCAGATGCCGGTGGATCAGCGGCAGCTTGGCTCCGATGTCGTCCTGCGCGATCTCTAGCACACGGCGCTGCTCGTCGAAACTGCAGGATACGACCTCGCTCGAATGAGCGTTGACGGTGATGGCGGAAAGACCTTCGACGGAGCTCACGTCTCGAAGGTGCTTGCGGAAGCTCCGCCTCGTCAACGGCCTGATTGTTGTCAAACGGTAGCAGGACCGCCGGGATCACGCCGTGCGGAACATAGTTCACGTGCCGGGGCATAGCTCGTCTCCTGTCAGTCGGTCATCCGGAAATCGCGGGCAAAGCGCGCGAACCCAGAATACAGAAACGAACGCTGAACGTGTATGTCTGCATTTTCCGGGTTTGCCGTCTTCGAGGGATGATGAACATTTCGCCATCGCCTTGACCTGGCGCGCTGACTGAGCCGACTTCTCCGATAGTCGATCGGCGGCGACGCGCACCATGCGCGCTTCTGGAGGATCTTTCACGACCGTTGCCAGATCTGACCTGAAATTCCGATCGCGCCGAGGACCTGAGCGGCGAAACATCGCACTTCGGCGCGGCGCAGCGTGACATCACCGGCAGGGATCAATTGATCAATCGTCCGCTTCGCGTTGCTCGGAAGCAGATGCGCTCGTCTTTGACGGCGCCTCCGCGCCAACCTGGCGCGCTTCCATCAGATCGAGGAGGGTGCGACCCTTTTCTGTGATGCGCCAGCCACCATTTAGCCGTTCAACGAGCTTCTGCGAAAAAATGTCGAGGTTCGGGACACGGGCGGCCATTCTCTTGGTGCGCTCGGCCCAGTCTCGACCACTCGTCGCTAGAATGGCCATGTCGCGTTTGAGCTCCGCCATCGGCGCGAAACCGTCCGGGTAGCTCACAAGGATCTTAAGAACGGTAACCTGGAAATTCACCTGCGTGGGAGATCATATTGTCCGCGCCTACCGCCACATGGTCGGTGCATCGCGAAGTGCTTCGAGGCCAATTTGTTTGAGGCGGTCGGGTATCGTTTCACCTCTGGTGGCGGCTTCCAGAAGCTTAGCGGCAACATGCGCGCGGACGCCAGTTTCGTAGCGCGAAATGCGCGCGCAGACCTCCTCGAGGACCGCGCGCAGAAGCTCGGCGGTAGCCGTATCCACCATTTGGAGATCTCCCGCGTGCTCGACATGAGGAAGATAATACGGATCGCGCGTTCCGAAATTCAAGTGGGATGAATGACCTAGCTTCCACCATGCTTTCTGCGCCCTTGTCGCAACGCCACCGGGCGGGTTGCCCTTCGTTGTTCGATTGCGGCGGCTCGGCTTCGATCGCACTTGTCGCCGCATCTACTCTCACTTGAGTTTTCGGAGTTCTGCTTCGGCGCGGCGCTCGAGCTCCTTTACTTGGCGGCCATTTCTATCCGGCACTCCACGCCAGCCTGCGCCCTGTCGAAGTCCAACACAGTCCTACGAGCAGGCTCATCTTCGCTTGGAGTCCAAGCACAATGTCTGGCTCTGGCATCCGCGCGGCGGTAGAGATGGCCAGTCATGCCGTCACCTGCCGAATTGAGAATGTGCTTTAGCTTGTGCTTCTTCAGCGATTCCCAGACAATCGGCGCGTGAAAAAGGTTAGAGCTTGCAGTGCATGGTAGCCAGCTTTCGAGTTTGATGAGTGCAACGAGTTCGTACTTCGGCGCACAAATTCCGCGTCTGGTTGCAATTTTCGACGGATTTCACTTGTTTCGCTCACGGTGCTCTCACGATTTGCATCTATCTTTGCTTGCTCGAAGATTGTGCCACCCGAATAACAGGATGACGAGCCTGCGATTGCAGATAAGGGGTTGAAGCTGGGTTTGAGGCCTTTAGCCGCCTCGGGACGCCTTTGGCGTAGATGCTCTGAACGTCATCACGGCGCCGGAAAACCGAGGAGCAGGCGAAAACTTCGTAAAATCAATGCCGTAAACGTCTATTGTCCTTAGGCATTCATTTCTTTATCACCGTGGATGGTTTTGAGGGCTTGAACAGAGCTTCCGTCGGGGTACGGGCGGAGGGTGACTGAGGGGCACGTAAAACCGATCGGTTCGTTTGCACCAGGGTAGAATTTGACAAGTCAGAACTCTCAACGGCGGGTCGCTTTGATTACCGGCGTGACCGGGCAGGATGGCGCCTATCTCTCCGAATATCTATTATCGCTCGGCTATGTCGTGCATGGCATCAAGCGACGGTCCTCTTCCTTCAATACCGCGCGCGTCGATCATCTCTATCAGGACCGGCATGCCGGGAATGTGCCGTTTCTGATGCACTACGGCGACATGACCGACTCGACCAATCTGATCCGCTTGATCCAGCAGATCCGACCGACCGAGATCTACAACCTTGCCGCCCAGAGCCATGTCGGCGTGAGCTTTGAAAGCCCAGAATATACTGCAAACGCCGAAGCGATCGGCGTGCTGCGCCTGCTCGAGGCGATCCGGATCCTTGGCCTGGAGAAAGAGACACGCTTCTACAGGCTTCTACTTCCGAGCTTTACGGCCTGGTTCAGGAAGTCCCCCAGAAGGAGACCACGCCGTTCTATCCGTGCTCGCCCTATGGTGTGGCCAAACTGTACGGCTACTGGATCACGGTGAACTATCGCGAAGCCTACGGCATATTCGCAAGTAACGGCATCCTCTTCAATCACGAGAGCCCAGTCCGCGGCGAGACCTTTGTTACCCGTAAGATCACCCGCGCCGTCGCCCGCATTGAGGTCGGTCTTGAGGAGACGCTCTACCTCGGCAACCTCGAAGCCAAGCGCGACTGGGGGCATGCACGCGACTATATCGAGGGCATGTACATGATTTTGCAGGCGGACCAGCCCGATGATTTCGTGCTCGCGACCGGCGAGACGCGGTCGGTGCGCGAGATGGTCCAGCTTGCATTTGCCGAGATCGGCCGCCGCATCGAGTGGCGCAGCAAGGGCGTCGATGACTCTGGTGTTGACGCGAAGAGCGGTAAGACCGTGGTTCGAATCGATCCGACCTATTTCCGTCCGACAGAGGTTGATCTTCTCATTGGGGATGCCAGCAAAGCGCGCGAGCAGCTCGGCTGGAAGCCGAAGCGCAGCTTTGCGCAGCTCGTGCAGGAGATGGTGGCAAGCGATCTAGACGAGGCGAAGCGGGAGGCCGCCGGTGGCCGCCACACCGTTTGAGCTGAAAGGGAAATCCGTCTATGTCGCCGGCCATCGCGGTATGGTCGGGGCCGCGCTCATGCGGCGCCTTGTGCAGGAAAATGCGCGCCTCGCCATCTTGGAGCGAAGCGAGGTCGATCTGCGCGACCAGGCTCAGGTGTTCGACTGATTCGCCAAGGCACGGCCACAGGTCGTGTTCTTGGCTGCCGCCAAGGTCGGCGGCATCGTCGCAAATGATACACTGCGCGCCGAGTTCATCTACGACAACATTGCGATCGCCGCGAATCTGATCTACGCCGCTCATCTCAATGATGTCGAGAAGCTGATGTTCCTGGGCTCCTCGTGCATTTATCCAAAACTTGCTCCCCAGCCGCTGCGCGAGGATATGGTGCTGACCGGTCCGCTCGAGCCGACCAATGAGCCCTATGCAATCGCCAAGATCGCCGGCATCAAGATGGTGGAAGCCTATCGCAGTCAGTACGGAAGCGACTTCATCAGCGTGATGCCAAGCAACCTGTACGGCCCCCGCGACAACTACCACCCCGAATATAGCCACGTCGTCGCAGCCCTGATCCGCCGCTTTCACGAAGCCAAAGTCGCTGATAAAAGAAGCGTCGTGGTGTGGGCACGGGCGCGCCACGCCGTGAATTCCTCTATGTCGACGACATGGCGGATGCCTGCGTGCATCTGATGAAGACCTATTCGGGGGCCGATCTCGTCAAGACATCACCATCGGCGAGTTCGCCCGCGTCGTTGCCGACATTGTCGGCTATCGAGGTGAAATCACTTTCGACACCTCGCGTCCCGACGGTCCCCCCCGTAAGTTGCTCGACGTCAGCCGACTCGCAAAGCTGGGCTGGCGCGCGAAAACCTCCCTGAAAGATGGCATCCAGCAAGCTTACCAAGCCTTTCTGACATCAGGCAACGACTGAAGAAGATTGCCCGGCTACAAAGCCCCGTCCACGGCGAGACTTTGTCGCCCGTCAGATCACCCGCGCCGTCGGCCGCATTGAGGCCGGCCTGGAGGATTCGCTCCATCTCGACAAGCTCGATGCCAGCCGCGACTGAGGGCGTGCACGAGATCATGTAAGACAAGCACGTGATCCTGCAGGCCGACAAGTCCCGGGACCGGCGAGCCACGGTCAGTGTGCGAGATGGTCGAGTTCGCGTTTGCCGAGGTCGGCTTCGAATGGCGCGGCAAAGGCGTCGAAGAAACTGGCATCGATACCAAGTCGCTCGTTAAGAAGCCGGATTGAGCTTTGCGGGACAGGCGAGCGTTCGCCATAGGAACAGGCGCAAGAATTCCCTGAACCAGGCGAGGATGCGGCGCAAGTTGTGGCCAACGGCTGAGAGGATGACGTTGGCGGCATCGCCGGCACGGCCTTTGAGGTAACAGCGGCCGAGATGACCTTCTGCTTTCATGTGTCCGATGATGGGCTCGATGGCGGAGCGGCGGCGCAGCTCGCGCTTGATGACGCCGAAGACGCCGCGTTTCTGGCCGGAGATGAAGACGCGACGTGGATTTTGAGCGTCATGGCCGCGGTACCCCTTGTCGACATAGGCTCGCTCGATCGGACAGCCAGTGAGTGTCTCGGTGCGGTCGATGACGCCGCGCAAGGTGTGACCGTCGTACGGGTTGTCTGGCATCGCGCTGGCGTGCAGCACGAACAGGCCGCCGGGGGCCCGGCGGTTGTTGGTGACGATGGAGGCCTTCACGCCGAATTCATAGGGCGCGGCGGCCTTGCCTTTGCCGATGCATTCCACCTCCGGGGCATGAAAAGAATAAAGTTTCCAGCCGCGCTGGCGCTGCTGTTGCGAGCGGATCTGGCTGGCTCGGCCAAGCGGGAGTGCGAACGCCTCCTCCAGTGCCGGCTCGTCCTCGATCTTGCGACGGATGTCGCGGATGATCCGGCCCAGCCGGCTGCGCAGGATACGCAACTGCCGCTGATGCCGCCCGAATTGTTTGGCATGAGCGTAGCGACCCGCCATCATCGCGGCTGCCTTGGCCACGCGAGAATAGGATTGCCGCAGCCTGACGCCGTGCTGTCTCGCCAGGCGGTTGAGACCCCTGATGGCCGCATGCAAGAGCTTGGCATCAGTCGGAAAGGTGATGGCCTTCGGTTGCACCGTGGTGTCGACCGTGACGCGCTTGAGGTCCTGGCCGCGTAACGCGCCGGCCGCGTGCGCCACCCGCAGGCTCTCGGCCAGCAGCAGCTCCAGCTTGTCGCCGAGCCGCTTGCGCCAATGGCTCAGGTCCGAGCGCTCGTGCGGGAAGGTGTGCTGGAAGAACTCTTCGCCGGTGAGGAACTGGAAATACGGATCGTGGACCCAGCGCTCGCACACCCCCTCATCGGACAGCCCGTAAATGTGCTTGAGCAGCAGCAGCCCGATCATGAAGCGGGTCTCGATCCCGGGCCGGCCGTTCTCGCTGTAGAGCGGAGCGATCTCGCCGTCGATCCAGTCCCAATCGACCTTGCCAGCCAGCAGAACCAGCTCGTGCTTCATGTTGATGATCTGGTCCAGCCGCGCCCGGAACAGGTCATTCGATCCCGTGGTCTTGTGCTTCTTCGGCCGCATCGTCTTCTCCGATGCACCACAGAATCATGGCCCGCAGCAAAAGAAAATCCAAAAACCAATTTGCAGGGTTTGGAAGCCTCAAGCCCCAAATCCCTGCAATCTCAAACGCCTCAAAAACCCGAAAACAGACTCCCGCTCAATCGCTTAGAGCCTTGTTCACGGCCGACTACCAAGAGCTATAAGGCCGTTGAGCTCGCCATAACGTCGGTAAGACCATCTCCCGGTTGCATCAATGCCGGAGTGGTTTGCATTCATTGCAAGAAGCTGATGCATCCTCATTCCGCTGCAATTTTGGTGAGCTCTGCCAGTGGTCCCGGTTCTACTCGGATATCACCGGAAAAAGGACGCTCTTGCAGGCCAATGAGTCCCAGCGCTATCACAACGGCGATTGAGAACACGGTTAATGCCGTAATTTGCGCACCGACCTTCTTCAGGTGCACCAATCCGATCGATATTTGGGTGACCACGCCAAGGATGAGGACGAGAATCCATTTGGCATCGATGGTGCGGTCGGAAGCCAAGGCGAGCCGTTCGGAACGCGCGCTGCCCGCTCCGACTGCGGCATTTAACAAGGCTGTCTGCACTGCCCCGCCCGCTACTTGAGCGATCTGCGGATCGCTCACTTCTCGCAGCAAGGCGTCATAGGCGGGACCAGGCGAATGGGCCTTCTGGTCCTTCGCCATCGCCGGCCACTCGTCCTCCACGAGGGCGGCGACGTATTTCGCAACCACTGAGCGGAGGCTGGCCATGTCCGAGACGGAAGCGTGACTAATGGCATAGATGTTGCGCAGCTCCGCCGCCTCTGACTGCACCGCGCGGGCCGCTTGACGGTTGCGATCGGTTATATCATTGGCCAGAAATCCGGTCAGGAACGCAAACAACACTCCGACCGTTCCGAAAAACGGAGCGACCACGCCTTCTACGCGGCGCATCGGCACAACCGTTGCAGGGCTGAAACTCGCGATCACAATGACAGCGCCGGTCGTTGCGTAAAGAGTGATGAGGACAGCGAATAATTCAAATATCGGAAGGTCCAGCCAAGCTTTGATCATTGGGTTAGCCGATCCTCTGATGCAAGGCGCAGGCTCCGATTGAAGCATATGAGCATTCAGCGCCCGATAGTGCATTGCCAGCGAAAGCACAACTCTGGGCCCGCGCTGGAACGGTCCAGGGATTGAGTTCGTTCGCTTAAGGATCATAATTCTCTCAGACCTTTTTCATGGCTTTTGCAAGGGCCAACTCTGGGCAAGAGATTACCTCGCTGCGACATTTGGTCCGCATGGTACAGCCCGCCTACGTGATGCCTTATGTCCACCCGAACAAGACGGATGCCGCGGATCCAGAAGCGGCTTGTGAGCTGGCCGCCGGCCGACAACGGCCGAACAACAAGCCGCGGGCATGAATTGCCGACGCGGAAATGCTGATGAGGCAGCGCAGCCTGATTTTCATGCGTGTCGACAAGGTCGAATTGGACAATGTGGCAGGCACCGCAAAGCCGCTGGCGATTCTTCGGAACGAAAACGACGACAGACTCCGTGGTGCCGCCCGCTACGCCCGCTGAACAGATAGAGCTGCTTATACGTTCAGGCGCGAAAATAACCCGGTCAATGCCCCTTCCTCCTCGACGTCTGACGTGAATGCAGGACGACCATCATCGTCTGCAGCGGCAGGCCGCCGAATCGACTGTGTAGCGGGCACCAATGCCTGCCGGATCAACTCATTTCCATGCGAATGCCCCGGGCAAGCTTTGCAAGCTTCGTAGCGCTACACTCCCGGCCTCGAAATCGCACCGCCAATGCAAGGATGCCTCCGAGAAACGGGAGATAAATTCCATTGATAGTGCGACTGCCGAAACTCGTAGGTTTTTCTGGATTGATGATCTCCGCCTCGAACAACCCACTCTGGTCACCTGCCCTGCATCTTGAAAATCGAGGAATTCACCGGTTTCTGGCGAATAGGACTTGTATACAGCTTCCTTGATGACGAAGATTAGTTTCGGGCCAAGGCGATTGCTGGACCATTCCCGACGCTGTAGTTCCGCGGGGGTGCATATGATTGGCAGAAGGTCGGCTCCGAGCGGCTCTTCATCTTCGATGTCTAATCCCAGAGCGAGGACGTTCCTTGAGCGTCCCGCAACGGCGCCACAGTCGGATGAAGAGTGGGAAATGCTCCCGACGACTCCAAGAGGCCAAAGAGGAGCCCGATCACTTCTAGACAAAATCGGAACAGGAGTGAAGCCGAGGCGACGCAATGCCTCGTGAGCGTGATGCCGCCCCCAAGCGAATTCACGCCGACGGCGCAGGGCTACGTTTCCCAACATTTTCGCTTCAAGGGGAAACAGAGGGGGAGCGGGATCATATATTGGTCCGCCCGAAAAGCTGATATCGTGCGCCAAAGCTGCGCCGATGGCGGCTCCTAACGTCGTGAGCGCTTTCATAGATGTGACAAGCCCCTTCTCTCGCGGTCGTGCGCCTGAGACGACGTCAATAGCATTCGGTCATTTCGCTGAAAGCTGGCACGCGCTTTGTGTGCTCGTGGGGCGATATGCGATCCGAAGTTCCTTTTCTTGAGGAAGCGCAACAGCTGCACTCGTTGCGAGCGGTGGGGAAATGTACCGCATGTTTTTGCGCCGCGGCTTTAGATCGTTCTCGGCTACGTGGCGCGGTTACGCCCCAGCTGCGCGAATGGTTCGAGGCCGAGCCGAGGCGAGCCAGGCAGCGAACTCCTTCTCAAATTAGATTGACCCAAGGGATCACGCGGTGCCAATCTCGGCTGGCTCGCAGGTCCGGCTCGGCGTCCGCTGCCGACTGTCGTTGCGGTGGCCTGCAACACCCAGCGCCAACGCTCAAGACGAATACTATTGCGCATGACTTCTGCACATTGCGCTCGTCATGACTTTGGAGCGCAACGCCTCCCCGGCTAGGCCTCATGCTCTGGGCTCCGGTGACATGTGTTGTCAGGTCACCCCACAATCTCGATTGGTCCTGAAGCAGGGTGCCGGAGCGCCCGTCTGAGCTCAGCGAACTGGTGGAACATGACAAACAGCGCGATCATTCCGGCGCCCAGTTCAGCGATTGCTTGACTGGCCAGCACTCCGTTGAAACCCGATATGACCGGGAATAACAGTACGGCCGGGATGAAAAGATAGCCTTGCCTCGCGAAGGACACAACCGCACTGAGGCGCGCTCTCCCGAACGAATGAAGCATCGTCGTCACGAAGCTCTCAATACCAAAAAGTCCAAAAAAAAGATGGAAGACGATGCAGGTCGAGATGCCAATTTCCCTGACCTTATCGCTATCGCTGAACAGGCTGACCAAAGGCCTGGCAAAAGTCACAACGGCCGCAGAATACGCAACGGAAAAAGCGACAGTTATAGAGAGTATGAGTTTCGCAGCCTTCAGCACTCGAGCAAAGTCCCGTGCGCCCCAGCCGAAACCGAGGACAGCTTGAGAGCCTATACAGAAGCCGGTGATAGGCAGTGCGCCGATCGTCAAGATCCGCACAGCTATTCCCACGGCCGCGATGGACTCGTCCCCGAACGGTGCGGTAGCTCCGTATAAGAGCATAACGGCAATAGCAGATAAAATACTGGTCATCGACGCCGGCGCACCTATCGACGCGAGCTGTCTTATGCGATCCGCTCGCAACGAGATGTGAGATATCCTGACGAGGACTATCCCGCGGAGCGTCGTAAAATACGCGATATAGAGGCTGATCGCAGCGATCTGGGACACAAGCGTTGCGAGGGCCGCGCCTCGCACGCCGAGGTCCAGTAGGAATATGAAGATGGGATCAAGCACAGCGTTCAGTATGAACGCGGTAACCATGGTCCACATGCTGAATCGTGTATTGCCTTCGGCTCTGACAACAAATCCGTTGACGATATTGAGAAGCATCAACGTGTACCCGAACAAAAGCGTCGCTGCGTAGTCGAGCGCCATGGGCATGATGGTTGGGGTCGCGCCGAGCGTTAGGAAGATCCCTCGCAGGCTTGGAAGCAGAGCGAACGTAATTGTGATACCGATCGGAGCGGCGAGCGCAAGTGCGGTGCTCGCGTCTTTACTCGCCTCCAGGTACTCACCAGCGCCAAGATGACGGGATATAATCGACGCTGTTCCAACACCGATCCCCTGTCCAGCCGCCGCGAGCAGGACCACGATTGGCAAGGCCATGCTGACAGCTGCAATCGCCTGTGGGCCAAGTGCGCCAACAAAGATCGCGTTGACGACCTGTTGCAGCGCATTGATCGATAAGCCAACAACAGAGGGAATGGCGAGCCGCAGAATGAGACTCGAGAGATTTGGGTCCGAAAGGTCGATATGCGGGCTCTTCTTTGTTATCACATCGCGATCGCTCTCGACGGCGAATTCCGCATCGGGCTCATTCATGGGTGAACGTGCCGCGAACTGTTCCGAATTCGCTAATCGTCTCCAAAAGCTCCTGATGCAATGTTGTGCAAAGATTACGGGTCGGCTCATAACCGACTTGGTTTGAATCGTACCTTGCTTCGATCTGTAGCTGGCCGGCTTGATATCCGACATCGAACCAGAAGAGATGACCCACGGACGCTTCATCCATGTCTTCGCCGATCCAGAGTGGAGAGGGTTCCTTGGCTAGGAGACGGCGTGGAAAATGGCGCTGCACGCCCGCGCGATAATTCAATCCAATTCTTGGTAGGGGCAGGCGATCGACCCGGCTCCGCACGGCTGGATCTCGGTTTAGGAATTTCATGGCCCGAAACCCTATTCCACTGCGCGGCAGGGCATTGCGCTGGCGGTATATTGAACGCGCACGATCGGAGCGGTGCTCCGTTCCTGTCAGTCTCAAGGGAAGCGGAACAAGCTCGCTGATATTGCCGATGATTTGAGATGATTCGAGATCGTCAAACACCCGACCTCGGATTGAGGTAAGGTTATCGATCCAAAGCGAGTAGTTGCCGCAAACGCGTCCGAAGGCGCCAGATATAGCGGCAAGAAAGACATCGACGTCCTGACAATGCGCCCATCTGGCTGCAATATTGAATAGGTCGGCCGTCGCTTCTTTGTCGATCTCAAGGTGGTATTTGGCCTGATCTTCCCAAAGGGGGCGGCAGTTTGCCTCGTCCATGCGACGTTCAAGTCGCACATAGTGAAGCTCTCTCGCGGTCACTTTCGAAAAGCTCGCGCCGCCTGATGAAGTGTCGCTAACGTGGAGATTGAACTGATGGTAGTCAATTCCCTCCCAGTATTTGAGTTCGGCCGGCGCTTCGCAGTTCGCGTGGTGCTCAAGGCGCTTCCACCATGGTGCGAGCATTTGTATGTTCTCGGCACCAGTCTCGATATGGCCCGAAGCAAGGGCGTTGTACGCCGCATCCAATGCTTCCAAGAACAGTCGATAGCCTATCCCGTCCGCTACAAAATGATGGATCAGGACCAACAGATAGTAATCGCCGCTTTCCGCGGTGCGGAAGGCCGTGAGGTTAACAAGAGACCTCTGGCCGTCAAACCGAAACATGTGCTGACGTCTTGCTGAGATGCTCTCGATTATCTTGCGCTGCTGAAGGACGTTCATTCCGACGAGATCGATCTCTTCCACGAGGCGCTCGGCCACGGGCGGTCCGATTGTCAGACGTAGGCCCTCAACGGTTCGAGCAATATGGAGTCTGAGGCCTTCGTGCCTATCCATGACATGGGCAAGGGCACGCTCCAGCGTTCGGACGTTCAGAATGCCGGCGGGCAAGAAGAACAGATCGCCGATGTTGAAATGCTCATCGAAGCCGGCAAGACGGTTCCAAGATGAGATTGCGGGGGTAACTGGCAATGAACCGTCTGGAGAACGGAAGGCATCGCGTGTAACCGCTTCGTCTGCCGCCAATTCCCTGATGGTCGGTGTTCGATGGAGCCGCTCGACGGTGAGATTCAGCCCGGCTTTGCGCGCCAGCGTGACGCAGCGCACGCTGAGAAGAGAATCTCCGCCGATATCAAAGAAGCTCCGATCTAGTCCGACCGACTTGGCGCCTAATAGATCCTGCCAGATCTCAGCAAGAATGCGCTCCTTTCTCGTGCGGGGCTCAGCACATGGAACTGGCCCGACCTCGCGGGTGGGAACGGACGACAGGCGAGAACGATCTATCTTCCCGCTTGCCGTAAGGGGGATGCTGTCGACCAAACGGAAGGCGGCAGGGATCATGTAGGACGGCAATGTGTGGCGCAGGTGAGTGATGATATCTCCAGAGCTCAGACTATCGCGAGCCTGAACCACGTTAGCGATCAAGCGACGATGATTATCCGTGCCTTCTGCGACCACGGCGGCCTTTGCGATTGCAGGATGAGACTCAAGAGCCGTTTCGACCTCCTCCAGCTCGACGCGAAAGCCCCGTATTTTGATCTGATTGTCCGATCGGCCGCAAATTTCGAGCAGACCGTTGGTTGAGATGCGTGCGATATCGCCACTTCGATAGAGAACGCTGTATTGGCCGTCATCATAGGGATTGCGGACGAAACAGCGGTTGGTCCGATCCTGATCCCGCCAGTACCCAGCGCTGACGCAACGTCCGGCGATGCAGAGTTCGCCGGCAGCTCCGACAGGGACTCTCTTCAACTGGGCATCGAGAACGTAGAGTTTGACGTTATCGATTGGGCGTCCAACGGGGACAAGCGACGAGCCGTTGCAGGCGTCCGATGTTTCATAGACTGCTGCATTGGACGCACATTCCGTAGCACCGTAAAAGTTCCACAATGGCACGTCCGGGAAATTTGCACGCCAGCCACCGGGGAGCGAGGAAGGCATCGGTTCGGCGCTGCTTGTGACCAGCCGCAAGGCTGTCGGTCGCGACTGCCGTTCTTGCGAAGCAATGATGCCGGACAGGAGGGGGGGCGAGGCAAATAAATGTGTCACGCGACGTTTTGCCAACGTGCATAACAACAGATCTGGATCCAGCAACTGCTCCTGGGTCAGGATCAGCGTAGGTACACCCTTCAGAAGCCCCCCAAAGTACTCCCAAGAGGAAGCAACAAGGGAAGCGGACTTCTGGACAACCATAACGTCGGTACGCTCGAAGGGAAAGCGTCGCCACATCCAGTTCAGCCGATTGAGGGTTGCCGATTCCGGTATGAGAACCCCCTTCGGCTTCCCGGTTGAGGACGAGGTGTATATAAGGCTTGCAATTCCCTGATCTGATGGTTTGTCGCTGCGCCCAAAATCGTGCGCGCCCACGCTGGACCCTTCTAGGGTCAATAGACAGACCGACGGCACGTCGAAACCAGGTTCATCGGTATTTGCGTGAACCAAGAGCCTTGCCTGACTATCTCGTAGGATATGTTCGATCCGATCACGCGGACAGTCCGGCGATATTGGGACAACCACGGCCTGCAGGGCTCGTGTCGCGAGAATAACCGCCGCCACGTCAGGCGACCGGTCGACCAGCATGGCGATCATATCGCCAGCCGTCACGTCCGAAGCTCGCAATCGCGACCTGATAGCTGCTACGCGCTCGCACAGTTGGCCGAATGTGATCTCGCCGAAATTGCCAAAATATGCCACCCGGCTCCGATTAGAGACGCTGATTTGCTCGAACGCCTCGACAAGCGAGCATTCAGTCTCATATGGCTGCGCCGAGCCATTTAGCGAGTCCAGCATAGCGAAGTCTAACGCGCTGAGGCAGCTCAGATCTCTAATGGGCGCAAGCGGTTTCTCAATGCAGGCTGCAATCAGACAGCGCAGATTGTCGGCCATGCGGACAATCAGATCGCTCGAAAATATGTCTTCCGCATACGCTAGCTGGAGGACAATTTCATCGCCCAGATCTTGCGCGTACAATGTCAGATCGAATTTTACATAGCCGGTCTCATATTCGCGGAATGTCAGATCCAAATCATGTTTGCCGGGTGGCTCCGCGGCCTCCGAGTACATGTTGAACATGACCTGGAAGATCGGCGAGCGTCCCGCTTCGCGATGTACACGGGCATCCCTTACCATCCAGCCGAATGGATATGCCGAATTTGCGATGGCACTGCTGACGAGGTCCTGGACGCGCAGGGCATGAACCACAAAGGATTGGCCGACATCGATCGCGGTGCGGATCGGCAGCATATTCAGGAAAAATCCAACAATTTCGGTGCTGCCAGGTTGATCCCGTACGACGTGCGGTATGCCAACGAGAATATCGTCCTGGCCGCTATACATCCGCAGCAGCAGCTTGAAGCATGCGAGGAGTGTTGTCGACGTGGTGCACCTATGTCGGCGGGCAAACTCCCGGACCTGATTGGAGAGCTCGCTGCGAAGCAGCACCGCATGCGAGGCGCCGCGGTAGGAATTTGTCTGCAGCCGCGCTCGTCCCGTTCCAAGCGAAAGCACCGGCGGATCATCACCAATCTGACGACGCCAATAATTACGTTGGTTGGCCAGCGCTTCTGTAGTCGTGTGTTGCGTTTCCCAGAGCGCGTAGGTCGAAAGTGACGCGCGGTTCTCTGGCGAGAACGACGCAGGATCTACGTAACTTTGTCGAAGGTCCCTAAGCAGAACGGAGATCGACCAGGCATCGATGATGATTTCGTGAGCGGTGATCAGTATGAGATGGTTGTCGGGGCCAAAACGTATCATGCGCGCGCGGAACAGGTGTCCTTGGCTGAGATCAAAGCTGCCGTTCAGCTCTGTTCGCCGTAACTCTGCTATCAGCTCCTCAGCTTCCTGCGCCGTGAGGTGAGATGCATCGACCAATTCAAGGCTTGCGCATTGCGGAGCATCGAAAAGCTGAACCGGACCGTTTTCGTCTGTGAAACGTGCAGAAAGTGCCTGATGGGAGTGAACAACATCGGTCCAGGCGCGATTGAACGCGGCCAGATCGATGATGCCCCTTACTCGCAGGCCGCCTTGAATGATGTAGTTCCTGGCAGACGGATCGAGCTGCGACAGAAACCATAGGTGCTCCTGAACTCGCGTCAGGGGTGCTCGCGTGCACTTACCGTACGTCGGGGCTGTGCACGGTTTCGATTCGACACGGGTCGAGATCGACGCCGCAAGAGATCGGACCGTTCCATTCAGAACCAGCCTGAAATCCGCTCTTGCTCCGAGCTGGGTCTGCAGCCGGCCCAATATGAGCATGGCCCGAAGCGAGTCTCCGCCGAGGCTAATGAACTCGTCATTGACGCCAATGTTCTCAATACGCAGAATTTCGGACCAAGTTCGGCACAGCTGAGCTTCGAGCTCTGTTTGAGGCTCCTCGAATGGAGTCGGCAAGAGAGGGCGAACGCCGGTCGGGTCCGGCAAGGCTCCAAAATCGACCTTTCCGTTGCTGGTCAGTGGAATACTGTCGACGTGAATGATCCTTTCTGGGAGCATGTAGGTGGGAAGCGCTTCGGCCAGGAAGGTCTGAAGCTCGCCCTCCCCTACTTCAGACGGGGCTGACACATACGCGATGAGCCGCCTCGATCCAGTTTCCCCCTCGGCCCTGGTTATGTCTCTCGCCGTAAGCTTTACGCCTGCGCAGACCGAGGCGACCACGGCGGCGCCACGTACCAATTGATGGGCGGAAAGGCGGGCCTCGATTTCTCCCAGCTCAATTCTGTGCCCGCGAATTTTGACCTGACGGTCCCGTCGACCGAGACATTCCAAGAGGCCATCGGAACGAACTCGCCCGAGATCGCCTGTCCGGTATAGGCGCTGGAACGAAGGATCGTTCGAGAACGGGTTTGGCCCAAAGGCATCCTTGGTGCGGGCATCGTCGCTGACGTAACCAGCAGCGACACCAATGCCGCTAACACAGATTTCGCCGACCTCTCCCGTGTTGCACAGCCGCGGTCCGTCCGCGATATAAACCTCAAGGTTAGAAATCGCTTTGCCGATCGGCACATAAGTGTCAGCCGGCGCGGGCGGGACGGAAAGCAGATGATGCGTAACGCCGTCCGCGCACTCGGTCGGCCCGTAGTGGTTGAGAATGGGAACCGGGGGATATAGGGCAAGCCACGCGCGCGCCAGTCCGGGTGTTAGAGGTTCTCCGACCGTAGAAATACTCCGCAAAGCATCCAAAGCTCGCTCAGCGGCCGCAAGCGACTGCAGATATTCGACAAATACCGCAAGCATCGACGGCACGAATTGAACGACCGTCACGCGGTATTGTTGAATGGCTTGGAGAAGAGATACTGGCGATTTCAGTGTCGCATCATCGATGATCGCGATACAGCCTCCGACGCAAAGTCCCGCCAAAAGCTGCCACAGCGAGATGTCAAAGCAGTGCGACGCTGTCTGCGCGATGCAATCGGTCCGAGTGAGAGTTAAAGCGTCAATCTTTGCCACCAGATGATTATTGAGGGCTGCGCGCTCAATCATTGCGCCCTTCGGCTGGCCGGTAGAACCAGACGTAAACAGAATGTAGGCGAGTCCATCCTCGCTTGATGATGATGGCACAAGAGACGAAGTCTGGCCCTCGCGCAGCGCCGCCTCTATTGTCACGAATTGGGGGGTGGCCGTGTTAGCCTGGAATAGGTTGAGCTGCTCCAACTGGTTCGGGCCAATAATCAGGGCGCAGCGGCTCTGCTCGATCATGAATGATGTACGGGAAACCGGTAACGATGGATCGAGAGGCAGGTAGGTTGATCCAGCCTTCAAAATTGCGACGACCGCCGTCGCCCAGTCGAGGTCTCGCTCACCCCAATAGCCGACCACCGCGCCGTGAGCCACCTTCTCTCGCAACGTCCTCGCGAGCGCATCAGATCTTGATCGCAGTGCTTGGTAGGTGAGTGCGTCTACGCCGTACCTGAGTGCAACCCTTTCCGGGTCCGAGCTTGCAAGCCGATCGATCGCCATGATGGCGTCGAGCGGTTGACCTTCCACGAGCGGATTTTTGCCCGACCGATTTTCCGTAGGCATACGCCTGCCGCCATTCCTCACCCTGTGCGGCCCTTCAGCCAGAACATCGAGGGTCCTGAATGGGTTGTGCGTTGCTTAGCCACCCTGGTTCTGCCAGTCATCATACGCCGATTTGCCTATTTGCTAGCTTCTCGCTTTTTGCGTTCACGATGTCCTCGATGATCGGCAGGGAACATGACCGAACGCTAGGGCCTCAAGTTGGCGGTGGCATCTATCGGATCTTGTAGTAGACACGCGCTAATCTGTATGACACCCGCAATCGGTTCCGGCTTGTGATTTCCTGCATTTGTAGGCGCCTGGGCTATGGTTTGGTGCTGTCTTCATGAAAGAAGACTTGGCGCTCGCCGGGCTGCAGGTCACCCCCGGCGGCGGAAAGCGATGACGTCGATTGTGCAAGAACCAAGACGGAACCGTCTCATCTTCTTCCACGAGGCCCACGTCGTTTGCGTGGCCGCTGAAGGCAGTCGTTAAGTGCTCGAATTTTTGGACGCTCTTCGCTATAGCGAAATGGCTATGAGCAGCGTAACGAATCGTGGACGTGCAGACCCCCCACCACGATTGATATACTGTTCGCAGCCGTCCGCCTTGGTCCACACCAAAACGCACTCAAAAATGTCTATTCTGGACGTGCAGGCTACCCGAAAGGGCGTTCCGATACGCTTTCCGAACCGGGATTGAACGTGGGGTAGCGCTGCTTGGCCGTCATGAGCTGCATGCTCGACAACTCCTTTCAGCGCGTCAAAGCAAGCTTGCGTCTCGCCGCCGACAGCAGATCCGATACGAACAATGTTGCGGAGCCGCTTAGCACTCAGGCGAAGCCGGAGTGTTATCATCGCGCGGGTGTCGGTGGTAAGCTTGAAGGGCTGATGATGAGCCTTTCCTGCCGTGCAGCGTCGCGCAACCGATCGCTCGTGACGTTTTTGCCACGAGCCAGACTTCGATAACCGCAGCCCAGCCAGCAACGAAGGCGGTTTCCTGCAGCGCAGCCTGCTGTACGCTACGCTACAGAGCGATTGTGAGCTTTAAGACCGTTGTCCATAAGTTGACGCATGCACCCGGTACGAAGCAACTGGTGCCCCCTCAATTTCCAAGCGGCACGCTGCTTGCTTCATTCGCGGTGCCATCACCGACGCGAGCTCGAAAATGCTCGGTTGTGAATAGGGATAGCGCTGCGGAGTGTTTAATGCGATCTGGAGTTCGTTCTGGGGGAGCGACAACGATTGCGCTGGAAGCAAGCGGCGTAGCCAATTCGGCGGACCTTGAGCCAGCAGTACATCTGCCATCGGCCCCGCGGAGCTGGTCCGGAGAATATGTAGGCGCGCACGCCCGCAGTATCTGCGCTCAAACATGCTTCAGAAATCCCGACGTTCCGTCTGTCTATGGCGGCCGCGCCGATACTCCCGCCTTTTCTGCAGGCGACCAGATCGGCTACAACTCGCAGAGAAATGGTTGGGTGTTTGGCCTCAAACGCGATGCAAACGGCTCTGTCTCCAACTGCACAAATACCTGTCTTGCCGGCTCCGGCATAGCAGTGAGGATAAACTGCAAGGCGGGTCCAAGCGGCTTTGTCACCGGAGCCGGTCGCTTTGGGCACGCAGAGCCACACCGTGCCCTACCTCAAGGGAAGGGTGGCTTGGCAATGCAAATGTCGGCGACGGCGCGCTCGACTTCTGCAAGACGCGAGGTTTGTTGGGCGCGAACCGAGCGTCTACCGAAGGGGCGATCGACGTCTTGGCCGACAAGCGTTGCGCCAAGTACGGCCGGGCGTTCGAATGCCTGGTCAAGGATCGCGACGCACCCCGAACAGGGATCTCTTGCTAACCACCAATTCCATCGAGAGCCTGTTCGGCACCGGGCAATACAGGAGCATGCGGACGAAGGGCTCCTTGATGCCAACCACCGCCAGGCCGATGGTGTTCGAGCTGCTGCATAAGGGACCCGGCGGCGGCTTAAGGCACACATAAGCGCCAAAGGTCGCGGTTGTCAGATTCAATGACGGCGTTGAAATCATCCAAGTGCCGAGCGCGCCTGATCACCTCGTCATCCAAATCCCGAATAGCTCAGCCTAATGGGCCGATAATTCAATGGAGAATTCTCAATGACTATTGATGGCGAGAAGGCAGCCCCGCCGGCTCTGTCCTCGGGTGGGACGCATATGCTCATCGACCTATGGGGAGCGAAGAACCTTGACGACCCGGCCGTTGCGGAAGACGCAATCCGAAAAGCCGTGCTTGCGGCGAGTGCGACCTTACTCCACCTTCATGTTCATGAGTTTTGTCCGGGTCACGGCGTCTCGGCAATAGCCTTGCTGGCGGAATCGCACATCACCTTGCATACTTGGCCTGAGAGGTCCTACGCGGCCGCTGATGTTTTCGTATGCGGCAACAGCGATCCTGCGAGCGTCGTGCCGGTTCTAGTTCAGGCCTTTCAGCCCGAACAGTCCGACGTTCGTCGTTTCCGCAGATGCGCGTCAATCAAACCAACGCGATGAAGCAGATGGTCGATCTCCCTGGAACAGCAGCGGATGCTGCTTCGCTCGCGCGCGTCGCACCGGCAGTTTTCCGAATGCCGTTTAGGGGCCGCCGTTGTGCGCAATCTTGCGGCCATTGGCGCGGATGACAGGATTCGGAGTGTCTTGAGTGCCCGGTCGGCGGTTTGCATTGATGGAGCGGATGGCCTCCGTATCCGAGATCATGGTGGCCTCCCGAAGATCACGCCAAGGAGAGCCCGTATGGTGCCAGCGAGCAGGCTCTGATGCTCAGCATTGCGTCAATTAGGCCTACAATATTCCGATACTTAGCTTTTGAGATGCCAATCGGCTGTTCTTGGCAAGCAAGGTTAGCCGTTTGTTGACGTAGTGAAGAGATTCCTCGTCGAGCCCGTCAAGCATTGTAGAGTTAAGAGCTTGTCTTTTGATCGACAGCTTCCTGATGTCCGCCTGCGCCTTTTCAGTCAGCGATATCCGCAGGTATCTCGCATCATCAGGCGAGGTCACGCGGGCAAGGAGTTCCAGCTTTTCGAGTCGCTTTGTTTGATGGCTGACGAAGGCGGGATGGATACGCAGCTTGTTCGCAACTGCTATTCCCGAGACCCCTCCACCGTCGTCGAGTTCGTCAATGGCCATCAAGATCAACCACTGCGGCTCGGTTATGCCTAATAGCTGAGCCCAACTCCTGTGTATTTCCTCGAGAATGGAATGCACCTCGACGATATTCCAGATGAAGTCACTAACGGCTCGATCGAGTCTTTCTTTCATTTGCATCTGGCGTCTTGTTTGTTCCCAGCAGGTCTCGGTGTCGCCAATCACGGTTGGTGTTCACTTCGGCCGAAACGTACGTAACCTTCTTGTGTGATCGAAAATGGGCTCAGGCAACACGATGCATCAAAACAACTGAGATCAGCAATTGTTGAGTGCCGATCTCAAGGAATAGCCGGTTCTTCAGCGCCAGCTTGGGCCCTATGCACAAATAGTAGCCGGCAACACAGACGAAACTTCACGGTAGTAGGCCATATACCGCCGAAATTCTGCTCTTTGTCGCGGGAACCGCGCAGCTTTTCATCCGAATAAAGCCATCAGATGTTCCTCGACTGAGATGATGCTCGCATCCTATGAATTGGGGGCGACCGGGCGCCAGCGGCACGGTGAAAGCGGAGCTTGGTTCGTGAGTTGGCGAAACGAGCGGCAAAAGCCATTCTGATGATGCGTTCGGGAATTCCAAGAGAGGCTGTCCAAAGCTCCTTGCTCCTGGTCGCGGCGAGCTGGGATTCAAGCCAAAAACAGCGCTCAGACTTCTTCAGGGCATCGTCCGTTAACGAACCCCACACAATTGGCCGCGCTCTTCAGGGCTCGAGGAATTACAGCGCCAAACAAGGAAACGGCCTCAGCGGGCTCCGGGGGGATATGCTGAGGCCGAACCTACGCCTCGCGGACAAGCCGGAGGCGGAGCCAGAACGAGGAATGGTTGGCTGATTTTCGTTTGCGCGAGGAAGACTATCCAAGTCGGAGATTTTCGGCGGCGACTTTGCCAGAACGTCCGGTCGTTATCTTATAGCTAATCTTTGCACCCTCTGCCAGCTCGCTATAGCCGGCCCTTTCAACGGCACGAATGTGCACGAAGACATCAGGGCCGCCATCATCCGGCTTGATACAGCCGTGGCCCTTAGTTGCGCTGAACCATTTCACAGTACCTATCGCCACCACGGTAACTCCAAGTTGAACGCGCGCGATTTAGCCAGAGTTCCCACTGAGCATCAAGACCATCCGCAGTGTGAAACGTCCGTGTTGCTAGACCGCGCGATCGTAACGAATCCGCAGCCGCGTACCATAGCGGCGCCTAGGGCCCCGGTCGCATAGAACTTCTGACCATTGATACGATATCCGTCGCCATCAGGGGTCATCGTTGTCTCGAAAATTCCGGCATGCTTGCTTTTGGCTTCCGAGACCGCGTTACCGAAGCGATAACCTTGCAAGGCCTTACTGAACCAGAAGTTCTTCTGCTATTCGGAGCCGGTCAGTCGCAGTAGGTCCAGGACTCTCAGATGACTTTGTGGAATTTGCCCAAGCGAGGGGTCGGCAGCCGAGATGATCTTGACCACTTCTCCAACCGTCACGAACGAGACGCCCGCCCCGCCATAAGATTTCGGCACGGAGATGCCCCAGAGACCGCTTGATGAAAAACGATCAAGTTCGGCTACCGGCTGACGCCGTTCGCGATCGCGCGCTGGAGCCTCGAGCGCAAGTTCGGCGGCCACTTTGTGCGCGATGTCGATGGCTTCGGCATCGGACCTGATGATCTGCGCTTTCGGTACGACGCTGAATTCCGATCCCGGCCCGGATCGGTCGGCCCGTCCAACTCGTGCGCTCATGAAGAACTCCCAACGCCTGCTCGTCACCCCGGCTGGCCGGCGCCGTAACGTGCCGTTCACTATCCGATTCTGATCGCCGCATCTCCCGCGGCATGCACGAGGTTCCAATGCTCCGCGGGTTGCCCTGCGAAGTTCGAACTATGCCTATTCGGTTTTCACCCATCGTTGCGACATGTAGGGTGACGCCATTCGCCGGAATAAAGCGCTTCGTAAGTCGGCGCGGTCACTTCGCCGGTGATGCCGAGTAGGGAGCGGAAGGCGTTGAATGGATAGAATCGCCGATTGAACCGGAAGGTAAACTCGTTGAGGTAGGCTTGCAGGTGCTGCGGGCTGACGCCGTGGTGGGTGCCGATCAGCCAAGTCTTCAACTTGGCGAACACCAGATGAACTATCGGCAGGTGCTCCTCGGCGACTCGCGGATCACTCCGTTCCGCGACTGCATGATGGTCATACCCAAGCTTGGTGAGATCTGCGTACCCGGACCAATTGTCGGTGACGACCTTCGCCCCAGGCGCGACGGCTTGTTCAACAAAGCCGCACAGTGATCCGGCGCTGCGGTCCGGAATGACCGCGAGTCGGATCCGCCCGGCGTAGCGTCCGTTCCTGCGCGCGTCGCGTTTGGTCCCCGGTACACGTTGACGTACTTCGGTAGCGGCCGCAACTAGCGTCTTGTGGTGGACGCCGCTGCCTTCGCCGCGCGTGCGTCCGCCAACCCAAGTTTCGTCGACTTCGACATGCTCGTTGGCGCGCCCACCGATGCGGTCATGGGCCGGCCGCACCATCCCGGCGCGCAACTTGTGCAGGATCTGGAATGCCGTCTCATAGCGCTTTAATCCAATCTGGCGCTGGAACTGCGCGGCGGACATGCCGGGCGTTTGACTAGAGACAAGATACGCTGCCCAGAACCAAACACTGAGCGGCGTATGCGAGCGCTCCATCACCGTGCCCACAGTTAGCCCTGTATTCTTCCGGCAGTTGCGGCAGCGTAAGACCCCGGGGCGGTTGGTGAAACGGAATGGTGAACCGGAAACTCCGCAATGAGGGCAAACGAACTCATCCTTCCAACGGACCTTTTCGAGGTAGCCAGCGCAAGCCGCGTCGTCGGGGAACAATCGCTGAAACTCAGGCAGAGACTGCGGGAACGGCAGGTCGTCGCGCTGAAAAATATCCATCAAGCTGCGACTATGGCTTCGGATTTTTGGACTCCTGGCAACAAAGCGTCCGCGAGAAAATGGAAATCCTTCCCCAGGATTTCGGGAGACCGCTTATGGCCATCGTTATCGTGGACTTCATATCGTCGGTAAGGCGCCACGGCTCGTTCA
This sequence comes from Bradyrhizobium sp. Ec3.3, assembly GCF_000472925.1. Classification (GTDB taxonomy): domain Bacteria; phylum Pseudomonadota; class Alphaproteobacteria; order Rhizobiales; family Xanthobacteraceae; genus Bradyrhizobium. The sequence continues at coordinate 97,141 of NZ_AXAS01000028.1, forward strand.
AGTCGTTGAAGTAGGTCAGCGACTTCAACGTGATCATCGGAGGCACACTCGACCCGAAAAGGGCCTCCAACGCGGCTAGTCCGCGCGGCAGGCTCTGCCCGTTTGCAAGTATGACAGCGATATCCTGGTAATCCTTGGCTTCGCCCCGATCATGAATCAGCTTATGTGCGAATAAGTCGTACATCGACGCGACGCACAGGACATCGTCGTCGGTCTTGTCCGGTTCACATACGCAACCGTTCTTCACGCCCCCGAAGAATGACACCTTGATCGGCGCGCCCATATGATCGACGCTGACTGTCAACGTATCCTTCTCGTTTTGCAGTACGGAGGCGCCTTTGAGCCACGCGATTTCGTTCAGCAGGTTGTACTTTTGTCCGTCGTCGAGATCAGCGTCCGAAAAAAAGTCGAAATCGACGGATTGGCGATGTCCGAGGCGAAGCGCAATCGCCGTGCCGCCATATAGAACAAAGTGGCCAGGTACTTGGGCGAGATGAGGCCATAGGCTGCGTTGAGCAGGGGGTAGAATGTCGAGGCGCGGCGTAAACACCATAAGCAAATTCCAGCGTCAGGAAAACCGGCGACGCGACTTCGGCGGTGTTCCATGCCCGCCCAATCGATAATGCCAAAAAGCGAGCGATCGGTTGGAGACTACGCCAACTGGGGGAGATTTTAAAACTTCCCTAAACATATCAATTCCGACGCATTCGATCAGCGCGGAAGCGTCTTCCCAGGTACCCATCTCCATCACATTAGCAACGAGCCTAGACATTCCGTCGGACGCAACAATATCGGGCGGCGTCCACCACACGTACTTGGCCGCAAGCCGCAGTATTTCCGAACTTCGAAAAGTCTCGTTCATTGCGGCATCTCCAGTGGTCTGAAACTAGCACTAGCCGGTGTGGGCGTCAACCGGATAGGCTTAGTTCGAACTATTCTCCGCCTTCGTAGAACAGCTCTAGCGGAAGGCCGACCAGCGATTTGCCAATCCAGTCCCGAGCAATGATGTTGGACGGCCCCATTGCGATGGCAGCACGAGCGTCGCGGAAGGAACGCTCGATCGGCCCTCGGTGATAGCCGTAACCTCCCGTCACCGTCAGTGCAGCGGCGGCGACCTTGTTCGCGACCTCGGCGGCGTGCACCTTGAACTCGGTCAGCGGGATCAGGATTTCACTTTGCGGCTTGCCGACGCGCCAGAGTTCGTCCAGCCTTGCAGCTAGTTCAAGGCGCCACGGCCGCAACGATTCGACGAGCACCTTGGCCACACCGAGCTCCTGTCGGATTGCCTGATAGTCCGCAAGTCTTTTGTTCCGATCCTTGTGTACGAAACTTGCGGTGTGCTTGACGGCCGCATTCAACACGCCCCTCGCCAGGCCTTCCCAGACGGCCCCGAGCCCGATCAGATAGACTGGCGAGACACCGTTGTAGATGATTTCCTTCCCCTGTCCTTCTGCGCCGAGCCGGTCCCGTTGCGGTACCCGCACGCTGGTGTACTGGATGGGCCCCGAGTGATTGGCGCGCACGCCGAGGGCGTTCCAAGGCTTCGATTCGATCCCGGGAGACTTGCCGTCGACGATGAAAAAGACAATGTCGGCCTGATCCTTGGCGCCGGGCGTACGTGTCTGCACGACATAGAAGTCAGCCTGACCGGAGCTCGTTGTGAAGGATTTCTTGGCATCGAGCAGATAGTCGTCACCGTCGCGCGATGCCTCCGATAGATTATACCACCAGTGTCCCCCGGTCGCGCGTTCGCTGGTCGAATATGTACCCAGCAAGGCACCGTTCTTCGCCTTGAGCCAGCGCTCCTTCTGGTCGTCGCTGCCATATAGATTGATGGTCTGAGCCGCGCCGACATGCATGACGTAGATAAGGCCAGTCGATGCATCAACCTGGCCAATACGATAGGCAGCTTCGGCAAAATCGATATGGCCTAGGCCAAGGCCGCCAAACCGGGTTTCGTTCAAAACGCCGGTCCAGCCCGCTTCCGCCAACGCCTCCAGATTCTCTTTGGGAAAGCGGCTTTCGAGATCGTTGCGATCGGCATTGACCCTTACGGTCGCATCGACGGCGGCATCCAGCCGGGAATAGAGGTCATGGTCGAAATTGTGTACCAGCTTGGCTACGGCCATAGTTAGTCTCTCCTTTTTTCTGACGAATTCAGGCAACGGCGTGCGTCAGCACTTTCTTAGTGGAGTCTGTTTGCAGTGAGCCGCCGAGGTAAAGCGCCTTGATATCGTCGCGGTTGCGCAAGGCGACTGATGCGCCGGACAGGACGCTATGGCCGTTCTCGAGAACGACCGCGTGGTCGGAAAAGCGTAGCGCGACCGTCGAATTTTGCTCAGCTACCAGGATCGAGAGGCCCCGCTCTCTGTTGAGCCGCTTCAGCGCTCGGAAAATGCCCTCAACGACAAGCGGGGCGAGCCCCATGGACGGTTCGTCGAGCACCAACAGCCGCGGCCGCGACATCAGCGCGCGGCCGATCGCTGTCATCTGCTGTTCGCCGCCCGACGTTAGTCCCGAGATAGACCTGCGATGATCCTTCAGTCGCGGGAAAAGCTCGTAGATCTCCTCCAGATCCGTGCGGATCATGCGAGACTTGGCCTCTCGGCCAATGGCACCCGTAATAAGGTTCTCTTCGACGGTCAGCGATAGGAAGCAATGCCGACCTTCAAGCACCGGAACGATCCCGGATCGGACCAATTTGGCGGGCGACGCAGATGCGATGTCGCGGTCTTCAAAAGCGATCCGCCCGGCAGCTCTCTGACCGCGCCGCGCCGGTAAGAGGCCCGAGATCGCCTGAAGCGTTGTCGATTTGCCCGCACCATTGGCGCCGAGGAGAGCGACGATCTCGCCGCGCCGAACCGCGAACGATACCTCGTTCACGGCACGGATGACGTAATTGTACGTCGCCGCAAGCCCCTCAACTGAAAGCAGAATGTCACTCATGCCGGATCCATCCATCCCAAGGCGGTACCGTTGCGCGGGCTGACGCTCCCGAAAGGTACCGCCTATCCCTTCACCACTGGCTCACCGGATCATCACCGGAGGTACGGATCTTGATGCCATGCTCCTTGGCATAGGCCGTCGACGACTTCTCGATGATCGGCCGGAGGAACGCCCAGTCGGGCGCGATCCAATCCGAGACGACCTTCCACTTGCTGCCGTCCCATTGCTGAAACGTGACACGGCCGTCACCCTCATGATTGTTCCAGGTAACGTTGATCGAATGAAACAGCCCCTTCGCGCCCAGTGCTTCCACCCGCGCCGGATCCAGCTGGAGGTGCTCAAAGCCCCAGCGAACCTCGTCGCCCGTTAGGGTGCGCTTGCCGAACTTGGCCTGCGCGATCCGGACAGCTTCGACATTGAGGATACCGTTTACAATCCCGAGATTGTGGTAGACGCTGCCGATCCGCTTCTTGTCGTCGAGATTGCCCTTGTTCGCGCCGTAGACGGTTTTGATCACCTCCTGCAGCACCGGATATTCGGCGCCGGACGCCTGGGTCGTAATCGCGATATAGCCCTTGGCCGCATCACCCGCGGGAATAACGTCTTCCTCGGAATTGGACCAAACATTGCCGATGATGTGGTCGGCTGGGAAGCCGACCTTTTGTGCGGTCTTCAAGGCCACTGGATTCATCACGCCCCAGCCGCGCAGTACCACATAGTCCGGCTTTTCCCGTCGGATCGACAGCCACTGCGATTGCTGCTCGTTGCCCGGATGCGGAACCTCGATCTGCTCCAGGCCAAAGCCGTACTTGTCCGCGAGCAGCTTATAGATTGGGATCGTCTCCTTGCCGTAGGGCGAGCCATGATAGAGCACGACGATCTTCTTGCCGTTCAGCTTGTCCGGGCCGCCCTCTCTCGAAGCGATATAGTTTATGATTCCAGAGGTCTCGCTATAGGGATTGAGCAGCAGCGGAAAGACGTAAGGAAACACCCGGCCATCGGTCGAATCGGTACGACCATGGTTGATCGTGATCAGCGGCACCCTATCCTTGGTGATGCGGTCGATCATGGCATAGGCGATGCCGACCGACAGTGGATTCCACGCAGCGATGCCGGGACGGTTCTTCAGCCGCTCATAGACCTCTATGCCGCGCTCGACTTCGTATTGGGTCTCGCCCTCATCCCAGGTCAATTTCACGCCATTGACGCCGCCATCGCGGATGTTGATCAGATTGAGGTAGTCGATGAAGCCGCCAAAGAAGCCGGTGCCGCCGGCGGCATAAGGACCAACGCGGTAGCTCTGCAGCGGGAAAAACTGTTCGTCGGCGTGGGCCGCCGGCGTACTGGCAAGGCCGGCGGCGAGTACCGCCCCCATGATCAATTTGAAGCGTCTTAGTTTGCTCATTGCAAGCTCCTTTGAGTAAGAGAACAAGTCGGCGCTGCCGTGCGCCTTGCAGACCAAAGGGTAGACCAGGTGCGATCCCATAAGGCGATCAGCCCGCGTGGTTCTGCGATCAGAAACCCAATGATGAGCGCACCGATCACGATACGTTGGCTCATCTCCAGAATGCCGGAATCAAAGACGCTGCCGAGCAGAGCCGCCCCGACGCGCGACAGCAGAAGCGGGAATACAACGATGAAGGCCGCCCCGATGAAGGAGCCGCGCAACGAGCCGAGCCCGCCGATGATGATGATGATGAACAGAATCTGGAACGAACGGTCGAGATTGAAGCCGGCCGGCTCGACTGTGCGCAAATAAGCAAAGGCCCAGAGAACGCCGGCAACGCCGATAAGAAAGGACGAGATGCCGAAGGCGAGCAGCTTGGTTCGAAGCAGTGGCACGCCGATCACTTTGGCCGCGACCTCATGGTCGCGCACCGCGATGAAGTTACGGCCTGACTGGGATCGTAGCAATCGCAGTGTCAGCAAGGTCGAGATAACCACGATCGTTAGCGAAAAGACATACCGCTCCGCAGCGTTCGTGAACGAAATGCCCGCAATGGTTAGAACGGGTGCATCGATCACGCCGGACGGATTGTCGTTAGAGAACCAGCCGAATTTGGTGAGCGCCCATTGAACGAAGAATTGTGCAGTGAGAGTCGATACCGCCAGATAGAACCCCCGCAGCCGTAGGCTGGGCAATCCGAACAGGATCCCAACGGCAGCAGCGATGCCGCCCGCCAGCACCAGATCAATCAGCAGCGGCAAGCTCGGGATGCGGAGATGAAGGTTATAGGCAGCGTACGCGCCGACCGCGAGAAAGGCGGCCGAGCCGAGCGAGACCTGTCCGGTGTATCCGGTGAGAACGTTGAGCCCCACGGCGGCCAGTGCCAGCGCCAGGAACGGCGTCAGCACTGCATCGAGCAGATAGTCGGATCCGACGAACGGAACGACACCGTAGGCGACCATCAAGACAATCGCGCCCCAGAGAGTTTCGGCCGACGGACAGCTTGATTTGCTGGAGGCGGGAATCGCCATTGCCTATACCCTCTCCACCAGCTTCTTTCCGAACAGGCCCGATGGCCGGATCAAGAGGAGCGCAAGTGCCGCGACGTAGGCTACCCAGGTCTCGATGCCACCTCCAAAGGAGGGCCCGACATAGACTTCGGCCAATTTCTCGATTGCCCCAACCACAAGCCCGCCGACGATCGCGCCTAGGATGGAATCAAAGCCGCCGAGCACCAGCACCGGCAGCGCCTTCAACACAACCAACGACAGCGAAAACTGCACACCGAGCCGCGCGCCCCACAATAGCCCGCCGACCAGCGCCACGATCCCGGCCACTGTCCAAACTGCGGCCCAAACACGTGGCAGCCGCAGGCCGACTGCAAGCGCTGCAAACTGATCGTCAGCGACCGCACGGAACGAGAGTCCGGTGCGGGTGTAGCGAAAGAACAGCGCAAACACCGCCACCAGGCTGCCCGCAACCGCGGCCGCGAACAGGTCGAACCGGCTGATCAGCACGCCGGCGACTTCGAATGTATCACTGATTCCGATGTCGAGCCCATGTACTTGCGTGCCCCAGAGGAGCTGTGCGGCGCCTTCGATCACGTAGGAGAGCCCGAGCGTCGCCATGAACAAGGTGATCGGGGGCTGGTTGACCAGCGGCCGCAACACCGTGCGCTCGATGGCGAGGCCCAGTACGATCATGGTGGCCAGCGTTGCCACGAGCGCCGCGGGAAGCGACGCGCCGCGTTCAACCAGGCTGACAAAGGTCAGCGCCGCGAACAGCAGCATCGCGCCTTGGGCAAAATTGAGTACGCCGGAGGCCTTGTAGATCAGCACAAAGCCGATCGCGACCAGGGAGTACATCACTCCCGACAGCAGGCCACCAATCAGCACCTCAATGAAGAACTGATAGTCGAACATCAAATCGCAAACTCCATATCGTTCCCGTGGTCGCCGAGATAGGCATCGATCACGGCCGGATCGGCTCGGACTTCCTCAGGGGTGCCGTCGGCTATCTTCCGTCCGTGGTCGAGCACGGCCACGCGGTCGGACAGCCCCATCACGAGGCCGATGTCATGCTCGATCAGGACAACGGTGGCCCCGAAGCTATCGCGGGCTTTGCGCACGTAGTGCGATAACTCCTGCTTTTCGGTCAGCGTCACACCGGCGAATGGCTCGTCCAGGAGCAGGAGCTTTGGCCGGCCCACCAGCGCCCGCGCAAGCTCGACGCGCTTCTGCACGCCATAAGGCAGCGTTCCGGCTAGACTGTCCTGAACGTGATCGAGATACAGGAAGCCGATGATCTCCTTCGCCGCCGACCGGTTCTCCGCCTCGATCCGCCGCGCCAGCGGCGAGCCAACGATCTGCCGCAGAAAGCCTGCCCGGACACGGTGCGCAAGCCCCATGAGCACATTGTCGAAGACCGAAAATCCCTTGAACAGGGCGAGATTCTGAAATGTCCGCGCCACGCCGTGGGCGGCGAGCTTTGACGTCGGCACCTCACGGAACGAATGCTCGCCGAACCACACCTCGCCTTGATCGGGACAATAGAGTCCGCTGACGACATTGAGCAGCGAGCTCTTGCCGGCCCCGTTCGGCCCAATGACCGCACGGATTTCGGCCCCGGCGACTTGTAAATCAACATCGCGCAGTGCTGCGACACCGCCGAAGCCCAGCGAGATGTTCGAAAGTCCGAGGACCGGACTTTGAAGCGTAACAGGCTCCGCGCGGCTCACAATCGCCTTGCCGCGCTCTTGCCTCGCGTGACGGACATGTTTGTCGGGAGAATCGTCCTCCAGACCAAGCGCAGCCGCTCCTGTCGCAATCCCCGCCACTTGGCCCCCTTCCATAACGAACTCGATTATTCGGCAGCTTGCGCCCGCACGGGCGCGCTCGCCTCGAGCTCCCGAACGAGTGGGATCACATGCTTGCCGAAATATTCGACCTCTTCCTGGAAATGGAGGAAGCCGAGCAGGATCAGATCGGCACCAGCGCCCTTGAGCTCGATAATGCGTTCGGCGACCTGTTGCGGGGTTCCGATCAGGTTCGAGCGGAAGCCATCATTGTATTGAACGAGGTCCTGGAAGGTGGATTTGGCCCAGTTGCCCTCGCGCTCGGGGCTGGCATTGCCGGCATTCTGGACCTCGTGGTGGAATCCGCGGACCGCATCGGGGATCGCCTTATCGATAATCTCCTGCAAGACCTCCTTGGCTTCATCTTCTGTTTGCCGGACGATACCGAAAGCATTGATTCCAATCTTAGTGCGCCAGCCCTTGCCGAAAGCCTGTTCCTTGGTCCTGATGTCCTCAACCTGGGCCTTCAGGCCGTCCGGCGTATTGCCGTTGGTGAAATACCAGTCGGATACACGGGCTGCCATGTCGCGGGCTGCTCGCGAAGAACCACCCTGAAAGATCTCCGGCAACGGATCGAGCGGCTTTGGCTTGAGCGAATAGTCGTTGAACCGATAGAAGTCGCCTTTCAGGGTGAAGCTTTCTTCGGTCCAGATTCCACGTAGCGCGGTGATGAATTCCTCCGAGCGGCGGTAGCGCTCGTCATGGTCCAGCCAGGGCTCGCCGATCGCATGGAATTCGCCGCGGAACCAGCCCGAGACGATGTTGACCGCAACGCGTGCATTGGTGAGCTGGCTGATCGTCGCAATCTGCTTTGCCGCAAGCGCCGGGTTCCAAGGTCCGGGAAGGAGAGCGGCGATAACCTTGAGCTTCTCGGTCGCGGCAAGGAGCGCGTGGGAGAAGCTGACGGACTCGTGCTGCTTGTCGGCGCCATAACCTGCGGTGAACCGGATCTGGCTTAAGGCATAGTCGAAGCCAGACTTCTCGGCGATTTGAGCAAGTTTGCGATTGTAATCGATATCCCAGCTGGTGCGCTGCTCGATCGAAGAAATCACAAGGCCGCCGGATACGTTCGGCACCCAATAAGCGAATTTGATCGGATTGTTGCTCACAGTCATCCTGTTTGTCCCTCAAGAATTAGGCTTGCGTGGAGAAGAGCGACGATCTGAGTTGGGCAGCGTTGTGCCATCACGCCCATCAAGACGGGCGCGGCTCACGTGTTGTCATAGTCGTCGTTTAGGCTATTGATTCAGAAGCGCGCTACAGCCGTCTCAGATACATTCCTGTGCGCGCGCGCATTTCAGCCGCTTCAACACAGGCACGCGCAACAGCATCGACCAGCTGTGGGCTTGGTCAAATCACTCAACTGATCGACGATATTGTTGCGCATCATGAGCGTCCCCGGCTGTCATCATTGCGTGACCATCGTCTCAGAGAAGTCTCGACTACGCGAGTCGAAGACGAACTATTTTTCCGACGTTGGAGATAATCCGATTTTGTAATTTTTCATCAGACGCGACGTTTATTGCGCGAATGAGAACCCTCACTGGCTGAATGCCTACGACCTTGTCGCAAAGCTCACGATCGTCAGCCGACGTCTCTCTTGTTCGTCGAAAGGACTTTCGCCGATTTTCTGACAGTCAGGAGCACTCTTGCTTATTGTCCCATAAGCTTTTCTAAAACCCTCGCCATGCCCCTTCTCGGGGCAACGCACGCACCCGCTAGGATCACTGGTCCTCGCGATTTCGTCTGCATGCTGGAGCGGCCTTTTGACTGGCTGCCGAGGTCCGCATGCTGCTCATCAAGACCAGCTGTCGCAAGCAAAACAGACATCTGGAGCGCTCGACGGGGGGATGCCTTCGTACCGCCGTGGCTGGACGCTAACTCATGCCATGCGCCATGATGACAGGCAGACGCCTCGCGGCGTCGCGCCTTGAGATGTTCATCGCTCATGGAACGGTTTTTCATTAGTGACCGTCCATAGGAAACAATCATGGGATAGCGCACGAACCATGTCCGCCGCCGACGGCGAGCGGATCGTGCAACTTTGGATCGCGGCGGCGTCTATGCTTGTGTGCGCTCCCGCCGACATCGGCGCTCTCATCTGCGACTGGGGCAAGCGCCTCAAGCTTGATCAGTCAACGCTGGCCAAACGCATCGGCGGTGATCGAAGCCGAGCACGGTCACCCGCGTGCAGAGCTGCAACTGGTGCTCCGAGCCCTCGGCGCCTCGGACTTTGGCCTGGATGCAAGGGACGAACCAATCAGTCCTAGCGCGTTCAAATCCCGCGTCGACATCCACGCCATCGCGACAAGAGCCAGAACCAGAAAGAGCACCCTTGTTTGATCCGTTCGGTGGGCTATCCGCGGCCGGTCGATTGAACGATGGACGAGGCTCTGCCTCTCAGTGGCGAGCTGGACGCCACCGCGACGAAGCGTTCAATGCCCCCCACATTCATGGACGGCGGCTAGGGCTGACCCTAGTTGGTGAGCCGGTGCGTCAGGATTTGGTGAGGGGCGCTGGTCCGCGACCTTGTCGAGCTAAGTCTCGGGTAACGCCGGTACAGTTGGGTGGGTAGCTTGCTTGTAGCTTGCTCGCGTTAACAGCCCAGCAAAACCCATGCAAGTTAGGGGGAAATCGCCGCCGCATCGCCGCACTCAATAGACGGAGGGATTCCAAAATGGGCTTTGTCCATGAATCTATTGGCTTACTAATGAGCCATCTCTACGTATTGCGGTCTATTTATAGATCAAATCATTGACAATTCTCGATTTGGGCTATAAATGGCCCAGTTGGGGGCATAAGGTCCATTAATGGCTCAGTGATGATGAAGAAAACGAGACCCTATTCCCGCTACGCAAAGGAGGCGGCTGTCCTTTTAGGTCAGCTCATTCGTAAGGCGCGCATCGACCGGAAGATGACGGCCGAAGAACTCGCCGACCGCGCGGGCCTTTCTCGCGGACTCCTGCGGCGAATCGAGAACGGAGATCTCGGCTGCACGCTGGGCGCCGTCTTCGAAGCCGCCGCTATCGTTGGCGTGCCGCTGTTTGCTGCCGATGAACGCGCTCTGACCAGCGCTCTCGCATCGAATACAGCCGTAATGACGCTGATGCCGAAAGCCGTCCACACACCGCGCGCGAAACCCGATGACAGCTTCTGACAAGAAGCCGACTGAAACCTATGTGTGGGTCTGGCTGCCCGGCGAGACGGTGCCGGTCGTAGCCGGCCGCTTGTTCGCTTCGGGCAATCAGTTCCTCTTCAACTACGGCCAAAGCTATCTCGCGCGCAACAACGCGATTGCACTCTACGATCCGGAATTGCCTTTACGCCGCGGCACCATTCCACTGACGCCGGGGCTGATGATGCCGAATTGCATCCGCGACGCCGCCCCTGATGCCTGGGGTCGCCGCGTCATCATCAATCGCAAATTCGGGAAGAGCGGCAAGGAGATTGATGCGGCGGAGATCGACGAACTTACCTATCTGCTCGAATCCGGCTCGGACCGCATTGGAGCCCTCGATTTTCAGTCCTCCGCAGAAAAGTACGTCCCGAGGGAAGCTTCAGCGGCCTCGCTCGAAGAGCTTCAGGCCGCGACCGCACTCGTCGAAAAAGGAGAGCCGCTGACGCAAGACCTCGATCGCGCGCTCCTGCACGGAAGCTCGATCGGCGGCGCCCGGCCCAAGACGGCGATTACTTCAGACAGGACGAAGTACATCGTCAAGTTCTCCTCGCAGAACGACCTTTACAATGTCGTGAAAGGCGAGTTCGTGGCCATGCGACTGGCCGCCAAAGCGGGGCTCGCCGCAGCTTCGGTCAGCCTCGAGCGCGCCGCAGGCAAAGATGTGCTGCTGATCGAGCGCTTTGATCGGAAAAAGGCCAATGGCGGATGGGAGCGCCGTGCCATGGTGTCAGCCCTGACCCTGCTTGGGCTCGATGAACTGATGGCGCGCTACGCAAGCTATGAAGATCTTGCCACCATTATCCGCCACCGGTTCACCTCGCCCAAGGAGACGCTACGCGAGTTGTACGGCCGGATGGTGTTCAACATCCTGTGCGGCAACACGGACGATCATGCCCGCAACCACGCGGCGTTCTGGAATGGAAAAGATCTTACGCTGACGCCTGTCTACGACATCTGTCCACAAACCAGGACGGTCGGAGAAACAACGCAGGCGATGCTTATCGTAGGCAATCACCGCACGAGCCAAATTTCAGTTTGCCTTGAAGCGGCTCCGTTGTTCCTGCTCAACAAGAATGATGCCGTCGACCTGATCGCTCGCCAGATCAAGACAATCAAGACATCCTGGAATGAGGTATGCGACGCCGCATCGCTGACGGAGGTCGACCGCAATTTCCTCTGGGGACGCCAATTCCTTAATGCGTTCGCCTTCGTCGATGCTCCTGCGGTTCTCGCCGAACTTTCCGACTGAAGCCTGTCTTCATCGCCGAGGGGCGACAGCATCCCACGCGCGCGCCGGAGCCCACAGCTGCGGCACGGCCGCGTCGAGACATTTGCCGAGCATATCTGACCGCCGAGGCCGTCGGGCCGGCTCGCTAGCAATCAAGCCGTCAAAAAAAATACACAGAACGGTATTTCTAGGGCTCTTTCTGCGCAGTTGGCACGACTCTTGAGTTTCTCTCTTTGCGCAGCGGCAGGAGGGGCTGAGCAGCATCTTTGACTGATTTTCTCATTTGAAAGGAGACAACAATGAGGACGGCGATTGTGCTGAGGCACGGGAAGCAGGGCCCCGAGGTCCTAGAACTGTGCCGGCACCTGGCTGATTAACGCCGCGAGCCGGCGAATACGGAGCGAAGAGAGTCGGCTCGGCGCGCCTCGTGCAAGTGCTGCTCAAAGTCCTCTGACCCGGACCGCCCCACTTCCTGCTGTTGCAACATGGCATCGTCGGCCTGCCAATGACCTGGATCGAATCGATTGGAATAGTTTAGGTCCACACCAACCCTCCGTGTCCGAAGTCAAATCAGATCAGGTTGCCTACCCCGCCTGGCTGTCGAGAAGCTGACGAGCCCCGCCCTCCAACGCAGAAAGGCACACCTTGAGTGCAGGCGACTCTGCTTGAGTGCAGGTGGCCGAGCCGTTCGTGGACCCGACGCTCGAACCGGCTTGGCCCGATGCGAATCTCGCTCCAGCCGCTTCCGGCTACAATCTGAGCACCGCGCTAAACCAGTCCGCTGCTAGCGTGTTTCGCTCGTCCCGATGGTTATAGAGCGTGTGCTCGCCGTCTGGCCAGGACTTGAGGCGCGATCGGGGATCGGTGTTGCCTTCGAGAAACGCACTCTGAGATCCCGGTTTGACCAGCGCATCGGCGCCGCCCTCCAGCACCAGCGTCGCGCAGGCGATAGAAACGCGGCCGTCGAAGACAAGCGCGGAAACGCGCTCGGCAAGCAAATCCGGATCGTGGCAGCCGAACATCGCGGCGAGTTGCTCTTGCGCCGTTCGGAACGGCGGCACCTCCGTGCGCGCCGGCGCACCATTAATGCAGCAGGCGCGCACGCGGGTGTCGCGGATGGCGGTGAGTGCCGCGAGCAGCCCGCCATAGCTGTTGCCCCACAGCCCAATCCTCTGACCAGGCGAACGCATCAGGGCAAGATCGACGAAGCGGCTCAAACCGCTTGCGACGTCCTCATCGGCGAGGATGCCTCCCTCAAGCCTGCTCTCGCCCTGCCCGGGACCATCTACCAGGAAACACGCGATCCCTCGCGCGCAGAGCGCTTCCGCCATCGAGCGATAGGCCGTGGACCAGCCACTCATGCCCCCTAACACGATCACGCTCGCACGGGTCCGCTCCTCGACCGGTTGAAAGTGCCATCCGAACAGCGTCCCCTGCCGGTATGGCACTTCCACCTTCGTCGCCGGGTAATTCGACAGCGCAGCAAAGCGCGCGAAGCACTGGGTCATCCGGCGATAGAGCTCCCGCTTACGGTCGCCATCCGCATTGAAGGCCATTTGAGCAAAGATCAGGCTCACAGCAGCGGCGTGCCAGCTTTCGCGGGCAAGCGCTGCGTCATCGGCCACCTCGGCAAGGCGCTCCTCCTCGTGCGCCATCTCTTCAAGCACGAGGTCCCAGGGCCTCCCCTCGCGCACCCGCTGATGTGCGAGCTGTGCCTTATCGCGCGTCATGCCATAGTCGACCATGCGCGTGACCGACATCGCGCGGCACAGTGCCTCGATTTCTTTGGCCTGTTCTTCGGATATCGCCATGTTCACGCTGCCAAGGCCGTCGCGCGCCACGACAGCTTCTGCTGGAGATTTTCCACAAGGTCGGCGACGTCCTTCAGCCCAGCGGCAAAGCCAAACAGATTGGTGTCCGGACGGGTGACCATCGCGGCAGCGTTCTTTCCGGCGAGACAAGATGAATAGGTTCCATCGATATCGAGCATACGTTCAACGCCGGCGCCGGCATCGTCGGCGAGCGTGAATGCGCGACAGCCGAGACTCCTAAGAAAGCCCATCCGCGATGGGCCAAGAATAGCCGCTGGATTGCGTTCAGCAATGAGTGCGAAACTGTAGCCGACCTGGTCGTCGAGCCTTGCAATGCGATCGCCGATCCTGACACGCCCCTGCGGCGGTACCGAGCCCACGGCCTTGCCCCAGGCGGCGCGACGGTCGTCCTGGATGATGCCGGCGGAAAGGGACGGAAACGGCGGCGGCGGCGGGAACAGATTGAACCGGAAAGCAAGATCACGGAAAAACGCGACCGTGCGGCTATGTGTATTGGCGATTTTCCCCAACATCACCGCCGTGCGCATGATGTGGGCGACATGTGGACGGCGCTCGGGCTCGTAGCTCTCAAGGACTTCCGGTGAAGCGACGTTTCGGAGCACGAGATCAAGCTTCCAGGCGAAATTCGCGGCGTCCCTGATACCGGAGCAAGCGCCCTGCCCGAGATAGGGCGGCATGGTATGCGCGGCGTCGCCTCCCAGGAACACCGGCCCGCTACGCCAGCTCTGCGCCATACGGCATTCGAAAGTGTAGACGATCTGCCTGATGATCCGAAGGTCGTCGGGGCCGACATCGTGATATTGCTTCAAGAGTCTCCACGCGCTCTCCGCCCGCTCCATCTCGTCAGTGTCCTCGTCCGGCAGCAGCGCAAATTCGAACCGCTGCCGATTTGCGCCGATCGGCAGGAACATGTGGCCTCGTGCCGGGTCGCAATACTGCTTGGTTTCTTCGAAGCTTGCGGGAAGCGGCCGCTTGCGCTCCCCGTCGATATTGAGCCAGCGCTCGTTGAAGCCGGAGTCGTCGCGCTCAATCCCGAGCGCGGTCCTCACGAAGCTCCTGGCACCATCGGCCGCAAAGACGTAGCGCGCGTGCGCGGTTTCCGCGGCGTCGCCCGCCCTTAGCACGAGTTCGACCTTGCCGGCTGAAATCTTCAAGCCGGTGAGCTCCACCCCCTGGCGCACCGTTACATTCGGCAAGCTGCGCACCTTGCGGTCGATCGCCGCCTCGATATCAGGCTGATGAATCGAAATATGCGCCGGAAATCCCATCGGCAGGCTAGGAATATCGACGACATCGACCAGCCGCTTTCCTTTCGCGTTATAGAAAATGTAGGACTCGATCGGCGATGAGTCCCTGAGCGCCTCCTCGATGTCGCATGCGAAGCTGAGCAGCCTTGCGGTCTCTGCATCGATGTGCGTCAATCGCGGAAGACCATAGAGAGAGGGCCATCGCTCGACGACCAGGACGCGGTGGCCGAGCTGCCCCAGGAGCGATGCCGCCGTCAGGCCCGTCGGCCCATATCCGATGACGGCGACATCGAAGTCGGTCTGAGCCATGAACGTCCTCCCGGCTTTTTTTGCAGCTTGTGATACTGAGAGGCATTGGTACAATCGATTGTCTTTATGAGCCATATCTATAGCGTGGATGCCTCATCATGCGCTTCAAAGGTCTCGACCTGAACCTCCTCGTCGCGCTCGACGCGCTGATGACCGAGCGCAGCCTAACTGCGGCGGCGCGCAGCATCCATTTGAGCCAGCCGGCCATGAGCGCGGCGGTCGCAAGATTGCGTGCCTATTTCCGCGACGATCTCTTCACGATGCACGGCCACGAACTGGTTCCGACGCCGCTTGCCCAAGCGCTGGCTGCGCCGACCCGCGAAGCGCTGCTGCACATCCGGCTTTCCATGACCGAGCGTGACACGTTCGACCCGGCCAAATCGGACCGCCGCTTCCGGGTCATTCTGTCTGATTTCATGGCGTTGGTGTTCTTCCGAACGGTGATCGCGCGTGTCGCGCGCGAGGCCCCCAACATCACGTTCGAGCTGATTCCGTTTGACGACCAACCGGACGAGCCGCTTCATCGCGGCGAGGTCGATTTCCTGATCTTTCCGCAAATGTACATGTCAAACGCGCACCCCAAGGCAAAGCTGTTTGACGAGACGCTGGTGTGTGTGGGCTGTCACACGAACAAGCAGCTTTCACGCAAGCTCACCTTCGATCGGTACATGTCGATGGGTCACGTTGCGGCGCAGTTCGGACAAACGGGCAAGCCCTCCATCGAGGCTTGGCTCCTGCTCGAGCATGGTCACAAGCGGCGTGTCGAGGTTGCAGTGCCGAGCTTCAGCTTGATCCCGCCCCTGCTGCTGGGCACCGAGCGGATCGCGACAATGCATTCGCGGCTGGCGCGACATTTCGCAACGACGATGCGGCTAAGGATCGTTGATCTTCCAATCCCGCTACCGGCCTTTACGGAAGCCGTGCAATGGCCGGCTCTTCACAACGATGATCAGGCAAGCATCTGGATGAGGGAGATCATGTTACAGGAGGCGTCCCGCATGGCGTAGGACCACAAGACGTCGCATAGCTGCTTGGAGAGCCGAGCGTTTCGCTTCAATCTACCGAAAGCGCCACCTGAATAAAATGTTCGCTTTCTACGACAGACCGTGATTCGTCACATCCAACAACCTGAGCGACTTTCGCAATCGGATTGAGGCGGAAATCGCAGCTCAAATGGAATTTGCGATCGCATGTGAAAAAGGCCTCATACAAAGCCAGCAATCCAAATTTCCGTGGCGTAATTCTATTGGACAATTTCCGATCAAGAAAACAGGCGCGCCCGGCATTTCGAGACACAGTACGCCCGCAAATCGCATTTTTTTCAGAAATGCTTAGCAGCGCGCAGGCCCTGCAGTCGTGATGTCCGCCCACTGTCGGCAAAAGCCGGAGCTCGCTGGTCCGCGCTCGGCAAAGACCGGTTCTGGGATGAGGGACCGCTGAAATATTCCCGATCGGTAAAAAATATCTCATTTCCCGGAAAAGCTTCCGATCGGGAAGATTCGCCCATTTTCGCGACGGGGACGCGGGAGCTGTCCGGAACGCATCGCCTCTTCGTCGGTCGCTGGCGCCGGCTGTTCCGGTCCACCGTGCGTCGGCGCGACGCATCAATCGTCAGCACCAGCAACAGTAGCAGTCGTAGCCGGTTCAGCGCGGCGATGATCGCCGCGAACATGCCGACCATCATTAGCGGTACCGCGTCCGGCGATCTTCTCGCCTCTCGAGCGCCGCAGAGGCTCTTGTCGATGCCTCCAATTGTGGCCAGCAACCAGGCCGCAAAAGGCGCAACCGCTGCATGCATCCATAAAAGGAGGGGCGGTGCGTACCGGTCGGATCAGGGCCGGCGGTAGTCATTTGATTTGGTCGGACGCGCGCGACCAGCAGCTCTCCGACGCACGCCCTGATCAGAGCGCTTCAATTCGAAGCCCCTACTGCGTCCTCTCGCCCGCGACGGGCGATGAGCGAGTAGGCGACCGGCACCACAAACAGGGTGAAGAGCGTTCCGATCGACAGGCCCGTGGCGATCACAAGGCCCATGTTGTAGCGGGACACCGCGCCGGCGCCGCTCGCTGTGACCAGCGGCAGCACGCCAAGCACCATGGCCGCCGTCGTCATGAGAATGGGCCGCAGCCTGATCGTCGCCGCTTCGATGATAGCCTCCGTGCGGCTTCTCCCTTCGGCGCGCAACTCGTTCGCCACCTCCACCATCAAGATCCCGTGCTTGCTGACGAGACCCATCAGGGTGACGAGCCCGACCTGAGTCTAGATGTTGATGCTGGCCCCGCCGATGCCGACGCTGATGAAGATCAGTGCGCCCGCGAGGGACATCGGTACCGATATCAAAATAATGATCGGATCCAGGAAGCTATTGAACAACGCGGAAAGCGAAAGATAGATGATGATCAACGCGAACAGGAACATGGTGACGAAGCCGCCCGATTCCTGCTCGAGTTGGCGGGAGGCGCCTGCGAAATCGGTCGAGTAGCCCGCCGGAAGGGACTTAGCGATGGTCTTCAAGGTCGCGAGCGCATCGCCCATCGCGACGCCCGGCATCGCTACCCCGGAAATGGTCGCGGCGTTTATCTGCTGGAAATGGTTGAGTGCCTGCGGAGCGGCCTTATTGTCGAGATGGGCGACCGTTGCCAGCGGCACCATGGTGTTGTTGCTGGTCCGAATCTGGTAGCTCAGCAGTTGCTCGGTGGTGAGGCGGTCGTTTTGCCGGACCTGCGCGATCACCTTGTAGGAGCGGCCGTCCAGGTTGAAGTACTCGACGTAATTGCCGCCCAGCATGGTCGCCAGGGCGCCACCGAGATCGCTCATCTTCAACCCGAGATCGCCGGCCTTGTCGCGGTCGAACACGACGGTGCTCTTCGGCTTGTCGATCTTGAGGTCGTTGTCAAGGAACATGAACTGCCCGGTCTTGAGCGCCTCCGCCATGAAGTTCCGGGCGACCTCGTCAAGCTCGTTGAACGAGCCCGTCGTGCCGATGACGAACTGGATCGGCAAGCCGTTGCTGCCCGGCAGTGGCGGCGGTTGGAATGCCACCGAACGCGTGCCTGCGATGCCGTTGAGTAGGTCCTGGAATTCAAACTGAAGCGCGCTGGTGGTCACGTTCCGCTTGTCCCACGGCTTGAGCACCCAGCCGGCGATCGCCTGGGAGGGCGTATCGATCTGGAAGACGAGCCCGGTTTCAGGGCGCTTTGAGACCAAGTCGTAGACCTGCTGCGCGTAGAACTGACGCTGCTCAGGAGTGGCCGAGGGCGCCGAATTGGTCATCGTCAGGATCACGCCTTGATCCTCATCCGGCGCGAGTTCGCTCTTCGAGCTCGCATAGAGCCAGGGGATGCCAGCGAGCAGCAGCAGCGCGAACACCACCACGACAGACTTGGTGACAAAGAGAGATTCAAGGCGGCGGCGATAGGCGGCGGTCAGCCGCTCCAGCGCGTCATCGATCCTGCGTACCAGACGCGCCTGCCAATTCGTAGCATCCCGCTCGGTCCGGCGCAGCAGCCAGGCACAATTCATGGGGGACAGGGTCAATGCGATGACCGCCGACACGATAACCGCTCCAGCCAGCGTGAAGGCGAATTCCGTGAACAGAGCGCCCGTGAGACCGCCCTGGAAGCCGACCGGAACGTACACCGCGATCAGGACTACCGTCATTGCGATGATGGGGCTGACGAGCGCTCGGGCCGATTGGATCGCCGCCTCGACGGGCGGCGTGCCCTGATCAATCAGACGGTGGACGCTCTCCACGACGATGATGGCATCGTCGACGACTAATCCGATCGCGAGCACCAGGGCCAGCAGCGTCAGGAGATTGATCGAGAATCCCATCAACAGCATTAGTCCGAAGGTGCCGATCAGG
The DNA here is from genome assembly GCF_000472925.1 of Bradyrhizobium sp. Ec3.3. Classification (GTDB taxonomy): domain Bacteria; phylum Pseudomonadota; class Alphaproteobacteria; order Rhizobiales; family Xanthobacteraceae; genus Bradyrhizobium. The sequence goes on from NZ_AXAS01000028.1 coordinate 116,047, forward strand.
GACAAAGGGATCGCGATCACCGGGATCAGCACCGAGCGCCACGAGCCGAGGAAAAGGAAGACCACGATGGTCACGATGACAACCGCCTCAACCAGCGAATGCACGACCTCATCGATCGAACTGCTCACGAACTGCGTCGAGTCGTAGAGGATCTCGCTGGTGATGCCGTTCGGCAGGCTCGCATTGATATCGGGAAGGACCCTCTTCACCCCCTTAATGACATCAAGCAGGATCCAATATAGAACCGTACGGTTCGGTACCGATATTGCGCGCAGAGATCACTGTCAACCAACCGTACTGTGAGGTTCTATTTTTTGAGCACCATCATCGCGCACGAGGTGCAGCCGCCAGGTCTGCTCCGGCAGCGCTCACATGCGACGGCTTATCTTACGAGTGGGATCAGCCCCGAAAACCGAAAAACCATAAAGGCTGGAAATCAAGTGCAACATTTGCTGCAAAGTCGTCGATTTTGCGGGCGCAGCATTGTCGGCCCGCCCCTTTGCTGTGTGGCTTGCGTCGGGGCATCCATGCCTTCGCGAGAACTTTCGAGTGTGACGAACAGGAGAGGACCGCGGACGACCGGACTCGAGGGAGTACCCGCAAAGGATAGAGTTACTGTGTGGACCGCTATCGACGGGGCTCGCCGGTGCGGCAGGCCGCGAGGAAGAACGAAACGCTCTCCGCCACATGGCCACGGATGTGAGCCTTAAGCCGCTTGGGATCTTCGCCGAACACCGCCCGCATCACGAGCGGCGCGACGACGAGATCCAGGAAGAACTGCGCCGTTCTAGTCAGCCGCTCCGGAGCGAAGACGGCATACACCCTGCCCTGCTTGGTGTGAGTCAAGTCTTTCAAGACGGTAGCTGCGTGATGAGTGCCGCGTTCGCGCATCATTCGCTCCACCTTGGCCAGATCAGGGAAACGCCGCGCTTCGGCAGCCGCGAGACGCATGAAATCGACACTATCGGCGGCAAGGACGTGCTTGAGTATCTCGCTCCCAAGGACCGTCAAACGCTCTTCGATCGTGTCGCCAGAGGGCACCGCGCTTTCGTAGCCTTCCCGCACCTTCTCCGCGTTGCGCATCGCAATTGCAGCGAATAGAGCCTCTTTGGTTGAAAAACGCGCATAGATCGTTGCCTTGCTTGCACGGGCAAGGCTCGCAATTTCCCCGACGCTGACCCCGGCGAGCCCCCGAGCGAGAAACAACTCACGCGCTGCGCTCAGGATTCGCTCGTCCACTTCGGCGGCCAACTCCTTCGGAGGGCGACCAACGCGGACAGCCTTCGGCGGAGCCTTGCCCTTGTGTCCCGTCTCCATTGATCCACCTTAGCTTTCCGAAAGGGCCTCCTGGGACAGAAATTGCGCTGCCCATGCAGTGGTTTACCCGGCACTATAAAGGAAGTAAATAGAACTTATCGGTACACATTTCTTATTAGGGCACCAGCGTTCTCGTGGTGAACAAGACTTCGGACGCCGCAGCACCCAGCATCAGGGGTCAACTTTGAACTTAAGGCGCATTTTACAAGCCCTTCATCCCCTGCCGAAGGCTTGGCCCTGGAAGCGGGTTTCTAAGCGCCGATCGTGCTTCCCGCTTGTCCGTCTTTGGTGCGTCGCCAAACTCGAGGCGCGCGACTCACCATATGTGCGACAAGCCTCCCATTGCGTAGCTAACTGCTGGCTAGATGTGTTCGGATTAGTCCGATCGACATTCTAATTGGTGGGAAGCAGCCCTGATGTGATGGAAGAGGCGCACAACATTGAACAAAGACAAGGCGTAAGACATTTCAAGATCAAGACCCGACTATGAGCACCGCGCCTTCGAAGTCGAAAACAATCAGCTTCATTCGGCGTCTTCCTTGCTAAACGGCACCTACTGTCTGTGGTGGATCTCTGCAGGTCGGCCAAGCGCCCGCCGCATTTCGGCGGCGAGATCCGCCTAGAGCGCCCCTTCAATCGGAACCACTGTGCTCGACGATCTCCGTTCCTCGAAGGTCGCGTCGACGATCTGATAGAACGCCATCGGGCTGTTGGCGAGTTCCCAAACAGCCAAAATCACTTGGTAGCCGGTGCGCCTTGGCAGCTCGCACATGTGCACAGTGGGCGCCGTGGGCATCAGGTTGGCATTCGGATCCCAAAACGGCTGGCCGCCATTCTGGATTGTGCAAAATGGCTTCGCTTCGAACTGCGCGCGCGCGAGCGGCGAGGACGGATTCCAGTCCGCCCGTGTGATGAAGTAGTTCCAACGCCGTGTCAGGTGAGGCGCGTCGTATTCCCACTTGAACTTCTGCTTCGCGCCGGAGTGTAAGCGAATCTTCTCCCAACGCGTCGGCGTCTGCTCATCTAGCAAGGGCACATCGCCGCGCACGGTGCTGCCGGCAATGTGCCCGTCCGCTGGCGGCGCCGCGTTCTGCACATCGGTCGGTGCGATCGGGTCTAGCAGACCCCCCTTGGTGGCGGGAAAGAATTTGCCGCCCTCCATCGCGTTTGCCCTCCACAAATCGATTGGACAGTCCTTATTCCTGTGCTCGGCACAGAGCACGACGCGTGAGGCAGGTTCAGTAAGGCGACCTTGCGCGTGCACGCTAGCAGCGGCGAACAACGATGCCGCGCCGCCGAAGAGTGCACTGGACCGGCGCTGAAATACATACTTCATGGTTTACCTCGTAACTGTCGGATGGGCATTTGAAGAAAGTCCGCCAAGCCGAGGTAGATGTCCGCGTCCGGCAACCCAGCCCCTGCGGGACAGAGGGGTGCTAGGTGGCGCTCACCATCCCTGCTACGCCATCGGCACGCACATCGCGATTGCGGGGGCGTCTGGTGAGTTGCACCCAACTCTCTGGGACCCCAAGATTTTCCGGTAACGACGCGCAGGCTGGCCAATTGAGCTATACCGCGGTGGCGGGGTGATTATTTCAAGTAACTTCGCTTAAGACATCTCTCCATCCGCTCTTGTTCAGCCTCCATCAGGAGGCAGCCTGCGCGTGAAGCGCGCCATGGATGTAGCAAGTCACAAGCAGCTAGCGCTGCGACACACAAGACGCGCCACCAACCCATCCAGGCCTTCAGCAAGCTAAGCTTGTCGAACTGCGAGAATCCCCGCCTCATCTCGCCAACACTTGTTAGACACGATAGGGACCAAAGCCACCTGTTGAGAGCGGCGGCGGCTATCTTCGACGAACTCGGCAACGCCTCAATCAACTGGACCAGATCAATGATGCAGCGTCTGTGACATCGATTGGATCCAACTGAGCAGTTGAATTTGAACTCGCGAGACAGGTGTCTCGCGCTGTCACGGTATTCTTGCAATTGACGTGCCGCTTTGCCCCTCCTCGAAGCGCGGCGAAACCATATGCTTCGTGCCAAGCCGAACGTACGAGTGTTGCGCTGCTGCCAACGTGTCGCGAAGTCGACATCGAGCAGGGAAACACGACACCTGCTCACGCGCGACGGCTGGCTCGGTTCCTGCATGGTTGCAGGCGATCATGTCGTGGGTGCCCTCCTGAAGAATTATTGTTCGGTAGCGGCGCCGAATAAACTGGAAGTCTCACGTGATGCGCAAGGTATCTATTGCTACCCTCCTAGTGCTCGTCTCATCTCATGCTATTGCGAATGACGATTTGATGAGGGCGGCCAGACAGATCTTCAAACCGATCCCCTCAGCTACCCCCGTGGTCAAGGACAATCCTGTCACTGTGGAAAAAGCCGAGCTCGGCAAGATGCTATTTTTCGACCCACGCCTCTCGGCGAGCGGGATCATCAGCTGCAACACGTGCCATAATCTTGGCACTGGCGGGGTCGACGCCGGGCCGACCTCGGTCGGTCACGGCTGGCAAAAGGGGGCGCGTCGGGCGCCAACCGTCTACAATTCGGTATTCAATGCCGCGCAATTCTGGGACGGACGCGCGCCGGATCTCAAGGCGCAGGCCAAGGGACCCGTTCAGGCGAGCGTCGAAATGAATGCGACCCCGGATCGTGTGACGAGCACGTTGAACTCGATGGAGGGTTATGTCGGTAGGTTTAAGCAAGCCTTCCCGAATGATACATCGCCGGTCACCTTCGATAATTTCGCCAAAGCGATCGAGGCTTTTGAAGCCACTCTCACGACGCCGGCGGCCCCGTTCGACCAGTACCTGAATGGCGATGCCAGTGCTCTGGATGATCAGCAAAAGGCAGGATTAAAGCTGTTCATGGACAAAGGATGCGCCTCCTGTCATAACGGATTGAATATTGGCGGCCAGGATTTTTTCCCGTTTGGTGTAATCGAAAAGCCCGATATCAAATTGCTTCCTACGACCGACAAGGGACGGTTCGCAGTCACCAATGCCCCGGGCGACGAATACGTGTTCCGTGTCGCCCCCTTGCGCAACGTTGCCTTGCGAGCTCCCTACTTCCATTCGGGGCAAGTTTGGACTCTCAAGGAAGCCGTAGGAATCATGAGCGAAGTACAGCTCGGCGCCAAGCTGAGCGAGAAGGAGAGTAACGATATTGTTGCCTTTCTTAATTCACTGAGCGGGCGCCTCCCCAAGATCGAATATCCGATACTGCCAACGCGCACAAAGGAGACGCCACCCCCCTCCTTAGGCAGATAGTGTCGTTCTTCCACAAGCAGGATCACACATTGTCAAATGGACCATGGGTCAAGTCGATCCTCTTTGCAGCCTACTTGCGACGCCGCTGCTGCGTTCGGGAGCGGCGTCGCAAGCCCGAATGCCGTTTAGGTCGTCGAAGTGGCTGTCTCGAAGCATCGCGGGCCGTCCCTATCCCGACCGGCAGAGGTACTGGATCATGGTGAAGTACATGCAGCATCGCGCGGTCAATCGGGAGCCGTCACGGAGGTCAGATGACAACGGTCATTAGAAATCTGCTCGCTCGAAAGCAGAAGCTGATTGAGCAACTCGATTCGACTACAGATGTTAAGCAGCGCGAGAAGATCGAGCATCAACTTCAGCAAGTAAACACGGCGCTCGACCTTCTCGATCGGCCTAAGCAGCCGAGCGACTGAGAACGCGAGACCAACGCCCGGTGCATCTTGAAGGGGGGACTTTTTGGCTTTCCAGCAAGCTTTAACTCTGGCAAGCTTTAACTCTGAATGGTGTCCGCCGGGCCTCAGCGTCGCAATCAATTCTCCTAACGGACCATCGCTGTTCGCCCCCGCTGACAATCGCGTTCAGCCAACGTCGACTGCAGATAGCGGTTCCAGAATTAACCCGTGGCGGCGACATCAAGCTTAATGCAGGGGTTTGCTTGCGATAGTACTGCAGGGCGTTAGGCTCCGCGCACCGGACATTGCCCCGTCCGGGTCCACCCAAGGCGAAGTCGTCGCGCCAACATACTCGGCGCGGCGCTTCGTTTGATCGGAAAGCGTCATCGTAGCGTAAGCCGCTGTCCGTCGCTTTCTATGCCCGCCTCTGGATCACCTTGCTCGTGCTAGTCGTCGCTGGCTTAGCCCGCATGAACGTGGAGGCCATGAACAGAGGTAGCCAACACCAAGTTGCTCGCCTCCGCAGAACGGGCGGCCCCGCGCGTCACTCCGGCGCGATCGTCGCAAGTCCAGCTTCGATGACTGCGATTTCTTGACTTACTTGCGCGACGGCTCGACTAGGATCGATGCCGGTGACGCTGCTTAGTTGCCTCAGCAACTCCCGCCGATGCGCAAGAAGACCCTCCAGCGCGCCACGATCCTTCAGTCTGACGTAGCCGTTGACGATCAATTCAACTGAATGCGACATCTATCTCTCAAATAAAGAAATGGCCTGAATTGGCCAATATAATTACCCACGCAGCTGAATGCAGCATCCCTATAGCAAAAACCTTGATCGGTAAGACTAACGCGCAAAGCTCCTTGTCGCCGTACATTCACCGCGCCCATCCTGGCGGTGGTCGCGAAGGTGCCGATGTCTCGCGTAACCGGCGTCTTCGCGGCAAGGGGTCGCCGCCTCCAGAAGCGGCGGCCCCGCCCAACGCGAGCGAACAATGCCAGAGCGTCTGCCAAATGATGAAGACACGTCACTTATCTTTCGCGACTTCCTCGAAGGCGATGGCATACGCCTCAATGGAAGGACGTACCATCCGCCCTGGCATGCCTGTTCTCACTCGAAATGAAGCGGCAAGCTGCCGTGGACGCGAATAAGATCTAGTTGCAACGCTCGCCTATCGAGCGGTCACACGTACGTGCCGAGCGATCGTAGGCAATAACCTAGGATGAGCACCGAGACGGACGCTCATTTGAATGCATCGTTGAGGATCGCCGCAATCCTGGCGCCGGCGAGTGCAATCCGCTGGTTGGCGATCCTGTGGGCCCTTGACTGATAAGGCTGCGTGAGTTTGTACGGGCCGTCGCCGCCGCGAATCGGCGGCGCGTACACTGAACTCTTGGCGATCTCGAAGCTCTCCTGGATCCAATCGTTCTCATCCGTCGAACCGCTATCCACTGTCCGAAGATCCGCCGCGGCGTCGATGGCATCCTGCGGTGGCGCGCTGGTCGGTCCCAACAACCCATCCCAGAACGCATGGAGTTCCCTCGCGCTTCCACATTTTCTGCAACTGATCTTGACGTCGTTTCCTCCGGCGTCGCCATCCTGCTCGGCGTGCGTAAAGCGGGAGGTCGCGTGCAGCGGCTGGTGCAGGTCACCGATGAGATGCAGCAGCCAGGAAAGATCGTATGAGCGCACGTCGTCCGATGCCGTCTTATCCGCAAGCGTTTTCTTGAAGACAGCGACCTCAGTCTGCGCGTTAGGCGATTGCGGCTGCTGCAATGGGGTGCCATCCGTCGAGAACGGCTCATCAATGAAGTGCCAATACTTGTGGCGAAAGTGATCGGCATATCCGATGTTCTGCGACGCTTCGGGGGTTTGCGGCGCAACATCGCCGTTTCTGTCGCCATCGTTGTGGTAGTCGCCGAGCGATTTGATCTGGTCCGGCCACGTCGCCGCCTTGACGAACGCGACCTGGTCGCGCTGGCTCGCCGGCACGCCCTGGATCCAGCCATCGTATTGAGGATTGAGTTTGAGAAGGCGCGTGGCTTCCTGCTTGGCGGCAGGCGTCAGCTGGCTCCAGGCCAGCGCAGCTGCCTCCATATGTCCGAAATTATTCCAAGCGTTGGCCGACGATCCAACGAGTACTGCACAGCCCAGCGCGATCAAGAAACGTATCTTCATGGAAAATCCTCACTGATGGAAAATTGAGAAAGCTCGCTTACGTTGTGAATATATATTTACACACGTCTTATGTCATCGAAAAAGAAGGAAAGATGGTGCTTACCACGCAGACGTCGCTTGGGCTGCAAAGCGAGCTCAAAACAAGCTCGGACCGAATAGCCGTCGAGGTCTTGCCTCCCGCGCGCTCACTCAAGCTCCGACCAGTTCAACTCTGCACTCACCATCTGTCGCGCGCGGTCCCCACGATTCCTCCGAGCTTAAGCCAATGGAGGTCTTTTGGACCCAGAGGGCTCGCCAGGACGCGCCACCGTATTGATCCATGACATTGTGGCGACCCCGACCTCAAGCCAACATGAAGCGGCAGTCAGCAAGGCCTCGATTCCGACAGGAACGAGATCTTGCGTATCGCGCCTAAAGAAGGCTCGCGGTACAAGGTAAGGGAAGGCGATGTCTGTAAGGTGACGGCGTCGATAGCAATCGTAGTCGCAATATCCTCGCCCCGTTCGCACATCTCGCACGTAACCTGGACCTAAGGACCGAGAACATCCGCTGCAGGTTCTGTTGCCGTGCGGGGTCCTGTGATTCACGAGGATGAATTTCATAGTCTGCGCCCGTTAGGGGTCTCATTCCGGCCTGAGATCTTGTCAGCGATCCGAGCGTTCGAAATCGCGCCAATCTTGGTCCCGAGCCGGTCTGGATGGGAATTTAAGGTCCTCTTGCAGCAACGAATGCCTATGATCCGGTATCCTACTGGGGCATCCGAGAAAGAAGAACGTGGTCTTTCTCAACGTCCGCGTGGCACACGCTGCCAGCTGCTAGGCCGCTCGCAGCCAGGAAAGCCATTTATGATCGGCTTCTCGCCGCATCCTGAGGCGGTCGACGCATTTCTTGGAACAAAGAGCCGTTCGCCAGCAGTAGTAGCGGATCAGACCGAATCTTCCACCGCAGATCGCACAGCACCTCGCTGAACCATGCTCCGAATTATGCGAGCTGTTTCGCATTGTCGCCTCCTGTCGGCGTTAACTAGATAGTGCTCGCTTTGCGCGCAGCACTACGTGCGCACGCCGCGCGCGACCGGCCGCCAAGCTTTCCGGCTCGTACGGATATCGCGCGCAATCGCTTGATGTGCACCGATTTTGACGAAGCAACCACTCCATTGGGAGGGCTTCGCCGATCGCTGACTATAAGCGTCATTCAATCTTGATTAGTGCAATCAATACCGAAGTTGAGCCTAAATCCTGCGCCCAATCGCCAATATCCGACGAATTTTAACGAGATTGACCGAGAACATGCATCCAGCAGCATTGGCTTGGAGCAAGCGCTGCCTTCGCCTGTCAAAGGGTGGCAATCCATCCGTCTCGAACTGTTCGATCGGCATGGTCACTGTGGGCCGGCCGAGATGTTGCCTTTGTAGTTGGCTTGGCGAAGGCGAGGCCGTTCACATTGCTCAGGAATGCGGATGATACGGCGGATCAAATTTGGTCCGCGGGGTTCTTGAGCTCAGGATGCAGAAAGGGCGAGTAGCGGACGGCAGAGAAATCACCGTCATACGCACAAGCGACAAAGACCGGCCGAATTCGAGCTTGCGAGGCGGAGGACCTTCAGCCGTTCATAGCCTGGTTGCAACAGTGGCCTGCACCATTGGGCGAGCAGGAAACAATATGGCCGCCCCCTCGATTGGCCGCTGCTTCACAATATGCTTGATGCTGTGACGCTCGCACTTATGACCGCCGGTGGGCATCGCGCACCTTGGTTGCCCCCTTTTGCTCCGAGCTGTCGGGCTCCGATGTTCGTCAGTCGAGCCCGTTCGCTCGGACTACAGGCTCACTTGCGGCTTAAGGATGACGTTATCGATCAGCCGCGTCGAGCCGACGTAGGCCGCGGCGCACAGAGCAGCAGGATTGCTCAAGGGATTCGAGGCAGGCTCAAGCGTGTCTGCATCGACGAGCTCGAGATATTGCAGCCGGTCGACTTCATCCAAATGCCGCCTGGCGATTGCAATAAGCTTCTCGCATTCGCGTTCGCCTGCGCGAAATTCGGCCTCCGCTGCGAACAGACCGCGACTGATCGCAAGCGCCCGCCGGCGCTCTTCTTTATTGAGATAGCGATTGCGGCTGCTCATAGCGAGCCTGTCCGGCTCCCGAACGGTTGGCACGGTGACGATCTCGATGGGAAGATTGAGATCAATTGCCATGCGACGTACGACCGCGCATTGCTGGAAATCCTTCTGTCCGAAAAACGCGACATTCGGCTGCACCATGCTGAACAGCTTGCAGACGACGGTTGCGACACCGCGAAAGTGCCCAGGCCTGAAAGCCCCGCACAAGGGTTTTGCGAGTTCGCCGGGTTCGATGAAGGTCTCGAACTGAGCCGGATAGACCTCCCGTGCACCCGGAGCAAAAACAATGGTCACGCCGGCATCACGGCACAGCCCCTCATCCCGGAGAAAGGAACGCGGATAGGCACCGAGATCTTCGTTCGGCCCGAACTGAGTGGGATTGACGAAGATGCTTACAACCGTGACGTCGCATTGCGCGCGACTCGCGTCGACCAATGCCAGATGACCGTCGTGCAGGTAGCCCATTGTCGGCACGAAGCCGACACGCTTGTCTGAATTGCGAGCTTTTGCAAGAGCGGCACGTAGCTCAGCGACCGTCGTAACTGTTTGCATGTTGGAGCTTTATCTCAGGTTGGATTGGAAGGCGCCCAGCTTGCGATAGCATCGCTCAAGCCTTCGGGAAGCCGATAGCACTCTTGTGACGTCGGAAATGCACCATTGCGGACATCTGCGGCCCAGCGTGACAGCGCCTCCTGCAATAGCTGAAAACCCTCGACATAGGTGCGAACGAATTTTGGCCGATGGCTTGCAGTCAGGCCAAGCACGTCATGGAACACAAGTACCTGGCCCGAACAACTAGGGCCAGCCCCAATTCCAATTGTCGGGATTGTCAGGGTCTCGGTCGCTCGGGCGGCGAGTTCTGCCGGGATACCTTCCAGGACGAGAGCGAAACATCCGGCTTCCTGTAGACGATGGGCGTCGTCGAGCAGACGCAAGGCATCATCGGCGTTCCGACCTTGCACCTTGAAACCACCCATAACATTGACGCTCTGCGGGGTCAGGCCGAGATGGCCCATCACTGGAATGTCGCAATCGACCAAGGCGCGTACGATTTCGGTACGCTTGGCCCCACCCTCGAGTTTGACGGCGTCGGCCCCACGCTGCAAGAAGCCTCCGGCGTTGCGGATCGTCTCCTCTGGACCAAGGTGAAAGCTAAGAAAGGGCATGTCGGCTACAAGCAGGGCTCGAGGCCTTGTCCGTGACACGGCTTCGAGGTGATGGTTCATCATCGCCATGCTAACCGGCAACGTATTATCAAATCCGAGGCAGACATTGCCAACGCTATCCCCAACAAGGATAATGTCGACAATGGGGTCAGCGATGCATGCCGTGACAGCGTCGTAAGCGGTGGTCATTGCGACACGCCGCCCTTCCCCCTTCCACCGCTGCAGCACCGGAATGGTGATGCGCTCGACAGGCGCCTGCGAAATGTGGCTCATCCTAAATCCGATCCGTCAACTAACCCGCATACCCAGAGTCGTCGCTTCCTATGGAAGGCGAGAGAAAATTGTCAACGGTGAGGAGAAAAAAGAAAGATACCTCGCCAAAGTTATGCACGAAAGCACCAAAACATCCAATGATCGCGCAATCATCGAATAAGACCTTCCAGGCCGCCACCAACATAGAGACCGATTGCGCGGCAGGCGCGCGTCGTTCTGCGGGCGGGACGGTTGCGGCGTTTCCGCTCTGCCTTCTTGCCGAGCGTACCGTGGCAAATCGCATGTGCTCTCATAGAGCCACAGAGAACGAATATGACCCGTCTTCCTCGACCATCGCGGGTCAACCTAAGCAGGAGTGCGCGATAGCGGCCCGCAGCGCACCGCCGTTCTCATTTACGTGTGGCGGCAACGCGGGCAGCCCTGCGGGAAGCAGGCGCGGCAGAAAGGCTTGCCGCATGAATTGCAGGGCGCATGGCCCGCCGTATCGGTCAGGTGCAGCTTGTCGTCGCACACGAGGCGCACGCGATCGAGGCCCGGTCCCGCCTCGCAGAGCGGCCGCTCAAGCGTCCTGACCAGCGGGTGCCAGTCAAGCCGGATCATGCGCTCCCCTTTGCGGCGGCGAATCAGCACCTCGAAGCGTTGCACCGGTACATAGATCTCAAGCGCTTGGACCCATTCGACCGTGACGCGCAGCGCATAGTTGCGGCGTAGGTCGTCGAGCTTGGCGCGATATTCACGCTCGATCGCCTCCACCCGCAGCGTCTCGCGCCGCCGGTCGGCCTCGGCGCGGTCTCCGTCCGTGCGGTTGAGCGCCGCCAGGCGTTTCAGAGATGCCTCGCGCAGGTCATTGTGATAGGCATGGACACGGTCGCGGTCTCGCTCCAGTCGGCGGCGCATCGCCCGCAGGAACGGCTCCATGCTGTCCTGTGCCTCGCGCTCGAGTAGCGGACGCAACCGCGCCGCGAGCGTCCCTGAGCTCCATCCCGGTCCGGCCACGCGCTTGGTCACCGCGTCGGGCATGTGCCAATCGGCAGTTTGCGCCAGCGCCGGCCGCAGCTGTGCCAGGACGTCGCTGATCGCCGCGCCAGTCGCGAGGTTGAATCCGAGCCAGATCAGTTTCTCGCGCTTCTCGTCCGACAGCGCGGTGACGCGGAACGCCAGCATCAGGCAGCGTGTCCAGGTTGCAGACATGCCCTGGAGCCGCCAGATCGCGTTCGGCAAGTCGAGGACGCGATCGAGCAGCTTTTCGGGGGCACTGGGGGGTGGAACCGGAGCGGGGAGCCGAACCTCCCGTTCACTCCATCGTCCCTCGTCGGCGAGGATCGCGCCGAAGCGGTCGAGCCAGTCCCCCTCGAGCGCTATCGCAACCGCGCCCGGAGCTTGTTGCGTCCCGAAGCCGAGATGCGTGAGTTCGGGCCAGCCCAGCTGTCGTTGCAGGGGGGTAGGCGCGAGTACCTCAAGCCGGTCCGAAGCGAGAGCCTCGACGGCGGCGCCCCGGCGTTCCAATAGATCAGCGACAAAGTCGCGCAGTTCACTCATCGGCTCGGCTCACACGGTCTCGAATTCATCACCGAACAGGGCGGTGTCGAGGGCCTTGGCACTTTCGTGGTGCTCGCGCGCTCCCTTCAGACGGCGGCCGAGCGCTTCCAACGCCTCCGCGCGGCCCGTTTCGGTTGAGCGCAGCCATGCATCGAGCATGAGGTCGGCGAAATCGCGGTCCTCGTCGAGGCCGCCCAGGATCGCCCCGACCTCACCTACGACAAGCTCGAACATCGAGATCTTTTCGTCGAGCAGCGACAAAATCTGCTGCTCCAGAGTGCTGCGAGTCACAAGGTTGAACACGAACACCTCGCGTTGCTGGCCGATGCGATCGATGCGTCCGATGCGCTGCTCGATCGCCATCGGGTTCCACGGCACGTCGAAATTGATCAGTGTATTGCAAAACTGGAGATTGCGGCCCTCGCCACCCGACTCCGTGCATAGCAGCACCGGCACCCGCTCGCGGAATTCTGCAATGGCGGCGTCCTTGGCGGGGCCGCTGAGCGCTCCCTCGAAGCGCGCGAAGGCAAATCCTTCGCGGGCCAGCAGCGTGGCCAGATGCTCAAGCGTCTCGCGGTAATGAACGAAGACCAGCTTCTTCTCGTCCGGGTTCCGACGCAAGAGGTCGAGGAGCGCCGCCTCCTTGCCGCCGACACCGATGCGGGCCCATTTCTGCGCCAGCGCGTGCCAGCTTGCATCGACGTGGCGGCCGGACAAGCGCCGCACGGCGGCGGCGGCCGCGGCCGGAGATGATCCGGCAGCGCCGAGCAGATGCCGAAGGGCCAGCCGATTTGCCCCCTGGACCGCCAGTTGCCGCACCGCTGCCTCGAGCTCGCGGTAGGCTGTCAGCTCGCCCTCGGTGCCATCCGCGCAGATCGTCACGGCGTGACGGCGCGGCAATTTTAGCGCGACGACCGCGCGGGTGTTGCGCACCATGGCGCCGCGCATCAACTCGCGCAGGCGCTCGGGATTGGCCGGTTGGCGCGGCTTGCCCGCCGTCACGTGAGCCGCGCGAAACTCCTTCATGGTCTTGAAGATACCGGGTTTGAGCAGCGTCAAGAGGTTGTACAGCTCAGTGAGATCGTTCTGCACCGGCGTCGCCGACAGCAGCAGGACGAAGCGCTTGTTGAGCGCATCCACCAGCTTGTAGCTTTGGCTCGTGCGGTCACGCAGATGGTGGGCTTCGTCCACGATGACGAGATCGAAGCTACGGTCGAGAATGTGCGCCGCATGCTCGCTGCGACGCGCCAGGGCGAGGGAAGCGATCAGGCGATTCTGCCGCCAGAACCCTTTCGGGTCGCTGCGCAGCAGCGCATCATGGGTGGTCGCGCAGGCAATGTCGAACTTCGATTCGAGCTCCTCCTGCCACTGCCCGACGAGCGAGGCCGGGGTCAGCACCAGAACGCTGTCGACGATGCCGCGCAAAAGATACTCCTTGAGGATCATGCCGGCCTCGACGGTCTTGCCGAGCCCGACCTCGTCGGCAAGCAGAACGCGACCACGATGCTGCTTGAGCACCTTGCGCACGGTCTCGACCTGGTACCAGAAGGTTTCGATGCCGCGCAGATGCGGCAGGCAGAGCAGCTCGTCGAAGCCTTGCGCGAGGCCGAGGTGGGCAAAGCGCTCGCGCAAGCCATACCAGGCGCCCTCGCTGTTCGGCGGCTTGTGCAAGGCGTCCAACAACGGCGCGAGATTGAGCTCGGTGGTGAAGGGAATATCGATGTCGATCAGCGGCAACGAAACCGGTATGGTCGGCGTAACGGCCCGTTCCGTGGGCGGCCTGGGCTTGACCCGGGTCTTGGCTTTTGGCACCGGGCCGGCGGCCAAGCGCCTACTCCGGACGGTCTTGCTGGGCTCGAAGATCCGAGCGTAGTGACGGTAGAGCCATCCCCGACGCTCAAGGCCTCCGGGAAAAACGTTCGCAACGTTGAGCCAATCCGTGAGCCCGTGGGCTTCAAGCAGCGAACGCGCCGGCAGGAGCCTGTTCTGCTGCGCGAGCGCCAGGGCGTTCAACAGGTAGCAGGCATCGATCGCAACGTAGCGCTTGCGGAAGCGTTTCAGAAAGACCTGTGCGCGGGCCGCATCCCCGTCCAGCAGCGCCGCCGTGGCGGCGAGCAGCAGGATATGCCCATCGCCAGGCTGTGCGCGCACTGCCTCCTCAGCCAGCGGCAAAAAACCCGACTGGAAGCCGCGATCGGCGAAGGCAGCCAACAGAACTTGGTCCCACGCCGCCTCCTTCCGATCTCCGCGCGACAGCTCTTCCGGCTGATCGCCAAATGGGAAAACCCTCTGCGCCGGGGATGCATGCGGCATAAAAAATCCCACTACCGCTCCGCCTGGAGGCGAAACCAATGACTCGGAAGCAGCGACGCTACGCTGAAACGAGAGCCATACAAGTACGCGATAGCTGTGCGGTAGCATCTGGTTGTGGAAAGATGCTTTGGAGCTTGGAGAACTCCCGAGCCCCGGCACTCGCCATGGCCGCCCTGTATCCGAAGCCCCGCGAGGCGGAGCACAAAATCGCAGGCCATCGCGCCTTGGCAAACGGAGATTATGGCCGGCTGCTGCATCGTAGTCCACGACGAAGCAATCGTGCCCTGTCATCGGGCCGTGGCGCGCCGTTCAAATCACGGGGTTCCGCGGATCCCGGATGTCCGGTAGGCCAAGGTCGAGAACAACAAGCGCCGGATTCTCAAATAACAGGTCGAGCGCCAGCTTGCTGTTCGCAGTTTCGAGAACCTCGTATCCATCCCGTTCGCAGCAGCTTGCATATCGGTGGTCCGTCGTCGATGACCATCACTCTGACAGGAGTTGCGGCCATAGGTGCGCCCAGCCACTCGGTGCCTGAAATGGGTCCACATCAAGGCGAGATTAAGCTGTTCCAGCACGTTGACACGGGGCTCACCCAGCAGCGGCCCAGAGCGGCCCTTGTATTTTGTGTGACCAGGTCGCGAACCACCGTGTCACTCACGCAGATGTTTGTCTCGTGGAAGTGCGATGGTAGCCGGTTCGTCGGTGATCACAAACCACTTTGGCACAGGGACTCTGTCTGGTGGGGCAAGCCGAGCAGATCCGGTTCATGACATCGCCCCCCGGCCGTGGCGACCGCGCCAATCAGGACCTCTGCCTCGGCGATCGCCATGACGGCCTTCCGCGAAACCAGGTTTTCGGGAATCGGAGCGGTCTCCGTGCGAGCCCCATTGCACGTGCGGCGCGGTTACAGACCTCGACATCCGCACGTCGCCGCAGACGGCGGCGAACTCGCTTGATCCCGGCCTACCACCGCCTTACATCCCGGACCTGACGCAAGCACGAGGCCGACAAAGCACAACGCTGTCAAAACACAACGCTGCGAGCGAGGATTGTGACGAACCTGGGGCCGCCAGCACAACTCCGGCGGCCTTACGCGCTCTGCCGTTCGTCGGAATTGAACCGAGTGGGTCCGTATTCCGCGACAATCCACTTGGTCGTCGTGACGGTGCCGCCCATTTCGTTCTCCGTTGCCAACCGGGCTGCTTCGAGCCTGGCCTCGGCAACGGCCAAACCGTCAAATATGCCAACCAATGTTGTGTTCGGCAGTCGATATCGCACGTTGTTCGAACCAAGGATCCACAGTTTCCAGCCCTGCGCCGCTGCTTGCTTCAAAAAAGTGGGGTGCGAATCAGGATTGGTCTCCTTCAAATCATACGACGCAAGGTAGACAGGCATTCTGAGATCCCCAATGCGAGCAAATAATCACGCCGTCAAATAGTTCTGCAGGAGTTTCAGATGATCACGACCTGACCCCGGCGAGAAAACCATCGACTTCCAATTTGAGACGATGGCTACTTTGAGCGAGCGCATTCGCAGACGTCAGTACCTGCGAGGATGACGCACCTGTGCTCGAGGCGCTCAATGCAACCTGCCGGATGTTGCTGGCGACCTGCATCGACATTTCTGCCGCATGTTGGATATTCTGCGCAATATCCTTGGTTGCCGTACCCTGCGCTTCGATCGCAGCAGCTATCCTCGAGCCGATCTGCGAGATCCTGCCAATACTGCTGCCGATCTGCGTGATGGCGCTGACCGACTCCTCCGTGGCGGCTTGGATATCTGCGATTTGCTTTGCAATTTCCGAGGTCGCTTTGGCTGTTTGTGTTGCCAGCGACTTTACCTCGTGCGCAACAACGGCAAAGCCGCGGCCGGCTTTGCCCGCGCGTGCAGCCTCGATCGTTGCGTTAAGAGCCAAAAGGTTTGTTTGCCTGGCAATTGCGGCGATCAGCTCAACGACGCCACCAACCCTTAGCGCAGCTGCCGACAGGTGCTTTATTTGTCGGTCGGTTTCTTCCGCCTGACGCACGGCGGCACTTGCGATTTCTGCAGATTGCTCGACTTGGCGTCTAACCTCCGTAGCAGACGCGATCATCTCGACGGTACGTGCAGAGACAATCTGAACATTGTCTGACGCTTCCTCCGAGGCGGAGGCGACCTTGCGCGAGACTTCCTGCGTATTGTGCGCCGTGTCCGTCAGACTACTAGCGGACGCCTCCAACTCGGTCGAAGCGGATGACAGTGTGTCGATGACGCCGCTTACTGCATTTTCAAAGGTCCTGGCAAGCTTCTCAAGCTCCGCCTTCCGTCGCAGTCCCGCCAAGCGATCCTGTTCCAGATTCGCTACAAGCTCGGCTTGCGCCTTTTCTCTCAATTTGAGCTTGAACGATTCCATGGCCCTCGCCATCTCACCGATCTCGTCCGATCGGCCAAGTCCAGGCAGGGTCACCTCGAATTGTCCCGCCGCCAGCTGGCGCATCGCTTTGGTCATTAGAGTGATCAGCCGAGCTATGCCCTGCCCGACAAAAATTGCAATAAAGCCGATTGCGAGTGTGGCAAGCCCAATTCCCCAGCCCAGCATCTGGCGGATTCGCAAGGCACGCTCTTGCGCTGCGGCAGAACTGGCATCAGCTGCAGCGATCGCTTTCAACAGGAGAGGATGATTGCGACCATAGATCTGCCCGAGATCATCAACTTGGTCATCCAATGCCTGTTGGGCAACCATGAACGCCACGAAGCTAGCTCGGTAGGAACCAATGAGCGTCTTCAGTTCCAATTTGGTGGCTGGCGCCAACTCGGAAGACACCAGCGCGGTTCCGAGCTCGGCGACCCGCTTGTCCAGTTCATCGCCGTACTTTTCCTCACGCTGCAGCATAAAATCTTTTTCGTGCCGCCGCATCATCAACATCAACACGGCTACGTGAGGTTGGTCGAACTGCGCAATCCGGGATTCGGCCTGATGCACGGTGTCGCGCAGCTTGCCCTGCAGGCCATCGTTCTCGGCGAACCCGAGCACGCGCTGCGCTGAAACGATGTTGTTGAAACGCGTTGCGTAAAGGCCAATGCCGGCTCGGAGGAATGATACGTCCTTCAGAGGATCGCCCTCTGGCAAGGAAGCAACATACTCCTCGATCTGGTCGAGGTCACCCAGCGCATTCCTTATGCCCTGCGCGTGCCGCGCGATCAAGGCTTCGTCGTGCTTACGCAGAAACTCCAGTGCAATCTGCTGCGATTCAAGGAACGCTTCGGAAAGCGCCGCCAGGTGAGCGCGAAGATGGATGCTCTGGTCTGCCTCGCGCTGCGCCTGCGCAACATAATTCAGCCCCACGATGCAAGTCGCCCCTGTGACGAGCACGCCCACTATTCCAAGCAGGGCGATCTTGGTTCGCAGGCTTGGCCGAAGTCGACGAAGAATTGGCAATACGAACTGTTTCGTAGCCGTTGAGACGAACATCAAATTGCCAATCAATCCGTGAACATTTCCGGCGCGCTTCTGATCAGCACGCTCGAAACGTGAGCTCGGGGAGATGCTGACCATTCGCAACCTCTAGGTTGGGTTTGTTACACAAGGTTGACGAAGAGACCGGGATCGATAGCGTCCCGTGAGGAGAGTGGAGGGGCAGTTTGCCTTTGCGTTCTTCTTTCGCGTCCGCAGGCTCAACGTGTTCGCTTCGCCGATTCACCGATCGTCGACAGTGCAAAGAACGATTGCGAGATCGGCATATCACGTCATCTCGCTGCAGACTCGCACTGCAGGTGGCAGCTCGCGCATAAATCGAGCGATTTTTGGCATAGTTGCGCAGGATTCACTCCCTCCGCTAGGGCGCGCCAGCGGCGCTAGAAGCGCTGATAGATCAAAAACATCCCGCAAATCATGACTTTGACTGCACGTAGCTTTGATGCGCGCGCTAATGGGACTGATCAAGGACAGACATGGTACCTTCTACGCCAAGCGGAAGGTGCCCGAGCGCCTACAAGAGGCCGTTGCCCGTGTGCTCAACTCAGACTGCGAGAGGCAGGTTTTCTCAAGAAATCGCTCGGTACGAATGGCCGCAAATCGGCCAACGTAGCAGCGACGGGTGTACTGGCAGTCTTTGATACGGCCATCGAGGCAGCCGAGGCCCTGCTTGCAGCGCATCCTGTCCCGCCCTCGCTGACTGACGCTGAGATACGGCGCATGGCTGCGGCGGCCGGCGGCACGTGAGAGTGTGGTTCGGCGACGGCGCACGCGGGCCCAGCGAGCGTTGGAGCACGGCAGCCAAGGAGAAACACGGGCTGCCGGCACCATCTTCCTCAGAGAGATTGCCAAACTTGAGCGCGTGAGAGTGCTGGTGTCCAAGTTTTTTCGTCACCTCTAGCCGTACGCTAGGCACGCTATAGGGGCAGCCAGAGGAGGTAAGGAGACATCTGCGGACTTCAGCGCCACGGTGAGAGCCGAAAGCGACCTGTTGGGTTTAGGCACCGCACCCTGCAAAGCGTTCCATGACGCGCGTGACGCGGTGGGCGAAGTGGCAACGATGGGATGGGTGACCGGGTGGTTAGTCAATACAGCCTTTCGTCGGCGGTGCTCTTGCTCAGCCTTCGGCCAAACCCCAGGGTACGATTAGGTAGAATACGATCACGCGGAACGAGATGGCAGAGGCCATTGCGGCGGTCCATCAGCGCGGCGCGGAAGCCATGGCCGAAGGCATGGTTCGCACGATCAGACGGTTTTGGAACTGGCTCGCTGAAGCTGTCCGTCAAGATCAGACGAACGTTGGCAGAGGCGTGATGCTAAAACTGCAAGCTCCTCCCCGAACGCGAGTTGAGATTGGCGAGGATGAATTCGATCCAGAAGACGAGAAAGGTGATGCGCCCCCCCCGAGATTGAGGTGGGGCGTGCGCTCGTAATTGCACGTGAAGGATACTTCTCCGAGCGCACCTCCCTGGGAATTCAGCTACTGATTGGTACGTGCCAGCGTCGCCGAGCGGTCACGGGTGCACATCGCGGCAGCGATGATTGCCCGGCGCCAATTTCTCACCCCATAAAGTTCGTCACGCCTTTGCGACTTATGGAGAACGCGATCTCGGTTTCGGCGAAGAAGAAGCAGACCTCATTTTGGACCATCTTGAAGGGGTCTCTTCGAAAGACGTTACGAGACAATTCTACTCTTCGGACCCACGGGCTCGCCGAAAGTGGGCGGCGGCGATCAGGCGTTCTCATCCTGATTGGGTTCTTCCGCATATTTGGTGCAGCATAGCGATAGGTTGCCTGGTCGTTCTCAAGCAGCCAGGAGGACGCGTCGACGTAATAGTGGGTAGCCCGCGCGGCCATACATTTGTCGTTTGATGGCTTTGATCCTGCTGATCTGGCCTTCGACCGGACTGGTTGTCCAGGATGTAGTTATTGCCGCTCGGACCGCATCGATGTCGCGCGCGATGCCGTTGGCGAAGCTCTTGAGCTCGCTGTTGCCTGCTTGCGTGATCCATTCATCGAGCTCGGCGATGTCGCTAC
>NZ_AXAS01000029.1 GCF_000472925.1 Bradyrhizobium sp. Ec3.3
TCGACTTGACGTCGACGGTGTGGCTGCCGTCCGCCAGGCTGGTCGGATCGTAGCTCGAGGTGAACGCCGCGCCATCCACCGAATAGCTTACCGCCGCACCGGCTTCGGTGCCGCTCACGGTCAAGGACCCGTCCTTGGTCAGATGGTCGCTGGCGGTGCCGCTGGTGCCGGCGCCCGCGGTGTCGTTCGTCAGCACCACGGTCGGCGCCGCCGTTGTGGTGTCGAGCGTGAAGCTGATGCTGGTGTCGGCGGTGTTGCCGGCCTGGTCGGTCGACTTGACGTCCACGGTGTGGCCGCCGTCCGCCAGGCTGGTCGGATCGTAGCTCGCGGTGAAAGCCCCACCATCCACCGCGTAGGTGATCGCCGCACCGGCTTCGGTGCCGCTTACGCTCAAGGAGGCGTCCTTGGTCAGATGGTCGCTGCTGGTGCCGCTGGTGCCGGCACGGGCGGTGTCGTTCGTCAGCACCACGGTCGGCGCCGCCGTCGTGGTGTCGAGCGTGAAGTTGATGCTGGTGTCGGCGGTGTTGCCGGCCTGGTCGGTCAATTTGACGTCCACGGTGTGGCTGCCATCCGCCAGTGCGGCCGGGTTATAGCTCGCGCTGAAGGCTCCGCCATCGACCGCGTAGGTGATCGTGGTGCCGACGGCGCCGCTCACAGTCAAGGACCCATCCTTGGTCAGATGGTCGCTGGCGGTGCCGCCGGTGCCGGCGCCAGCAGTGTCGTGGGTCAAAGTCACGATCGGTGCAGCCAGGTTAGGCACTCCAAACGTCAGCGTCGTTGAGGTGACGAACCCGTTCTGATCGAGCGTGGTGAGCGTGAATGTGTCGGAGAGAGAGACGTGAGACGTTACCGTGTAGCTGTAGGTACCATCAGCATTGACGGTAAGCGTTCCGTCCGCGCCGTGCACGGTGTAAGAAGTCGGCAGGGTTGCCGTACCATCGAGGTACTTGGCAACAGCGAGCGATGGATCAAGGGTCGTCGCGCTCGCGCCGGCATTTCCCGCGGCGACACCGACGATCTTGAACGTGTCGGTAAAGTTGGTCGAGCTTGTGCCGACCGTGTTGCTGAAGAGATTGAGACTGTTGAGCGAGCCGGTGCTTGAATTCGCGCCGGCGGCCAGATTGATCGTCCCGGGGTTTACGATTTGAACCTGAAGCGCCTCAAAGCCATTGAGGGATAAGCCGCCCCCGGTACCGAAGTTCAACGAATAGGTCGCACTGCTCCCCTTGTGCGTGGCGAGCCAGTTGGCATACCCAGTAAGCTGGGTATTCATCAGCGAGTATTCGTCGGCTGTTACGACGATTCGAATCGTGTCTGTGCCGCCTCCGGCGACGTAGGTGTCGACGTCGTTAGCAATACTCTGCAGCTGGCTGCCCACGACCGTGTAATGGTCCGAGATCGCATAGATGAAGAGATCATTGCCGTTGCCGGCGGTCACCGTGTCGGTGCCTGCGCCCGCCATGATGACGTCGCTGCCGTTGCCGACTTTGATCGTGTCGTTTCCGGCGCCGCCGTAGATGATGTTGCTGCCGTTGCCGGCACTGATGGTATCCGTCCCGCTGCCACCAACAATGATATTGCTGCCGTTGCCATCGCTGATGCTGTTGGTGCCGCTGGTATCCTTCGCATAGATCAGGTTGCCGCCATTGCCGTCGCTGATCGTCGCGTTGCTGCCGCTGGCGATGATCGTGTTGGATCCGTTGCCGTCGCTGATGGTATTGTTGTTGCCACTGACCGTGATGGTATTGGTGCCGTTGCCATCGCTAACCGTGTTGTTATTTCCGGTTACGGCAACGGTGTTGGTCCCATTGCCGTCAGACACAGTGTTGTTATTGCCCGTCACAGTGACGGAATTTGTCCCGTTGCCATCGCTGATCTTGTCGTTGCTTCCGGTGACCGACAGCGTGTTTGTGCTGTTGTTTCCAGAAATCGTGGTGTTGTTTGTGTCCAGCACGCCCGCATAGGCCCGCTGCCCAGCCGCCGTGATCGGCGGCGGTGCCAAAGTTGGTTTTTCAATCGACGAGAGTTCCCAGCTTCCCCCGCGCGCGGCGGCGCCGACGCGCCGGACTGATGCCGCTACCTTCGCTCCGGTCGCGTTTGTGATCGCATGGACGAACGCAGCGCCGTGCTCGCCTTGCGCGACCGCACAGCTCCACAACCGAAGTTCTCCGCCCTCTCCGATCACGCTGCCCAAAACGGCCAGATCATCCCGGTCTTGATCAATCGTTTCAAGCGACAACAGCCCCGCCGAGAACGCGATCTCACCCGGTTGTCCGTGAGCGATAATGTGGACTGCTTCCAGTCCTTTCCTGCCCTCAACTGCGCGCGCCATTTGGCGGAGGGCTGGCTCATTGTTGATAAGCAGGAACAGCTCTACATCGGGGCGAATTCCCTTAGTCAACACATCGAGGTCATCGACGCCCTGGTCGATAAAGGCGATCTCATGCTTGTTAGTGGTGGTCATGGATGAGCTCTCGACTGAAATTGAATAACGGGAACAACGTCGCGCTCACGCGCTGGTAAATGCTGGATTGTTTGGATCGAATGGCTGCCAGGGCCCAACGGCATCTGGACAAATGAATTGCATTCCGTCGTCAGCGAGGCGGCA
Source organism: Bradyrhizobium sp. Ec3.3 (assembly GCF_000472925.1). Classification (GTDB taxonomy): domain Bacteria; phylum Pseudomonadota; class Alphaproteobacteria; order Rhizobiales; family Xanthobacteraceae; genus Bradyrhizobium. Next base: position 2,609 of record NZ_AXAS01000029.1, read on the forward strand.
CGATTCGCCACGGGCTCGTTCGAAAGCCCACTGGTCGATTTGAGCGGACGCGTGATTTGCGAGCTTGCTCAAAGACCCGATCGAAAGGTCGCACCGAGAAGAAAGAGGCGAACTCGAAATTTCCTGGCGACGCCGTTCAATTTCGGACCAGTTAATTGGCAATCCGCCCCTGCGGGCAATATTAACCTTACTCAAATCACGTCCCCTGTAGCGCTGCCACTGCAGCGCCCCCGTTCCACGTGCGTCAGAAAACGGCAACACTGGAGCATCCTCGCAATACGCTTGGGCAATCACTCGATCCAGCACGATCCGGGGCTACCCCTTTAGGATGATTTGATCGGTCCGAGATCGGAGTGCGCGGTGCTTCGCCGCAAGCGAATGACCGTAAGCCACCGTAACCGATCTTTCGGTAGGGCCGCGCGCCTTGCGTTCGTCAGCGACCGGCTTGTCGCCGTTCAAGTCAGAGCGACGCCGCGCCAAGCAATGTTCTAGCAGGATGAGATCGCTGCGTTGTGCCGGTTGTCGGACGCGGGCCGGCAACCTTGTCGACGCTGTCGAACGCACCATGATCCTGGGACCAACACATGCCCTTGATCTTATTGGTCAGCCGGCGAGCGCATGTCCAACGGACACCCATGGGCCGGCTCGACGACCTCCCGCCCTGGAACTGGCGACCTGCGACCGCCATCAACTGACAACAGTAGTCCGAGACGGACGCTTACGTGAGCGTAGTAAGCGTCCAAATCTCACACGATTGTCTCGCGGCTCGCGCACACCGATCTGTTCTCGGTCTCGATTTACAATGAGAGGAGAACAGGATGGCGGACGAGAGCCGGCCCCCGCATTCGATACGGCAAGGCGCCTTGGCGGTCACACCAAGCAGAGCACGTTGAATCAGCGCGAGGATTGTGAGGCCCACAGCATTCCGCCGAAGGCGGTTCGGTAATTTGTATGCGAACGTCAAGGCCAAACCGCGTCCGCCCAAGTGGCGGCTGGTCTATCGGCGCGCCGACCCAAAATCATTAGGAGGTTGCCTAAAGGAGATCGCCCTGGGTGCGAAGCCATCCGTTCACAAACACGTCGCTGAGCGACCGGGGGATCGCCGGATCCGCCATGATCGCATCCTCCCATCTTCCCCGTCGCCAGCTCAGCACAGCAACACCATCGTTCAACCTTGGATTGTTATCCACATTGCAACCGCGCGATGCTCCGATCACATGGGCGGAAAACACTTTTGTTAGCCGTCCCTTGATGGGCGCGTAGACGCTAGCAAGATGCATTCCGTCCCGAGGTGACCGGCCATCACCGTTAGATCTCCGTCAAGCTCGGCGGTGCAATCTCCGACGTCATGCACACGTCAGCCTTTCGAACAGACAAGTCCAAGCATCTTTGGAACCAGGCAGGCCACCACGACTTGGCGCTTTCGGTTCGCACTCGTAGGGAGCTCGCCTGGAGTGGCGGGCGGCATCGGCACCTCCTTTAATCGTTCGTGACTCTCATTCGACTATATAGGTCCGTCTTGACGGGGCCAATTGAAACCCATAGTTATACTCCAAATGACCGATTACAAGCGCAATCAAGTTGCGGAGGCGATTTCACGGGTCTTCGACGAGCAGTCGGCCGAGCCAAGTCCGGCGTTACGAACCCGTATCAAGCGCCTCCTCGATACCGACCGCGGCCAAGGACGAAACCTCCGGTCCAGCGATCCGGAGATTTCGAACTACGCCTTTTACAGTGATGACTCCGGCGGCAAGGGCGCCGACGTGCTGTTCTCGGACTACGAGGCTTTTGCACTCATGCTCGGGCTGCAGATGTTGAATCACAACTGGCCTCAATTGTTCGCGGTCAAGATGCTACGCCAATACAGAAAAGAACTCGAAGCAAGGCACGCGAGAATCTTACGTGTCGATCCAAAGGTGCTGTTCGACCCAGAGCAGATGAAGCGCGAAGCCCGACCGGGAGCTCCGGCGTACCCGTCGACGTCGCGCGTCTTCTTGTTAATCTGTTCGGATAACCGGTACGCCAAGGATCCGGAAGCTGTTGCCGCGCTAGCGAAAATATTTGACGACGAAACGACGGCCGTTGCCTTCACTCGTGAGAAGGCCGGCCGTTCGACCACTTGGCTCGAATTGGGGGGATCGGCGCATTTGTTGGCGAATGCGCTCTCCAGAACTCAACCAAAGCAGCGCGGTCGAAGCTGAAACAGCCCAACTGACGGAGAAAAATGGATGCCTTCACGCAAAATTGAAACCCATATAAAGGTTTCAAATGAAAGCTGTCGTTTCCCCTACTGGGACGATCAGCGCAACATCCGGTTGGTGCCTCCGCAATCTCTCAAGCCCGCGAAAAAGAACGCGCGGACCCACTCCAAGAAGCAAGTCAAACAAGTCGCCAACTCGATCCTCCAATTCGGATGGACCTATCCCATTTTGGCGGGCGAAGATCTGCAGATCATCTGCGGGCGCGCGCGCTGGGAAGCGGCCAAGCAGCTCGGGCTCAAGGACGTCCCCGTCCTGGTGATGCGTGGGCTCGACGAGACCAAAAAGCGCGCGCTCGCCCTTGCCGACAACAAGATTCCGGCGAACGCAGGCTGGAATCGCAAGCTGCTCGCCGAGGAGCTCGGCGAGCTTTCTTCCCTGCTCCCGGAATGCAATCTCAGCCTCGAGATCACCGGTTTTGAGCCGGCGGAGGTCGACGGCCTGATGGCCGATTTCGGCGACCAGGATCCGGGCGATGAGCTCTGCGCGATCGAAGATCATCCGGTCAGCCGCAAGGGCGACCTGTGGCAGGCCGGCGCGCATCGCCTGCTGTGCGGCGACGCCCGCGCGCCATCGGACTGGGCGGTCCTAATGGCCAACGATCGCGCCGCCATGGTATTCGCGGATGGCCCTTACAACGTGCGCATTTCGAAAACGCTCGGCCGCGGCAAGATCAAGCACCGCGAATTTGCGGTGGCTTCCGGCGAAATGTCACCGGCCAAGTTCACGGAATTTACAACGACATGGATGCGGCCTGCCGTCCAGTTCTCCAAGGACGGTTCAATCCACTACGTTTGCACCGACTGGCGGCACCTGGGCGAGATGCACAGCGCCGGGCACGACGTCTTCGGCTCCCTGCAAAACCTTGTTGTCTGGAACAAGACCAATGCCGGCCAAGGCAGCTTCTACCGCTCGCAGCACGAGCTGATCTTCGTCTACAAGAAGGGCGATGCGGCGCACCTCAACAATATCGAGCTCGGCCGCCACGGCCGCAACCGCTCCAACGTCTGGAGCTATCCCGGCGTCAACAGCTTCCGCGCCGGCCGGCTCGACGACCTCGCGGTGCATCCCACGGTCAAGCCGGTCGCGCTAGTCGCCGACGCGATCAAGGATTGCACCGCGCGCGGGGACATCGTGCTCGATCCCTTCATGGGGTCTGGCACCACCCTGCTCGCGGCGGAGCGCGTCGGCCGCTGCGCTTACGGCCTGGAGATCGACCCGCGCTACGTCGATGCCGCGATCCGCCGCTGGCAGGCCTTCACCAAGCAAGACGCTGTCCTCACCGCAACCGGCCAGACCTTCGAGGAGGTCGCCGCCGAGCGCGCCTCCGCAACGCCGGGGAGCAGCACATGAGCCGTAAGCGCCCGCGCCGCGCCGACACGTCCGGCACAAAAGATGGCGTCGGCTACTGCACGCCGCCGCCCGAGCATTGGTTCAAGCCGGGCCAAAGTGGCAATCCGAAGGGCCGGCCCAAGGGCAGCAAGAACGAGGCGACGATCATCAACGAGATCCTCGCCCGGAAAATCACGGTCCGTGAGAACGGGCGAGCGCGCAAGATCACCGTGCAGGAGGCCATCCTTCTTAACTTCGCGAATGACGCGCTGAAGGGAAATCCAAAATCAGCGACCTTCCTGCTCAACCGCAAGCAGCTGATCGAGTCATCCGAACAGCCTAAAACCCCGGTCCTCGATATGGACGACAGGAAGATCTTGGAATTTTACGCCCGCCAACTCGAAGAGCAGCTCAAGAAGAAAGAGGAACCCGAATGACCAACCACGACGTTGCGCTGCTGGATGCAGTTCTGCGCACCAACTTTGTCAGCTTCCTCTACCGAAGCTTTCTGACACTCCATCCGGGAGCCACTTTTCTTCCCAACTGGCACATCGAGGCGATTGCCTATCAATTGGATCGCGTGCGCCGCGGAGAAATCACCCGCCTCATCATCAACCTGCCGCCACGTTATCTGAAGTCGGTCATGGTGTCAGTGGCGTTCCCAGCGTTCTTGCTGGGTCTGGAGCCGCGCCGTCGAATCATGGCGATCAGCTACAGCGACGAACTGTCGACGAAGCTGGCGCGAGATTTCCGGTCGGTGGTGCACGCCGCGTGGTACCGGCGCGCCTTCTCGGTCATGAGCCCGCTGCGTGACACCGACGGCGAACTCATCACCACCGAACACGGCTTCCGCAAGTCGACATCGGTCTCGGGAACCCTGACGGGCCTGGGCGCCGATCTGTTCATCATTGACGATCCGCAGAAGCCGGCTGACGCGCACTCTGATGTTCGTCGCGACGGCCTCAATCAATGGGTCAACAACACCATGATGTCGCGTCTGGACAACAAGCAGACCAGCGCCATCATCGTGGTCATGCAACGCGTCCACATGGATGACCTGTCGGGATTTCTCACCAGTTCGTCGGACCAATGGGAAGTGCTTAGCCTGCCTGCAATCTCCGAGACAGACACCACCATCCAAACCGGTATCGATAAGTTCTATACGCGTCGCGCTGGAGAAGCGTTGCACCCTGCACGTGAGTCGATCGAGACGCTCCGCAAACTGCAGCAGACGCTCGGGCCCGACGTGTTCGCCGCGCAATACCAACAGGCCCCCGTGCCGGCCGGCGGGGGCATGATCAAGCGATCCTGGTTGCGGTATTACGACGAGGCGCCGCCACGTGTGCCTGGGAGTAGGATCATCCAGAGCTGGGATACGGCCGCCAAGAATGGCGCGCAAAATGACTGGTCGGTGTGTACAACCTGGCTTGTCACGGACGGCTACTACTACCTGCTGGACCTTACCCGCGGTCGGTTCGAATATCCGGTTCTCCGCGACACCGCGCTCGAGCTCGCCAAGCGCTTCAAACCGCATGAGATCCTGGTCGAAGACGCATCCACCGGGATTGCGCTGGCCCAGGAGCTCCGGGACAAGACCGATTGCTTCGTCAATCCCATCAAGATCGACCACGATAAGATCGGCCGCCTGTACGTTCAGCAGGCCAAATTTGCAGCCGGGCGGGTGCTGTTGCCAAGGAACGCGCCATTTCTGGCCGACCTCGAGATGGAGCTGCTGACCTTCCCGCAAGGCCGTCACGACGACCAGGTCGACAGCATCAGCCAGGCCCTTGCCTATGAGGACAACGGCTACGACTATACGATGAGCTGGCTGTGATGGAGTGCGTTGCCGCTACGCGAGCTTCCCCGAGTTCGCGACCAGTCCAAACGTGAATATCGGCGCGATCGGCAGGCGCGTTCAGCAAATGAAGAAGACGCGGTCGAGAACTGCTCTGTGGCGTCCATCCGCTGGATATAGCCGTTGCTTCGGCGCGTCTAAGCCTCACGGCGCAGCCCTCGGTGCCCAGTTTCTGCAGAACGAACCCAACTTGGTTCCGAGCTGCTTCAACCCGCTCCTCCCCTGAGGGATCGCAGCGCGCGCTTTTGTCGCGCGAGCGCGGCACGCTCATAGCGATCGAGGCCGTTCAACCGCTTCAAACATCCCGACATCTGTGCACCCAGCAGTTCGGTCAACATCGCATGGCGGACGGCGCGGACGCGTGACAGCTCACGTTTCGATCGCGCAACATCCAAGCTCAGCTCAGAAGACATCATCGGCCCTAACGCCGCGGCGACCGCGTCCGCAAGCTCGCTCAGTTCGCGATCCTCGTCGTCGATGCAGCACGCGAGCCCGTGGCGCAGCGCGTTATGGCTGGAGTTGGCTTTTCCGCCCGCCGTTTTCGGACCGGTGCTGCGCGTGGCGTTACGGCGATTGGCTTCGATTTGTCGGTGTGACGTCATCCCCCCAGCTCCTCGGCTGCCGCGCATTCTAGCGCCGAAAAAATCCCTCCAAACGCCTGAAATATCAAGCCTTTTCAGGCCAAAAGAACAACAATCTTGCTGCAGAAAGGACTGGCATTTCCACGCAAAAGGAGCGTTACTGATGCAACGGGGCGTTGACCGACGGCCCCGGTATCTCACCCCGCAGTGGCGGGGGTTTTGGCGGTGCGGCGGCAGCCGCAAGTGCCAAACCCAAAGGAGATACCAGTGGCCACGATCGCAACCAATGGCGCCGAGGCGCCCCATCCCATCATCAAGTTCAATCCCTACGACCGCCGAGCCTTTATCGGCGGCTCGGACGCCCGCATCATCATGGGCGAAGATCAGGACGATCTCATTCGCCTGTGGCGCGAAAAGCGCGGCGAGATTGCGCCGCAAGATTTTGCCCACAACCTGATCGTTCAGCTCGGCACCGTTACGGAGACGCTCAACCGGAGCTGGTATCAGCACGCCTCGGGCCAGACCATCACAGACGTTCAAAAGCGCCTTCTCCATCCCGTGCATGGCTGGATGGCCGCCACCCTCGACGGCGTTGTCGCAGAGACCGGGGCGGTGTTCGAAGCCAAGTTCATGCTGCCCTGGGGTTTTACCGAGGAGGCCGCCGCCGAGAAGCACATGGCGCAGCTGCAGCACAACATGTGGGTGATCGCCGCCCGCTCGGCGGTGCTCTCAGTGATCACCGGCGGCGGCAAATGGGTCGAGATCACCGTCCACGCCGACCCGCTCTACCAGCACCTGTTGCTGACCGCGGAAAAAAAGTTCTGGCGCTGCGTGCAGAGCGGCGAGCCGCCGCTCCTGTTCGGCATCGAGCCGCCGCGTCCGCGGCTCGCCGCCGTCAAGGTCGTCGACATGACCGCGTCCAATCTGTGGGCCGAGTGCGCGGCGACCTACCTGCGCACCCGGGAGGCCCATGGCGAGCACGAGCTGGCCAAGGCGGAGCTCAAGAAGCTGCTGCCCGAGGACGCCAAGGAGGCCTTTGGCCACGGCCTTCGCGCCAAGCGCTCCAAAGCCGGCGCGGTCAGCTTTGATCCGGTTGAGATGGAGAGCGTCCATGCACCAGGCCAGTGAGCACATCGGTACGATCGCGGCGGCGCTGGCCCGCGCGCAGGCCGAATTGACCAATCCGGAAAAGACCCTCACCGCTCAGATCCGTTCGCCATTTCTGCGCGATGACGATCGGACCTTCCGCTACGCCTCGCTGGCCTCGGGCCTCGACATCGTGCGCAAGACCCTGAGCCAGCAGGAGATCGCCACCATCCAGACCACCCGGATCGAGGCGGCAACCGGACAGATCCACCTCACCACCCTGCTCGCCCACTCCTCGGGCGAGTGGATTTCTTCGGACTGGCCGGTGTGCGCCACCAGAGATGTCGAGGCGCCGCACCGGATGGGGGCGGCGCTAACCTACGCCCGGCGCTATGCCCTGTTCGCCCTGGTCGGGATTGCCGGCGAGGACGATCTGGATGCGCCCGACGCGCTGGCAGGCATGCCGGAGGCCGGGCCGCAAGGACCTCTTGGCGCCAAAGCCAAGCCCGCCAAGGGCGTTCTCAACCGCGCGCCGGTGCTGGGGCCGCCGCAGTCCGCTGAGCTGCGCGAGCAGCTTCTGAGCCAGCTCGCAGCCCTGCCTCCCGACAACGACCTGCTCACCTGGGCCAAGGCCAGCATTCCGCTCAAGAACACCTTGCTGGAGGCCGACGCCCGGATGGTCGAAGCTGCCTATCGGACCAAGCTCGAGACTGGCTCAGGTCGCGCAGCCGTAATGGTCGAACCTTTGCCCGTCTCAGATCGCGAGCAAACCCCAGCATCGGTCCAAGCCGCCGACACGGGCGCCGAGGCAGCGCTGCAGCCAGCTCTGCCAGCCGCGCCCGAGGCCGGGCTCGCCCATCCCAAGGAGCCGCCCCGCAAGCGCAGCAAGGCGCATCTGTTGTTCGTCCGCGACCAACCTTGCCTGGTCTGCCGGCAAACCCCGTGCGATGCGCATCACCTCAAATTCGCGCAGCCGCGCGCGCTGGGCCAGAAAGTCAGCGACGAGTTCACCGTGCCGCTGTGCCGCGCCCATCATCAGGAGCTGCACCGGCATGGCAACGAACGGGCGTGGTGGGCGAACCTGCAGATCGTGCCGTTGCCGGTCGCGCAGTTGCTGTGGGCGGCGAGCCCCATCCACGGCCCGTCCAAGGCGGCCGTCGGCACCGCGGCTCTTGCAAACCTGGGGTCGGAGGCCTCGCCACCATGAACGGCCCGTTCCAAACCGCGCAGCAGCTGACCGCGACCGCGCTGCCGACGGAGTTTGAGGTGTTGGCGCAGCCGCCCCTGCTACTCCCCGGTGAACACCTTGACCACTACCAGGCGCTGCGGCAGGCGATCTTCGCCGACCTTGCGCCCCGATCGGCCATTGAGTGGCTGCTCGCGATCGATGTCGCTGAACTCTCCTGGGAGATCCAGCGCTACCGCGTGTTGCGGCACAAGGCTCTCGAAATCTATCGCCAAAAGGCAATCGAAGCTGCGCTTCGCAGTATCGACATGATCGGGATCGCCCCCGAGTTCGAAGCTGAGGCCGAGTACTACACCCTGCAAAATGCCCTGAGCTGGCGGATTGACGCGGTGGCTGCAAGCGAGATCGACACGCGTCTTGCTCGCTATGGCTTCGATCAACACGCCATCAACACGGAAGTCTACGTGCAGGCCCGCGAAATCTTCGTGCTGTTCGAGGGCCTGCTCAATGCCGCACAAACCAAGCGGATGCTGCTGCTGCGCGAGATCCGGAATCAGCGCCTCGCTGGTGGGCGCCGAAGGATGGATTTCCCTTGATCTCCTGATGCAGCGGCGTGGGACCGAAACCGCACGTAGCCTCTTCGAGGTACCCAGCCGATCCGAGAGAGAAGCCCCGACGCGCTACCGCGCGTCGTGGCTTTCTTCTGTCGCTATCCCATCGAGGCCGCCAACTTCGATCAAAGCACGCTCTCTTCGCGATCGCGACTGTGATCGGCCAGCAAAGTGCAGCTGTCATCGTATTCGACCTCAGCCCATCGATTGCACTGCTCCGGCCCGAGGACAGCCCCACCACGCCTAACCGTGGGACCGCCTGCTCCTCTCCGGCTCGGCTTTAGGGCTGGGGCAGCAGTACCAAGGCCCCAAGACAGCGTATCCCGGTGACCTCCGAGTCATCAGCAACGGCCGCCCGGCGGTGCCGAAGCGCATCAGCCTCGTCCCCAAGCCGCGGCGGTCTAGGACAGACGCGATGCCGCCGACGGGCGGCGTCGCTCAAGTCAATTGCTTGCCCGCGCCCAATCAGCCGTCAGTGTCCGATTGATGTGGTTGGCCTGGTCCTTGGTCAGATCAACCGCGGGATTGGTTCCAACCATCGCAGGTCCCTTGCGTTGTCGATCGTAAACCATCCAGCCCTTCGATCCCTCGCGAACCAAAAATCTGGATGGAGGCGACGCGTTGTCGCTCATCAGTTGCTGTTTCATCAGTTGCTGTTTCATCAGTCCTAGCCCTTTTCGATACAAGCCCACCGCCCAGCTGAGACAGCTTCTGCAACAGAGATGCCAATTTCCGTGCCCCGCTTTGGCACATCGGGTTTTGGTTAACAGTCGATCCGGTCCACCCGAGCACGCGTCGTGCGTGGGCTTACGACCGGCTTGTGACGCGCTGGAGCGTTTGGGCAGCGCCAATTCTCGCGGTCGAACAGGGGCGGCCCGCCGCGTTCGACCACCGACATCGACCGTCGATCGCAGTCTGCCATTCCGGGGCGTCTTGCTCGCGCCAGAGAATTGCGATCCCTCGGCCGAGCGAGCTTGAAATGCTCTCATCCCCGCCGTTGCTGCTACCGGCGAGGACGCCGGTCACTACCGGCTGCTGCGAGATGCGATATTCTCCGAGGTCGCACCTCGTTCAGCGATCGAGTGGCTGTTGGGTGCACAAGCGCGCGACGTTCTTGTCCTCTTCGAAAGCCTGCTCAATGCCGCGCAAGCCAAGCGTCTGTTGGTTCTCAAGGAGATGAAACGTCACCGCGCTTTAAGTCGATGCAAGCGCTAGGATTGCGAAAAGACGGAGATCAAGTGGGTTCTACCTGCGATACGCGTTTCGCATGCAGTGACAAACCACGCTCACTTCCGCACCCCTTGGCACCGTCCCATCTCGGTGAAATCTACCAATGGACCATCGTGTCTGGTCTGCACTATAGCGTTGACGCATTCGGGACCTTCAAGGGCGGTCACATGAGCATCAAATCAGTGGTGGCAGGCCTGTGCTGTTTCGCCGGCTTGCTATTGGCGCGCGCTTCGATCGCAGGCGAATGCGCGTCACGCCCCGAGCGCTTCGAACTGCGCTCCGACACGGTGTATTGGTCTTTTTCGATCCAACCTGGAGGCGAGTGCCTGCAGGGTTTGCGGGGCAGGACGCAGCTCCTGGACGAGATAAAATTACTCGAGCCGCCAACGGCCGGCGTTGTAACTACCGTCGGCCCATCATTTCGTTACCAAGCCCCCTCTTCCGCGGGAAATGACCGATTCACATTAGAGGTGACAGGCGAAAATCGCAGGCAACGCGGCACGTCGACCATCATCGTAGAGGTGACTGTCAGGTAAGGGCGCATTCCATTGAAAGTGCGCCAGTGCATGGCCACAAGTAATGTGCTATCTTCGCCGCGATGCCCCTGCTCAAGCCATGCAACCTTTTGCAGGGAAGCGCATTGTTCGACCTTGAGCCATTTTGAGAAGGAGATTTCCCTATGAAGCCCCGTGCCCTGGTCCTGACCGTGCTTTTGTGCGCTTCCGCCCCGATGCTCTCGGCTAGCGTTGCCTCGGCTGCGGATATCTCGACCTATCCGGCGCACCGATACAGGACTGGATACGTCTATTGGGACGATGTCTATCCGCCCGCAGTTTACGGTCCGCGTCTTCGACCAGTTGAGGAGGTAGCGGCACTGAAGGCGGAGCGACGGCCCGTCTCTTCGCTCTGGTCAGGCTACTGGTGGTACAATCACTGATCCATCAGGACATCTCGAGGGTGATCCGAGCAAATTGCTGATGGATCCCCCCTAACAAACAGAATTCAACATTTCCGGAACGACCGTCGATTCATTTAGGAAAGCGTCGATTGTCTTTTGAGCACGATGATGCGCGGCTTTGAACCCGCTTTGTGAAAGCTCCCTTCGATACCGCACAAAATGTTAGGGCGGCCACCAGGCCGGGTAGAGTTTGTGGTCCTTTTCCTCCCCGTTGGGCCACCTGACGCAAGCGTCCAACACTGTCAAATATTGCGATAGGCAACGATCTCGCCCCGCTATCTGCGATCGAGTGGCTGCTCGCCATCGACGTTGCAGAAATCTCCTAGGATATCCAGCACGACCGATTCTTGCGACACAAGCTTCTCGACGCGTATCGCCAACGGGCAATCGAAAAGTCCCTACGGCACATCGATCTAGTGGGCATCGCGTCCGAGTTCGAAGCGCAAGCAGAGCTCTCCACGATTCAAGTTGCGCTGAGTTGGCGGCTCGATCCGATTGCCGCCTCCGAGATTTAAAGGTCGCCCTGCTGCATACGGCTTGGACCAACATTCGATCAGCATGGAGGTGTACGCGCCAGCACAACAGAGCAGCGCTCTGGCCTCCTCCGCGAACTCCAGGCAGAGCCGGTCGAATTGCGCCCGTCACGAACAGGTGATGCCGGGGCTGTGACCTGCCTCACGGTGGAGAGCGACACAACCGTTGATAGTGCAGCGAAGCGGAAAGGACCTACACACAGACAATCAGCGAACACTGCCAGCCGTTTTCGGGAATGGAGAGCATCCATGTGGAACGCGAAATTTCGCATTGAAGCTGCCCGAATGAGACGCATCAGGTCGGCCCATATAGTCAATAGGGCGCAAACCCGACCTCCTACCGCCCGAGATAGATGGCAGAACCGCCTGGTGATGATCAGGTCGTTTCTCATCGGCGGCTGGGATGGCAATGCGAGTGCAAGCCTGAACGGATGGATCAGCTTTGGTTTGCACTATCGCGCGCTGTTGCCAAGGTTCGCTGTGGCACTCGTCTTGTTCCTGCTGCTTGCCGAGCCCGACTGGCACCACTCCTGGCTCGACCAGCATTACTTCCCGATCAACCAGCTTCTTGCCGCGCTTGATCCCCTGCCGCATCTCGCGGCGGCTTTCGCCCTGCTGGTTCTCGCCGCCTATGCCTCCCTCCTTAGCCTCAGGCTCGTGACCGACATCGTGGAGTTTGGCCGTTTAGGCCGGATCGTGGCCGCGATGGCGCTGCCAATCGGCGTGATGGGCGTCGCGACGTATCTCCTGTTCTTCAACGATCAAGGGCGTGAACTTGGCCTCGGTCTAATGGACAAGAAGATCGGCCAATTCGCCGTGCTGTTTTTAGTCTTGATCTATTGGGCCGTGAGTGCGTGGCTGTCGGCTCGGATTGGACTCAATCGGGCGTTTCCGGAGCCTGAACACCATCAGGTTCTCCTGTTCTGGGGGCCTCGTCTCGTCGGTGTTATCGCTCATTTTCTCGCCGCTTGCAGCCTGTCGTTTGCTGCACTCCAAGCTACCAATTTCACACATACCGTCGCAAATATTGCACTTGCGGTTACTGCACCTATAGCGATCGTGCTCGCAGTCTCTTTTGTCTGGTTCCTCGAGCATGCGCTGTTGCCCCACAGGGGCAACGCCGAGCAGCGAGCGCGTGCACGTTCGAACATGCAGATGGCTGCGTTTTTTGAAGTCATGCTCTTAATGGCTGTCGGGTTTGCACTGTGGCGTGAAACTATTCCGGCTGGTCTATTTCGGGCGATACTGGCGATATCGCTCTCCGCGATCGGTTTTTTGGGCGTGATTAGCTGGCTGCGTCGTAGACCTCCGCTCGGCTCCGGAGCCGTTCAGGAACACCGTCGACGCGACACAATCGCGGAAGCGAGAACTTCGTGGATGTGCGGCTTAGGTTTGACCGCAATCATGGTCGGCGGCACACTGGCGATCTGGATTTCGCCAATGTGGGTTGGCGGGCATTTTGGATCACTGGTTATTGCCTTCTTCGCATTCGGCTCATTCCTGTCCGGCGCCAATCTGCTGGATCTCATTGCCGACGCCCTGGCGCGGGATTGCAGGCGGCGAGGCTTCACTGCGATTCACAGACAGACAGTGTGGTGCGTTTTCGTCGGACTTTTGGTGGCGCCTGCCATATTGATGTCGGCCACCCGGACTTACCACCCTGTTCGACTTTGCGGACAATGTAAGCCCGCGCCAGATAAGGCGGGAATGTCCGCTATCGCAAAGTACGACCAGCGGCCCACCGTAACCGAGGCCGTTGAAGCATGGTACCAGAAGGCTGCGCCGATCTACCACTCTCTGTATCCCGGAGAACCTGTTCCGCTGTTCATTATCGCGACTGCGGGCGGCGGGATCCGTGCCGCGTATTGGACTGCGACCGTTCTCGAGAAGCTCGAGGCGGAATTGGACAACGCTGCCATCGAGGCTGCAATGGCTGCGGCCGGCCAGCCGGACAACGACGGGCTAATGCGCCCCTTGCTGTTCGCCATCAGCGGCGTCTCCGGCGGGAGCGTCGGAGCAGCCGCGTACGCCGCAGCGGTTCATAATCATCTTGAGAAGAAGCCGAAGGTCGCACCCACGAACGAAACGACGGTCGGGCCGAAGGTCGAGCCGACGACCTATCTTGAAGGCGACCTTCTCGCCGCAGGCCTAGCAAGCCTTGCATTCATCGACATTCCTTCCAACTTCCTGCCGGATTTCGGACAGATCGACCGCGGCGAGGCACTTGAACGCAGCTTCGAACAACAAGCGCCCGACAACGGGCTGTTGGCTAATTCCTTTACCAGCTTCTTCCCGGAAATCAGATTATCGCCAGACTCATGGAAATGGCGGCCCGCACTGCTCCTCAACGCCACGCATCAGGAAACTGGGCGACGCATCATTACCAGCCATCTCAAGATCGATCAGGACACCTTCGTCGACAGCTACGATGCCCTTAAAATGCTCACATCCGACGTTCGCCTCAGCACGGCTGCCCACAACAGCGCACGTTTCACCTACATCTCTCCCGCCGGCGACCTGATTGATCCGGACAATAAGCCTCATGGGTTCGTTATAGACGGGGGCTACTTCGAAAACTACGGCGCACAGACGGCGGTCGAGCTTGCACGCGCGGCGATCAAGGCGAAAGGTAACGCGATCCGGCCCGTGATTTTGCAGATCAGCAGTGATCCGACGATGGTCGTGGGCAAAACATTGGTCCGCCAATGCACAGACCACCGCGGCGAGGCCCTCGAAAGCTATCAGGCCAATCCCCATTGGTGGAACCTGTCGCTCTTCAACGAATTGAGCGCACCCATGATCGGCATCATGTCGGTGCGGGAAGCTCACGGCTTCACCGCCGTCACCGGCCTCGCTCATCTGTGCTGTGAAGATCAATCGAAACCCGCACTCGACATTGGCGATGCAACCTCACTTAAGTCGGCGACCCGACAGCCCTTGTTTTTCCATCTGGCCATGTGCGCGCAGGAGCAATCATTCCCGCTTGGATGGGTGCTTTCCGACCAAACCCGCGAGAGGCTTAAGGGAAGCGACACGCTTAAGGGCCTACTGACGAAGTGCGACAACGACGACCAACTCTCCAAGCTCGTGCGGGCTTTGGGGAAACCTGTGCCGCTCCCAAGCAAGGTGGCCACGGCTAGACCTTGATCTCATCGCGCCCGAGTTCGAAGAGCAAGCAGAACGGTGCAGAACGCGTTGAGCCGGCGTCTTGGTCCGATTGCCGCCTCCGAAATCGACAATCGCATTGCCGCCATCGGAGGCCAACACGCCATCAGCATGAACGTGTCCGCGCAAGCGCTGGAGACCTTCCGCCTGTTTGAAGGCCACCTCAATGCCACGCAGGCTTCGAGATTGCTGCTTCTCAAGGAGATCAACGGCATCGAAGTCTTCCGCAGCTCAAGGCAAATGTCCAAAGGCCAAGCATTCAAGCGCGCGAACAGGCGTTAACGTGCGGCATCCCAGGCGCCGTTTTCCGCGCAACTGCCCCGTATTTCCGAGGCCATTTGACCAAATATTAGGCGACCGCCGTGCGTCTAACGTATGACAGTCTATCACTCCGGAGTGCCCAGAATTCGAGCCAGATTCCAGGCTAAGCGTTGCAGGATCGCGGAGTTCCCGCTATGAGGAAGCATGGCAAGACTTTGTCTTATTGCAGGATGGCTGGCGCTGGCGGCCGTGGCGTTCATGACGCTTGGCCCCGTGCATGATAGGCCCCAAATTGCACCGTCTCATCTGGAACATTTCGCGGCGTTCCTACTTTTGGGCCTCGTGTTCGCGCTAGCCTATCCGAAACATCCTATGCGTGCGGTTCTGATCGTGGCTGGAAGCGCAATCCTGCTTGAGATTCTGCAACTACTTACGCCCGACAGACACGGTCGCGTGGTGGATGCAATGACCAAGGTTATGGGAGCTGCATCCGGCATCATGCTAGCTCGCGTCATGCTCAACTCCTGGCAAGCAAAATTGCGGAGCGTGCCCGCGGTGAGCACCGCTTTTAGGCGCAGAGAGCGGGATCAGCTTTAATGGCCTTCGCCGCCGCTGCGGCGGCTTGATTGCCGGGCGCCCGCCCGGGTCTGTTAACATTAGCGACCAATCCGCTCGAAAATTCACCTTGTTTCAGGTAGCCCCAACCGAAGGTTTTGGCTAAGAACACGTGTCAAGATCTGTGAGATTTGCATGACTAAAAAACGCGCACTCATCACCGGCGTTACGGGACAGGACGGCGCCTATCTGGCCGAACTGCTCCTAGAGAAGGGCTATGAAGTCCATGGCATCAAGCGCCGGACCTCGCTGTTCAATACCGACCGCATCGATCACCTTTACCTTGATCCACATGAGCCGGACCCGCCCTTCCGCTTGCACTACGGCGACCTGACGGATTCGTCGAGCCTGATCCGTATCGTCGGCCAGGTGCAACCCGACGAGATCTACAATCTCGCGGCGCAAAGCCATGTCGCGGTTTCCTTCGAAGAACCCGAATACACGGCAAATTCGGATGCGTTGGGCGCACTTCGAATTTTAGAGGCTATCCGGATCGTTGGCCTGGAGAAGAAAGCGCGCTTCTACCAGGCCTCGACGTCCGAACTCTATGGCCTTGTCCAGGAGATCCCGCAGAAGGAAACGACCCCCTTCTATCCGCGCTCCCCTTACGCGGTCGCCAAGCTCTATGCCTACTGGATCACGGTGAACTACCGCGAAGCCTACGGCATGTATGCCTGCAACGGCATCCTGTTCAATCACGAGTCGCCCGTCCGCGGCGAGACCTTTGTCACCCGAAAAATCACGCGCGCCCTGGCCCGCATCCATTTGGGCCTGCAGGAACGTTTGTATCTCGGCAATCTCGACGCGCTGCGCGACTGGGGCCATGCCCGCGACTATGTTGAGATGCAGTGGTTGATGCTGCAGCAGGAAAAGCCGGAGGACTTCGTCATCGCCACCGGCAAACAGCAGTCGGTGCGAGATTTCGTCAACGTCGCGGCCAGCGAGATTGGATTGCAAATTCGCTGGGAAGGAACGGGCGTCGACGAAAAGGGATACGATACCAAAACTGGAAAGTGCGTCGTGTCGGTTGACCCCAGATATTTCCGACCGACCGAAGTCGAGACGCTGCTCGGCGACCCCGCCAAGGCGAAACAGAAGCTCGGGTGGGAGCCGAAAACGTCGTTCGAGAGCCTGGTTCGGGAGATGATGAAGGAGGATCTCGAGTCCGCGAAGCGGGACGAACTGATCAAGCAGCACGGCTTCCGCTACTTCGCGCGACACGAATAGCCCGTCGGTAGCTCGTCATCGCAATTGATAAGGAAATAAGCGCTCTCGCAGCGCTTATTTTTTGGCTGCTCTTGCCAAGCGACGCCACCGCGGTGTCATTCCTCTTCAGGGCAAGCGAACCGCATCTTCCACGACAGTGGGGAACGAGGCGTTAGATACCGGACCGACGTCTTGCTGCTTTCACTACCCCAAGGTTTCCGAGCAGATGCCTCGCCGCCATCGCCGCACTCTTGCCTTCGGTGACTTCCTGTAGTTTGCAGCAAAGATGCGACCCGCGCGACCGAGTTCCGCGTTGCCACATTTGCGATACGCAACATCGGGCTCGCGGGTCGAACTCTCAACTCCGAGCGCTGCAATAACGAGCGCTCTATCGCGGCAGCGCGTTCTTGTGCTTTACGCAAAGGCCTTCTTCAATTGGCCTTTCGCCGGCTTTGAAACACCCGAGCAATATTGCCTACAACGTTTGAATGTATTGCCGTGTTGCCGTCATTTTTTGCGACAATCGGGAACACTGGCATGCTTATGCATAGAGCGGGTTGACCTGCTTTCATGCGAGGTTTAGCTGTCCCCTATGGGCTGTTCGGGCGACAAGAACAGGCAAACTCGTCATGCTCACTGCACCGCTACGCATGGCCGGTCGATTGCACCGCTACATTTCGCGCCGCCTTTACGGCGATCCCAACTACTATCTGGAACTATGTTCCGGCGTAATCCATGTCGGGGCAAATGCTGGCCAAGAACGAGACCTCTATTCTCGACACAAACTCAAGGTGGCGTGGATAGAGCCTGTCCCGGAGCAATTTGAAAAGCTTCGACAAAACATTCGTTCGCTGCCCGACCAGCGGGCAATCAATGCGCTGATCGCGGATACTGATGGCAAGCCCTATACGTTCCATGTCTCAAATAATGATGGCCTGTCATCGTCCATTCTGGATTTGCATGGCCACAAGGACATTTGGCCGGATGTGCACTACGTCCGCGACATAACGATTCATTCTTCGACGTTGAAAACGGCTCTTGAGATGTGGCAGGTCGATCCCGGGCAATACGATGCCCTTGTGTTGGACACCCAGGGCTCGGAGTTGCTGGTGCTGCGGGGTGCGCAAGAACTCTTGCGGCAATTCAGATTCATCAAGGCCGAAGCCGCGGACTTTGAGTCATATCGGAATTGTGCGACCGTTGAGCAATTATGCGCGTATCTGAAACCTTTTGGCTTTCAGGTGAGCCGCGAGGACCGGTTTGCGAAGCGTGCGTCTGGTGGCGCCTATTTCGACATCTTGTTCGAACGCGTCTAAGGCCGTGGGCTGCCGGTTCTCCCCCTTCAGGTCGAGGGAACATGCGACAATACGCCGTCACGGGTTCAGCTGCGTGCGCAGAGCGTCACGCTCTTCGAGCAATTCGCGAAGTCTTTCAGCATTGTCAGATTGTATCTCCTGCCACTCGATGCGATCTTCTACGGTCCATAAGTAGGACTCGCGATTGAACCGAGCTTTCTCAGCCTTATCAAATTCTGAGTACAGCTCGATGTCGCGCTCAACCTGGTCCAGTTGTTCCTGGAGAGTTCTTGGCATCAGCCGTTCCCTCGGCTTTGCCTCTAGCCCGCTTCGATCTTCTGCGTAATCGGCGCGGCGATCAACAGGCCTTCCCGTGCTCTCCCCCAGGGATCGTGCCACTTACGCCGAATGGGTTGACCGCAACCAGCCCGACTAAGCGCCCATTGTGTGCTTGTTTCCGTCCAGTCGCGCCGGACGGCGTGCGTGCAACCCAGCTGGGTTGAGACCAAGCACGTCAGGGCTAGCGAACCGCATCCTCCCCAAGAAGCCCAATGTTGTCATTGACGGCCGTTGGGTCCAGGCCCTCTTTCTCGCTCGAACTGCGCTGACCTGCTATGACTTCCGCCCACCGGCGGACGATGGTCCGCCGATCCCAGCGATCAAGGGCGCGCTTTCGTCCTTCCTCGCCACAACGCCGGCGGAGCGCGGGCGCCTCGCTGAGCTGGCAAATCGCAACTTCCAGAGCGGACGAATCTCCGGGCGGGATCACGATGCCTGCGCCGGTCACTTCCGCCGCCAGCCCTGTACCTTCTTCGGCCATCGCGATGACCGGCCGAGCGGACGCGAAGATCGCGCCAAGTTTCGAGGGCAACACCAGATCGGCCGCCGCCGCCTTCTGCGGAATGAGATGAAAATCGGCCGTCGCCATCAATTCATTGAAGCTCTCGTTGGGCTGAAGTCCAAGGAAATGCACGTTTGCATGTCCCGAAGCCATATCTTCGAGTCTCTTCTTGCGCGGTCCCCCACCCGCAAGAATGAAGTGAATATGTGGGTGGCTGTGCTCCAACTTGATCGCGGCCTCTACTATGAGTTCAAGGCCTTGCTTGTGCGACATCGTTCCTGAGTAGAGCGCAACGATGTCGTCGTCACCAAGCTTCAGCTCCTGGCGATACTTCGTCATTCGCGAGCCGGGACAGATCGCGCTGGTATCAATCCAGTTTCTGACCTCAAGCGCTTTGTTGGGAGCCAGCCCCTTGATTGCTAGGCGCAGCAGCATCGCCTCAGAGATCGTTGAAACGTGATCGAACGACTTGAGGATCGCCGCTTCCGCTCGCAGCATCCACTTGCGCAGAGAATGGTTGCGCAGCAGACCAAGATCAAAGGCTGCATCGACCTCGAGATCCTGGACGTGAAGCCATGATTTGGCACCGACGCGACGAGCGACGAACGAGACCAAGGCAGCCGACATTAGAGACGGCGCGACTGCGATCATGACGTCTGGCCGCCAAGAGAGCGCGTCGATAAGCAATGGCACGGCGCTTGAGAGCGCGAACGAGGCGTGATGAACTAGCCGCTTCGCGCCAGACGGATGTTGGGGCACATAGATCGGTGCACGCCTCACACGGACACCACCGATCCACTTCGACCTGAAATACGAGCTCCTGAAGTCCGTCGGAGTCTTCCAGGCCGGGTAATAAGGCGGAGCCGTGATCACTCTGACGTCATGCCCTTCGGCGGCAAGGCTTTCGCAGAGCTCAGCATTGTATTTTGCCACTCCGATCAGATCGGGCGCATAGTTGATGCCGACCAAGAGAACACGCATAAAGCGCAATCCAATTCAAAGTTCAGGGTTTGAAAAGCTTTGAAGTCCAACCGATTTCGCTTAGCTGGTTGCGCTCACCGCCAAATGACGGCCGTGCCCTTTTAGGAAATCTGCGTAGGCCGCAGCGAGACCGGACCGCAGAGCGATGTTCGGCCGCCAACCAAGTGCGCGCATCCTCGAACTATCGAGCAGCTTGCGGGGCGTACCATCGGGTTTGGACGTATCGAAGACGAGCTTGCCTTTGTAGCCGACGATGTCTGCAACCGTTGCAGCAAAATCGGCGATCGACAATTCATCGCCGCTGCCGACATTGATCGGCGTGTCGCTGGAATATTGTTTCAGCAGGAAGACGCAGGCGTCAGCAAAATCATCGACGTTGAGAAATTCGCGAAGCGGCGTCCCCGTGCCCCATACCGTCACCGTTGGCGCGTTGGCTAACTTCGCTTCGTGGAAGCGCCGGATCAGTGCTGCCGGCACGTGGCTATGATCGGGATGGTAGTTATCGCCTGGACCATAGAGATTGGTAGGCATCGCCGAGACGAAATCGTCTCCATATTGGCGACGATAGGCCTGACACATCTTGAGCCCAGCGATCTTCGCGATCGCATACCATTCGTTGGTGGGCTCGAGCGGCCCGGTCAGCAATTCGTCTTCGCTGATCGGTTGCTTGGCATGCTTTGGATAGATGCAGGACGACCCCAGAAACAGCAGACGCCGGACGCCGACCGCGTGACTCGCGCGGATGACGTTCAGCTCGAGTGCAAGGTTGTCGCAGAGAAAATCGACCGGGAAATTGTTGTTGGCCGCGATGCCTCCGACTTTTGCGGCCGCATGAATCACGGCGTCCGGCCGGTTAGCTTCAAACCATCGCAGCGTCGGCTCTTCCTTTGTCAGATCGAGATCACAACGATCAGCAACGAGAACTGCGCAATTCTCAGATGCAAGGCGTCGCACGACGGCTGAACCGACCATGCCGCGATGGCCGGCCACAAAGACCCGCTTTCCGGAAAGATTGTAGGTTGATGCCCCTGTCATAAGCCACCTCGCCTGGGCCCTTTACGGAAGAACCCACAGCACAGCCCCCATTTCCATTCCAAACGCGCTGCAGTGCAGCACACTCAGCTTGTTAACACAATCTTTACGGAGCGGTAGCCCATGTTCCCGCCAAATCGCATGTTTGGTGAACAGCCCCGTTGAGCAATTCGACGGCAGACTGTTGGCTTGGAAATAGACAAAGCAGCCGTGCGGGCCGCACGACCGCTTCTTCGATCGAGTCAAGCTTGAGCAGTTGGCCGGTCAGTAAGCCCGACGCAGGACGGGGCCTGCAGGTGCACAGACGCGATCCATGTACCAGCCATACGGCGTCTCAACACGCACCAGCGGGCAGCGGCGCGCCGGCACATAACGGTAGGGATAAGGCTGGGCCCAGAACGTAACTGGGGTGACCTGATTCTCGCCAGTCAGCAGGGCAGCCGCGGCGGGCATTTGCATCGCTGCATGTGCGCCGCTCGCTGCAAAGAAAGAAGTGGCCACGGCAAAAAGACCAACTCGCGCAAACGTTTTGAACATCCCCAAAAGCTCCTTCGCCCCATTCCGCCGCAGGCGCCTTAGGAGGGCCCGCTGCAGCGGCCTGGCTATCCGAAAATCCAGAGATCAGCCACAAACCGCGACCAAAGATTACCAACCCCAGTAGCATGAAGGCAACGGGGTCCCCCCTCTCAGATCGGTGATTGGCTCTAATATGGCGCACGACTGTGGCTTCTTGGCCCTAGTTTTCCCCGCTCCAGGCTCCAGGACCCCCAAGATTGGGTGAACGGCGGTATACATCCCTGACGAATTGGTAGTTCACGGACTGGGCCAAGGGCACCTCTTCTTCCCCGAGCTTTGCAAATTTCAGGATATCCCGGAGGGTCCTCCACCGACTTTCATCATAGTCGGCGATACGCCCTCCGGTCGGCAGCACCAGGTTTCGCTGCTGCTGAAGCTCGAATTTCAACCGATCAGGCTTCAGCTTTTCGGGATCAACGCTGGCGAGAACCGGCACGCTCCGTGCATAGTCTGAATAGACAAACTGCCATCCTCTGATGAGGCCTTGGAGCGCGTCGGCGATGACTGATGGTCGATCATGAATGAGATCGTTGCTAGCGAAATAGACCAGCCCTGGGACATGGATGCCGTATTCCTGCGGCTTGATGACATTCAACCGGACGTAGCCGGGGCTGGTCGGATCTGGCTGGTCATTGATCGCGGCGATGACGGCGTCGACCTCGCCAGCGCGGAGCGCGTCGAAGCCGTCGCGATCGGCCACTTTTGTAATTTGGCTCCGCGGCAGGCCAAGCTGCGCCATCATGGCGTCGAAGATCACGTCGCCCTCGCTGCCCCTCCGGCAACCGAGGCGCTTGCCGATCAGGTCGGCGGGGCGCCTCAATCCCGAACTTTCCAGCGCGAAGATCGCGACCGAAGTGTCGAGGAAGCTCGCAGCAAAGGCGGTCACAGGCACGCCGCGCCAGGCCGCCAGCAGAAACTTCTGACCACTCGTCACGCCGATGGCATGTTCGCGTGCAATGGTCTGGACGAAGTCAGGATCGTCTGGGCGGACCGCCAAGCTGGTATCGGAAGCAAAGAATCCCTGCTTGAGGGCAGCTATTTCGCCCGCAAACCGGGCTCCGTATGGTCCATCCAGAAGCAGCGCGACCTTGGCTGCGGGGACTCTCAGGGCCTGTTTCGGTACGGAATCGGGGCGCTGGACCAGGAGCGCCGTCCCCAGAAGTGCGGCGGCTGCAAGGCCGATGGTAGCGTACCGGCGGGTCCTCCTCTTGGATCGGCGCTGGGACCGGCTCTGGGACACTGAGAGCTTCCTAAACGGATTTGTGAAATTTGGCATATCGATTGGGGCAGAGGATGCGATACAAGAGAACAGCTGGGGTAAGGTTACTTTTTCCTTCGCCTTGTTTTGATTGCGGTTTTGCCCGATAGCACGCGCATCGGGATAGGACTTTTATCGTAAGTGAGCTTTAGAGCGATGACAATTTTATCGGCTCGACCGGTGTCTACTCCTGATTCTGCTGCGGAAATCCACGTTCTAGAGCACGATCGGGCAACATCCCAAAGCTTCGCATCGAGTTGGCTACGACCTATGGTAGTCGAACGCATTGTGATGTGCGTGGATGCCGTATTGGTTGTGGTCAGCGGGATTGGCTGTGCGGCGGCCTACCACCTCTTTACGCAATCGCTGGGCGGCAAGGCCGAGGTTTATGCCGCGGCGAGCGTGCTTGTGGCGATCAATCTCGCCCTCCTGATCACGGTCCAGCACGGCTACCGCCTGAAGACCATCACCAACCTGCCGCGCACTTTGCGCATGACGCTGATGACGTGGACGGGGCTGTTCGGCGCACTGCTGGCAATCGCCTTCACCATGAAACTGAGCGAAAACTTTTCCCGCGGCACCACGATCTCGTTCTATCTGATCGGCCTCGCCGTGCTGCTTGCCTGGAAGGCCGCAGCCGCGCGCTGGACGGCGCACGCGCAGCGCACCGGCGCCTTCGCCAACAGCCGCGCGGTCATGATTGCCGAATTCGGGCTGCCGGCCTCCTCCAACGCGATGATGGATCTTGCCCAGCACGGCTATCGACTAATGCGGATCATGGAGATCCGCTCCAAGGAGTTCGCCTCGCCCCTCCTGCTCTCGTCCATCGGCCCGCGCCTTGATGAACTGATCGCCTATGCAAGGGAGAACCGGATCGAGCACATCTTCCTCCTGATGAGCTGGAGCCGGCAGCACGCAATCGACAGCATTTTGGACGCCCTGAAGATCCTACCCGTCCCCGTGCATCTGGTGCCCGATGCCCACGCCGCGCGCTTCCTGCGATATCCGCTGGTGAATACCGGCAACACCTGGACCGCGGAATTGCGCCGCGCACCGCTCTCCTGGAAGGAACGGGTGCTCAAGCGCACGCTCGACCTTGTGGGCGCGAGCCTCGCGCTGATCGTCTTCGTCCCCGTGATGCTGGTGACAGCCATCCTGATCAAAGCAACGTCGAAGGGGCCGGTGTTCTTCCGACAGACCCGCAACGGTTTTAACGGGGGCGCCTTCAAAATTTTTAAATTCCGCACTATGCGCGTACTAGAGGACGGCCTGACGATTCGGCAGGCGCAGAAGAACGACCCGCGCGTTACGGCTATCGGCAAATGGCTGCGCAAGACCTCGATCGACGAGCTTCCGCAGCTTCTCAACGTGCTCAAGGGCGACATGTCGCTTGTTGGTCCCCGCCCGCATGCGGCCGCCCACAACTCGGAGTATGAGCAAATCATCGGACACTACGCCTTCCGCCACCACGTCAAGCCCGGCATCACTGGCTGGGCTCAAGTTAATGGTTACCGCGGAGAAACTCATACTTTGCAGTTGATGGAGAAGCGGGTCGAATACGACCTGTGGTATATCAACAACTGGAGCCTGTGGCTGGACTTCGTCATACTTTGCAAGACAGCACTCGTAAGTCTCGGCCAGCGCACCGCCTATTAGAAAAGCACAGAGGAGCTTGGTACGACGGTTTTCTGCCACGAGCAGTTAGCCGGCTCGCGCAGCATGCAGCATGTGTAGCACTTTGATCAAACAGGCCCATAGGGCGCGAGACTGGGTGACTAGTTGCGCAGCCCCTTTCTGGTTCAAAAATGGAATTGATTGGAGCCAAGGCGGCTTCTATGACGCGCTTGATCTCGTGACCTGCGCGAACAACGCTGACCGAAAGAGGCTGAGAACCGCTACACGACAGATCTATGCGTTCGCTGAAGCCAGCCGACTGGGCTTCGAAGAAGGAAAAGTTGCCGTCGAGCACGGCTTGGAGTTTCTATACACCAAAGCCCGAACCACAACTGGCGGCTATCTCTCGCATTTCGAGGCGGACTGCCAACCGCGTTCCAAGGATCAAGATACGTATGATCTCGCCTTCGTGCTGTTTAGTCTGGCCCATTCGTATCGGCTGTTGAAGCAAGAACGAGAACGAGAGGAGGCTCTTCTCGTTCTGGAACATCTCAACACACAACTGCGCCACCCGATCGCCGGCTTTCGCGAAGGTTTGCCACACCGCGGACCAAGGCGACAAAATCCACATATGCACCTGCTCGAGGCAAGCCTCGCCTGGCTTCCCTTCGACGACACGGGCAGGTTTCGGCGTCTCGCCGACGAACTGGTTTCCATTTTCGAGCTGCACTTCCTGAACGCATCTTCCGGAATGATTGGCGAATATTTCGACGATTCACTCTCCCGCAGCTCCGATGTCCGCGACGTCGTCGAGCCCGGGCATCTATTCGAGTGGATCTGGCTTCTCAGGCAGTATCAGAAGGCGACCGGGACGCCTCAATCCAGCCTCCCTGATATCTATCGAACTGCTCACCAGTTCGGCAAGAATCCCAAGACTCGACTGCTGTTCGGAGAATTGGACAGCCAGGGGAATGCGCTTGGGTCTGCGGTGAGACTGTGGCCTCACGCCGAATGGGTCCGCGCAGAACTGGCTGCCCTGGAAAATGCATCTCCAACGGATGCGGCATCACTCGAACAGGCTACGGCGGCCCTATGGTGCTTCCTGGATGCAGCACCTACCCCCGGCCTGTGGGCGGAGCGACACGATGGTTTGTCCGATCAGTTTATCCTTGAGCCCGCCCCCGCCACGTCTCTCTATCATATCGTTGGAGCATTTGCTGCGCTGATCGATTCCGCAGCTAGCAGCAGCTCGAAATCGAGTTTCAACGCCGCCCCTCAGGAAAGCCACGCATAAGATGTTGACAGTAGATAAGTTCTCCTCCGTGAGAGTGTTATGCATAGGCGACGTGATGCTTGATCGCTTCGTCGGCGGCGACATCAAGCGGATCTCTCCCGAGCGCCCCGTCCCGGTGATATCGATCAGGAAGACCGAGCAGATTCCCGGCGGCGCAGCCAACGTCGCGCGAAATATTAGCTCTCTCAGCGGCTCCTGTACGTTGGTCGGCTTGATCGGCGACGATGACGCCGGCAGAACACTTGTGAGCGAACTTGAATGCGACACACGCGTATCGGTTCAGTTTGTAACATCCAACGATCGCCCGACCACAGAGAAACTCCGATACATATCGCAAGGACAACACGTCATTCGAGCAGACATCGAGTGCGCCGAAGATCTCTCGCGTGATCTTGAGTTGGAGTTGCTCGACCTCGTCTCCCGGGTATTGCCGGGCCACCATGTGGTCGTGCTTTCAGATTACGCCAAAGGCGTCCTGACCGATACCGTCATCCGACGCACCATTCAGCTTGCGCAAGAAGCAAAGGTGCCTGTGCTGGTGGACCCCAAATCGCAGCACCTCGAGCGATACTCAGGCGCGACCGTCATCACTCCCAATTCCAAGGAACTGCTCGCCGCAACCGGCATCGATCCTGCAATCGACAATGGCTCTGCGGTCAAGGCATGCCACGCGGTCTTAAGCAACACGACCATTGAGAACATCCTCGTCACCCGCGCCGAAAAAGGTATGACGCTTCTCGGGAGGAAAAAGGAACCGATCCACATCGCCGCCAGCGCACGCGAGGTTGCCGATGTCGTGGGTGCGGGCGATACAGCAATTGCCACGCTGTCCCTGGCTGTCGGAGCCGGCGCCGAACTGGAAGAAGCGGCAGCCCTTGCGAACTGTGCTGCCGGGGTAGTGGTGAGTAAGCATGGCACGGCCACCGTTACCAGAAGCGAACTTCTCGAGACACTTGCCTCCGCGCAGAAATTTTCTGACGACGAAACGTCAGCACGCCTGTTTGTGCTCGATGATGTCAAGTCGCGGATTGCGCTCTGGAGAAAGGATGGTCTACGGATCGGTTTTACAAACGGATGCTTCGACATCCTGCATGTCGGGCACCTGAAACTCCTGAACTTCGCCAGATCAAATTGCGATCGCCTGATTGTTGCGGTGAACAGCGACGCATCTGTCAAGCGGCTGAAGGGGCCCACGCGGCCGATCAACAGCGAGATCGATCGAGCCACCTTGCTTGCTTCTTTGAAAATGGTGGATGCAGTGGTCATCTTTGAGGAGGACACCCCCCTTGAGATCATCGAATCCATCGCTCCTGAGGTTCTGGTCAAGGGAGCGGACTACGAAATTGATCAGATCGTCGGCGCATCTTTTGTGCTCGCGCATGGTGGATCGGTCCTGCGAAGCGAGTTCGTACCGGGGCGCAGCACCTCGAACGTCATTGCTCAGATTTCCAATACGAGTGCACGATGATCGTTGTAACTGGGGCGGCCGGATTTATCGGCTCGAATATCGTTGCGGACCTGGAGAAATTGGGCAAAGGGCCGATCGCGGTCTGCGACTGGTTTGGCAGCGGCGACAAGTGGCTAAATCTCGCCAAGAGATCCGTTGCTGCATTCGTCGCGCCAGAGCGTCTGATCGACTTCCTGAATGCCAACGCCTCGGCAATTCGAGCCGTCATCCATATGGGTGCAATCTCCGCGACGACCGAGAAGGACGTGGATCGACTCATCGAACTCAACGTGAACTTCAGCGTCAGTCTTTGGGATTGGTGCGCCATGTCGCACGTGCCATTCATATATGCCTCGTCGGCGGCAACGTACGGAGCCCGCGAAGCCGACTTTTCGGACCAGGATGACCTCGCTTTCTTAAATGAACTCCGCCCCCTGAATGGATATGGCTGGAGCAAGAAAGCTGTCGATCAGATCTTTGCGGCGCGCGTGGCCAACGGCCAACCAAAGCCACCGCAATGGGTCGGGCTCAAGTTTTTCAACGTGTATGGTCCCAACGAATACCACAAAGATGACATGCGTAGCGTCATCTCGAAGCTGTTCGATACGATCAGCGCCGGGCAGGGAATCAAACTATTCAAATCCCATCGCCCGAATATCCGCGATGGCGAACAGCTGCGCGATTTTGTCTACGTGCGGGACTGCTCCAGAGCTGTCTGCTGGTTTCTGGACAACCCGGCTCTTAGCGGCATTTTCAACCTCGGCACTGGCAAGGCGCGGTCATTTCTTGATCTTGCAACGCTGGTGCGCGCTCACCTCAACAAGCATGTTCCGATTGAATTCATCGACATGCCAGAGGCCATCAGAGCGAAATATCAATACCTCACCCAAGCGGACATGACCAAGCTTCGGAGAGCTGGCATGAGCTTTGAGTTCGCTAGCCTGGAGGATGGGATCGAGGACTATCTCGAGAAATATCTGCTGCAGGACGATCGCTATCGATGACCCGAACGAAGAAGGTCCTGGTATATCGTCTGGGCAGCCTGGGAGATACCATTGTCGCCCTGCCCTGCTTTCACAAGATCGCGGAGATGTTTCCGGATGCGGACCGCATCCTGCTCACCAACATTCCCGTGTCGACAAAGGCCGCACCGCTCCAAACCATTCTCGGCGACAGCGGACTGATCCACAGTTATATTTCCTATCCTGTGGGCACCAGATCGCTTGCCGAGCTCTGGAAGCTATCGCAAACCATTCGTGCGCTTGATGTCGATACGCTCGTGTACCTGATGCCTGCGCGAGGTCGCTTGAAGGTCATCCGGGACAAATATTTCTTTCAGCTTAGCGGCCTACGCAGGATCGTCGGGCTTCCGAGAACGCATGACCTTCAGAACAATCGGCTCGATCCGAAGACCGGCGTTGAAGAGCGCGAATGCGAGCGCCTTGCCCGAACGCTGTTCGAACTCGGCCCAATAGATCTCGGGTCAGCCTCAGCCTGGGATCTGATGCTGACAGAACAGGAAGCGTACCAGGGCGAGCAGCTCATCGCCGGCGTTAAGGCTCCACTGATTGCCATTAATATGGGCGGCAAGGCTGCCGAGAAAGACTGGGGCGTCGAGCGCTGGTTGCAGCTCCTGCAGCGGCTGTCAGAGTCGTTTGGAGATCACGCCTTGCTCATTGTAGGCGCGGCCGAAGATTCCGAGCGGGCGCGGCACGTAGGACAGGTCTGGCCCAACACCGTGATCGACGCGTGCGGACGACTTTCGCCGCGAGAGAGTGCTGTCGCCCTCCGTCCCGCCAAACTCTTCATCGGACATGACTCCGGCCCGCTTCATCTTGCTGCCGCAGCCGGTGTTTCGTGTATTGGACTGTTTGGCGATTTCAACAGACCGATGAAGTGGCACCCATATGGGGCCGGGCATTGCATCATTCACAACATGCATGGAATTTCGGCGATCCAGGTCGATGAGGTGGTCGAGGCGGCATCGAGGCTAATGTCCCACAGCCTCGCGCGGCCGGCTGGAGTCAGCGAGATGGGCGGGCACTAGACATGCTATCCGCCCTCTTCAGTCGTTTTGGAAACCTCAGGGGTCTCGAAGCTTCAGGCTCCGAGTCCCGTCGGCGCCTCATCACGACATTTGGGGCGCAGATTTATAACCAGGTGGTGACGGTTGGTATTCAGCTCGCTCTTATTCCAGTGCTCCTGTACTATTGGGGCGCCGAACAGTATGGCGTCTGGGTCTTGCTGTCAGCGATTCCAAGCTATCTGACTTTCGCAGACTTGGGTTTCACACTTTCAGCCAAAAATGCTCTTACCATCAGCGTAGCGCGCGGAGACCGAAAGTCCGCTCTCGAGATCTATCAGAGCACGTTTGTGCTCATTACCCTAATAGCTCTCTTTGCTATCGCTGCAATAATTGCATGTCTCGTGGTTTTTGATCCGAGCAGCGCTCTTAGGATCGGCAATGCTAGTGATCAGTCCGCCAAGATCACCATCGCCGCCCTTTCAGCTAGCGTTCTTGTCTATCAATACCTGATGCTGCTGGCGGGCGGACTCCGCGCGATTGGGCGGCCCGCGGGAGAAGTCGCATGGACGGCCACCGGACGACTTCTTGAGGGGGTATCGACAATTATCGGCGCAATGATCTGGACCGATTTTGTCGGCGCGGCACTCGCCATCCTCGCGTCACGACTTCTTGTATGCCTGGCGGTCTGGTACCAATTGCGAGTTTCTTCGCCCTGGCTTCGCGTTGGGCTTTCGATGGCCAGTTTTTCGCGAGTGCGAGAGTTGGCCGGCCCCTCCCTCGCCTTTCTGGCACAGACTCTTGCCCAACTTCTGATGATCCAAGGGCCGGTGATCGTGCTGGGCGCACTCACCGATCCCATTCGAGTCGCCGTATTTTCGGCGTGTCGCACATTGGTTCGCGTCGGAACGACAGGTACAAACTTCCTGAATGCAACATTTCTTCCTGAGTACACCGCCCTCTACTCTTCCAACCGGCAAAGACTCCCGACACTGATAAAATGGCACGCAACGCTTTCCGCATTAGCAGTACTAGCATATGTCGCGAGCTTGTTTTTGTTGGGCAGATTGCTCCTGAATTACTGGACAAAAGGTGCCATTCAACCTGATGAGCCGTGGTTCTCGTTACTAATCCTAGCGACCGCAGCAGAGATGGTGTGGACCACAGGATTTGTAGCTCTTGCGGCGATAAACCGACACGTCGCTTCATCATACGCCTTTGGCATCCTGAGCATCATCGCGGTAGCTGGTATTAGCGTCACCGCGCAGCGATTCTCGCTCAACGCTGTTGCCATAGCTTTGCTGGCGACCCACGTTGCCATGATTGGCGTGCTAGGTGTCGACGTAAAGCACCAAGCTAAGCGCGAGGCCTCGCTCTAAAATGAAGATCCTCTATCTTGGCTCGAGTTCTGGCACCTCAAGACAGCGATCACTTGCGATGACTCGGTTGGGACACAGCGTCCAATCTGTGGATCCCCATGCAGCGGTGCCAAGGCGGATGGCTGCTTGGGGTTTCAAGACCGGGCATCTAGGCTTGGCCACTTCCATCCGAAGATACGTCAATGATGCGATCGTAGACGACAGCTTCGACTTGATTTGGGTGGACCACGGCGACTTATGCAGCCGGAAGCTGATCAGAGACTTGAGGAGGTATCGAACTCCGATAGTCAATTATTGCCAAGACAACCCATACGTCTCGCGCGACGGCCATCGATGGAGACTCTTCCGATCAGCAATACCTGAATATGATCTGGTGGTAACTCCTCGAGAATCCAGTGTGGTCCTTGCCAAAGATGCGGGAGCACGCAAGGTCGCCAGAGTCATGTTTGCCGCCGACGAGGTCGTTCACCGAGCCCGCACCATCTCGGAAGTTGATGAGAACACTTTCAAGTCGCGCGTCAGCTTCATTGGGACTTGGATGCCCGAGAGAGGAGCTTTCCTCGAGAGCCTAATCGACATGGGCGTCCCGCTTACTATTTTTGGTCCGCGATGGGAGAGGGCGCCGGAATATCGCAGACTTACAAGTCACATTAGGCTGGGCGAGCTGTCTCCCGATGATGACTACGTCAAAGCAATACAATGCAGCTCGATCGCTATCGGGCTACTGTCAAAGGGAAACGAGGATCTTCACACGACCAGATCATTGGAGATTCCATCGATCGGTACAGTGCTATGCGCGCAAAGAACTTCAGAACACCTCATTATGTATGAGGAAGATCGCGAAGCTCTCTTCTTTGACGACGCCAAGGAATGCGCAAGAAAGTGTATGGATCTGCTTTCAGATCCATCCAGGCTTGCACAGACCGCACGAGCTGGTCACCTTCGCGCGCTTCGGAATGGGTATTTCAACGAGAACCTGTTCCTCAACGTCGTAACTCAACTCGGAACCGCTTGATGCAAGTTGCACAAAAATGAGCAAAACGCTTCTATTTGTCTACCTTGCCGCCACCACGGCCTACTTCTTTGGCCTGTGCGAGAGCGCGCTGTTCCAGACCTACAATCTGTGTCTTGTCGATTGCTTCTTCGTCTCGGGACTTTCGGCAGTCGCGATTATGCGATATCTGCTACTCGGCCGAATCAACGTCTTCTGCATAACCGCGTATGCCACAGTCGCGGCCTACTTGTTTCCATTTGGGTTAGCTGCTGCCTTCCAGGCAAGTCTCGTTCAAGAGGACTATTGGGGACACGGCTTCGCGATCCTTATGATCGCGTTTCCTTTGCTCGTCTTCGGATCAAGCGATCAGCACGATATCGATGTCAGCAATTACTTTTCTCGACGAGCGATATCCCAGAACATCGGCCAGATCGGCTCCTTGATCTTGGGGCTAGCCCTTCTTGAAACCGTGCTCTTGCTAACGCAACAGTGGACGTACGGATCTACAAATTTCTCGCAAGGCGAGCGGACGTCACCAATTGTCCTTCTCGCAGGCCAAGTCACTGTTGGGCTTGCAGGGTTCTGCGGCCTCGTAAGCGGCACCCTGTCAAGCCGCCTCCGCATGAATCGCCTCTCGGAAACTTTAGTATTGCTACTGTCGCTTAGCGTACTCTTATTGCAAGTCTTGTGGTGGCTACCAGTTGGCCGCCGCTTCCTCATGGTGCAACTTTTATTAGGCGTCATTACTTTTTTGGCGGCGCGGAATCACTTTCGACTATCCGCGCGCAAACTCGTTATTCTAGGCGCCTGGCTCGCGTTACTCGCTCCCATTGGACTGTTCCTAACTCGGATATTTGTCACTCTCAGAGTACTCAGTTGGTCTCGTAGCGGCGCCCGTGTCGACCTGTTCGAGTTACTGTCTCAACTTGGAAGTGTCGATCCTAACACCGTATCGATGTACCAAGATCAAGCTGCAGCGCGCGCTCTGATTCTCGATTCCTACGCGCTCGTGGCTCGGTATGTGACCCGCCCTTTTCTCGGCTTGGAGGCGATCACCCAGTTTCTGTTGGCGTTGCCGTCGGCATTCTTCGACAAAACATACGTTCTTGACCAACTTGGAGGCGCCAACGAGGCTCTTTGGACGAACATGACTGGAATTCCATACAGCGACTATGCTCAGACACTGTTATTGGAGGGATACATAGATTTTTCCTACTTTGGCTTCTTCATTTATGTCCTTGCGATCAACCTGATGTTCAGAGCGCTCTTGGTGATCTGCCATCGCTTTGGCGGACTCGCAGCTTTTGGTGTCGTCTTCTACGGGCTCTTCTACACGCTCCTGCAGGTTGAAGGTACTGTGGGGGGAATTCTCGACCATTTTCGCTGCGCATTGATTATCGTTATAGCTGGCCGAGTCCTCCAAATGTACTTTGCTCCCTCGCTTCGATTTCGAAGTCTTAGACAACGACGCCTAGTTAATTGTTATGTCCCTGCAACCGCGCTCATTGCACTTTTCTACTTCTCGGATAGCGCACAGGCCACTGAAAGATCGTATCGCAGCATCAGGGAGTGGACATCTTGCAACGGCAGCACCGACGATCGGGATGGCGTGGCCAGAGCGTTCGACCTGGCCAAACACAATTCGTTTGAGCTATTGATCGACTGCCCTCTATTTGTCCATGTCGGAACAGACATATCGCGGCCCATCTTTATTGAAGATGGGACTACCGTCGACTTCGCCGCTGACGGAAAATTCATCATCGACAACGTATTTATGCCGACTTGGGTCATCGCAAACAGTCAGGACATCAAGCTGAGAGGTTGGCGTGTAGAATACAAAGGCTCCATGCCCGTTGATCCGGACACGGGAGGATACACTCTCAACGGCAGGTTTGTTCGCAGACCGGGAAGCTATCAACCGGCAGCAGCCTTCCACGATCTCGCGCTAACCCCTTGGCTGACGAAGAACAGGGGCATCGTATTCGATCGAACCAAGGGTCACGTCAGCTCTCCGTGGATAGGACCAACAGCAACCGCTTCTGTGTTCTACATTCTAGGTAGCTCGAGCAAAATCAGAATACGCGGCATGAAGCTATTCGCAACCCACGACGCGGATGCAAGCCGCTACATCCCTGTTTGCTTTTCGACGGCTATCGGGTTTAACAGCAATCAACAGGTGTCCGCGCAAACCGCTATTGAACGTTCGTCATCGACTCCAAGCGAAATCGACGTAGACGATATGGAGATAGACGGCGCATATATGGGTTGGGTCGGCGTCTTGCAGGATTCTCAGTTCCGAAATATTCGGTCACTTCGCTATGGAGATCTCCAAGATCTCGATGGAAAGAACGTCGGAGGAATTGGGAAGTGGTTTGCACCACCACATCTTTTTTATCTCACGACCAGCGCAAACCTCGACCTTGGCAACAGACACATTCTAATCGAAAATGTCCTAGATCTTGGTATCAGGGCCGGCTTATCACGGGACGATGATGTGAGAAGCCGAAGCGGCTATGCGCTATCCCTCAAGATAGCTGCCCGAGATTCGCAAGTGTTAAACTACACGTCGTTTCGTCCCGACGGTTTGCTTGACGTCCTTCCGAGCACAAATTTAACTATCAAGAAATTGCAGGGAACGTACAACTCATCTTTTTTAAACGGAATCTATCCCGCGATACGCTTCCCGTCCGGCGACTACACGAACGTTACCCTTAGTGACGTCGAACTCGAAGACCTCGCCCCCACTGCGACGATAGCACCAATCACTGGTGCAGGCGGCAGCTCGCATGTAGTCATGAGGGCAACCAAAGTCATCTTGCATCATCCCGAGCACCAAGCTCTGACAAAGCCAAGTTTTGCCGGAATCGATAATGTTGTTGATGTGGTATTTATAGTCAAATGATCCAACCAACGCTCAAAACACTCTGCGATTGTCCTCAAAATCCCCGAACGCCTTCGAGGTCCTTACTGTTCGCAGGCCGCATCAAACTTGGCGGTAAGGCGACTCTTGCTTTTGTCCGCACCGGCCAACGAGAACAACCACCATGCTAAACGTTCATTGTGTTGCACGACTTCATTTGCAAGCTTTGAATCTGCCGTGCGATATACCACACAATTGCCGCCGCCAGTGAAATTGCCAACTGGGATGCTCTCGAGGTACTTCATGCTGGGTGGTGAAAAAGGGGAGATCGCCGGAATCCAATATCTGCGAGGTCTCGCCGCTTGTGGCGTTGTTTTTGCCCATTGCTCGGGAATAATCCAATTCAGAAAATACTATGGAGAAGCACCATTCAGTGACGTATTTTGGGGCGGCAATGCGGGTGTCGACCTTTTCTTCGTCATTAGTGGATTCATCATAGTTGCAGTCTCCTTGCGGCACGATACGCTGCAAGCTCGATGGCCTCTCCAAGAGTTTCTGCGACGCAGATTTGTGCGTATCATCCCAATCATGTGGGGCGCCATAGTCTTCTACGGCGGGTTGCGTTACCTCGGCCGAAACATCGACGTCCCTTGGTTAAGCTACCTGCGAGCATTGGCGTTGTGGCCAGTCGGCCATGTAGAACCGGCCCAGATCTGGACGCTGCGACAAGAGTGGGTTTTTTATCTTTTGTTCGCGCTGACGACTATACTAACCCAATATCGAATTTTTCTTTACTTGTGGTTTATTCTCCCAATCCTCTTGTGGCTGTGCGGCGGCGTACCAGAGACTGAGAGCGTGCCAAGCACTCTGTTGGGACTGCTCGTTCACCCATCCAGTCTACAGTTCGGGTTCGGGGCAATGCTTGGCCTCACGTTTCTCAAACGGCCGCAAATCTTCAGCTCGAGACCACTTCACTTCGGATTCCCGTTGCTGATCGGCTTGTCGGTTGTCTTATTTTCTATTGCGCAAGCCTTTCATTTGGAGCGGTCTGCGCCACATGCGTTGATAGCAGGATTGATCTCCGTGCTGATCGTCACCGTCTCGCTGTTTGTAAAGCGGTCCTCATCTGCATTTGCACAAGCTGGTGAGATACTGGGCGCAGCATCCTACTCGATATATTTATTTCACCCTGGGATCATATCTGCGCAGCTTGGTGCTCTTTCCAAGATGGCTCCCAATGCTCCGGTTAATCTAGCTTTTGTTGCAGTTGCCGTGACTACCATCTTGTGCTGCATAGCCATTCATTATTGTGTTGAGAGGCCTATCCTTCATCTACTCCGCGGGAAATCTCGTACGCCTGAACCCGTAAGCCAGCATACGCCGACAACCACCTCACCGACCGCTGGTGCGACAACAATCTAGCTCGATCTCCGTTTCGGCGGTTATATTCGGCAGCCAGTAAATGACGTTTCGGTCCCGGAGCAATCCGCCCGATCTGTTATGTACTAGTCTGGTGGGATCCCATTGCGAAGCTCGATAGCAACAATGAGATGTGCTTAGGCATAGCAACGCCAGCGTGGACCGCTCTTCGCGGCCCCCCACATGCGGGCAGGCTCGCGAGCACGACTTCCGACACCCGTGGTGTGAGCTCTTCGTCCGGACAGAGGTCTAGTCTAGTTTGCCAACACTTGTAGCTTATCCAGAAAATCAATTGGTTCACTAGCAGGATGGGTTGAAGTCGAGATGCTCTTTGTTATCTCCGGCTTATCTCCAAGGCTCACTTTACCAAGGGAGGAACTTTCGTTAGTCTTGTCTAGACCTAAATAGCAACAACCTATTCGAACTGTGATTTGATGATCGTCGATCAATCCGACTGGCGGGCCCCTATTGCCGACAAGAGTTCATTGAAAATACTTCACATTATCGGAACTGCTGATCCGCGAAGTGGCGGCCCCATTGAGGGTATCATCCGCTCGTCTGAAGCTCTCATAAAGCTTGGTCACTCTCGGTGGATCGCGACGCTAGATCACCCGGAGGATCCTTGGCTCGAGGATTTTCCCCTTCCCGTTTACCCTCTCGGCACCGTGCCCGCAGAGACGCGGAAGCGGTTCGACCGCATCCCTTGGGTACACTATGGTTATACCCCCAAATTGGTCCCCTGGCTTTCTGGTAACGTGGGTAATTTCGACGTAGTCATTGTAAATGGCCTTTGGAATTATAGCGCCACGGGAGCCAGCAGAGTCCTTCCCCACTTAGGAATTCCTTATTTCGTATTCACACATGGCATGCTCGATCCATGGTTCCGGAAAAAGCGACCGGTCAAGACTGCGCTGAAGCAGGCTTCGTGGTGGTTCAATGAGGGGCCTCTGCTCAAGCACGCCAACGGCGTGCTGTTTACATGCGAAGAGGAGCGAGTGCTCGCTCGCAACGCTTTTTGGCCGTATCGAGTCAAAGAGTTTGTCGTTGGTTACGGTACCAGCGACGTGACCGGTGACCCAGGAGCGCAGGTCGCCACCTTTCGTGAGCGCGTACCCGCGCTCGGAGGTCGGAAGTTTCTGCTATTTCTGAGTCGTATTCATCCCAAGAAGGGATGCGATCTGCTCGTGGATGCGTTCGCAAAGATCGCCTCTTTTGCACCCGATCTGGACCTTGTTATTGCCGGACCAGATCATGCCGACTGGGTTGGTGAACTGAAGCAGCGAGCCGCTACGGCAGGCATTGACCATCGGATTCACTGGCCCGGAATGCTCGAGGGAGAGCGGAAGTGGGGCGCCTTCCATGGGTGCGAGGCATTCGTGCTTCCCTCTCACCAGGAAAACTTCGGAATTGTTGTGGCGGAGGCGCTCGCCTGCGGAAAACCTGTTCTCATTACCAACAAGGTGAACATCTGGAGAGAGATCGAGGAGGACCGAGCCGGGCTGGTCGCCGCGGATGACCCGGCCGGCATTTTTTCGCTACTGCGCGAGTATCTGAGCTTGAGCCCCGATGAACAGCAGAACATGGGTAGGGCTGGACGGCAGACCTTCCTGAAACGCTTCAATATTGAGCAGAACGTTCTCACGTTGCTTGACGTATTCCGCGCGGGTTTTTCGCATGGACGTCCTTGACGCGAGTAGCACGACGCCCATGGAAGGCGGCCCGAGTTTCTCACTTCGTAATCGCCTGTTCCGCAGTTGCTGGAACGTCATCTGGGCGTTGCTGGCCTCATGGACCCCGCCATTCATGCATCCATGGCGCCGTTTCTTGTTGCGATCATTTGGCGCGAAAGTTGCCGGAACGGCAGGAGTATATGGCAGCGCCAAGATCTGGTATCCTCCGCACTTGGAGATCGGCGAGCACGCCTATATAGGTCCTCGCGTCAACATCTATTGCATGGCAAAGATCAGCTTCGGGGACTACTCGCTGGCTTCGCAAGGTGCGCACATCTGCTCGGGCACGCACGATATCGACGATTTCAACTTCCAGCTGAAGACACGGCCGATCGAGATCGGTGCCCAGGCTTGGATCGCCGCCGAGGCCTTCGTTGGGCCGGGCGTCAAAATCGGAGAGGGAGCGGTCCTTGGAGCCCGGGCGTGCGCGTTCCGTGACCTCGAGCCTTGGGTCGTGTACTCGGGAAATCCGGCTCACCCGCTCCGACAGCGGAAATATCTTCCGCGCGCTCTGCCTGAACCATGTTAGCGCGATTTCGTGATATTGCAGAACTTCCTGCGACGGATTTCTGCGTTATTGGGGCTGGACCTGCTGGTATAGCACTATCTTTGGCGCTTGCGGCCTCGGGCCACTCGGTCCTTCTCATTGAATCCGGTGAGGAGACCCCTGACGCTTCCACGAGTGAGCTGACGCAGGCTCAAATCCGCAATACCCAAACACACGCCCCTGCCGAAATTGCCGCGTGTCGCGCCTTCGGGGGAACCTCTTGGTGGTGGGGGGGGAGATGCGTCCCCTTCGACAAAATCGATTTTGAGGATCGATCCTATGCGGCTGGGACGCAGTGGCCGATATCCTATGACGAGATAAGGATTTGGCATCCCAAAGTCGCCGAGTTCTTTGGCTGCGGATCAGGAGAGTTCGAGAAAGATCCAGGCATTTGGTCAGGACTGGGCGAAGTATCTGCCCGCGGCCTTGAGCGCTGGACGCCAACGCCAAACCTAAACCGCACTTTCATCGAGCGAGTTCGCCAGTCCGATTCAATCACATTGCTGCTTGGGGCAACTCTCACAGACATCGAACTCGCCGCAGACAAGACGAGAATTCGGACACTGACTCTAGCGGATCGAGGCAAGACCAAGAAACTCGATGTTCAAGCATGCGTCCTGGCGTGCGGTGGGCTCGAGACAACGCGGATAATGCTCGTTGCAAACCGGAAATATCCAACCCTCTTCCAGCACTCTAAGTCTGTGTTGGGCAGGTTCTACATGGGCCACATCTCCGGAAAGATTGCCGATGTGGTGCTCGACAATCCCGCATCGATCGCCGAGTTAGATTTTTTTAAAGAGAACGACCACTTCGCTCGTCGTCGTTTCACTCTTCAGGAAGACACATTGAAAAAGGAAGAACTAATCAACATCGCGTTCTGGATCGATAATCCGCCGTTTTACAATGCGAGCCACGGCAACGGAATTCTCTCGGCGGTCTGGCTCATGTTAGCAATCCCCTTCATCGGACGTCGTCTAGTCTCGGAGGGCGTCCGCATAAGCCATGTTGGCCCCGCACCATTTCAAATCACTCTACACCTCAAAAATATCTACAGATCGCCGATAACTGTGGCCAGAACGGCTGTTCAGCTTCTCCGCGATCGCTATCTCTCTTCGCCGCGAAAACCAGGCTTTTTGGTTCGTAACAGAGGTGGCCGGTACGCCCTTCACTATCACGCGGAGCAACTGCCAATGAAGTCCTCGTCTGTTTCCCTTTCGGAGAAAAGGGACTCGCTTGGAGTTCCTCGTCTAGTGGTAGATTTCAAATACTCTGAGCGCGATGCGCAGTCGGTCGTCCGCGCACACGAAGTTCTGGACCGATCGCTCCGAGAAGCGAAGATTGGACATCTCGAATTTCGGGCACCAAGAGAACATCTCGTATCCAGCGTCTTGGCTCAGGCCTCAGACGGATTCCATCAGTTAGGAACCACGCGCATGAGCCTCGATCCCAGCGCTGGTATAGTAGATCAGAATTGCAGGGTTCACGGTCTCGAAAACCTCTTTCTCGTGAGCGGAAGTGTCTTTCCTTCGTCCGGTCAAGCTAATCCTACATTTCTCGTCGTAGCCCTGGCGCTTCGATTGGCCGGCCATCTGGCGTCAACGACCGCCAGATTGGCGACGCGGTCTTCTCTAACGGCTACATAGGTTATTCTCATGCGCACGATCCATAATTCGATCCTAAGCCAGGACGTTTCGGCACTTGGCTTCGGATGCGCATCCTTGGGATCGCGAATAGGTACGACTGAAGGCCTCCGATCAATTGGCTATGCTTATGACTTGGGCGTAAATTGGTATGACGTTGCCCCTCCCTATGGGGATGGGCAAGCGGAGGGCATATTGGGCTCATTTCTAAAAGGGCGCAGAGATCAAATCGTCGTTTGCACAAAGGTCGGCATCGCTCGGCCTGAAATATCGCGTGCTAAAATGCTCCTCCGCTATCCTGCGCGATGGGCTATTCACGCATTTCCGGGCCTTCGAAAACACATCTCGCGAGCGCGTTCCGTAGGCAGTCGACCAGCATTGCTACCCACTACAATTCGAAGCTCTGTTGAGACTAGCCTTCGTCTACTCAAGACCGACTACGTAGATGTGCTCGCGTTGCACGAACCGAGTACTGAGGATTGTACAAGTCCACCGGTACTCGAAGCATTGGCAGACCTCCAACGGCAAGGACTCGTAAGAGCAATATCTATCGCCGGGTCGATTGATTCAATCTTGGCAGGCCGGTCTGCGTCGAACGTATTTCACGGAGCGCAATTTCCAGACGATCCCTTTGCTCAGAATTTGAGGAGTATTCTTCGCACGGATCAGGCTTCCAGCAAGTTTTTCCTGGTAACTCATAGCGTCTTCGCCCCCAGCGTTTTGAATCGGCTTAGCCAGCTGCTGAACGAAAGTGGAGGAGAAACCAAAATCGAAGGCAATCCCGCAGAACTCTTGCTCGACTACGCACTAGCCAACAACCCTATGGGGACCGTAGTGCTATCAATGTACTCGCGACGCCATATCACAGAAAACTGCTCAAGGGCGTCGCAGCCCATCGACCCATCCATAGTACAAAGAATTAATGATCTAGTCGCTTCCACGCTCGAAAAGTTGAGTATCACCCACTAGCCAATCATATTTATCAACGGTCCGTCGTTCGGGCGACACAAACAACAGAGGCGGGATACTAAGCGCATGGCCGAGCTTGCTGTGATCATTCTCACTCACAACGAATCCATCCATCTTGAACGAGCACTCCAGCACATCAAGAAAATCGCCAATGAGATTTTTGTCGTCGACTCCTTTTCGACGGACAACACAGTTGAAATTGCCGAATCGTTCGGCGCAACCGTGCTACGAAATAAATTCGTGAATTATGCCAAGCAGTTTCAATGGGCATTGGACAACGCGCCTATCACATCAACATGGATTATGCGCCTTGATGCGGACGAAATCATCGAACCTGATCTCGCCGCAGAAATCGCAAAGAAGCTTCCTGCCCTTTCGTCAGATGTGGTCGGAATAAATTTGAGACGAAAACTTGTCTTCATGGATCGCACCATAAGATTTGGTGGACGCGGCATACTCGTGCTCCTGCGTATCTGGCGCCGCGGCTTCGGCGAAATCGAGGACCGCTGGATGGATGAGCACATGATTGTTCGTGGAGGAGCAACAATAACCTTCGACGGGGGCTTCGCCGATCACAATCTTAACGACCTGACGTTCTTCACTGAAAAACACAACAAATACGCGACTCGCGAGGCCATTGACGCGCTCAATCAGAGGCTGCAATTCATGCCTCGCCCAGAAGGCCTGTCAATCGCGGCAAGTTC
Source organism: Bradyrhizobium sp. Ec3.3 (assembly GCF_000472925.1). GTDB lineage: Bacteria > Pseudomonadota > Alphaproteobacteria > Rhizobiales > Xanthobacteraceae > Bradyrhizobium. Next base: position 44,089 of record NZ_AXAS01000029.1, read on the forward strand.
GTTCCAGGCTAGCGCCAAGCGGCTCTTGAAAGAGAAGGTTTACAACCGCATCCCGTTTCAACTTGGTGCGGGAGCCTACTTTCTATATCGTTACTTTTTTAAATTCGGTTTCTTGGACGGCAAAGAAGGTCTAATTTACCATGTTCTGCAAGGATTTTGGTACCGATTCCTGGTCGGGGCAAAAATTGAAGAACTACAACGATCGATTTCCAATTTGACAGATCCAGAAGAGATAAGAAGAGAGCTTCAGCGCGTTACTCGCCTTTCGTTAGCTCCTCCCCCATCTTCGTAGCATTCCAATTTCGATTTGTGGCTGTCGAAAGCGATATATTGCTCTCGGTTCAAGGACTCGCCGGAAAGAAGGCAAGGTGCCTACTTCTGAGAAATAGAATATGCGAAGGCACCCACATTCGCCATCACTCCTAACAACACATCTTCCCGGTGATAGCTACCAACTTGTAAGCTCTTACAATTTTCTGTGCCGGAATAGCACACCTTGACATGAATAATACGAGCGCATTTGTTGTTGATACTCACAACGTGATCGAAAAGCGCCCGATTCACGACGTGCGCACGCGAAGCCGCCTCCACATCCAAACAGGGGCGGTTCAGCGCATCTTTGATGACGACCGATGACCCAGATTGATCGGCTGGTCCCTGAAGCCTGAACCTCGATTGATTAAAGTTTGCTTGGCCAAAAACTGGCCAATTAACCAACAATGCGGAGCAAAGAAAAAGAGTCTTCAATCTGAGCTGAGATCCGGAAAGAATCATTAGCGCCATGGCCTTTCATCAATCTCAACGCCCGGAACATTCAGCTTTACGCCGTCCTGCATCAGCCTTCTAGCGAAGGTCTCTCGCGACTGGATATCAACACGCTCCACGCTGGCAAGCAGCCGGTAGCGCTCGTTCCAGCCTACAGTTGTCAAATTGATAATTGCCTGCTGGAGGAAATTACCATCAACTAAACCAGAAAACTCCAACACAATTCTCTCTTGGAGAGTCTCGCCGATCAGTGGAAAAGCTGCGAGTGCGAGCCTATTTCGCCTAAGTGCTATCCAGCCTTCTCGCGGGCCAGTTATATAGGATTGGTTGAGATAGCTCGCAGATGAGAGACTAAAGCCATTGCGGGCAATATCATCAGAGTACAGCTCTAGCCAGAGGAAGGAATCTGCTGGATTCAACAAGAGCGCCGACCTCACCCTCGCGCTTACTGCCTCAAGTTGATGATCTTGCTCTCCTGGGTCGCTCCCTCCTAGCGCTTCCTCACTGACGCGGCGGGCGGCTAATGCCCCAGCCCGCAAAATGTCAGGAGCAACATATAGCAACGGTAATTCGGATTCGATTTGCGTTAGCGCATCTTTCAGAGCACCAGCCCCAAACCTATCATGGTTCAGGATCTGAGCCGATAACCCTCGGGCTGGCCCCTCAAGTCTAAACGTCGGAAGGGCGAGTGAGGGCCACAGAATTCCGGCAAAGCCAAGCGCCGACAGGAGCCCGCGCATCAGTTTCGGACGAAATCTATTCTCATTGACATCATTCCACATAGCCGTAGCGGGTATAATACTTCTGGTAGTAGTACCGGCCATGATAGGACTCGTAGCGAGCGAGCATCTTGGTATCCGCCTTGTTTAAGACCACTCCGAGCAGCTTGTCCTGGATCGCAGACGCATTACGCAGCATGTGCCGAACGACATCCGTTTTTGTTTTGCCCCACTCCACCACAAAGACATAGGAATCAACATAGAGAGAGGTGACGCGCACATCAACGACCGGCGCCATTGGTGGCATGTCGAGTACTACATAATCGAATTTCGAGCGCAACGAGCTCACCAGATGATGCATGGCCTTCGAAGCAAGTATTTCGTTGGTGTGCAGGAGCTTCGAAGTCACGCCGGCCGGGAGGATTGACAATTTGGTCTCTGGATCGACGGTCAAGATATCGTCCAGCCGCGCCCTCTCCGCAATGACGTCGACCAAGCCCACCTTCACGTCTGGCACCAACGCCCGAGACAACGATGGATTGCGCAGGTCAGCATCGATCAGTATCACCCGTGCGCCACCATGCGCCATTAGATGCGCAAGGTTGGTCGCAAGCGTGCTTTTGCCTTCGTTCGGCAGGGTCGAGGTTACTGCCAAGACGCGCTGCTCGCGTACGATGGAGTTCAGATCCACAGCGACCTTGAGGGCACGCACTGCCTCCGTGAATCGGGAGAGCGGATTTTCCACCACATAACGCAACAGATTGGGCCGTTGCCCGCCCCTCTTTCCAAGCTTACCAGCGAGCGTGGACGGCTCGATGCCGAGCGCCGGCAGGATGGAGATGCAATTCGCGTCGAGTAACTCCTCCACTTGATCGGTAGTCCTGAACACACTATCGGTAAGCTCGCGCGCAATGGCGACGCCAAAGCTCAACATAAGGCCACCGAGCAAGGCCACTGCGAGAACCATCAGTGTTTTCGGAGAGCTCTTCCCCAACGGCTGCGTCGCCGCGCTGATCACTCGGGCCTCGGTGATTGGAAAGGATTGCTGCTGCACCGACTCCATGTATCGCTGCAGAAAGTTATCATACATCGCCTGGTAGGACTGCGCGTTGCTCTCCAGCTCACGAAGCTGGATCTGAGCTTGGTTAGTGAGCTGCGATTCCGACACGACGCTGGCTAGACTAGACTTAATGCTCTCCTCGCGCGTGAGGGCGATATCGTAGTCGCTCTTGTAGGATTCCTGAATACGCTTTAGTTCGTCCGTGATGTTCTTCTTGATTTCGGCCATTTGGGTGCGGAGGTTCACCGCGGCGAGATGGTCGCGGCCGTACTTCGCCGACCAGATCGATTCCTTTGCCGCCATGTCGACATACTGGGCGCGCAGCTTGACGATGGTGTCGTTCTTCAGCGCGTCCGTGACGTTAGCATCCGGAATATCCTGCCTGAGGATGTCGTTCATGCGGTCGAGCCGCGCCTTGGCCTCGGCGGTCGACGCATGCGCCAGCACCAGCTGGCTGTTCACTTCCGCGAGCTGCTGCTCGTTCATCAACCGGCCGCCGCTGTCGACGATGTTGTTGGCAATCTTGAAATCGACCACGGACTTCTGCGCGGCGGAAGCCTGCGTACGCAGCTCCTTGATGCGGTCCTGCAACCAGACACTGGCGCGGCGTGTCGCTTGGTACTTTGCCTCGAGCTGATCGACAATGTACGCGTCTGCGATTGCACTAGCAATTCGCGCGGCCTTGGCCGGATCGCGTGAGGTAAAACCAAGTTCCATCACATAGGTGAGTCCGAGGCGCTTAATCGTGCGGGCACTCTCGAACCGCTGCAAAGCCTTGCGCGTTAGTTCGAACTCGGATGGGGGACGGCTACTAGAGAACAGGCCGACGGTCGACCCAATTACAGCGCTGAGTAGCCCCCCTCCCCCGCCGACGAACTCGGGATCATCGACCAAATGAAGGTCACGGATGACAGCGAGGCTGATGTTCTCGGACTTAAGAATTTCGACCTGAGTTTCCACTGTGGCCGAATCCACCGCTACATCGCCCAAGATAGACTGTTGCTGGAACAGCTGGACCTTGCGGGTATCGATTACCATTGACGCCGTCGAAGTGTACTGCGGCGCTGCCGTGAAGAGATAGAGCAGGGCTAGAATCAGGCACGCCGAGACAATTGCGACCATGGTCGGGAACTGCCTACGGACGATGTCGAGATAAGAATTCAGCGTCTGGGAAGGAGCGGCTTCGGGTTCGCCAATCTCGCGGTTGACTCCTGAGGTCGGCTTATTCACCTGCAGCATTTCATGGGTCCTGAAATCATTCCGCTATCGAGTCCGTGATAGCGATCGCCGCGCAGAGGCGCGCACGAGGCGCGCCTTTGCAGCAAGGGGTCAACTAACGACGAGATCGTAGATGTGCTAGCGGGGGCTAACACTACTCGTCGAACTGGTTACCGACCCGGTCGTCGTCGTCGTCACTTGATTCGTTCTAGAGGCGCCGCTGCCGAACGTGGTCACGCCACCGCTTGAACCACCGGTCGCGCCGCCGCCGCCCGTCGCGCCGCCACCGCCCGTGCCGCCACCACCGGTGGCAGCGATCGCGACATCGCCCGTTGCGGCCTGATAGGCAGCGATGACGTCAGCGTTGCCGGTAGCTGCGATGGCAGTCTGGATCTCGTTGGCGTAGGCTTGGTCCTGCTGCGCGGCCATGCGGGCCACCAGCGCAAGGCCGGCCACGATAGCCCGCATCTGGTCCTTGGTGGTCGCGGGATTCTTTAGCAGCCCAATCAATCCAGCCAATGTCGTCGGATCGGAAGCGCCGAGGTCCCGCACGCGCGAGATCATCTGGGCACCGCCGTCCGGAAATTGCTGCAGCAGATTCGCGGGCGCTGACTTGAAGTCAGAAATCTCCTGGGCGGGAAGCTGGCGGTTCGGCGGGTAAACGGCTGCGCTCGCAGCCGAGACCATCGTTAGGGCGATTGCCACCGCGGAAGCCATCCGCAGCGCAAATCGAATGACGCCCATACATACCTCCTAAAAATCAGTAGCCCCGGACCGCGGGCAAAATGAATGTGCGATGCGGAACAGTAACGAAACAACCGAGAGCTGTCCACTTATTCTAAGAACTTCGTTAACCAGCAACTGCTTCAGAAATAGACAGTTTTGTGAATTTCCAGGCTGCGATCGCCCGCCTTAACAGCAATCTTAGAGCGCCTCCCTTCCCGTCCCGCGGGTGGGACTAGGCTGTCGAGCCTCCCAGACTGCTCGGTGGTGCGGAGGGACTGCGCCAGGCCGGCGCCAAAAAGCGCAAAGAACGGAATCGAGTAACCTGGGACCTGAAGCGTGAAATCGAGACAGGAATGCAACAATGAGAGACAGGCGGTTGCCGCCGCCGCAAGCGGGATGATGGCGTCGCGGCGTCGTTCGAGCACGCCCCTCGCCAGCATGATGAACATGACGACCCAAGCGAACGTGATCAAAAGCGTCAGCGGGATGCCGACCTCGGATGCCAGCTCCAGGGGGGTCGAATGCGCCGCATCCCAGATGCCGCGCATCGAGATGTTGGGGCTGCGATAAGGCGGGAAGGCCCACTGGAAGGTGCCCATGCCGGTGCCGAACCAGGGATTGTCGGCGATGATCCGCAGCGTGGATTTCCAGGCCTCCACGCGGCCTTCATCGACCAAGCCTTGGCTATCAAAGCGGCTCGAGACGCGCCCGCCGAGCAGCTGCAAAAGGCCAAGCGCAACGACCGCGCCCGCGCCAAACGAAATCCAGATGCCGGTGCGCGGTGGCAAGTCCCTGCGCAAGAAGGCGGTGAACGACACGATCATGGCGAGTAGCGACAAGCCGACGCCGGCACGCGAGGTCGTCATGAACATCGCCATCAGGCAGACCAGCAGCGCCAAAAGCTGGGGCAAGATTTCCCGTGGAGGAATCTCGGAGAGATCCCGCGACAGCCCCTTCCAGTCGAGGTGCCGCTCAGGGACGCGGCGCCGGACGTCCTCCATGATCAACAGCATCCAAATCACTGCGCAGGAGCCAAAATAGGCGGCCGCGGTGTTGCGGTTGATGAAGGTGCCGGTAACGCTGCCGAGATAGGCGGTCTTGTCACGCCACAGGATCATGGTGGGCTCGATCAGGAACGACAGCACGCCATAGAGCGCGTAGACGGCACCGGAGACGGCGATCACCCAGAGCAGGCGGCGGGCTCGCTCGCGGTCTGCTCCCATGATGATCCCCAAGATGATCGCAAGGATGTTCGCAAGCGCTGCGCCCAGCGCGAAGAACGCTTCGTTCTTAACGATGGAGGCAGACGGCGTAATTGGGGTGCCGAGCAGATCGGATGTCTGCTTCCAGATCGGATGGGAGGGCGCCACCCAGGGATGGTCGGAGAGCTGCTCGTGCAGCACGAACGCATATCCGGCCACGATGACCCCGATCCCTGCGATCATCGACACATGCTCACGCCGAAGATCTCGCGTCGAGGCAAGCATCAGCGCAAGACCCAGGCACAGGCACCAGAACGCGATGGAAAGGTCGTTGGTTGACCCAAACGGAAACGGCGCTGAGGCCACCACAAAGAAAAGGATAAAGGCCGCGGGCAGATTCCGCGACCAGCGTATGTTTAGAGGGCCTAGGCGCATCTCATTCTTTGGGCTGACAGCCAAGCTGTCGTTAGACCAGGAGCGTCGCTAAAAGAAGCAATCAATCGGATAGATCTTCAGATCCACGTTCAATCGGCTGTTTCTGGTTTGCGCCCGAAACGCAAAGAACGGCCCGCCATCATCACTTGACGGCTCGAGCTTGATTCCGGGGGTGAGTTCGTCCGGCGGCACCAGAAGCCCGATGTGGCGGTTGATCGCGGAAATCTCGATTCGATCGCGGCCCTCGCCAAAGCCTCCCGCAAGCTGAGTGACCGTGACCTTCGGTAAGCCCCGACGTTGATGACACGCCTCCTCCTCCCAGATCTTCGTTTGCTTGACCAGCGGTTGGCCCGCGGCCTCAGGGACGACGATATCGGAAAAGGACGGTCGCAGCATACCGAAAAACCGGCTCTCTTTCGAGTTGGCTGACAGACGCACGGTAAACGACAGCGATCCCTTCGCGCCGGAGAGATCTCTAAGGAGTGGCGCGTTCGGCTCCGCCGACACGATCACGTCGATCCGATGCCGCACGCCAAGGCTCGTTTGAGCCGACGCCATCCCGTTGCCGAGCCAAAGCGCCGCGGCAATCATAAAGAGCGCGCGGCCTAGCCAGCAGCCTTGCATGTGGTTTCCTCTGGGTTAAGCGAACCGCCCCCTCAACGAAAATGGCACCGAGACAAAGCCCCGGTGCCATTTCTTTGTCGTTCGGATCGCCGGATCTTACGGCGCGGTCTTGATGTTGTTGCGGAAGATCAGCGATTGGTTCGCGAGGGCAACCGTATCGTTGCCGGTATTAATCCACACCCGCAGGTAGGTCAGGAACTTCGTGATTTCGACGTTGCGCGAGTTCGAGATGTAAATGATGTCTTGATTCTTCATCATGACCTTGGTGGCGAGGAAGAAGCCAGCCGGATCACGGAGGTTCACGTTGAAGATGACCGGGATCGTCTCAGAGGTGTACTTGCTGACGTCGACGCCAAGCTCCGCAGCAACCTCACGCGGCTCGGCGCGATAAAGAAACACGGCCGCCGGATCGGCCAGCCCGTCCAGAAGGCCGCCCGTTTTGCCGACCGCTTCTGCCAGGTTAAGGCGCCACGCGTCAAAATTGAACTCTTGGCCCAGGCCGGCAATATTGGCGGCCGCGCCGGTCGCACCCAACGCGATAAACTTCTGCTGTTCGCGATAGACGTAGATACTGTCGTCCGGGCGCACGTAGATGTTGTTCTCAGGCGCCATGACCATGTTTTCAAACGGCACGGTGGCGCGCTTGCCACCACGCTCCAGCATGACCCAGGTCTCGAAGCCCTGGCCCTTGATGCCGCCGGCGCGGGTGATGGCGTCAAGCACCCTGTCCTTCGCACCCGCCGCGCTCGCCGGGAAACGGATGGGCGCGTTGACTTCGCCCTGCACGCTGATGAGCTGCGTCCGCTGCGAGGACATCGCCACAACGACCTGCGGCTCGATGGCGCGGTTGGCGATCTTTTCGACGATCGAACGCTGGATTTGCACCGCCGTAAGGCCCGCCGCCTTGACCTGACCGGCATAGGGCACGGTGATGAAGCCGTCATTGTCGACCGTTTGATCCGGGATGGTCACGAAGTTGCCGGGCCGGACGCCGGCTTCAGCCGGGATGAACAGACCACCCGCCGCGGCCTCGAAGATGGTGACGGTAACGACGTCGCCGATGCCGAACACGATGCTGACCGGCGGGCGCTTGTCGGTGAACGCGCCTGCGAGGCCCTTGGGCTCGTGGGTATGAAGAATCTTAACCGTGGCCGGGTTGAGCGGCACCAGCTCATACTCCGGCGCGCTCGCCGTCTGCACATGATTGTTAACGTCGTCGGTCAGCGGCCCCGAACCGGGATTGGTCGAACAGGCGCCAAGGGCCAAGGCGACCAGCAAAAGCGCCGGCTTGAAAAGCTGAGTCTTGGCAAAGAGATGCATGAATGGCGTCCCAACAGTCCCCAATTACCGGGAAGTGGTACGGCCTCACTGGCCTCGCGACAAGAGTTCCCACCCCAAACGGATGGTTAACGGGGGCTATCAGTTTGCGAGTGTTGCGCCGCTGCAACTTAGGGAAACCAAGGTTAAGCCATTGTGACCATTTGTTGTAACTCGTTTGCCCGAATGACGGGCAGACCGCGTCAGTAGTGTGCGCAGTTCCCAAAGGTCGGCGGTCTCTGCTAGAAGGCCTCGCCCCCTGCAATGGACTTCTGGACGTGCCTTTTTTCGCTGTTGGACTGATCGGACTGTTTGTGGCGGGCACGGCCGGCCCGGCTCCGCCCTTGCGGTTGGAATCTGGTTGCAACCTCCAGATGCCTCCAGTGGTCTCCCCCTCCTGCCCCGCCCTGGTTCGGGTCGCGGCGTCCTCCGTCTGGAAGTTCACCCGTACCCAGGGGACCAAGGACGGCGAGAGCTTTGCCGCCATCATGAAGACCGCGGACACGACCCAGTCCGATCTGGACTTCGCCGGCCTGATCGTGCGCTGCGCGCCCAAGGGCAAGATCGACGTGCTGATCGCCCTCATTCGCCCGTTTCCACCGCGGAGCCGCCCCGAGGTGACGATCGCCGCCGGCGGCAGCTCGCTGACCTTCGAGGCCAGCATGGCGGGCGCCGGCACCGCTGTCCTGTTGCCCGACGAGGTATCGGCCTTTGCCGCAGGCAAGTGGCAGACGACGCCCTCGCTCGCTATCAGAGTGAAGGAAAACGACAGCGAAATCAAAGGCGTGATTGCACTCGGTGGACTCCGCGAGGCCTACGCCTCGCTGGTCGCGAATTGCAGCCAGTAGAATCTGCGCTTCCCACTTAATCCTGCTTTAGGGTCTGGAACCTAAAGTCCGGAACATGGGGAGTGTTTCGGATGGCTGAGCTCTTGATCTTCAGTTTTCTCGTCGGCGCGGTGCTCGGGCAACGCTTTCGCGTCATGGTGTTGATGCCGCTGACGCTTGCGATGGCGCTGGTCACCATCGTGATCGGTTTTGTGGCGCACCTCGCCTTCTTCGACGGCTTGAAAGGCTTCGCGTGCTGCGCTCTCGCGCTTCAAGGCGGTTATCTGTTCGGATCGTTTGCCCGGTTCTGGCTCGCTGCAGCACGTGCCTCTCGCGTGTTTGCGCGCCCGTTGAAGACCGCGCGCTGATTTCATCCCCATGATCCCGCGCGTTCGGCGGGTCGTGATGCGGCGCGCCGCTTGAAAACAGACTGACGGCTTGTATGGTGGCCTCTCGTTGGTTCAGGCCTTTCCTCGAGCGCGCCGTTTGTCTCTCGCCTATTTCGCCCTCATTCTTTCGGTCGTTTCTGCTTCCATCCTTGAGATCGCTGGCACCACCTTCGGCGCACAGCTCGGGATGGCGGCTGCCGCGTTAAGCCTGCTGGCGGCGTCGCTCAATGCCGGAAAGGCCGACTACGACCATTATCTGCGGGCGACCTCCTGGGTCCGCTGGGTTCTGATTGTCATCCCGATCTTCATTGCCGCCCAGCTGCTGCCGGCCTGGCTTGCCCTGGCCCATCCGATCTGGACCAGCGCCTATGATGCGCTCGGCGGCTTGCCGCTCGGCTATATTACCGCCGATTTCGGCCAGACGCTGAATGCGCTGTTCTTGGCGCTCGCCGCGCTCTCGCTGCTCGGTGTGACCATCACTGTCGCCCGCGACCGCCGCCGTGCCGAGCTGATCTTGTTTGTGTTGAGCGGGGTCACCACCCTGTCAGCTCTGGTCTTGGATCTTCGCATCTCGCCGGCGCTTGCGGATGGCCTTGCGGCTCCCCTCGGCGGCTTTGGTCTGCTGCTCAATCTAGCGGTCATGCAGTTGGCCGCCGAGCGGGCCGAGACCCATCACGCCCTGTCGCGCTCGATCGCGACCGGCCTCTATGGCCTGGTCGGCGCGCTGATCACCGCGTTGGCCGTTTATGGATTTTCAAACACCAACAGCGCGGTCGCCATAAGCTTCGGCATCGTGCTGTTCTTGCTGATCCTGATCATTCGTCGCCTGGACCTGTCGCCGCTCGCAGCCTCAGCGCTGGCGGCTGCCGCCCTGATCGGAGCCGGCATCGTCCTGACCTTCGTTTTCGAGAAAGACTCCGGCTCTGCCCTGTTGCGGCTCTCACCTGAATTGGCCGGGGACGCCAAAGCCACGCTTGAGCGGATGCTGGCCGATACACGCTGGCTCGGCGGCGGCGCCGGCGGCTTTGCGGCCCTGGCGCGGATCTACCAAAGTGACGCGGGGGAATCGCTGGCCGCGCCTTCGACCGCGACCGCAATCTTCGTGGATATGGGCTGGATCGGTCTCGCAGCCGTGATCGCGGTTACAGCGGCACTCCTGCTGCGTTTGGTCTTCGGTGCCTTGACGCGAGGCCGCGATTCGTTCTTCGCAGCGGCTGCCGCAGCGTGCCTCTGCTTTGCGCTTGTCGAGGCCTTTGCCGGTCCGGGACTGTTGCGGCCGGCGGCAGCCTTTTGCCTTTCGGTCATGGTGGGACTTGGGCTGTCGCAGAGCGTCAGCCAGTCCTCACGATAACGGCCTCAACGTTAGACGTTGCGATCACCGAGCGACGCCCAATAGTTCGGGTTCTTCGGCGTCTGAATGCGCACCCAGCGATAGGGCTTCTTCGACCACGGCAGGATGTGCGGGGTAAGATTGTCCAGCACGAGATCGCCAGAGAGGCTGCGCACCACGACGACGAGGTGATGTTCGCCCCAGGTGGTCACGACCTCGCTGAGCAGCACCGAGCGGGCCGGAAAGCCTTTCGCGATCAGATCGTGGCGTTTTGTCACAGCGTAGTCGTTGCAGTCGCCGCTGCTCGGGTGCAGCAGCCACTTTTCACCACGAAGGCCCTCGAGATTCGGCTCGGGCCGGATCGCGGCGTTGACCTGCTGGTTCACGTCCTGAAGCTGTGCCACGCGCTCCGGCGTCAGTTTCAGCCGACCGCCCCTGAACACCATGCGCGGCGGCTTGCACTCGTTGCCGTACTTCAGGCAGAACATCGTGAATGCCATCGGCGGCAGCGTCGGCTGATCGAACTTGATGTATTGAATGGCCCCGCGCAGGTTCATCGGCGCGCCGACGAAGGCCGCCTCGGCACTCTGCTGAACCCCGATCGCAGCGCCGAGCCCGGCGGCCGCAACGGTTAGGAATTTTGCTACTTTGCGCATTGTGCGCCCCCCGTTTTGTCTTCGGGAGACCCTACAAAAGGCGTCTTGAAATACGGCTCATCGGGGAAGCGGCCATTGAATCAAACTCAAGGCAACGCTCTCTGAAACAATTAACAATACCGGGCAGACACTTGCTCTGCTAAGAGCAGCGATGATTTTCGGCGCTGAAACCGGCGATTCGACCGACCCAATGGGCCTTTCCAGACGCTCTCGTAAGCAGACCAAGCCCCGGCTTCCCGATGGCGTCCGCATCTATGCGATTGGAGACGTGCATGGTCGCTCCGATCTGCTTCAATCCCTGTTAACCGTGATCGATGCGGATCTCGCACACTCAGCGCCCATACGCGCCATCCAGGTCTTCCTTGGCGACTATGTCGACCGCGGTCCTGACTCGCGCGGAGTACTCGACCTCCTGATCGAGCGCTCAAGGACCCACGAGACGGTGTGCTTGAAAGGCAATCACGAGGTCTTCCTGCTCGAGGTGTTGAAGGACCCGGCCCGATTGCAGGACTGGCGCCACTATGGCGGCCTGCTCACGCTGGTCTCCTACGGGATCACGCCGACCATGAATCCCACCGCGGAGGAGCAGGTCGAGCTGATCGAGGGGCTCAAGCGCGCAATGCCTCCCGAGCACCTGGCGTTCCTGCAGCAGCTCCCCTCCTCCTTCACCTGTGGCGACTTCTTCTTCGTCCATGCCGGCGTGAAGCCGGGTATCCCGCTCGAGCGACAACGCGATGAAGACATGCTCTGGATCCGCGAGGAATTCCTGACGTCCGAGGAGCGCTTCGGAAAATATGTCGTCCACGGCCACACGCCGGTCAGCGCGCCGGATATCCGAGCGAACCGCATCAACATCGACACCGGCGCCTACGCCACGGGCAACTTGACGCTGTTATCGATCCAAGGCGATAGTCTGCTTGCGATCTAGCCCTTTACGCACGGCATTTCCGGCCCGCTGCAGAATTAGCTTTTTAGAGTTCATCCTATGCACCCGACGAACTGGCTTCGCGGCCTTGGTATCAGCATTGCGGCGATGCTGATCCTTTACGCCGGGGTGAGCCTCTATGGCGATCTCACGCTGCAGAGAGTCCGCGCCAGCGACGTGTTCGCAAGCCCCCTTGGGCCGGCGAATGCCAACGCGTCCGGCAGCTTTGCGCGGCTGGTGTCGTTTGACGGCGACTTGCTCGCAAGCGACGCGGCGCGGATGACGGCTCAGGTCATCCACCATCCCGCCAGCGACGCAAGCGGTCGGGCCGCGGAGAACAAATCGGCGCAGAACGCTGTCACGGCCGCGCTGAAGATTTCTCCGATCAGACCCGCGCTTTGGCTGGCGCTCGGTACGCTGAAAGCCGAAATGCGCGAACCGGCGGCAGCATCGCTGAAGATGTCCTATTTGACCGGGGCGGTCCCGGTGGACGTAGCATTTTCCAGGCTTCAGACCGTGACATCGACCTCGGCTGCATCTGACGAGGACATTCGGCTCCTGGCCCAATCGGACATTCGGTCGGCGCTTGCGAGCCGCGCACGCTTCGAGGCGCCGTTGGTCGCGGTCTATGTCCAAGCATCGCCGGAAGGGAAATCGCTTCTGCGCGACACCACGCAAATCATCGATCCCAAGTTCAACGCGTTGCTGAAGAAGTATTAGTTATTCGATTCAGATCTCAGCGCCTGGACCCTGGCGCGATCGGCACGAAATCCCCTTCACGCCGCGGCTGGTCCGATCGGCCCTGATAGACAAAAGTGCCCTTCTTGGTCGTGACGATGTCGCCGCGCTGCAGGCTTTCGTCGTTGAGGACGCGTTCGCTTGCGACGATTTCCGGGTCCTCCGGGATCGGGACATAGAGCTCTGGGTGTTCGCGGCGCTCGCGCGCGACGTCCTTTGCCCGCCGCCTTGCTTCTTCAACCCGTTGCCGCCACTCCTCGCGCGAGGGCTCGGGTGGCCCGGGCAAGATAAAATCGTTGGCCGTTGGCCCAGGCTCCTCCTGCGCCAAGCAGGCGGGCAGCGATTGGAAAAGTCCGATGGCAAAAACGACAACGGCAATAGTTCGGGAGCCGTGTCTTCCCTGCGCGAGTATCGAACCGGTGCGCCGAGCAGTCTGCAACGTCACAGTTCCTCAAGAATGGGTGCCCGGGGACAAGGTGGACGGCCGCCTGGGTCTCAAGCTTACCTCGTCCTCAATTGCAACACAGCCCATTCACTTGCAATCTTTACGTTGCAACTCACTGGCTTGGGCTGTGTTTCGCACCGGCTTCTCCGACGCCGATCAGTCGGTGATGGGCGCGTCACCGCCGGCTTGAGGCGCTGCCTCGCGTGCTGCTTCCGCGCAAAGGCTGGGCGCGACCGCCCCTGGTAAGCGGCGCCTGGATCCGGCTCGGAATGTTGGGGGTGGCGTTTTTGGAGGCGCGGACTGGGACGGGTTCGTGATGATCACGTTGCGGTTAGGCGTCGAGGGGTCATTGCCCCCTGAGCCCAGGCGCCGGCAGGCCCGACAAGCGCGACTACGATCAAAGCCAAGCGTTTCATAGCGCATCTCCCGAGCGAGAACGTCCCCGGGGCAGCCACCGTTCCCATAAGGCTTAGTAACGGGGAATTGTGGTCAGCTTGCTATCTTTCCAGACCCGTTGCGCCGCCACGACGCTGGGCAAACTCCCCGTCGCAAAGTTCCGAAAAGTCGTCGGCCGCGACGGGTCCTCGGTGGTCTGCGTCTTTTTGGTGTCCTGGGCGCTTTTTCCGGGAAAGTTGGCCGGATCCTTGACGCCTTGCGCGAAGGTAGGCTGCACCAGGACGGTGGAAAGCATTAAAACTGCGCGCGGTCAAACACCGGAACAAGAAGTTTTGCGGAATGTCACAGGTTTTGGTGCAAAAGCAAGCGCAGATCCTCCGCTGCCGACGCGCCGTGCAAGCACCTAGCGAGACCGCGTTTTCCGAGCTACTTGATTGGCCTTGATGACCGACCCCGGCGATACCGCGGATACGACCCCGAAGACGCAGGCGATGCGCGCCGAGTTTGTCCGCGTCCTTTCGGAACAAGTCCGCGCCATCTCAAGCGACCCCAAGCAGATGCGGGAGATGGTCTATGAGCTCGCCCGCATCAAGCTTTTGGAGCAGTTTACGCACGCAGACGCTCGCGAGTCTCGCCAGACCCTGCAGGTCCTGGACCACGCCATAAGGGAGGTCGAACGGTCCTTTGCGCGCAACGCTGCTTCGCCGGCTGTCGCAGCTCAACCGCACTCCGTCTCGACAGATTTTCCGCCTCCGCTCCCAAACCTCGAAGCGGAGACGCGCCGTCCCGTCACGCCATTGCCCCCGCCGCCAGCTGATCGCGCCAAAAGAGCCGGCACCTTCAACTCCATCATTCGACTGGCCGCCATCCTCGTGCTCGTTGCGATTGTTGGCGCCGCGATCGCGTATTGGCCGCGGGTGAGAACGCAATTCGCGGCGTTATCGCAACATTCCGAAACGGCTGCGCAGCCTGAACCAGCACCGCCGCCGCGCGCGAGTGAGACTGCCGAGCGGCTTCCGGACATACCCAAAGAGGCGCCCCAGCCTGCGCACCCTGCGATGCCTCTGCCGATCGCATTTGGCGTCTACGTCTTAAGCGATGGCCAGCTTCAAGAGCTAAAGATGGTGCCCGGTAAGGTCCCCGATCGCCGCGTTGCCATTTCGGCCGCGATCACCACGCCAAGCGCAACCACGGTCACCAGTGGGGATGTCAAGTTCATCGTGTTCAGGCCTGACGGAGGCATCGACGCCAGCGGCAACGAAGTCCGAGTCGTCGCAAAAGTATCGCGTGCCATGGGCGTCGATGCGACCGGAAAGGCGGCGGTGGTCAACGCCGGCGATGCCTGGGTCATCCGCAGCATGTCGTTCCCGTACAAGGTCGGTCCGGTCGAGGATCAGCCCAGGATGGTGTTGCTGCAGCCGGAACAGGACGGCTTCACACTCACCCCGGGCCGCTACATCGTGGTGGTCAAGGGCATGGGCTATGACTTTACCGTCGCCGGTGACGTGACCGACCCGAACCAGTGCGTCGAGCGCATCAACGCGACCAACGGCGCGTTCTATTCGCCCTGCCCGCCGCCGAAACGATGACTATTTGCTCGGTTTGCTGTCCTTCGGCGTGGCCGCCGGCGCGTCGTCGACCTTGCCGTTGTTCTCAACGCATTTGTTGAAGTAGTCGCGCTGCTGCTTGGCCGTTCCCTTGGTGCTACCTGCGGCGGGATTGCCGATCTGCTTCGGCGGAAAGGCTTTGGCGACAGCCGCATCACACGCGCGTGCCACCTCGGCGGTAATCGCAGAAGCAGTCGCGGGCGCGACCAACGTCAGGACAAATGCAAATCCAATCGCCTTGCGCGAGATGCTGAAAATCACCTGTTGCTCCATCGCTTCCAAAAGAGTTTCCTTCTGGAACATAGCAAAAAGACTCGGCCGTCCAAATGCCCAAATGCCTCATCGCAGAGCTGAGGGAAGAGAGGGACTTAGAAGGCGATCAGCCCTCTCGCGGCCGCCAGGGCCACCGCGCCCACATGGGTCTGTTCGGCAAATTCACCGGATAGCATGAGTGCACGCAGCTCACCCAACGATGCCGAGCTCACGCAAATGCCGGGCTCCTCTACAAAATCAGGTCGCCGCCCGGCGGTCCGAATAAAGAACGAATAGGTCGTGTTGCTGATCCGGCTGGAGCATGTTGCGCCTTGGCCGATCAGTTCGATGGTCTTCGTTGGATACCCAGTTTCCTCGAGCAGCTCTCGTGCCGCGGCGGAGAGCGGATCTTCATTCGGGTCAAGCAGTCCCGCAGGCAGCTCAAGGGAAAATCGTTCGATCGCGGGGCGATACTGCCGAACCAGCAGGACGCGGGAATCCGGCGTTATCGCCAGGGCGACGACATAGTCGGGCTGGGCGATGGCATAGTAGCTTTCGACGGAGGCCTGGTCGAAAAACTGCACGTCCCGTACGATGACGTCGAGCCAGGGCGACACGGCCAGGCGCGTGGTCGCAAGGATCTTCGGAAGACTATCGGCCATTCAAAGAGGCTCCGCATTTTGCGCGCCGGAGCGCGCGCCTTCCCTCTCGTACTAGGCGAAGCCCTCGCATCTTCCAACACGATTTGCGATTCTGCGCCGTTTCGCCTACCAGAAGGAAACTGAAAGCGGCTTCCCCGCTAGCGAATTTGTTTACTTTACCGGGACATACGTTGTTCGATTCTGGCGACGGTTAAGTCCGAAGAGGCCAAGAAGTTCAAAAATGCTGCGATCGCGGCGGTCAAAATCGAAATCCGAAAAGCCGCGCCTGCCGGCCGGCATTCGCATCTACGCCATCAGCGACATTCACGGCTGCGCCGATCTGCTTGCGCAGATGTTCACCGTCATCGATCGTGACCTCGCGTCCGGCACCACCGACCGCGCGATCCACGTCTTTCTCGGCGATTACATCGATCGCGGCCCGGATTCCAACCGCACCATCGAGCTCCTGGTCGAGCGCGGCCGCAAACACGAATCGGTGTTTCTGAAGGGCAACCACGAATCGTTCCTGTTCGACGTTCTCGAGGACGCATCGCAATTGCACGGCTGGAAGCAGTTCGGCGGGCTCCAGACCCTGGTCTCTTACGGCCTGCGGCCTTCGGTGAACCCCGACGCCGAGGAGCAGGCGGAGCTGGTGCGACAACTCGCGCAAGCCATTCCTCCGCATCACCTGCACTTGCTGAAAAACCTTCGTCCCCGCTTCGTGTGCGGCGATTTCTTTTTCGTTCACGCCGGCGTCAAGCCGGGCGTCGCCCTGGCCAAGCAGCAAGAGCGCGACATGTTGTGGATTCGCGATGAATTTCTCGAGAGCAATCAGAACTTCGGGAAATACATCGTGCATGGTCACACGCCCGTCCAGCAACCCGACCTGCGCCCCAATCGCGCCAACATCGACACCGGCGCCTATGCAACGGGCAACCTCACGCTTTTGACCATTCAGGGCGATCGTCTGCTTGCGCTGTGAATGGCGCGTTCGGGACCGAGCGATCTCGTCGCGCGACCAGATTCGAAATCCGATTCAGCGGGCGGATTTTCCAGCGGCTTCAGGAATCGCCGCTCCCTAATCTACGATCTCGGGCGCGAAGGCCGCGCCTAGTTTGTCGTCGTCGGCCGGTAGTCCGGAAAACGGCTCAGCATCGCCGCTTTCAAGAACTTGAAATGCGCAATCGAGGAGCCGAGTTCCTTGAGCCTGCGCTGGCCGTTCTGGATCTCCTTGTCGAACAGATCCTGATGGTGGCTGTCGAGCGCTTCCCGCTCGAGGTACTCGTCATCGCCATTGCCGATGGTCACCGCGGCCCGCGCCAGCACGTCCTCGACGCGGCGGCTCAGGCCTTCCTGCTCGCGCTCGGCCGCCTGCAAGGCGCTCTCGATGGCGGCCATGATGGCCTCGATGCGGGTCCGGTCGGTCTCGGCGTCCCGCTCGGGTGACCGCGCGCGAAACACCTGCTCGCCGCCCAGGCGATCCCTCAGGAAATTGTGGGTACGGGCCCGCAAGAACAGCTGGAACATCCGCGCATTCTCCGGTCTGAAGCGCCAGACCAGAAGATGGGTCCGGCATGGTTAATAAAGGCTAAAGTTGCTGCCCTGCTCCTTGCGACTTTGCGCCATCCAGGCCTTCCAGGCGCCTTCGTGCTTGGCGTAGAGCTCCAGCCAGCGCTGTTCGCCATCGGCCACCCACCGGCCTCGTTCATCATGCGTTGCCGGCCTGCCCTCCCGATGGAGGATCGACTGGCCGTCCAGCCGCTCGAATTCGAACGTCTCCTCATGCGTCAGGCCGATCAAAACGCGCCGCCCCACCTCATCGATAAAATATCGGCGTGGCGCATTGTCCCGCAGGCTAGTCATGGCGCGTCCCCTCAATCGCGATCCAGGGACCGGTCAACGCGTCGAGACGTCGACCATAGATCCTGACAAAAAGGGGAGCACCCACGAGCGCCCCGATCAGAGCAATCAGCCAGATCATCAG
Organism: Bradyrhizobium sp. Ec3.3; assembly: GCF_000472925.1. GTDB lineage: Bacteria > Pseudomonadota > Alphaproteobacteria > Rhizobiales > Xanthobacteraceae > Bradyrhizobium. Next base: position 62,345 of record NZ_AXAS01000029.1, read on the forward strand.
GTAAGACCCCAATCAACGCAACACGAACGGCAATCAATTACTTGCAAAATTCGTGCGCAACCTAGCTGCCAAGTGCCGAGCGAACAACGGCGATCCCGATTTTAACCTAACCCGACATGGTTACCCCCGATGATCGTCGCACACCCAACGCCTGGGCTAGGTCGTCATCCCTCAAAATGCCCGTCGGGTGCTGGCCAGCGGCGCAGAGCGGGAGGGATCATAGGGGGCGTAAAGCCGCTGGCGCTCCCGACGCTTGTGAGATCGCCACGCACGCATCGCGTAACCAAGGCCGAAACCAGCGAAGAAGATCAAGAGCAGGATCAGGACCGGCGCCATCGCAATCTTTCCATTTGCGGAACGTTTCGATCTCCCCGGACGCTCTGTTCATTCGCGCCATTCTCATCGTCCAGTTGTGACGACATCATGATGAACGTCGCTGAATTTCTTGTCACGCTTGAGATTTCTTTGGGCAGCACTCTGCTTGCGAACTAAACTTCGATGCTCCTCAACCGAGGAACCAGAGGAACAACTTCACCAACAACAGCGCGATGAAGTAGACCCAGCCTGCTATCGCAATCAGCGTCACGCCGAAAAATGCGCCATCGAATGCCCGCTGTCTGATCTTTGTAAGCGGCAACGCCGTTAGAGCTCTCTGCAGCATGTCGATATTCACGTCGTTGTTCGCGCAGGGACATAGCAGACCGAATTCGACGATCTCGTGACGCACCTTGTCGCGCGCAAGGAAGGCAACGTGATTCTTCGGAGATGACAGCAATGCGCTGTGCGTGTGCAACCGGATTTGATTTTCAATCTGGTGGATTGCACTGAGTTCGTCTTTGCGTCATCGATCGCCGCCCCGCGGTCCGGAACATGCAATCAACTGGCCAGTTATCCATTCAACGTCATTGGGCTGGAATGGTCAAACTCGTGAAGATTAAGGCTAACGGACAGGACCGATTTGACCACCCCGGTCTATGCACACTATCAATGGCCCGATTCAGATAATTCTTCCCCTGCCAAGCCGCGGAGACGACATGACCAACCGACCGACTGTCCTCGTTACCGGAGGCGCCGGCTATATCGGCTCGCACGCCTGCCGCGCGCTCGTTGCGGCCGGCTATCAACCCGTCGTCTACGACAATCTGTCCACCGGACATAAGAGCTTCGTCGCGAGCCCGCTGGTGACCGGCGATCTGCTGGACGAGGCAACGCTCGCGCGCGTCTTCACCGAACACGAGGTTTCCGCCGTGATGCACTTCGCGGCCGCGAGCCTGGTTGGCGAGTCCGTCATCGATCCGCAGAAGTACTACATCAACAATGTGCTGGGCACGCTGTCGCTGCTCAAAGCCATGCGCAACGCCGGCTGCCATCGCATCGTGTTCTCCTCCACCGGCGCGGTCTACGGCAATGCCGATAGCAAGGCGCTGCCGGAGAATTTCGCCTGCGCACCGATCAACCCCTACGGCGCATCGAAATGGATGATCGAGCGCATGCTCGCGGACTATCGCGCAGCTTATGGCTTCGGCGCGTTCTGCCTGCGCTATTTCAATGCCAGCGGGGCTGATCCTGCCGGCGGCATTGGCGAGCTGCGCGACAACGAGACGCATCTGATCCCGCGCGCCATGATGGCGCTGCAGGGGCATGTCGGTGACTTCGCCGTGTTCGGCGACGACTACGACACGCCCGACGGCACCGCGATCCGCGACTATATCCACGTCACCGATCTTGCCGCCGCGCATGTCGCTGCGCTGAAACTGCTGCTCGAGGGACACGCCGGCGGCAGCTTCAATCTCGGCACCGGCACCGGTTTTTCGGTGCGGGAGATTCTCTCCGCGATCAGGCAGGAGACGGGGCGCGAGGTGCCACACGTGATCAAGCCGCAGCGACCAGGCGACCCGACCTACCTGGTCGCCGATCCCTCCGCCGCACGCAAGGTGTTGGATTTCGTGCCGTCTCATTCCGATCTGCCGACAATCATTCGTACCGCCTGGGCGTGGCACCAGAAGGCCCATCCGCTGCAGCAGACGTGACACGGTGCGGCTGCTAATCCGCCGCGCCAAAATGACTATCCGTGAGAGCGCAGCATCGCTCTCCGCAGATATCAGCGCTCACGGATCGACCTCGGCGAAAAAAACTCCCGTGTTTGTACGGAGCCGCGCGCGCTGATTTCGTCGCGGTAAGGTTGAGCGGTTAGCTTAATCCGCGGTCTTTGTTGCGAGTTTTCGCCAATAGCTTATCCCTCTTGCGCACCGGGCTCCCCCAAGGCCCGGCCCCACCCAAGCAAAGCCGTCGAGCGAACGTGGGTCGCTTGGCGGCTTTGTCGTTGTGTTAAGAGGATCGTTGTCGTCATGGCGCGCAAGCCCTGGTCGTTCAAGGAAGACCGCCGGTTAATGGAGCTAGCCAAGTCTTCAATTACGTTGGAAGAGGCGGCGAAACAGCTGGGACGATCGCCCGACGCTGTCAAGCGCATGGCTCTGCGACTTGGTCTGTCGCTCAAGCCCAAGGCCGCCAAGAAGAGCTGAGGCCCGACGGGCAGGCTTTCAGAATTCTCCGGAACGGCCGCTCGATTCAGGCGGTCTCGACCTTTGGCTGGCGGCCGGCTCTGGACGGCTTAAACCTTATCTTAGCGCCTCGGAGGGTAGGATTCGGGCAATCCTATCTTAACCACCTCGCCGACCGGATGAAACCAGCGCGGCCGCCCGTCTCCCTCATTGCGCTCGTGCTCGCGAGCACGCTGCTCTTTGGTCTGGCGGGCCACCTTGTCGCGACGAGCTTCATCCGCCATCAGCAGGCGCGCCAGCTCGACGAATTGACCGAGGTGGTGCTGCGCCGTTCCGAGTTCGCGATCGACTTTGCCGCTGCGAGCCTCGACGAGCTCGCGGGCCGCGGACTTGCCGATTGCAGCCCCGCGTCGCTCCAGGCGATCCGTCTCCACGTCTACCAGCGTTCCGCGGTCAAGGACGTGCGTCTCGTCAATGCCGACGGCTCGGTGATCTGTTCGGCCTATTCGGAGACGCTGGAATTCGACAAGGGCTGGGTCGACCGCACCGACATGCTGGGGTCACGCGATGCGGGATTGCTCCTGTTCCGCGTCGAGCAGTTCGGCGGTGACGCGCTCGGCGTGCTCCGCGACATCGACCGCAGGAAGGGGTTGGTCGCGATCCTCGGTGTCAATTCGAGCCTGTTCGACATCATGCCGGCCGAACTGCGCGCGCATAGCGAGGTGCTGCTCGCGCTGAGCAATGGCGAAAAGTTAGGCGAGTTCATGCTCGACGCCGACAAGGCACTGCGCGAGACCACCGAGTTCGACAAGAGCTCGGCGCGATATCCGCTTCGCACCACCATTCGCGTCGAGCGCGCGGTGCTGTCGACGTGGAATTCGGAAGTCTATTGGCCGGCGATGGCGCTCGCTCTCGCGCTCGGCGTCCTCTTCGGCATCCTGCTGTCGCGGACCCGGCGCATGGAAGGCCCGGTCGCGGATCTCGACAGCGCGCTCGCGCGCGGCGAGTTCAAGCCGTATTTCCAGCCGATCTTCGCGCTGCGCACGGGCCGGATCATCGGCTGCGAGATCCTGGCGCGCTGGCTGCGCGAGGACGGCTCAGTGGTCCCGCCCATGAATTTCATCCCGCTGGCCGAATCCAGCGGGCGCATCCAGGGCATGACCTGGCAGATCCTGGGCAGCGCGCTTGCCGATCTGCAGCCGCACCTGAAGGCGGACAAGGACTTCAAGCTGTCGCTCAACGTCGTGCCAAAGCACCTCTTGAGCGCCGGCTTCGTTGAGACGTTGCGCAGCACGGTGTTGTCCGCAAAGGTCTCGGCGCGGCAGATCATGGTCGAGGTGACCGAACGCGACGAGCTCGACGATCTCGCACACGCGGCGTCCGTGGTGCGCGAGCTGCGCGACTACGGATTCCGTGTCGCCATCGACGACGTCGGCGTCGGCCACAGCGGCCTGTCGCGGCTGAAGGGATTGGGCGCCAACACCATCAAGATCGACAAGTTCTTCGTCGACACTATCACGGTGGATGCGTCGACCACGACGATCGTCGAGATGCTGGTCGAGCTTGCGCGCGAGCTGCACATGACGGTGGTCGACGAAGGCATCGAGACCGAGGAGCAGGTCCGCGCGCTGATCTCCTGCGGCGTCGAGGAAGGCCAGGGCTATCTGGTTGCGGCGCCATTGCCGTTCGCCAGGTTCATGGCGCTTCTGGACGCACGGCGCCGGGAAACCGGGTCGGATGACACAACCACTGAGACGCCTCTCGTCGCCTAGCCGCGCGCGGCGAACCACGGTCAACCATGTCCACGAAAGGGCAGCCACGTTCCCGCCCGAGGGAGCACGACATCTTAACGATACCGGCAGCTTTTCCGGAGCCTTGTCTTCCGTTGCTCTATGGTAGGGCATGACCCGGAACAAGCTCATTGCCGCAACGGGCCTTTGCCTCGCGCTGATCGTCTACGCCACTCTTGCTGCGCTGACGGGGCGGCCGGTGCTGATCGGCCATGCCGAAGCCTATTGGGTCGTCGTGATCGAACGCTTTAGCGCCTATGGCCTCTTGGGCTTCCTGCTGGCCTTCCTGCTGCCCGGGCGCTTCACCCCGGCCTGCCTGCTCGTGGTCGGCGTCGCCATTTCGCTCGAACTCCTGCAAGCGCTACGGCCGGACCGGGATGCGGCGTTCTTCGACGTCATCCAGAAGGCGGCCGGCGGCGTCGTCGGGGTCAGCATCGCGCAGACCGTTCTGGCGTTCTTGCCCCGGCCGCACTCCTGATCCGGCACTTTCGCGCCTTGCCATGGCGGCATCGGCAACAGAGCCGGTCGGCAGCAGACTTTGGTCGGTAGCAGACTTGCCGAATGACGCCTTGCCCGCCTATTGTCCCGCGGACAATCGAGGAGAGACGTCACCCATGATCAGAATTGTAATTGCGCTTGTGGCAGCTTCGCTGATCGCCGGTGGAAGCGCGTGGGCTCAGACCACCTCTTCGAACGGAATCCGCAGCGGATATGGCGCTCCGGCGGGTTCGCCCACGTCGACGACGCCCACGACGTCAACTTCGACCACTTCGTCAGGCACACGCAATGTGGGAACCGGCCAGGGCCGCACCGAGGGAGCGATGGGCCTCACCCCACAACTCCAGAAGGAACTCGGAATTCGCCGCCAGCAATAGGCAGGAGCCGTAACGGCCGGAGTCTGTCGGCCTTCGCGGAGCGCTGAGCGACTATTTCGCCATCTGCCCGCGGAGCTCGCCCCCCGGATTCGCCGCGGTGTGGATGTTGGCGTACCACTTGCCTGCCAGAAGATCCGCGGCCTGTGCGTCAGAGAGCGTGGCTGTGCCCTGGATCGGGCTCTGGGCCGACTTGAAGGGCAATGCGATGCCGGCGTTGTTGCCGGGCTCGCTCGGGCCATGGAAATGCGCGCCAACCGCAGGCCCGGTCAGACCTGAATAGGTGACCGCATAGGTCAGGACCTTGCTGTCGGTATCGAAGGTCGCCTCGGCCTTGCCGGAGCCGGGACTAGAATTCGGCGGCACCTCGTTGCTGCCCTTGAGCTCGGCCGTCAGCTTGATCACCTCGGCACTGGCCGTCGTGCCCAAAACTGTCGCACCCAAGAGTATTGCACCCGCCAGACGCACGGCTTTCTTCATGACATCCTCCCCAACCTCCAGATCGTATTGCGCTTCGACCCGTTCTGGTTGAACACCCGCGGCAAAGGGAAATTCCGGCAGCAGATTTATGCCTGATTCGAAGGCATCATGTCGCTTGACGAGCCGTCGATCATGTCATCCTTTGGGATGGGTTTCGACCACGGAGCGCATCTCAAGCCACCCCGCGCTTGTCGCCCTCGTCTCGCGTCAGAAGCTCGGCCATCTGCCGATGGGTATCGCGCAAGGCCTCGATCGCACCGTCGAGATCGAAATCCGACTCGCGAATGCTGGCGAAGAACCTGGCCGTCAGCGCGAGATTAAGCTTCACGCGCGTCGCGCCGTCGCTGCTCTTGCGACGGTGAAGCGACAGATGCCGCACCATGAGCCTGGATTCCGCCGCGCTGCAATTGCAGAGCGTCGCGAGTTCATCATACGTCATCCAGACCTGGGGCATGTTCCACCGCCTTGCGAGGCCCGGAAGCTAGACCGGAAATGTAAAGGCGAGGTTGCCGCTGGCGCCTTCCTCAATGCACCGCGGCGTAGAGGATCTTGTCCTGCGTGGCCTCCGCCGCATCGAACTCGGCGACGATGCGCCCGGTGCGGGCGACCAGGATGCGGTCCGAGACCGCGAGCACCTCCGGCAGGTACGAGGAGATCACGACCACCGCCTTGCCCTCGTCGGCAAGCCGCCGGATTTCCGCGTGAATATGCGGGATGGTGCCGACGTCGACACCGCGCGTCGGCTCGTCGAAGATGATGATCGAGGGATCCTGCACCAGCGTCTTGGCCAGCACCACCTTCTGCTGGTTGCCGCCGGACAGCTCGATGATCCTTGCCTTGCGCTGCAGCGCGCTGATCTTGATACGCTCGACCCAATAGCTGGCAAGCTTGCCGCGCCTTGCGCGCGACAAGAGGAAGCTGAAACCCTTCTTGGTGGCGAGCTTGCCGAGATAGACATTGTCGTCGACCACCATGGTCTCGAAGAAACCGTTGGCCTTGCGGTCCTCGGTAATGTAGGCGATGCCGTCGTTGATCGCCTGCCGCGGCACGCGGTAGCGGATCGGCTTTCCGCGCAGGCGAATGGTGCCGCCATTGATCAGATTTCGCTTGAGCGCGCCGTAGATGACTTTTGCGATCTCGGTGCGGCCCGAACCGATCAGGCCGGCGATACCGACCACCTCGCCGGCATAGACGGAGAACGACATGTTCTTGACCGCCATGCCCATGGTGACGTTCTCGACCGTCAGCACCTTTTCGCGGCGCTGGTGGGTCTTCTCCTTGCGGCCATAGACGGCCTGCGCCACCTCGCGGCCGACCATGTGCTGCACCAGGCTGTCGCGCGTGAGCTGTTTTGCCGGCGCGGTGATCACCAGCCTGCCGTCGCGCAGCACCGTGATGCGGTCCGCGATCTGGAGCGATTCTTCCAGCGCGTGCGAGATGTAGATGATCGAGACGCCGCGGGCGCGCAGGTCACGCACCAGATGAAAGAAATGCACGATCTCTTCTGGCGTGAGGGATGCGGTCGGCTCGTCGAAGATGATGATGCGTGCCCTGTTGTAGATCGCGCGCGCGATCTCGACCATCTGCTTCTTGGCGGTGCCGAGCATCGCCACGGGCGTTGCGGGATCGACGTGGAAGTTGAGCGATTGCAGGAGTTGCTGGGCCTGGATGTTCAGCGTGCGGAAGCGCGTCAGGAGCTTTTCGTTGCCGAGTTCGATGTTCTGCGCCGCCGTCATGGTCGGCACCAGGCTCGTCTCCTGATAGACCATGCAGATGCCGGCGTTTAGCGCATCGCGCGGCTGCTCGAAATTGGCGGGCTTGCTGTCGAGCCGGAACTCGCCCGAGGTGAGCCCAATCGCACCAGCAATCGCCTTGCACAGCGTCGATTTGCCGGCGCCGTTCTCGCCGACCAGCGCATGCACTTCCCCGGGATAGAGGTTGAAGTTGACGCCTTCGATGGCGTGCACGCCGCCATAAATCTTGCTGCCGCCGATGATCTCGAGCACGGGCTCGGCCGCGCCGTTGGGGAGATTTGCGCCGTCGCTCATCTGAGCTCTCCCGAATGGAGCAGAAGACAGCCGGTGCCGCGTGCGGCGATCACCACGCCCTGGCGTACCTTGCAGGCGGCCGTGACGCCGTGGAAGCGGCCGCCAGCGCGGCTGTGCAGGCTGTCAGCCGCTTCGCCCTCGGCGTCGAGATGCACGAGCAATCCGTAGGAGCGCGGCGGCGCCCATGGTTTCTGGATGCCGAGCGCCTTGACGCCGCCGATCTGCATCGGCTCCAGGCAGTCGGCGCCGCCGGTAAGCGCCGGCGCGATCCAGTAGTTCTCCGGCATCGTGCGCATCATCTCCTCGCGGAAATCGTCCTCCTTCAGCACGAACTCGATGAGATGCGTGCGCCGCGCGAACAGGCCAAGGAAGAAGCCCCGATTGCCGTCAGGATGCAGTCTTGCAGGATAGCCCGGCAGATTGCCGGCGATGACCTCGCGCTGCCCAAGGCCATTGGCGGTCAGCGGGAAGCGGCTGAGACGATGGGCCCAGCTTTCGGTCAGCCACAGGCTGCCACCATCCGCCGAGACTGTGACGCCGTAGGGATACGGCAGATCGCGCAACAGTACGGACGCGTTCGCGAGGTCCGGTCCGCAGACGATCAGCCGGCCATTGCTCCGCTTCTCCATCAGATCGCGTCGCCACTGATCCGGCGTGCGGCCGGTCGAGCCCTCGACCGCGAAGATGCGCCCGTCCGGCGCCGCCGTGACCGACAGCAGACCTGACAGACCGCGGCCGTCGACGGTCTCCAGCCAGCGCGCGCTGGGGTTGGCCGGATCGATCGCGGCGAGGCCACGCCCGGCGACGCAAACCAGCAGCCGCCCGTCCGGGTGGATCGCGAGCCCACCCGTCTCGTCCTCGAACTCGGCAACCAGCGTCCGTGTCGATAGATCATCGCCCGAGAGCTTCAGGACCCGCTTGCCAGCAGATACATAGATCGCGCCGTCCGCGGCCGCGACGACGTCGTTGACGCCGGGCAAGGGTTCGCCGATCACCGTGCAGCCACCGAGCCGGTCGTTCGGGCTGAGCGCGCCGTCGAGCGGCGGGATCGCGTTCTGGCCGCCATCGCGATCGATGACGCTGCGGATGTCGCGCAGGAGATGATCGAAGAACCCCATCGCCCTACCTCGCCACCCTGCTCTTGTCGCCCCAATAGGCGTCATAGCCGGTCCAGCTCTCGTCGACGCCATCGAGCTTGATGCGGCCGATGCGGTTGTTCTCGAGCCCGCCGAGATAGAGATAGCCCTTGTGCTCGCGCATCGAGGTCAGCGTCGAATGCGAGATGCCGGTCGGATCCCACCAGGATTCCAGCGCCTCACCCTGCTCGTTGAACTTCAGCACGCAGCCATGGTTCAGCGCCGGCGCGAGCCACTCGTCAGCTGGGACCTGCTTGACCATGCGCAGCCGGAAGCCAGGCTTGCGCACGGAGAGATCGAAGGTCGGCGTCCGGATACCGACCAGAGCCAGCCAGTAGGTGCCGTCGGAGGCGCGATTGATGTTGTCGGGGTTGCCTGGCAGCTCATCGATCAGGACTTCGGTCTTGCCCTTCTTCGGTCCTTCGATCCAGTAGCGGAAGACCTTGCAGAGCGAGGTGCTCGCGATCAGCACAGACTTGCCGTCATGCGAGACGCAAACGCCATTCGGGAAATAGAAGTGGTTGATGATCGTGCGCGTCGTCCTGGTCGCGGGATCGTAGCAGACCACGCGGCCGTTGGGCCGTGCTTCGAGGATGTCGAGCGTGTTGGTCGTCATCTCGTAGCGCGTGGTGCAGTCGCTGAAATAGATCTTGCCGTCGGGCGCGATGTCGAGATCATCGGCCATGCGCAGGCGGGAGTCGTCGTTGAGCTTGTACCAGGTGCGGTTGGTCTCGTCGGTGACCTTGAACACGCGCTGGTCTGGCGCGATGCCGTAGACGCCCATGCCTGCCACCGCGACGATCAGATTTTCGTCGCGGTCGAACTGCATGCCGAGCGGCCGGCCGCCGATATGGGCGAACACCTCGCGCGTCTCGAAGTTCTCACCCGAGAAGCGGATCACATTGCCGTCGCGGGTCGAGCCGTAGACCCGGCCCTGGCGGTCGAGGATGACGTCTTCCGGCCCCTCGACCCGGTCGAGCCCGATCGCCTGCGCACGGATCAGCCGATCGTTCTGGGCATAGGGCGAGGCCGCGCCCGGCTGCACCGAGGGCGCCGGCGCCAACGCCACATAGGCTGGGTTCACGTAGATCTTCTGGATCGCCTTGCCGCGGTTCTTCGACCATTTGACATCGATGCCGACGGCGGCGAGCAGGATCATGCCCGTCACCGCCGAGGTGACGTAGCCGGGGATGCCCATCCGCACGAGGCCGTTGATCAGGAGGAAGATGATCAACGCCCCGATCATCGCCCGCCACACCGTGCCCTTGCCGCCGGCGAGCGAGATGCCGCCGAGCACGACCGCGGTCAGAGCCTGGAATTCCCAGCCAACGCCGGTCGTGGAATCCGTGCTGGCCTGCCGTGCGGCATAAAAGATGCCGCTCGCCGCGCACAGCGCGCCCGACAGCACGTAGGTCAGGAACAGCATGAGGCGAACGCGGATGCCGGCGTGCCGCGCGGCCTTGCGGCTCGCGCCGATCGCCGTCAGGTGCCAGCCATAGCGCGAGCGCGACAGGAAGATGTGACAGACGAGCAGCACGACGAATAGCGTCGCCGCATTGACGGGAATGCCGAGCACGCTGCCGGTGCCGATGAAATCCCAGGCATCGCTGTCCACCGAATTGGTCGCGAACACCTGCGCGTAGCCGGTGTTGAGCAAATTGACCGAGGCGCGCAGGATGATCAGCGTCACCAGCGTGGTCAGGAACGGCCGCGTCTTCAGAAAGCCGATCAGGAAACCGTTGATGCTGCCGAGCGCGGCGCCGACCAGAAGCGTCGCCACAACGACGAGGCCGACCGGCCATTCCATCACCAAGAGGAAGAACAGCGCGGCGAAATTGCAGAGGGCGAAGATCGCGCCGACCGACAGGTCGATGCCGCCGCTGATCAGGCAAAATCCCATCGCGAGCGCCACGAAGCCGAACTCGGCGAACAGCCGGAGCAGCGACAACGTGTTCTGCACCGATGCGTAATCCGGGATCGTGAGCGCGAAATAGAGCCACAGGCCGATCATCACCGTGAACGGCACGACCGGCTCGAACCATTGCTTCAGCAAGAGTTCGGACAGCAGCAGGCGGGGTGAGAACCGCCGCGCCGACATTGTAAGGGACTCTGCAAACGCTTCGATCGTCGACATGATCCTGGCACTCCCAAGCAGCCGGCGTGCAGCAGTGCACGCCGGCCAACGTTCAGATCAGCTCTTCTTGGGAAGTGCGAAGCAGTTAGCGCCGGAAGCATTGGTCTTATCGAGCCAGACCGGCCGCGTGTAGAACTCGAGGTTGCGCGTGCCGGGCTTATCGCCGAGCATCAGCAGCGTCTCGGCGGCGAACATCAGGTCGTGGCCCTGCTCTGTCGCCTTGTAGCTGAGGAATTTGTAGAAATTGCCGGAGTTGACCTGATCGCAGTCGAGCGAGGAGCCCTCGCCGGAGGCGAACACCTTGACGTCGTCGATCTTGCCGGCATTGCGGATCGCTTGCGCGGCTCCGGATTCCATGATGCCCCAGAAGCCGATTGAGGCGCAGAGGTCCGGATGCTGCTGGATCACCGTGGCGGTGATGTTCAGCGCGGTGTTGGCGTCCCAGTTTGCGGCCTGGTTCGAGACCACCTTGATGTTGGTATCCTTGTTCAGGACCTCCATGATGCCGCCGACCTGGTCGACGCTGGCCGCCGCCGTCAGCTCACCCTGCACGATCTGCACCTTGCCGGACTTGCCGGACCCGGTGCCGCAGGCCTTGACCACTTCGGTCGCAAGCATCTTGCCGATCTCGCGCCAGTCGGCACCGACGAAGGCACCGGACTTGTAGTTCGAGGACATGTTGATCTGGATGACATGCGTGCCCTGGCTCTCGGCGCGCTTCAGATCCTTCATCAGCAGCGTGACGCTCGGGTTCTGCACGATAAGCACGTCGGGCTTCTGGTCGACCAGCGCGGTCAGGGCCTGCTGCATCGCCGACGGGTTGTTGTTGGGATCGCGGACGATGAACTTCATGCCGCGCCACTCGGCTTCTTCCTGCACAACCCGGCCCCATTCATCGGAGAGGGGAACGCCGAGTGCGATCGGCAGGTATGCAACCGTCTTCCCTTGCAGCGACTTGTCGTAGGACGCGCGAAGCTCACGCGCGGTTTTGGTGCCACCCTCCTCCTGTGCAGCTGCCAGCATCGGCAGCGCAACAAGGGCCGCACCTGCCGCCGCGATCGTCCAGAACTTCCTATTCATGGAATCCTCCTCATCCTGTTTGTTGATTATCGAAACGGGATGCCGTTGACCGGCACTCCTCGTCAGTCACCTTGCCGTGCCGTCTCCTCGTCCCGCGGATGCAGGAAGTTGTCGAGCACGATGGCAGCGAGCAGCACCACGCCCTTGATGATGTTCTGCACCTCGCTGTTGACGTCCATGATGGTGAAGGCGTTGAGCAACGTGCCGATCAGGACGCAGCCGACCACGACGGAGAACACGCTGCCACGCCCACCGATCAGGCTGACGCCGCCGATGACGACGACCAGCACGACGTCGAAGATCATGGTGCCCTGCGTGATCGCCATCTGCATGCTGCCTGTCGTGCCGACCCATACGAGGCCGGCAAGCCAGGCGAGGAAGGCGACCAGCGCATATTCGAGGACGATCAGCGGCCGCAACGGAATGCCGGTCAGCCGCGCCGCTTCAGGGTTGTCGCCCTGCGCATAGATGAAACGGCCGATCGAGGTGCGCGACAGGAACAGGTGCATCGCGATCGCGGAGACGGCGAACACCAGGATCGGCACGGGAATGCCGAACAACCGTCCGGCGCCAGCGAACATCAGTCCCGGCGCGTCCTTCGGCGCATAGACCACCCAGGCCGGCGCGAGCCAGAACGCGAGCCCGTAGATGACGAAGCCCGCGGCAAGCGTCACGAACAACGGCGGCGCCTCCACGAACGCAACCATGACGCCGTTGATCACACCGATCAGGAGCGCGATCGCAAGCGCCAACAGGACAGCGGCCTCGACCGGCATGCCGCGCTGCATTTCGATCAGCCCGATTGCCCAGCTGCCCGCCAGAGTCGCGACTTCGCTGAGATCGATGCCGCGGCTGATCACGATCAGCCCCATGCCGAGCCCAAGCACGCCGAGGATGGAAATGCTTCGCAACAGATTGAGCAGGTTGGAAATGGTCGCAAAGCCGTTCAGCGTGAAGCCAAACACGATCAGCAGCACGATCGTGATCAGGAGGACGATCTGCTCCTGGTTGGGCCTGGCGATATTGAAGGCGATGCGAGGGGTGGTGGCCGGTACAGCAACACTGCGCGATGCCAGAGGCCACCGCATTTGTTTCCTCCCACTCTTATTTTGGTTGCGAGTGTAGGAGCGGCAACCAGTATTCGTCAAATATATTTCTCAAATGCGAGCAGATCACGCTCTCGCGATCATCGCATCGTCGATGATCAGCGTTTGATACTTAGTTTGATTTGACGCGATGAAAATCCCTCTTCGCGGCGAGTAAAATCCGAAGTGGCGATTGTCACAACCAAAAGATGAGGATTTCCATGAAGCGGCATATTGCACGACGCAACAATCTCGTTGCCGCGAAAAGCGGCATCAGGTCAGCGGACTCTTTGACGGCCCGGGCACGCGTGGCGGACGCGGGCGCGAACGGCTGTCCATCGCTTTCGGCAGCTTGTCCGGCTTGAGCTTGACGACCGCGCATTTGGCGTCCGTCGCCGGCACCTCGTTCTGGCTGTAGATCAGCGTCGCCTCGAACAGCACTTCGGGCGCCTCGTTGGCGTGTCCGGAACAGGTCGCCATCGCGCCCGTGCAGATGCCGGACAAATTGACCTCGACCTCGTCGGGACCGAACACCGTCGGCATGCCGTCGGTATGGCGGCGGGTGGTCAGCACCGCGGTGAAGCGATCCTGATCGACCTGGTAGGATCCGCCATAGGTGAAGAAGCTGTCGCTGCCCGATATCCGGCCCTGCGCAAGATGCACGATCCCGGTCCCCTGGCCACCATGCGAGGTCCTGAACCATGCAGCGTATTTGCCGTCTTTCAGCATGGAAAACACCCGCAATAAACGTCGCGCGTATTTGCTACCAAGTCTAGGGCGCGACAATGGCCGATCGCGCGGCCGTCCCGCGACGGTTAACACTTCCGAAAGCAAATCATATAAATTGCGGTTATCGCGGCCGCGAGGGGCGCCCCGAGAGGCGCCGCCAGGAACGACCGCCTCTCCATCCTCGGCTCTTGATCTCGGGTGACCACCAGCTTCCACATGTCAGTCCTGCATTGCGATTTGCGCGAGCTTCTCGTCACGTATGACCATCGCGATAAGCACGCTCGGAGATGCGCTGAAGCGCGCCTCCCGCTACAGCCGCATCACCAATGAGGCCGTCGTGCTCCAGTATCAGGAGGCGCGCGAACCCAAACTGCGCCTGGTCTATTCGGGAATTCCACGCCACGCCGACCTGCAGCAGATTGAATTCTGCATCGTCGCAGTGGTTCGCGTATCTCGCGCGTTGAGTGGCCGCAAGTTCGTTCCCAAACACGTATCCATCAGCCACATCCGTCCACGAGGCTCCGCGAAGTTTGCCAGGGCTCTCGGGAAAGGCGTCGAATTCGGCAGCGAGGTCGATGAGATCGATTTCCCGGCCGGCTCGGCGGAGTGGACACTGGTCAATGCCGACGCGCGACTCAACAAAATCCTGCTCAAGACCTGCGAAGAGAGCCTGACTTCCCGCACGCCCAACGCCGGCAGGTTCCGCACCACCGTCGAGAATACGATCTCTCCCTTGCTTCCGCACGGCCAAGCCAAGGCGAGTGTTGTCGCCAGGAAGCTCGGGATGAGCGAGCGGACGCTGGTGCGGAGGCTTGCCGAGGACGGCGTGACCTTTACCGAGATCCTGCAGCAACTCAAGGCGAGCCTGGCCGTCCGCTATTTGGATGAAGATGGCATGTCGATTTCGAGGATCGCCTGGCTTCTCGGTTTCGAGGAGGTGAGCTCCTTCAGTCACGCCTGCCGACGGTGGACGGGCAAGTCACCCCGGGAGCTTCGGCTTTCGGGCTGATGATCCATCGTCGATTCGCTGGCGGCGGAGAGCCGGCGGACGTGGAATTGCGCAACGCCGTCGCCCGGATATTGCCGGAGAAGCGCGGCGATGTCGGCCACGGCCGTTGGCCGGTCCTCTTCCAGAAGCCGGTCGATGTCATCCCAGCGCTGGCAGAAGGCTAATTCCGCGGCGACGTCGCCTGTGCGCTCGCATCTGAGCTCGAAGATCGTCACGGCCTGCGCAAATCCCTTCGGCCTGATCCGGTCCACCTTGCGAAACACGAAATCAGACTCCGCGCGCTCCTTGACGGCCTCGCTGACCAGCATTTGCGTTCCGTAGCTCTTGTTGAGCTGCTCCAGCCGCGCCGCAAGATTGATGGTGGCGCCGAGCGCGGTGTAATTCATGCGATCCGACGAGCCGATATTGCCCACCACCGCATCTCCGGTGTGCAGGCCGAAGCGGGTCTCGTAAGGCGGCCATCCTTCCGCTGCGAAAGTCTCGTTCAACTCGGTTGACGCAGGCAAGAGCGGCCCGGCAGGCATGCCTCACGTGGTCTGGATCATCCGCAGGCGCATTCCAGAACGCCATCACGGCGTCGCCGATGAACTTGTCGATGGTGCCGTGGTGATCCATGATCATCGACGACAGCGCCGCGAAATAGCGCGAGGTATAGATCATCACGCGCGAGGGGTCGGCGCGTTCGGTCTTCGCGGTGAAATCGGCAACGTCCGTGAACATCACGGTGATCTCACGCCGCGTCCCGCCGAGGCTGAGCGACGATCCGGACTGGATCAATTGGCGCACGATCTGCCGCGGGATGAAGCTCGCGAAGCTGCGCACCACGCTGCGCATGGTGAATACCGAGCGGCCGAGCTCTTCGATCTCTGTGATAACCGAGTGAACGCGCGGGCGCTCGGCGATCTCGAAGCGCTGGATCTCGTCGGTCTCGCGCGCGAGCTTGCGCAGGGGCCGCGCCATCAGAGACCCCAGCCAGAACGCAAACGGCAGAGTGGCACCGACGAAGGCGATCGCCAGCGCGAACAGCGCCCGCCGCTCGGCGATGATCCGTGAGAAGAACTCGTCGGGCGGCGCCATCACGGCGAGCCTGACGTCGGCCTCGCCGGTGGTCTTGATCGGATGAAACGCCACGGCGTAGGTCCGCCCACCCGGCCCCGCGAAGAACTGCTGCGCCGGCGCGCCGCCGCGCCATGCGTGAACCGCCTCGACGAGGCCGGGAAGCCCGATCGCGTCCAGCGCCGGCAGATCGTTGCCGGGCCCGGACCTGTCCTTCATCAGCCGACGCATGTCGGGATGGCCGACGATCCGGCCCACGTCATTGAAGAGGAAGGTCAATCCGGATTCCCCGAGCCGCTGCTCCGCCAGCATCTCCTCGAAGCGGTTGAGCAGCACGTCTGCAGCAACGACGCCGGCCCTGCCCTGCCTGAGCGGCATGCGCAGCGTATAGCCGGGCTCGCCGGTCGCGTAGAAGATGTAGGGCCCGGTGAGGAGCGTCTGGTTATTTCCCAAGCCCTCGACGTACCAGGGCCGCAACCGCGGATCGTAGTCGGCCGGTCCCGCACGTTCGGCCACCGCGAACAGAGCTTCGGAGAGAAAGGTCGTTCGCGACGGCGCACCGGGTGCGATCACGACGAGCCGGAATGCGGCGCTGTCGTCGACAGCGAGGCTCTCCCTGAAGGCTGGCCGCGCGCGGTCGATGACGTCCATCTCGAGGAACGATCCCTCATCATAGCCGACATAGAGATTGAAGAGCTGCGGATTGTTGCGCAGCATGGACGCCAGCACGGCGTAGAGCCGCGGATTGTCCGCGACGCCTGCTGCCTGGATCGAGGGCAGCCCTGCCAGAACCCCGAGATTGTCCCGTACCGTCTTGAACTTCTCGTCGATGTGGTCGGCGCTGAGCTGGGCCGCCTTCTCAATGAAGCTGCTTGCCGCGGCCCGGGTGATCGCGGTAACGCGCGCAAAACTCAAATAGACCAGCGTGAGGCCGACGATCAGCACCACCGCGACGAACACGGCGATGATCGAGGCCCGGAAGCCGATCCGGAACGGGCGGGTGGACTGGTCCGCGAAAAACTTCGTGGCGCCCTCCCTCTAATACTTGCGCACGATCGGCTTCGGCGCCGCTGGCTCTGGCGGCGCCGGCGACACGGCAAAGGTAACCCACGCCGTCCAGGTGTTGGTGCGGTTCTCGACGTCAAGATCTTTGTAGCCACGGACGTTGAGATAGCCTTGGTAGCCTTCAGATAGCGGAATGATAAATCCAATCTGCGGGCCGAGGCCGATCGCCCGCCCTCTGAAGCCGCCGAGCTTCGCGCCCGGACCGGTGTCATCGGTGAGCTGCTGGAAGAAGTAACCGGCCACGCCAATCTGCACGTTCTTGCTGATGAACTGCGAGGCCGCCCACTCGACGTGGAAGTCGATGCCGTTCTGGTACTGAAGGAACGGATTCATGAAGCTGTAGGTGAGCCCGCCGACGACCGAGAACTCGTGCCCGGTCTTCAGGTCGAGATAGGTGTAGCCGGCGCCCGCATCGACAGCCGGAAAGCCGAAGCTCAAATTGGCCAGGCGGATGGGATCGTAAGTGCCGCTCGGGATATTGCCGGTGACGTAGACCATCTCATTGTGGACACCTTGATTCCATTTCAAGCTCCCCTGATAGAACACGTCGGTCAGCGTCGTGCGATTGTCGCTCGCAGTCCCCGAGATGGTATTTCCCCTCGGCCCGGTCAACGAAGCGTCAATGCCGACGCCGACATTTCCGGGCGCCGTGAGCACGGTGAAGGCAGCCTGTCCACCGAGCACGGGCATCGGCGAGGTGTAGGTGATGCCCTGCACGAGTGCGTCGGCATGGGCATTGATGCCGGCGACGACCGAGCCGCGCACGCCGTTGCTGGTGACGAAGTTTTGCCCCGCCCCGGCATTGCCCTGGAGATGGAGATAGATCGTCGAGTAGGCCCACCCCGGCACCGTGGGCACAGCGGCGAGGCTGCCGAAGATGCCGGGCAGCCAGAAGCTGACGCCGCCGGAGTCGGCAAGAGCGGGCTGAGCCGCGAAGCCGCTCGCTGCGAGCGCTACCACCAGCGCAGCCTGTCGGATTTGTACCGCCATATCGTGTTTCCCCATTTTGTCATCATTCACCCAACCTCTCCAAACGACCATGCGACCCCACTACTTCGTGGCACCTCCGATCGTGGTGACGACCCGCTCGACGTCGGGTAGCTTCCAGCTGTGATCAAACAGCGGCTTCTCGGGCCCGTAGAGGCGGAACAGCAGCTCGAATTTTCGCGCGGGGTCGGTGGGCACCCAGTTGGCTTCCTTGCCGTCCGGTGCCTTCGGGCCGAAATAGACGTCGATGGAGCCGTCGGCGTTCTTCTGGATGTCGGGGCTGATCGAGGCTCGGCTGGCGCTCGGCATGTTGCGCACCAGCGCGTGCGTCTCGCGGTCGTAGACGGTTGCCGACCAGTATTGCTTGACCGGCGCATTCGCCGGTACGGTCAGGCGATAGGTGGCGGCGCCGTCGAAATCCTCCCCATCCCTGTCCTTCGCCACCATCAAGTAGAACTGGGCCGTGCCGATCCGCTTGATGCCGGTAAAGCCGAGCGTGTAGGTGACGCCGCGCGCGTCGATCGGATAGCTGTCGGAATCGGCGTAGCCACCTTGCGCCGCCTTCACCATCTCGGGCATCGCTGCCGGGAACCAGCGGATGCCGGGATTAATCACGGGAAAGCCAGCGTCATAGCGCTGCGACAGCAGCGCGTGCGCTTCATGCGCAGCATCGTCCAGGATCGCGGCGGTCTTCTGATCGGGATTGAACGGCTTGCCCTTCTCGATGCCGATCGACCTTAGCTGATCGATCATCGCACGGTCGCGGTCGAGCCAAGGCTCGTTCTGCACGACGCGATCGAGGCTACGATAGAAGCGCGCATCGTAGGGAATCGTGGAATCGAACAGGATATCGTAAGCGTCGGTGAAATTGGTCGGCGGCGGGTTTTGCGCCTGCGCGAGCGGATAAATCTTCACCTGCTTGCCATAGGCGACCGACTTCGCGATATCGGCGTCGGCGTGGCTAGCGAGGTTGGAGCGCAGCAGCGCAAAGCCGCTGAAGGTGTCGGATTGAAGCCCGATGTAGCCCGAGGGCACCTCACCCTTGTAACCGGGCGGCAGGATCAGATACTTGCCGCCCTGCCCCTGATCGGCGCCCGTGGGGCCGGCGTCCTCCAGCGGCATCTGCCATGCGGTGACGATGTTGCCTGCGATCGAGCCGCCCTGTGCCGGCGGGATTTCCAGCACGATCGGCCCATCCTTCACGTTCCAGAACGACATGAAGTAGATCGAATCCGGGTTGGGCGTCAGCGTCTGGTTCTTCCAGTTCACCGGCCTCGACCAGTAGACGATCTCGTTGACCTTGGCTTTCGTGCTACCGAGCATTGCCTGGAGCATCAGATCAGTGTTGACCGCGGGCATCGCCCAGATCATCGCCTCGACCGCCCGGCGCTGGATGTTGCGCGCCGCGAGTTCGTCCGGCGACATGCTTTGCGCGTATGCGCTCGTGGTCATCAGTGCGATGCCGACGGCTCCGATGATGGCTCTCATCATGCTGCACTCCCTCAGAACGGATTGACGTAATTCAGGATCGCGACCTGGCGCAGGATAACGCGACGGACCACATGGGTCGGCTTGAGGCGATCCGTGTAGATCGCCGCCGTGCCGGCGCTGCCGGCCGGCAGGCGCGTGGCGAAATCGGCATCGTCGAGCCTGACCCGCACGATGAAGGGCGCGGCCTCGATCGCCTTTGGCACGACGGCCGTGCCCGACGTCTGCGCCTGTCCGGTCGCGATCGCCTGCAGCACACTCTCGACCTTGCCAGGAAAAATCCTCCCGGGTGCAAATTTGAAGGTGGCCTCCACCTCCTGCCCCGGCGCGACATAGCGCGCGTCGATCTGGTTGATCTGGACGCCGATGATGGTGTTGGAGGTGTCGATGAAGGCCATCACCGGCGACAGCGGCAGATTGGCGACGCGCGCGCCCTTGCGCAGCGCGAGATTGGTGACGTAGCCGTCGGTCGGTGCCCGCACGACGGTCTTGTCGAGATTCCACTGCGCGGCCTCGAGCTGGCCGGAGAGCTGATCGACCTCGGACTGGCGTTGCTCGACGTCGAAACCGCGGCCGGCGTCGCGCTCGTAGAGCTGCGTCATCTGGCCGAGGCGCGTTTTGGCGAGCTTGAACTGCGCGTCGATCGCCTTGACTTGCGCCGCGTACGGCGTCGGGTCGATCTTGAACAGGACGTCGCCGGATTTGAGCGGTACGTTAGCGACGACCGGGACATCCGTCACCTCGCCCGCCACATCCGGTACGATCGACACCGCATTGCGCACGACAAGCGCGTCGCCCTGCGGCGCGCCCCACCCCATCGGGATGAGCAACCCTAACAGCACGAGCACCATCACGATCGCAGGCGACGCTTTCCAGAACAGGTTGAAGCGTACGATCTTGAAGTGCACCAGCAGGAAGAGCAGCACGAGATAAGTATTAAGGATCGCGATCGCCATCACGCATCTCCCGCCTTGCGCGCCGGCACGTCGAGATAGGCCCAGATCAACGCGATCGGCCACAGCGCGAAGCCGAAGAACAGCGTGATCCAGCCGGCGACCGTCACGGCCTGCGCATGAGGATGGTTGCGCGATTTGGCGATGTGGCCCGGCAGCCAGCCGGCGATGCAGACCACGCCGATCGCGCTGGCAAGAAGGATCACCAGCACGATCCAGGCGAAGATGTCGTAGCCGCTCATGGCGGTCGCCTCGCTTTCATCGGAGCGCCGCCACTATTGGCAATAGTTCCAGAAGCCCTGCGTCCGGGACGGATTGGTACAGTACCAGCACATGCGGGCGTATGATCCGACATTGTCGCACCTCTTCTTGCTCGTCCGATTGTTGCCTGCCGAACCGAACCAACATCGCACCCGTCCTTCCCGTCGCCTGCGCACTATTGTGGCTTCATGCGCTCGAGCTCGTTGAGCCGCTTCAGGGCGGCCTGTTGCCGGAGCAGGCCGTAATTGATGCCGCTTGCGTTCAGCGAGCTGCCTTCCTGGTATGGGAACTGGTCGAAGTCGGAGAAGAACTCCTTGATCTTGCCTTGCACGGGCACGATCAGCCACATGTTCCGTGCAAGGAAGTCGATCGCTCCGCCTCCCTCCTCCATGCCCCGCTCGTAGGGGTCCATGCGCAGGTTTGCGATCAGCGACCATGCCGGGACTTCGCGGGTCGCGGTTGCGATGTTGCCCTTGGACGCTGTCGCGAAGCTCAGCTTCCAGTCATTCCACCTGATCGCATTGAGATTGCCGCCCTGATCGAAGTAGTAGATCGCATCACGCGGCGGCTCCTTCGCGTCTCCCTTGAAGAACGGCATGAAGTTGTAGCCGTCGAGGTGAACCCGAAAACTCTTGCCGCCTGCGCCGGCAAAACCGGTCTTCATCTTCTCCTTGATGTCGGGAATGCCGGCAGCAGCGCAGAGCGTCGGGAACCAATCGATCAGCGAGATGATCTCGTTGTATTGCGTGCCGGGCTTCACGACGCCCGGCCAGCGCACCATCATCGGAATGCGCATGCCGCCTTCCCATGTCGTGCCCTTCTCGCCGTGGAAGGGCGTCTGGGCGCCATCAGGCCACAACGCGAGCTCGGCGCCGTTGTCCGTGGTGTAGAGAACGATCGTGTTGTCGGCGATGCCGAGATCGTCGAGCTGCTGAAGCAGTTCGCCCACCATTCCATCGTGTTCGACCATGCCGTCGGCGTGCATGCCTTTGCCGGTCTTGCCAAGCGACGACGGCTTCAAATGGGTGAAGACGTGCATCCGGGTCGAGTTGAACCAGCAAAAGAATGGCCTGTTTGCCCTGGCCTGACGCCCAATGAAGTCCTTGGCGCCGCCGAGAAACTCCTCGTCCACCGTCGGCATGCGCGCCGTGTTCAGGGGACCGGTGTCCTCGATCTTGCCGTCGGCCGACGCCTTGAGGACGCCGCGCGGGCCATATTGCTTCCGGAAATTCGGGTCCTTCGGATAGAAATAGCCTTCCGGCTCTTCCTCCGCATTGAGGTGATAGAGATTGCCGAAAAATTCGTTGAAGCCGTGCTTCGTCGGCAGATGCTCGTCGCGATCGCCGAGGTGGTTCTTGCCGAATTGGCCGGTGGCGTAGCCCTGCGTCTTCATGACATCGGCGATCGTCGGCATCCAGTCCTGGATGCCGTGGGGATCACCGGGCATGCCGATCGTGAGCAGGCCGGTCCGGAACGGCTCCTGACCGAGAATGAAGGAGGCGCGGCCGGCCGTGCAACTCTGCTGGCCGTATGAATCGGTGAAGATGGCTCCTTCGCGCGCGATGCGGTCGATGTTTGGCGTGCGGTATCCCATCATGCCCATGGTGTAGGCGCTGATCTGGGGAATGCCGATGTCGTCGCCGAAGATAACGAGGATATTGGGCTTGCGGTCGCCGGCGGGCGCCGCCGGTGCCTGGGCCGGCGCGGCCTTCTGGGCTTGCGCGAGCGCCTGCGATGTCAGCGCCGCCGCTGCGACGATCGACGATGTGCCGAGCAGCACGGCCCGGCGATGAATTGCTGAATTGTCGCTACAGGTGGAATCGGCAACGGCATTATCCTGCTTCTTCGTCTCACTGGTCATTCGACGCTCCTTGATCTTATTCGATTATGGTTGGCGCTGTTGATACCGAATGATGATCGTCCGTTCCGTCTGAGTGCTCTCCTTGTGCTTCGCTCATCTGGCGGGCTTTTTGCTGCCATACGCAGCAACGTTCGTAGTCCCGACCGGATTCAGATGTTGGGGTAGACCCGTCGTGTCGCAGCGCCTGGCGCGCGGGCGCAGGCTGCGGCGGGCGGCGGCGACGTGGTGCAGCAATTGGCGAGGAGACCAGGAGGCCGGATCGCGCCTATTTGCGAACAGCGCGCTCTCGAGCGCGCCGATCTGATGGTCCAGCACCGGATCGCCTGCGACCGCCTTAAAGGCTCCAGCCGTGTTCGAAGGCGGCGTCGCATTGAGGTGCGGCAGCCACTCAAGCAGCGTGAAATACGATGCTCTTGCGTCGCGATGGCGGATCGCGCGGCGGAGCCGATTGAAGGCGAAGATCTCCGACCGGCGATAGGCCTCGTGGCGGCGGCGATGGTCGGCGGCGATGCGCCTGATCACGCGCGGCGCGACCAGGCCAAGGCCTGCAGCGATAACAGCTGCGAGCAACGCGATCAGCCAGTGATCCGCGACGAGGTCGCGGATGCCGGACCATGTCCATGCCCGCCCCGATCGATCGATGGGCATCTGGCTCATGGCCCCGGCGCTGGCGGCAACCGCGAGAGGCACCGCATCGAGGTGGATCCGTTCAACCTTGCGGTTCGCGGTGCTCCACCAGCCGATCTCGATTGCGGGCAGCGAATATTCGCCCGCCCGTTCCAGCATGTATGTCGCCGAATCGACGCGGGTCGACGTCATGACGTCGGTTCGTCCGTCAATCCTGTCCTCGAGCTTCGGCTGCGCCGGATAGAGCGGCAGTCCATCGACGGCAAGGAATTGCTGAGGAGGCAGCAGCATCGCAGGCGTACCCTCCGCCTTGATCGTCACTGTTCGGATGACGGCGTCGCCGGCCTTGAGCTCAACCGACGAACGCTGGATCTCCTGTTCCGCGGTCAGGCTGCTCGCCGATACGAACGGCTGAAGCGGGCCCGCCGCGTCCGGAATGAACGCTTCGAACGACACGCGCGGCAGCGCGATGGTCACCTCGCGCGTAGCCGGCGGCTCGGCGGCATATTTGATCTTCACGCTCTGGTCGGCGACGGCGTACGAGCCCGGCTCCTGCGGCGAGATGGCGTATTCGAAGCGCACACCGGCGTAGGACACACCGTCCCGCTGATCGCTGGTGTTGACGCTTTGCAGTTGCCGGGTCACTGCGTTGCGGACCTGGAAGCCGGGCAGTTCGGGCGGCGATGTCATGTAGTTCGGCGCCATGGTCGAGATCGCAAGCGTGGTCTGCTGTCCCACCACGACGCGCGGCGGATCGATCGTCACCTGCACGATCGGCTCGGGCGCAGCCGCCTGCTGCGCGCGGTCATCTTGCGACGGGAGCACGGCCGCGAGCAGCAGGGCGATGGAGCCGATCCAACCTCTCACCGCGACGCCCTCCCCTGTTCCGGAGCGGCCGCCTGGATCGCGAATTTCAGCTTGAGGAAATCCGCAGGCGAGGTCTGGACCTGACGCATCCAGGCTTCGGCTGCGCCGGAGGTGGTGACGTCCTCCGGCGTGACCGTGATCTTCTTGCCGCCCTTCTGCTTGGGATCGACTTTCATCTCGTCGGCCTTCTCGTCCGGCGGTGCACTGTCGTCCTGCTCCTGCTTGCGGCGTTTCGCTTCTTGCGCATCCAGCGCAGACTGGACGATGGCGCGGTTGGTCTTTGCGGCGGCATTGCCGGGCTGCTCCTTCAGCACGTCGTCATAGGCCTTGAGAGCCTTTTCATAGGCGTGGTTCTGCGCCTGCGAATTGCCGAGCGCGAATTTGCCCTCCAGCGTCTCAACGCGCGAAAATTCCTCGGCAGCGGCGAGAAAGTCGTACGCACGATAGGCCGAGATGCCGCGCCACATCGGATCGGCGAACAGATTCTTCGCGGCGGCATAGTCACCACGGTCAAACGCAAGCCGCCCCTGCTGATCCGGCGTCAGCCACAGATTGACGAAACGATGGGTCTCTTCCGCCCTCGCGGACTGCGCATGCATCACGATGATCAGGGCAAGCGCCCAGGCGACCGTCGTGCCGCGCCGGAACCAGATCACGCTGAGGAATGCGAGCGGCAGCAAGAGCCAGTAGCCTTCATCCTGCCATCGTGTGCCGAACGCATCACCTTGCGCGGCCTGGAAGCGTGTTTCGATCCGGCGCTCCAGTCGCACGACGTCCGAGCCGTCGACACTGACCTGCACGACATCCGTGCCGGCCGGCAGCGATGGTGTGTCCGCGTTCACCGCCAACACGACGAGATTGTTCCGCCCGGCCGCTTGCCGGACCGTGGCCGCATCCACGGTCCCGAGATCATCTGCGACCAGGAGGATGGTGCCGGCGACCGGCTCGGTCGCGAGTGATTCCGCCGCCAGGGCGATCGCGCGCGCGACGTTCTTGCCATCCGCCGGCATCAATCCCGGCGCAAGCGCGGCCAGGAACGGCGCGATGACGGAACGGTCATCGGTCAGCGGCATCACCAGATGCGCGGTCCCGGCGTAAGCGATGAGCCCGGTGCGGGCGCCGGCACGGGCTGCGAGGAGATCACTGATCTTCTGCTTGGCGCGTTCGAGTCGCGACGGCGCGACGTCGGTCGCGCCCATCGAGGAATCGACGGCGAGCGCGACCATCAGCGGCGCCTTGTCCTCGACGAAGGGCGGCAGCTCGCGCCGCCAGGTCGGGCCGGACAGCGCGATGATGCCGAGCATCAGGGCCGCCGCAACGAGATAGAGCGGATTGATGTGGCGCCCCTGCTGCGGCCGCACGATAAGATGCGTCAGGAGGTGCGGCGCGATCACATTTCCCCATTGTGCGCGCACATTCTGCCGCCGCAGCAGCACCGCGAACACGATGGCGAGCGGGATCAGCGCGAGCAGCCAGAGCGGACGCAAGAGGTGGAAGGAGATTGCGGCAACGTCATGCATGGCTGGAGGTCCTGATCCGGCGCCATTCGCTGCCGAGGAGAAGCGCGATCCACAGGAGCAGTCCAAGCATCACCGCGCCTCCCAGCGGCCACTGAAACAACGGCAGCTTCGGCCGCCACGATTGGGTCTGAAGCTTTGCCGGCGCGAGGCGGTCGATGTCGGCATAGATCGCCTGCAACTGTGCGCCGTCCTCGGCGCGGAAGAAGTGACCACCCGTCGTGGCCGCGACAGATTGGAGAACGCTGAGGTCCACGCGGTTCTCGCCCGAGGCCGCGGGATCGCCGACGCCGATCGTGTAGA
Source organism: Bradyrhizobium sp. Ec3.3 (assembly GCF_000472925.1). Taxonomy (GTDB): domain Bacteria; phylum Pseudomonadota; class Alphaproteobacteria; order Rhizobiales; family Xanthobacteraceae; genus Bradyrhizobium. The sequence goes on from NZ_AXAS01000029.1 coordinate 88,194, forward strand.
CCGTAACGTCATTCTGGCGGGCGATGTCGGCGGCGTGTTCGGGCGGCACCCGGCTCGCCGTGTCGTTGCCGTCGGTCAGGAGGACCAGCAGCTTTTGCTTCGCCGTGCTGGCCGCTAACGTCTTGATGGCAAGCCCGATGGTGTCGCCGATCGCCGTCTGCTGGCCGGCCATGCCGACCGCGCTCTGGTCGAGCAGTTGCTGCGCCGTCTGAAGGTCCTGCGTGAACGGAACCTGCACATAGGCTTTGGTGCCGAACAGAATCAGCGCGATGCGGTCGCCTTTGCGGCGCGCGATGAAATCCTTGATGACGCGCTTGACCCCGTCGAGCCGCGTGAGCGTCGTGCCGTCGGACGTCTTGAAGTCGCGCTGATCCATCGACCCGGATATGTCGATGGCAAGGATCAGATCGCGCGCGGAGACATCGCGTGTCACGGGATCGCCGACCCATTGCGGCCGCGCCAGTGCCACAACAAGCAGCGTCCAGATTACCGCCGCCACGATCATCTGCACCGCGCGGCGTTCCAGCACGACAGCGCCCCGCTGCGGCGTCTGTCCGGTCGCAGCCGCCAGCCTCTCGAAGAAAGGCACCTGAACAGAGGCTTGCCGCGCCCGGTATGGCGGCAACAGCCACCACATTAGGATTGGCAGCGGCAACAGCGCGAGCAGCCATGGCCAGGCGAATTCAAGCATGGTGGCCCCCGATCCAGTGGCGGACCAGACGGAGCAGCGATCGCAGTTCGGCATCGTCCGGCGGACTCTGCCGATAAGGCCCGCTCGCGAGGAGGCGGCCCACCCCGTCGGAGAATTCCTCGCCGCCATAACTGCGATCGAGGAACGAGAGCCAGGCCGGCCCGACCAGAGGTGCCACCTGCTCGCGCGGAAAGGCGGCGAGCGCGGTTCGCCGCACCAGCACGGTCAGTTTCGACAGCAGCTCCGACGCTCCCGAATTGCGGGCGTGCTCGATCCGATCGAGCTCCGCGAGCGCTTCCCGTCGGTAGCGGTTGACGCGGCGCAGATGCACAAAGCGCCACACGCCCGCGACGATGGCGGCGAGCAGCAGGACAATTGCGAGCCGCGCCTCCCAGGTCTGCGGCCAGAGGCTCACCTCACGCGGCAGCGGAAAGTCGATCAGGCCGGCAACGGGATCGGCTGTCGTGGATGGAGCTTCAGCCAAGCGCCGCCTCCGTCCGATTGTGGCCGGCGCCTGCGCCGTGATGGGCCGACAAGCCGCCAAGAAGACGACGAACCTGGCCAGCGGTATCCTCTGAGGCGCTGAGCGGCAACACGGGTACCCCGAGTTCGTGCGTCCAGGAAAAGATGCCTTTCAGCCGCTCCTGCGTGGCCTGCGATACGCTCTGGCGGACGCTGTGGCGTCCAACTTCGAGCCGGATCTGCAATTCGCCATCGGTCACGGTCATGCTGGCTGAAGGCGGCAAGTCGCTTTGCAGGGGGTCATGGACCAGCGCGGCGATCACGTCGTTGTGCCGGGCCATGGCGGCGACCATCTCGCGCGTGGCATCGTCCGCGCCGTCGAAATCGCTGATGATGACCACGGCGGCATCATGTGGTGCCCGGCGCCTCGCATGATCGAGCGCAGTGTTGAGCATGGCCGGAGCGGAGACCAGGCCGCGCCCGACGCCGAGCGCCTCGTTGTACGTGACGATGGCAGCCAGGATCTGAAGCACGGTCGCCCGGCTGCGCCGTGCCCTTACCTCGACGAGATCACGATCGCCGAACACGACGGCGCCGACGCGATCACCGACGCCGAGCACCCGCCATGCCCCGATCGCCGCGGCCTCTGCCGCCGTCACCGATTTCATGGCGCGCCGGCTGCCGAAGAACATCGACAAGCGCTGGTCGACCACGAGAATGGTCTGCCGGTCACGCTCCTCGTTGAAGACGCGGATATGCGGCTTGCGCAGCCGCGCCGTCACCTTCCAGTCAATCGAGCGGACGTCGTCGCCGGCGCGATAATCCCTGATCTCTTCGAAGTTCAGGCCGCGACCGCGCATGCGCGAGGCGAAGCGGCCCGAGAGCAGGCTGTGCACCGGCTGGCGCGGCAGGAACGAGATCTTGCGTCCGCGATATTCGAGCGCGATCAGATCGTCGAGACCGACATAGACACCTGGCGTTTTTGCTGATGTCCCGGTCATGCTGGCCTCAGGCTGCTGCGACCAATTCAGTGATCTTGTCGATCACCTGGTCGGGCGTAACGCCCTGCGACACCGCCTCGTAGCTGAGGATGATCCGGTGCCGCAGGCAGTCATGGATCACGGCGCGGACATGATCGGGTGTCACGAAGTCGTATTCGTCGAGCCAGGCCCGGGTGCGGGCGCAGCGGTCGAGCGCGAGGCTGCCGCGCGGGCTGGCGCCGACCTGCATCCATTTGCTCAGGGGCTCGCCGTAGCGGCCGGGAAAGCGCGTCGCGTAGATCACGTCGACCATGTATTTCTGCGCGAGATCGGAGACGAAGATGCCGTCGATCTCGCCGCGCGCATCCAGGATCGCCTGTTGCGGGATCGGCGGCGGCTCGGCTGCGTGGTCTTTCGGCTTCTGGGCGTTTTCGGCCCGATTGAGCGCGATGATTTCGCCTTCGATCGCCTCGTCGGGATAGGTGATGACGACGTGCATCAGGAAGCGGTCGAGCTGCGCCTCGGGAAGCGGGTAAGTACCCTCCTGCTCGATCGGGTTCTCGGTCGCGAGCACCATGAACAGATCGGGCATCTTGTAGGTCTTGCCGGCGACGGTGACCTGGCGCTCCTCCATGGCTTCTAGCAGCGCGGACTGCACCTTGGCCGGCGCGCGGTTGATCTCGTCGGCGAGCACGAGGTTGGCGAAGATCGGCCCCTTCTGGAACTGAAACTGGCCACCCCTGTCGGTCTGGACGTAGATCTCCGCACCCGTCACATCCGACGGCAACAGGTCCGGCGTAAATTGCACGCGCGAGAGATCGGCCGCGAGATTCTTTGCAAGAGTTTTGACCGCGCGGGTCTTGGCGAGGCCGGGGAGGCTCTCGATCAGCATGTTGCCATTGGCGAGCAGGCCGATCAGCATGCTCTCGACCAGGTGATCCTGGCCCAGCACCGCCTTTGCGATGCGCGACTTGAGCTCGAGCACGGAATCACGGGCCGCCGATTTCGTCGTGCTTCCCGGCTCTGTCACGGTTTGCGGCCGGTTCATCCTAAGATCAGGCATGGCTGTCCGCCGATGAGAATGGTCTCCGGCCGTCCGGATCGGTGGCCGGAGCGCTTGTGCTCGCTGGCTATTTCGGTGCCGTCTTGTCGAGGCTCTTCATCAGCGCATCGATCATCTGATCGATGCTGAAGCTCGCCGACCGCTGGCTTGGCGGATACTCCTTGAAGGTCTGAAGGAACGGCGCCACGCGCCAGACACCATACTGGATCAGATAGGCGTTCTTCGCGAACCAGTCATAATATTGATCCGACACAATGTCGGCGCGCTCGAAAGGATCCATCCGCAGGTTGAACACCTTCGGTGCGCGCAAACAGGTGAACGGGTTGGCCCAGACCACGAAACCGCCGGGCTCACGCTGCTCGCAGAACACGATCTTCCAGTCGTTATAGCGATAAGCGACCATGTTGCCGTCATCGTTGAAATAGTAGAATTCGCTGCGTGCCGACTTCGGCTGCTGGCCGGTCAGGTAGGGCAGCTGATTGTAGCCGTCGAGATGGACCTTGAAGGTCTTGCCGCCGAGATCGGTACCCTTCAGGAGCCGATCCTTGATGTCGGCATCACCGGCCGCGGCGAGCAGCGTCGGGAACCAGTCGAGACCGGAAACCATCTCGTTGGAGACATCGCCGGCCTTGATGCGGCCGGGCCACCGGATCATGGCGGGAACGCGGAACGCACCTTCCCAGTTCGTGTCCTTCTCGCTGCGGAACGGCGTCGTCGCCGCGTCCGGCCAAGACCATTGATTGGGACCATTGTCGGTCGTGTAGACGACGATGGTGTTGTTGGCGATGCCGAGATCGTCCAGCGCCTTGAGCAGCTTGCCGACGTCGCCGTCGTGCTCGATCATGCCATCGGCGTATTCATTGCCCGGCATGCCGCTCTGGCCCTGCATCGATGCGCGCACATGGGTGAACGCGTGCATGCGCGTCGTGTTCATCCAGGTGAAGAATGGCTTGTTGGCCCGCGCTTGCCGCTGCATGAAATCGATCGCCGCCGCCGTCGTCTCGTCGTCGACCGTTTCCATGCGCTTGCGGTTAAGCGGCCCGGTATCCTCGATCTTGCCATCGGCGGAGGCCTTGAGCACGCCACGCGGCGAGTTGCTCTTGGTGAAGGTGGTATCGTTCTTGGGATAATAGGGCCGCTCCGGCTCCTCCTCCGCATTCAGATGATAGAGGTTGCCAAAAAACTCGTCGAAGCCGTGTTTCGTCGGTAGATATTCGTCCCGATCGCCGAGATGATTCTTTCCGAATTGTCCCGTCGCGTAGCCAAGGGGCTTGAGCGCCTGTGCGATCGTGACGTCGCGATCCTGCAAGCCGACCGCTGCGCCGGGAATACCGACCTTGCACAGGCCGGTGCGCAGGCAAACCTGACCCGTGATGAACGTCGAGCGGCCGGCCGTGCAGCTGTTCTCCGCATAGTAGTCGGTGAAAATCATGCCTTCATTGGCGATGCGGTCGATGTTCGGCGTCTTGTACCCGACCAGCCCGCGCGTGTAGGCGCTGATGTTGGACTGACCGACGTCGTCGCCGAAAATGACGAGGATGTTGGGTTTTGCCGTAGTCGGCTGCTGTGCGTTTGCAGGCGACTTGACGAAGGGAGACAGGCTTGTCGCGACCAGAGCCGCTGTAAGCAGGCCGCGAAGCAGCGGTCTCCGGCTTCTGACAGCCGAGTTTGCCGCAGCCTTGCCCTTGTCTTTGACTTCGTCATCCATTTGGCACTCGCTACTTTCCAGAAGGCAGCGGTGAGGGCGCAGAAGCTGGCATCCGCACCACGCACCTGAATCCGACATGGCACGTCGACGTGTCGACCGGTTCCGCATGACGCGCAGCGGGGCGATAACGGCGGCAGTAGTTCGGCGCGCAAAGATGCGAACCGCCCTTCAAGACTTTCCGCGGTATCCGGATGCTTGGTTGACATGGATCAAAGCTCGCCTCCTCGCGGCCGCCGCGCGGATTGAGCGGGATGCAGCAGGGCTTCGCCGCGTCGGCCTGATGCCTCGGCGACCACCAGTCCGAGGTCCACTCCCAGACATTGCCGATCATGTCGTAGAGGCCGTAACCGTTCGGGGGAAAGGCCATGACCGGCGAGGTACGCTCGAACCCATCCTCGCCGAGGTTTTGGACAGGGAAGCTTCCCTGCCAGATATTGGCCATGTGTCTGCCGCCCGGCGTCAGCGTGTTGCCCCAGGCGAATTCCTCGCCGTCGAGCCCGCCGCGCGCGGCGAACTCCCATTCCGCTTCGGTCGGCAGGTCCTTGCCGGCCCAGCGCGCATAGGCGAGCGCATCGCTATAGGAGACGTGGACGACCGGATGATCGTCGAGCCCCCTGAGGTTGCTTTTCGGTCCGTAGGGATGCCGCCAATTGGCGCCGCGCATGAACGTCCACCACTGGCTCCAATCCTTCAGATCCGTGATGCGCGGGAGCGGCGAGAAGACCAGCGATCCGGCATAGAGCATCTCGCGCACCGCGCCGGGATAATCCTTCGCGTCGGGAACGATCTGGGCTTCGGTGACATGGCCGGTCGCGTTGACGAACTCCTTGAACTGCCGGTTGGTCACCGGCGTTCGATCGATCCAGAAGCCGTCGACCGAGGCGCGGTGGCTCGGCGCTTCCTCGGGATAGTGGTGATCGGATCCCATCAGGAAGGTGCCGCCGGAGACGAACACCATCTCGCCGGTCCGCGTGTCGTCCGGTCGCCACACGCAATGATCCATGTCCACCCGCAACATGGTCAGACTCCACATCGTTCCCGCTGCCTCAGGGTAGTGGTATTCGGCGATTTCGACGGCTGCGGTTGGCGCGTCTCAGGCGGCACATTGGTCGGGTTCCCATGTCTGCCGGAGGTTCGAGAAAGCCGATGGCCCCTCCCCTCCTTTTCTCTGCGCGCGCGTCACTGCGCACGCAGCCGGCCTTGCGGCGCGTGATCCGCCTTCAGCGGATGATCGCGACGAATATCGTTGAGGTTGCAAAGGCTAACCCAACTTTCGCGCGCTGTGATGTGCAGATCGTGCCAGCACGCGTCGCGTGCAGGCGTCACGCAGTAACGCGTGAGGCGAGATTTTCCAATTGGCCCCGCGCAACCCCAAGTTCCTTTATGTGGAATTCAAGGAAGATTTTCCTCAGCTTCGGAAGTTGGCTCGTCGCGCCGCCGTGATGGCAGGGGACTGCAACTTGCCGCAGAATCAACACGCTTCGGCATCACGCTCACGGAATGGGGACGCATCTACTGGTTGATTCGCGAAGGCTCGACGGTTTCGAAGGGCTGCATCAGGCTGTCCACGGGACCCATGTCGACGTGATGCAGCTCGGGCGCGGCAGGCTCCGCGGCACCTTGTCTCATGTGGGCATCGGCGACTTTTCGCTCAGCATCGGCTCCTTCAACGTCGGCATGCGGACGCAACGGATCTCAAGCGACGACAAGCTGATCGTCGGCATGCTGCTGACGGCCGAAGACCGGGTCAATCACTGGTCGTTCGATATGCGGCCGACCGACGTTCTGGTCATGCCGCCGCTGGTCGAGCATGACGGCATCTTCCACGGCGCCTCCGCCTATGCGGCGATGCGGTTCGACCTCGATGAGGTCGCCTCGATCTTCGGCGGTGAACCGCGACTTGCCGATCCCGAAAGCTGGCGCCACAAGAACCACTTTCGCGCCGATCTCGACGTCGGTCACGTCGCCGCGTCCCGGCTGAGCCGGATCGTGCTCCAGCTCGGAACGCATGACGGCGCCCTGTCCGACTCGTCCGCCGAGTTCTGGAAGCGAGCGATCGCCGAATGCATGGGAATGACGGTCCTGTCCTCATTGCCGCCGGATGGAAACGCGCGGCTGCCGTCGGCGCGACGGATCATCCGCAAGGTCGAGGATTATCTGGAAGAAGCGGGCATCCGTCCGGTCCATATCTCGGAGATTTGCGTCGCGCTCGGCGTGCCGCGTCGCTCGCTGCACCGCGCCTTCAATGAAGTGTTCGGCGTCGGACCGGTGACTTTCCTGCGCCACAAGCGCCTGTGCACCATCCACTCGATCCTGCGCGAAAGCATTCCCGGCTCGACGACGGTGGCAACCGTCGCAATGCAGCAGGGCTTCTACGAGCTCGGACGGTTCTCGCATTACTACCGCGCGATGTTCGGCGAGTATCCGTCGCAGACGCTGGGCGTGCCGGTCGCCGAACTCGTCGATCGGCCGCTTTGACGGCGGCCTCCAAACGGGCTTCCCGGCCGACCGTGCGGCGTCACGCCCTGCGTGCTTCGCATTGAACCTATCCCGGATAAAGTGCACCAATAACCAGAGTGATTCTGGTCACATTTCCTGCGGCTGTCCCCCTGCTACGCGGGGACGCCAGAACCTTTGAATTGGATGAGAAAGCCCATGAGACGCCTGATCGGTGCCACGGCCGGCGTGTTCTGCCTTGCGGCGCCCGCGTGGGCCGAAACTCCGGCCGCGATCGTCGAGGACGTGCAGGGCAAGGTCGACGGCGTCGAGTTCATGGACTACGTGGCGCCCGGCAAGGTCATCAAGCTCGGCCCAAAGGGCACGCTGGTGCTCGGCTATCTCAAATCATGCTGGCGCGAGACCATCACCGGCGGGGTCGTCCTCGTCGGCGCCGAGCAAAGCTCGGTGCAGCTCGGTGACGTCCAGCGAGTCAAGGTGCCCTGCGACGCCAACGCCGCGCAGCTCTCCGAGCGCGAGGCCAACCAGAGCGCAGCAACCACCTTCCGCACCGTGCGCTCGGACACGAAGGGCGCGCCGGCAAAGCTGCCCACGATTTACGGCGTATCGCCGCTGGTCCAGGCCAAGAGCGGCAGCACGCTGGTCATCGAGCGCACGGACGGCAAGGAGCCGACGATCACCGTACCGCTGAAGAGCGATAATCTGGTCGCCGGCAAGTTCTACGACTTCGCAAAGGCCGGCAAGACGCTGACCCCCGGCGGCACCTACCTCGCGACCCTCGGCGCGCGGCGCTACACCTTCCAGGTCGACGCTCAAGCGACTTCGTCCGCGGCGCCGATCGTCGGCCGGCTGCTGCGGCTCGAATAGGCGGCACGCGACGGGGCGATGCGAGGGATCGGCAGGCGGGACATCGTAGCGGCGATCGTGATCGCGCTGCTCGCAGGCGCCGTCTTCACATCGCCGCCCCTCAACACGCTGCAAGGGCTTTCGCTCGATATCTTGACCGCCCTGCGCGCGAGGCTTTTTCAAGATCGTCGCGATGCCGCAGCCTCACCTGTCGTCGTCATCGCGATCGACGACGAAACCCTTGACACCCCCCCGTTCAGGGGGTCGCCGACGCTGACCTGGACGCGCGAGATCGGACGTGTGATTGGCGCCGTGGTCGACGGCGGAGCCAAGGTGATCGGCTTCGACGTGATCTTTCACAGTTCGATCGAACAGTCGGAGATTCCCTTTGCCGATGCGCCGCTCGGCGATCGCATGAAGGGCTTTGACCGCGATTTCCTGATCTCTTTACGGAAAGCATCCGATGCCGGGAAGCTCGTGCTCGGCGCGGTCGTGAGCAACGAGCGTCCGGACTTTCCCTTCCGCGCGCAGCAGTTGGCGGTGAAGGGCAATGTCCGCGCGCTCAACGTCAACACCGACCCCGACGACGTCATCCGGCGAATGCCGCTGAGCTTTTCGATCGATGGCAAGCAGGTTCCCGCGATGGCGGTCGAGCTGGCCTCGCGCGCGCTCGGCGCAGGGCCCGAGCTTACTCCGGACGGCAGCACGGCGCTCGCCGGCTACGCGATACCGAGCGCCGTGCCGAACACGCTGACGCTCAATTTTCGCGGCGTCGGCCGCGATGTTCCGAAGTTTTCCTTCGCGGATTTGCGCGCCTGCGTCGAGAAAGGCGACGGTGAGTTCTTCCGCCGCGCCTTCGATGGCAAGGTCGTCATTTTCGGTAGCGTGCTCAACGTCGACGATCGCAAGCTGACCTCGCTGCGTCTTGCCGGTGGATATGACGGAACGCCCGCCCCGCGCTGTGCGCTGCCCGCCCCTTCACGGGCAGCGCCCATGGCACGCCGCGACATCGCCGGCGTCTTCGTGCACGCGACCGTGGTGCGCAACCTGATGGAGCGCGATGCGGTGAACGAGCTCGGCTTTCCCATGCGGACAGTTCTCACGATCGCCATCGCGGGGATCATCGCATTCGCTTCCTGCCTGCTTGCGCCGGGCCGCGCAGTGCTCGCTTATCTTACAATCATGGCCGTCTACACCGCCTGCGCCGTGAGCCTGTTCGCCCGCGGGCATGCCTTGCCGTTGACCGAGCCGGCACTTGCAGGGCTTGCCGCCAGCGCCATGATGATCGGTTACCGTTTCGTCATCGCCGACCGCGACGAACGCTTCCTGCGCAGGAGTTTTGCGCTCTACCTCGCCCCGCAGGTGATCGAGAGTATGGTGGCTTCCGGCAAGATGCCCGCGCTCGGCGGCGAGATGCGCAACGTCACCGTGTTCTTCTCGGACCTCGCCGGCTTCTCCGCGATCGCCGAGAAGATGGCGCCTGGTGAGCTGGTCGCGCTGATGAATGAGTATCTCTCCGCCATGACCGACGTCATCGAAAGCCATGGCGGGTACGTCGACAAATATATCGGCGATTCCATCGTGGCCGTGTTCGGCGCCCCGGTCGCCGATCCTGATCACGCCCGCAATGCCGTCCGTGCCGCGCTTGCCTGCACTGCGCGGCTGGACGAGCTCAATCGCAGCCGCGCCGCCTTCGAGAGCCTTGCGCACCGCATCGGCCTCAATACCGGTGAGGCCGTGGTCGGCAATATCGGCTCGCGCCGGCGCTTCAACTATACGGTCATGAGCGATACCGTGAACGTCGCCTCGCGCCTCGAGGGCGCCAACAAGTACTTTGCGACCTCGATCATGGCCTCCGAAATGACGGTCGCGCAAACCGCCGACAGTTTTGCCTGGCGCGAGCTCGATGCCGTCCGTGTCAAGGGCCGCGACGAGGCGATAAAGGTCTATGAGCCGCTGGCCGCACGAGGCGCGGAGACGGCGGAGCAAGCGAAAACGGCGATGGGCTATGCCGAGGGGCTTGCGTATTGGCGGGCGCGCGAATTCGCGAAGGCCGCAACTTGCTTCGACCACCTCGCTGCGACCGATGCGCCATCAGCCTTGTTTGCAAAGCGCGCCAAGGAACTCGCCCCCAATCTGCCAGCCGCGGATTGGACGCCGGTGAATACGCTGGAAGGCAAGTAGCGCCAAGCAAGCCGGCGCGCCCTAAAACGGCAATCCAACGTAATTCTCGGCGAGCAGCCGCTGCGCCGTCTCGGACGAGAGCAAATATTCCAGCTCGGTCTGCTGCAGCCTATCCTCGTAGTCGATCCGGTCGGGGAAACGATGCAGCATCATCGTCATCCACCAGGAGAAACGCTGTGCCTTCCAGATTCGCGCGAGCGCCTTGGCTGAATAGCCCTCGAGCCCGGAATCGTCGCCCTTCTGATAATGGGCGAGCATCGCGTGATAGAGATAGTAGATGTCGGAGGCTGCGCTGTTGAGCCCGCGCGCGCCGGTCGGCGGCACGATGTGGGCGGCATCGCCCGCGAGGAACAGCCGGCCATAGCTCATCGGCTCGGCGACGAAGCTGCGCAGGGGTGCGATGCTTTTCTCGATCGACGGACCCGTGATCAGGTGCGCCGCGACCTCGTCCGGCAAACGGCGCTTCAGCTCGCCCCAGAACGCCTCGTCGGGCCAGTCCTCCACCTTGTCGGTCAGCGGCACCTGGATGTAGTAGCGACTGAGCACCTGCGAACGCAGCGAGCAGAGCGCAAAGCCGCGCTCGTGCTTCACATAGATCAGTTCCGGCGAGACCGGCTTGGTACGCGACAGGACGCCGAGCCAGCCGAACGGATAGACCTTCTCGTATTCGCGCAATACGTCCGTCGGGATCGACTTGCGACTGACGCCGTGGAAGCCGTCGGCACCGACGATGTAGTCGCAGTCGACGCGGATGGTCTCCCCGTTCACGCGATAGGTCACGAACGGCTTGTCCGACTTCAGATCGTGCGGCGTGACGTCCTCGGCATTGTGCACCACCTTGCCGCCGAGACGGTCGCGCGCCTCGTAGAGATCGCGCGTCAGCTCGGTCTGGCCGTAGACCAGCACCGAATTGCCACCGGAATGCTTGTGGAGGTCGATATGCGAGAGCACGCCGTCATGGGCGATCTCGAACCCCTTGTGGATCTCGCCTTCACGGTCCATCCGCTCGCCGCACTGCGCCTCGCGCATCAGCTTGGCAAAGCCATGCTCCAGCACGCCGGCGCGGATGCGCGCTAGCACATGGTCGCGGCTGTATTTCTCCAGCACGACCGTGTCGATACCCTTCAGGTGCAGGAGCTGGGACAACAGCAGTCCCGACGGGCCGCCGCCGATGATACAGACCTGAACTTTCATTTTCCCGTCCTCCCGTGCACGAGTTTTTCGCAAATTTCGCGCGGCAAACCGATGGAGGGATTGGCCTTTATCTTGTACAATTCGAACATGCCCCCTGCCCCCTCGACATCGGCCATCAAGGTCTACAATTTGTTCGGCGAATCCGGCGATCTGCCCGACGTCGTGCACTGCGAGACCATCGCCTCCCGCTCGGTGCTGCATGATTGGACGCTGGCCGTGCACCGCCACGCGCGGCTGCACCAGGTGCTGCTGATCGAGCGCGGCGGCGGCGAGGCGACGCTCGACGGGCGCATCGTGCCGCTGAAGCCGATGCAGATCGTCAACGTGCCGGTCGGCCACGTCCACGGCTTCCGCTTCGTGCCTGATACCCAGGGCTGGGTTCTGACGATCGCCGCCGAAATTCTCGACGAGGCGCTGCTCGCCTCGGAAGGGCTGCGCGCGGCGCTGTCGCAATCGGCCGTGGTGCGCGGCACGCCGCAGATCCGCACCATCATGAAGCAGATCTTTGCCGAGCACGCAGCTCGAAACTTCGGCCGCGCGCATGTGCTGCGCGCGCTGTCGGCGGCGGTGATCGGCCTCGTGGCACGCGAACTCGCCGGCACGAGCGGCGGCGGCGGCTCAGCGGATTCCGACCTGTTCCGCCGCTTCGAGGCGCTGCTCGAAGCGCACCATCTCGAACGCTGGAGCGTTGCTGACTATGCCGGGGCACTGTCGGTGACGCCGACCCATCTCAACCGGATCACGCGCACCGCCACGGGAGATACCGCTTCGCATCTGATCCTCAACCGGCTGATCCGAGAGGCGCGGCGCAACCTCGTCTACACCAACCTGCCGGTGTCAACGATCGCCTATGCGCTCGGCTTCGAGGATCCTGCCTATTTCAGCCGGGTCTACGCCGCGGCGACCGGCCGTTCGCCGCGCGCTTTTCGCGCGCAGCTCCATAGCGATGAATGATGATTTCTACGCGGGAGAACGACCTACTTGCCGTTACGTCGCGTGCGGGTTGACGACGGTATAGCCTCGCAGCGACCGCGCGTGAATTCGCGTTGACCGACCACCTGAATTGGCATCATACGCCATCCACATGTCGCCCTGCAGGTGTTGCTCCAAGACGAAGACGTGTCCGCGTCGGGCCGCAACCATTCCCGGTGCGGGCGGTGTCCGTGGGAAGCGCAGCCAGTTGGCCGCAAGGTTCAATTCCGGGACGATCCGGCCGAAGACGTGCAGAGCCGCCCCGCAACCGCAGAAACTCCGCGGACACCCGGACGGGCGACCGCTGACGATCTGGGTGCCGGAAACATTCACCTGTGTCACGGCGGCTTGAGCGTCAGCGACCGCTCCTCGCATCACGAGGTGCGTTCGTCGCGTGTCCCGCGAAACTTTCTCGCGACGAACTTGAGAGGACGAGAAGTCGCACGGCATCGTCACATTGCATTCCGGTGCCGTGTTGGTGCGGGAAGGACGTGCTTCCGCAGCGATCGAACTGGTCACGACAAGGAAAGATGCAATAAGAACAGATTTAAACAACATGCAGGACTCCATATTGAACAGTCCTGCCCCGGCACTTAAGGGCCAATACCAGTTTGGCGAAATTTGGTCTAAACAAAAGCCGATCGCGGTCTTCGGAGCGTTCGAAGACGTTGAAGCGAACAGCGTGCGAGCCGCACGCGGTGCCGGGGTCGCGACCGCGATCATGGAGTGACGGATGGGGGCCGGATCAACCGGCCCTGTTCATTTCGCCACGAACTCCGGCGGGGCTTCGCGCGGCACGATGATGCGGAACGTCGTCCCGCCGCCGGGCTCGGTCTCCAGCTTGATCCGGCCGCCCAGACGGCTCGTCACGATGTTGTGGACGATGTGCAGTCCGAGGCCGGTGCTGCCCTGGTCGCGCCTTGTCGTGAAGAACGGATCGAACGCCTGGCGCCTGACATCGGCGGTCATGCCGCAGCCGTCGTCAGAAAACAGCACTTCGACCTTGTCCTTGCCGAGCGCCTGCGCCGCGATATGAACCGATCCGCGCACGCCGTCCGGAAAGGCGTGCACCGCCGAGTTGATCACGAGGTTGGTGAGCACCTGGCCATAAGGCCCGGCATAGCTGTTCATCGCGAGATTGGGTTCGCATTCGACCCTGACCAGGAGATTTTCGCTGCGTAGCCCGGAGCGCAGTCCCTTGACGACCTGCTCGGTGACCTCGCCGAGATCGAAGCGCCTGCGATCCGACACGTTGCGATCGGCCGCGACCTGTTTGAACGACTGGATCAGATCGACAGCGTGATTGAGGTTGATGATGATCTGCGATGCCGCCTCGCGGCTTGCCGCGATGAATTCGTTGAGGGTTGAGCGACGCAGATCGCCGCGTGCGACGTCGGCTTCAAAACGGTTGGCCTTGTTGGCGAAGGCGGAGGCGACCGTCAGGCTGGTGCCGACGGGCGTATTGATCTCGTGCGCGACTCCCGCCACGAGCCGTCCCAAAGCGGCGAGCTTCTCCGTTTGTAGGAGGCCGTCCTGGGCGGCACGCAGTTCGTCCAGCGATTGCGACAATTGCCGCGTGCGCTCCTGCACCTCGGTGAAAAGCCGCGCGTTCTCGATCGCGATGACCGCTTGTCCCGCGAAGGTCTTCAACAGCTCGACCTGCGCCTTGGGGAATAGTTGCGGCACGAGCCGCATGACGGCGATGGCGCCAATTGCGACCTCGTCTCGAAGCATCGGTATCACGAGGATGCTGCGGTAGCCCGACGTCCGCTGCAATTCGCTATATCCGCCGGAGACGAGCACGTCCGGCTCGTGCACGACGCGCCGCTCGCGAACGGCAACCGAGATGAGGTTTCCGCTAGTGATCGGCGCCGGATAGGCTGTCTGCACCGCCGCGATCGATTCCGGCGAGAACTGGTCGTAGGCGACAAGGTGAACGCGCTCGCCGTCGCTGCGATAGACGGCGCTGAGAACGCTCTGGCAGAGCCGTGCCGCATTCCTGACGATCCGGTCGAACACGCGCGGAAGATCAGTCGGCGCATCCGAGATAAGGCTCAGGACCTCGGCCGTCGCGGCCTGCCGCTCTCTCGCTTCCTGGAGCTCGAGAGCAAGCTGCGTTGCTCCAGGTTTTGTCCGCCTGGAAACGAAAGCGCGAGGCGCCTTCGGCGCGCTGCGTCGCTTTTTCGTCTTCGCCGTGCGGCTGCCCGATTTGCTCGGCCCGCCTGCCCGAGAGTGCTTTCCCATGGCCCTCCTCCGGCCCCAGAATAAGCCATCGTATCGGCTCGGGCGAATAACGGGAACGGTGATCAGCTGCGGGGCCTCAGCAAAAAAAGCCGGCCTCACCATTCGATGAGGCCGGCCTTCGTGGATATCGAGGGCTATCAGACGTCGAAGAACACAGTCTCCTCGGGTCCCTGCAGATTGATCGTGAAGGAGTACACGACCTTGCCGGCGCGCTCGCTGCGCTTGGCGATCAGGGTCGACCGCCGCACCGGCTGCTCGATCAGATTGAGAACGGGATCGGCGGCGTTGGCGGCCTCTTCATCCGAGAAATAGAGCCGCGTGTTCAGCCCGATATTGATGCCGCGGGCGACGATCCAGACGTTGACGTGCGGGGCACATTTGCGCCCCGCTTTGTCGGTGATCGCGCCCGGCTTGATCGTCTCGAAGGTGATCAGCCCGCTGTCGAAATCCGAACCCGCGCGACCCCAGCCGCGAAAGTCCTCGTCCAGTGCGCCAGCCGAGCGGTCGGCCGGATGGTTGTAGCGGCCGGCCGCATTGGCCTGCCAGATCTCCAGCAGCACGTCGCGCAGCGGCGTGCCCGTGCCATCGAGCACGCGGCCCTCCAGCGTAATCCGCTCGCCCTTGGTGTCCGGCGTAACGAGCACGTTGGAGAAGTTCTTCTCGAAAATGTCGAAGCCGGCCATGCCCGGAATCAGTCCGATATGGACGTAGGGCCCGGCGGTCTGGGAGGCGGTTTCCTTGAGATAGTTGAGCGGCTGCGCCATGACTTTAGTTTCCTTCCGGGCGATTTTCGAAATAGGTGGAGCGCGCCCCGCGCAGCACGATGTCGAAGCGGTAGGTGAGCGAATCGAACGGCGTAGAGGCGTTGAGATCGAGCGGGGCGACGAGACGGTCGAGCGCGTCCTTGTCCGGGATCGTCGTGAGGATCGGGCAGACCGGGATCAGAGGGTCGCCCTCGAAATACATCTGGGTGATCAGCCGCTGCGCAAAGCCCGAGCCGAACACCGAGAAGTGGATATGCGCCGGGCGCCAGCTGTTGACGTAGTTGCGCCAGGGATAGGGGCCGGGCTTGATGGTGCGGAAGTAATAGTAGCCGCTGTCGTCGGTCAGCGCGCGGCCGCAGCCGCCGAAATTCGGATCGACCGGCGCCAGATACGTGTCCTTCTTGTGCCGGTAGCGACCGCCGGCATTGGCCTGCCAGAACTCCACCAGCGTGTTGGGCACGCCGCGACCGGTCTCGTCCATCACCCGGCCGTGCACGATGATGCGCTCGCCAATGGGATCGCCGTCCTTGGCGTAGTTGCGGATCAGGTCATTATCGAGCGGCCCGAGGTCGTTGTGACCGAACACCGGCCCGGTGATCTCCGAGATCGAGTTCTCCAGCGAAAGCAATGACTGGCGCGGTGAGCGCAGCACCGAGGATTTGTAGCCGGGCGCGTGCGCCGGCGGGTGGATGGAACGGTCACGCTGGAAGAAGCCGCCATCGCCAAGCGGCGGCGTGAACGGCTCGGGGCGGTTGAGGCGGGCGGCGTCCTGCGCGGCTGCGATACGAGCGGCCTGGGCGGTCATCTGGCGTTGTCTCCCTCTGGCGCCGGGTCGGGCGCGGCTTATCGGAGAGGATGCGCCGGCCTATTCTCAAGATAAATAGATGAATTATAATGTATCTCATGAAGGAAATCGATCATTTGGCCCTCGACGGCCATTCGCTGTCGCTGTTCCTCGCCGTGCTGGAAGAAGGTTCGGTGACGGGGGCCGCGACCCGGCTCGGCCTCACCCAATCCGCCGTCAGCCACGGGCTGAAAAAGCTGCGGCGCATCGCCGGCGATCCCCTGTTCGCCAAATCCGGTCGCGGTATCGTTGCCACCGCGCACGCGCAGGCGCTCGCCGCCAAGGCGCGCGCGCTGATCGACGAGATGCGGAGCTTTGCCGGCGGCGTCACCTTCGAGCCGAAAGCGGCGCACCTATCGCTGACGATCGCCGCCAATGATTTCCAGCGCGACCTGTTGCTGCCGCGCTTCTTCGGCCATGTCGCAGCCCAGGTGAAGAGTCTGAATCTGCGCGTGATCCCCTCGCAATCACCCTCGCCTGCCATGTTGCGCGAGAACCGTTGCGACCTCCTGATCAGCCCGCTGCCTCCGTCCGGCATCGACATCGTGCAGAAGCGCCTGCTGCGAGACCACTACGTCTGCTACTACGACCGAACTGCGCGCTCTGCGCCGGCGACGCGCAATGCCTATCTGGCCGCGCGCCACGTCACGGTGGTCTATACCGACAACGAGCGGCTCGACTTCGATCGCAGGCTTGCGGCAAACGGCTTCCACCGCGACATCGCGATATCAGTGCCGAGCTTCTCCGGCGTGCCGTCTTTCCTGCGCGGCTCGGACATGCTGGCGAGCATGCCGAGCCTGCTTGCGGACGGCCTGATGCGCGACTTCGCGCATGTGCACATTCCGCTCGCCTCGCGCGCCAGGACGCTCGCCGAGCTGCCGATGTTCATGGTCTGGCACCAGCGCTACCAGAAGGACCCGGCCCATCGCTGGATCCGCAGCCAGCTCGAGGCAGTGGCGACGACCGCGGCTGGGGCATGAACAGGGGGCGCCCTGCCCCCCGCCAAACCCACTGGTTGCGCCGCATCCGCCACGCTAGAATTCGGCCATGACCGTGACCGATATTGCGAGCCGAACCTATAACCACAGCTGGCGGCTGGACCCGATCGTCCGCAGCCTGCTTGATACCGATTTCTACAAGCTGTTGATGTTACAGATGATTCGGGAATTTTACCCGGATCAGAGGGTGACGTTTTCGGTCATCAACCGCTCGCGCCATGTGCGCCTCGCCGAGATCATCGACGAGGGCGAGCTGCGCGCCCAGCTGGACCATGCCCGCACCATCCGCTTCACCAAGAAAGAGCTGATCTGGCTTGCCGGTAACACCTTCTACGGCAAGACCCACATGTTCTCGGCCGACTTCATCCGCTGGCTCGCCGAATTCCGCTTGCCCGAATACGAGCTGCGCAAGGTCCAAGGCCAGTACGAGCTGCACTTTCACGGGCCGTGGACCCACACCACGATGTGGGAGATTCCGGCGCTCGCGATCCTCAACGAGCTGCGCTCGCGCTCGGCGATCAAGGGCCGCGGCCGCTTCGAGCTCGACGTGCTCTATGCCCGCGCCAAGGCCAAGCTCTGGACCAAGGTCGAGCGGCTCCGCCAGCTCGAAAACCTGAGGCTCTCGGACTTCGGCACGCGCCGCCGCCACGGCTTCCTCTGGCAGCGTTGGTGCGTCGAGGCGGTGAAGGAAGGGCTCGGACAATCCTTCATCGGTACCTCCAACGTCCTGCTCGCCATGGACAATGATCTCGAGGCGATCGGCACCAATGCGCACGAGCTGCCGATGGTGGCGGCCGCGCTCGCCAAGGACGACGAGGAGCTGCGCTTCGCGCCCTATCGCATTCTCGACCAGTGGCGCCAGACCTATGGCGGCAACCTCCTGATCGCGCTGCCCGACGCTTTCGGCACCAAGGCCTTCCTGCGCGATGCACCGGAATGGGTTGCCGACTGGACCGGCTTCCGCCCCGACAGCGCACCGCCGATCCAGGCCGGCGAAGAGATCATCAAATGGTGGGAGAAGAAGGGCCGCAATCCCAGGGACAAGCTGCTCGTCTTTTCCGACGCGATGGATGTCGGCTCGATCGAGGAGACCTACCATCACTTTTCGGGCCGGGTGCGCCTATCCTTCGGCTGGGGCACCAACCTCACCAATGATTTCGTCGGCTGCCCACCGGACGGCTCGGTCAATCTCGATCCGATCTCGCTGGTCTGCAAGGTGACGTCGGTCGACGGACATCCGGCCGTCAAACTGTCCGACAATCCGGAGAAGGCGACCGGCATGCCGTCCGAGATCGAACGGTATTTGCGCGTGTTCGGCGACGCCGGCCGTGTGCGCAAGGCCGTGCTGGTCTGACGCCTCGCGGAGAGCCCACGCCGGTCGCGCACGGCCCCGCGGACGGTCGATGCAGCATTCTTCGAGACGGTGCGAGGAGGCGTGAGCCGGCAGGCTAACTTGCTCTGCGCCGCTCCTGCGCGTAGCGCAGCAGGGCCGTGAAGCGGTAGATGCCGTGCACGAACTTGCCATAGGGCATGGTGATGAACAGCGCGAACACCGCGCCGAGATGCAGAGCCAGCAGCGGCCCCATCGCGGCAGTCTCACGCAGGACCAGCAGCACGAGGCCCGTGATGCCGGTCAGGAACAGCATTGCGATGAAGCCGACGTCCATCCCGTAGCGGCCCTCATCCAGCAGCGCAGGATCGCGGTCTCTCTTGGCAACAAAGAGCCCGATCGGTCCGACGACGAGGCCGATGCCCCCGAGCGTACCGAGCACAACCGGCAGGTCCCACCACGGATAAGGCGCTTCACGTCCGAGCAGATAGTGGTAGAGCGTGCCGACGCATGTTGCGGCAAAGCACAGCAGGAAGCCATAGAAGGTGAAATGATGGTAGAGCTTGCGTCGGTCGGTCGGACGGTCGTCCTCATTGTAGCAGCCGACGCCGCCGCCATGGAGATAGCGAAGCTCGCCGGCATCGCGGATCGCCTGAAAGATCGAGCCACCATCCGCGCGGCCGCCGATCGGCGCGCCGATGTCGCGCCAGAACGCGCGAACGCTCATCACCAGCGCCAGGATCGCGTAAAGGAACGCGGCACCGAATAGTGCCGCCATCGCGTTGTGCGGCATCAGCTTGTAGAAGGCGCCGGGGCCGGTGTGAACGCCGAATAGCACGTCGCGGTCGTGCGCGACCACAAAGCCAAGGATGAACGCGGCCATGCTGAGCGCAGCCATGACGCTGATGACGAGACCGTTGCGCGCGAACACGCCGGACAGGGCCCGCGGCCAGGCATAGGCCGCATAGGACTCCGCGCGGGCGACGGCGAGCGTCTTCGGGACGTTGACGTTGAACTCGTGCGGCGGCGAAAACTGGCAATCGACGTAGCAGGCGCCGCAGGCATGGCAGAGATTGGCGAGATAATTGAGGTCGCCGTCCGAAAACGCGCGGCGCATCTCCATGGCTGGAAACACCGCGCATAGGCCTTCGCAGTAGCGGCAGGAATTGCAGACCGTCATCAGGCGGTCGGCTTCGTCGAGAATCCTAGTTCCGTGCATGTTTCGCCGCTTCTTGTCCTGCGATCCGCCCGAACACGCTGCCGATGGTCATGCCCATGCCGGCGGCATAGCCCTTGCCCAACACATTGCCGGCCATGATTTCGCCGGCCGCGAACATATTGGCCGATGGCCTGCCGTCCTTCATCAGCATGCGCGCTTCCTTGGTCACGCGTGTGCCGAGATAAGTGAAGGTGATGCCGGGGCGCACCGGATAGGCGAGATAGGGCGGCGTCTCGATCCGCCGCGCCCAATGCGTCTTCGGCGGCGTGATGCCCTCGGTGCGGCAGTCGTCGAGGAGGGTGTGGTCGAAGGTGCCGGGACGCACCGCAGCGTTGAAATCGGTGACGGTCTTTTCCAGTGCGACTGGATCGAGACCGAGCTTGTCGGCGAGCTCGGCAACCGTCTGCCCTGCAATCGGTGGAAACAACGTCGGCATGAAACTCGTGACGACGGTCGAGTCGAAGATGATGTAGGCGATCTGGTCCGGCTGCGCCGCGACCAGCCGGCCCCAGATCGCGTAGCGCTTCGGCCAGAGGTCCTCGCCCTCATCGTAGAAGCGCTGCGCGTGCTTGTTGACGACGATGCCGAACACGACGGAGTCGTGCCGTGTGATGATGCCGCCGTCGAACTTCGGCGCCCGCGCATCGATTGCGACCGCATGGCACTGGGTGGGATCGCCGACT
The DNA here is from genome assembly GCF_000472925.1 of Bradyrhizobium sp. Ec3.3. Taxonomy (GTDB): domain Bacteria; phylum Pseudomonadota; class Alphaproteobacteria; order Rhizobiales; family Xanthobacteraceae; genus Bradyrhizobium. Next base: position 108,833 of record NZ_AXAS01000029.1, read on the forward strand.
TCCTGCACGCCCTTGGCAAGCAGCATCTTCAGGATGGAGCCGCGGTTATAGGGCGTGCCACGGATCAGGAAATTGTCGGCGGCCTCGCCCCAATATTCCTTCAGCCATTCGATATTGGCCTCGAAGCCGCCGGCAGCGGCGACCAGCGACGTCGCGCGGATCTCGTTTACGGCATCGATCGGCCGCTTCAGACGCGCGGCCAGGAACATGGCGTCCTCGATGACGAGATCGGTGACCTCGGCATCATAGTGGATCTCGACACCGAGCTGCTCCGCGGTGAAATACAGCGCATTGAGCATCGCCCGGCCGCCGCCGAGGAAGAAGGAGTTGGTGCGCCCGAGACTGAGCGTGCCGCCGAGCGAGGGTTGCCAGCGCACACCCTGCTCCACGATCCAGTTCAGGATGTCCTTGGACTCCCGGATCATGTGGCGCGCCAGCTCCTCGTCGGTCTGTCCGCCCGTGACCAGCAGCAGGTCCTTCCAAAACTCGTCTTCGGTATAAGGGCCGGTCAGGATCTCGGTCGCGGCATCATGGGCGCAGCGCATGTTGCGGGTGTGGCGCGTATTGCCACCGCGATAGAATTTGGGCGCGCCTTCCAGCACGATGACCGAGGCACCGCCGCGCCGCGCGGCGATCGCCGCGCAGAGCGCTGCATTGCCGCCGCCGATCACCAGCACGTCGTATTTTTTGCTCATGCCGCCTGCCAGGACCCCAGAGCCGGAGCGATTCCGTGTCTTACTGACGCTACCGCCATTGCGCACCTTTGTATACAAAGATATACAAGAATTGCGCAACGCTCCGCTTTGCATGGGAACGATGCGCCGGGATCGGAGAGAGCATGGCCAGGCGCCCGGCAAAGACAAGCGGATCGATCGATCGCGGTTCCGGCGTGGCGCTGGGCGAAGCCGTGTTCCGCTCGCTGTGCGAGGCACTCCAGGCCGGCAGCTACCGCGCCGGCGATCGCTTGCGAGAGGAGGAGGTCGCGCAGCGGCTGAACGTCAGTCGCACGCCGGTGCGCGAGGCACTGGGGCGGCTTGCCGCGCGCGGCTTCGTGCAGCCGGCCGCGGGCCGCGGGCTGATCGTCCGCAACCTCGACATTTCCGAGGTGCTCGAGCTCTACGCCATGCGCGAGATCCTGGAGGGTGCGGCGGCACGGCTCGCCGCCGAGCACGCCTCGCGCCCCGAGATCGACTCGATGACGGATATCGAGCAGGCTTTCACCGAACATTCCGCCGACGCTATCGAGATGGCCAGGCTCAACCGCGCCTTCCACGAGGCGATCTGCCGCGCCGCGCGCAACCGCTATCTCGACAGCGCCTCGAAGGAGCTCCAGGACTGGATCGCGCTGCTCGGCCCGACCACGTTCTCGGTCACCGGTCGGCCCTCGACCAGCCACAGAGAGCATCAGGCCATCATCAGCGCCATTGCCGCCCGCGACGGCGACAAGGCCGAAAAACTGGCGCGCGCCCACATTCGTGAGGCGCTACGGTGCCGGCTGAAGCTCCTGCAGAAACAATAGCAAGAGGTCACCGAACGATCGATCACGAAACCTTGTGGGAATGAGATCGCGGCGGCCGCGATCTCAGGGAAGAGCGGCAGGCTGTCGGAGCCTGCTGGAACATCTGCAAGGAGAGCTCCTATGACTGTCCGCAAGACGCACGCCGCTGCCCTGGCACTGACAGCGCTCGTGGTCGGCACAGTAGCATTTGCCGTCGCCCCCGTCGCGGCAACGGCCCATCCGATCGCCGGCGCGCGAGTTGCGCCGACGCGGCCCGCAGCACATGCCTATCAGACTCGCGAGACGCCCGCGCCGCATGTCCAGATGCCGCATCCGTCCGACCATCCCGATGGGACATTCCCGTTCATATGGCTCGGATGATCGAGCGGGAGCCGGACTGGTCCCGCGCTGATCAGGCAAGCACGTCTGCAGCCGCGGCTTTCAAGACGTCACGCACATCGCGCGGGCTGAGCCGCACTTGCAAGCCGCGTTGACCGCCATTGACGTAGACGAGGTCATGCGCAAGCGCGCTCTCCTCAATGACGGTCGTCACCGCGCGCCGCTGCCCGAACGGGCTGATGCCGCCGACCTTGAAGCCGGTGACGCGCTCGGCCTCGAATGGCTTCATCATCTGGGCCGACTTGCCGCCTGCGGCGGCCGCGAGCTTCTTCATCGAGACTTCCCGGTCGGAAGGAACGACGACGCAAACCGGCTTGCCGTCGACGAGCGCCATCAGCGTCTTCAGCACCCGCGCCGGATCTTCACCAAGCGCGGCAGCAGCCTGAAGCCCGATGCTCTCGGCGTCGGGATCATAGTCATAGGCATGGACGGTGAAGGATACGGAAGCGGCAGCGAGCGCGCGTGTGGCTGGGGTCACTTTGGACATGCGCCATCGTTTAGCACCGTCATTGCGAGGAGCGAAGCGCAGTGAACCGTATGGGCACACGCCTCGATACTCGCGCTGTCATCGCCCGACTTGATCGGTCGATCCAGTACTCCGAGACGCCCGTAATGATCGATAAGCCGCGGCGTACTGGATGCCCCGCTTTCGCGGGGCATGACAGCAATCGGTATGGCGAGCATCGCCCGCAATGAGAGGAGTACGCCCTTACTCCGCCGCGTCGCGCATTTCCACGCGCTCGGCCCTTGCGGCGCAGAACTTGAACTCGGGGATCTTGCCGAAGGGATCTAGCGCCGGGTTGGTGAGGAGGTTGGCGGCCGCTTCCGCGTAGCAGAACGGCATGAACACCATGTTCTCCGGCACGTCGCGGTCGGAACGGACCTTGACCTCGACCGCGCCGCGGCGGGTCTCCAGGCGAATGAAATCGCCGGGCGTGAGCTTCTTCTTCCGCATGTCCTTCGGCGACATGAACGCCACCGCCTCCGGCTCGATCTGGTCGAGCACCTGCGCGCGTCGTGTCATCGAGCCGGTGTGCCAGTGCTCGAGCACGCGGCCGGTCGAGAGCACCATCGGGTATTCGTCGTCCGGCAACTCGTCCGGCGGAATGACCTTGGCCGGCACGATCTTGCCGCGGCCGCTCGCGGTCGGGAAGCCCGTGGTGAAGATGATCTCATTGCCGGGCTTGTCCGGATCGTCGGCCGGATAGGTGACGGCGCCTTCGCGCACCAGCCGCTCCCAGCTGATGTTCTTGAGCGACGGCATCAGCTCCGCCATCTCGGTGTAGACGTCGCCGGGGCCCGAATAATTCCACGGCAAGCCCATCCGCTTGCCGATTTCCTGGATGATCCAGAGATCCTGCCGCGCATCGCCCGGCGGCTTGATGACCTGGCGCGCGAGCTGCACGCGGCGATCGGTGTTGGTGAAGGAGCCGTCCTTCTCCGCAAACGCGGAGGCCGGCAGGATGACGTCGGCGTGGAAAGCGGTCTCGGTGACGAAGAGATCCTGCACCACGAGATGATCGAGCATGGCGAGCGCCTGGCGCGCATGCTGGAGATCGGGATCGGACATCGCGGGGTTCTCGCCCTCGACATACATGCCCTTGATCTCGCCGGCGTGGATCGCGTTCATGATCTCAACCACGGTGAGGCCCCGGACGGGATCGAGCTCCTGCCCCCACAGCTTCTCGAAATTGCCGCGCATGTCGTCACGGCCGACCGGCTGATAGTCGGGCAGGAACATCGGGATCAAGCCGGCGTCGGATGCGCCCTGGACGTTGTTCTGGCCCCGTAGCGGATGCAGGCCCGTGCCGGGACGACCGACCTGGCCGGTGATCAGCGCGAGCGCAATCAGGCAACGCGCATTGTCGGTGCCGTGGACATGCTGGCTGATGCCCATGCCCCAGAAGATGATCGAGGATTTTGCGCGCGCATAGGTGCGCGCCACCTCGCGCAGGGTTTGCGCCGGGATGCCGCAGATCGGCGCCATCTTCTCCGGCGTGAATTCCTTGATCTTCTCCTTCAGGTCCTCGAAACCCTCGGTGTAACCGGCGATGTACTGGTCGTCGGTCAGGCCTTCGGTGATGATCGTGTTGATCATCGCATTCAGCATGGCGACGTCGGCGCCGGGCTTGAACTGCAAATGCTTGGTCGCATGACGCGACAGCGTCTGCCGACGGGGATCCATCACAAAGAGCTTTGCGCCCTTCTTGGCCGCGTTCTTGATGTAGGTCGCCGCGACAGGGTGGTTCACGGTCGGATTGGCGCCGATCACCCAGATGACTTCGGCGTCCGTCGCGGCCGCGAACGGCGCCGATACAGCGCCCGAGCTTAAGCCTTCGAACAGCGCCGCGACCGACGAGGCGTGGCAGAGCCGCGTGCAGTGATCGACATTGTTCGACCCGAAGCCGGTGCGTACCAGCTTCTGGAACAGATAGGCCTCTTCATTCGAGCCCTTGGCCGAGCCGAAGCCGGCCAGCGCCTTGACGCCCTTGGTATCGCGGATCTTGACCAGGCCCTTGGCCGCGATGTCGAGAGCCTCCTCCCATGAGGCTTCGCGGAAATGGGTGAAGGGGTTGGCGGGATCGACCTGGTCGTTGGCATCCTTCTTCGCGTTCGGCAGCCGCACCAACGGCCTCGTCAGGCGATGCGGATGGTGGATGTAGTCGAAGCCGAAGCGGCCCTTGACGCAAAGACGGTTGTGATTGGCCGGGCCGTCGCGACCCTCGGCATAGATCACCTTCTCGTCCTTGACCTCATAGGTCACCTGGCAGCCGACGCCGCAGAACGGGCAGAGCGAATCGACCTTCCTGTCGGCATAGGTGACGCGGGTCTGGTTCTCGTCGAGCATCACGGCCGGCATCAGGGCGCCGGTCGGGCAGGCCTGCACGCATTCGCCGCAGGCCACGCAGGTGGACTCGCCCATGGGATCGTCGAAGTCGAACACGATCTTGGCGCCGGCATTGCGGTAGGCCATGCCGATGACGTCGTTGACCTGGACCTCGCGGCAGGCGCGCACGCAGAGGCCGCACTGGATGCAGGCATCGAGATTGACGCGCATCGCCGGATGGCTGGCGTCTGTTGCCCAGCGCTCGGCGGCGGGGAAACGGCTCTCGGTGACGCCGGTGGTTTCGGCCCAGCGCCAGAACTTCGAGTCCGGATCGTGCGAAGTCTCGCGCGCCGGCTGGTCGGCGACGAGCAGCTCCATCACCATCTTCTGCGCCGCGACCGCGCGGGCGCTTTCGGTCTTCACCTTCATGCCGACCGACGGGGTGCGCTTGCAGGACGCCGCAAGCACGCGCTCGCCCTCGATTTCGACCATGCAGGCGCGGCAATTGCCGTCGGGCCGATAGTCGGGCGCCGGTGAATAGCAGAGATGCGGGATATCGCGGCCCTGACGTTTTGCGACTTGCCAGATGGTCTCGCCGGGCCTCGCCTCGACCTGCTTGCCGTCGAGCTCGAACGTAATCTTGGTCATTCGGCCGCTTCCTTGAACTCGTCAGGGAAATATTTGATCACGGTTGTGAGCGGATTCGATGCCGCCTGGCCGAGCCCGCAGATCGAGGCATCGCGCATCGCCTGGCTCAATTCGTCCAGCAGGGCACGGTTCCAGACCGGCCGCTGCATCAACAACGCCGCCTTCTGGGTTCCGACACGGCACGGCGTGCACTGGCCGCAGCTCTCGTCCTCGAAGAACTTCATCAGGTTCAGCGCCGCGGACCTGACGCTGTCCTTCTGCGACAGGATCACGATCGCGGCTGAGCCGATGAAGCAGCCGTATTTTTCCAGCGTGCCGAAATCGAGCGGGATGTCGTCCATCGATGCCGGCAGAATGCCGCCGGACGCTCCGCCCGGCAAATAAGCGTAGAACGTGTGGCCGTCGGCCATGCCGCCGCAATATTCGTCGATCAACTCGCGCACGGTAATCCCGGCGGGCGCGAGCTTCATGCCGGGATTCTTGACGCGGCCCGAGACCGAGAAGCTGCGCAGGCCATGGCGCTCATGACGGCCATGGCTCTTCCACCAGTCGGCGCCCTTCTCGACGATGTCGCGCACCCACCACAGCGTCTCGATATTGTTGATCAGCGTCGGCAGGCCGAACAGGCCGACCTGGAACGGATAAGGCGGCTTGTGCCGCGGCAGGCCGCGCTTGCCTTCGATGCTTTCGAGCAGCGAGGACTCTTCACCGCAGATGTAAGCACCGGCGCCGCGCCGCATGTGCAGCGTCGGGCCGCCCGCGGGAAGCTTCGCGATCTCGCGCTCGAGAATCTCGCGGCAGGCGGGATATTCGTCACGGAGATAGATGTAGACGTCGGAGGCCTCGACCACATGCGCGCCGATCAGCATGCCCTCGATGAAGCGATGCGGATCGGTTTCGAGATAATAACGGTCCTTGAACGTGCCGGGCTCGCCTTCGTCGCCGTTGATCGCCATCAGCCGCGGACCGGGCTCCCCTAATACCGCGCGCCATTTGCGTCCCGTCGGAAAGCCCGCGCCGCCAAGGCCGCGCAGCGAGGCATCGTCGAGCGCCTTCAAAAGGTCATCCTTCGAAAGCTCGCCGGTGCGCAGGCGATTGAGAAGCTTGTAGCCGCCGCCGGCGACGTAGGCATCGTAATCGACATATTTCGGCAGATGCGCGTGGGTGTCGCCGGCCTTCGCGGCGGCCAGCACGTTGCCGACGGTGGCGTGATCGACGAAGTTGTGACCAACCTCGGCCGCCGGCGCGGTGTCGCAACGGCCAACACAGGGCGCCCGCACCACGCGGATGCCCGGGCCGCTCGCGCTCTGGAGGTCCTCGAGCAGCTTCTCTCCGCCGAGCATCGCGCAGGTCAAGGAGTCGCAGACCCGGATGGTGAGCGGCGCGATGTTAGGCTCGCCCTCCTTCACGACGTCGAAATGCGCATAGAAGGTCGCGGTCTCGAACACCTCGGCAAAGCCGAGCTTCATCTCGTCGGCAAGCGCCGCAAGATGCGCCGCCGAGATCTGGTGAAACTTGTCCTGGATCAGGTGGAGATATTCGATGAGCAGGTCGCGCCGCCGCGGCCTGTCGCCGAGCAACTGCTCGATCTCATGTGCGGCGGTCGGGTCGACCTGCCGCCCCTTGGGCGTGGCCTTGGCTCGCTTCCGTCCCTCGCCCGGATGTTCGAACGAGCGGACCTGGTGCACGTCGTGGCTCATCGCTGCGTCTTGGTCCCTACTCTTAGAATGGCTCCAAACCTAGCCTCTGGCATGCCAGATGCCAAGAGGATTCTTGCGTTCCATGAAGCAGTTAAGGGGCATGTAGCCGCCGCTTCATGCCCCCAACGTCCAGTTCCCTGGCACCTAATCTCAGCTCTTGCCCATGCAGTCTTCAATGTAGAACCAGCGGTCGTCGCCGGCGAGGCCCTTGGCTTTCACGTCCTTGCGGCATTCCTTGAGCTTGGACTTGTTGGCGCTCCACTTGGCCTTCATGTTCTTCAGCTTCTGGGCGGTCAGCTTGAGCTTGCCGGGCTTGGCCTCGGCGGCCGCTTGTGCCGGCGCTGCAGGCGCCGTCGCCGTCTGGGCTGAAGCGGAATGAAGTGCGCCGGCGACAACGAGCATGGCGGCGACACAAACGAGTTTGCGAACCATCGAAAATCCCCCGGATGTTCTTTTTCAATCGATCGAGAAAAGCGAAACCGCGAGACGCGCGCGCATGACGCACACCCCGCGGCAATTTCACAGAGGGTCAGAAGATCTTGACCGCGCTCTCCAGCGTCTTCCATACGCCCCAGGCAAGGGGAACGCCGACGAAGGCCCAGAACAGCGCGGCCTTGGCATCCAGCCCGCCTGTGCCGATGCCGAACGAGCCGTGCTGGATCGCTGCTTCGCTCTTGGCGCTTGCGGCCTGGAGCTTGGCAACCTCCGCCTCGCTCATGTTCCACTTCGGATCGACCGGCTTGATCAGATAGTTGCAGATCAGGCCCGCGATCAGCATCGCGCACAGGATGTACATGGTGGTGTTGTAGAGCTGATCGCGCGGCACGCCTGCGGCGAGCTGGAATTCGCGGATGTAGTTCACCACCACCGGACCGATGATGCCGGCGGTCGACCATGCCGTCAGCAGCCGGCCGTGGATGGCGCCCACGAACTGGGTGCCGAACATGTCGGCGAGATAGGCCGGCACGGTGGCGAAGCCGCCGCCATACATCGACAGGATGATGCCGAAGCCGAGAACGAACAGCAGCTTCGAGCCCATCGCCGCAAACGTAGGCGCCAGCGCGTAGAGCACGATGCCGAGCAGGAAGAACGTGTAGTAGGTGTTCTTGCGGCCCATATAGTCTGACAGCGATGCCCAGAAGAACCGGCCGCCGATGTTGAACAGCGACAACAGACCGGCAAAGCCCGCGGCGATCGCCGCGATCGCGGTCTTCTGCTCAACCGAGAGCTGGCTGAAGGTCAGCTCGGGCAAGCCGATCAATTTGCCAGCGAAGATCTCCTGGAGCATCGGCGAGGCCATGCCGATCACGCCGATACCGGCCGACACGTTCAAGCACAGCACCCACCAGATCAACCAGAACTGCGGAGTCTTGTGCGCATTGTTCAGATGCACGTGATGCTCGGAGATCATCGATTTCTTTTCGCTCGGCGGCGTCCAGCCTTCCGGCTGCCAGCCGCTCGGCGTGACGCGATAGGCGAAGGCGCCGATCATCATGAAAACGAAGTAGATGACGCCCATCGTGAGGAACGTCTCCCAGACGCCGACCGAGGTGGACGTCTTGAAATAGTTGATCAGCAGGTTTGCCAGTGGCGCGCCGATCATGGCGCCGCCGCCAAAGCCCATGATCGCCATGCCGGTCGCCATGCCACGGCGGTCCGGAAACCATTTGATCAGGGTCGATACCGGTGAGATGTAGCCGAGACCCAGACCGACGCCGCCGATCACGCCGCAGCCGAGCCACATGATCCAGAGCTGGTGCACGTATACGCCGAAGGCGCCGATCAGAAGACCACCGCCCCAGCAGCAGGCGGCGACGACGCCCGCCTTGCGCGGACCGGCGCGCTCGAGCCAGCCGCCCCAGATTGCCGCGGAGACGCCGAGCAGCACGAAGAACAGCGTGTACATCCAGCCCAGGCTCGCGACCTTCCAGTCGCACGTCGTGGTGAAGAGTTCCTGCCACAGCGTGATATCCGCGCACGCCTTGCTCTGGGTGATGCCGATGGCGCGCGACAGCGGCAGCCAGAACACCGAGAAACCGTAGGCCATGCCGATGCAGAGATGGATGCAGAGCGCGGCAGGCGGCACCAGCCAGCGATTGAAGCCGGCCTTCGCGACCGTATGCTCGCGATCGAGAATTCCCGCGCCAGCGCCCGAAAGTCTCCCAGCGCTTTCAACTGTAGCCATACAAATCCTCCCCTGCAGTCGCCCTTCTGAGCGCCTGCTGTTGCGATCCCGTTCCTCAGCCCGCGCGCCTCAGCTTGCTGATTGCTCCGCAAGTCATCCCAGAGATGCGCCAGGATCACGAGCGCACACGAAATGTCTAACCCCTTTGAGGGAGTTTTTATGCCGGACGCCGACAGGCGATGTCCCTCCGCCCATCGAACCACGCGCAATCAATGCGGATAGCACAACTTGTGTGCCCATGCGGAGAGCCAATTGCCGGCGTGGCGATGCCGATAGACGAAAGTCGATAGTCGCAATCTAAGAGTGCAGTGCGTCATTCGCGCTTTCTATCGAGCCATTCGTCTTTTCTATCAAAAACACAATGCGCGCCTCGGTGCGCTCGGTGATCTCGACCTTGTCGCCTGTCTCGCGAACAAGGTTGGGGATGTCGATCACCGACAGGGGATCAGTGCAGTACACCTCGAGCTGGTCGCCAGCCTTCAACGGCTTCAGCGCCTTGCGCGTCTTCAAGGCCGGCAACGGGCATTTCAGCCCCGTAAGATCGAGAGTCGTTCTGGTCATAGCGGCACCATGGCGAGGCGGGTCGGGAGCGTCAATGCACGACGCTCAGATCAGGTTGGCGTAGGATAGAAATCCGATGCTCTGTCCGGGCTCGACCCGCGTCACCGCCTCGCCGAGTTCGACCAGCCCGTCAGTCTCGACCAATGATGACAACAGCCCGGCACCCTCGCGTGGAAACTTGATCGCCTCGAGCGTGCCGTCTTCGGCCTTGCGCAAGGAGACGCGGACGTATTCGCGGCGGCCCTCCTTCTTCTTGTAGGTGAAGGCGGCGCGCACCGGAATCGGCAGAAGCGGCTCCGGCAGGCCGCCGGCGAGCGCCAGCACCGTCGGTCGCACCACATGGACGAAGGTGACGAAGCTCGCGACGGGATTGCCGGGCAAGCCGATCAGCGGCGTGCCGCCGATGATGCCCATGGCGACCGGCCGGCCCGGCTTGATCGCCATCCGCCACAGCACCAGCGTGCCGATGCTCTCGACCGCGGCCTTGACGTGATCCTCCTCGCCGGTCGACACGCCGCCGGTGGTGAGGATCAGGTCATGCTGGCCTGCGACCTGCTTCAGACCATCCGCGAGCAAGGCTTGCTCGTCGCGCAAGATACCGAGATCGCTGACATCGCAGCCGAGCCGGCGCAGCATCGCCATCAGCATGAAACGGTTGGAGTCGAAGAGCTGCGAGGGGGCGCGCGCATCGCCCGGCGAGACCAGCTCGTCGCCAGTCGAGAACACCGCGACGCGGATGCGCCTGACGACGTCGAGCGCGGTCAGGCCGAAGGCGGCGGCGAGCGCGACATGTTGTGGCCGCAAGCGCTGGCCGGCACACAAGGCGACGTGACCTTGCGGAATGTCCTCACCGGCGGGCCGGACGTTCGCGCCTCCCTTCAGCCCGGGCGGCAGAACGATCTTGCCACTCTCATCAATACGCACGTCCTCCTGCATGAAGACGGTCTCGGCCCCTTTCGGCATCGGCGCGCCCGTGAAGATGCGTGCGGCATGGCGGGGCTTGATCGGATGATCAGCGGCACTACCGGCCGCGATACGGCCGTCGAGCGGAAACGCTTCTTCGTTCGCTTGCGGCAGGTCCGCATTGCGCACTGCGTAGCCGTCGACCGCGGAGTTGGTGAACGGCGGCAGCGGCAGCGGCGCGGCGATGTCGCGTGCGAGCACCCGCCCGTCGGCATCGACCAGCGCCACGGTCTCGATGTCGGCGATCGCGTTGACGCGGGCCGCGATCAGGCTGACGGCGTCGTCGACCGACATCATCGGCCCACCGAAGGCAAAGCAATCGTCGGACAGTTGCGCCATGATGCCTCGTCAGCGCGCAAGCGCGCTCTTCGCCATCGCCTCGTCGGCCGTCATCGCGGAGCGCAAGACAAGCGCGGCCACGGCCGGAATATCATCGAGATGGACCGTCGGCAGCCTGGTTTCAACCGTAACGTCGGCCGCAATCCCGACAATGCCGGGATCGTCGGGAAACAGCAGCGGCTTGCCGTTGGCAGCGCGGTACACCTCGATCTTGCGATGCGGCTCCCGCTTGAAACCCTCGACCACGACCAGGTCGACCGCCGACAGCTTTGCGAGCAGTTCCGGCAACCGCGGCTCGGCCGCCCCCCGCAGCTCATGCATCAGCGCCCAGCGATTTGCCGAGGACACCAGCACCTCGGCCGCACCCGCCTCGCGATGGCGCCAGGAATCCTTGCCCGGCACGTCGACGTCGAAATGATGATGGGCGTGCTTGATCACGGAGACGCGCAGGCCTTGCGCGTTGAAATGTGGAATCAGCCGCGTCAACAAAGTGGTCTTGCCCGCTCCGCTCCATCCCGCAAGGCCGATGATTTTCATCACAACTCGATCTCCGCCAGCCGTATCACGCGGCTGGAACCGCCATCTCCGTCATTGCGAGCGGAGGCATTTCCTTCGTTCCCTCACATGCTTATATCGGCCTGGGCCGAATGTCATGCTAACGTCGCACCCATGATGAAGATCGACAAAGCCCCGGTCCCCCTGATCGTCCCCAACCCGGACGATCCGCGCCTGACGCAGAGCGTCGTCGGCGTCGACCAGGCCGGCGCGAGGGTCGAGACCAAGGTGCCGATGGAGCGGCCATTGACGCTCTATCTCAACGCCCAGGAGATCGTCACGATGATGACGATCGGCGACTATCCGGAGTATCTGGCGCTCGGCTATCTCCTCAACCAGAACATGCTGAAATACAGCGACGTCGTTACCGAGGTCGAATATGACGACGACCTCCAGGTCGTCGTGGTGCGCACCTCGCACCACACCAATTTCGAGGCCAAGCTGAAGAAGCGCACCCAGACCTCCGGCTGCGCGCAGGGTACCGCGTTCGGCGACCTCCTCGAAGCGGTGGAAAGCGTGACGCTGCCGAAGGCCGAGCTGCGCACCTCCTGGCTCTACCAGATGACGCAGACCATCAACACCATGCCCTCGCTCTATCTCGAGGCCGGTGCGATCCATGGCTGCGTGCTGTGCAAGGAGGGCACGCCGCTCTGCTACACCGAGGATGTCGGCCGCCACAACGCCGTCGACAAGATCGCGGGCTGGATGTACCGCCACAATGTCGAGGCCCGCGACAAGATTCTCTACACCACGGGCCGGCTCACCTCGGAGATGGTGATCAAGACGGTGCGGATGGGCATCCCCATCCTGGTGTCCCGCTCGGGGTTCACCGCCTGGGGTGTCGATCTCGCCCGCCAGGTCGGGCTGACGCTGATCGGACGCACGCGCGGCAAGCGCTTCATCGCGCTCGCGGGCGAGGAACGCATCGTCTACGACCAGAACCTCGCTTATGTCGAGGAAGAGTCGGCCAAGCACAAGCGCAAGGGTGAAGGTGGTGACGACTGAAACTCCGCCGACCTTGGGCGTGCTGCTTGCCGGCGGCCTGGCGCGGCGCATGGGCGGCGGCGACAAGCCGATGCGCACGATCGGCGGCCGGACCATCCTGGAGCGCGCGATCGCGCGGCTGAAGCCGCAATGTGACGGGCTGATCCTCAACGCCAATGGCGAGCCTTCGCGGTTTTCCGTGTTCGGATTAACCGTCGTCGCCGATGACGTGCCGGGCTATCCCGGACCGCTCGCCGGCATTCTCGCCGCGCTCGACTGGACCGCGGCGAACCGGCCCGGCATCGAATGGGTGCTCAGCGCCGCCGGCGACTGCCCGTTCCTGCCGCGCGACCTCGTCGCACGCCTGCACGCGGCGCGCGCGGCGGAGAATGCACAGCTCGCTGTTGCCGCTTCCGGCGAGCAGTCGCATCCGGTGATCGGATTGTGGCGCGTCGCCTTGCGCGACGAATTGCGCCAAGCCCTCGTCGTCGAAGATGTCAGGAAGATCGACCGCTGGACCGCGCGCTTTCCGCTCGCCACGGTGACATGGCCGGTTCAGCCGCTCGATCCGTTCTTCAATGCCAACACGGTCGAGGACATCGCGGAAGCCGAGCGCCTGGCCGCGCTGGACGAGCATTCGGCTCAGTAAAATCGTGCCTTCTTTTAGAAGAGCTAAGTCTTGGGGAATTCCGTCAACAATTGCGCCCACACCACCGCAAAGGCGATCAGGCCACACAGGCCGAAAAGGGTGGTGAAGCGCGGCAGCCGGCCGATCGCGACGAGCAGCCAGGCCGGCAGGAAGAACACCCCGAAAATCATGCCGAGCGGGAAGACCGCGAGCCATTGGAAACCGTGCCGTCACCAATCGGGACGTGCGCGATGGCGTAGAAGGTGTAGAGCCAGAACAGCGTGCCGGCAGCCGCGATGAGAGCGGCGATCTTGCGGAAACCGAGCTGGGACGACAGGGGCATGGGCTGATCCTCGCCACATTAGTCGTGGTCGCAAGGCGGCAAGTTCACGGCGCCTTGACCGCCCTGAACCGCCTCGGGCCGGGCTGCGACCAACGAGCGTTCAATAGCTTTACCGGTTAACGGCGATGATCGAGGCGGTCTGGGGCTTTCTGGTTTTCCTTGTCCGTGCGGTCAACTTCGCGCTCGATATCGCGTGCTTCATCGCCGATGCGAGGTACCTTGCGCGGCTGGCCACGGGCGCCGAGAAGCTCGTCGAGGTCCCACCGGATCCCAGGCCGCTCGCACCCGATGCACAGCGCGCGCTTGCCGAAGCAGAAGAGCGCGAACGCATGCGCGAAAAGGCCACTCAGGCCGCGAGCGGCACGGTCCAGGCGTCGTAGCCATAGACCCAACCGGTATCAGTTCGCTCCTTTAGCCAAATGTTGGCGCGCGAGGTCTCCTGCACCCGCGTGGTCCGCTCCTTGCGGGTCGCCTCGAAGCGGCGAAACGCGTTTGCCACGCCCTCCCGCGCGACACCGTCCAAACAGCGCGAGAGCACGGCGGCATCCTCGATCGCCATCGCCGCACCCTGCGCCATATAGGGCGTCATCGGATGGCAGGCGTCGCCGAGCAGCGTGACCTTGCCGTCCGACCAGCGCTCGAGCGCGTCGCGATCCATGATCGCCCATTTGTGCACGTCGGGGCATGCGGCAAGCACCTGCGCGACCTGCGGATGAAAGCCTTCGAACGATGCGCGCAAATCCCGCACGTCGCCCTTCGCCGACCAGGACTCGATGCGGAAATCCGGCTCCGGCTGGCTGGTGACGAGATAGACTTCGCTGCGATCCGGCTTGACGTAATAGATGACGATGTGACGGTCCTCGCCCCACCATTTGGTGCAGTCGTCGATCTCTTCGCCGCCGAGCAATGACGCGGGATAGGTGGTGCGATAGGCGATACGGCCGGTGAACCTGACCTGCGCCGTGTCGAACAGAATGTCGCGCACGAGCGAATGCACGCCGTCCGCGCCGACCACGGCATCGGCGATAGCGCTCGTGCCATTCGCAAACGTGAGCCTCACGCCTTCGGCGCTCTCATCGAGGCCGGCCAGCTTGTGGTTGAGCCTGATACATTCGGCGGGAACGGCGCTGGCGAGCGCCGCATGCAGATCGCCACGATGGGCAAGCAGATAGGGCGCGCCGAACTTCTGCTCGGCGCTCTCGCCGAAGATCATGTCGAACTTGACGTCGCCGCTCCGCCAGTCGCGGTTGTTCCAGGAGCGCGGATAAAAGGCGTGATCGCGCATCCGCGTCTCGAGCCCGAGCGCGCGCAACACCTTCATTGCGTTGCAGCCGATTTGGATGCCGGCGCCGATCCGGGCAAATTGCGACGCCTGCTCGTAGACCATGACGTCGATGCCGACGCGCCGCAGCGCAGCGGCGGTGGCAAGCCCACCCATCCCGGCACCCACGATCGCAACCGAAAGCGGCTTTGCCATCGCGTCCCCACCCCTGTCATCGCGCTGCTCGACGGCCCGCGTCGTTATCTTAGGCTCAGGCTGGCCGGAATCCGGCCCGCGCCAGCGCCGCACGGCTCTCGTCCGAGGCAAGCGCATCCAGAAAGGCCTGCACCGCCGGACGCTGCTTGCGCACGCTCACCAGCGCGAAATCATAATGCTCTTCGCTGAGCGGAATGAAACCGAGGCTGGACGCATGGGCGACCGGCGCGATGGTCATGCCCCAGTCGGCGCGACGCTGCGCCACCGCGGCGGCCACCGCATTGTGCGAGCGCGGCTGATTCCAATAGCCTTCCGGTCGCGCGCCGCCGAGCAGGCGGTCGATCAGGATGCGCGTGCCGGCGCCCTGGTTGCGATTGACCATGATACAGGCTGGATCGGCGAGCGCGGCGGCGACGGCATCCTTCGCTGACAAGCCGTCGAAACGCCTGTCGCCTTTGCGGAACACGATGCCTTGCATGCGCCGCCAGCCTGGCACGAGCTCGAGCCCCTCAGCTAGGTAAGGCGTGTTGTAGGTCTCGGTCTTGTCGTCGAACAGATGGATCGGCGCCAGATCGCACTCGCCGCGCCGCGCCGCCGCCAATCCACCGAGACTGCCCACCGCGATCGAGCGCACGCTGAGGCCAGCGCGCGCGAGCGGCGCGGTGACGAGATCGAGCCCGGTGCAATGGCTGCCGATGATGACGAGATCGGGCACGCGCACATGCGGCGTGAACAGCGTCACCTCGGCCTCGCTGCCGGCCGGCATCTGGTCGGCGAGCGCATCGATGCGCAGGAATCCGTCGGCTTGCGCGAAGGACGTGATCGCGCCGGAGCCTTTGCCCGAGGGGTAAGCGATCAGTCCGTCCTTGCCATCGACCAGCGAGACCATCACGAACTCGGTGCGGCCGAGCTCGGAGGCAATCCGCACGGGCACCTTCGCACTCACTTTGGCATCCGCGCGCGGCGGAAGGCCCGCCATCTGCCGTAGCACCGGCACGATCATGTCGTGAAAGGTGAACATCGCCGAGGTCGGAAAGCCCGGCAAAATCACCACCGGCTTGCCGTCGCAGACCGCAAGGCACAACGGCTTGCCGGGCTTGAGCGCGACGCCATGGGCGATGATGCCGGGCTGGCCGAGGCGGCCGATGATGCGATGGGATACATCGCCCGCGCCTTTCGACGTGCCGCCCGACAGCACTAGCATGTCGGCTTCCGCGAGCGCCTTGCGCATCGCGGCCTCGAGCTGGGTCTCGTTATCAGGAATGGCGCCGATGAAATGCGCCGCGCCGCCGTTCTCGTCGATCGCAGCAGTGACGATCGCGCCATTGGTGTCGTAGATCGCAGCGGACGCGAGCGCCTCGCCGGGCTGCACCAACTCGTCGCCGGTCGAGATAACCGCAACGCGCGGCTTGCGCACGACCTTGACCTCGGCGATGCCACAGGCGGCGAGCATCCCGATCTCGCGCGAACCGATGATCGTGCCACCGCGCAGCAGAGCTTCGCCGCGCGCGATGTCCGAGCCGGCATAGGACACGAACTGGCCCGGCGAAGCCGCGCGGCGGACGTCGATCGCGCCGATCCCCGCCGGCTGGGTGTGCTCGACCATGACCACCGCATCGGCGCCGCGTGGCAGAGGGCCGCCGGTCGCGATTGGCGTCGCAGTGCCCGAGGCGACCTGAAGGGCCGGCGCGGTGCCGCAGGCGATGATCTCGCCATTCAGGGCGAGACGCACGGGCGCAGCCTCGCTCGCCGCGGCAAGATCCGCGGAGCGGACAGCAAAGCCATCGACGTTGGAGCGGTCGAAGGGCGGCACGTCGATCGGCGCAAAGATGTCTTCGGCGAGCGCGCTTCCGAGCGCAGCCGCAAGCGCGCGCGTCTCGCTCGGCAGCGCGCGGGGGAACAACGCGGCTTCAAAGCGCGCCAGCGCCTCCTCGCGGGAGAGTATCTTGAGGAACTGCTCCTGATCGACCGAACTGCGGTCGGTCGGTTGCGGAATCCTGTTCATGCCGGAACCCATATCATTCCCGCATCAGATAGGCATCGACCGGCGCGCCCGCCGCAAAGCCTTCACTGTCGCCGGGAACGAGCAGCCATGCGTCGGCGCGGGCGATCGCCTGCAAGGACAGCTCACCGACCGCAAGCGGCAGCCAGGCGTCTTGTTCCTCGGCCAGCAGCGCGATCTCCGCCATGCCGACGTTTGATGCGATCTTGCGGGCGAGCTGCAAGCTGGCGGATTTGCGCAAGGCCCGCATCGACAGATGATCCAGCACCGGACAGACCAGCATGAGCCAAACCGCAAATGCCTGATCCGGCGCGCCCGGCAGCGCGATGACGGGAACTGATCCGATTCTTCCGATCGCCGCCGTACGTCCAGGCTGCACCGCAATCCCGTGAGCCAGGACCTCGCCGCAATCGGCTAGCGCGGTGACGGCGGCATCGCGGCGACCGACGCCGGTGCCGCCGACGGTCAGCAGCAGGTCGCAAGCGGTGATTTCGAGCGCGTTCGCGATCGACGCCGCATCGCGCGCGCTAGCCTCCGCCGCAGTCACCTCCGCGCCCGCCGCGCGAGCCTGATCGGCGATGAGCTGAGCAGCCGCGGTGCCACCGGGCATGTTGATGACGCGCAGCCGCGGGCGGCGGACGCTCAGAGTCTCCAGTTCTACAGCTCGCGCCAGCAGAAGCTCGGTGGTGCGAACAGGCCGGCCCTCGGCAACGGTCGAGGTGCCTTCGGCCATGTCGCAGCCCCTCCGCCGAACGCCCTGCCCGGGAAAACCTTCGGTGAGCACTTCCGTGATCGGCCCCGCAGTATCGACCGCGTCAGCATCGAGCATGCAGTCGCATCCCTCTGGGATCGCGTCGCCGGCCTCGACCCAAATCGGAGGCGCAGCCAAAGGCAACGGCGAGTAGGAGGACGCGCCGACGAGATCGCTGGCGCACAACGCCCAGCCGTCCGCGGCAGCGGTATCGTGTGGCGGATAAGCGCCAAGCGGCGGCATTCCTGCTGCGACGCAGCCGAGCGCCTCGGCGAGCGGCAGATCGACCGGCGCAACCGGCCGAACACCGCGCAGCAGCGCGGCGAGCGCGAGATCGAGCGGGGTGAGCGACGGCGGCAGGCGCTGGGTCATCCCTCAGATGGACCACGCAGCGCTCGGTTTGGCAACTCGCCTATTCCGGCTACTTGCTAGTCAGGCTTCCTGGCGGCATCCGGAAAGAACAGCTGCTGGCCGTCGATCTTGTAGCCGGCGATTGCGGCCTGGCCCTCGGGAGAAATCAGCCAGTCGACGAAAGTCTGCCCCAACTCTTTCTTCACCGACGGATACTTTTCCGGATTCACCAGCATCACGCCATATTGGTTGAACAGCCGCTTGTCGCCCTCGACGACGATGTCGAGATCGCCGCGGTTCTTGAACGCGATCCAGGTGCCGCGATCGGAGAGCACATAGGCATTCATCGCACTCGCGGTGTTGAGCGCCGCCCCCATGCCCTGCCCGATCTCGCGATACCAGGCACCCTTGGTGCTCGCGACATCGATGCCGGCGATGATCCAGAGTGCAAGCTCGGCGGCATGGGTGCCGGAGCGGTCGCCGCGCGAGACGAACGGCGCGCCCTTGGCCTCGATCGCCTTCAGCGCAGTCGCGATGTCCTTGCCCTTGACGCCGGCGGGATCGCTCTTCGGCCCGATCAGCACGAAGTCGTTGTACATCACGTCGAAACGCTTCACGCCAAATCCGTCGGCGACGAATCTCTCCTCCTGCGGTTTTGCGTGCACGAACACGACATCGGCATCACCGCGGCGTGCGGTGTCGAGCGCCTGGCCGGTGCCTTGCGCGATCACCTTCACGTCGATGCCGGTCTTGGCCTTGAACATCGGCAGGAGATAACCGAACAGGCCGGAGTCCTGCGTCGACGTCGTCGAAGCCACGACGATCGAGCGATCCTCGGCCGACGAAGTCGAACTCACCAAGGCGATGCCCAGCAGCATCGCGAGCGGAAGGAACGGGCGGCGAGAGGCCATCGGAAAACTCCACTTCAAATCACGAGATCGCCGCGCAGGAAGGCCTGCGCCTCCGGCGTCGACGGATGGTCCAGGAATTCGCTCGCCCGCGCGCGCTCGCACAGCGTCCCGCGCGCAAGGAAGACCACCTCGCCCGCAAGCCGCCGCACCTGGCCGAGATCGTGCGAGGCCATCACGATCTTGATGCCGGATTGCGCCGCGCTCGTGACGATCTCTTCAACCGCGCGCGTCGCGGCGGGATCGAGATTGGCGGTCGGCTCGTCCAGCAGCAGAAGCTCGGGATCGCGCGCAAGCGCCCGGGCCAGCGCCAGCCGCTGCTGCTCGCCGCCGGAGAGGAGTCGCGCCGGACGGTGCGCAAGATCGGCAAGGCCGACCCGCTCCAGCAGCGCCACCGCGCGCCCGGGCCGGTGCGCGTGCGGCACGCCGGCCTGTGCCAGGGCGTAGGTGACGTTGGCCGAAGCCGTGCGCCGCAACATCACCGGGCGCTGGAACACGAAGGCGCGGCGCGTCGGCGCCGGATCGCTGCGGCCACCCCAACTGATGCGGCCACCCGTCGGAGCCGCAAGTCCCATGCACAGCCGCAGCAGGCTGGTCTTGCCGGAGCCGTTGGGACCGATCAGCAGGGTCGGCGCACCCGGCGTGATCGTGAGGCTGATGCGATCGAGGATCGTGGCCACGCCCCTCTGGAGCGAGACGTCCTCGAGCACCACTGGAAGATCGCTGATCGGCGCCCGCATGGTCACCCCGTCACCCGTTGCGACCAGACGCGCGTCCCCCAGGCGGCCGCGTTGATGGCGAGCACGATGACGATCAGGATCGCACCGAGCCCCATTGCCAGCGGCAGATTGCCCTTGGACGTCTCCAGCGCCACGGTAGTCGTCATGGTGCGGGTAAAGCCGTCGATATTGCCGCCGACGATCATGACCGCGCCGACTTCCGCGGCAGCGCGGCCGAAGCCGGCGAGCAGCGCCGTCAGCAGGCTGAAGCGCGCGTCCCACAACAATGTCGTCATGCGGCCAACCGCGCCGACATTCATGGCGCGAAGCTCGTCGCGATACTCGACCCAGAGGTCCTCCACCGTTTGCCGGGTCAGCGCAGCGATGATCGGCACGATCAGCACCGTCTGCGCAATCACCATCGCCGCCGGCGTGAAGAGGATGCCGAGTTCGCCGAGCGGCCCCGCGCGCGACAGCAGCAGATAAAGCGCTAGCCCGACCACGACCGGCGGCAGCCCCATCATGGCGTTGAGCAGCACCACCAGGACCGCGCGCCCCCGGAAATGTGTCAGCGCCAGTAACGCGCCGAACGGCATACCGATTGCTGACGCCAGCGCGACCGCCGCAAGGCTCACACCAAGTGAGAGCCGTACGATCGCCAGCAACGCAGGATCGCCGCTGAGGATGAGTTGCAAAGCACTGAGATGATCGGGCATGGTTCCCATAAGATGACATTGAACTGCAAAAATTCCGGCCTGCGTCAAATGCCAAAAAGCGAACCAAGATATGCATAGGAATGCAGAATGGAATTCCTGACGACGAGTGAGGCGGCGGACTACCTCCGGCTGGGGGAGCGCAAGCTTTATGAGCTCGTCACCAATGGGGCCATCCCCTGTAGCAAGGTGACCGGGAAGTGGTTGTTCCCGCGCCATGAGCTCGATTTATGGGTGCTTTCGGGCCTGGCGCGCCCGGCCGGCATGCGGGCGACCGAGCCGCCGCCGATCGTCGGCGGCAGCCAGGACAGCCTGCTGGAATGGAGCCTGCGGGAATCCGGCTCCGGGCTCGCCTCGCTCAACGAAGGCACGGGACGGGGACTGGAACGGTTGCAGCGCGACGAGGTGGTGGCGGCGGCGCTGCATTTTCACAGCCTCGATAGCTCGGACAATCTCGCCAGCGACGCCAATGCCGCGGCCGTGCGCGCCGCGCCGGACCTGCATGATGCCGTGCTGGTGGGCCTGGTGCGCCGCGAGCAGGGCCTCCTGGTGCCGCCGGGCAACCCGAAGCGGCTGCGCAGCCTGCCGGACGTGCTCGCGCTCGGGGCCCGGATGGCGCTGCGACAAGAGGGCGCAGGCGCGCAGATGCTGCTCGACGTGCTGCTCAAGCGTGCCGGTGCCTCCTTTCGGGATCTGCGCCGGCTGGATGCGCCGAACCTCACCGGACCCGACCTCGCCGCCACCATCCGCGCCGGCCATGCCGATTGCGGCGTCGCAACACGCGGAGCCGCCAAGTCGGCCGGGCTCGATTTCGTTCCGCTGCTCTGGGAGAACTTTGATCTCGCCATGCGGCAGCGCACCTATTTCCGCCCGCCGATGCAGGCGCTGATCCGGTTCCTCAGCGAGAAGAAGCTGCGCCAGCATGCGGAGGAGTTGACCGGCTACGATCCCTCGCCGGCCGGCCAGATCCGCTTCGCCGCCTGACCAGCGTTGACGCCCGGCCCCAAATAGTTGCAAAAGAAACCAATTCAGCCGGGCCATACCCGGCCGCAATCAAGCGAACAGCGGCCAACGAGCTGCATGAGGGGAGGAATAGCGTGACTCCAGGCAGAACAGGACTGTCCGTCGTGGCCGCAATCGCAGCCGTGACGCTGCTGTCGGGCACCGCCTCGGCGCAGGTGTCCGACGACGTCGTCAAGATCGGCGTGCTTACCGACATGAACGGCCCGGCATCGACGCCGACCGGCCAGGGTTCGGTGACGGCGGCGCAGATGGCGATCGACGATTTTGGCGGCAAGGTGCTCGGCAAGCCGATCAACGTGGTGGTCGGCGATCACCAGCTCAAGGCCGATATCGGCGCGGCGCTGGCACGGCGCTGGTACGACGTCGAACAGGTCGACCTCATCGTCGACGTCCCGGTGTCGGCGGTGGGACTGGCGGTGCAGAATATCGCCAACGAGAAGAAGAAGCTGTTCATCGCCCATTCGACCGGCACGGCCGACTTCCACGGCAAGTTCTGCTCGCCCTATGCGATCCAGTGGGTGTTCGACACCCGCGCGCTAGCGGTCGGCACCGCACAGGCCGTGATCAAGCGCGGCGGCGACAGCTGGTTCTTCATCACCGACGACTATGCCTTCGGCCATTCGCTGGAGCGCGATGCATCCGCGGTCGTGACGGCCAGTGGCGGCAAGGTGCTGGGCTCGGTACGGCCGCCCTTAGCGACGCCTGACCTGTCCTCCTTCGTGCTCCAGGCGCAGGCCTCGAAGGCCAAGATCATCGGCATTGCCGCAGGCCCCCCGAACAACATGAACGAGATCAAGACCGGCGCCGAGTTCGGCGTGTTCAAGGGCGGCCAGCAGATGGCGGCGCTGCTCGCGCTGATCACGGACATCCACGGCCTCGGCCTTCAGGCCGCGCAGGGGCTGTTGCTGACGACCTCGTTCTATTGGGACATGGACGACAAGACCCGCGACTGGGCAAAGCGCTATTTCGCCAAGATGAACCGGATGCCGACGATGTGGCAGGCCGGCGTCTATTCGTCCGTGATGCACTATCTCAACGCCATCAAGGAGACCGGCACCGACGATCCGCTCAAGGTCGCAGCCAAGATGCGGGAAAAGCCGATCGAGGATTTCTTCGCCCGCAACGGCCGCTTACGCGATGACAATCTGATGGTGCACGACCTCTGGCTGGTGCAGGTCAAGTCACCCGAGGAAAGCAAATATCCCTGGGACTATTACAAGATCCTCGCGACGATCTCCGGCGATCAGGCGTTCGGCCCGCCCGATCCGGCGTGTGCGATGGTGAAGAAGTGACGGCGTAGCAGTCATTCCGGGGCGATGCGAAGCATCGAGCCCGGAATCTCGAGATCCCGGGTTCGCGCTTCGCGCGCCCCGGGATGACCGTCGCCTTGAGCGACGGTCATTTCACGACGCCGATCTCGCGGAAATATTTCATCACGCCGGGATGAATCAATTCCGGCCTCAGTGCGGCCGCGACGGTGTTCGCGGCCGTGGTCTCGCAGGCCTGCGCGAGCTTCTTGCAGAACACGGCTTCGACGCCGTGCAGCGTCTTCGCCAAGCGATACGCGACATCGTCGGGCAGGTCCTCGCGCGTGAGCACGAAGCTCCAGGAGCCGAGCGAGGCGATCGGCGCGGTCTGCGTCGGATAGGAGCCGGCCGGCACCGTCAGCGGCTTGAGGAAGGAATGCTTGGCGCGGATGCGCGCGATCTCATCAGTATCGGGCGCAATGAAACGCGCACCGGATGCGCTTGAGGCGACCGCGGCAAAGCCGGGCCAGCCGATGCCGGCACCCCAGAGCGCAGCGACGCGGCCGTCTTCCACCATCGCGGGGCCGTCGCCGGCGCGGTCGAGATAGATCGCCTTGAAGTCCTCGTCCTGTTTGAGGCCGAGGCCGTCGAGCATGTAGCGCGCGAGAATTGGCAGGCCCGAGCCCTTCGCGCCGAACGCCACGGGCTGGCCGACGAGATCGCTGATGGTTTTGTAGGGGCTGTCCGCCCGCACCACGAACATGCCGGGATTGGAATAGATCGCCGTGAGAATTTTCAGCGCTACCTTCGCGCGGCCAATGCCGGCGAAGGCCTCATAGGCCGGTTCGCCGGCGACAAGGGCGAGATCGAGCTCGCCTTTCTCCAGCAGCGGAATGTTCTCGTTGCTGCCCTTGGTGTTGCGCGGGGCGATCGCGAGCACAGGATCGGCCGCATTCATCACTTCCGCGAACGCATTGCCATAGAGCGGGAAGCCGCCGCCAGGCGTCGCGGTGCCGAGGCTGATTGTCATTTTCGAAATGGCCTTGTCTCCATCCTCTCGGTTTTGCGCCGAGGCTGCGCCTGCAAACAGCGCCATGCCCAGCATGATCAGCGAATGAAGTTTCATGAGCGCTCCTCGGCGCACTGCGTCAACACTAGACTAGCGACGATGTAGGCAGCGACACGAATTTATGGAAGCATGGCGGCAACGACAATAAAGCAATGGGAGGCGTCATGTTGGGTGTTTTGCGTCGCGGTCTTTTCGGTCTTGCCTTTCTTTCCGCCCTCGCCGGCGTTTCACCCCCCGCCTCCGCCGCCGACTACCCGAATCGCCCCGTGCACTGGTTGATCGGCTTTGCTGCCGGCGGCCCCGTCGACATCGTGGCGCGGATCATGGCGCAGTGGCTGTCGGATCGTTTCGGCCAGCAGTTCATCGTCGAGAACCGTACCGGAAGCGGCGGCAACATCGCGGCCGCCGCCGCGATCAACTCTGCGCCCGACGGCTATACGCTGCTATTCGTCGCGCCCAACAACGCGATCTCGACCTCGCTGTACAAGAAGCTGCCGTTCGACTTCCTGCGCGATACGACGCCGGTCGCGAGCATCATGCAGCTCACCAACATGCTGGTCGTCTCCAACGCCATGCCGGTGAAGACCGTCCAGGAGTTCATCGACTACTGCAAGGCCAATCCCGGCCAGATCTCCTATGCGTCCTCCGGCAACGGCACCTCGGTGCACATGTCGGCGGAGCTGTTCAAGGTGATGACCAAATGCGACATGGTGCATGTGCCCTATCGGGGATCTGCGATCGCCTTCCCCGACATCATCTCCAACAAGGTGCAGCTGATCTTCGACAACCTGCCCTCCGCACTGGAGCAGGCGCGCGGCGGCAATGTCCGCGCGCTCGGCGTCACCTCGCCACAACGCTGGCCGAGCGTGCCCGATGTGCCCGCCATCGCCGAGACCGTTCCGGGATTTGAATCGGTCGGCTTCTACGGCATTTCGGCGCCCAAGGGCACGCCACCGGAGATCGTCGATCTCCTCAACAAGGCCGTCGGCGAGGCGCTGAAGGACCCGAAACTGGTGGCGCGGCTCGCCGAGACCGGCGGCATCCCGAGGCCAATGACATCAGCCGAGTTCGGCAAGCTGGTCACCGACGAGACCGAGAAATGGCGCAAGGTGGTCGAGTTCGCGGGGGTTTCAGTGGATTAGGGACGGATTGCAACGCCGCGGCGGGGCTCGGCTACTGTCGAAACCCGCGCCGGTCCCGCTCCGATCAAAAATGTCGAAATCAACCCCATGCAAAGTAGCCAAGGGGGCCAGCACGACCGTCTGCGCCTTTTCCGAAACCAATTGACACGTCGGGCAAATCACCGTCAGAATTGTATTATTGGGCCCGTCTCGGCAGACTGCCCAATCCACACCGCGGCGGCGCGCGCGGGGGCGGCATTGCACCCCAGGCTCAAGCCTTGTAAACGAACCGCGCACCGTTGCCGGCCGCGCTCCTCGCGGCCGCCTCGCGGCGGGGCCTGTAGCTCAATGGTTAGAGCCGGCCGCTCATAACGGTCTGGTTGCAGGTTCGAGTCCTGCCGGGCCCACCACTGCAAGATCAAATACTTATCGAACTGCGTGCAGCTTTGTCGGTTATATTCCCCACAGAAATTCTACGACGAACGTCGCAAACGCGGACGAATTCGCGCAACTAACGATCAAATGGTTAGGCCGCGCGAGACGGCTTGCTCGTACGTCCCTCTGACAACAGAAAGTCGTCCCGTACGATTTCTGCTTTTGCTCGACAACCGGACATTCGCGGGCGACATCCGCAGGTCCGAAATGGGCCGATTTTGTTGCAGAACTCTCTTGAGGAGCCGAGTGAACCGTGATTCCGTCGAGGTGAAGCGGCCATCGACGGAGAGTTTCGATGATGGGGCGGTGCAAGGGTGAGCAGGGTCAACTGTTCTATGCGTTCGACCTCGAGGCCGTAGTACCGGACGACCATCAGGTTCGGCAAATTGCGGCAGTTCTCGATCTCTCGTGGGTGCGCGTCGAGCTTGCGCCGCATTACTCCAACACTGGTCGGCCCTCGGT
>NZ_AXAS01000030.1 GCF_000472925.1 Bradyrhizobium sp. Ec3.3
ATCCCGTGGTCGCCACCGCGATCCTCGACCGGCTCCTGCACCATAGCCACGTGCTGACGATCCGCGGCGACAGCTACCGGCTCCGCGCCAAACGGAAGAGCGGCCTCATCAAGGCGCCGGCCGCCGGTGACGGCCCTCCGGTCGGCTCCGCCTCCCTCCGTCCCGTCACCGGCGGAAACAACCATCAAACGACATCATGAAACCGAGGGTGGGGGCAGTTCTTCATGACGCAAAGGGGGCAGTTCCGGATGGCGTTTGACACATAGGCGTCCTTTTCCGCGTTTGAACACGGATCAGAGAGAACGGGCGAATGTGGCGAGGAAACGACGTCGTCCCAGCGTCCGGCAGCGCCCGCCCGCCGGCTGAGGCGGTAAGCAAAAGGCCCGCCGGTTCACGCTGGCGGGCCTGTTGTCGCGCTGACAGTACGCGAATTGATTATCGTCGAGCAGATCGACGGAGCCAGGTTTATCGGCCTCTCAGCATCCGCTGTACTTGGGATTAGATCCGTCAACGAGCTTCCGCAGATACTCCAAGCCCAGATTGGTCAATTCCTCAGGGTCCCGCTTTCCGGCCGACCACAATAGCTCGATATACGTTGAAACGCGCTTCCGTAGCTCGCTCTCAGCATCAGAGTAAGTGACCGGTTGCCCTTTGGCAGCCGCCGCAATGATCTTGTCGATTAGATCATCCATCAAGCTGACCGGCTCCTCGAGTTGAATTAGCCATGAGCGCCGAGGAAGAACGCGCCTGAGCTTACTTCGTTCTAAATCCACTCCGATCGGCCTCCCCAGTCCGGGTCGGAGCACTGGCAGCATGGCGGCCTCAGTTGTGTACCGAACTGGGGCCGCTCTTTTCTCCTAGGTGTGCGCCGCAACGCGAGGGTGGTCTCCTTCGTGGTCACTCATCTCGGATGTGCCCTCAGCTCCGGCTGTTCTCCCGGGCCATCGGATGCAGTTCAGTGGATCGGTAACTAGGCGCGGCGGACGTTCCTGCCAACCCAAAAAGAATAACCAAAGTGTCCTAGGTTAAATCGAGCAGAGAGCAAGTTTTGGTATAGTCACCGCAAGTCCTGTTGCCGGAGGCAAAGGATGGAATTGTTTAGCGCTCAAAAAGTTGCGGAGTTTCGACCCAGCGAGCCAACGAGAACGTGCCACTATTGCGGACAAAGACTGAAATTGATCCGGACTTTCGTGGATCAAGAAACAGGGAAATTCATCCACATTTTTGAATGCCAGTGCGGCGAGCGCCTCTGGGACGATTGAGACCGCCTCAATTGGACGCAGGAACCGCTGAATTGGGGGCGGTGTTGCATCGCCATGCCCAAAGAGATTGCCATTGCCCTCTGGTCATTGGCCGCTGCGTGCATACTGGCATTCAGCGTGGCGTCGATCGTTTCTCCTCACCAACGACAAAGACCGCCTGCTTGGCCGCCTCTCGTGCAGCGGTGTGGAGATCGTGGAAAACAGACACGTTCTGTTCTCTTACAACCGGAAAAGCTCATGTCAGGTTGTGCCGTTGAGAACCAAACAGGATCGCAGCCTCTAGCTGGCGGCCTCGGTCTTCCGCTCTCGTGCAGTGCTTGATGCTAGCGCCGAACTCCTCGCCGCTGGCCTTCAGCGTGTAGAGGAAGGGCGCGTTGATCTTTTCGATATGAATTCGGCCGTCCTGCACAGGCTCGATTCCGGCGGCGAGCTCGAGTCGGAAGGCGTCAGTGAATGCACGTCGCGCAATGACGAGCGCGCGCCTCAGACATCGCCATTCAGCGCCGATTGGCATCCATGAAATCGAGGATCGAGTTCGGTACCTTGCCGAACTCAGCGTAGCGTCGGCGCAGCTCGTCGGCGATATCCATGGTCGCGTCACGGACCAGCCTTCGGCGGTATTGAAGGCCACGATACGGACTGGATGACTATACTGGCCTTCTACTAGGTCGCGGATCAGCGTCTCGCGGTCGGCGTTGTCGGCGTCGGTCTCGCGCCAGTAGCAGCCCATCCGGCCGAAGTCCTCCAGCACGAGATAGGTGTTTTGGTCGGCCCCTTGGGGCACAATCGATGGCGAGGCACGCATAACGAAACTCCCGGACCAAAGCGTGCCACTAGCCTACGTGCCAGTGAATGCCGCGTCAGCTTACAATTTGTCTCGCCAGAATTTCCCCGATTGATGCCGGCGGGTGAACCTTTAACCCCGCCCCGTGAACCAATAATAGCGTCATTCCTCCTAGGTTTGATGCCCCTACTTAGCCCGCCTTTGTGCGTGACCGAAGGCGGGCTTTCTTCGCCAGTGTCCCTAAGCTGCCAAAGCGTGTGTAGTGTCCGGCCCCAAGACACAAAACCTTGGCATGGATCGTGCACACTAATGCTTACCGGGATTTTGTTAGTTCCCTCCCGGGGCTGGAGCAGTGCCGCCTGCACTCATTTCAAGCGGGCGGCGTTGTTGTGATCGTCATCCGCGAGCGCACACGAAAAGGCCCCAGGTCCGGGGCTGGCGGGACACTCACACGGCCTAATTTTTTTGAGCGACGTCAGTAGATGAACCGGTGATGCTGCAGTCAAAAAAGTCGTACGCGGATGCTTGAGCTATAGCAGCTTCAGCCAACGCACGACTTTCGTAAACAAGCGTAGGAACCCCGTTAGGGGTTGGCTTAACGTCCACGACCTTGCACGTGTTCGTCTCTTTGTCTTGAACGAGGTAATAGCTCGTAAAACTTGGGTCGGCGACGACGGGAGTGGCGATCGTCACGGCGATTGTCGCAACTACGATGTAAGTAAAGCGCATGGTTATTTCTCCTCGCTAAGGGATGCGCATACGAAATATCCAGCCGTTGGGTGGCGTCTTTAATCTGAACTCGACCACCCGTGAACCGATGTGAAACTGCTTCCAGATTGACCTGTATTGTTGATCCAGAGGGTGTGGAAGGTACTGCATCGCGGGCACCATGGGCGAGTTAGGGTTTAACAGTGAGGCCAACAGTGGTCGGTGTCAGCCTCTCGGCCGTTGCCTGAAGCACTGTCGAACGCGGCGTCAAAATCGCGATCTGAGTTGGAGAAGCAGGCATACCCTGTAGGGTCAGCGCGGGAACGGCTGACGGTTCTTCAACATTGGCCGACCCCAAGACGGCAACCTGATGTCGCGAGATCGGAAACCCCATCACTTCAAACGTTGGCAGCTCTGCGGCCGATGCTCCGGCAGTTGCGACGACGGCAGCAATGCCTGCGATCAGAGCAAGACGTGTCATGCTAGATCCTCCCCTCGAGAAATTGATACCCACTACAATTCGATCGATGAAGTGGAGCCCTAATTCGCCGTCGTGGGCGGGTCGGGGACAGGGGAATTCTTCTTCGTTTGTTGTTCTTTTGAAAAGCAGAGGGAAGGCGCAAACGGTGCCTACGATGATGGTGCATCGCCTCTGACTACAGAGGTCACAAATTTCAGCATTGAACTTAGCGCCGTTGGCGGCGGTCCAATGTGAACCTCTTCACACACCGGAAGCTCGAAAAAGCGATCTGCTCTGCCGATGCGAATTGGAATGCAGCCAAAAACCGCAAGAGCTTTGGTTTACTCGTAGCAGTCTTCTGTTTCACCAGGATTTCGTTCTTCAACCAAAGAGAGCAGCCCCGCGGCTAAAAATCCAACCACAACGCGAAATGAATGATCTGGAGATGCAGTCGCCGCTGGCTGCAATCGGCTCCCGCGCGTGACGCATGGAGGGTGTCGTTCGCGGAGATACGGGCGATCACATCATGTAATGCTACCGGCATGAAGCAGCGGACGGTCGGGTGACCATCTTCGTAATATAGCCAGACTCGTCCGAAGCAGTTTATCGGCACGAGGCAGCGGCTTTCTCAGGTTTGAGCCAACCTCGCCAGTGCGGCGATGAGGTGTTGCGGATGTTGGTGACTGGCGGGCCGCCGGTTCGCGGCGGCGGCGGCATGCCCCAGCGCATCATGATCAACTCGGTGCCGGTGTCGGTGTTGCGGACCACTGGTGCTGGGTAGTCGGGAAAGACACCAGTCATCGGCGGCAGGTTGCCGACGTATCGGTTGATGACCCGGAATAGCGCGATGATCGCGGTTGGTGGTGATGCTGTAGAGGTTTCACATTAAACCGATTCTGTTCCTTTCGCTAACTAAAGTGACCTAATGCTATTTCTAGCTTTCATCACCTTGAGTCAGCCTACGTCGTTTTTTCATCGTGTTGCCTGACGATCTCTGTCATCCGATAAAACCGATAGCTCAGATGAAATCCAAGAAAAACCCAAAAGACCCCACCGATCATTGACCAGAATGAGAACACGCCGACGACGCCTTCAAATATCGTGTACAGGCCAAAAAATCCGATGATGTATAGCGAATAGAGATATGGAAGAAGTCCGAGCTGAACTAGGAGAGTCTTCCGCCTCCGCTTGCGATCCACTGATACAAGAAAAAAGTAGGTAAAAAGACCTACCGAGGCAGCAACGCCGCCTAGAACTGGTGCGTAAGTGTAAAAGTAGTGATCTAGAGACCAGCCCCATCGAATGAATCCGACGATACCGTAAATCATTACAACAAGAATGGGCACTTCGATTCTGGCAGCGACGATATCGCCTTTCGTACCCCTCAGCTCGGGTGGAACAGTAAAGGAATCCATTTTAGATGATCCCCTTCTTAGGCATTGCCAGCAGCCGGCTTGGCTAAATGAGATTCACCGCTCCCCCGGCCACCAATGCGATGGCGGATCGCTCGCCGAGATCTTGGTTCTCCGCAGCGCAACGAGATGATTTCTCTTATACGGATAACCCCGCAGCTCCGAGCAATCCTTGCACCGCATGTAGCGCTCCAGCTCGTGAACCGGCGTCGCCTTTGGCCGGCGCACGATGTCGAGAGCGACGGTCTGATTGGTGTCGCAACCGAGACATCTGACTTCGAGGTAATGGTAACCCGCATTGAGGGCATCACCCAACGTGGGCGACGGCTGCGCCGGTCCCTTGAAGGCGAGCATCCGCTTATTCCACGCCTCGCAGGTGAGCCGGTCGGCTTCCGTGCGGACTTCCTTCGCCCGCTCTGCCGCTGCCTGGACCGAGCCGCCGTAAATGGTCTCGCGTGATTTTGTGCCCATGCCAGGAAGATGCGCCGCCCGGCGCCGGATAGGCAAGCCGCTACCAATTGCAGTGGACAACGCGACGGGCACAAGGCGATCGGTGCCGGAGCCCACGGAGCCGAACCCGTATATCGAGGAAGCCTATCGGCTGAGGGCGATCAAGCAGCGGAGCAGGTCGTGAACGTCCGATCCATCGCGGCCCTCACTGCTCGTGTAAACCGCGTGCCGATTAATCCAGATCAAGCCTGAGGCCGCCCCGTTTGGAACCCTCCTTGGCGCTAAATGACCCATCAGGTTATTCGGCGCCATATTTAATTTATCAATGGAGGGGAAAATGCCTGCAGTTGTTATGCAGTTCGTTTCGCATCCAAAACCCGGTAGCGATCTTGCGACCGTCTTGCAGCTTGCAAAGGACGGTGCAGTTCTTTGGAGAAAGCACGGGGCCGACGTTAGCTATTGGTCGGTGATAGGTGGCGAGGTCGGGAACTACGCCTTCGTCGCTCGCTTCGATAGTATAGAGGCTTATGGGCGCACCCTCGCCTCACTTGGTGCCGATCCAGCTTTCGCAGAATTCCAAGCTAAGCGGCTGAAGGCTGGGCAATCGGATTGGGTACGCTCGAACGTTTCGATCCAAGTTGATATCTGACGGAAGGTCCTTCTCTCCTGAGTGTGAGACCGCCTTCGGGCGGTCTCTTGCTGCCCATCGCGTTCGACATCGTCCACACCGCGTACTGCCTTGACCGGAACATCAGTCCTGTTCATCGACCGGAGGCCCGCTAATTTCGTCCGCTTTGGCGAGACAGGCTCCTGCGATCTCGCGCCGAACCTGATCTACGACCGCGTCGATGTTGCGCCGCACCTGCATGTCGCGCGAGCACCGCGCCGACATGCCGGACAGATGCGTCAGGACGGTGCCCGCGATCTGGTCGATTAGTTCATCGGCCGCGTCACGCCGCACCAAGGTGCGCTTCTTTTCCTCGATCTTGATCTGCCGAAGTTCGGTCTTGGCCTTGACATGATCAGCGTCGGCTTCCGTGCGAGGTGATCGCTTGTGCTCGCGCCGCAAGTATCGCAGGTAAGCAACCCGGCATTGGTCACGCGGGAAGCCGTCACCTTGCCGCTGGATCACGCCCTCCGCTTCGAGCTTGCCGATGTAGGCCCGGCTGCAATCGAGATGCAGCGCTAGGGCCGAGGCGCTGACGGTCTCGGTCATCTTGTTCGTTCCTTGCGTCGTCAAGGATAGCCCATTTCCGCGTCCGGCAGCAGAGTGGGCCAGCCCCGGGGTGGCCCTTCCTCAACCGGGTCGCGAATGAGCCAACCCCGAACACCCAAAGCCCCCTAAGACTACAGCAGCAGTGCTGCGCGCCTGCCCCCGCATATGCTATTGGAAAGCAAAACCTCTCTTTTGTGAGGTGAACCATGAGACGGCGCGAATTCATTATGGGTTTCTGCGTCGGCAGCGTTTGGTGGTTTGCCGCCCGTGCAGAGGCCAAGACCTATCGGCTGGGTCTGCTCGGAAACAGGCCAATTGGTGAAAGCGAGGAACGGCGCAAGGCGATCAAGGAAGTTTTGGCGGAGAACGGTTTTGCCGAAGGCCGCAACTTTCAATATGAAGCGCGGTGGGGTGACGCACTCGCCGAGAACGTCGAAGCGCTAAGGGCAGCAAAAGTCGACGTTATCATCACGTTCGGATATCCAGCGGCATTTGCGGCGAAAACATTGGCGACCGAAGTGCCGATTGTTTGCTCTGGTGCGGGTGATCCAGTCGCGACAGGCTTGGCCCAAAGCCTTGCGCATCCTGGCGGCAATTTGACGGGCGTGACCGAAATAGCAACCGAACTTAGTGCCAAGCGCCTTGAAATTCTCAAGGAGGCCATCCCGAACCTCAAAACGGTGGCGATGCTGTTCAACGCAGCAGACCTCGCAATGACCTTGCGCTCTCGTGCTACCGAAGCCGCAGCCAAGGTTCTCGATGTAGGTGTTCAGACTTTCGGTGTTCGGGAGCCGAGCGATTTCGGAAACGCTTTTGCCGAGATGACCCGTTCGCCTCCCGATGCCATCCTGATGGTCTCGGATACCCTAACCATGCTCAATCGCAAGCGGGTCATGGAGTTCGCTGAGAGCAATCGACTGCCTGCCATCTATGAATTTGGCTTTTTGGTGCGCGATGGTGGTCTGATGTCGTACGGGCCGAACTTGCCCGAGACCGGAAGGAGAGTGGGCGATCTCGTGGTTCGCATCCTTCGTGGCGCGCGGGCAGCGGACCTGCCACTTGAACAGCCCACGCACTTAGAGTTCGTTGTTAATCTAAAGACGGCCAAGAACATTGGCTTCAACTTCCCGCCCGCGCTCCTCTCTCGCGCAGACGAAGTGATCGAATAAGCGGAACTGCAACCCACGGATTTTCTGGCAGCAGATATTCTCAATAGAGGCCGTCGCGCGTCCCCCGCGTTTTTCACGCGGCCCAGAGGACCCGACGCCTGAGCGAAGGGGCCGCTATCCCCGGTCTCGCGCCAGCTTCACTTCCCCTTTTCGGCGGCATAGCGGACTATCGCTGGCTCGACCGGGTCGCGAATGACAAGCAAACCTTGATTCATCTAAAAGCTCTCTCAGGCCGATTGTTTGGTGCGGGCGTCAGCGGCTAACGGGGATGAGTGTCACCCTCGTGCTTCGGCACCACGCGAAACGTGGCGTTTGCCCGAGCGATTATACTGTCGTCGGCCTTGATTAGGCTTTGCGCGAAGCAGATCGTTCTACCGGTTTTGATCACCTCGCTTTCCACGGTGAGCCATTGCCCGATCTGCGCGATGCCAGTGAAGTCGACCGCAAGAGTGATCGTCGCCAGCGACGATGCCCAGCCAATCGCTTGTCCGCAGCTATTACCCATCGCGTTGTCAGCAAGCGCGGAGATCAACCCGCCATGAACGTTGCCACGCGCGTTGGTGTGCGGCTTGGCTAGCCATAGTCCGATGATCACGGCGTTGTCCGTCCGCTTCGAATAGAGCGGTTCCCAAGGATCGGTGAAAGGGCTCTTGCGGAAGTGAGGCTCGAAACCTTCGGGGATACCGGTGCTGTTCGTGGTCATGCGCGAACTCCGTTGTTGGCGAAGACCTGTGCTATTCGCAGACGATCCGCTCAAGAAATAGTCGTATCTGTGGTTCGGCATCCCAGTGCCGACCAAGAGAGTAAGATCCTTAGGGGCTCCCCTTCTACTTAGCCCCCAAACGGCGGCGCGAGAGCAGACCTTCCTGGACCGCCGCTTGGGCCATAAGCCATCAGTCGATCAGTGCGTCGCAGTTGGAGAACTACTCGGGCAACCCGGCTTTCCGAAGCCCCTCAACCAGCAGCTTCGCGTTCGATTGTCCGCCGCGAGCGATCCACGAAGATATCGTAAAGCCGGGATCGACCTCACGCAGACGCGCCGCCGCCTCACGGGCCTCGGCGTCACGTCCGAGATGGGCGAAAGCGGAGGCGAGACAGCGGTAAACTGCCTCAAAGGAGGGGTTCTGACGTTGGGCTTTCTTCCCTGCGACGATGGCCTCGTCAAAGCGACGAAGCTCAATCAAGCATATCCCCATCCCAAGATAGGATAGGTGTAGCGGGTCCACTGGGCTCATCCGAATGGCCCGTTCAAAGCTGCGGATTGCTTCATCTGGCAGCCCAGCAACTTTATAGACCCAACCTCTGGAGTGCCAGGCGTCAAATGAATTCGGGTTGAGCGCTACCGCCCGGTCAGCCAGTTCGATCCCACTTTCACAATCGCCGACCATGTACGCCGAAATTCGGCAAGCCCATGCTAACGTCTCCGGATCACCGTCGTCGACGCTCAAAGCCAAGCGAAGAAGCCGAACTGCTTCCTTGCGCTCGGATTGCGGATCGATAGCGAAGCCTTGAAGGACATTGAACGAGTGACAGACGCCTGCCAGAGCGGCGACTGGGCCGAAACGAGGGTCCAGCTCCAAAGCGCGGTGAGCCAGCCTTAGCGCCTCGGCGAACCCTTCGCGGGTGATCGGATAGTACTGATGCATAGCTCGGAGATAAAGATCATAGGCGGTGAGATTGTCTGGTCGCCGCCGCGTCGCCATTGCGATTTCTGCCTGAAGCAATTTGGGCTGAATGGCTGAAACAACAGCGGTTGTGACTTCGTCTTGCAGAGCGAAAACGTCGGTCAGGTCACGCTCGAACCTGTCCGCCCAGATGTGCGCTCCTGTTATCGCATCAATCAACTGCCCTGTGATGCGAACTTTCCCTGATGCCTTGCGCACAGACCCCTCAAGGACGTAACGCACGCCAAGCCGACGCCCGACTTCCTTGATATCGACAGTTCGGCCTTTGAAAGTGAAACTCGAATTGCGGGCGATAACGAACAGCGTTTTGAACCGGGAGAGCGCGGTGGTGATCTCCTCAACCATTCCGTCCGCGAAGTATTCGTGCTCTGGGTCGTCGCTCATGTTCTCGAACGGCAGCACGGCGATGGAGGGCTTGTCGGGTAGCGGAGGTGCGGCACTTGTCCTCTCGATCAGCGAGCTATGCTCGCCCGCGCGGACAGCGTAGACGCGAACCGGCTTGGTGATGTTCTTTAGCTGCTGTTCGCCCCGGTCCTCGAAGCCAACGTCCAGCTTACCCTCGACCTCGCTGTACACCTTTTCCGAAATCAAGATGCCGCCCGGATCGGCGACCCCTTCCAGCCGGACAGCAATGTTGATCCCGTCGCCAAAAAGATCGCCGCCGGTTCCAACGATTACGTCACCAAGATTGATCCCGATGCGCAACTTGAAGCCATGGCTGCCTGAAGCGAGACCATCCTGTATCTCAACCGCGCATCCCACAGCGGCTAATGGACTGGCGAACTCGGCAAGTGCGCCATCGCCCGTTGTCTTGATAAGTCGGCCTTCGTGGCGGGAGAGGCTTGGCTCGATCAGTTCTCGCTTGAGCCGCTCGAACTCGGCGTAGGTGGCTTCCTCGGCGCGTTGCATCAACGCAGAGTAACCGACCACGTCGGCAGCCAAGATCGCGGCTAATCGCCTTTGAACCCGCTGCTTCGCCACAGCGCCCTCCGACCGGCCAGACTAACCACGCCGCTGGGACACGGAGGAGCCTAGCACACCGCACACCGGGAGCGGCGGCGCAAAGCGTCAGGCATCAGGGGCGACGCCCTATGAGGCCGTACAGCGGGCCGGGAACGCGGGGCAACGGGAGAGGGAGAGCATACATATCCGCAACGCTGACGTTATGCCACGGATACCAAGAACTCGGCGGAGAGCTGTCGGGGGGAACGTAGGTAGCGCTCCAGGGACTCAAATCCCCGACGCCCTCGGACGTATCGATGTCGCGCTCTGCAGTCGGGTACTGTCATCGCAGGGAGAGGCGCATCCTTATTTGGAAATGCCTGCTAAGCAGTTGATATTACTAGAGGCAAATTCGGCCATTTTTTCCAAACGCGGCTTGAAATCGTTTGATAATCAAGCAGGTTTTGATTCCGGTGCTCCAGATTCCGGCCGGGGGTGATCAATTTGAGGGAGCTCACTCGGTTCGCGGAACTCTTCCGGCTCCAGCAAACGAATCTGAGAACCGTTGAGTGGCAGCCATTCGCGACGAGACGGCGCTCTCATCCCAGCGTGGTGTAACTGGCGGCGGGACACCGCGTTGACCGGCAAGAGCTGGGCAGATCAGCTGGTGAGAGTCGGAAGGCTGATAGTGGCACCATCGCTCAACGGTGCGATGGTCTCCTGCATCATGTCGCGTGCGCGCTGGGCGGTCACTCATGGTTATGTTCGAGTAGGATCGCGATGGGGCGGGCGCCGTTGGAAGTTCCCGTTTGCGATCAAGGCGCCTGAATAACCGGTGAGGGTGCATAAGTCATTGATCTTGTTCTTGGCTTTCGCCCCTGTCGTGCCCACCACGCTTCGCCTTCGGCTTCGCGTGGCACAGCCAAAACTCATGCGCGAAGCGTGTCCGGCCTAGCTGGAGCGAAGCGAAAGCGGAAACGCACCTGTCGTTATTGGATGGGACCGCGGAACCGCCAGACAAGGCCCGGCATTGGTTCGCCATGCCGAAAACCTTCAAGACGGGCGATCACGTGAGCTGGAATTCCGAGGCCGGCCGGGTGCGCGGTCATATCCAGCGCGTGCACCGGAAGGATGTGACCTACAAGGGCTACGTCCATCACGCGAGCCCGGACGATCCGCAATACGAGATCAGGAGCGACAAGACCGATCACGTCGCTCTCCACAAGGGCCGGGCGCTGCGGCTGTTGCGGAGCTGATGGCGCGCATTCTTGCCTGTCG
This sequence comes from Bradyrhizobium sp. Ec3.3, assembly GCF_000472925.1. GTDB lineage: Bacteria > Pseudomonadota > Alphaproteobacteria > Rhizobiales > Xanthobacteraceae > Bradyrhizobium. The sequence goes on from NZ_AXAS01000030.1 coordinate 11,367, forward strand.
CCCGGAAGCGAAGTCCGGGGGCCTATCCTCCGGCACGTTTTCCCCGATTGCGCTGCGCTCCATCCTGGCTAGGCTCGCTATTCCTTCATCTCCGACGCGAGGCCGCCATGAGCGTTTCCGTCATTGAGCAGGCAAAAATCCAGGCACAGGTCCTGATCCCCCTCGTCAAGGCGCTCCAGATGGAACTTGGCGAAGCGCGTGCGAACGCGCTGGTGCGCAACACGCTCGGCGATCTCTATCGCCGCTACGGCGAGGAATTCTGGCGGGCGAAGAACGAGCCGGATCTCGGCAAGGCCGTGTCGTCCGCTTTCAGGACCTACGCCCGCGACCACGCGCTCGAGCTCGAAATCATCGAGCAGTCACACGATGCGTTCGCCTTCGACGTGAGGCGATGCGCCTATGCGGAATTCTATCACGCGCTCGGCGAGCCCGAGTTGGGCTTCCTCCTCGTCTGCACCGCGGATTTTGCGACCGCGGAGGGTTTCGGCCCCGACATCAGCCTCACGCGCACGCAGACCATCATGCAGGGCGCCGGTCATTGCGACTTTCGCTACCGGCGAACGCGCGAGACGGACTAGCTAAGCCACCTCGTCCGTCCGGTGCCTGATGGGGATATTCTGCTCCACGGCCTTTGCGAGCACCGTGCCGGTCGTGCGGCCAAGCTCCTTTGCAATCATCGTCACAGGCATCGTGCCGGCGAGCGTTTTAAGTTTCTTGATGTCTTCCTCGTTCCACGACTTCTTCCAGCTCGGCATCGTCCCCAATCCCGCTCATCATTTGCTCCCCCGACTCGCCCGTGCACATTATGGTAGAAGCTGATATGGAATGCATCTGATGTGGCTGCCGCGGGGTGTTCGTCCGATGACACAGGGTGTTTCGTCAGTGCGCGACAGTCTGGCACAAACTGCACTTGTCATTTTTCCACGATGTGCGCCGGCGAGGGATCGATGAAGACGACATGTGTTGCGATGGCGATGCTGGCGCTGATCGCGTCGGGCGCTCAGGCGCGGATCATCGACTGGCAAGCCGAGCTCGAGCACTGCCGCGCGTTGCGCGGGAACGTGGCGCCGCTGCTGCTGGCCGGCGAGGGAACATCCGGCGTCGCGCGCTCAGGCGGGGCCGCCCGCCGCTGCATGTGGATCGAGCACAGGGCGGCGCGCAAAGGCATTACGGGGGCAAATACGCGGTAGCGCTTGGCTGTTTCCGCCGTGCGGCCGAACGGAGGCTATCCGTTCAACATCGATAAGACCAGGCGCGCGAGATCGGAAGTCCGTTCCACCAACTGGCTGGCGCCGGCCGCTTCAAGCTCGTCTCGGCTGCCATATCCCCAAAGAACGCCAAGACAGCGCATGTTGACCGCGCGTGCCCCGACGATGTCATGCCGGCGATCGCCGACCATCAGGCCGTGCGAAGCATGGACATCCTGTTCAGACAAGATATGGGCGAGCAGCTCAGGCTTGTGATCCAGTTTGCCGTCGGGCACCGAGCCATAGATGCCGTCGAAATACGCGGCCAGTTTCAGGTTCTCCAGGATGCGCCGGGCAAACACTTCGCGCTTCGATGTCGCAAGGTACAGTCGCAATCCGGCTTGCCGCATGTCCTGGAGCGCGACGCCAATTCCGGGATAAGGCTCGCTTCCGAGCAGGCCGCTTTCGCCGTAGTGCTGACGATAGGCCGCCACGGCTTGATCGATCCGGTCGTCTCCGCGTGCCCCTAACAAAGCCTGCAGCATCTCTTCGAGCGGAGGCCCGATGGCGCGCTTGATGTCGAGCGCTGCGCCGGGCTCGTGTCCGAGCGCGCGAAGTGTGGCTATGCAGCTTGCGAAGATGCCCGGCTGCGAATCAACGAGCGTTCCGTCGAGATCCAGGAGTACGTAGCGGGCTGGGGTCATACTTTGAAATCCTGCTCCCACGATGGGCCGGCCCTCAGGTGAGATCGTGGAGATCCTTGCCGAGCGGTGGTGTCAGCTGGAAGGTCGAGAAAGCGACCTCCAACCCGGCCCGCTCGGGCGTGCAGGCCATCGGTCCCACCAGGTAGGAGTTCGCCCTTGGAAATGGCGCCAGACGCATCAGGGGCCAAAGCTTGCCATCGGCCGAAACCTGGAGGCGAACGACGCCGTTCGCGACGGTTGCGCGCAGGCGGAAGTCACGGGCATCCTGCTCATAGGGCGCGGTCGCCCAATCGGATCGCCCGTTGGTCAGCACGCTCGCAAGCATGGCGCGTCCGTCTGAAAACTCGATGCCGGCCTTGACCCAATGCTCCGCGTCGATGCGGACCATGATGCCCGCCTGGTCGTAGAGTGCCTCGAAGTCGGCCCGCACATGCAACTCGGCAGTGAAGGCCTCGCCGGTGGGGAAGCCCAGGAAATGCCCGCTGTCGCGATTGAAGCCGTAGTGGGTTTCCCGCCAGAAATCGGTGGCGTTGTCAGTGACGATCCGGAGGCTGTCGCCCTGCGCAGTCCATCGTTCCGGTTCATTCAGCCAGACACCATCACTTCTGCGAAAGATTGGATCGCTCATGTTGAACCTCGATCGGTGGGTCCCGCCAGTCTTGTGCGATCTCCCGCGCGCACGAGTCACTGCACGGCATTTGTAAATTGCGGCGTGAAGAGGGCAGCCGAGCTGCTGAACTGCTTGCGCCATCGCTGCGCGGGCGTTACCGAGCATGCCTTCAACGGTGCGGCTGTCAACTTCTGCGCAAGGCGTCAGTTGTGCTTGACGCCAAAGACAAGCCGGATGATTTCATTGATCTCGGCGGCGCAATCTCCTGGATGAAATCTCTTAGTGCCTCGGTATCGAACGGCTTACGCAGTATTCTTAAATTTGGAGGAGCTGCCTTTGCCGCGTCGCTGTACCCTGTCGTAAGGGCTATGGGCAAGTTCGGATAACGCGACCGAATTTCTCTCGCGAGCCCGACGCCATCGATGGTGCCCGGCATGACGATATCGCTGAAGACGAGATCGATCGTTGTGCCGGCTTCGAGCAGTTCTAATGCCGATTCGGCCGAATCTCGGTAGATGGTCTCATAGCCCAGATGCTCGAACAGAGAGGACGTCACATCCGCCACATCAGCGCTGTCGTCGACAACGAGAACGGTCTGACGCTGCGAATGCCGTGATTTTTCTTTGGCCGCGGAGAGCTCCTTGTTGGTGATTTGCTCGTCTGCACGTGACGGCAAATAGACTGTAATCGTTGTTCCTCGTCCGACCTTGCTGTCTGCCGTCACCGTTCCGCCGGCCTGGTGTGCAAAACCATAAACTTGCGACAAACCGAGCCCGGTTCCTTTGCCGACCTCTTTGGTTGTGAAAAAGGGATCAAACATCTTGGACAAAAGATTGGGTGGAATACCAGTACCCGTATCGCTAAACGCTATCGCATAGAAGGCCTCTCCCGGTCCACTATCGCCAATCGTTCGATCTGCGGTCACGGCATTTACAGACAACGTGAACGTACCGCCATTTGGCATTGCGTCGCGCGCGTTGACGGCGATGTTAACAATCGCAAGTTCTAGTTCGGCGAGGTCCACCCTAACCGGCGAAACATCCTCGCCAATGTTTTCGTTGTAAACAATGTTCCCGCGCAATGAGCTCTCAATCATCGTGCGCATGTTCTTTATGGAAGCATTCAAATCAACGACCGTCGGGCTAAGATGCTGATGACGAGAGAATGTCAGCAATTGGCGCGTGAGACTCTCTCCGCGTTTGGCCGCGGTCTGTATGGCTTCGATTGCTTTTGGTAATTTTGGATCGAGCAGGCGAGCAAAGATCTGGGCACTGCCTCCAATGATCATCAATAGATTGTTGAAGTCGTGTGCAATCCCGCCGGTCAGTTTGCCGATTGCCTCCATTTTCTGCGACATCGCGAGCTGTTCGCGCGCTTGAAACAGTTTTTCCTCCGCGTCGCGTCGTTCGGTTGCATCCCGGAGTATATTGATAAACCCGATCAGATTTCCTGCTTCGTCAACGCTTGCGGACACCGAGCCGGTGACGAAAAACGGCGTGCCATTTTTCCTGATCCGCCAACCTTCAAGTTCGTGCTTGCCTTCCTGGATTGCCGACTCCAGCGCGCGGGTCGGCGAGCCGGCGCGGCGTTCATCCGGTCGATAAAATATCCCAAAATGCTTGCCGATAATTTCTTCTGGGGTATAGCCGATAATTTTTTGCGCGGTGCTGTTCCAACTTGTAACGTGCCCCTCCTTATCAAGGGCAAAAATTGCGTAGTCGACGACGCCCTCGATAAGAATTTGGAAGTGGCGTCTAACGCTGTCGAGAGCCAAACTTTTCCGCTCAATCTGACGGCTCAGTTGGTCCTGAAGGGAAAGCAAATGGGCTTCAGTGCCCTGGCGCGTCGCAATTGCTGCGGCCAAAGCAAGGGGCGGCACTGATACGCAAATCGAAAGCACGAATAACGCCAAGAGCGATCCATCCAGATCCGTCTTCGGAAACGGATCGTTACCCGCCGAGAAGCCCCACACGGCCATTCCGAGGAAAATGAGTGCGGCCGTAGCCACGCCGTATCGATTCCCGCGCAAGCCAGCCCACATCAGGGGCAGCAAAACCAGAAAGCCTAGAAGGCTCCGATACGGCAGAGGCACATTGAGGTCGCTGCTGACGAGGTTGCCGCCGATGAGCGGGCTGTAAGCAATGATCGCGATGATGCTAACGAGAGCAGAGACCGCGATCGATTCCAATAGATACCGCTTCGAAGAACTACGTAGACGCTCCATCCCCCAGAGCACGGCGACCGGCACAATCACCAAGGTCCCCGCCGCGTCTGCAAGCCACCAGGTTAACCAGGTGACGACAGAATCGGAGATATTCAATGTGTTGGCGAGAATGAATCCTGCCACGACGATGGTTGAGCTAATCACCGTGGTCGGCACAAAGGAAAAAATTGCAAATTTTGTGATACCAGAGGGAGTACTGAACGTCTGGCGGCCATTCGACCAGCGACTAATCAGCCATGTCCCGGCAAACGCAGCGAGGAGAGGGCCGATCCCGACGGAGCCAGCCTCCAGGAGAGACCGGTCGGCGATGAGATAAGGAGTAACGGACCCCACCAAAATCGCGGGCCAAATCCGGTAGCTGCGCAGCAGAACCAGTGCGAGTGCAAACCCAGTAGGTGGCCACAATGGTGTCGCGGCGGGGTTTATCGTGGGGAGTAGCAGCGCGGACTCGGCAAGACCAATGTAAATCGCGGCGACTATTAAAAGCTCGACCAAGTAAGACGCAGCACGCCGAGTGCTACCAAAAGCGAAAATCCCGGCTTTGCCAAACCTTGGCCCTTCCATCACAAGCCTTTTGCGGTGGGCACCTCAAAATGCGGTGGCGGGACCTTGCCCGTGGTCCAATGTCACCCGAAAGAGGCGGTTGCAGTTCCACTGCGTCGCCGACCCCGCCAAGCACTCAATGCAGTTTTGACCAAAGCATGGCGGCACGATGGTTCAGTGGGGGCGCTTGGCAACTTTCGGAACTCGAATTCCGGAACTCGAGGTCCTCGGGCAGCACCATTGACCTAATGGCGGAGGGGCAAGCTAAACAAACTCAAGCGGCCAAGTATTTCCTCACTGCTACCTCATCCCACGCGATCCCGTTGCCGGGCTCCTCGCCCGGCAACGCAAAACCGTCCTTGATGATCAGCCGCGTCGCCAGCACGGCGTCGGCCCAGTCGACATATTCCAGCCAATGCGCCGTCGGCGTGACGCAGAGCAGCTGCGCGCTCACCTCCGAGAACAGGTGGGTCGACATCTCGATGCCGGCGGCCTGCGCAAGAGAGGCGGCGCGCAGCCAGCCGGTGACGCCGCCGATGCGCTGCACGTCGGGCATGACGAAGTCACAGGCCTCGGCGGAAAGCGCGGATTGCATCGCAAAGGCGCTGTCGAAATTCTCGCCGATCTGGACCGGGGTGCGGAGCGCGTCCGCAACGCGGGCGCAGCCGGCATAGTTGTCATGGCGGATCGGCTCCTCGATCCAGAGCAGGCCCTCGTCGTCGAGCATTTCGCCGCGGCGGATCGCTTCCGCCACGGTGAGCGCCTGGTTGTAGTCGCACATCAGCGTCACCTGGTCGCCGACCGCCTTGCGCACCGCGCGCACGAAGTTGAGGTCGTCCCGCGCCTCGGGGCGGCCAACGCGGATCTTTGCAGCATGAAAGCCTTCGGCAAGCAGTTTTTGCGCCTCGTCCACGACCGCACCGGCCGGCATGATGCCGAGCCCCTTCGAGTTGTAGGCGCGCACCGGCTTCGGTGCGCCGCCGAGCAGGCGCGCGAGCGGCAGGCCCTTGGCGCGGGCGAGCGCGTCCCAGGCCGCCATGTCGATGCCGGATTGCGCCAGGCGTTGCAGTCCGGCGAGCCCAAGCAGCGTGAAACGCTGGGTCAGCTTGCGCTCGATCTCGAACGGCAAGAGCTCGTCGCCGGCGATCATCTCGGCCATCTCGCCGACCATCGCCGTCAGCGGCTTCAAGGCGGCCGGCGTGATCGAGAACAGATAGGCGTGGCCCCGCACCCCCTGGTCGGTCTCGCAGTCGATCAGCACCAGCGGCGCCCTGGCGACCGCGCCGGTCGAAGTCTGCAGTGGCAGGTTCATCGGCACGATCACCGGGCGCGCGACAAAGCGCCTGATACGGATGGTCTCGGTCATGGCCACTGGCTCCCGATCGATCAATGCAGGTTGATGCCGATCTTAAACATTCGTCATGAAACGAAAAGGCGCCTGCCGCGACCACCATAAAATGGGGTTGCGCTGGCCTGCGTTTACGGGCTCTGTGCCGCCGCATGTTGCGTCGCGGACGCCGGATATCGCGACAAGAATGCACAGAACGGAGCCACAGAGTGAAACAAGCGATCTCCGAAGAGCAGCGCAAGAACGGCATCTTGACCGGCGTGGTGATCGCCTTCCTCTTGCTCGCCCTGCCGCTCGCGGTGTGGCTCGACCTGACCGATCTCAGCAAGGCAGCCCTGCGCCGGCAGGCCGCCGACCTCAATTCGGTGATCACGAGCGTGCGCAGCTACTACGCCAGCAACGTGGTCGGGCGCATCCTCGCCAATCCCAACGGCACCACCAAGGTCGTGCACAATTACGAATCCGTGCCCGGAGCCATCCCGATCCCGGCGACGCTGTCGCTCGAGCTCGGGCGCGTGATCGGCGCCCAGCAGGAGAACATCACCTACCGCTTCGTCTCCGACTTCCCGTTCCAGAATCGCGCCCCGCACCAGCTCGACAAGTTCGAGAAGGATGCGCTGGAAGCCCTCCGCGCGGACCCCGAGAAGAAGATCGTCGAGACCGAGACCTCGCTATTCTCCGACAAGGTCCGGTTGGTGGCTCCCGTGACGATGGGCCCGGCCTGCGTGAGCTGCCACAACAGCCATCCCGAGAGCCCGAAGAAGGACTGGAAGGTCGGCGACATCAGGGGCATTCAGGAGGTGATCATCGCTCAGCCAATCGCGGCGAACATCTTTTCGTTCAAGTTCCTGCTCGCCTATCTCTTCATCGCGGCCGGCAGCGGGCTCTCCTTTCTCTCCATGCAGCGCCGCCAGGCCAACCACATCAAGTCGATGAACAAGGAGCTCGAATCCGCCAACGACTTCCTCGCCTCGCTCTCGATGAAGATCTCGCGCTACATCCCGCCGCAGGTCTACAAGAGCATCTTCAGCGGACAGAAGGACGTCACCATCCACACCGAGCGCAAGAAGCTCACCATCTTCTTCTCCGACATCCAGAACTTCACCGCGACCGCCGAGCGGCTCCAGCCGGAGCTCCTGACCCAGCTCCTCAACGAATATTTCACCGAGATGTCGGCGATCGCGCATGAACATGGCGGCACGATCGACAAGTTCATCGGCGATGCCATGCTGATCTTCTTCGGCGATCCCGAGACCAAGGGTGACCGCGCCGACGCGCAGGCTTGCCTGCGCATGGCCTGGCGCATGCAGCAGCGGCTTGCCGAGCTGAATGCCAAATGGCGCGCCTCCGGCATCGAACAGCCGTTCAAATCGCGCATGGGCATCAATTCCGGCTATTGCAACGTCGGAAATTTCGGCAGCAGCGACCGCATGGACTACACGATCATCGGCGCCGAGGCGAACCTCGCCGCGCGCCTGCAATCGATCGCCGAGCCCGGCGGCATCGTGCTGAGCTACGAGACCTTCGCGCTGGTCAGCGACGTCGTCACGGCGCACGCGCTGCCGGCCATCACCATGAAGGGCATCAGCCGCGAGGTCATTCCGTATTCGGTCGATGCGCTGAGTGATGGGGGAGCCGCAAAGAGCGGTGTCATTACCGAGCGCGTTCCGGGCCTGGAGCTCTATCTCGATCCATCGGTCGTGAAATCGGGCGATGCCGCGCGGGTGCGCTCGCTCCTGGAGAATGCGCTGGCCTCACTCAAGCCTGCGTGAGGCCGGTCAGCGCTTCAGCCCTTCCGTGAACGCGGTCTCGATCACGTCGCCGAACGACTGCCAGGTGCGGCCGTCGAACTGTTCGAGCCGCATTTGCTTGATCGGCACGTAATTGTCCGGCCGCGTGTTCATCCTGATGCCGGGCAGCGCGACCGAGGGCTGAAAGTCCCGGAGCGAGGCGGCCTGCTGCATCACGTGCTCGCGGGACAGATCGTCACCGCATTGCTTCAGCACCTGCGTGAGCGCTTCCGCCGCTGCATAGCCATAGAGCGCGGCGCTGTTGTTCTGGCTTTCCGGGTGGTTGTACTTGTCCATGAAGGCGAGCCAGTCCTTCATGCCAGGGTCGTCCTTCCAGGCAGGGTCGCTCGGGTCCTTGAGGAATGCAGCCGAGATCACGCCGGCCGAATTCTCTATTCCTGCCGGGATCAGCGCATTGGCGATCGAGGCCGCAGCATCATTCAGGATGAACACCGGATGCCAGTTGAAGCCGGCCGCCAACTTGATCACGCGGGCCGCGGTGCTCGGCACGCCGGCAAAGACGAACACCTCGGCGCCGGATTGCTTCAGCACCGAGAGGTGTGTGTCGAGATGCTCGTCGGCGATGTCGAAGGCGATATCGACGACGACGAAGCGATTGAGGTCGCCCAATCCTTCCTCGATACCCTTGAACAAGTCGCGCCCGAACTGGTCATTCTGCCAGAGCACGACGATCTTGCGCCGGGGATAATAGGCCTGGATGTAGTTGGCGTAGATGCGCCCTTCCGCCTTGTACGAAGGCTGCCAACCCATGGTCCAGGGAAACGCCCTGGGCCGGCTCAGCTCCTCGTCGCCGGACGCGACAAAGAGCTGCGGGATCTTCCGCTCGTTGAGATACCATCGCGTGGCAAGATTGCCGGGCGTGCCGAACGAACCGAACATCAACAGCACCTCGTCCTTCTCGACCAGCCCACGGGTCAGCTCCAGCGCGGTCGCAGGATCGGAATTGTCGTCGCGGGTGATGAAGCGGACCTTGCGGCCGTTGATCCCACCTTGCTCGTTGACCATGTCGAAATAGGCGGCTTCCGCCTTGCCGATCGCACCGAATTCCGAAAGCGGGCCCGAATAGGGCATGACGTTGCCGATGCGAATCTCGGAGACAGTCGCCGAGTCCTCTCGCTGCTGCGACATGGCGCCCAGCGAGGCGACGGCGAGCACCAACGCGAACAGCATCCTGCCGGTCACACGCATGTTCGACACCTCGACGTTGGACCCCTGCGTGGAGGTCGGCGCAATCGGCATCAAGAGCGGTTGATCTAGGTCAAGGGTTTGTCATTCCTGTGTCCCGAGCGCTGCCACCCAAGCGGCAGCGGTGCTGACACGTCGAAAGCCGGCCGGCTACGGCAATCCGCGCGCCTCGAGCTGGTGGACCAGCAGCAGCGTCGGCTCGGCGAGGCTGTCGGCGGAGCCGTCGAGCCCGAATACCGAGGCGATGCCATCGCGGGTGTGCAGGATGGTCGTGCGCGGGCAGTGGCCGGCGCCGCAGAGTGCCTGCCTCAAGGCTTCGCCCTGCGTCACCAGGCCTGCGGGATCGACCGCAGCCCAGGCCAGCACGATCGGTTCTTCGACCTTGAGGATGCCGGGGAAGGCGGAGCGCTCGTCATATTGGGCTGCATCAGAGCCGAAATAGGCCCTCTCGCTGGCACTCGCGTCCTTGCCCGCGCGATAAATGCCGGAGATCAGCACGACGCCGGCGACGTCGGTGTCGGTGCCCTGCAATTCCGGATGCGCGAGCAGGCTCGCGACGTGGAAGGCGCCGGCGGCGTAGCCGACCGCGACGATCTCGCGGGCATCGCCATTGAAGAGATCGACGTTCTGGTGGATCCAGGACAGGGCAGCCGCGACGTCGCGCGCGCCGGAAGGCCAGGACGCTGCCGGCGCAAGGCGGTAGTTCACGCGCACGCCGACCATGCCGTTGCGCGCGGCAAAGCACATCGCCTCGTCCTGGAACTCGCGCGCCGTGTCGGTCGCGGCGCTGTCGCCGGTGAAGCTGTCGCCGGCCACGAACAGCAGGATCGGCTGCGGCGTTGTTGCCTTGGTCTCGCTGGTCGCGACGTCAAGGAAATTCTGCTCGCTGTCGCCATAGCGCAGGCTCCGCGAGAACGCGACCTGATCGCACAGCCGGGCCGTGCCTCCGGCGGACGTGTCGGTGTCGGTGAGGCCTGTGCGCACCAGATCGGACGGCGGTTGCAGCGGGGCGGGAAAAAGCCCGTGTGCGGAGGCGGTCGTGATGGTCAGCAAAAGGAAAAATGCGAGATAGTTCTTCATTGTTATGTGCCGTGCTGAGCGCTCAAGCGCCGGCTCGCGTTCCGGCTTGGCCCGCAATTGGCCCCTTATTGATTGCCGTTGGGGCGATTTGACGGCGCGCACTAATTCCCGGGCTGGAACGTGCAGCTCGCGCCGCTGCCGTCCTTCTGGCGGATGGCGTTCGGATCGATCGTGCAGCTCAGTTTCGACAGGCTCTCGAAGTTCGATCCCGCCGCGCCGTCCGCCGGCACGCCGGCGAGCGCCTCGGTGGCATAGATCTCGTTGGCCGTGGATCCGTTCACGGTCTTGACCTTCTTGCCGAACGTCACCTCGCAGTTGCGCACGGTGATGTCGACATTGCCGGTGCGGCAGACGATCCGGTCGGCGGTTACGGCGATTGGCTTCTTGTAGGGAATGTCGCTGTTGGCCGCGAACAGCATCGCGATCGCCTTCTTCTCGCCGGAGGCCAGGATGGGCGATAGCGGCGCGATGACGCCTGCGAGCGCCAGCGCGGTCGAGCCCGAGATCGTCGAGGCGGTATCGGCGGCCTGCGCGACCGATGCGCCGCCCAACGCGAGCGACGCCACAAGGATCAGCTTCCTGAACTTCATCTCAGGCCGCCTTCCTGCGCTTTGACGCCTTCTTCGCAGCTCTTCTTTTCTTGACCGCCTTCTTCTTCGCGGCTTTCTGGCCGGCGAGATAGGCCTCGACCTTCTTCGAGGAGTGGCCGGCTGCCGCCACTGCCGCCTTCAATTTTGCGGGCGTGATCTTGAACTTCTTGGACCAGTAGCGGACCTCGTAGGGCTCGCTGAGCGCGATCCGCATCTTGTCGCCGGCGCGGTGCTTCTGGAGCTTGATGTAGACTTCGACCTTCTTGGCGGAGTGGCCGACCTTCTTGACGGCGTATTTCAGCTTGGCTGGCGTGACCTTGAACTTCTTCGACCAGTAGGCGACCTCGTAGCGCTCGCCGAGTGCGATCAGGGCACGATCGGCCCCGCCCCGTTTGGACTTGTTGTCGGCCATGCGTTCCTCCTGCCGCGGAAATGCGCCCGCGCAGTCTAGCACGCTACCGGTGGTAGGAAAGCAGTCCTGCTACGCGCCGTGGGACGCGTGCGGCTCCTCGCATTTCCGTGATGGAACCAAATCACCCTTCGCGCGACTTAATAAGACAAGCACAAAAACGTGCGAGGCTGTCATGGCAGAGCATTGGAAGCACACCGCCGATCCGCGCGAGATCATGCGGGCGACCGGTCATCCCGAGCTGGAATATGCCGCGGGCTGGACTATTGCGGGCCTGGTCACGATCGGCACCATTGTCGCCGCCTGGGTGTTCGCAATCTGAGGCGGCCTAAGCCGCGGGAAACTGGAGCTCGAAAGCCGCGCCTTCGTCGGTCGGCTTCAGTTCGATCGAGCCGCCATGGCTCGCCATCACCGCGCGCGCAATCGCAAGCCCCATTCCGGTACCGCCCGACTCCCGTCGGGTGGTGAAGAAGGCATCAAAGATCCTGTCGCGGTTCGGCGCCGAGATCGGCTCACCGTCATTGCTCACCGTCAGCCGCACCGTCGTGCGCTCGTCGACCGCTTCCAGCCTGATATGTCTGGCGCGATGCCGCATCGCATTATCGGCGAGGTGCGACAGCACGATCATCGCCTTCTCGCCGGACATGCCGATTGACCGGTCGAGGCTGCCCGTCGCGGAGATGGTGCCGGCCGGAAAACGGCTTTTGAGGTCGCCGATGACGGGTCCCAGCTCGGTGCGCTCGTTCTGCGGCAGGCTTTCGGCTCGCGCCAGCTCACGCAGCCGCTGCGCCATCGCCTCCAGCCGCTCGGTATCGGAGAGGATATTGGCGACGAACGTCTTCTGCTCGGCCGGGGTCAGGCTGTCGGGCTTGCCTTGCAGCGAATCCTGCAACAGCTCGGCCGCGCCCTTAATCGAGGTCAGCGGCGATTTCAGCTCATGGGTCAGGTGCGCCGAGAACGTTGCGATGTAATCCGATCGCCGCGCAAGCTGCTCGGCCATGCCAAGGAAGCTGTGCGAGAGCTGGGCGAATTCGCGCGTGCCGTAGTGTTTCAGCGGCCGGAATGCCTCGCGGTCGCCGCGGCCGATCCGGGCCGCGCGGTCGATCAACTCGCGCATCGGCAGCGTGATGGTCCGGGAGAACACGAGGCCGATCGCGATCGTGCCGAGGATGACAGCGAGCCCCGCCAGGATGAACTTGCCGCGCTCCTGGTAGAGAAGGTCGAAGATGTTGCTCGGCGTGCGCGTTGCATAGACCACGCCGGCGACGCGGTTGTTGACGATGACGGGCATTGCCGAGAACACATGCACGCCGAGGCCGCGGCTGAAGGAATAGATCGGCGGCGGCGGCTTGTCCGGCACGCGGTTGCGCAGCGTGGCCCGGTATTGTCCGTGCAATGCCTCAGCGACTTCCTCGATATGGGCGAGCGACTGCCCCACCTCCTGGCGGCCCGCAATCACCACGCCGTTGGGATCGAGGATCCGAAAGCCGGCGAGCGTCACCTTCTGCGTGTCGCGGATGATCGGCGTCAGCCTGGCCCCGATCTCGGCATAGGCCTGATCCGCCGGCCGTGTCGCGGGCATCGCGTCAGGCCGCCGCCGCAACAGATCGTTTGCGGTCAGGTCGAGCGCGGGACGGATCGGCGTGAACTGGTCGCCGGGATCGGGCAGGACGCCGGGCGCCACCTCGGGGCCGAGCGCGATGCCGCCGTCGAGCCGTGCCAAAACCTCCTGCGCATAGATCGTCGCGATCACCCGGCTCTGCGCGATCAGCTCGGCCTGGGTCTGGCGGATGAGCTGGTTGTCGTAGAGGCGGAAGAAGAACAGTCCGACCAGCGGCAGCACGGCGACCGTCGCCAGCACCGCAAAGATCACGAGCCCGAGCGAGGGCCGCCACTTGTCGGGCGCGGAGCTCATGCCTCTTTCTCGCAGCGCCCGAGCTTGAAGCCGACACCGTGAATGGTCTCGATCACGCTGTCGCAGCTCTGCGCCGCAAGCTTGGCGCGGATGTTGCGGATGTGGCTGTCGATGGTGCGGTCGGAGACGTGGATGTTGAGCTGATAGGCTGCCCGCATCAATTGCTCGCGGCTATAGACCGAGGTCGGCCGCGTCAGGAACGCACGCAGGATGCCGAACTCGATCGCGGTCAGCTTAAGCGGGACGCCCGCAAAGGACGCGACATGCTGCTCGGGATCGACCAGGAGGCCGCCTTGCGAGAGCGCGACCGAGCCTGTCTTGGCGTCGCCGTTACGGGGGCTCAGTCGTCGCAGGATGACATTGACGCGCGCAACCAGCTCGCGCGGGCTGAACGGCTTCGTCACATAGTCATCGCCGCCGATCTCGAGGCCGAGCACACGGTCGATCTCCTCGTCGCGCGCGGACAAGAACAGGATCGGCACGTCGGAGGATTTACGCACTTCGCGGCAGACCTCGAGCCCGTCGAATTCGGGCATGCCGATGTCGAGCACGATCAGGTCGGGCTTGTCGGCGGCAAAGCGGCTGAGCGCCTCCTTGCCGTCGCGCGCCTCGATCACGTCCATGCCGGCCTTCTTCAGCGCCACGCGGATGACTTCGCGAATGTGGCCTTCGTCGTCGACGATGAGAATGCGATACGCCAAAGATGTCTCCGCGTCCTCAACCCGCCGCCTGGCTCTTCGCCCGCGCGTCCAGCCGGCGCTGCAGGCGCCAGCTCCGGAAGCTCCAGGCGCGCCAGGACCCGATGTCCTGGCGTTGCAGTTCTACAAGCCGGTCGCGGCGCGACACAAGGCAGGTCTCGTTGGCCCTGTTCCGGATTTGGATGACCTTGTCGATCGCAGGTAGCGCCTGCGGTCCGAGCGTGAGCAGGTAGTTGGTGTCGATCTGCACGCCCTTCCCCGACATTTCCTGGCTGTGGCTCAGATTGTAGTCGGCGATGATGGCATCGAAGTTCACGAGCGCGCAGGCATAGAGCACGATCGTTAACGCGGTCAGATTGACGCCGATCAGCCACTGGTTGGAGCGGTCGAGCACGATGCGGGCGAGGATCAGGACGAGCCCGAGCGCCACCAGTCCCATCCAGATGAAGGCGGCGATGCGCCAATAGGTCAGAAGATAGATGTCGACATAGAGGTCGAGCCGGAGAATGGAGGAGAGGACCAGAAGCACGTTCTGGCCGACCCAGAGATAGACCAGCGACCGGATCACCGTCGATTTCTCGGCCGGACCTCCCGGCCGCATCGCGGCGAGCACGAAACCGGCTGCGAGCAGCGCGGTGGCGATCAGCGGATAGGCTCCGCGATGGGCGTAGGCCGCGTAGGTAACGCCGGCTGGGAGCGCGGCATGGCCCCAGAGATAAATGGCATCGAGGATCGATTGCGCCGCGAACAGCAGATTGAACAGGATCAGCGCGCGCAGGATCGTGGGCGCGCCGAGCAGCTCGATACGGTCGGTGGGAGCGGCCGGCTCCTGTTCGGCCGGCTCGGCAGCCGCCGCCGCAGCGTGGCTCCTGCGCCGCCACTGCACATGGATGAACGGCCAGACCAGCGCGACGATCAGCGTCCAGAACAGGATCCGCCAGATGCTGAGATGGTCGAGGATGAGCTTTGGATTGAGCAGATCGACCCATTGCTCGATCAAGGGATTAGCGGCCGTGAACA
This sequence comes from Bradyrhizobium sp. Ec3.3, assembly GCF_000472925.1. Classification (GTDB taxonomy): domain Bacteria; phylum Pseudomonadota; class Alphaproteobacteria; order Rhizobiales; family Xanthobacteraceae; genus Bradyrhizobium. The sequence goes on from NZ_AXAS01000030.1 coordinate 26,691, forward strand.
GTGCGATGAAGACGATGCCGAGAACGGCGGGGACGAACCAGACCGCGATGCCGCGTGTAAAACCGGTGAGATCGAAGATCTGGAGCACGTCGCGGAAGATTCTGAACGGGCCGAACAGAAACAGATTGCGCAATGCGCGGGCGCGGTCGGCGAATGCGGTGGTATCCGGATTGGTCGCAAGCAGCAGGCCGATTGCAAATGCCATGACGAGGAGCAGGACCGAAAGCAGAGAGACCTCCTCGATGACGGGCACGAGGCCCACGATCACGATGATGCCGCCGAGCGCCGCGCGTCGGAGGTCCAGCGTCGCATGATTGGCGAGCCAGGACGCGCTGGCGATGGCCACAGCAAAGATGGCGAGCGAGATCCCGATTCGCTCGTCGTAGAACAGCCAGTCGGCGAGGGTAACGAGCGCCAGCGCCATCGTAAGCCTGGCCGGAACGGCTGATCTCTGGATCGGGCGGATGTCGGAGGCGGCGACTGATGCCGGGCTTGTCATCTCGAAGACCTTCTCATGGATAGTGACGGCATGAGCTTGAACGGGCGATGTGCAGATGTCGGGAACGCGCTCTGCACGTCTTCAGGTGTTTCGTGCAGTTTTCGTGCAGGCGCGGTTTCACCACTCGCGCTGCGCAAAGCGCTTTGATAGGGCGAAGCATCCTTTGCTTCGCAGATGTCGTCTCCCATGCAATTCACGCGTCGTATCGGCCTGATCCTTCTCTGGCTGGCCCCGCTCGCTCTCGCCTTCGCTGCGGCGAACAAGAACGATCCCTATCTGGTCGTGCTGCGTGGCGCGGGAAACATTACACTCGTCGTTCTGAGCATCGCGATCGCCATCGTCCTCTTTCGCCGCGGGCATTGGCAGCGAGCTCCCGGCAGGCTGCTCGTCGTGCTCTGGTGCCTGCCGCCGCTCCTGATGTCAGCCGCGCATCTGAAGTTCGAGCTGCGCAGGCATGAGGTCCTGCACGCAAGCCGTGCGGCGGTACGCCAGCTCGGACCGCATTTCATCGTCGGTTATTCGTCGTTTCCCGAGGTCGCGCACCTGGCCGAGCAGGGCCTGATCGGCGGCATCTACATCACCCGGCACAACATCAGGCGCAGGACAGTTGATGAACTCCGGATCGAGATTGCGGCCCTCCAGGACAAGCGGCGCGCGGCGGGCCTGCCGCCGTTGATCGTGACGGCCGACCAGGAGGGCGGCATCGTCGGCCATCTCTCGCCGCCGCTGACGAAAGTGCCGGCGCTGGCAACGCTGGCTGAGCTTCCGCCGGAGGCGCGCAAGGCCAAGGCGGAGGAGTTCGGCCGCACGCATGGGCGCGAGCTGGCGGCGCTCGGCGTCAATCTCAACCTTGCGCCGGTGCTCGATCTGAAGCCTCCGGTCCGGCGCAACCGGCTCGATTTCCATACCCTGATCGGCCAGCGCGCCATCGCCAGCGATCCCGCCGTGGTCGGCGAGATTGCGGGCGCCTATGTGCAGGGTTTGGAGGCGTCAGGCGTCGGCGCGACGCTGAAGCACTTCCCGGGCATCGGCCGCGTGCGCACCGACACGCATCATTTCGCAGCCAATCTCGACACGCCGATCGAGGAGCTGGAAGCCTCCGACTGGCGTCCCTTCAAGGAGGTGCTCGGGCAGTCGCGCGCCGCGCTCATGGTCGGTCATGTCACGCTGACCGCAGTCGATCCTGATCGCGCCGCCTCGCATTCAAGGCGCGTCGTCCAGGGCATCCTTCGCGACAAATGGAATTACCAGGGTGTCGTCATGACCGACGACCTCGTGATGGGCGCGATCTACCAGCACGACGTCTGCAAGGCTGTGGTCGAGGCGATGAACGCCGGCGTCGATCTCCTGCTCGTCGCCTATGACGGCGCGCAGTTTTACCGGGTCTTTGATTGCGCGCTGGATGGGGCGCGACAGGGCAGGCTCGACGCAGCGATGCTGCGTGCCAGCGAAGGCCGGATCGGAAAAGCGTTTCCGGGAGATTAGGTCCGCGAACGCGGCATGATCAGTGCTGCATTTCCGCAACATGTCCCCACAAAACTCAACCTGAATCATGTGTCACCCTGTCGCATCAACCGATTTCCTGCCAGAAAGCATTTACGGCGTGACTGCGCCCCGCGTCACCGCGCGCGGTGCGGTCAGCTCCTTCCAGGTCGAATTGGCGACATGCACCGGCGAGAACGCTGGCCGTTCGATATAGCGGCCGTCGCCTGCTTCGGCGCGCAGGTTGCCGTTCTTCCAGACGATCCGGCCGCGTGAGATCGTCGCGGCCGGTCCGCCCGTACATTCGAATCCCTCGAAGACGTTATAGTCGATGCGGCTCATCTGCCGCTTCGCGCTGATCGTCTTGGTTGCCTTGGGGTCCCACACGACGAGGTCGGCATCCGAGCCGACGGCGACAGCGCCCTTGCGCGGGTAGATGTTGAGGATGCGGGCGATATTGGCCGAGGTCACCGCGACGAACTCTTCCTTCGTCAACCGCCCGGTCGTAACACCCGCGGTCCACAGCAGGGCCAGCCGGTCTTCGAGTCCGCCGGTGCCGTTGGGGATCTTGCGGAAGTCCTCGAGTCCGAACCGTTTCTGCTCGGTCGTGAAGGCGCAGTGGTCGGTCGCGACCACCTGGAGCGAGCCGGATTGCAGGCCGGCCCACAGGCTGTCCTGGTGCGACTTGTCGCGGAACGGCGGCGACATCACGCGCTGCGCGGAATGATCCCAGTCCTTGCTGGCATATTCGCCGGCATCCAGCAGCAGATGCTGGATCAACGGCTCGCCATAGACGCGTTTTCCCGCCGCGCGCGCTCGCGCGATCGCCTCGTGCGCTTCGCGGCAGCTGGTGTGGACGATGTAGACCGGCGTTCCCGTCATGTCGGCGATCATGATGGCGCGGTTGGTGGCTTCACCCTCCACCTCCGGCGGCCGCGAATAGGCATGGCCTTCGGGGCCGGTGATGCCGCGCGCAATCAACGCCTCCTGCATCAGCGCGACGACGTCGCCGTTCTCCGCGTGCACCACTGGCATGGCCCCGAGATGGGCGCAGCGCGCGAACGAGTTATAGAGCTCGTCGTCGTTCACCATCAGTGCGCCCTTGTAGGCCATGAAGTGCTTGAAGGTATTGATGCCGTAGGTTTTGACCACGGTCTCCATCTCGTCGAAAATCTGCTTCGACCATGACGTCACCGCCATGTGGAAGCCGTAGTCGCTTGCCGCCTTCTCGGATTTGTGCCGCCACTCCTGATAGGCCGCGAGCATCGACTGGCCGGGATCTGGCAGGCAGAAATCCACCACCATGGTGGTGCCGCCGGTCAGCGCCGCCTTCGTGCCGGACTCGAAATCATCGGCCGTGACCGTGCCCATGAACGGCATTTCGAGATGGGTGTGCGGATCGATGCCGCCCGGCATCACGAAGCAGCCCCCGGCGTCGATCATTTCAGTACCCGCCGGCGCATCGACCGATGCGCCAACCGCGACGATGGTGTCTCCGTCGACCAGCACGTCCGCACGGCGCGAATGATCATGATTGACGACGGTGCCACCGCGAATGAGGAGGGGCATAGGGGACTCCGGGGAAGAAGAAGGGTTGGATGCTGTGGGAAGGTAAGCCCAGGGAACGCAATGCAATAGACGAAATTTTAGTCAATCGCTGGAGCGTTCTTGAGCGTGTGGTTCCTGGGGAACGCGTGTTGCGTGTGCGAAGGCACATCTCGGGCGTGGTCGCGGTGGAGCGCCGCGAGGAGCTACAGAAGGCGCGTATGTCGCGGAAACCTTCCGGTGCATGCCGAAGACAGCTATGTGATAGTTGAGCTTTGAACCGGCTTTGCCGATTGTGATTTCGACGCGGGTGCGATAAGGCTCGCCCGCATTCATGGCGGAGATGAGCTTTGTCGAAACAATCCTTGCGCGAGGAGGCCGAGCGCCTGATCCGCGAGACGATGGAAAAGAAGAACATCGTCGTCAAGCAGGGCACGACCCGCATCGAGACGCTCTGCGGCAAGTGCGGCGCGCCGAACCGGGTCCAGGCCCCCAAGGGCCAGACCCGCGTCAAGTTCGCCTGCAAGCAATGCGGACACCAGCAAGAGACGCTGTAGGCGGCCTCGCCTAGTTGCCCTTCACGAACTGCGCAAACGCATCCGCATAGTCCGGATGCCAGCGCGACAGCGGCGGCCGGTTCTCGACGATGTCACCGGCGGCCCACAACATGCGCTTTTCATCGAGTTCGCGCGGCACGTCGTTGTCAGGGCAGAGGATGTAGAAGTCGCCGGCCTCGAGCCGCGCCATCATGAAATCGACCGTTTGTTCCGGCGTCCAGGCGCCGGCGGGCTTCTCGGTGCGGCCGCGCGCGGTGAGGCCGGTGAAGACGAAGCCGGGGATCAAGAGGTGCGCCGTGATGCGGCAATCCCTGGTGTTTCGCAGTTCGTGCTGGAGCGCCTCGGTGAACGCCTTCACGCCGGCCTTCGAGACGTTGTAGGCGGGATCGCCCGGCGGCGTGGTGATGCCCTGCTTCGACCCGGTGTTGATGATGAGGCCGGCCTTGCCGCGCGCGATCATGCTGGGTGCAAAGATGCGTGCACCGTTGATGATGCCCCACATGTTGACGTCGATGATGCGCTGCCAGGTGTCAGGCTCGCCGAACATCGTGCTGCCCGGCTGGATGCCGGCATTGGCACGGCGGCTTCCAGTTCCGTCAGGCTCTGCGGCCGGCTGGCATCGACAACGGCAGTCATCACATGATCGCTGCCGCCGGGCGCGATCGATGACAGTTTTGTTTCGGCCTGCGTCAGCCGTACGGAATCGACGTCGGCGATGCAGACCTTCATCCCGAGCCTTGCAAACTGTTCCGCGGCGGCGAGTCCGATGCCGGCTGCACCACCCGTTATCACGGCAACGTTATTGGCTGACAGGGCAGGGTGCGGCATGGGGATACTCCGGATCACGGCGCGCGGGGTGAGAAGGCTCGACCTATAGCACGGCAATCTTGCGACCATGCACAAGTCGGCATGGGAGGTCTTCGTTCCGCACCGGCTTTACGCCCATCCGACACCGCTGTATTTTCGCTGACCTAACGATCCCGCCCAGATCGAACCCAATCAAGTCAGTCAGAGGGAGTGCAGCCATGGCTGTGTCGCAAGCTATTCCGATCACGCGCCATCCGTTCGCCAACGGGTCCTACAAGCAGATGCTGATCGACGGCAGATGGGTCGATGCGGCCTCGGGCAAGCGCTTCGAGACCCGTAACCCCGCGACCGGCGAACTGCTCGCAACTGTCGCCGAGGGCGACAAGGAAGACATCGATCGCGCGGTTGCGGCCGCGCGCCGCGCTTTCGAGGGGGCGTGGAGCAAGGTCAAGCCGTTCGAGCGACAGAACCTGCTGCTCAAGCTCGCCGATCTCATCGAGAAGAATTTTGACGAATTGGCGCAGCTCGATACGCTCGACATGGGTGCGCCCGTCAGCCGCACCCGCTCCTACAAGCTGCGCGTGCTCGGCATGCTCCGCTACTATGCAGGGCAGACGACCGCGATCCATGGCGAGACCATCGAGAACTCGCTGCCCGGCGAGATCTTCTCCTACACGCTGAAGGAGCCGGTCGGCGTCGTCGGCGCCATCATCCCATGGAACGGCCCGTTCACCGCGACGATCTGGAAGATCGGACCTGCGATCGCGACCGGCTGCACCGTGGTGCTGAAGCCCGCGGAGGAAGCGCCGCTGACCTCGCTGCGCATCGCCGAACTCGCGCTGGAAGCCGGCGTGCCGCCCGGCGTCATCAACGTCGTGCCGGGCTATGGCGAGACCGCGGGAGCCGCGCTCGCCTCGCACCACGACGTCGACAAGGTCGCCTTCACCGGCTCGCACGTCACGGGCCAGTCGATCATTCGTGCTTCGGCCGGCAACCTGAAGCGCGTTTCGCTCGAGCTCGGCGGCAAGTCGCCGGACATCGTGTTTGCCGATGCCGATCTCGACGCTGCCGTGCCGGGCGCTGCGATGGCGGTGTTCGCCAATTCCGGACAGATTTGCAGCGCCGGCACGCGGCTGTTCGTCGAGCAGGCGATCTATGACGAGTTCGTCGGCCGCGTCGCGGAGTTCGGCAAGAAGCTGCAAGTCGGCAACGGCCTTGATCCCAACACCCAGATCGGCCCGCTCGTCTCCGAACAGCAGCTCGAGCGCGTCACCGGCTATCTCGATGTCGGCCAGAAGGAAGGCGCGAAGGCGCTCGCCGGCGGCGGCCGCGTGACCGAAGGCGCGCTCGCCAAGGGCTACTTCGTTTCGCCGACCGTGTTCGCGGGCGTCCAGGACAACATGCGCATCGCGCAGGAGGAGATCTTCGGTCCCGTGATCTCCGCGATCGCGTTCAAGGACATGGACGAGCTCGTCAAGCGTGCCAATGCGACGATGTTCGGCCTCGGCTCGGGCCTGTGGACCCGCGACGTCAGCAAGGCGCATCACGTAGCCAAGTCGCTGCGCGCCGGCTCGGTGTGGGTCAACTGCTACCAGGCGATGGACCCGGCGGTGCCCTTTGGCGGCTACAAGATGAGCGGCTATGGCCGCGAATCCGGCAAGCAGCACGTCGAGGAATATCTCAACGTGAAGGCCGTCTGGATCAAGACGGCGTAGCGATCACTGCTGTCCCGCATCTCGCGGGACGGAAAATTCTCATTCTAGGGGCGGCACCTTTTCCGGTTGCCGCCCCTCGCTATATGATCCGTATCCTTCCATAGCCATTTGGGGCCAGCATGAAATTCCCGGCGTTGTTTCAACCGTTGCAGGTCGGTCCGTACAAGCTTGCGCATCGTGTCGCGATGGCGCCGTTGACGCGCATGCGGGCCGAGCGCGAGAGCTTTGCGCCACGGTCGCTCAACGCTGAATATTACGGCCAGCGTGCGACGAAAGGCGGCCTCATCATCGCCGAGGCTTCGCCGGTGCTCTCGCACGGCCGCGGCAATCCCGCTACGCCCGGCATCTATTCGGACGCGCAGGTGGCGGGCTGGCGCGAGGTGGTCGATGCCGTGCATGCCAAGGGCGGCATCATCTTCCTTCAACTCTGGCATGTCGGTCGCGTCTCGCACTCGTCCTTCCATGGCGGCGAGCTGCCGGTTGCGCCCTCCGCGATTCCGATCAGGGCCGAGGGCATGAAGGCGATGACCGCCGATGGCAAGATCGCCGATTATGAGACGCCGCGCGCGCTCGAAACCGAAGATGTCAAGAGCATCGTCGAGGCGTTCCGGCAGGCTGCGAAGAACGCGCTCGCCGCGGGCTTCGACGGCGTCGAGATCCACGGCGCCAACGGCTATCTGCTCGAGCAGTTCTTGCAGTCGCGCAGCAATCAGCGCACCGACCAGTATGGCGGCTCGATCGATAACCGCGCGCGCCTGCTGCTCGAAGTCACGCAGGCCGCTATCGACGTCTGGGGCGCGAACCGTGTCGGCGTGCGGCTGTCGCCCTACGGCATCGCCAATGATTCCGGTGAGCCGGATCCGATGCCGCTCTACACGCATGTCGTGAAGGCGTTCGACAAGCTTGGCCTCGCCTATCTTCATGTCATCGAGCCCCGTTCCAGCGGCGCCGGCCGCGCCGACGTCAACTGGCAGAACGTGCCGTCGGCCATGGTGCTGTTCCGACCGCTCTATAGCGGCGTCCTGATCGCTGCCGGCGGCTTCACCGGCGAAACGGCGAATGCCGCGATCGCCGACGGCAACGCCGACATCGTCGCATTCGGTCGCATCTTCATCTCCAACCCCGATCTGCCGCGCCGCCTCCAGCACGACTATCCGATCACACCCTACAACCGCGCGACGTTCTACGGCGGCGAAGAGAAGGGGTACACGGATTATCCCGCGTATGATGAGCTGACGCCGGCATGACGCCGCCCTAGCCCGGATGGAGCGCAGCGAAATCCGGGTCTTCACCCAGCGTATCGGGCCCCCCGGATTACGCTTCGCTCCATCCGGGGTACGGTCTAAATTTGATTTTTCCGACGGAAACCCCAATCTCCCTCATTGCGAGCGCAGCGAAGCAATCCAGAGTCTTTCCGCGGCTGCATCCTGGATTGCTTCGCTGCGCTCGCAAGGACGATGAGGAAGCACCATGGCCAAAGCCGCAGTCGCCGCAGGAACTGCCACCGGGCAATGCCTGTGCGGCAAGGTCACCTTCGAGATCGACGTGCCGGCGCGCTGGGCATGGCATGATCACTCAGCATCCAGCCGCCGCGCGCATGGCGCGGCCTATGCGACCTACGTCGGAAGCTGGAAGAAGCGTTTTCGCATCACGTCGGGAAAGAGCACGATTACCCGCTATGAGGACAAGGCGACCAAGACCGCGCGCAGCTTCTGCTCCCAGTGCGGCACGCCGATCGCTTATGAGCGCCCGCGCGGCCCGCACATGGTCAACATCCCCCGCGCACTCTTCAACGAGCGCACCGGCCGCCAGCCACTCTATCACATCGCGATCGAAGAGCTGCAGGAATGGGCCTATACCGGCGAGCCGCTGGTGCCGCTGAAAGGTTTCCCGGGCGTGGTCTGGCAGCGCTCGAAAAAGAAGAAGCGCGCTAGCGGCGAGGACCCTTTTGAGCTCGGCCGCGAGGAGGGGCTTTAGCCTTTGCGGCGCCCTTGGATTTGGCTGAAGCAGCCTTCCTTGGCGCCATTGTGCGTCCTGCGGTCTTTGCCGGCATCGCGGCGACGAACTCGAGCCCGCGCTTGATCCATTTCTTCAACTCGGCTTCGGTCTGGTAGCCCTCTGGCGCGACGCGCACGAAGCCGCTCATGATGCGCCCGCGCATTTCCATCGGGCTCGTGTACGGCTCCTGCAGCATGCGCGCATGCGCCTCCGGGCCGACGCGGATCAGCATCCCGCCGCGCCCGCTCACGGTGCAGCACATGGTGTTGTTCACCATGAAGCAGAGGCCGCCCATCATCTTCTTTTCCGCCAAGTAGCGCTGGCCCGCCAGCAATTTGCGCACGCGCGCGGCGGTGTTCTCGTCATAGGCCATCGTGTCCCCCTGTGCAGGTTTACGCCCGGGCATGCTCCCAGCTTACGCGCATCTGCGCAACGCAGCCATGACTGGGCTTCCTTGCGCCGTGCTCGCGACTTCGGCCATCATGCGCGACCCTCCGGCAATGTCCGCGAGATCAGGAGGAAACATGAAGAACCGCATCACCGGCCGCTCCGCCTTTCTTGCGCTGCTGAGGGATGAAGGCATCACGCATCTGTTCGGCAATCCCGGCACCACCGAATTGCCGATCATGCATGCGCTGAAGGACCATCCCGATCTCACCTATGTGATGGCGATGCAGGAAAGCCTGGTGGTCGCGATCGCCGACGGCTTTAGCCGGGCCTCCGGACAACTCGTCGCCTGCAACGTCCATGTCGCGCCCGGGCTCGGCAATGCGATGGGCTCGCTCTACAACGCGCAGTTCACGGGCACGCCGATGATCTTGACCGCGGGCCAGCAGGAGCAGGGCCACGGCCTGATGGAGCCGGTGCTCTATGGTCCGCTGGTGCGGATGGCCGAGCCGCTCGTGAAATGGGCGGTGGAGGTGACGCGCCTCGAGGATCTGCCGCGCATCGTGCGCCGCGCCGCCAAGGTCGCGACCACGCCGCCTACGGGGCCGGTGTTTATTTCGTTGCCGGGCGATATCCTCAATAGCGAAGCCGGCATTGATCTTGGCCGCTCCACCCGCATCGATGCGCGCACAAGGCCGTCTGATGAGGCGTTGAAGGCATTCGCCGCACGGCTCCTCAAGGCCGAACATCCGGTCATCGTCACGATGGACGAGGTGGTCAAGAGCGACGCGCTGAAGGAAGCCGCCGAGCTCGCGGAGCTCTTGGGCGCTGCCGCCTATCAATCCTCCACGGCCTATGGCGCGCACTTCCTCTCGGAAAGCCCGAGCTTCATGGGCACGCTGGCGCGCGTACAGAAGGCCGCGCGCGATACGCTTGCGCCTTACGATCTGCTCATCGCGCTGGGCGGCGATCCGTTGCGGATGTCGGTCCATAGCGAGGTGGCCCCGCTGCCGGATGGACTTCCTATCGTGCAGGTTGGCCTGGTCGATTGGGAGATCGCCAAGAACTTTGGCGCGGAGATCGCGCTCAAGGCTGACGTGAAGGAAACGCTGCGCGCGCTGGTTCCGGCGCTCAAGGAAATGGGCGGCGCCGCGCTGGAGCGGCACACCAGGGAACGTCTCGCCGAGCTCGCGCCGAAGAACTGGAACGCGCGCCGCGCGGCGCTGGTCGAGCAGATCACGGAGGCGAGGGACCGCACGCCGATCGACCCTGACTGGCTGACGCTGCAAATGGTCGAGGCGATGCCCGACAACGCCATTCTCGTCGACGAGGGCCTCACCTCCGGCCGCCAGATCGCGAGCCTGCGCCCACACCGCGACCGCTACGGCTATCACGGCCTCGCCTCAGGCGGCATCGGCTGGGGCCTGCCGGCCTCAGTCGGCGTCAGCCTGGCCAACCCCACGCGGCCGGTGGTCTGCTTCTCCGGCGATGGCAGCGCGATGTACTCGATCCAGTCGCTATGGACCGCTGCCCACCACAAGCTGCCGCTGACGATCGTCATCGCCAACAATGGCGGCTACCGCATCATCAAGCAGCGCCTGCTCGCCTTCCACGGCGATGACAATTATGTCGGCATGGATTTCGTCGACCCGCCGGTGGATTTTGCCGGGATCGCGCGGTCACTGGGATGCGAGGCGATCAAGGTGAGTGATCCCACGGAATTGAAGGCAACCTTCGCATCCATCTTCAATCGCCCGGGCACAAAGCTCATCGAAGTGGTGGTGGACGGGAAGGTGTGAGGCAGTATGCCTATGCCTCCTCAACGTCGTCCTGGCGAAGGCCAGGACCCATACCGCGTGATCTCTGTAATGGGCACGATGCTAGTTGCCCTTGTCTTCGCCAAACTTCTCCCTGGGGTAATGGGTCCTGGCTTTCGCCAGGACGACATCGAGACCAAAATCTGAAAAACAACCCCATGCAAAGTAACCGGTCTAGTCCTTCCGCCCCACCCGATAGCCCGCCGCCGGGTGCGGCGCGGTGAGCCGGGCGCGGCCGGGGCCGAACAGCTTTTCCCGCAGCGTGCCCTTGGCATAGTCCGCCTTGTAGCGGCTGCGCCGGGTCAGCTCCGGCACCAACATGTCGGCGATATCCTCGAAATCGCCGGGCGAGATCGCAAACGCCACGTTCAGCCCGTCGACGTCGGTCGCCTCGAACCATTCCTCGATCCTGTCCGCGACCATCTCCGGCGTTCCCACCACGACCGGCCCGGCGCCGCCGACGCCGACATGCTCGATCACGTCGCGCACGGTCCAGACGCGGTCGGGATCGGCGCGGGTGACGTTGTCCATCGCGCTGCGGCCGGCATCGTTCTGCACGTGACGCACCTGCTGGTCGAGCTCGTAGCCGGAGAAATCGACGCCGGTCCAACCGGACATCAAGGCAAGTGCGCCTTCGGGGCTGATGTGGCGGCGGTAGTCGGCGTATTTCTCCTTCGCTTCGGCCTCGGTCCGCCCGAGGATCAGCGTCATCATCGAGAACATCAGGATCTCGGCCGGGTTGCGCCCAAGCTCGGCCGCTGCCTGACGGATGGCAGCAACGCGCGGCGCGATCACTTTTGCCGACGGCCCCGACATGAACACGCATTCGGCGTGCTGGGCCGCGAACTGCCGCCCGCGCGGCGAGGTGCCGGCCTGATACAGCACGGGCGTGCGTTGCGGCGACGGCTCGCTCAGATGGATGGTATTGTTGAGGCGGAAGTTCCTGCCCTCATGCGTGACGCGATGCACCTTTGCGGGGTCGGTGAAAATGCCGCGCGCGCGGTCACGCAGCACGGCCTCATCCTCCCAGCTTCCTTCCCAGAGCTTGTAGACCACCTCCATATATTCATCCGCGATGTCGTAGCGATCGTCATGCGCGGTCTGCTTGTCCTTGCCGGCGCCGCGCGCGGCGCTGTCGAGATAGCCGGTGACGACGTTCCAGCCAATCCGCCCTTCGGTCAGATGATCGAGCGTCGACATCCGCCGCGCGAAGGGATAGGGCGGCTCGAAGGAGAGGTTGGAGGTGACGCCAAAACCGAGATTCTGCGTCACCGCTGCCATTGCGGAGAGCAGCAGCAGCGGCTCGTTCGACGGCGTCTGCGCCGCGTTGCGCAATGCGGCATCGGGGCTGTTGCCATAGACGTCATAGACGCCGAGCACGTCGGCAAGGAACAATCCGTCGAAGCGGCCGCGCTCCAGCGTCTTCGCCAGATCGATCCAATAGGGCAGGCGGTTGTATTCGGCGGTGCGGTCGCGCGGATGGGTCCACAGGCCCGGCGATTGATGCGCGACGCAATTCATCGCAAATGCGTTGAGCCGAATTTCTTTTGCCATGCTTGTCCCTCGGCGCCACTATCCCCGGGCTCATCTCGATGGTATCGGTGCCGGGCAGTTGGCCAAGTTCTTGCATTCGGCCGGCCGTTGGCAAGGCCAAATTCAAGAAGCTCCCGGCCGTTGGCAAGAGTCAATTGAAGAGTCAATTGCCAACCCCCGCCACTTCCGAAAGACGGCGTATCCCGCTACGCTTGTTCCAAATCCAGGCTTGAAAAAGAACGAAATGACCAGAGCTGATGCCATCGCCCGCGCAGTTGAGGATTTTTCATCCGGCGCGTTCCTCGTAGAGCTCGACCGCCGCGTCGCCTATCGTACCGAGAGCCAGAGCGCCTCGCGCGGCACCGAGCTGCGTGCCTATCTGGAACAGGAGATGCGGCCCGCCTTTGCAGCGCTCGACTTCGAGAGCCGGCTGGTGGAATCGCCGAGCGGCAAGGCGCCGTTCCTGATTGCCGAGCATATCGAGAGCGCGTCCGCGCCGACCGTTCTGATCTATGGCCATGGCGACGTCGTCGACGGCATGGAGGGCGAGTGGCGCGACAATCGCGATCCCTGGCGCACGACGACATCGGGTAATCGCGTCTATGGCCGCGGCACCGCCGACAACAAGGGCCAGCACAGCATCAATCTCGCGGCTTTGCGCGCAGTGCGCGCGGCGCGCGGCGGCAAGCTCGGCTTCAATGCCAAGTTCATCGTCGAGATGGGCGAGGAGATCGGCTCGCCCGATCTCGGCAAGATCTGCGATCTCAACCGCGAGGCGCTGAAGGCTGATCTGTTCATGGCCTCCGACGGGCCGCGCCTCTCGGCTGATCGCCCGACGCTGTTCCTCGGCTGCCGTGGCGGCATCCGCATCCATCTCGACGTCAACTTGCGCGATGGCGGACATCATTCCGGCAATTGGGGTGGCGTACTCGCCAACCCCGCAACGATCCTGGTGAATGCGATTTCCACGCTGGTCGACGGTCACGGCCGCCTCCAGCTCGATGCGCTGAAGCCGCCGCGCCTCACCAACCAGATCCGCAGCTTCCTTGCCGATGTCAAAGTCGAGCCGACCGAAGACGAGCCGGCGCTCGCGCAAGATTGGGGCGAGGACGGACTGTCGGCAGCGGAACGGCTCTTCGCCTGGAACACGCTCGAGGTGCTGGCGATGTCGTCGGGCAATATCGAGAAGCCCGCGAACGCGATCCCGGGCCATGCCAATGCGGTGCTGCAATTGCGCTTCGTTGTCGGCACCAGGATCGACGGCCTCATTGAGGCGATCCGCGTGCATCTCGTCGCAAAGGGATTTCCGATGGTCGAGGTGCGGGCGGCGCAAAGCTTTGTCGCCTCACGCACCGATTTCGACAGCCCCTGGATCAAATGGGCCGCGGACTCCGTGCAAACGACCACCGGCAAGGCGCCCGCGATCCTGCCGAATTTCGGCGGCTCGCTGCCGAACGACGTGTTCTCCGAGATTCTTGGCCTTCCGACGATCTGGGTGCCGCATTCCTATCCCGGCTGTTCCCAGCATGCGCCAAATGAGCACATCCTGCTGCCATTGACCGAGGAGGCGCTGACCGTCATGGCAGGCCTGTTCTGGGACCTCGGGGAGCTACCGCGTCCGCTCGGCTAGGTGAAGGGCTCCGAAAGTCACATTCTAATCCGGCCCGATTTATGCAAGCATCTGGCCGCCATTCCATAAGGGGAGAAAAAAGTGAAACATTTCCGTAACTTCGGCCTCGTGCTCGCCGCCAGCTTGGTCGCGAGCCAGGCCAGTGCCGAGGAGTTGACCGGCACGCTCAAGAACATCAAGGACACTGGCGCGATCACGCTCGGCTTCCGCGACTCCTCGATCCCGTTCTCCTATCTCGACGACAACCAGAAGCCCGTCGGGTTCGCGATGGACATCTGCTACAAGATCGTCGACGCCGTGAAGAAGGAGCTCAAGCTCGACAAGCTGGAGGTCAAGCTCAACCCGGTGACCTCGGCGACCCGTATCCCGCTGATGGCCAATGGCACCATCGACCTCGAATGTGGCTCGACCACCAACAATGCCGAGCGGCAGAAGCAGGTCGCCTTCACCAACACCCACTTCCTGACTGCCAGCCGCTACGTGTTCAAGAAGTCGAGCGGCCTCAAGTCGATCGATGACCTGAAGGGCAAGACGGTGGTCTCGACCGCCGGCACCACCAACATCAAGCAGCTCACCGAAGCCAACGTCGCGAAGGGCCTCGGCGCCAACATCATTCCGGCCAAGGACCATGCCGAGGCCTTCCTGATGGTGGAAACCGATCGCGCCGTCGCCTTCGTGATGGACGACATCCTGCTTGCGAGCCTCGTCGCCGGCTCGAAGAGCCCAGCCGACTATGTGATCTCCAAGGACGCGTTCTCCAAGCCCGAGCCCTATGGCATCATGCTGCGCAAGGACGACGCCGCCTTCAAGAAGGTGGTCGATGCGGCGACCGCCGCGGTCTACACCAGCGGCGAAGGCGAGAAGATCTACAACAAGTGGTTCACGGACAAGATCCCGCCGAAGGGCCTGAACCTCAACACGCCGATCTCGGCCGAATTGAAGAACGAGTTTGCCAAGCCGTCGGATTCGCCGAACCCGGACGACTATAAGTAAGCTTCGATCCCTGGGATCAGGAGTATTGTCCGGCCATTCTGGAGAGGGGAATGGCCGGACATTTGCATAGACGATAGCAGTATCTGTGATTGTCGCGTTCGCGCGGGGGACTCGTGAACTACAATTGGAACTGGAAGATCTTCTTCGAGCCGAATCCGATGGGCACCGGCACCTATCTCGACATGCTGTTGTCGGGACTGCTGCTGACGCTCGAGACCGCGGCGCTGGCCTGGATCATCGCGCTGATCACCGGCTCGATCGTCGGCGTCATGCGCACGCTGCCGTCGAAAGGCGCCTACTGGTTCGGCTTTTGCTGGGTCGAGTTCTTCCGCAACATGCCGCTCTTGGTGCAGCTCTTCCTGTGGTTCTTCGTGCTGCCGGAATTGCTGCCGAGCGCTGCCGGCCTGTGGCTGAAGAAGTTGCCATACGCGCCGTTCTGGACCGCGGCGATCGGCGTCGGCCTGTTCATGTCGGCGCGCGTCGCCGTGCAATTGCAGGCCGGCATCGGCTCGCTGCCGCGCGGGCAGAAGATGGCGGCGACCGCGCTGGGGCTAACGACCGTGCAGGGCTATCGCTACGTGCTGTTGCCGATGGCGTTCCGCATCATCCTGCCGCCGCTGACCTCCGAGTTTCTCAACACCATCAAGAACACCGCGGTGGCCATCACCATCGGCCTGCTGGAACTGACCGGGCAGGCGCGCTCGATGCAGGAATTCTCGTTCCAGGTGTTCGAGGCCTTCACCGCCGCGACCATCCTCTATCTCCTCGTCAACGCCGTCGTCGTGACCGCAATGCGCTTCCTCGAGCGCTGGGTCGCGATCCCCGGCTACATCACGGGGAAATAGCGATGCTCGGCAATTTCGATTTCGACGTTATCCGCCGCGCGCTGCCCTATCTGTTCTATGAGGGCATGACGTTCACGCTGATGCTCACGGCGCTCGCCGCGCTCGGCGGCCTGATCTTCGGCACGGCGATCGCATTGATGCGGCTGTCCGGCTACAAGCTGCTCGGCCGCATCGCCGCTCTCTATGTCGACTTCATGCGCTCGCTGCCGTTGGTGCTCGTCATCTTCTGGTTCTACTTCCTGGTGCCCTATATCGGGCAGTGGCTGACCGGCGCGCCGCGGCCGATCAAGGTCGGCGCGTTCGCCTCCTCGCTCATCACCTTCATCATGTTCGAGGCGGCCTACTTCTCCGAGATCATGCGCGCCGGCATCCAGTCGATCTCGCGCGGGCAGCCGGCGGCGGCAAGTGCGCTCGGCCTGACCTACGCGCAGACCATGCGCTACGTCGTGCTGCCTCAGGCGTTCCGCAACATGCTGCCGGTGCTGATCACGCAAACCATCGTACTGTTCCAGGACACCTCGCTGGTCTACGTGCTGTCGATCACGGATTTCCTCGGAGCGGCGAGCAAGGTCGCGCAGCGCGACGGGCGTCTCGTCGAGATGTACCTGTTCGCCGCCGTCGTCTACTTCACCATCTCCTGTATCGCGTCCTTTGGCGTTCGCCGCTTGCAGTCGCGCATCGCCATCATCCGCTAGAGCCCGTCATGATCGAGATAAGTCACGTCGACAAATGGTACAGCGCCTCGTTCCAGGTGCTGAAGGATTGCACCACCAACGTCGCCAAGGGCGAGGTGGTGGTCGTGTGCGGCCCTTCGGGCTCGGGCAAGTCCACCCTGATCAAATGCGTCAATGCGCTGGAGCCCTTCCAGAAGGGCGATATCACGGTCGACGGCACCAAGGTCAACGATCCAAAGACCGATCTGCCAAAGCTCCGCTCGCGCGTCGGAATGGTCTTCCAGCACTTCGAGCTGTTCCCGCATCTCAAGATCATCGACAATCTCTGCCTTGCGCAGGAGAAGGTGCTGGGGCGGGCTCACGACAAGTCGATGGCCAAGGGCATGCAGCTTCTTGAGCGCGTCGGGTTAAAGGAGCAGGCGCAGAAGTTTCCGGCGCAGCTCTCCGGCGGCCAGCAGCAGCGCGTCGCCATCGCGCGTGCGTTGGCGATGGATCCCATTGCCATGCTATTCGACGAGCCGACCTCCGCCCTCGACCCCGAGATGATCAGCGAGGTGCTGGACGTCATGGTTGACCTCGCCCGCGAAGGCATGACCATGATGGTCGTCACCCACGAAATGGGCTTTGCCCGCAAGGTCGCCAACCGCGTGATCTTCATGGACCGCGGCGAGATCGTCGAGGATGCCCCGAAAGACGACTTCTTCGGCAAGCCAAGAAGCGACCGCGCACAGAAGTTCTTGTCGAAGATATTGTCCCACTAACTCCCATCGTCATTCCGGGATGCGCCGAAGGCGCAGGCCCGGAATCCATAACCCCGAGCGGTGGTTATGGATTCCGGGCTCCTTCGCCGCGCGAATGCCCCGGAATGACGAGTTGAGGGTTTCGTGACATCAACAAATTTCGTATACGAGCAGGCAATTCCCGCATTCCCGACAGGAGACCTGCCTTGGACTCGATCGCTTACGTCAACGGCTCTTTCGTCCCGCTTTCGGACGCCAAAGTCTCGGTCCTCGATCGCGGCTTCCTGTTCGCCGACGGCATCTACGAGGTCTCGGCCGTGCTGGACGGCAAGCTGGTCGACAATGCCTCGCATCTGGCGCGCCTCGAACGCTCCGTCGGCGAGATCAAGCTGAAACTGCCGGAGACGGTCGAGCGCATCACCGAGCTGCAGAAGGAGCTCATCGCGCGCAACAAGCTTGCCAATGGTCTCGTCTATCTCCAGGTGACGCGCGGCGCCGACACGGCGCGCGACTTTCCTTTCCCCAAGGGCGAGGTCAAGCCGACGCTGGTCATGTTTACTTCCGAGAAGGACATCATCAACGCGGCCTCGGCCAAGACCGGCATCAATGTCATCACGGTACCCGACATCCGCTGGGAACGGCGCGACATCAAGAGCGTGGCGCTGCTGGCGCAGGTCTTGGCGAAGCAGGCTGCAGCCGAAGCCGGCGCCGGCGAAGCCTGGATGCTCGAAGACGGTCTTGTCACCGAGGGTGGCTCGTCATCGGCGTTCATCCTGACGCAAAACGACGTCATCGTGACGCGGCAAAATTCGAATGCCATCCTGCCGGGCTGCACCCGCAAGGCCGTGCTCGCGCTTGCCGCGGAACGCCAGCTCCGTATCGAGGAGCGCGCCTTCACGGTCACTGAGGCGCTCGCCGCCAAGGAGGCCTTCATCACCAGCGCATCCTCGTTCGTGCAGCCGGTGGTCGCGATCGACGGCAAGCAGGTCGGCAGCGGCAAGCCCGGCCCGATGGCGACGCGGCTGCGCGAGATCTACGTGGAATTCGCGAAGGCGACGGGGGTGTAGGCTAGTAGCCTCACCGCGAACGTCGAGAGTATCGACGACGCCACATGGCGCTCCGCTGTCATCGCCCGGCTTGACCGGGCGATCCAGTACGCCGCGGCAGTTGTTATGAACTTCGCTGCCTCTGGAATACTGGATGCCCCGCCTTCGCGGGGCATGACAGTTGAGAATGTGGAAGCGGTGCATCACACAGTCGATGGCAGCGGGCGCCCCGTCACGCCACCGACGCCTTCACCTTCACGGGATGAAGCGCACGGAACGAGATCGCGAGCCGGTTCCAGGCATTGATGGTCGCGATCAGCATGGTCAGGTTGACCGTTTCCTCCTCGGAGAATTGCGCGCGGACCTGCTCGTAGACGTCGTCGGGCGCGTGCGTTTCCGAGATCAGCGTCACCGACTCCGTCCAGGCCAGCGCCACGCGTTCGCGATCGGTGTAGAGCGGAGATTCGCGCCAGGCGTTGAGCAGGTAGATGCGCTGTTCGGTCTCGCCGCGCTTGCGCGCATCCTCGGTGTGCATGTTGATGCAAAAGGCGCAGCCGTTGATCTGGGAGGCGCGGATCTTGACGAGCTCGATCAGCGATTTCTCCAGGCCCGTCGACTGGATGTGGGTCTCCAGCGCGGTCAGCGCCTTGATGGTGTCGGGGGCAGCCTGGTAGAAATTCATGCGGGGCTTCATGGTGGTTCTCCTTTTGTTTGGTTAACTCGGGTGGTCAGTGGGCTCCGCCCGCCGAAACATGGCCGGGCTTCTTCAGGAAGAGGGACGCGATCAGCGCGACGATCAGCGCCGCGCCGAGCAGATAGAAGGTGTCGCTGAAGGCGAGGATGAAGGCCTGCTTCTGCACGACATGGCCGATCGCGACATAGGCGCGGTGCGCCGCATCGGTGCGATCGACGACGCCGTGATTGACGAAATACTGGGTCAGCTGCTCCAGCCGCGTGCGGGTCGCCTGCTCGAAGACCGAGACGGACTGCATCAGCACGTTGGAGTGATATTGCTCGCGCTTGGTGAGCACGGTCTGCAACAGCGCGATGCCGACGGCGCCGCCGAGATTGCGGGTCATGTTGAACAGGCCGGATGCGGAGCCCGCGTTCTCCGGCTCGATGCCGGCAGTTGCGACCGCCGACAACGGTGCCATCACCAGGGCCTGACCGATCGCACGCACCACGTTGGGCCAAAGAAGCTGATCGGCGGCATAGTCGTTGGTCATGTAGATGTTCATGAAGTTGGAGGCCGCGAACAGAACGAATCCGACGCCAATCACGATCCGAGCGTCGAAGCGTTGCATCAGGCGCGGCACCAGCGGGATCAGCACGAGCTGCGGCAGTCCGGTCCACGCCAGCACCATGCCGATCTGCTCGGCATTATAGCCCTGGATGCGCGCCAAATACTGCGGCAGGATGAACACGGAACCGTAGAGCGCGACGCCGAGCAGGAAGTTCGCAAGAACGCCGAAGCCGAAATTGCGGCGGACCAGGAGACGCAGATTGAGCAGAGGCTTCTCGACGGTCAGCTCAATGATCAGGAACGCGGTCAGCGCAACCGCGGCGATGACGGAGAGCTTGACGATGAAGGGCGAGCCGAACCAGTCGTCCTTGTTACCTTCCTCCAGCACGGTTTGAAGCGCAGAGAGACCGATCGCCATGGTGATGATGCCGGCCCAGTCGCCGTCGCGCAGCAGCGCGAGCTTCATCGGCTTTGGTTCCAGCGCATACCAGAGCATGCCGACCATGATCGCGCCGGGCACAAGGTTGATGTAGAAGATGTACTGCCAGCCGAGGTTCTCGGTGAGATAGCCGCCGATGGTCGGGCCGATCGCGGGGGCAAAGGTCGCCGACAGCGCGAACAGCGCAAGGCCCACCGGCTGCTTGGCGCGCGGCAGCAGCGTGATGATGAGCGTGAACGCCATCGGGATCAGCACGCCGCCGGTAAAGCCTTGCACGGCGCGCAGCACGATCATCTGCGGCAGGTCCTGCGCCAGCGCGCAGGCCGCGGAGAGAACCAGGAACAGGATCGCGTTGGTCAGAAGATAAATGCGGATCGAGAACACCTGTGCAAGCCATCCCGAAAGCGGGATCACCACGATCTCTGCGATCAGATAGGAGGTCGAGATCCAGCCGCCATCGTCGATGCCGGCGCCGATCGCGCCCTGGATGTCCGCAAGCGAGGCGTTGACGATCTGGATGTTCAGCACGGCCATGAAGGCGCCGAGCGTTGCACCGATTACGGCGATCCAGGTCTTTACGGAAACCGCAGGCGTGGCGGGCGCAGCCGGAGCGGAAATGGCTGCGGTCGAAGCGGCGGTGAGGGTTGGTTGGAGCGTGCTCATGGAAGCCTCGTCTCGGTTGTGGAGACAGGATGCATTAGGCGGATGATTTCGATAATCGTGGAAATTTTGGAAGGATCATCCGGCAGAATTTGATAATCCGGCCGGACCGGCGTCCTCAGCCACCGTTCGCGCGCGCGGTGTTGTCAGCGATGCGCTTGCCCGTACCACGCTCGGCCAGCACGGCCTGCTTGGTGTTCACGGTCGGAACCGCCGACATGCCGGGGCGCAACAGGCCGCTCAGGCTGTGGTCGTCGAGCACGATCTTCACCGGCACGCGCTGCACGATCTTGGTGAAGTTGCCCGTGGCGTTGTCCGGCGGCAGCAGCGCGAATTCGAGCCCGCTCGCCGGCGACAGGCTGTCGACATGACCGCGCAGGGTCTGATTGCGGAAACTGTCGATATGCAGTTCCACCGGCTGGCCGGCGCGCACATGCGTGAGTTGCGTCTCCTTGAAGTTGGCGACGACATAGACCGCATCGAGCGGCACCACCGCCATCAATTGCGTGCCGGCCTGCACGAGCTGGCCGACCCGCAGTGAACGAGCACCGACCGTGCCGTCCACTGGCGCGGTGATTTCGGTGTAGGAGAGATTCAGCGAGGCCTGCTCGGCGACGGCGCGGGCGCGCTCGAGCTGTGCCACGGCCTTGGCGCGCTCGGTGGTGAGCACGTCGACCTTGCGCTGCGCGGCCAAAAGGCCAGACTTCGCGTGCTGCGATTGCGCGTCGCTGGCGCGGAGCGCGGCGTCGGTCTGCTGTGCGCGCTGAATCGTGCCGGAGCCCGACTTCATCAGCTCGTCGTAGCGCGCACGTTCCTCCTGCGCGAATGTCAGATTGGCCTCGGCCGCGGAAACGTCGGCCGTGCTCTGTTCGATGATGGGCTGCTGCAGCGCGATCTGCGCATCGAGATTGCGAACCGAAGCCTCGCCGGCGGCAACGTCGGCGCGGGCCTGGTCGAGCGCCGCCCTGAAATCGCGGTCGTCGATCCGGGCCAGGATCTGCCCCGCTTTCACCTTCTCGTTGTCGCCGACCAGCACCTGGGCGATGTAGCCGGAGACCTTTGGCGCGATGATCGTGGAATCAGCCTTCACATAGGCGTCATCGGTGGATTCGAGATAGCGCCCGGTGGTCAGGTAGCCGTAGCCGAAGTCCGCAGCAGCCGCGGCGCCGAGTACCAGGGCCAACCCGATGGCGACCCGCTTGATCGCCAAGCGCGAAGAACGAATCCCGATTTTTGTATTGCGTTCAGTGACATAAGCGGCGTTCGACATGGCATCCTCACGAGCTTTCCAGGCGCCCCTTTGCGACAGGACGCATCTCGTGTCGGTAAGATGCGCTGTCCTGCCCGTTGTGATAATCCCGGAAGAACTGGAAGCATTATCCAGCGGCAGCGGATAATCGGAGCCTCGATCATGGACCGCTTCACCAGCCTCACGGCCTTCGTCCGGGTGGTCGAAAACGGCGGGTTCTCCGCCGCCGCCCGCCGCCTCAACATGTCGACGACCATGGTGAGCAACCACGTCCAGGCGCTGGAGGACCGGCTCGGCGTGCGCCTCCTCAACCGGACGACGCGGAAGGTGAGCCTCACCGAAATCGGCCAGGCCTATTACGACCGTTCGACGCAGATCCTCGCCGACCTCGAACAGGCCGATGACATCGCCGGCGCGTTGCAATCGACGCCGCGCGGCACGCTGCGCATCCATATCGCCACCCACATGGTGCCGTTCGTCGCGCCGGTGGTGGCCGAATTCCTGTCGACCTATCCGGAGGTGAAGGTCGACTTGCGCATGGGCGAAGCCAATGTCGATCTGATCGCAGAGGGGTTTGATCTGGCGCTGCGCATGACGTCGCCGCCGGATTCGAGCCTGATCGTTCGGAGCCTTGCGACCTGGCGGCACGTGCTGTGCTGCTCACACGCCTATATCGAGGCGCGCGGGCGCGTGCAGCAACTCGAGGAGCTTGCGGACCATAATTGCGTGCGCCATCTGAACTATCCCTTCGAGGAATGGCGCTTTCTCGATCGCAAGGGAAACCCGGCATCGGTCCGCGTATCCGGCACTCTCGTGACCAACAGCGGTGAAGCCTTGCGCACCGTCGCGCTGCAAGGCGCCGGCATTTGCCTGGCCGCGGGTTTCCTGGTGCACGATGACCTCGAAGCCGGCCGCCTGGTTCGCCTGCTGCCGGAATACCGGCCGATCGAGCTGTCGATGAACGCGGTCTATCCGCATCGCCATCATCTGTCGGCGAAAGTCAGGACCTTCATCGACATGCTCGTGCACCACAGCGCCGAGCAGCAGAAGCTGATCAACCCCTACGCCTGAGAGTCCACGCGCCGATCACTTCGGCGCCGGCAGCCTCGCTGCCGCCGCGGTCAACCGTAGCTCAGCATTTTTTGCGATGGTGAGGCAGGCAGGTTCGCCAGCAGAGTCTCCACCTCGGCCTTGACCTTTACGATCGCGGCATCCTTCACCGGGCCGTAGCCGCGGATATCCATCGGCGCCTTGGCGATGGCGACGATGTCCGACAACGTGTCGGCATCGAGGCGGGCGAGCATCGTCTCGATCAATCCCTCGTACCAGGTGATCAGCTCGCGCTCCGCGCGGCGCTCAGCCGTGTAGCCGAACGGATCGAACGGCGTGCCGCGCAGGCCCTTCAGCCGAGCGAGCACGGAGAGTGGCATCTGGATCCACTGCCCGAAGGCGCGCTTGCGCGGCCGGCCGCGCGCGTCGCGTCGTGCGGAGAGGATAGGCGGCGCGAGATGATAATTGATCCTGAAATCGCCGTCGAACTCGCGCTTCAGCGTGTCGAGAAAGCCGCTCTGCATATGCAGGCGCGCCACCTCGTATTCGTCCTTGTAGGCCATCAGCTTGAACAGGGACCGCGCGACCGCGTCGGTCAGCGCCGCGTTGCCGAATCTGGATTCGGCACCGTGTACCTTCGCGATCATCGCCCGATAGCGCGCCGCATAGGCCGCGTCCTGATAGGCAGTCAGGAATTCGGCACGTCGGTCGATCATTTGATCGAGCGTCTCGGCGACGGGAGTGCCCTCGGGCTTGGGGAGAAGATCCGGATCGGCCGCGGCGATCCGGCCCCAGGCGAAGGCCTGCTTGTTGCGCTCGACCGCGACGCCGTTGAGCTCGATTGCGCGCATCAGCGCCTGCAGCGAGACCGGCACGAGGCCCTGCTGCCAGGCAAAGCCGAGCATGATGATGTTGGCATAGACGGCATCGCCGAGCAGGCGCTCGGCCAGGGCGTTTGCGTTGATGGTGTCGAGATTGCCGTCGCCGATGACCTGGCGGATCGCGCGCAGGCGGGCGGGCGAGGCGAGATCGGCGTCGCGGAAGCGCACGACGTCGCCGGTCGGCATCTCCGCCGTGTTGATCGCGGCGCGCGTGCCCCGGTGATAAGTGCCGGAGGCTTTTGGCGAGGAGCTGACGACGAGATCGCAGCCGATCAGCGCGTCGGCGGCGCCCTGATCGATGCGGACCTGATGCAGCGCCTCCGGGCTCGCGGCGAGACGGATGTAGCTCAGCACGGGTCCGAATTTCTGTGCAAAGCCGGTGAAATCCAGCACCGAGACGCCGCGGCGTTCGAGATGCGCAGCCATGCCGATCAGCGCGCCGACGGTAATCACGCCGGTGCCGCCGACGCCGGTGACCAGGAGATCATAGGGCCGCTCGAGCGTTGCTGGGGCGGGCAGGGGAAGCGCGGCGGCGTGGCCCACGGCGTCGATGTCGCTCGCCGTTTTCTTGCGGCGCGTGGCGCCTTCGACGGTCACAAAACTGGGGCAGAAGCCGTTGAGGCAGGAAAAATCCTTGTTGCAGGCCGACAGGTTGATCTGGCGCTTGCGACCGAACGGCGTCTCCTTCGGCTCGACGCTCAGGCAGTTGGACTCGACCGAGCAATCGCCGCAGCCCTCGCAGACGAGATCGTTGATATAGGCAAAGCGCTTCGGATCCGTCATCTGCCCGCGCTTGCGCCGGCGGCGCTTCTCGGTGGCGCAGGTCTGCTGATAGATCAGCACGGAGACTCCCAGGACCTCGCGCAACTCGCGCTGCACGGCGTCCATCTCCTCGCGCGGATGGATGGTCACGCCGCTGGGCAGGTCGGTGGAGGAAAATTGCGCGGGATCGTCCGACACCAGCGCGATGCGCGAAACGCCCTCGGCGCGGACGCTGTGCGCGATCGCGTGCACGCTGACGGGGCCGTCGACCGGCTGGCCGCCGGTCATCGCCACCGCGTCATTGAACAGGATCTTGTAGGTGATGTTGGCTCTCGCGGCGATCGCCTGCCGGATCGCCATCGAGCCGGAGTGATAGTAAGTGCCTTCGCCGAGATTCTGGAATACGTGCTTGTGGCCGGTGAACCTTGACGAGGCCGCCCAGTTCACGCCTTCGCCGCCCATCTGGATCAACGACGAGGTCTCGCGGTCCATCCAGCTTGCCATGAAATGGCAGCCGATGCCGGCCAGCGCCTTGGAGCCTTCGGGGACTTTTGTGGACGTGTTGTGCGGGCAGCCTGAACAGAAATAGGGCGTGCGCGTTGCGCCGCTGACGGTGATCACGCGCTGCGCCTCCGGCGACAGCGCGGCAGCGCGTGCACCGAGGTTCAGCCCAGGAAACATCGGGTCGAGCCGCCGCGCCAGAACGCCCGCGAGCGCGCGCGGCGACAATTCGCCGATCCAGGAGATCAGCCGCGCCCCTCGCTCATCGTGCTTGCCGACCATGCGCTCCGGCTTTGCGCCGGGATAGTCGTAAAAATACTCCTTGAACTGGCTCTCGATGATGCCACGCTTTTCCTCGACGACTAGGATCTCGCGCTTGCCTTTCACGAACTCCATCGCGTCATGCAGCGCCAGCGGCCAGACCATGCCGACCTTGTAGATGTCGATGCCGATGCTGCGGCAGGCGGCCTCATCGAGGCCCATCAGCCGCAGTGCCTCCATCAAATCGAGATGCGCCTTGCCGGTGGTGACGATACCGTAGGTCGCGTGCGGGATGTCGTAGATGTGCCGGTCGATCGGGTTGGCCTTTGCAAAGGCGTAGACCGCGTGCTTCTTCGCCTCCAGCCGCTCCTCGATCTGCGGTCCCGGCAGATCCGGCCAGCGATAGTGCAGGCCGCCCGGCGGCGGCGTGAAGTCCGGCGTGCGGAAGTCGCGCGGCGGACGCAACGCGACGGAGGCGCCGGATTCCACGATCTCCGAGATCGCCTTGAAGCCGACCCACATGCCGGAGAAGCGGCTCAGCGCGTAGCCATATTCGCCGAACTCCAGATATTCGCTGACGCTTGCCGGATGCAGCGTCGGCATGAACCAGCTCATGAAGGCGACGTCGGACTGGTGCGGCATCGAGGAGGAGACGCAGCCATGATCATCGCCGGCGACCACCAGCACGCCGCCATGCGGCGAGGAGCCGTAGGCATTGCCGTGCTTGAGCGCGTCGCCGGAGCGATCGACGCCGGGACCCTTGCCGTACCAGAGCCCGAACACACCCTGCACCTCGCGCTCGCTTTGCGTCTCGACCTGCTGCGAGCCGAGCACGGCGGTCGCGGCGAGATCTTCGTTCACCGCGGGCAGAAACTCGATGCGATCTCTCTTCAGGCGATCCTCGATACGCCACAGCTCGAGGTCGACGCCGCCGAGCGGCGAGCCGCGATAGCCGGAGATGAAGCCGGCGGTGCTGAGCCCCGCGGCGCGATCGCGCCGGGCCTGATCGAGCGCGATGCGGACGATCGCCTGCGTGCCAGTGAGGAAGACCTGGCCGTCCTCGCGGTCGTAGCGGTCGGAGAGCTCGTAAGCATCGAGTGATGAAATGGCGTCCATGGTGGACCTCGCGCGGCGTCCCTGCCGGATAGGCGAAGGTTAGTCCCTGATGGCTGGTAGGTCTTACCTATTCATCCTGAATGGGAGCGCTAATTGGTATATTTTTGCGATCTTGGCCCAAGTCTGGTAGAATTATCCGGATTGAGGTGCCTCCATGATCGAAGAGCAGGACTCGCAGATTCTCGCCCATCTCCAGAAGGATGGCCGCGCCACCAACCAGCAGCTGGCCGATCAAGTCGGCATGTCGACCTCGGCGTGCTGGCGCCGGGTGCGCGCGCTGGAGGAGTCCGGAATCATCCAGGGCTATGCGGCGCTGGTCGCGCGCGAGCGGGCGGGGTTTACAATGTCGGCGGTCCTGCATGTCTCACTGGAGCGGCACGATGCCAAATTCGTCGATGAGTTCGTGTCGCGGGTGACGAAGCGTCGCGAGGTGCTGGAGTGCTTTGCGACCACGGGCGATGCCGACTATCACCTGCGCGTCGTGGTGCAGGACATGGCGGCCTACAACAAATTCCTCGACGAGTTCATGTTCCGGATTCCCGGCATCCGCTACGTCCGCAGCAACGTGATCCTGAAGGAGATCAAGACCGGAGTCGCGCTGCCGTTTTGAGTGCGCTGCCGTAGGGTGGGCAAAGGCGCTCTCGCGCCGTGCCCACCATCTCTCCGATTATGAACAGTGGTGGGCACGCTTCGCTTTGCCCAGCCTACGAAATCTATTCCGCGGCCACGCGCGGCTGAGTCTTCCACGCGCCGGCGGCCGGCCGCTTCAGCCCGAGATTGTCCCGCAGCGTCTTGCCGCGATAATCCTTCTGGAACAGCCCGCGCCGCTGCAACTCCGGCACGACGTGGCGGACGAAGTCCGCATAGGAGCCCGGGACGCAAGTCGCGGCGATGACAAAGCCGTCGCAGCCGCGCTCGACGAACATCTCCTCGAACCTGTCGGCGATCTCCTTCGGTCCGCCGACCATTGCATCCTGCACCCCGCCGCGGCCGGAGAAGGTGACGAAGTCGCGCGCGGTCGGATTGCTCTTGCCGGACAGTTTCAGCACGCCGTCGCGAATGCCGAGGATGCCCTGCATGCTCTTCAGCTCGTCGGTCGTGAGCGGCTCGTCGAGACCCTTGGAGGCGAAATCATAGTTGAGGGCTTCCGCGAGCAGCGACAGCGCGTCGATCTGGAGCGGCAGCTTGTTGATCAGCGCCATCTTGTCTTCGGCTTCTGCCCTGGTCGCGCCGCAGACCGGCGTGGTCAGGTTGCAAAGGAACATCGCGTCAGGATCGCGTCCGGCTTGGGCGGCTTCATTCCGCACGGCGGCGCAGCCTTCCTTGGCGCTTGCGAGATTGCGCGCAGCGGTAAAGATCACCTCGCCCCAGCGCCCGGCAAAGCGCTGCCCGCGGCCGGAGGCGCCGGCCTGGATGATCACGGGATGGCCCTGGTCCGAGCGCGGCACGGTGAACGGCCCGCGCGACTTGAAGAACGGCCCCTTGTGATCGAGCCGCTTCACCCTCGCGGGATCGGCAAAGCGGCCGCTCGCCTTGTCCATGATCAGCGCGCCGTCTTCCCAAGTGTCCCAATGGCCGAGCACGACCTCCATGAACTCGTCGGCGCGGTCGTAGCGAGCGTCGTGCTCGGGATGGGAGTCCCTGCCCATGTTGAGCGCCTCGCCGTCATTGAGCGAGGTGACGACGTTCCAGCCCGCGCGCCCGCCCGACATCAGGTCGAGCGTCGCAAAGCGCCGCGCGACGTCGAACGGCTCGTAGTAGGTGGTCGAGCAGGTCGCGCCCAATCCGAGCCTGTCGGTGACCATGCCCATGGTGGTCAGCACGATCAGCGGATCCATCTTCACGCAGCGAATGCCATATTCGACGGTGTGCGCGTGATCGTTGCCGTAGCGGTCCGGCATCGCCAGGCGGTCGTCGAAGAACGCCATATGGAATTTGCCGGCCTCCAGGATCTTCGCGATTTCCTGGTAATAATCGGCCGACATCGAATCGTCGCGCGAGTCCGGATGCCGCCACGAACTCGGCAGATTGGTGCAGTTCTGCGCCTGGAGGAAGCCGACCAGTACCATCTGCCGCGTCATGCTGCTTCTCTCCGTTTTCCGTCAGGCGAGGTCGAGCTCGAGCTTGTAGTCGCGCGCCAGCGCGCACAGCTTCTCCCAGGTCGCGTCCTCGACCGCGATGCCGTCGCGTAGTCGTTCGATTTCGCGCAGATGCTCGACCTCGCCAGGATAGAATACCCCGCGGCTTCCTTCCGACGGCGGAGTCGACTTCAGGTAACGCGCGAACTCGGCGACCTCGCGCTTGAAATCCTTCAGGGGGCGAAACGCGGCGACGTTGAACACCGCCATGAAGCATCCGTCATTGTGCCGGCCGGTCGGCTCGACACCGAAGCCGAGACCGGTGAGCAGGCCGCAGAGCACCTCGACCATGGCGGCGAGGCCACTGCCCTTGTAGCCCTCGCTGCCGCCGAGCGGCAGCAGCGCGCCGCCTTTGCGATACTGCGTAGGGTCGGTGGTGTGCCGCCCTTCGGCGTCGATGATCCATCCCGTGGGGATCGCTTCGCCGCGGGCGACCGCGAGCGGGATCTTTCCGGCGGCGACTGCCGAAGTCGCCATGTCCAGATAGAACGGCGCCTCCAGATCGGACGGCACCGCGATTGCGATCGGGTTGGTGCCGAGCCGCGCCTCGCGGCCGCCGAACGGCGCCACATGTTTTGGCGAGCGGCCGGAGTCCGCCGTCGCAATCCCGATCATGCCTTCGCGCATCGCCATCAGCGGATAGGCGGCGAGCCGGCCGACATGGCTCTGCCGGAATACGGTGCAGGCGGCGACGTTGGCGGCTTTCGCCTTCTCGATCGTGAGCGCCATCGCCTTGGCGTTGACGTGGAAGCCGAAACCCCAGTGGCCGTCGATGACGGTCGTGGTCGGCGTCTCCTGCACGATCGTCCATTGGACGCCGGGCACGATGTGGCCGGCCTTGATGCGGTCGATATAGGTCGGGATGGCGATCACGCCGTGGGAATCGTGGCCGGCGAGGTTCGCGTTGACGCAACCGGTCGCGACCGCGTCGGCTTCCTCGTCGGACGCTCCGGCTGCCCGAAGCAGCGCGGCGCTGACGCGCGTGAGGCGGTCGGCCTTGACGATCGGCATGGCGTTCCCTCGATGCCCGCCCTTGGCGGGCGTTGGTTGTTGAGGGCCATGGTCTCAAAGCGCAGGCGCGATATCAATCTCCCGTAAACCAAATCAGGGCTGCAAATCCGTAAAGGAGCCGTGCGCGGATGCCGCTGCTGGTGCGAAAGGCCGCCTCCACCGTAGTTTTGCGAATGGTTTTGCGCCACTCGTTCGCAGCTCGTTCACTTTGATTGCGGGTTTGCGGGAGGCAATAACGACCACTTAGGCGGTCGGCGCCGATAAAGTCCCGGGAAAAATGGCAGGAATGCCCGGGAGTTGAGACCTTGCAGACGACCCTCGCGCGCACGTTTGCTGCGTTGAGTGCCATCAACGAAGCCATCCTGTATGCGAAATCGCCCGAGGAGCTGTACCAGAAGGTCTGCGACGCCGGGTTTTCGAGCGGTGACTTTTTGGCGGTCTCGGTGTTCCTGGTCGAGCCGGATGGCCGGCGGCTGCGCTTTGCGGCCGGCTGCGGCGAGGACGTTGCCCGGCTGCGGTCCATCAACATCACCATCGAGGAAGGCACGCCGGAAGGATCAGGCGTTGGCGGCGAGGCGTTCCGCACGCAGCGGCTGTGCATCAGCAATGATTTCCTGAACGATCCGCGTTCGCTGGCCTGGCGCGATGGCGTCATGAAGGCGGGCGTCGGTGCGGCCGCGGCGCTGCCGCTGATCTGCAATGGGAAGAGCATCGGCGTGCTGTTCGTCACCCGCAGCGAGGCCGGATCGCTCGACGAGCAGATGGTCTCGCTGTTCACGCGCATGTCGTCCAACATCTCCTATGCGCTCGAAAATCTCGAGCGCGAAACGGCACGTGTCAGCGGCGAAAAGGCGATGCGTCGGCTGAACCGCATGTTCAGCGCCATCAGCGCGACCAACGAAGCCATCCTGCGCGCCAAGACCGAGCTCGAGCTGTACCAGCTCGTCTGTGACGCCTCCGTGCACAGTGCCAAGTCGATTGCGACCATCGTCCTGCTCCGTGAGAAGGGTTCGCACTGGTTGAAGCCGGTGACCGGAACGGGCGAGAATCTCGAACTGGTCACCCAGGCCAGCTACTCGATCGATCCCGACAATCCATTCGGCCGCGGCATTTCCGGTGAAGTGTTCCGGACACAGAGTCCGGTCGTCGAGGACGACCTAGCCAGCCGCACCAAGGGAACGCCGTGGGAGCAGGCCAACATCAATACTGGCGTCGCGGCTTGCGTGGCCGCGCCGCTGATCAAGCGCGGCGACAGCGTCGGGGTGCTGCTGTTCTTCATCAGTCGGTCCTGGGCGAAGGACCAGGAGATCGTCGGCCTGCTGCTGCGCATGGCGGAGAACGTTTCCTTCGCGCTCGAGAATTTCGGTCGTGAGGCGGACAAGGCACGGATCGCCCAGGAGGAGGAGCGGCTGGCACGGATGTACGCCGCGCTCAGCGCCACCAATGAGGCGATTTTGCGCGCGCGATCGCGTGCCGAACTGTTCGATCTGGTCTGCGAAGCCACGGTACAAGGTGCAAAATTCGCCTCGACCACGATCTTTCTGGCCGATCTTGACGCCGAACTGCTCCGTGTCGCGTCGAGCTATGGGCCGCATGCGGAAGATTTGCGCAACTACACTTTCGCCCTCACCGACGCAGTGCCGGAGGGACGAGGGCTGACCGGAACCGCCTTCCGGACCCGCCAGACCTATATTAGCAACGACCTGCTGGCCGACCAGCGCATCAAGCCATGGCACGAAAGCGCGCGTCGCGCCGGCATACATTCTTCAGCGGCCTTGCCGCTGTTCAACGGCAGACGGGTCGAAGGTGTGTTCCTCTTCAATGCAGTGGAGCGCGATACATTCACTCCGGAGTTCGTCGAATTGCTCCAGCGGTTGCAGGCGAACGTCGCCTTTGCGCTGGAGAACTTCGACCGCGCGGAGGAGAAAGCTCGGGCCGACAGGCAGCGCCACAGGCTGGGCGGCATGTTCGAGGCGCTGTGCGCGACCAACGAAGCCATCATGCGCGCCAAGACGCGCGAGGAGCTGTTCGAGGTCGCCTGCCAGGCTGCCGTCCTCGGCGGGATGTTCGCCTCGACCACCATCGCGATCATGGATCCGAAGTGCGAATCCGTCCGCGTCGTCGCGGCGAAGGGACGCAAGCACGAGCGAATGCTCGGTCGCACCTGCGTCATCTCCGTCGATCATCCCGAAGGCAGCGGCCTGATCGGCACGTCGGTGCGGACCCGGCGGGCCTGCGTGATCAACGACTATCTGAACGATCCGCGCTCCGAGCATTGGCGCACCCAGGCGAACGAGGACGGTACCCGTGCGGCGGCGAGCTTCCCGCTGCTGCGCGCAGGTCGCGAGCCAATCGGCATCCTGCTGTTCCTCGCGCCCGAGGAAGATACCTTCACGCCCGACCTCGTCGAGCTGCTGGAGCGCCTCGCGGAAAACGTCTCCTTCGCGCTCGCCAATTTCGACCGCGCCGAAGAGAAGGCTCGTACCGAGGAGCAGAAGGAGCGCCTGACGCTCATGTTCGCGGCGCTGAGCGCGACCAACGAAGCGATCATGCGGGCGAAGTCCCGGGCCGAATTGTACGAGCTGGTCTGCCAAGCGGCGGTGCTCGGCGGCAAGTTCACCTCGACCACCATCGCGCTCGCCAGTGCCGACAGCGACCAGCTCGAGATTGTGGCGACCGCCGGACCATCCTCCGAGACGACGCGGAACGTCAGGCTGTCCATCGACGCCGCGCGCCCCGAAGGCCGTGGCATGAGCGGAACGGCGTTCCGCACCCGGCAGCCCTGCATCAGCAACGACTATCTGAACGACGACCGGGTCGCCGCTTTCCATGCCATCGTTCGCAACGACCGGGCACGGTCGGGTGCCGCATTCCCGCTGATCGCACACGATCAGGCCGTCGGCGTCATGATCTACATGTCGACCGAGCACGCGGCGTTCACCGGCGAGTTCGTCGAGCTGCTCCAGCGCCTCGCCGACAACGTCTCCTTCGCGATGGAGAATTTCGATCGCGCCGACGAGAAGAACAAGGCCGACGAGCGCATCGAATATCTCGCGTCCCATGACAGCCTGACCAACCTGCCGAACCGCGAGACGTTCAACGGGCTCTTGCGCGCGGCGATCGATACGGCGCTGCGCCACGAACATCGGTTTGCGCTGCTGTTCATCGACCTGGACCGGTTCAAGGTCATCAACGATTCGCTCGGCCATGAGGCGGGCGACCTGCTCCTGCTCGAAGTCGCCGATCGGCTGCGCAGCGCGCTGCGGGCGAGCGACGTGGTAGCTCGGCTGGGCGGTGACGAGTTCGTGGTCATTCTCGACCAGTGCGGCGAGATCGACGACGTCCAGCGCATTGCAACCGGGCTCCTGACGGCCCTCGCGCAGCCGATGGAGCTTGCCGGGCACGAGTGTCACACCACGGCCTCGATCGGCATCGCGATGTATCCGGCCAACGGAGCCGACGCGCAGACGCTGACCAAGAATGCCGACATGGCGATGTACCTCGCCAAGGAAGACGGCAAGAACGGCTATCGCTTCTTCTCCAAGGAGGTGAAGACGCAGTCGATCGAGCGGCTGTCGCTGGAAAGCGCGCTGCGCCGGGCGCTGGAGCGCGAGCAGTTCGCACTGAACTACCAACCCAAGGTGGACATCGAGACCGGCCAGATCACCGGCGTCGAGGCGCTGCTCCGCTGGACGCATCTCGAACTCGGCAGCATATCGCCGGCACAGTTCATTCCGCTCGCCGAGGAGACCGGCCTGATCGTTCCGATCGGCCGTTGGGTGCTGAAGGAGGCCTGCGCGCAGGCCATGGCCTGGCAGCGCCGCGGGCTGCTGCCGCTGTCGATGGCGGTGAACCTGTCACCGCGGCAGTTCGCCGACGAGCATCTGTTGCAGGATGTCGACGAGGCGCTCGCGGCGAGCGGCATGTCGCCCGTGCTGCTCCAGCTCGAAGTCACCGAGAGCATGATGATGCGCAACGTCGGGCGCGCGTTGAAGGTGCTCGACGCGATCCAGAGCCGCGGCATTCGCCTTGCCATCGACGACTTCGGCACCGGCTATTCATCGATGTCGCTGATGAAGCACTTCCCCATCGACACCATCAAGATCGACCGCTCCTTCGTGCGAGATCTGCCGCATGACAGTGAGGACCAGGCGATCGCGCAGGCGATCATCAGTATGGGCAAGGCGCTCGGTATGACGGTGGTCGCCGAGGGCGTCGAGAACGCCGAGCAGGAGGCGTTTCTGCGGACCCATGGCTGCGACGAGATGCAGGGCTACCTGATCGCAAAGCCGCTGCCGGCGCGGCAGATGGCCGAGCTGCTGCGACCTACGGCGCCGCCGCTCCAGCCCGAGCAGGGCGCAGGTGACGAGGCGGAGATCACATCACGGCTGAAACGCGCTGTCGTCTGACGGCAGCGGGTGCAACTCGCGAATGGCGTGATCATCACCCTCGGACTTACTTGGAAAATCCTGGGGCCCCGTCAGCGACGTCTGCTCAACGAACAGCGCGAGGATCGCACGCGCGCCGTCGGCGAAGCTCGCGCTTTCGTGCAAGCCAAGCTCGCAACACAATGTGCCGCTCATCGGCTCATGGTCGTCGACCACCGCCATGGCGGGCCCCCACCACCAGGCCGGCGCCGGCGAGCGCTCGCCCTCGGGCACGGCGTGCCAGCGGGCGAACTCGTCCATCACGCGCTCGAACTCCAGGCGGTGAGCCTGATGCATTGCTTCGGTGCTCCCTGTCCCGCGCCCGAAAACAGGCCGATCAGTTAAGAACTTGGTGACGGCCTTGACGCGGTGAGAAAATCCGCTCGCGCAAATCCTGGCGAGCCATTCAGGCCGACCTCATCGTCGGCCACGCGAAAAAAACAGGCGACTGGGCATTTGCCGGCGCCGACCGCGTTGGAGTGTTCTAGCCGCCAAGGCTGCCGCCTGGCAAGGCGCGGAGTCTACAGATGCCTAACGCGAGTTTAGCAGAAGCCTCGTCGTGCGGCTACGCTAGCGGTTGAACGGCCGATTGCGGCTGAACAAGAGATAGAGCGCGCGAGGATTGGTGGTCAGATAGCGCCAGAACAGGCGCCGCGGCTCGAGCAGGGTGCGCCAGGCCCATTCCAGCCCGATCGTCCGCATCCATTTCGGCGCGCGGCTCCGGCTGCCGGACAGGAAATTGAACAGGCCGCCCGCGGTCTTGATGATCCCGACATTGGTGAGGTGTGGCGTGTACTCCTCGACGAAGGCCTGCTCGAAGGGAACGCCGAGTGCGACCCAGAGATAATCCGGCGCGAGCATGTTGATCTCGTCGACCTTGGCTCGCAGCGCATCGCCACGGAGATAACCGTGACTGTGTCCGACGATCTTGAGGTTCGGATACATCTTCTGAACCTTGGCGACCGCAGCAGCGTTTTCGGCCTCGCTGGCGCCCAGCATGTAGAACGTCCGGCCGGCGGCCTCGGCCTTGCGGGCGACGACATGGAAGAGATCGGTGGTCGCGACGCGCTCGGGCAGCGGGAACCAGGATTGCAGCTTGGAAGCCGCGACCAGCGGCTGGCCGTCGGCATTGATCAGGTCGGCGGAGCGGAACAGGCGCTCGGTTTGCGGCTCGGTCGAGCAGCGCGCCAGCACTTCACCGTTGGCGGAGGTCAGATAGAGCGGGCGGCCGACGCGATGACGCGGGTCGGTCGCCTCGATCATGAAATCGGCGGTCGCTTCCAGGTCGAGTGCGGCCATGCGAAGACCACCGACGGTGATCCGTGGGACCTCGGCCGTTGCGGTGCGTCCGACCTGATTGACGCGGCGCTCAAGCATATTGTTTGTCTCGCTGGCGCGATTGGGTCGCGGGATTGAGCTCGTTGAGGATGACACCGACGAGCTTGCGCTCGGCAGCGCCAAGCGCGGTGAGGATGTCTTCCATGGCTTCGTTGATGTCGAGGTGAGTGGGCAGCACGGCCACCAGCGCGTCGGCTGCATCGAGCAGCTTGCGGTCGGCGGCGTTGAGCGGCATCGCCGGCCCATCGAGAATCACGAGATCGGTGCCGCCTGCGGAACGTGCCTGCACCACAGCCTTGCGGATGGCCTCGGCGGCCTTGCCGGCATCGCCGTCGGCGACGGGCAGCACAGAAATGCCGTTCGCGGTCTTGATCTCGCGCGAGGCCTTGTTGCCGATCGAGAGCCAGCCGAAGCGGCCCGGCTCGCTCTTGCCGGGGCGGCTAATCTTGCTGGAGAGCTGGTGGGCCTGGTGATCGGTGTCGATCATCAGCACGCGCGTGCCGTCGCGAGCGGCAGCGAGCACGAAGTTCAGCGCGGCGACGCTGCGGTCGGCCGTCGCCCCGGCGCCGACGATCGCAATCACCGGCATGGTCTTGCCTGCCGCATGCCGCGTCGCCGTGGCGCGCATATCGCGCATCGCGTTGATGAGCGTCGTCAGCGGAAATCCAGGACGGAGGGTCGGCCAGCCCAGCCGGCTGAGATCGACCGTATTGCCGACGGCGAGGATGGCGCCGAGCGTACGCATGACGTCGGCCTCCTGGAGGCGCGCGATCAGCGGCTTTTCGACCAGTGTCAACGGCGGCGCCTGTGGCGCGGAGGCGTCGTCGACCGGTGCCTTGGGAGCCTCCGGGACTACCGTGCGCTCGCGGCGGGTCGGCTCCGGCTCCATTGCGCCGGCGGATAGTTGCCTGACGGCGACGAACCAGCCGGCGGCGGCGAGCGAGCCGAACAGGAAGCCGATCATGGCGAACAGGCTCATCGCCGGCGGGAACGAGCGCCGCTGCGGCACAGTGGCCTCGCCGATCACGCGGGCCGCCGATGTGTTCAGGCTTTCCTGCTCCTCCGTCTCGCGCGAGCGCTTCAGGAATGATTGATAGACATCGCGGCTGGCCTCCGCCTCGCGCTCGAGCTCGCGCAGACGCACCGCGGCCTGGCTGAGCTGCACGCTCTGCCGTTTCTGCGTCTCCAGCGCCCGGTTCAGCGACGCCTCGTAGTCGCGTGCGCGCGTCAGGTCGTTCTTGGCAGCCTGCGCGAAGCGGTCGATCTCCTCGTTGATGGTGCGCTTGAGATCCTCGACCTGCTTCTCGGTCTGGCGCAGCGCCGGATGCCGCGGCCCGAGCTCGGCGGCCTGCTCCGCGTATTTCTTGCGCGCATCGGCATATTGAGCGCGCAAATTCGCGATGGTCGGCGATTGCAGGGCTTCCGGAATGGCACCGGCATCGGTCGCGGTGCGCCGGCTCGCCTCGATCTGGTCGTAGCGCGCCTGCGCGTCCAGTGTCGCCGCGCGCGCCGCGGCAAGCCGCTGGTTGCTGGCGGAAAGCTGCTGGTCGCTGATGAGCGTGTCCTGGGTGCCGACGAAATTGTTCTGCGCCTTGTAGGTCGCCAGCGCCGTCTCGGCCGTACGCAGCCGCTCGCGCAGCTCCTTCAGCCGGCCGGACAGGTCGTTGGTGGCGCGCCGCGCCGCCAAAGCCTGCGAGTTGCGCGACTCCGCGAGATAGACGTTGGTCAGCGTGTTGGCGAGCATCGCCGCCTTCGCCGGATCGGTCGACCAGACCTCGACGTCGACGATGAAGCTCTTCTCGGTCTTGCGGATCGTGATGCGCCGATTCAGCGCCTCCAGGGCGCCAAGCTGAACTTCCTTCTTGTCGTCCGCGGAGGGAGCGCGGCCCTGGAGACCGATCAGGCCAAGCAGCGACGACATCACGCTCCCGCCGTCGCCGCCACCGAACTCGGGGTCCTTCTCGAGATTGGCCTGCTGGATGACCTGGAGGAGGACGCTGTTGGAGGTGATCAGGCGCGCCTGGCTCTCCACCACCATGGACATGCCGGAAACGTCCTGCGCGCGCGGCGTCAGCTCGCGGTCGACGAGTTGCAGCTCGCGCGGATCGACATAGAGCTGGGCGGTTGCGGTGTAGCGCGGCGTCAGGCTCTTGCCGACGGCGACCGCGAGGCTCGCGCCGATCAGACCGGCGGCTGCGATTGCAGCCTTGCGCCGCCAGAGCAGATGGACGAGCTCGAGCACGTTGAAGCCGGCCGATGGCGCGGGTTGCCCGACCTCTCGCTTCGATCGCTCTATCGGCTGGTCATAGTCAAGCATGATCCCCAGCTTTCACTCCAACTGCCGCAGGCTGAGGGGCTACTCTTCGGGTTACGCGCTGCGCCCCGGATATAGGCGCTGAACAAACGCAACAGGGAAAATTAACCATACTCATTGAGGGACTATTCACTGAAATGGCAAACAAAGCGTTTAAGCGCATACGAGCGCGCGGCGCGTCGTTGTGACGCTTCAACCGCCGCAGTCCCCCCGGAGATTAACGGTCCGTTACCGCGCACGCGGTGGAGCGTGCACGTGTCCGACGGCGCGGCGTCGCGGGCAGGGCCCGCGTGTCGGATATCGTAGCGCGCCGTCGTCATGGTCGTCAGCGTTTTCGCAGGATGACGTGATAGTCGCCGCGTCGCACGTCGGTGCCGCGCGGCAGCATGAAATTCAGCGCCGCTACGCCGGCATCGACGAGAGCGGCGAACAGCGGCTTGCGCTTGCGCATCTCGGGATAGCGCGGGCTTTCGACCTCGCGGCGGTAGATCGTCTCGAGCCCGTGCGCATCCGCAAATGCTTCGAGATTGGGAAGCGTCACCAGCGGGTGGAAGAAGGTCGGGAACGGCGCTTCGCCCGGCTCGCCTGCATTCTTGATGCCGCGGACATGGCGGTAGAACCAGACGTGGAACCAGTGCGGCGAATATTTGGTGACGACGCCGGACAGCGAGCGCGGATTGGGCGCGCCGATCAGGATCATCCCGCCGCGCCTCAATGCCTCGCGGAAATTCTTCAGCGCGGCCTCGACGTCGGGCAGATGCTCGATCACGTTGTAGCAGATGACGAGATCGACACTCTCCGGCTTGAAGCGGTAGGTCTGGACGTCGCCGAGGATCGCTTCCTGGGCATAGTCGTTGTTGCGGATCTGGTCCTCGTCGATATCGACGACGGTGACGTGGCCGCGGTTGAGGATCTCCAGCGGCAGGAAGCTGCTGGAGCCGCCGCCGGCCTCGTAGATCGCGAGCTGACCTGGCGGCAGCTCGCGGCGCAGGACGTCGTGAACGGCGAGCAGGCTGTCGCGCGCCTCGCCCGAGACGAGGTCGAGCAGTGCCTTTGTGTGTGCCGGCGGAGTTATGGCGCTCGCATCAATGCGGGTCGTAGTCGCGAAATCGATCGTGGCTTGTTTATTCATGTTCTTCAATCGCGCGGGTTCGTTTCAAATTACAGGGAATCTCTCGCACGCTCGAAGAGCAAATTCGATGCCGCCGGAGCGCGATTGGTTGCGGTGCTTACGGTTGAGTTAATGCGAGGGTCCGTTAACTACGGCATCGTCCGCATCGTACCGCGGCTGCGCGCTGGTTCGAAAATTGCAGAAGCACCTCGATGCAAATTCGCAAGGAAAAACCGTGAAAGCGGCGATGTGGATGACGATGAGCTTGCAGGCGAGGCTGGATCCCTCGGTTTACGCACCTGCACCGCGCGCAACGGCGTCATTCGGCATGAGGCAACGTTCCGCGGGACAGCGCCATATTGGGACATCTGTGTTTCGCAGCAAGCTTGCTGTGCCGTCCTGGAGCAGGGGTTTTTCAACACATCTCGGCCATTCAACGATATCATGACCCTGATCCCGACCGAGCTGTCCACGAGTCGCATCACCGACGCCGTGCGCGACCCCAACCGGGAGATTGCCGCGAGTTCGCGCGTTCTCGACCTGTCGGTCGGCACCGTCGTCTGCATTCCCTGCTTTCGCCGGCCGCAGCATTTGCGGCTGACGCTGGAATCGCTGGCGGGCCAGCGCACGCCGCGCTCCTTCGCCGTGGTCATGGTGGAGAACGACGCCTCGCGGCGCGAGAGTGCGCCGGTCGCCGCCGAGTACCTGGATGCCGGGAAACTCCAGGGCATCTGCCTGGTCGAGAAGCGGCAGGGCAATTGTCAGGCAATCAACGCAGCCTTCGAGACCGCGCAGATGTTGTTTCCGCTAGCCACCCGCTTCCTGATGATCGACGACGACGAGATCGCCTCGCCCGACTGGCTCGAGCTGATGGTTCGTACTGCGGAAGCGACCGGCGCGGACGTGGTCGGCGGTCCGGTGCTGCCGCTCTTCGACGACGACAGCAAGCCGTGGCTCGCGCGCCATCCCGCTTTCTGTCCGGCCTATGATTACAGCGGCGCGGTGCCGCTGATCTATGGCTGCGGCAATTGCCTGATCACGCGTTCGGTGTTCGACCGGCTCGGCACTCCGGCCTTCGACCTCCGATTCAATTTCCTCGGCGGCGGCGACTGCGATTTCTTCGTGCGGTGCCGGAACGCCGGCATGACATTCCACTGGACCGCGGAAGCCGTAATCACCGAGACCGTGCCGCATGGCCGGACCAGCCTCGTCTGGATCGCAAAGCGTGGCCTGCGCATCGGCGCGATCAACTATCGGGTGCAGTTCAAGGCGGCAAAGACTGCGGCGGCGCGAACGCGTGTCTTTACGGCGATGCTGGGAAGACTGCTGCTGTCGCTGGTCCGCGCGGCGCGCTTGTCGTTCACGACCAAAGCCGTCGTCGCGATGCATCCCGTGATGGTCGCGTTCGGCAGCGCGCTCGCAGCCTTCGGCATCGAGCAGCGGCCGTATGAGGCCTCGAAGATCGTCTCCTGAAGCCTAGATACCGAAGCGGGCGAGAACGAGCTTCGCGAGTGATCGCGGCAGCGCGGTGAGCGACCGCTGCCCGACCATGCGCATATAGCTCAGGGCATCGCCATAGCGTCCGAAGCGGACGGCCTGGGTCGCCGCATAGGTGATGAGATGGATCTCGGCCGCCTGCCGCAGGCCCGGCCGGCTCTCCGGCGCGAGCTTGCCGAGGATCAACTCGTCGGCAAAGACGCGCTCTACTGCCGGAAAGAAGTCGCGCGGCGAGCGCGCGGCAGCGTTCATGGTGTTGGCAGTGTGGAGGCGATAGTCGAGCAGCAGCGCAGGCACGAACTGGA
Organism: Bradyrhizobium sp. Ec3.3; assembly: GCF_000472925.1. Classification (GTDB taxonomy): domain Bacteria; phylum Pseudomonadota; class Alphaproteobacteria; order Rhizobiales; family Xanthobacteraceae; genus Bradyrhizobium. The sequence goes on from NZ_AXAS01000030.1 coordinate 67,262, forward strand.
AGTCGCCGATCGCGGCTAGACGGCACCAGCAATGCCAGTCCTCGCAAAACTTGAGCCGCTCGTCGAACCCGCCCGACGTCCGGAACGCGTCAGCGCGCACCAGCATGATGCCGCCATTGACGATGAAGTTGCCGCGCGCGAGCCGCGTGAGCACATCGCCTGACGGCTTCTTGCGTCCTTGCAGGAGGTCGCGCCGGCCGATCGGCCGTCCATCACTGTCGATCAGATCGTAGTCGCCATAGACGAGGACGGCGGCGGGCGCGGCCTTCGCGGCCGCGACCAGCGTGGCTACTGCGCCGGAGCGTAGACGATCGTCGGCGTCGAGGAACAGCAGCCAATCTCCGTGTGCGGTGCGTGCGCCGAGATTTCGCGCCGCCGAGACGCCCGTGAGCTCGTTCGCGACCAGGTGCAGCCGGCTGTCGCGGATGGATCTGACGATCGCTACGGTGTCGTCGCTCGAGCCGTCGTCGATGACAATGACTTCGCCGACATCCGCGCTTTGCGCGAGCGCGCTGTCGATCGTCTCGCGGATATAGGCGGCGGCGTTCTTGGCGGGAATGACGATGGAGACGAAGCTGGCCGAACGTGCAGTGCGATTGGCGCGCTCCTCGGCGGGCGACGGCCCGCCCAGCGGTGGATCAAGGATGGCGCCGGTGGTGGTCAATTTGACGCCTCGTCGTCTGGAGCTATGTTCTTAATGGTTCGTTAACCGGGCCGCATATCGGCCCCGGCGCCGCACGATGGCGGCTTGGGTCACTTCCGATGATAGCCAGATAAGGGTCAAAGCTTTGCAGCAAAGGCCGCTCAAAGCCGGCTTTTGCATATTAGCGTTAAACCCCCGACGCGAGGCGTGTCCGGCAAGCCTGCTGGTTGACGAAGGGTTAGCACGGGTCGGTTAAGGGTGACCGATGGATCGCAGTGCCGCTGACATGACTGGCGTTGGGGCCCGGCCGCTCGGTCAGGGCCTGCGCGCATTCGTCGCCGGGCTCAACGTCCTCGAGGCCGCGCGCTGCGTCCTTGCCGTTGCGGCGCTGCTGCTGGTGCTGGTGACGCTGGAACCGTTCCCGGATTTGCGCAATGCCGACCTCGCCACCGCCGCCTCGGGCCGGATGGCGCTGTCCTATATCGCCTTTGCGGGGCTCGCCGCCGCTGCCGTGCTCTTGACGTTCGCGCAAGACGCGCCGTCGCTTAAGACCCTCGTGACGCCGCTGCATCTCTGTTTCGTCGGCTGGATGCTGATCAATATCGTCTTCTCGGAGAACCGCGGCGTGTCCGCGCAGCGTTTCGTGCTGACGGCGAGCGTGTCGGCGCTCGCCATCCTGCTGCCGCTGCTGCCGCCGACGCAGAAGAGCTTCAACCGGTGCCTCGGGCTCGCCGCCCTCGTGCTGCTCGCTTTGTGCTATCTCGGCGTCATGCTGGCGCCGCAGCTCTCGATCCACACCGCGGCCGATATCACCGAGCCGCAGCTTGCCGGCGACTGGCGCGGCACTTTCGGCCACAAGAACGTCGCCTCGCCGGTGATGAGCTGCCTCGTCTATCTCGGCATCTATCTCACCGCCGTCGGCTCCTTGGTGATGGGACCCGTCATCGCAGCGCTTGCCGGCATCTTCCTGATCTTCACCGGCGGTAAGACCTCGTCGGTGCTGTGTCTCGTGATCTACGTGCTGGCCTCGGTCGTTTACCTTACCCGCAGCCTCTGGCTGAAGCGGCTGATCTGCCTCGCGCCGCTGATCGTGATGAACCTGCTCACCGTCGGCAGCGTCGCAAGCCCTACACTGGCGTCGATCACCCGGGCCCTCCCGGTCGATCCCACCTTCACCGGCCGCAGCGACATCTGGGAGTTTGCGCTCACCGCGGTGGCCGAGAAGCCGATCCTCGGCCATGGCTACGCGGCGTTCTGGGACGACGTCACCGAGCGGCAGACCGCAAAAGGCGCCGAATGGGCGGTGTCTGCGGCGCATAGCCACAACAGCTATCTCGATCTCGCCGTCACCATCGGCCTGCCCGGCCTTTTGCTCGTGATCCTGATCTTCGTCTTCACCCCGCTCAACAATTTCCAGGCGGCGCAGCGCGGCAGTCGCAGCGGCGCGCTGGCAAAGCTCTTCCTGACGATCTGGCTGTTTGGCCTGTATTACGGGACGACCGAGACGTTCCTGCTCGACCGGCAGAATCCAACCTGGTTCATGTTCGTGCTCGCGGCGGCCGGCCTGCACTTTCTTGCCAGGTTCCAATGCGTGGACAAGGCGGAGTCCTGAGCCGCCGACGGCTTGTCGCAGGGCGACGAGGCTCCGTACGTCTCAGATCGGGACACGAGCCGTTCTGCGTGGGAGCGCGACGGTATCAGCTTAACGATAAGCAGCGACGTAACTTGTGGTTGGCGACAAAACGTTATTCATCTGGAAACGTTCAGCAACTGTGTGCCCAGGGCGGATGGCGTTTCTCAGCGTCGAGCAACTAGACGGTCGGGTGACCAGCGCGTCCGGAATCGCGATCGATTTCGTGCGCGACTGGCAGCAGGCCGCGTCGCGCCTGGGTGCGGGCCATCGCACGGCATTCCAGCATGGTGACTGGCTCGCCGCCTGGTACGACGCATTCCGTAACGTCTCTCCGCTGATCGCCGTGATCTCGGATGACGCGAACGGCGGCGCCATCGCGCTGGTGCCGATGATCAGCCGCAGCAAGGGCGGCGTACGCATCGTCGAGTTCGCCGATCTCGGCGCGTCCGACAACAACGCGCCGATTCTGGCGCCAGGCGCCGCATGCGATGCGGCCGGCGCGCGCGCCATCGGCGATGCCCTGGTTACTGGCTTGCGCACGTTGCCGGATCGCTTCGATCTGTTGCGCTTGCAGAAGATGCCGGCCTATGTAGGCGGCAAGCCGAACCCGCTGGTGTCGCTCGGCCGCGTCGGATCCTGCTCGCTCAACGGCAATCTGGTGCTGACGGGCGACGATTATTCGGACTACCGCACCTCGATCAAGCGCATGCAACTGCCTCGCTGCTGGCGCGTCTTCAGCCGTCACGCCGGCGCGCGTTTCGAGATCGCGACCGATGTCGATCATGCGCTGATGTTACTCGATGCGATGGACGTCCAGCAGCAGCGGCGCATGAAGCAGCTCGGGCGAAAATTCGTTCTCAGCGACGAGACTCACGCGAAATTCTATCGCGACGTGGTCCGGCAGGGCGTTGCCGAAGGCTATGCGATCGTCTCTGCGCTGGTGTGCGACGAGGGCATCATCGCGACCTCGCTGGGGTTGAGATACGGCGCGACCTACTATCTGCTGCGCATCAGCAATGCCGGCAGGCCGTGGTCGGCCTGCTCGCCGGGTCTGCTTGTGACCGAGCGGACGATGGCGGCCTTGCACCAGCAGGGCGTGCGCCGTTTCGATCTCAGCATCGGCAATCACGACTACAAGCGTCGCTTCTGCGCCGTGCCGCTCCCGCTGACAGACGTCAGCGTCGCGTTGTCCTGGCGCGGCGTGCCCTATGCGCTGCGCGATCATGCAGCCCAGGGCCTGCGCCGCCATCCGCGGCTAGCCGCTCTTGCGAACCGCGCGATGGGCAACGCTGCGCGCTAGCCGGGCACACTTCACTGTCCCGTGCATTCGGCGCAGTGCAGCCGGCCGCGCGAGGCGCGGAACAGGCCGCGGCAATACCAGCGCCGGGCCAGTGCCTGGACGGGCTTGCGGATAATCTGCGCCATCAGAAGAATTTCGAAGGCCATGCGTTGCTCCTGCACGCTGAGATGGGGCGGCATCCGCAAAAGAGAACGCCGCCCCGAACGCATCAGCCATGCAGCTTGTTCGCGGTCTCCGCGATCACGCGTCCTTGATAGCGCGCGCCGGCGAGCTCGTTGGCGCTGGGTTGGCGGCTGCCGTCGCTGCCGGTGATCGTGGTGGCGCCGTAGGGCGCGCCTCCCGTCACTTCGTCCAGCTTCATCTGGCCGGCAAAACCGTAATTCAGGCCGACCACGACCATGCCGAAATGCAGGAGGTTGGTGATGATCGAGAACAACGTGGTCTCCTGGCCGCCATGCTGGGTCGCGGTCGAGGAGAAGGCGCCGCCGACCTTGCCATGCAGCGCGCCCTTGGCCCAGAGCCCGCCGGCCTGGTCCAGAAAGTTCGCCATCTGCGAGGACATCCGACCGAAGCGGGTGCCGGTGCCGACGATGATCGCGTCGTAATTCGCGAGGTCCTCGACCTTGGCGACCGGAGCAGCCTGGTCGAGCTTGTAATAGGAGGCCTTGGCGACCTCGGCCGGCACGAGCTCGGGCACGCGCTTGATATCGACGGTGGCGCCTGCCTCGCGCGCGCCTACGGCAACTGCGTTGGCCATCGCTTCGATGTGGCCGTAGGCCGAATAATAGAGGACGAGAACTTTAGCCATGGGTGGTCTCCGTTGTGATCGATGTTGAAAGAAATGCTGGGCCGTCATGCCCGGGCAAAAGCGCGAAGCGCGTCTTCGCGCCAGAAGTCCCGGGCATCGACGTACTTGTTTTCCGTGCAGAGAGGCGTGGATGGCCGGGACATAGGCGAGCGGAAGCGACACCGTCCTACGGACGGCTATGCCCGGCCATGACGGAGAGCGTTGTTACGCCGCGTCGACCAGCACCAGCTCGGAGTCTTCGAGCGCCGTGATCTTCAGGCTCTCCTCGTCGCGAATGGCGGCGCCATCGCGGGCATTGATGCGTACGCCGTTGATCTCGACTGCGCCGGCGGCCGGCACGAGATAGAGGTGACGCGAGCCTTGCGGCTCGTACTCCGCGCTCTCGCCTGCCTTCAGCGTAGTCGCGAGCACCCGCGCATTGGCGCGGATCGGCAGCGCCTCCTTGTCAGCCTGAAAGCCGCTGGCGATGGTAACGAGCTTGCCGTTGCGGTTTGCCTTCGGAAACGGCTTTGAGCCCCAGGTCGGCTGGCCGCCGCGCCCGACCGGCTCGATCCAGATCTGGAAGATCTTGGTCTTCGTCGGCTCGAGATTGTACTCGGAGTGGCGGATGCCGCTTCCCGCGCTCATCACCTGCACGTCGCCGGCTTCAGTGCGGCCCTTGTTGCCAAGGCTGTCCTGATGGGTGATCGCGCCTTCGCGCACATAGGTGATGATTTCCATGTTGGCGTGGGGATGAGCGGGAAAGCCGGTGTTCGGCGCGATCTCGTCATCGTTCCAGACGCGCAGTCCGCCGTGGCCCATGTTTTCGGGATCGTAATGGCCAGCGAAGGAGAAATGATGCTTCGCCTTGAGCCAGCCGTGATCGGCGCCGCCGAGCTTTGCGAAAGGCCTGAGTTCGATCATGTTCGTGATTCCTTGCTTGAATTTGTCTAGGTCCGGATCAAGCGCCGAAGCCGCCATCGACGTTGAGCACGGTGCCGGTAACGAAGGAAGCTTCCCGGCTCGCCAGGAAGACGACACCGGCTGCGACTTCCTCGGGCCGGCCGAAGCGCTGCAGCGCGTGCTGCTTGCGCTGGGTCTCGGCGAACTCGCCGCCGTCCTTCGGATTCATGTCGGTGTCGATCGAGCCGGGCTGCACCACGTTGACGGTGATGCCCCGCGGACCGAGATCGCGGGCCGCGCCCTTGGTGTAGCCGACCACCGCGGCCTTGGTGGCGACGTAGTCGGCAAGACCGGGGAACGAGGCGCGGTCGGCGAGCATCGAGCCGACGGTGACGATGCGGCCGCCTTCACCCATCAATTGCGAAGCGGTGCGGATCGCCGCGATCACGCCGTGCACGTTGACGGCATCTAGGCGCGCCAGTGCCGCGGTGTCGGCCTTGGGATCGTCGATGGCGCCGCCGGCGGCGACGCCGGCATTGTTGACGAGGATGTCGAGACGGCCGAATTCCCTGGCGACGTCGTTGACGAGCTTTTCGACGTCGCCGACCGAGGCCTGGTCGGCCTTGAAGGCACGCGCCTTCACGCCCTTGGTCTTCAGTTCGGCGACCACGGCTTCGGCCTTGTCGGGCGAAGCGACGTAGCTGATGGCGACGTCGGCACCTTCATCGGCGAGAGCGCGCGCGGAGGCTGCGCCGATGCCGCGCGAACCGCCGGTGACGAGAGCAACCTTTCCTGAGAGCTTCTTGGTCATTGGATTTCTCCATTCCCTGAATGTCTGATCACCCCTTGGATATGCCCCCGTCTGTGGTATAGAAATAGAAACTGTCGAAACGCATTGTTTCCGTAAACGTCACTGACGGGCTGGCACCCATGGCAAAACTTCCGGATTTCGAGGCGCTCGCGATCTTCGCAAAAGTCGTGGAATTACGGTCATTTGCAGCCGCCGCCGGCGAGCTTGCGATGTCGAAGGCGACCGTCTCCAAGGCGGTGACGCGGCTCGAGGAGCGGCTTGGTGCGCGGCTGTTCAATCGCACCTCGCGCCGGCTCGCGCTGACAGACGCCGGCCACAAGCTCGCCGAACGGGCGACGCGTTTGCTGGCCGATGGCGAGGCGGCGGAGAACGAGGCGCTGGCCCAGTCCGTCGCGCCGCGCGGGCTGGTGCGGCTCGCCGTGCCCATGACCTTCGGCGTGAAGGCGGTCGCGCCCTTGCTGCCGGAGTTCTTCCAGACCTATCCGGAGGTCTCGGTCGATCTGCACCTGAGCGATGCCACCATCGATCTGATCGGTGAGGGCTTTGATGCCGCGCTGCGCATCGCGCGGCTGCCGGATTCCTCGCTGATCGCGCGGCGGCTCTTCACCATGCCGCGCTACACGGTCGCCGCGCCGTCGTACCTCAAGCGCCACGGCCGGCCGACGCATCCGATGCATCTCGCCGAGCACAAATGCTTCAGCTACGCCTATCTCTCCACGCCCAACATCTGGCACTACACCAACAGTGCGGGCGAGCAGGCGAGCGTTCGTCCCGCAGGGCAGTTGCGCGTCAACAATGGCGAGGCGGTAATGCCGGCGCTGCTCGCCGGGCTCGGCATTGCCGATCTTCCCGAGTTCATCGTCGGTGAGGCCATCGCATCCGGCGAGGTAGAGGTGATCCTGAAGGACTGGAAGCAGGCCGAAGGCGCCGTGCATCTCGTCACCCCACCCGGCGGCCCGCGCCCCGCGCGCGTCGAGGTGCTTGCCGAGTTTCTCGCGGCAAAATTGCCGGGCACATGCAGGCGGCAGACGAAGAAGCGCGCGAAGGTGGGCTAGCTGGTAGAGAGAGTACGCTGCTCCGATAACCTCGTCATTGCGAGCGCAGCGAAGCAATCCAGTGTCTTTCCGCGGTGGGGTTCTGGATTGCTTCGCTGCGCTCGCAATGACGTTGTGGAAGTAGGTGGAGCTAGGACAACTTCATCCCATCCCTGACAACCACGCGCAGATTCGGTTTCAGCGTTTCTTCCAGCTGCGCCTTCAGCTCATGCACTCGCGGATCGCTCGAGCGCGCGGCGCAGGCTGAATATTGATTGACTGATAGCACCAGCGCGCGCCGTGCCTCCGGCGTTCGCGTCAGATCCGGCTTTGCAAGCCGCAGTACAATGTCGGCGAGATTCATCAGCATCTCGTCCAGCGCGCCATCGATCGTGCCAATCTCGTTCATCCCGTGGTCTCCCGCGAATTCAATCACGCGCGGCGGGATCCGTTCCTGCGCTTTGAGATGCAGGGATAACAGTTCGCAAATGTTGCCATCGCTTGGCACCAAATGCACAGATGCGGCACGGTGGTACCTTCGTTCGTGCGCATCGTCGCGCTACTCTGCTGGAAACAACAAAGACGGGGGAGGGGCTGATTATGAACCGACGCGATCTCTTGCGTGCCGCGGCGCTTGCGCCGCTTGCACAAACAGCGCTGACGCGCGCCGCCTTCGCGCAAAGCTATCCCTCGCGCAACATCACCATGATCGTGCCGTTTCCGGCCGGCGGCCAGGCCGATCTTGCGGCGCGTCCGGTCGCGATGGCGCTGGAGCGCATCCTCGGCAAGTCGGTCATCGTCGACAATCGTGCAGGTGGCGCCGGCGGATCGGTCGGCAATGCAGCTGCCGCGCGCGCCGAGCCGGATGGTCACACGCTTCTGATGACATTGTCCTCGCTCGCGGTGCTGCCGGAAGCGGACCGGCTGTTCAACCGGCCGGCCGCCTATGAGGTCTCGCAGTTCACGCCGATCGCGCGCGTGCTTGCCGATCCGACGCTGCTCGCAGTGCCGGCGTCGGCGCCCTGGAAGACGGTGCAGGAATTCGTCGACGACGCGAAGAAGCATCCCGGGCAGATCACCTACGGCTCGTCGGGGCCTTACGGCACGCTGCACGTTGCGATGGAGATGTTTGCCGTCAGCGCCGACATCAAACTGCTGCACGTGCCGTTCCGCGGCGCAGGTCCCGCACTGACCGCGATCCTCAGTGGTACCGTGCAGGCGATCGCGGCTGCACCGGGCACGCTGAAGCCGCAGGTCGACGACGGCAAGCTGCGCGTCCTCGGCAATTGCGGCGCGCAACGCATCGCAAGCTTCCCCGACGTGCCGACTTTCCAGGAGCTCGGCTACAAGGACGTCGAGATGTATATCTGGGCCGGCCTGTTCGGGCAAAGCGCGCTTCCGGCGCCGATCGTCGGCCGTTTGCGCGAGGCGATGGGGCAGGTGATGAAGAGCCCGGATGTCCTCAAGACATTCGAAGCCTCGGGCAGTCTCGTCGCCTATCAGGACGCGCCGGAGTTTTCGCAGTTCGTCGCGACCGACAGCGCGCGGCTGATCGCGGCGGTCAGGAAGATCGGAAGGGTCGAATAGGTTCCGTTCCTGCTTTCACATTTTGTTGTTGGTCCAGAACCTTCGCGCGCCTCATTGATTGAGGAGCGTTTGAGAGAACATACGAAGGATCGGGACATGCGAACAGGGCCGATTGCGCTCGGTGTGGCGCTTGCGATCGGCGGCACGGTCGCCGCGAGCGCCGTCTTTGCCGAGGAATATCGCGGCACCATGGAACAACAGATGGCCTGCACGCCGGATGTCTGGCGCCTGTGCAGCGACCAGATCCCCGACGTTAACCGCATCGTCGCCTGCCTGCGGCAGAACACGCCGCAGCTTTCGAGCGGATGCCGCGCGGTGTTCGAGGCCAACAACCAGGCGCAGCCGCCGCAAGTGCCGCCGCGCGGCAGGACTGCTCCGCCGCGCTACAACAACGTGCCGCCGCCTCCTGCGGCGCCCCCGCCGCGGCCTTATTACGGTGACGACTACTAGCGCGTCTGACGAATAGCGCGGCTTAAGGTCGGTGCTCGCAGACGTCGACCCATTCGGCACTGACCAGCTCGGCCATCCGGTCGGGTGCGATGCGCACCGCGCTGTGGGTTGAGCCCGCGGCCGGCACCACGATGTCGAATGCCTTCAGCGACACGTCGCAATAGATCGGCAGCGGCGCCTTCAGCCCGAACGGGCAGACGCCGCCGACCTCGTGGCCGGTGATGTCGGCGACCTCTTCGAGCCCCAGCATCTTCGGCTTGCCGCCGAACTGCGCCTTCACCTTCTTGTTGTCCATGCGCGAGGTGCCGCTCGCGACGATCAGGATGATGCGCTCGCCGATCCGCAAGGACAGCGTCTTGGCGATGCGGCCGGGCTCGACACCATAGGCCTCGGCGGCAAGCGGCACCGTCGCCGAGCTGATCGGCGATTCGATGACGGTGATGTCGGGAGCTTTCTCGGCGAAGAAGTCGCGAACGGATTGAATGCTCATAGGCGGGTGGCAATCTCGGGCAGTTCGGAAAGTGAGCGGACGCGGTGATCCGGCGCAAGGCCCAGCTCGTCGATCTGGGTCCGGATCGCCTTGAACATCGTCAGCGGTGCCACGAGATCGCTCTCGACGCAAGCCAGTGCCATGGCTTCCGGTGTCACCCGCTCGATCCAGGCGACGTTCAGTCCGAACGCCTTGGCGCCCGCGACGTCCCACGGATTTGAGGAGATGAACAGCACCTCGTCGGGCCGCGTGCCGAGCACCTCGCCGATCAGCGCATAGGCTTGCGGGCTCGGCTTGAAGACCTTCTTCGCATCGACGCTGATCGTGGCATCGAGCAGATGATCAAGGCCCGAATTGTGTACGAGCGCATTGAGCATGTCCGGGCTGCCATTGGAGAGGATGGCCAGTTTTCGCGGCTTCAGCGCTGCAAGCGCGTCGGCCGCATCCGGATAGAGGTCGAGATGCAGATATTTCTCGGTCACGCGCTCGAACGCCTCGCGCTCGTAAGCGAGCCCAAGCACACGCAGCGTATAGGCGAGCGAGTCGCGCGTGACTGCGGCGAAATCCTGGTAGCGCCCCATCAGTGAGCGCAACCAGGTGTATTCGAGCTGCTTGATCCGCCAGACTTGCGTGATGATCTCGCCGTAGCCCGGGAACGCATCTTCGGTGATCTCCGCGACCGACTGGATGTCGTAGAGCGTTCCGTAGGCGTCGAAGACGACGGCTTTGATCGTCACGCTGACCTCTTGGCTAGATCCCCAACAGCTTGCGCGCGTTGGCCTTGAGCACCTTCGGCCGGATCTCGTCGCGGATGTCGATCTTGGCGAAATCGGCCAGCCACCGGTCCGGTGTGATCACCGGCCAGTCCGAGCCGAACAGCATCTTATCCTGAAGGATCGAGTTGATATAGCGCACCAGGATCGGTGGGAAGTATTTCGGCGACCAGCCGGACAGGTCGATATAGACGTTGGGCTTGTGGGTCGCGACCGACAGCGCCTCCTCCTGCCAGGGGAAGGACGGGTGGGCGAGGATGATCTTGAGGTCGGGGAAATCCGCCGCCACGTCATCCATGTACATCGGGTTGGAATATTTCAGCCGCATGCCCATGCCGCCGGGCATGCCTGAGCCGACGCCGGTTTGGCCGGTGTGGAACAGCGCGATCGCGCCGCCATTGTTGATCTCTTCGTAGAGCGGGTATGCCATTCGGTCGTTGGCGTAGAAGCCCTGCATGGTCGGGTGGAATTTGAAGCCGCGGACGCCGTATTCCTCGATCAGCTTGCGCGCCTCGCGCGCGCCCAGCTTGCCCTTGTGCGGGTCGATCGAGACGAAGGGAATGAGGACGTCGAGATGCTCGGAGGCGACCTCGAGCATCTCGTAATTGTTGTAGCGGCGGAAGCCGGTCTCGCGCTCGGCATCGACCGGGAAGATCACGGCGGCGATGTTCTTGGAGCGGTAGTACGCCGCGGTCTCCGGCACGGTCGGCGGATGCTTGTTCGGCGACTTGAAGTATTCCGCCATCTGCGCCTGGAAATCGTCATAGCCGTCGTCGGGGTGGCAGCCGCAGGGTTCCTCGGCGTGGGTGTGGATGTCGATCGCGACGACGTCGTCGATATTGGGCAGCTTCAGCTTGGGCATTGGTTTCCTCCCGACGGGTTGCCAAATTGATTATATCATATAACGAATTTGGCAAGGCTCGGCCGAAACGAGCCGCAGCCGGCAAAATGGACAGATCGGGCCGATCCGGCCGCTTTCCTACTTTGCATGGGGTTGTTTTCAAGAATTTGGTGGTTCGGAACGGGGCAGTTAACATTGACATCACCTCCTCCCATGCCTTAAGAACCGCCCCGTCCCGGGCGGTCGGTCCGCCAGCGGGAAAAATCTTATTTTGCCACATTCGCGCGTGCCGAAACGGTAGTGCCGAACACGGCCTTTCGAACGTTCAGGATTCTGCCATGAAGGTCCGTAACTCGCTGAAATCGCTGCGCGGTCGCCACCGTGCCAACCGCCTGGTCCGCCGCAAGGGCCGGGTCTATGTGATCAACAAGGTGCAGCGCCGCTTCAAGGCTCGTCAGGGCTGAGTTCCCTGCCGAGGGCCTTCGCGCCCCCGCAAGACCACGGTCTCACACGACTTTGACGCCGTCCTTGCTATGCAAGGGCGGCTTTGCGCGTTTACACTTTCACCATGGCAGTGAGATTCTTGTCCGCGCATTTCCTCCGTCTGGCCGCCTTGCTGGTCGCGCTGACGGTCGTCACCCCCGCTTTCGCGCAGGATGATCCAACCGGTCCGCCCGTGAAGCAGAAGAAGCTTCCCGAGGCGCCGGCCAAGCTGCCCAAAGTCGACCGCACCAAGAATCTCGATTTCCTGTTCGGTGCGCTGAAGGCCGCGCCCGATGATGTCAGCGCCAAGCATGTCGAGGCGCGGATCTGGGCGATCTGGCTGCAGACCCCCAGCGATACGGCGGCACTGCTGATGATACGGGCCAAGGCGGCCGTGGACGCTCAGAAGGTCGACGTCGCGATCAAGCTGCTCGATGCAGTCATCAAGCTCCGCCCCGACTATGTCGAGGCCTGGAACCGGCGTGCCACGCTCTATTACATGCAGAACGATTACGGCCGGTCGCTCGCTGACATTCGCGAGGTGTTGATCCGGGAGCCGCGCCATTTCGGCGCACTCGCAGGTCTCGGCATGATCATGCAGGAGATCGGCGACGAGAAGCGCGCGCTCGATGCCTATCGCAAGGCGCTCGCCATCAACCCGCACCTCGATAAGATCCCGGATCAGGTCAAGTCTCTGACCGAGAAGGTCGAAGGGCGGGATATCTAGCCTCAACTCGATGTTGTTTTGAGCGACTGCGGAGCGCGGCCGTTAACCACGCGTCGAGCAGCCTCGCGGCGAGGGGATGTTTTTCCCACGCCGCCGGGATTAGCTGCACGGCAGCTACAATCGGAGCTGTGCGATGAAACGCGTGATCCTTGCGGGGGTGTTGTTGCTGGCGTCCGCAACGGCCTGTCTTGCTGACGGACTGTTCTGGGTGGTGGGCAACCGTGCCACCGGCAAATGCGAGATCGTGACCAGCAATCCCGTCATCATCGGCGACATCTGGTTCGGCGACGGTCCCTACAAGTCCAGGGCCGACGCCAAGCTTGCGAGGTCGACGATCCGTGCCTGTCCGAGGCCCGACCCCGACGAAGACAAGGACGGCGGCAACGCGGACTAGGTTCGCTAGAGCATGATCCGGAAAGTGTGAAGCGGGTTTTCCCTCGCGACAAACGCGGAACGCGTTTGCGCGGAGATCATGCTCGAACAATAACCTAAAGCGCGATGACGATTCACCCCAATCTCATCGCGCTTTAGTGCAGGATGTGGTCGCCGCGTTCGACGATGCTCCGGTCCGCGGCAGCGGCATAGAGTTTTGCAAGCTCGGCTTCGAGATGCTCGTTGATCAGGAGCAGCGCGCGTACCGCGCCGCGCAGATCACCACTGCAGCTCGCAACGATCTCGTCGATCGCAGCATCTTTTGATCGCAGACTCATCGAAAAAACCTCCAATCCAAAACAGAACAATCTGCCGGTCTTTCCCGCGTTCCTGTGGATTGCGTGGAGGATCGGCGCCCACCCGCGCTTAAGAGGTGGAACCGACCGTGGCGATTATATGGACGTGGCGATGACGGCCGCATGAACTGTCGCGGTTGGCCGCATGCTTTCAGGCGGCCATTGATTTTATTGATATTTTCCAAAGTTGAATTCTATTGATATCCACAGGCCGGGACCGTCAGCGGGACCCAAAGCCCGCGCCCCGAAAAGAAACCGCCGGACCTTGAGACCGTAACTGCCATGTGCCCTGGATCGCCCGGACCATCTCCATGATCGTAGTTTTCGTCGTGACGGCGCTCGTTGCGCTTGTCGCCGTCACGCTGGCCGGTGTTTGGGCCGTCGAGCGCGCCTTCCCGCCAAAGGGCGAGATGATCGAGGTCGCCGGTGCAACGCTGCACGTCGTCGATCTCGGCCCACGCGATGCTGCCTTGCCGATCGTCATGCTGCATGGCGCGAGCTCGAATCTGGAGGTGATGCGGCGTCCGCTCGGCGACCTTCTCGCCGAAAAGCATCGCGTGATCCTGATCGATCGTCCCGGCCATGGCTGGAGCACGCGGGCGCGGCTTAAGGATTCGACGGCCGAGGTGCAGGCGCGGATGGTCGACGAGGCTCTTGCCAGGCTCGGCATCGATCGCGCGGTCTTCGTGGTGCATTCCTGGAGCGGGGCACTCGGTGCGCGGCTTGCGCTCGATCATGCCGATCGTGTCGCAGGTCTCGTCATGCTGGCACCGGTTACCCATCCCTGGCGCGGCGGCGTCGGGCGCTACAATGAGATCATCGCAACGCCCGTGATCGGCCCGCTGCTCGCCTACACCATCACGCTGCCGCTCGGCTATTTGCTTGCAACGCCCGGCGCGCGGAACGTCTTCCTGCCGCAGATGATGCCGGACGGCTTCGTGCAGCATTCCGCGACGCCGCTGCTGCTCCGCCCGCGCGAGTTCATCGCCAATGCCTATGATCTGGTGACGCTGAAGGCGTCGGTGGCCGCGCAAGTCGCGCGCTATGGCGAGATTTCAGTGCCGACCGTGATCATCGCCGGCGAGCCCGACAAAACGGTGTCCACCAATATCCACGCCCGCCCGTTCGCCGCGACCGTGCCGAATGCGAAGCTGATCGTGCGGCCCGATCTCGGCCACATGGTGCAGAATGCGGTGCCGGACCTGGTAAGGACCGAGATCGAGGCGCTGATCGCCGCGATCACGTCCGAGAAGGCGGCCGCCGATTAGCGGCCGCCAAATCTGGCTGCGTTACGCCTCGTCCCGCTACTGCTTGATCTTCCCGTCCTTGTCGAACTGGGAGACGAAGGCCCAGAGATCGTTGATCTCCTTCTCGTTCTTGATGCCGGCGAACGCCATCTTGGTGCCGGGGATCTTGGCCTTCGGATCCTTGATGTATTCCTTGAACACCGCCTCGCCCCAGGTGATGCCGGAATTCTTGTTGGCGTCCGAATAGCTGTAGTCCGGCGCGGTGCCGGACTTGCGGCCGTCGAGGCCGTTGAGCTCCGGTCCGACCTTGTTCTTCGCGCCTTCGCCGATTGCGTGGCAGGCCAGGCACTTGTTGAACGACGTCTTGCCGGCTGCGGCGTCCTGAGCCATCGCTTTGGAAGATATGGCGTTGGATGCTGCGGCAGTCATGGCGAGGGCAACCAGCGCGCCGAAAGTCAGTTTTGTCATAGGATGCTCTTCGTCTCTTCCCGGGGTCAGATTGAGTGTCGTGGTTTTGGCAGGTCCGGTGCAGGTGGACAAGCCGCGAAAGTTTGACAGGTTTCGCGATAGCAGACTTGCCCCAGAGAGAACTTGCGCTGCAACAAAGCAATGCGACCTTCGGAGGACCTACCCAAAGACAGCAAGACATGATTGATTTGGCGGGACAATTTTCTCCGTCGGACGAAGGTTTCGTAACATGGCCATCATGATGCCCGCATCCGACCAGGCGGTGCTGGCGCGTCGCAGCGAGATCGTCGCCGCCTTGCGCGCGATCGTTCCCGGTGAAGGTGTGATCGACAATGCCGCCGAGATGCGGGTCTATGAGTCCGACGGGCTGACCGCCTACCGGCAGCCGCCGATGGTCGTGGTGCTTCCCGACACCACCGAGCAGGTCTCGCTTGTCCTGAAATATTGTGCCGAGCACGGTATCAAGGTGGTGCCGCGCGGCTCCGGCACCTCGCTGTCGGGCGGCGCGCTGCCGCTGGAAGACGGCGTGCTCTTGGGGCTGGGCAAGTTCAAGCGCATCCGCGAGATCGATTTCGACAACCGCGTCGTCGTCACGGAGCCCGGCGTCACCAACCTCGCAATCAGCCAGGCGGTCGCGCATGCGGGCTTCTACTACGCGCCCGATCCCTCGTCGCAGATTGCCTGCTCGATCGGCGGCAACGTCGCGGAAAATTCCGGCGGCGTGCACTGCCTGAAATACGGCATGACCACCAACAACGTGCTCGGCTGCGAGATCGTGCTGATGAGCGGCGAGGTCTTGCGCATCGGCGGCAAGGCGGCGGAGAATCCGGGCTACGACCTGATGGGCGTCATCACGGGCTCGGAAGGCCTGCTCGGCGTCATCACCGAGATCACGGTGCGCATCCTGC
This sequence comes from Bradyrhizobium sp. Ec3.3, assembly GCF_000472925.1. Lineage (GTDB taxonomy): Bacteria > Pseudomonadota > Alphaproteobacteria > Rhizobiales > Xanthobacteraceae > Bradyrhizobium. The sequence goes on from NZ_AXAS01000030.1 coordinate 83,075, forward strand.
AAAAGCCGGAGACGGCGCGCGCGCTGATGGTCGGGTTTGCGCAAGTCGAGGCGGCCGGCGAATGCGTGGCGCGGATCATCGGCGCCGGCATCATCCCCGGCGGCATGGAGATGATGGACAAGCCCGCGATCCACGCCGCGGAAGCCTTCGTCCATGCCGGCTATCCACTCGACGTGGAAGCGCTCCTGATCATCGAGCTCGACGGTCCCGGCGTCGAGGTCGACGAGCTGATCAAGCGCGTCGAGACCATCGCGCAGGGCTGCGGCTCGACCACCTGCCAGATCTCGACTTCGGAAGCCGAGCGCAACCTGTTCTGGGCCGGCCGCAAGGCGGCGTTCCCCGCCGTGGGGCGCATCTCGCCCGACTATCTCTGCATGGACGGGACGATTCCGCGCGGCGCGCTGCCGAAGGCGCTGGCCCGCATCCGCGAGCTCTCGGAAAAGTACCGGCTCGGCTGCGCCAACGTGTTCCACGCTGGCGACGGCAATCTGCATCCCCTCATTCTCTACGATGCCAACAAGCCCGGCGAGATCGAGCGCGCCGAGGCGTTCGGCGCCGACATCCTGCGCGCCTGCGTCGAGTTCGGCGGCGTGCTCACCGGCGAGCACGGCGTCGGCATCGAGAAGCGCGATCTGATGGGTGACATGTTCACCGAGATCGACCTCAACCAGCAGCAGCGACTGAAATGCGCCTTCGACGCGCAGGGCCTGCTCAATCCCGGAAAGGTGTTCCCGACGCTGCACCGCTGCGCCGAACTCGGCCGCATGCATGTGCATGCGGGCAAGCTGGCGTTTCCGGACATTCCGCGGTTCTGAGGCCCGGCATGTCGGTCCAGGTGGCGGCATGACGGATATTCCGGTAGGCACGGCAACGACTGCAGCTGCGGGGGCGCACGCCCCTTCGCGGCTCCTGTTCATCGACAACATCCGCTGGTCGATGATCCTGCTCGTGCTGAGCATGCACGCGGCCGACACCTACAGCCCGTTCGGCAATTGGTACTATGTCGATCGGCAGGCAACCGGCTTTGGCACGGCACTGTTCTTCGGCATCTACCAGAGCTTCCTCCAGGCCTTCTTCATGGCGGTGCTGTTCTTCATCGCCGGTTATTTCGCCGCCGCATCCTGCGACCGGAAGGGATTTCTGACTTTCGCTCGCGACCGCTTCGTCCGGCTGGGCCTGCCGACCCTGCTCTACATGTTCGTGATCGGCCCGCTCACGCAGTACTTCCTGTCACGGACCTGGGGACGTGGTGGCTTCGGCCATCAATGGCTGGTTCATCTCGGAGATGGCGAGTGGCTGTCCGAGACGGGTCCGATGTGGTTCTGCGCCGTCCTGCTCCTGTTCTCGCTTGCCTACGGCCTGATCCGCCTGTCGGGCTGGCAAGAGCGGACGGTCGCGCTACGTTGGCCGATGGTCATCGCCTTCGTGATGGTCATGGCGGGGGCCACCTTTGCCGTGCGCATCGTCGTGCAGGCCGGCACCTCGGTGCTCAATGTTCATCCCGGCGACCTGCCGCAATATCTCCTGATGTTCGTGGCCGGAGCCTATGGCTATCGCGGTAACTGGATGACGGGGCTCGCCGAGGGGGCCTGTCTGCGCTGGGGAGCGCTGGCGCTCGCACTGTCCGTTCCGCTGTTCGCGGCACTGGTGCTGTTTGGCGGCGGCCTCGAGGGCGAGACTGCGCTCTATTCTGGCGGCTTCAATCTCGTCAGTGCCGGGAAGTGCCTGTGGGAGGCGCTCGTCTGTGTGGGCATGGGCCTCCTCATGCTGGCCGTCTATCGCCGCCGTTTCGACGTGCAGGGGCCGGTCGCCAAATGGCTCTCGGACAACGCGTTCGGCGTCTACCTGATCCACCCGCCGATCCTGATCGGCTTCGCCATGCTCCTGCACGGGCTACCGCTCTTCGCACTCACGAAGGCGCTCCTGCTGACGATGCTGGCAGCGGTCGGCAGCTTCGCCGTCTCCGCGCTGATCCTGCGGAAGTCGCCGCTGCGCGCGATCATCTAGGCGCGCGCACCGTGCGAGGAGATTCTGACATCAGCGGCTGAGATGCGCTTTCGACGCGCAGGACCTGCTCCTGCACCGCTGCGCCGAGCGTGGTCGCATGCACGTACATGCCGGCAGGGTGGCGTTCCCGTATCTTCCGCGATTTTGAGTGGCGAGAGTCGCCGCGACTCTCGCCGGAACGAGTCTTCATCTCGATCTCCTTTTCCGGGGCCGTACTCTTCCGGTTTTGACAGCGCTCAATCCAATGTGGTGAAAGCTCGGGAGACATTCTCTCAGTTGCGAATGCGGATTCGTCGATGCGGCAACCCTCGTTGCCAAGGTTGTCGGTCACTCCGTGCCTCAGGACGCAGTTCGCAAAAAGCTAAGGGCCTCGGCGAACAGCCGTGAAACGTTCGTCGGCTCAGACTCGGCGATCAAGGCGCATTGGAGATCCAGTCGTGTTTCGCTTGCAGATCGAACGTTTCATTCGTAGCCGGATTGTGCGCCGCGCGCTGGCGCTCGGGATCATTGCCCTGAGCGGATGGGCGCTGTTGCCGTACGTGACCTATCGAATCGCTCCCTCCGCATTCGTCAATGCCGAACTCGTGCGGGTGACGGCGCCGATCGCGGGTCAGCTCTCGGCCGATCTTCCGCGCAAAGGTGAGTATTTCCAGCGCGCCCGGTTGCTGCCGCTGGTGGAGGCGCGTTCGCCGGATCGACGGCACCTCATGGACCTCGATCAGCAGCTGGCCGTGTCCAGCAAGCGCGCCGAGCTCGCGCGTCGGCAATTGGAGGAAATCGCCGAGCTCGATCGCAAGCTCGGCGAGCGCAGCGAGGTCTATCGTTTCGGAGTGGTCGCGCGCCTTCGCCACGAGATCGGCGAAACGGAAGCTGAAAAGGGCGGCTGCCTCGCCGAAGCCCGGCAACGCAACGACGTCGCGGGCCGGATGGAGAGGCTCGTCAGGCTCGGCATCAGCTCGCAGATCCGCTCCGCCGAGGCGCAGGCTTCGCAGGAAGCGACCACAACGCGGTGCCAGATGGCCGATGAACGCCTCCAGCGCCTCAAGACCGAACTGGAGTCGGCCGAGAAGGGCATCTATCTTCGTGGCGATGCCAATGACGTGCCCTATTCCCAGCAACAGCGCGAGCGGCTTGTTCTCCGCCGCCAGGAACTCGAGACAGAGCTGCTGCAAAACAGCTCACGTTCGGCGCAGCTGGCCGGCGAAGTCGCAGAGGAACGCGCGCGACTTGAGCGTCTCGATCATTACGATCTGACCTTGCCCGCAGCTCACGTGGTCTGGTCGGTCGCAGCCAGCCCCGGCTCGATGGTTACGGAAGGGCAACCGGTATTCGATTTTGCAGACTGCGAGCACCGATTCATCGCGGTCGAACTACCCGAGCGCGACTTCGAGAAAATCAAGGCCGGAGAGGCGGCCGCCGTTCGCCTGATTGGCGGCCGGGAGTGGAAGACAGGCCAGGTCCGGCAAGTCCGCGGTTCGGCAGCGCACGCCGATGATCGGCTGCTGGCGGCGCGGGTGCCGCGACCCGATCCGGGCAGTATTACCGTCGAAATATCGCTTCCGCGCGATGAGACGTCGGCCGACCGCAGTGGCTCCTGCGATATCGGGCGGTTAGCCGAGGTGCGCTTCGAGCGGAGAGCCGACGGCCTGCTTCGATTGGTCAGCGGGAAGCTGAAATGGCTGACCGCCGGCCTCGAGCCTGACCAGCCATTCCTTTGAACGACTGATCGCCGTGCACGCCACAACCCTGCCGCTCTTTCAGTTGTTCGCACCGACGCTGTGCCTGTTCGCGGTGATGTACTTCCTGGCTCCGACCTTGCCGCTTGGTCGCGCCTGGGCGCGCGTTGCGATCTTTGTCACGGTCTGGCTCGTCGTTGCCCGTTACCTCGAATGGCGCATCTTCGCCACGGTGCTGCCGGCAAGCGGCGAGTGGTACGAGGTTGGCTGGATATGGTTCTGTCTCTTCGTCGAGCTCTTGACCTTCGCTGACCAGTTTATTCTCTACCTGACGTTCCTTCGCAGAACCGATCGCCGCGGCGAAGCCGATCAGCACGAACGTCGACTGCGTGGTCTGCCGAACGACGCGCTGCCCTCGGTCGATGTCTTCATTCCCACCTACGACGAGCCACTCGAGGTGCTGGAGAAGACCATCACGGGTGCACTGTGCCTGGATTATCCAAACTTCCAGGTCTGGGTTCTGGATGACGGCCGCAGGCCCTGGCTCAGGCAACTCTGCGAGCACAAGGGTGCAGGCTACCTCACGCGCGCCGACCAAGCCAATGCCAAGGCCGGCAATATCAATCACGCGCTGACGAAATCGAATGGCGAGTTTTTCGTGATCTTCGATGCGGACTTCGTTCCGCAGCGCAATTTCCTCATGCGCACGATTGGCTTCTTTGCCGATCCAAGGATCGGGATCGTTCAGATCCCTCACACCTTCTACAACGAGGATCCGATGCAGGCGAATCTCGGCCTGCACAGGGGATTGCCGGACGAGCAGCGGTTCTTCTTCGATTCCATCATGCCGGCCCGCGACGGCTGGGATGGTGCCTTCTGTTGCGGTTCCAACTCCGTCACGCGTCGTGCGGCGCTGCGCTCCGTGGGCGATGCGTTGCCGACCCAGTCCATCACAGAAGACATTCTGCTGACGATGGTGCTGCTGCGCAAAGGGTATATCACACGGTATCTCAGCGAACCGCTTGCGATTGGATTGGCGCCGGAAAGCCTCACAGCCTTCTTCGTGCAACGGAAACGGTGGGCCCGTGGTGCAATCCAGACCTTGTATCTCGGCGACGGCCCCCTTGGCCCTGGTCTAAGCTTGATGCATCGGCTGCTGTTCTTTCCGACCCATTGGCTCTCGATGGGCCTGCGGGCGCTGATGGTCGTGGTGGTTCCCATCGTGTTCATGTGGACTGGCATCACGCCCGTCATCGACGTTACGCCGGAGTCAGTCTTCTACTATCTGTTCCCCGCGATCCTGGCGCTGAACGGAGGCATCTCCTGCTTTGCGCCACACGAACATTTCCCGCTCGCCGCCCAGGTCTCGGCGACTATCCAGAGCTTCAAGCTTCTCCCGGTTGTGCTCGCGACGCTGCTCAAGCCGAAAGGACATGTGTTCAAGGTAACCCCTAAGGGGACTGCCGCGCGGCGCGTGAGCTACGCCAGCGAAATATTCTGGCCGGCGGCAATCCTCATGGCGCTGACGGTTGTCGGACTTGTCCTGAACACGATCCCCGAATGGCGGGTGATCGATCACCCGGCTGCATTGCCGATGGTCGCCTTCTGGTCCGTGGTCAACGTTGTGGTGCTCTTTTTCGTTTGCATGACCTCTCTCCAGGCGCGCATGCCGCGGGGCGAGGAACGCTTCGTGATCGACGAGCCGATCTTGATCAGGACCGCGACCGGGGAGCGGCTGTCTGGTCGGGTCAAGGATGTCTCTTTGTCCGGCGCCGGCATTCTTCTCGATTGCGATGCCAACTCTCTTCCTGGCCGTGGAGCATCGCTGCACGTCCATGTCGCACAAATAGGCTGGATCGACGCGAGCGTCATGCAGCAAAGGGGACAATTCGTCGGGGTGCAGTTCGCCTTGCCACCGTCGCTCGAGCGGGACCTGCTGATCCGGAAGCTGTTTACCGGTGCCTTTCTGAGGAAGAACAATGCCGTCGCCTGTTCGGTGAACAGGGCGATGCTCAAGAACATCTGGCTCATGCACACGCCGTTGCCGAGCCTGATCGCAGGCGGCGCGAAACCGGTGCCGCCGGCCGAGCGCCTGCCGGCAGAGAGTCTGGTCATTCGACCCCGACCGCCGGCCGACGATTGGGGACGTCTTGCCGGAGTTCGAAGCGTGCATCCGACAGGTTTCGCCGAACCCGGGATGGGCCGAGTGGCCGGCACGGCGCTCGAGGCCATCGAGCTGACTTGATGCTGTGACCGTTCCCTGCTGTTCGAACGTGCAGGGGTTCCGGGGGAGGAAGCCTCTCTTGACTGATCACCGCAGCGATCTTCGCCAAAGCGGGCGCAATCGCCTTGTGATGTCAGGGCAAGTGATCGCGTGGACCGGCTCGATACGGGCTTGAATGGCAACTTGAGCGCGGTGCTATTGGGGCGCGACAGACGCCCTCCGCGCGATCAACTCGCGGGGCGCCGCTGTTCGATCCCGTGCCGAAATGCGGCGCCCCGAACCTCGCGCGCTCACATCAGCGCGTATTGCTTGCGTTCGCGCTTCGCCAACAGTGGCAGCGCCTGGCCTGCGATGTGGGCCTTGAAATGCGCGCTCTCCTGGTGCGCCTTGAACGCCGCCTCGTCGCGGAACAGCTCATAGAACAGGAACTGCGCCGGATCGTCGGTCGCGCGGCTGATCAGGAACAGTTTGACGCCGGGCTCGCTTTGCGCAGCGGGGAGAAAGTCGCGCAGGATCCCGGCAATCGTGTCGGCCTGCCCCTCCTTGGCTTCCCATTGCGCCACGACCAGAAGGCCGCCGCCGCGGGTCGCTTCGCCGATCGACCGCTCGTTCATTGCTGGCTGGTTCATGGTGGAACTCCTTGTTTTGCAAGCTCCCGGTCGCACGCGTCATTTTGCGACACTGCGAGGGGACAATTCGACAGATAGCGAACTTTGTACGGAGATGATTCGATATAGACCGAAGTAAGGATGCTGCGCGGAATGGCCGGGCAAGCTGCTTTTCGCGGGTCGGGAGCAGGAGCGTCGTCACCTGCCGCAACGCGTCGAGGCCCGAACTGCCTCGCGACCTCGCCATGCCAAATTTGATTTCCGACGCGAATTTCGCTACCGCCTCTTCCCGTGGATACGCTCAAGGTCAGAGACGCCAAAGACGTCGAAGAGGTGGTGCGCGCGGCAATTGCCAATGAGCAGCCGCTCGAGATCATCGGCCATGGCACGAGGCGCAGCATCGGCCATGTGATGGCGACCAACGCCGTGCTCGACGTCTCCGCGCTGAACGCGGTCACTTCCTATGAGCCCAACGAGCTGATCATCACGCTCCAGGCCGGCGCACCGCTGGCTGACGTGCTGTCGCTGATCGATGCCAAGAACCAGCAATTCGCCTTCGAGCCGATGAACACTGCGCCCCTGCTGGGGACGCCCGGGCTCGGCACCATCGGCGGCATGATCGCGGCGGGTCTCGCCGGGCCGCGCCGCATCAAGGCCGGCGGTGCCCGCGACCATCTGCTCGGCGCGCACGCCGTCTCCGGCTTCGGCGACAGTTTCAAGACCGGCGGCAAGGTGGTGAAGAACGTCACCGGCTACGATCTCTGCAAGCTGCTCGCCGGTTCCTGGGGCACGCTCTCGGTCATGACCGAGGTGACGCTGAAGGTCATGCCGAAGCCGGAGAGCGAGCGGACGCTGCTGCTGCGGGGGCTGGACGATGCGACCGCCAACAAGGCCATGACCGCGGCGCTCGGCTCGCCCTTCGACGTATCGGGCGGGGCGCATCTGCCGAAATCCGCTTTCCGGGAGAGAACCGAAGGGCTCGGCGACATCGCCACTCAGGGCGAGGCACTCACCGTGCTGCGGCTGGAGGGCATCACCGCCTCGGCCACCCACCGCGCCGTTTCGCTGCGCGAGGCGCTCGCGCCATTCGGAACCGCCTCCATCGTGGAGGATGCCGCCTCGGCCGCATTGTGGACTGCGATCCGGGACGTGCTGCCGTTCGCGGCCGATGGCGCGCTTGGCGCCTGGCCCGTGTGGCGGATCGTCTGTCCGCCGGCCTCTGGCGCCGCGGTTGGCCGGCAGCTCGCGCGGGACACCGGCGGCGACGTGATCTACGACTGGGGCGGCGGGCTGATCTGGGCGGCGATGCCGCCGAAGGGCGATGCGCAAGCCGCCATCGTGCGCCAGCGCGCGGAGGCCGTCGGCGGGCACGCCATGCTGGTCCGGGCGCCCGAAGTGGTGCGGCGCAATGTGGACGTGTTCCATCCGCAAGCGCCTGGTGTGGCCGCGCTCAGCGAGCGGGTTCGCGTCAGCTTCGATCCGAAGACCATCCTCAATCGCGGGCGCTTGATGCGGGGCGAGGCATGAAGACCGAATTCTCGCTCACCCAGCTCGCCGATCCCGACATCGCGGAAGCCGACAAGATCCTGCGCGCCTGCGTGCATTGCGGCTTCTGCACCGCGACCTGTCCGACCTACGTGCTGCTCGGCGACGAGCTCGATAGCCCGCGCGGCCGCATCTACCTGATCAAGGAGATGCTGGAGAAGGACCAGGCGCCGACCTCAGAGGTCGTCAAGCATGTCGACCGCTGCCTGTCCTGCCTTGCCTGCATGACCACGTGCCCGTCCGGGGTGAACTACATGCACCTCGTCGACCAGGCCCGGGTCCGGATCGAACAGCGTTACGAGCGGCCGCTTGCCGAGCGGCTGCTGCGCACCGTGCTGGCGTTCGTCCTGCCCGACCCGCAGCGCTTTCGCGTCAGCATGTCGCTGGCGCGGCTTGCCCGGCCGTTCACGGCTTTGCTGCCGACGCCGCGGCCGTCGGCCACCCCTGGCCTCACGCAGCGGATCAAGGCGATGCTGGCGCTTGCGCCGGACCGGCTGCCGGCGCCAGGGCCCGCTGCTGGCAGCGTCTTTGCGCCGCTCGGCAAGCGCCGGGGGCGGGTCGCCCTGCTCCAGGGCTGCGCCCAGCAGGTGCTGGCGCCGCGGATCAACCAGGCTGCCATCAACCTCCTGACCCGCCACGGCATCGAGGTCGTGCTGGTCCGGGACGAACAATGCTGCGGCGCTCTGACCCATCACCTCGGTCGTGACGACGACGCGCTCGCGCGGGCGCGGGCGAACGTCGCGGCCTGGCGTCGCGAGGCGGCAAAGGATGGTCTCGATGCCATCCTGGTGACGACGTCCGGCTGCGGCACGGTCATCAAGGACTACGGCTATCTCCTGCGCGAGGACCGCGACTTCGCGAGCGATGCGGCCAATGTCTCCGCGCTCGCCAAGGACATCACGGAGTATGTCGCGGGCCTTGCGCTTCAGCCGTTGAGGCGACACGACGACATCGTCGTCGCCTATCATTCGGCTTGTTCACTGCAGCACGGGCAGAAAATCACTGCGCTTCCGAAAGAATTGCTTTCCAAGAACGGATTCGTGGTGAAAGATATCCCCGAGAGCCATTTGTGTTGCGGTTCGGCGGGGACCTACAACATTCTCCAGCCCGACCTTGCGGGCAGGTTGCGCGATCGCAAGGTCGCCAACATCGCGAGCGTCAAGCCGGACATGATTGCCGCAGGCAATATCGGCTGCATGGTGCAGATTGCCAGCGGCACATCAGTGCCGGTCGTGCACACGATTGAGCTTCTCGATTGGGCGACGGGCGGTGCGCAGCCGGCATTGAACTAGTCGAATTAAGCTAGCCGACTGCGCCGCGCCCGGAGGTGGACGACTGAAGGCCCGATCGACCATTGGTTCGGCGGCAACAGGAGGATCACGATGGCGAAAGCGAAGAAGAAGAAAAGCAAGAAGGCCAAAAAGGCCAAGAAGGCCGTAGCGGCGAAGAAGAAGACCGCGAAGAAGGCCGGCAAGAAGAAATCGGCCAAGAGGTCGGCGAAGAAATCCGCCAAGAAGGTAGCGAAGAAATCGGCAAAGAAGGCCGCACCGAAGAAGGCAGCCAAGACGGCCGCAAAGAAATCCGCGAAGAAGGCGGCTCCCAAGAAGAGCGCGAAGAAGGCGGCGCCGGCCCCCAAGCCAGCGGCCCCCGTGGAAGCTCCCGCTCCCGAGCCCGCACCGGAGGCGAGCTGGGCGACCCCGTCGTCCACCGGCGACAGCTCGTCGGCTTCGGCCGAAGGGCAGGGCTAGCTCCCACTTTCGTCCTCCAAGACGATCAGCAATCCGGAAGGCCGCGGCGGCGACGCTGCGGCCTTTTTGCATCGACCGAAGCCGAGCCGAATCGCCGGGAAGCCTATTCGTGGCGGCCAAGCCTCAGCCGGGCAATCTCCCCGTAGCATCACGGACGTCAGGTGCACTCGGGTGCGAATAATTGTGTTCGAGATGCAACACACGCCGACAACCTTTCGCGAAATCGCCATAACGCCCAAAAAGTCGGCAGATGCTCGTGTTTTTTGCTTCACCGGCCGATCTCCACGCTCCAGATTGCGGCGGTTACGAGTTTTTCAGTCAGGGTCGCATGCCCCCGGGGGCGCCGGGATCGGACTGGCCTTAAGAAGGTGATGGGGAACGAAATGAAAAAAGTGGCTTTGTTGGCAACGGCGCTGGCAATGGTGACGGGTTCGGCTCTGGCGGCAGACATGCCGGTGAAGGCTGTGAAGGCTCCTCCGCCGCCCGCCTTTGACCCCTGGGATGTCGCCTTCGGCGGCGGCATCATGAGCGACTACATCTTCCGCGGCATCACCCAGTCGAACCACAAGCCGTCGGTCACGGCCTATTTCGAGCCGCGCTACAACGTCACCAAGGACCTGCAGCTCTATGTCGGCGTGTCCGGTGAGAGCATCTCCTTCCCGAACCGCGCCGCGGCCGAGATCGACGTCTACGGCGGTATCCGCCCGACCTTCGGCGCATTCGCCTTCGACATCGGCGTCTGGGGCTACCTGTATCCGGGTGGCAGCTGCTTCTTCGGCGCGCCCGGCATCGACTTCGCCGGCAACTTCCAGGGCGCCGAGTGCGCCTCGCAGGCCCTGATCAATGGCAACGTCATCAAGAAGGACCTGAGCTTCTTCGAAGTCTACGGCAAGATGACCTACACGGTGAACGATAACTGGGCGTTCGGCGTCACCGAGTACTACACCCCGAGCTACCTGAACTCGGGCGCCTGGGGCAACTACACCTCGATCACCGGCAAGTACACCGCGCCCAGCACCATCTTCGGCTCGAGCGGCGTCGGCATGTACGTGTCGGGTGAGTTCGGCCGTCAGTGGCTCGGCACCTCCGACAGCTTCTACGGTGTGGCTGCGTTCCCGAACGGCATCAAATATGCCGACTACAACACCTGGAACGTCGGCATCGGCTTCACCTACAAGGTGTTCACGCTGGACCTGCGCTACTCCGACACCAACCTCTCCAAGGGTGACTGTAACGCCTTCACCAGCGACTTCTCGGCGCGCGGCAACATCACCGCCTCCTCCGGTACCTTCGTGACCCCGATCAATCCGTCGGGCGTCGGCTCCAACTGGTGCGGTGCTGCCGGTATCGCCAAGCTGTCGTTCGACCTGACGGCGATGACCAATCTGAAGTAAGTTCTATCCCGAGACTGACTGAAAGGGCGGCAGGGCAACCTGCCGCCCTTTTGCTTTTGGGGGGAACGTGATGGGGAGAGGGGGGTATCACCGCTTCAACAAAGTTCGGTGTCGTCCCGCCTAGTGCGCAATTGCGCACGGGGGCGGGGACCCCTACCCGCGGGCTGCCGCTGTGGCGCGAGATATGGGTTACCAATCTTCGCCAAACACGACCCTGGGATTATGGGTCCCGGGCTCGCGCTTCGCGCGCTCCGGGACGACGGATATTCTGCCCTCTCCCGCAAGCGGAAGAGGGAGCGCAGCGTCACTGTCGATGCGATCAGCGCGCCTCGCTCGGCTCCGCCCGGGCTGGTGCGCCGGCGCCGCCGAGCAGGTGGATCTCGCCGTCCTGGACCAGCCTGACATTGCGGGTGTGGAAGGCATCGAGCGTCGAGCGGTGGCCGATCGACACGATCGTGGTCGATGGCAGCCTCTCCTCCATGAGCCGGTAGAGCAGGGCCTCGGACGGCTCGTCGAGCGAGGCGGTCGCCTCGTCGAGGAACAGGTAATCCGGCGCATGCAGTAGTGCGCGGGCAACCCCCAGGCGCTGCTGCTCGCCGAGCGACAGCGTCCTGTTCCAGTGCGCTTCCTCGTCGAGCTGCTCGGACAGCCTCGGCATGCCGACCGCTCTCAGCGCCTCCTTGATCTTGTCCGGCGCGATCGTGCCGTGCTCGGCCGGGTAGATCACGGCGTCGCCGAGCGGGCCAATGGGGAAATACGGCCGCTGCGGCAGCATCATCAGGCTGGACTTCCCGGGGATGGCGATCTTGCCGGTGCCGAACGGCCAGATCCCGGCGATGGCGCGGAACAGCGTCGACTTGCCCGAGCCCGACGGTCCGGTCACCAGCACGCGCTCGGGGTGCTGGATCGCAAAGGCGTTGGCTGCGACCAGCGGTTTGCCGTTGGGAAGCTTCACCAGCAGCTGCTCGAGCGCGATGGCCTCGCTGCCCGTGGATGGCGTGACGCCGATGGTGGGCTCGTGCGCGGGAAGATGGGCGGCCGAGCTGACCGACATCTCGAAACCGTCGAGGCGGGCCACCACCGCGCGCCATTCGGCGAGCGAGCGGTAGGTCGTCACGAAGAACGACAGCGCGCGCTGCACGCTCGAGAAGGCCGAGCCGGTCTGCATCATGTCGCCGAGCTGGATCTTCTTGGCGAAATAGGCCGGCGCCACCAGCACGTAGGGAAAGATCACAGCGGCCTGCTGATAGCTCGCCGTGAACGCGGTAAGGCGTTTGGTGCGGCTCATGATCGCGTACCAGTTGCCAACCACGAAGCCGAAGCGGTGCAACAGGCGGCCGCGCTCGGCGCTCTCTCCCTTCAGCAGCGCGATCTGCTCCGAGTTCTCGCGCACCCGCACCAGGTTGAAACGGAAGTCGGCTTCATAGCGCTGCTGCTCGAAATTGAGGTTGACCAGCGGCATGCCGATCCAGTGCGTCAGTGCGGTGCCGAGGATGGCATAGAGCAGCGCGCCCCACACCAGATAGCCGGGGATCGCGAAATCGAGCCCGGAGATATGCAGCGGCGCGGCGTTGGAGAGGCCCCACAGGATAATCACGAAGGAGAACAGCGTCACGATCGAGGAGAGCAGGCCGATGCTGATGCTGAGCGTCTGCTCGACGAAGGTCTTGACGTCCTCGGTGATGCGCTGGTCGGGGTTGTCAGCGGCATCGCCCTTGAGCTGCATGCGGTAGTGCGTGGCGCCCTCGAGCCATTCGCCGAGATAGTGACGCGTCAGCCATTGCCGCCAGCGGATCTGGAGCCACTGGTTGAGATAGAGCTGGTAGACCGCGAGCGCGACGAAAGCCGAGGCGAGGCCGATGAAGATCCAGATCTCGCGCACGAAGGTGTCGAGATCATAGGCCTGGAGCGCACTGTAGAAGCGGTTCTGCCACTGGTTCACGAGCACGTCGATTGCGACCAGCGCCAGCTCGATTGCGATGACGGCGGCGAGCAGGCCGCGGCCGGCCCATTTGTCCTCGGACCGGAAGTAGGGCATGGCGATTCGCCAAACGGTCGCGAGCGTCGCGCGGATGTTCTTCACAGATAGGGGTCTCCTGCGGGGTAGGCGCAAGCGCCTGATGCAACGGCGCAAATAAGCGCGCTTAGACTAAAGTTGCAAATCCGGCGATTTGCGTTGTCCGGGCCGGCGATCCTAGCATGGGCACAACGGCCGCGGGGTGGGGGCCGCCGGGACTTCGCGAGCTTGTGAGCGGATGGGAACCGCCGCATTTCGCGACATGACCGCTTCAGGATGAAAAGTTATCGCGCCCCACGTCAAGCAGGTTCGGCTGTCCACGCTGGCCGCCCTGCCACACCAACGCGTGGGGGAGAAAGACCATGTGGAATCAAGTCTACGACCCGCTCAACAACGTGGTGTTGTCGACCATCGCGGCAGCCGTACCCGTCGTTACCCTTCTAGTCCTGATCGCAAGCGGTCGCGTCAAGGCGCATATCGCTGCGGTGATTGCCGTGATCGTGACCAATCTGATCACCATCATGATCTTCAGGATGCCGGTGAACATGTCGGCCCGCGCCTCTGTGCTCGGTATCGTCACCGGCTTCTTCCCGATCGGATGGATCGTCCTCAACGTTATCTTCCTCTACCAGGTGACGGTCACGACCGGGCGCTTCGAACTGTTGAAGCGCGCGGTCGGCGGCGTCACCGAGGACCGGCGCCTGCAGCTGCTGCTGGTCGCGTTCTCGTTCGGCGCCTTCTTCGAAGGCGCTTCGGGCTTCGGCACGCCGGTCGCGATCACCGGCGCCGTGCTGATCGGTCTCGGCTTCTCGCCGCTCGCCGCCTCTGGCCTGTCGCTGATCGCCAACACCGCGCCGGTCGCCTATGGCGCGCTCGGCACGCCGATCCAGGGCCTTGCCTCCGTCACCGGGCTTGATCCCTATATCCTCGGCGCGATGGTCGGACGGCAATTGCCGTTCTTCTCGCTGATCGTGCCGTTCTGGGTGGTCTGGGCCTTCGCGGGCTGGCGCGGCATGAAAGATGTGTGGCCGGCGATCCTGGTCACCGGCGTGTCCTTCGCAATCCCGCAATTCGTGATCTCCAACTACATCAATCCCTGGATCGTCGACATCGGGGCGTCGCTGATCTCGATGGGCGCGCTGATCCTGTTCCTGAAGGTGTGGCAACCGAAGCAGCTCTGGCTGTCGCCGGCGCTGCGCGGCCGCGATGTATCAGTGTCGGAAATGGGCAAGACCGCACCGCTCGACAAGACGCCGCTAACGCAGGCCGAGCTGTGGAGCGCGCTGTTGCCGTGGATCATCGTCTGTATCGTGATGCTGATCTGGGGCAGCGGCTGGTTCAAGACCTGGGCGAACGCGATATTCACCTGGAACTACGCCGTTCCCGAGCTGCACCAGATGATCAACAAGATGCCGCCGGTGGCGGCGAAGCCGACGCCGGAAGGCGCGGTGTTCGCGTTCACCTACCTGTCCTTCACCGGCACCGGCATGCTGATCGCGGCGATCATCTCCGGCTTCCTGATGGGGGTCGGGCCGGGTCGCTTGCTGGTCGAATATGGCCGCACGATCCGGCTGTGCGCGATCTCGCTGATCACGATCTCGGCGATGCTGGCGATCGGCACGCTGACCCGCCTCTCCGGTGTCGACGCCACGCTCGGTCTCGCCTTCGCGGCAACCGGCGTGCTCTATCCCTTCTTCGGCACGCTGCTCGGCTGGCTGGGCGTGGCGTTGACGGGATCGGACACCGCATCGAACATCCTGTTCGGCAACCTCCAGAAGATCACGTCCCAGCAGATCGGCCTGTCACCGATCCTGATGGCGGCGGCGAACTCCTCCGGCGGCGTGATGGGCAAGATGATCGACGCGCAATCGATCGTGGTCGCCTCCACCGCCACGCGGTGGTACGGCCATGAGGGCACGATCCTGCGCTTCGTGTTCTGGCATTCGATCGTGCTGGCCTGCTTGGTCGGCGTGCTGGTGACGCTCCAGGCCTATGTCTGGCCGTTCACGGAGCTCGTGTTGAAGTAGCGCCGCGGATCTGGTGGCAAAGGAAAATCCCCGCGGGAGCGATCCCGCGGGGATTTTGCGCGTGCGGCGAACCTTCTCAACGTCGTCTCCGTCTTATAGAAGGTGCGGCTTGTTCAAGGACGGTCGAGAGGTCTCATGGTTTCGGTCAAGCAGATGGTGTGCGCGGCTGCCGCGGTGGTGCTGATGGCGGGCGCGGCCCATGCCGAGGAAGGCTTTCCCTTCGGGACCGAGATGACGCTCGAGGCCCTGCCGCAGCCTGGTTCGAAGCGCATTCCCAACATCGAGATCGGCGACAATGGCGAGGTGGTGCTGGAACTCTGGTGCAAGGGCGGCAAGGGCCAGTTCTCGGTCGCCGGCAACACCGTGATCTTCGTTCCCGGCCAGATTCAGGACCGTTCCTGCCCGCCAGCCAAGGCCCAGGCCGATGACGACCTTGTCGCGGCGCTCGCCAGTGTCGAGACCTGGAAGCGCCAGGGCGACTTTCTCACGCTGATCGGCCCGAAGCCGCTGCGTTTCCGGACGAACGGGAATTAAACCAACTCGCTGTCGTGCCCCGGCTCGACCGGGGCACCCAGTACGCCGCGGCCCATCGACTCAATCACGACCGCCTCGGCGTACTGAATCGCCCGGTCAAGCCGGGCGATGACCAAGCGTTGGCGTGCGGACTATTTCCACACCGACTTGTCGGCGTCCCAGCGCTGGCCCTTCAGCTCCTTCGCCAGCGCCTCGATCGCGCCGTTGTCGTCGGTCTGATCGCCCTCTTCGTCGGCGCTCGCTTCATCCGACAGATTGAGCTTGGCTCCGGTGCTCTCGTCGGCCGTGGTGATGGCGGGGCTGCCGACCCAGAGCAGGAGGCGGTCGCTGCTGCCGGGCTTGTCGGTCGAGACGAGGCCAGCGACTTCGATCGTGTCGGTGAGCTCGAGCGCCGGGAAATCCTGGTTCGGCCGCTTCAAGAGGACCTTGAGCTTGCCGGTGACGGGGTTGAAGCTTTGCGAGACGGTTTTTGCCGCCAGCGTGCGCGCCAGCACGTTCGCGACGGTCCCGGCGAGCCGGTCCCGGCTGATCTTGTCGCCGTCGCGCCAGTCGGCGGCGGAGAAGCGGATGGTGCGGTCCATCTCCATCATGCCGGCAGTCCAGCCTGCCGCGGTAACGCCCGGCATCGCCTTGAACTTGGCGATCAGTGCGCTCGCCCGCTCCGGGTCGACCGACATGTTGATGGTCTGCTCGCCGGCGCGCAGCGCGTCGCAGCCGACCGACAGGCTTGCCAGCGTCACCTCGACATCCTGGCCCTTCAGGCTCTTCAGGAAGTCGGTCGCCGCCTCTAACTTGACCTTGACCGCGATCGCCTCCGGCGAGACCTCGGTGAAATCCTTCGGCTGTGGCGTGATGCCGTCGTCCGAGGTCTGGTTGTCCAGAAACTCCTTCTCGCTGAGGTCGGAATTGTCGGGGGAGGCGACCTCGGTCACGTTGCCGCCGATCGAGATCTGGCCGCGGAATTCGAAGGTGTCGTTGGTCTGCTTGCGCGTCAGCTTGACGGTGACCGGCGCCTTGTCGCCGAGGCTCTGGGTCGTGCCCGACAGGAGCTGGCCGGCGACCGTGAGGTTGACGACGAAGCGGTCCTTGCGGTCGGAATTTTTCGCGGCCGGGTAGCAGACGTCCAGCACGGCCGAGGTGACCGTCTTGCCCTGGCGGGTCTCCTTCAGGATGACGTCGGCATTGCCATCCATCAGCCCGTCGATCGAGGTGAAATAGCGCGTCTCGGTTCCGCCGGGCGCCGTGGCCTTTGGCGACAGCTTCATCTGGGCGGACGCGACGTCAGGCGAAACTGCAAGCAGTGCCGCCAAAAAACCAATCGAGCAGAACGAAAGCGCGCGCATCGATGAAACCCTCAGAGATGGAGCATGATCCGGAAAAGTGTGAAGCGGTTTTCCGAAAAGATCATGCTCAAACAATAGCCTAAAGCGCGATGACGATTCATCCCGATCAGCGCTTTAGAATCGGCGCCACCGTAGTGGGTTTTGGCCGGCGGTTGAATCGGAAAGCGCCGGATATGGTCGGCAAAAAAGAAGGCCGCCCGGAGGCGGCCTTCGCGTCATTTTTTGGCTGGTTGCGACGGGCTCAGAAGCCCATGCCGCCGCCGGCCGGCATCGCCGGCGCTGCTTCCTTCTTCGGCAGCTCGGCGACCATCGCTTCGGTGGTCACCAGCAGGCCGGCCACGGAGGAGGCGTCCTGCAGCGCGGTGCGGACCACCTTGGCGGGGTCGATGATGCCCTTCTCGACCAGGTCGACATACTGCTCGGTCTGAGCGTCGAAGCCGAAGGTCTCGGACTTGTTCTCCAGGATCTTGCCGACGACGACCGAGCCTTCGAGGCCGGCGTTCTCGGAGATCTGGCGGACCGGAGCTTCCAGCGCCTTCAGCACGATGTTGATGCCGGCCTGCACGTCGGCATTGGCGTTGGTGAGACGGCCGACCGCCTTCTTGGCGCGGAGCAGCGCGACGCCGCCGCCCGGGACGATGCCTTCCTGCACGGCTGCGCGGGTGGCGTTGAGCGCGTCCTCGACGCGGTCCTTCTTCTCCTTGACCTCGATCTCGGTCGCGCCGCCGACGCGGATCACCGCGACGCCGCCGGCGAGCTTGGCCAGACGCTCCTGCAGCTTCTCACGATCGTAGTCCGAGGTGGTCTCCTCGATCTGGGCCTTGATCTGGCCGACGCGGGCCTCGATGTCCGGCTTCTTGCCGGCGCCGTTGACGATCGTGGTGTTCTCCTTGTCGATCACGACCTTCTTGGCGCGACCGAGCATCTTCACCGTGACGTTCTCGAGCTTGATGCCGAGCTCTTCGGAGATCAGCTGGCCGCCGGTGAGGATCGCGAGATCCTCGAGCATGGCCTTGCGGCGATCACCGAAGCCCGGCGCCTTGACGGCCGCGACCTTGAGGCCGCCGCGCAGGCGGTTGACGACCAGGGTGGCCAGCGCCTCGCCCTCGACGTCCTCGGCGACGATCACGAGCGGCTTGCCGGACTGCACCACGGCTTCCAGCACCGGCAGCATGGCCTGCAGGCCCGAGAGCTTCTTCTCGTGCAGGAGGATGTAGGCGTCCTCGAGCTCGGCGGTCATCTTCTCGGCGTTGGTCACGAAGTAGGGCGACAGATAGCCGCGGTCGAACTTCATGCCCTCGACGATGTCGACTTCGGTGTCGAGCGACTTGTTCTCCTCGACGGTGATGACACCCTCGTTGCCGACCTTCTGCATCGCCTGCGCGATCATCTTGCCGATGGCGGCATCGCCGTTGGCCGAGATGGTGCCGACCTGGGCGACCTCGGACGAGGCGGCGACCGGCTTGGCGCGCTTCTCGATGTCCTTGATGACAGCCGCAACCGCGGTGTCGATACCGCGCTTGAGGTCCATCGGGTTCATGCCGGCGGCAACCGCCTTGGCGCCTTCGCGCACGATGGCCTGGGCCAGCACGGTCGCGGTCGTGGTGCCGTCGCCGGCGAGGTCGTTGGTCTTGGAGGCGACCTCACGGACCATCTGGGCGCCCATGTTCTCGAACTTGTCCTCGAGCTCGATCTCCTTGGCGACGGTGACGCCGTCCTTGGTGATGCGGGGCGCGCCGAAGCTCTTCTCGATGACGACGTTGCGGCCCTTCGGGCCGAGCGTCACCTTGACGGCGTTGGCGAGAATGTCGACGCCGCGCAGCATGCGTTCGCGCGCGTCTCCGGAAAACTTGACGTCTTTGGCGGCCATTTTTTGCTCCTGGAAACCTAAACTGGATGGGAGCCGCACGTTCCCGTCGTCATTGCCGGATGGAGGCCCGGCAATCCATCGTCTTGCGAGGAAGGATGGATGCCCGGGTCATCTGACGCGAAGACGCGCTTCGCGCTTCTGCCCGGGCATGACAATGGTGCGTGCGGCGGGGTTGGGGGCGGTCGGCCTTAGGCCAGGACGCCCATGATGTCCGACTCCTTCATGATCAGGAGATCTTCATTGTCGATCTTGACCTCGGTGCCCGACCACTTGCCGAACAGCACGCGGTCGCCGACCTTGAGGTCGATCGGGATCAGCTTGCCCGCCTCGTCGCGGCCGCCGGGGCCGACGGCGACGATCTCGCCCTGGGACGGCTTCTCCTTGGCGGTGTCGGGAATGATGATGCCGCCCTTGGTCTTTTCCTCGGCATCGATACGTTTGACCACGACACGGTCATGCAGCGGACGAAATTTGGACTTAGCCATGACGTTTCCCTTTGGAAGCTCGCTTCGGAAGCAGCGGAAGTAGGTGAGGGGCCTGCGCCCCCGTCCGACCTCTGGATCGAATGCCAGGATCGAACGGCGCGCTTTAGCAATCGGGCTTCCCGAGTGCTAATAGTGCGCCCGGAAATATGGCTTGGCCGCGATCCTGTCAAGCAAAGGTGGTTAAGCCATTGGTGAGACGGATATAGGATGTTGACGATCGAAACGAATTGGGGACGCTGGCGTAATCTACGACGTCATTGCCCCGACAGCGGTTTTGCGCTTGGCTGCGGGAGGGGGCTGCCAGGCTCGTGTTTGGGGGGCGCTTTGCTCGGGGGAATGCCATGATCAGTTCAGCTCACGCGCGGACGGTTGCCAAGCTGGGCGCCGCCGCAGCCTTGGCGCTGCTGCTGGGTGCATGTGGCGGCGGTATGAGCCTGCCGTCGTTCTCGTCGTCCTCGCCGGCGCCGGAGGCCGAGCCGGGCACCGGGCCGGAGATGCCGGCCTCGATCCGCGCCGACGAGATCGTCGGCCGCTGGGGCCTTGCCTCGTTCCAGAACCCGGCTGACCGCGCCCGCACCGAGGCTGCGGCCCGCGCCCAGTGCAAGAATCCCTATGTGATCGGCGCCGGCTCGAGCGGCGGCGTGATCATGCATCTGGCCGACCAGGCGACGCCGCAGGAGCTGCGGCTGAAGGGTTCACCGAGCGGCAAGAACTATATCGGACCGGCCGGCCCGACCCCCAGCGAGCAGGACCGCGAGATCGTCTCCTTCGACGGCCGCGTCATGGTCACCCGCTTCATCGACAAGGACGCCGCCACCCGCTACGGCAACATGGTCTACGTCCGCTGCGCGCCGAGGGCGTAAGCGAGACCTAGCCACTCGTCATTGCGAGGGGCAAAGCGACGAAGCAATCCAGACTGCCGCCGCGGAAGCCGCTCTGGATTGCTTCGCTTCGCTCCCAATGACGGCCAAACAAAAACGCCGGCTTCCCGCCGGCGTTTTGTTTCTCTTCGTGTTCCGTCCGTTCAGTCGAACAGGGCGTCGATGTCGTCCTGCGAGGCGTGGCCGACGTCGCCGGCGAGCTTCGGGCCGTTGAGGAGCTTGGCGTCCTCGTCGCGGGTGTCGATGATCGGCTGCGCGTGGGCCTTGATCGCGTCGACGCCACCCCAGATCTCCATCATCGCATTGATGTGCTGCTCGATGAACTTCATCGTGCCCATCACCTTGTTGATGCGCTGACCGGTCAGGTCCTGGAAGTTGCAGGCCTCGAAGATCGAGATGACGCGTTCCTGGATGTCGTCGGCGAGCCGCTTCTGCTGGTCGACCGAATCCACCTTGGAGAGCGCGCTCGCGGCCTGGTCGATCGACTCGGCCGCTTCGAGGATCTGCTGGGTCGCCTGCTCGGTGCCGCCGACCACCGCGCCGAGCTCGCCATTGACCTTGGCCATTTCGCCGCCGTCGAAGCTCTTGCCGTGCAGCGTCGCGATCTCGCGCTTGGTGCGATCGATGGCGTCATGAATGAGGTCGAGCTCGACCTTCAGTTTCTCGCACTGCTCGATTTGGGCGCGGTAGGTCTCCAGCATCGCGCGCGTGTCGGCGACTTCCTGCGCGACGACGGCCTCGGTCGAGGGCGGCGCGGCGTTCGCGGCCTGGCTGTTGCGCGCCATTTGCGCGCGGATCGCGCGCAGCTCGGCCATGATCTCGCTGTGCATCGGAGCGGTCTCGTCAATCATCTCGGAAATAGGCATCTCGCCGACGATAGCTTCCTCGGCGCGAAAACGTTTGCGATGAACAGCCATATTGAAACTCCCCCCACCTCACTCACGCGGCCTTTGTAGACAGAAGGGATTTAACACGACGTTCACGGCGGGAACTGCTTTGCGATTGCGGGCAATTCGCGTGCTCACCGTCGATTAACCATGCGTGTCAGCCGTTCACCGAAAATAAACGCTAGCGGACAAAAGGCGCAGGCGTTCGCGACGTGGTGAATCAAGACGCCGTTTCCGTTTACCAAACCAAACGGCTTTTGATTTTAAGTGGGCCGCATCGCGAAGGGCAGGTCTGCGCCCGCCGCGATGAACGCACCAGACGAAACAGTACAGAGTACGTCGATGTTCAAGAAAATGTCTGTCGCGCTGCTCGGCAGCGCCTGCTCCTTTATCGCTGGCGCCGATCGCGCCGCCGCCTTCGACAACACCGTGCCATCCGATCCGCCCGCCGTACTCTATACGCCCCGGGTGCCGCCGCAGCCGGTGCGCGTCGCCTCCAATGCCAACATGGGCGGCGGCTTCATCGAATTCCTGTTCGGCGGCGAGGAGCGCGGCCAGCGCTATTATCCGCAGCAGCAGCCGACGTATCAGCAGCAGCCGGCCTATTACGACCAGCGCCGTTTGCCGCCGATGGGCGAGCCGCAGATGCAGGGCGCAGTGCCGCAGCAGGAGGCCGTCGATCCGCGCTCGCGACCCTTTGATCCGAGGTTCGAGAAGCAGTTCGTCGCGTACGAGGGCAAGGAGGGCGCCGGCACGATCGTCGTCGATACGCCCAACAAGTTCCTCTATCTGGTCGAGGGCAACGGCAGGGCACTGCGCTACGGCATCGGCGTCGGCCGTCCCGGCTTCACCTGGTCGGGCGTGAAGGCGATCACGGCCAAGCGCGAATGGCCGGACTGGACGCCGCCGGCGGAAATGATCGCACGCCGTCCCGACCTGCCGCGGCACATGGAAGGCGGCCCTGAAAATCCGCTCGGTGCGCGCGCGATGTATCTGGGCTCTTCGCTGTATCGCATCCACGGCTCCAACGAGCCCTGGACCATCGGCACCAACGTTTCCTCCGGCTGCATCCGCATGCGCAACGAGGACGTCATCGACCTCTACGGCCGCGTCAATGTCGGCACCAGGGTCGTGGTGATGTGAACGCGGCGAGAGCCGCGAAACGAAAACGGCCGCCGGAAGGGCGGCCGTTTTGCATTTGAGGGTGATGCTGCTTACGCGTAATCGCTGCCGCCGTCGTCACCGCCGTCGAAATCGCTGTCGTCGGCCATGTCGATGTTTTCGGTATCGTCATAGTCCTGCTGATCGTCGTTCCGATCGTTCGACGCCTGGTCGAGGAAGCCCTGGTGGGACTCATCGCGGCCGCGGTTGGAGCCGATGTCGTTGACGCCGGCGTCGCGCGCGAGCGAGCCGCCGGACTGGTCGCTGCCGCCCCACGGGCTGCCGCCACCGCGCTCGGTCGTGGTGTCGCCAAAAGCCTGATGCGATCCGCCCATCCCGCCCATCATGTTGCGGATGCCGGAGAGCAGCATCGAGCCGCCGACGACGCCGGCTGCAGCTGCGGCCGCCGTGCCGAGGAAGGAGCCGCCGCCACCGCCGAAGGGCGGGGCGCCATAACCCTGCTGCTGTGCATAAGGCGGCTGGCCGTAGCCGGGCGGTTGCGCCTGCTGCATTGTCTGGCCGGAGTTCCAGACCGGCCGCTGGTCACGCGGCGGCACGTTCGGCACCGAGCCGCGCGATTGGCTGCCGCCGAACAGGGTATCGCGCATGGAATCGAGGAAGCCGCCGGATTGAGCCGGTTCGGGGGTATGGCTCGCCTCCAGTTCCTGGATGCGGGCATTGGCACGCTTCAGAGCCTCGTCCTGCAAAAGCACGGTCTGGACCAGCGCATACATGGCGTTGGGCGCCTTGTTCAGGCCGTCATTGATGGCGGCGATCGCGTTCGGATCGCGCGGTGCATTCTCAAGCTTGGAAAGCCGGTCGAAAAGCTCGTCGACGAGCTGGCGTTCTTGCGGCGTCATGATCGATCTCCCTTGCGCAAACCAAGCGCGCCGAAGATGTAGGGTTCCATTGTGGCGCCAACAGTGGGGTGCGGATTAAATTTCCGTATGCGACAAGCTGCCCGGTCCCTTGCGCCCGGCGGTTTCACGCTAATGTCACGTTGTTCGCGGCCAGGAGCTGAGGGAAGGCCTCGCTCGCGAGATATGTGTGCTCGCGCTCGCGGACATCAGTCATCGGATCGAGGCTACGCAGGGTGTCGTCGACGAAGCCGGGATGGCACATCACGAGTCCGCCGTCCGGCAGGCCCGCGATGAACTCGGCCATCAGCTTGCCGAAATCGGCCTCGTCCCGCATGAAGTCATAGGCGCCTGCGAAGGCAGGATTGAAGGCGAGGCTGGCCTGCCGCGCGCGGCGGCGGAATTGTGCGCTCAGGACATCCAGCACCAGCGCCTTCGGCGAGGCGAGCCGCTGCCTCAGCGGCTGTTCGCGGCCGCCCTGGCGCACCCAGGCATTTGGCGCGGCCTCGCTGACGGCGGCGACGAAGGCGTCGCGCACCTGCGGATAGAGCTGCACATGCTGATGACCGTCGACGAAATCAGGCGCGCGGCCGAACGCCTGCGCGAAGGCCGCAAGCTGCGCCTTCACCTCTGCGTAAATGATCTCGCGGTCGAGCCGCCGCATCAGTCCCGCACGCAGCAGCTTTGGAAAGGCTAAGAACATGTCGCCTTCGAGCGGACGGAAATGCATGGTCAGCGGGCGGAACGGCGCCGACAGCGTGACATGCAATCCGATCGCGCAGCGCGGATTTTGCTTCCGGGACGTCTCCAGCGCGTCGACCTCGCCGCGGCCGATCGCAGGCCCCGGCATCATCACCGACGTCGCATTGAGACGGCCGCGTTCGATGAGGTCGCGGATTGCGCGGTTGACGCCCGCGCTGATCCCGTAATCGTCGGCGCAGAGCCAGATACGCCGCGGCTTTGCCGCTTCGTTCATTCCGCTGCCGTCCGGCTCGGGGCCTGGTCGGCCTTGTCAGTCTCGACAAGCTTCTCGCTGTGCTCGGCGACGAAGTAGATCGGCCGCGCTTTCAGCTCGGACAGGATCTTGCCGATATATTCTCCGACGATGCCGATCATGATGAGCTGCACGCCGCCGATCGTCATCAGGCCGACGACGAGCGAGGGATAGCCGGGCACCTGCTTGCCGGTGGTCCAGACTTCCCAGAGGATGGACAGACCGAACAGGAAGGCGCCGCCCGCGAGCACCACGCCGAGCAGGCTGGCAAAACGCAAGGGGGCCACCGAGAACGAGGTCAGGCCCTCGATCGAGAGGCCGAGCAGCCGCGCCGCGTTGAAGGTGGTCACGCCATGGGCGCGTGCCGCGGGCTCGTAGTCGACGCGGATCTGGCGGAAGCCGATCCAGCTCGCCAGCCCCTTGAAGAAGCGGTTGCGCTCCGGTAATTGCCGCAGCGCTGCGACCGCGCGCGGCGAGAGCAGGCGGAAGTCGCCGGCGTCTTCGGGGATCTTCTGCCGCGCCCCCCAATTGATCAGCGCGTAGAAGCCGTGCACGGCGAGCCGCCGCAGGAACGGCTCGTTGTCGCGATGCGCCTTGGCGGTATAGACGACGTCGTAGCCGTCATCGATCCAGTGCCCGACGAGCTGTTCCACCAGCGCCGGCGGGTGCTGGCCGTCGCCGTCCATGAACATCACGGCACCGCGCCTTGCGTGGTCGAGGCCGGCCATCAGCGCGGCCTCCTTGCCGAAATTGCGCGACAGCGACACCACCTGCACGTCGATCGCATCGGCCGGCAGCGCGCGGGCGATCGCAAGCGTCGAATCCGCGCTGCCGTCGTCGACATAGACGACCTCGCAGGCGAGGCGATAGCGGTCCCGCAGCGTCCTGGCGAGATCGCAGAGCCGCTGGTGCAGCGAGGCAAGCCCCGCCGCTTCGTTATAGACCGGCACGACAATCGACAGCCCTTTGGCCGCGGCGCTCGTCGCGGTGGTGGTCAGGGCGGAAACGTCAGAGCCCAGCGTCATCGATCAAGGTTCCAGAGGCACTCAAAATTCGTTCGAACAGCATATGGTAGCTGTCGTTACCTGTCGCTACGCTGAACGCGCCATGCGGATGCCCCGGAGATTCCCCAGAGTTCTTGAGAGTTCTTGCGCCTCACCGCCGCAGGAACGCTTCGAGCTTGGCGAACAGCGGGTTCTCCCGGTCGAAGACGTAGTCGAGCGAGACCACCGAGACCGTCTCGGCGCCATGATCGCGCAGGAAGCTCGCCAGCGCATAGAGTTTTGCGGGCGGGCAGTGCAGCGTCAACATGCCCGACGAGGTCGGGCCGCCGAACGGCGCCTCCACGCCGAAATTCCGGTGCGCCTCGCTCAGCAATGCCGCATCGCACTGCCGGAAGCGGGTGCGGACCTCGCGGTATTGGTTTGCCCGCGCCCGGGCCGCGATGTGATCGAGGATCACGCGCGCCGTCTCGCGCGCCTCCGGCGACCAGTCGGCGTCCCTGGAGGCGACCAGATTGGCCTGGCTGCGCAGGATGACACCGTCGTCGAGGATCTTCAGGCCGTTGGCGGCGAGCGTGGCGCCGGTCGTGGTGATGTCGACGATCAGCTCGGCGGTGCCGGCCGCGGGCGCGCCTTCGGTCGCGCCGGTGCTCTCGACGATCCGGTAGTCGACGATGCCGTGGCTCGAAAAGAAGGCCCGCGTGAGATTTATGAATTTGGTCGCGACCCGCATCCGCCGGTGGTGCTGCTCGCGAAAACCGGTGGTGACGTCGTCGAGATCGGCCATGGTGCGGACATCGATCCAGGCCTGCGGCACGGCAACGACTACATCGGCGTAACCGAAGCCCAGCCCCTCGATCAGCAGGACGCGACCATCAGCGTCCGGAATGCTGTCCCGTACGAGATCCTCGCCGGTGACGCCGAGATGCACCGCGCCACGGGCCAGCTGCGAGGCGATCTCGCTCGCGGAGAGATAGGCGATCTCGACATTGTCGAGGCCGACGATCGTGCCGCGATAATCGCGCGCACCGCCGGCCTTGGACAGCTTGAGTCCGGTACGCGCGAAGAAGGCTTCGGCGTTTTCCTGCAGGCGGCCCTTGGACGGAACGGCCAGAACGAACGGCGCGCTCATGACTTAAGCTCCTTGCGGCCGATCTTGGCGAGCGCATCGACCCAGACCGAGAAGCCGACTGCGGGGATTGGCGTCTGCGATCCGAGCTGGGTCATCAGGCCGTCATAGCGGCCGCCTGCGACCAGCGGCTCGACGCCGTTGCCCCTGTGATGCACTTCGAACTCGAAGCCGGTGTAGTAGTCGAGACCGCGTCCGAACGAGGTCGAGAAGCGCGTCTCCTTCACGTCGATGCCGCGCGCGGCCATGAAGCCGACGCGGTTCTCGAATAGGTCGATCGCCGCCGAAATATCCAGCCTGGTATCCGCCGCGAGCGCACGCAGCTCGGCAACCGCCTGATCCGGATTGCCCGCGATCGACAGGAAGCGCTTGAGCACCGTCAGCGCCTCGCGCGGCAGGGCGCCGCTCTTCAGGGTGGATTGCTCGAGGAAGCGGTCGGCGATTTCGGCCGTGGTGCGGCCCCCGACATTAGTGGTGCCTGCAATCGACATCAGGTCGGTGACGAGCGCGAGCGCCGCCTTGCGGTCGGAGCCTGCGAGCGCCGCCAGCACGCCCTCATACTCGTTGCGGGCGGTGGCGGTTGCGATCGAGAGTCGTTCCAGATCCTGCTCGAGGCTGATCTTGCGGTTGAAATCCTTGATCAGCCGGCGCCGCCAGACCGGGAACAGGTCGAGCGCGTCGATCACGGCATTGAACAGCGCCACGTCGCCGGTGCGGATCTCGACGTCGCGGACGCCGAAGGCCGCGGTCGCCTCCAGGGCCAGTGCCAGCATCTCGGCGTCGGCCGCAGCGCGGTCCTGGCGGCCGAAGGATTCGATGCCGGCTTGCAGGAACTCGCTCGGACGGCCGCTCCGGTAACGAAACACCGGGCCGAGATAGCTGAAGCCCGCGGGCTCGCCGGCGCGCCCCGAGGCGAGGTAATCGCGGGCCACGGGAATCGTCAGGTCCGGGCGCAGGCAGAGCTCTTCACCGGTCGCATCGGTGGTCAGGTAGAGGCTCTTGCGGATGTCCTCGCCGGAGAGGTCGAGGAACGGCTCGGCCGGCTGGAGAATCGCGGGCTCGGCGTGGACGTAACCGGCCTGCGCGAACGACAACAGCAGCGTATCCGCCCAGGCGGCGGAGCCGGCAGCATTTGAGGTGGCAGTCGCGGTCATAGCGAGGTCCGGTTTCCCGGTGGAACCGGGGTAAGGGGGAGGTCAGTTGGCGCAGCCCTTAGCATGGCCCGATGACGGTTTCGACCTCCAATGGGTCAATGTCTTAACGGTCACCTAGCCCGGCTGGCCGCCCCAATCGCCGAGTACGGACTGGACCAGCGCAAGGGCCGCTACCGCCGCCGTGTCGGCCCGCAGGATCCGCGGACCCAGAGCCAGGCGCAGGATATGGGGCTGGCGCAGGAGCAGGGCGCGCTCCTCCTCGGCAAAGCCGCCCTCGGGACCGATCAGCACGTCGATGCCCTGAGCCGCATTGCGCGCCGCTTTCAGGGCCTCGATCGGGCTTTCGGTCTCCGCCGCCTCGTCGCAAAACACCAGGAGCCGCTGCGCGGCGCGCTGGCTGAGAAAGCGCTCCAGCGGAACCGGATCGGCCACGATTGCAAGGCTCAGGATGCCGCATTGCTCGGCCGCTTCGATGACATTGGCGCGCATCCGCTCGCCATTGACGCGTGATGCCTGGGTGAAGCGGGTCAGCACCGGCTGGAGGGTCGAGGCGCCCATCTCCACCGCCTTCTGGACGACGTAATCTAGCCGCGCATGCTTGAGCGGCGCGAAGACGTAGACGAGGTCGGGCAGTCCGTCCTGCGCGCGGGTCTGCTTCAGGATCACCAGGGCATCGGGGCGCTTGCGGCCCTCGATCGCGGCCTGCCATTCGCCGTCGCGGCCGTTGAACGCCAGGATGGGATCGCCGGCGCCAAGCCGCAGCACGTTGCCGAGATAGTTGCTCTGGTCACGGTCGAGCGCCACCCTGGCGTCCGGGATGAGGTCGGCCTCGACGAACAGGCGGGGGGCGCGGAAGTCGTGGGAAGGCATGCGTTCAGGGTCCGGTTTGCGGCCGTTCTTAACCGAAAGCGGGGATTTAGGGGCAAATATTGCCCATCGCGTGCGTCCCCGCGCCGCGCTCTTGCCCTATTCGACGGGTTGTTAAGGGCCGGCAGGAATCGTAAAAGCGCGAAAATGCCGGTTGCGCTTCAATTGGGAAGGCGCCGCCCCCCTGTGGATCCTGCCGGAGATACAGCCTTGATGATCCGTCGTTTGATGGTTCCGATCACTGCCGCCATGGTCGCGATGGGCGCGGCCAGCGTCCAGGCGCAGAGCGCGTTCCCCGCGCCGCTGCCCGGCCAGGCTGCGGCCCCCGCGAACGATTCCGCCTTTCCGCCGGTCAACGGCCGTGCGCCGGTCGCCAGCATCGGGGCGCCACCGCCGCAGGCTTCGTTCCCGACCAACGGTGCCCCGCCGGTCGGCGGCGGCAACTTCAGCGCCGCGCCGCCGAGCGCGCCCAGCGCCGGCGGCGAGCAGTGCATGAAGGCGTTCATGGCGCTGCGGGACGAGACGGAGAAGCGCGGCAAGCTGATCAAGGCCGCAAGCGATCGCCATGCGCCGCCGGATGAGGCCTGCGGCCTGATCCGCAATTTCGTCCAGGCCGAAGTGAAAATGATGAAATATGTCGAGACCAATTCCGCCAAGTGCGGAATTCCTCCGCAGATCAACGAGCAGTTGAAGGCCGGGCACAAGAACAGCGAGGGCATGCAGAACAAGGTCTGCCAGGTGGCGCAGCAGATGAAGCAGCGCGGGCCGGCCGGCCCGTCCCTGAGCGATGTGGTGGGCTCCGGGTCGGCGCCCGAAGTCAATGTCGCCAAGAAGGGCGGCAACACCTTCGACACGCTCAACGGCAACGTCCTGAGCCGATGAGTGATGCGTCCCGCGTTGCCGATTCCACCGGCAACTGGGTCGATACGCTCGCGCCCCGATGGGCGCAGCCCTACTTGCGGCTGTCCCGCTACGATCGTCCGATCGGCTCATGGCTGCTGTTGATGCCGTGTTGGTGGTCGGCGGCGCTCGCCGCCGGCATGGCGCGCGACATCCGTCATCTGCCGCTCACGGTCCTCTTGTTCTTCGTCGGTGCCTTCGTCATGCGCGGCGCGGGCTGCGCCTGGAACGACATCACAGACCGCGACCTCGATGCCAGGGTCGAGCGCACGCGCTCGCGGCCGCTGCCAGCAGGGCAAATCACCGTGAAGCAGGCGTTGGCCTTTCTGGTCGCGCAGGCGCTGGTCGGCCTCGCCGTGCTGCTCCAGTTCAACCGCTTTGCCGTCATGACCGGCATCGCCTCGCTCGTGATCGTCGCCATCTATCCCTTCATGAAGCGCGTCACCTGGTGGCCGCAGGTCTTCCTCGGCCTTGCTTTCTCCTGGGGCGCGCTGATGGGCTTTGCCGTCACCTTCGCGCGCGTCGATCTGACGGCGCTCGTGCTCTATGCCGGTTCGATCGCCTGGGTGATCGGCTACGACACGATCTATGCGCATCAGGACGCCGAGGACGACGCGCTGATCGGCGTCAAGTCCACCGCGCGCCTGTTCGGCGCGCACACGCATCAGGCGCTGATCATGTTCTACGGGCTCGCGGTGATGCTGATCGGCGTGGCGCTCGCCTCCGCCGACGTGCACTGGCCGGCCTGGCTCGGGCTATCAGCCTTCGCCGCGCACCTGGCCTGGCAGATCAGGCGGCTGAACATCAGCGACGGGGCGCTCTGCCTGCGCCTGTTCAAGTCGAACAAGCACGCGGGATTGCTGCTGTTTGCAGGCTTGCTCGCTGATGCAGTGATGCGCGCTTCGTAGGGTGAGCAAAGGCGCGCTTGCGCCGTGCCCACCATCTTTCTTCAACGCAAGCAAAACACCAATCTTTGAGATTGTGAGGCGCTCACGCGATCGAGCGAGTGGTTGCGCGCTATTTGGCTGTAAGGCCCTCGAATTGTCTAAAGAGGCCCTTGCTGTCGTCTCGAGTCGGAAGGGCGTGCAACGGTCCAACGGCATCCACTGCAGGTGTGACTGAGCAGCAATAGGCCACGCGGCGAACGGTCCCTATCAAGGCATCGCGACCTTGAAGTGATTTGGCTTCGTTGATTGGAAGTATTGCCATGAGAACCACCCTCGCAGCCACGGCTGCTCTTTTCGCCACCACGGTGGCAGGCTCTGCGGCGGATCTCGCCCCGGTCTACACCAAGGCTCCGGCGGCGGTGTACAGCTGGACCGGCTTCTACATCGGCGGCAATCTCGGCGGCGGCATGGCTTCGTCGCACTTCGACGATCCCGCCTTTTATGAGTCGTCCGCGACCCCGACGCGCGGCTTCTTCACCGGCGGCGCGCAGATCGGGTACAATTATCAATTCGGTCGCGGCTTGGTGGGCATCGAAGCCGATGTCAACGGCAACAGCGACTTCAAGGGATCGGTCATCAGCGGCGATTGGACTCGAGCAATGACCGTCGCCACCAAGGCAGACGTCAGCGGAACGATCCGGGCGCGCGCCGGTCTCGTGATCGACAACGCTTTGGTCTACGCGACAGGCGGCGCGGCCTGGGCCGATGTCAAGCAAACCGGGATCGAATTCAATAATGTGGCTGCCAGCCCGACCTTCGGTGCTCCGACGGGATGGACCGCCAACCGTAGCGGCGTGCTCTGGGGCGGCGTGATCGGCGCGGGCGTGGAGTACGCCCTGAGCCCGAACTGGATCGTCGGCGGCGAATTCCTCCACACGGTGTACCAGGACCGTGGCGCCAACCTTGTAACTGCTGCTGGCGCGAGTGGATGCGGCACAAGCCGCCCCTCCGCCAATTGCGTCATCCGCGATCAGCTGACGACCGACGTCGCACGTGTCAGGCTGAGCTACAAGTTTGGCGATCCCGTCCCGGTCTCGACCGACGCCTATGCCGACGCCGGCCGCTATGCAAAGGCTCCGGGGCTGGCTTCGGTCTATAGCTGGACCGGCTTCTACATCGGCGCCAACGTCGGCGGCGGCATGGCCGCGTCCCGCTTCGACGATCCCTGCTTCTATTGTGGCTCCGCGATGCCCACCGGAGGCTTTTTCACCGGCGGCGGGCAGGTCGGCTACAATTACCAATTCGGCAGTGGCCTGGTCGGCATCGAAGCCGACGTGAACGGCAACAGCAGGTTCAAAGGGTCCGTCATCGGTGGTGATGACAACTACGCTATGACCGTTGGAGCCAAGGCAGATGTCAGCGGAACGATCCGGGCGCGCGGCGGTGTCGTGATCGACAATGCCCTGGTTTACGTGACCGGTGGCGCTGCCTGGGCAAACGTCCAGCAGACGGGTGTCGAATTTGATAACTATACCGCTAGCACGACCTTCGGCGCTTCCACCGGCACCACCGCCAATCGCAGCGGCACGCTGTGGGGCGGCGTGATCGGCGCGGGTGTCGAGTTCGCCCTGAATTCGAACTGGATCATTGGCGCCGAATACCTTCATACCGTCTATGAAGATCGTGACGCGAACATCATTTTCGCCGGCGCCAGCGCTTGTGGTCCCTACCCCGCGGCCAATTGCGTCATGCGCCACCAGCTGACGACCGACGTTGCGCGCGCCAGGGTCAGCTACAAGTTCGGGGACCCGGCACCAGTTTCCGTGAAGGCGGCGCCGGTCGCTGCGCTCACCAACTGGACGGGCTTCTACATCGGCGGCAACGCCGGCGGTGGCATGGCGGCGTCGCACTTCGACGATCCCTGCCTCTACTGCTCCACTACGACGCCCACGGGTAGCTTCTTCACTGGCGGCGCACAGATCGGCTACAATTATCAGTTCGGCAAAGGTCTGGTCGGTATCGAAGCTGATGTGAATGGCAACAGCAGGTTTAAAGAGGCCGTGATTGGCGGTGATGACGGCAACGCCATGACCGTTGGAGCCAAGGCAGATGTCAGCGGAACGATCCGGGCCCGCGCCGGCGTGGTCGTCAACAATGCTCTGGCCTACGTGACCGGCGGCGCTGCGTGGGCCGACGTCAAGCAGACCGGGACCGAATTTGATAACTACACTTTCAGTCCGACCTTAGGGGCTCCGACCGGCATCACCGCCAATCGTAGCGGCGTGCTCTGGGGCGGCGTGATCGGCGCGGGCGTGGAATACGCGCTGAGCCCGAACTGGATCGTTGGCGGCGAATTCCTGCACACGATGTATCAGGATCGTGGCGCGAACATCATCCTCGCCGACGGCACGAACGCTTGTAACGGTATCGGCTATCCCGCGGCCAATTGCGTCATCCGCAATCATCTGACGACCGATGTCGCTCGCCTCAGGGTCAGCTACAAGTTCGGCCAATAACGCGGCTGCGCGCCAACGTTTTGAGGGCCGTCCCGAGGGGCGGCCCTTTTTCGTTGGTCTGTTGCACCCAGCCTAGCGCCGCGCCTCGCGCGGACCCGCTGGTTTCGCCCACGCTACGGCTCTGTCCGGGCTGGAAGTTCGACTGCTTATCGTAAGCCAATCATTAAAATTGTTTCGCGCCCACGCGATCGAGCAAGTGTTTGATTGCTGTGTAATTTTCCGATGATCTCCGTCAGGCTTTTTCGCTGCGAGGCGCGTTCCGTCGTCTAAAACCGGAGGGCGGCGCTGTGGTCCTACCGCATCTCCATTGCTGTGTCTGAGCGGCAATAGTCTGGGTGGAGAGAGTGCCGTATCAGCATACTTGCCATTGGGCTGATTTGGCTCCGACGATTTGGAAGTATTGCAATGAGAACCACCCTCGCAGCCGCGGCTGCTCTTTTCGCCACCACGGTGGCAGGCTCTGCGGCGGATCTCGCCCCGGTTCACACCAAGGCGCCAGCGGCAGTTTACAGTTGGACGGGCTTCTACATCGGCGGCAATCTCGGCGGCGGCATGGCTTCGTCGCACTTCGACGATCCCGACTATTATTCTTCATCCGCGGCACCCACGCGCGGCTTTTTCACCGGCGGCGCGCAGATCGGCTACAACTATCAATTCGGTCGCGGCCTGGTCGGCATCGAAGCTGACGTGAACGGCAACAGCAGGTTTAAAGGGTCCGTCATCGGTGGCTATGACACCTACGCCTTGAATGTTGCAACCAAGGCAGATGTCAGCGGAACGATCCGGGCCCGCGCCGGCCTCGTTATCGACAACGCTTTGGTTTATGCGACTGGCGGCGCCGCTTGGGCCGACGTCAAGCAGACCGGGACCGAATTTTGCAACTCGATGCTGGGCTGCTCCGGCGGAATTGCTTTCGGTGCTCCGACAGGATTTACCGCCAACCGCAGTGGCGTGCTCTGGGGTGGCGTGATCGGAGCCGGCGTTGAATACGCCTTGCCCAATAACTGGATCGTTGGCGCTGAATACCTCCACACGGTGTACCAGGACCGTGGCGCCAATATCGTAACTGCTGCTGGCGCCAACGGATGTCAAGGCAGCCCCGCGGCCAACTGCGTCATCCGCGACCAACTGACGACCGACGTCGCACGCGTCAGGCTCAGCTACAAGTTCGGCGATCCCGTTCCGGTCTCGACCGACGCCTATGCCGGCGCCGGCCCGCGCTATGCGAAGGCTCCGGCGGTGGCTTCGGTCTATAGCTGGACGGGCTTCTATATCGGCGGCAACGCCGGCGGAGGCATGGCCTCGTCCCGCTTCGATGATCCCTGCTACTATTGCTCGTCCGCAATGCCCACGGGCGGCTTTTTCACCGGCGGTGGGCAGATCGGCTACAACTACCAGTTCGGGAGCGGCTTGGTCGGCATCGAAGCCGACGTGAACGGCAACAGCGACTTCAAGGGGTCCGTCATTGGCGGTGACTGGACGCGAGCAATGTCTGTTGCCAGCAAGGCCGATGTCAGCGGAACGATCCGGGCCCGCAGCGGTGTCGTGATCGACAATGCCTTGGTTTACGTGACCGGCGGCGCTGCCTGGGCAAACGTCCAGCAGACCGGGGTCGAGCGAAACAACGATCCTTTGAGCGCGAACTTCGGCGTTCCGACCGGAGTCACCGCCAATCGCAGCGGCACGCTCTGGGGCGGCGTGATCGGAGCGGGTGTTGAGTTCGCCCTGAACTCGAACTGGATCCTCGGCGCCGAATACCTTCATACTGTCTATGAAGATCGTGACGCGAACATCATCCTTGCCAATGGCGCTAGCATTTGTGGCGGCCGCTCCGCGGCCAATTGCGTCGTCCGCAACCAGCTGACGACCGACGTAGCGCGCGCCAGGCTCAGCTACAAGTTCGGGGACCCGGCACCGGTCTCCGTGAAGGCGGTGCCGGTCGCTGCGCTCACCAACTGGACGGGCTTCTACATCGGTGGCAACGCCGGCGGTGGAATGGCGGCATCGCACTTCGATGATCCCTGCTTTTATTGCTCCACCGCGACGCCCACGGGCGGCTTCTTCACCGGCGGCGCGCAGATCGGCTACAATTATCAGTTCGGCAGAGGTCTGGTCGGTATCGAAGCTGATGTGAACGGCAACAGCAGATTTAAAGAGTCCGTCATCGGTGGTGCTGACACCACCGCGATGACCGTTGGAGCCAAGGCAGATGTCAGCGGAACGATCCGGGCCCGCGCCGGCGTGGTGGTCAACAATGCGCTGGCCTATGTGACTGGCGGCGCCGCCTGGGCCGACGTCCAGCAGACCGGGACCGATTTTTGCAACACGACGACGACCTGCTTCGGTGGGTTTGCTCCCGGTGCTGCCACGGGAATCACGGCCAACCGCAGCGGTGTGCTCTGGGGCGGCGTGATCGGCGCGGGCGTGGAGTACGCCCTGAGCCCGAACTGGATTGTTGGTGGTGAATTCCTGCACACGATGTATCAGGATCGTGACGCGAACATCGTCCTCGCCAACGGGGCTAACGGTTGTGGCAGCAGCTATCCCGCGGCCAATTGCGTCGTCCGCAATCATCTGACCACCGATGTCGCGCGGCTCAGGGTCAGCTACAAGTTCGGACAGTAACGCGGCTTGCGCGATTATGTTTAAGGGCCGTCCCGAGGGGCGGCCCTTTTCGTTGGTCTGCTGCACCCAGGCTCGGGCTCAGTTCCTTGCGATGATCTCGCGCTCGCCGCGATGAACGGTGAGTTCCCGCGCGACGCCGGCGCGCCGGCGCATCAGGAATTTCGGACGGCGGTCGCGGATCGCGTTGCGGCGGCGGCGCCGCGGCGCCGGATCGCGTTTGGCTTCGTCCAGCTGGGGCAGGGCGAAGATTTCGCTCCACATCGTCCACGCCTGCGCGATCTCATCAGTGTCGGCACTGACGAGAAGCGGAATGGCAAGCGAGGGATCGCGATGCACGAGGACGAGCATTTGCGTGTCGTCGATGCCGCGCAGCGCAATACCGGTGAAATCGCTGACGCGGACGTTGACGGCCATCTGCATGCCGCGCACGGCACGGCGCAGCACGACGCGTTCGCGATGAAGCTCGATCTGCCTGACATGGCCGTCGGCGCGCGGATCATGCGCATCGAAACGGACCGGCAGAGAAAGAGGGTCGAGCCGCAAGGAGCGGCTCGACCCGGCGGGATTGGCCCCGCTTGTTGCTGTTTGACGCCTCACGGCTCTTAGTCTCCCCGCCGGGATTATGTTCCCGGTCGATGCGAGGACCTTAGCGCGAGGCTTTACGGAAACGGCTTAAAAAGGCTGGTTAAGGAGGCGTCACCGCCCAGCATGATTGACAAGACCTTGGCACGCATGATTGACGGAACGTTGCGCAGAAGCTGCGAATCTGAGCTTTTGGCGCCCTGAAAGTGCTTGAAGTCCGCTCCAATTGGGCACATCTGGTTGGCTTGGCCGCAACTGGCTTCGAAACCGCCAATCCCGACAGGATTTCGTTCGTGAACGCTTCACCATCCGCAAGCTCGACGCTTTCGTCCAAAGCCAACCGCGACCTGTTCGATCAGTCCGCGCTGTCAGATCTCGCGCAGCGGCTGGTCGAGGCCGCCAAACGCGCCGGCGCGGACGCGGCCGATGCCGTTGCCGTGCGCGGCATCTCGCAGGGCGTCGAGGTCCGCGACGGCCGCGTCGAGGAATCCGAGCGCTCCGAGGGCGATGATGTCGGCCTGCGCGTGCTTGTCGGCCAGCGCCAGGCGGTGGTTTCGACCAATGATGTCAGCGGCGATGCCGTGACCAAGCTTGCGGAACGCGCGGTTGCGATGGCGAAGGTCGCCCCATCAGACAAATATGTCGGGCTCGCCGATCCCGCGCTGCTGGCGCGCGACTTCCCGGATCTCGATCTGCTCGATCCCGACGTGCCCGCCACCGCGGAGCTCGAGCGGCGCGCGCTGGAAGCTGAAGCCGCCGCGCTCGCCGTGAAGGGCGTGACGAAATCCGGCGGCGCGTCGGCCTCCGCCGGCATCGGCGGCATGGTGCTGGTGACGAGCACCGGTTTCCACGGCTCTTACCTGCGCTCCAGCCAGGGCATCTCGGCGACCGCGATTACCGGCGAGGGTACCAGCATGGAGCGCGACTACGATTTCACCTCAGCGCCGCATGCCGCGGATCTGTTGTCGCCGGAAACGGTCGGCCGTTCCGCGGGCGAGCGCACCGTGGCGCGCTTCAATCCGCGCAAGGTCGAGACCTGCAAGGTGCCCGTCGTGTTCGATCCGCGCGTCGCGGGCTCGCTGGTCGGCCATCTCGTCGGCGCCATCAACGGCGCCTCGATCGCGCGCAAGACCAGCTTTTTGAAGGACAGGCTCGGCCAGCAGCTCTTTGCCGGGAACATCCGCATCATCGACGATCCCCTGCGCAAGCGCGGCCTGCGCTCGCAGACCTTCGACGCCGAAGGCGTCGCGGTGAAGCGCCAGGCGCTGGTCGACGAGGGCGTGCTGACGACGTGGCTGCTCGATTGCGCAACCGCGCGCGAGCTTGGGCTTCAGACCACCGGTCACGCCCATCGCGGCGTCTCCTCCTCGCCTTCGCCCGGGCCCTACAATCTGCATCTCGAAGCCGGAACCCCGACGCCGGCCGAGCTGATCTCCGACATCGCCCAGGGCTTCTACGTCACCGACCTGATCGGCTCCGGCGTCAATGGCGTCACCGGTGACTACAGCCGCGGCGCTTCGGGCTTCTGGATCGAGAACGGCAAGATGACCTATCCCGTCAGCGAGGTCACGATCGCGGGCCATCTGTTCGAGATCTTCAAGTCGATGCAGCCGGCCAACGATCTCCAGTTCCGCTACGGCATCAATGCGCCGACAGTGCGCATCGAGGGTTTGACGCTTGGCGGACGCTGACGCGAACACTTTGGACGACAATATCCTGACACGCGACGCGGCGCTGCTGAAGGATACGGTGCGGGAAGCAGGCCACCTCGCTCATGCGATGTTCCGCACCGAGCTGAAGAAGTGGATCAAGGGCGCATCCTCGCCGGTCTCCGAAGCCGACATCGCCGTCAACGATCTCCTCGAAGCGCGCCTGCGCGGCGCGACACCGGACTATGGCTGGCTCTCGGAGGAGAGCGCCGACGACGAGGTGCGGCTGAAGCGGCGCCTGGTCTGGGTCGTCGATCCCATCGACGGCACGCGCAACTATCTCAATGGCCATGACGACTGGTGCGTCAGCGTGGCGCTGGTCGAGAATGCATCGCCTGTTCTCGCTGCGGTCTTTGCGCC
Source organism: Bradyrhizobium sp. Ec3.3 (assembly GCF_000472925.1). GTDB lineage: Bacteria > Pseudomonadota > Alphaproteobacteria > Rhizobiales > Xanthobacteraceae > Bradyrhizobium. The sequence goes on from NZ_AXAS01000030.1 coordinate 121,063, forward strand.
GACGACCGGCGAGTTCTTCTTCGCCGCGCGCGGACAGGGCACGACCTTGAACGATGTGCCGGTGCGTGCGACGAAAGGGGCCGAGCTCGATTTTTCCCGGGTTGCCGGACCGAAGCCGCTGATCGAGCGCCTCAAGCCGTCATTGGGCGAGATCACGCTGCATCCGCGAATCGGCTCGCTGGCGCTGCGTCTCTGCCGGGTCGCCCATGGCGCACTCGATGCGGCTTTTGCGGGGGGCAACAGCCATGACTGGGACCTTGCGGCGGCCGATTTGATCGTGCAGGAAGCGGATGGTAGGATGAGCGACCTCTCCGGAGATCCCCTCCTCTATAATCGCCGGGAAGTGGCGCACGGGGTGCTGGTGGCCGCGGGCCGCGATCGTCATGCAAACATTGTCGCGCATTTTCGAAAGCGCCCCTTGCCCTGAGCGCATCCGTTGTGCTTATCGATCACTGCTTGCCGGGCAGCCCCTTAGGAAGAAAACTCATGCCAGATAGTGCCCCGCAACAACTGCTCCATCTCGTCATCGGCGGCGAGCTCGTCGACCTCGAACACAACACATTCAAGAACCTGGACGACGTCGAGATCGTCGGCCTCTATCCGAACTATGCGACCGCTCACGCCGCCTGGCGGGCCAAGGCGCAAAGCACGGTCGACAACGCGCAGATGCGCTATTTCATCGTCCATCTCCACCGGCTGCTCGACCCGGGTCAAGAACCGAAGCCGGCGCGTTGAAGAGACTGCTTCGCAATACGCTGCGAAGCAGCTTCGTTCAGCGTGCCGCCGGTTTCCTGGCGGCCGAATATCTGCGTCTGGTCTGGCTGACCAACAAGTTCACGTTCGATCCGCCCGACGTCTACGGCCAGGTTGAGCCGCGGATCCCGGCGATCTTCGCCTTCTGGCACGGCCAGCATTTCCTGACGCCGTTCATCAAGAACAAGGAGTCCTACCGGGCCAAGGTCCTGATCTCCCGGCATCGCGACGGCGAGTTCAACGCCATCGCGGTGGAGCGGCTCGGCATCGGCACCATCCGCGGCTCCGGCGACCATGGCGGCGCTTTCCACCGCAAAGGTGGCGTCGGCGCCTTCAGGGAAATGGTGCAGGCGCTCGAGGACGACTATAATGTGGCACTGACCGCCGATGTCCCGAAGCGCGCGCGCGTAGCCGGACTCGGCATCATCATGCTGGCACGGGAATCGGGGCGGCCGATCATGCCTTTCGCGATGGCGACCAGCCGCTTCATCCGGCTCAAGAACTGGGATCGTACCACCATCAATTTGCCATTTGGGCGAGGCGCATTGGTGGGCATCAAGGAAATCAACGTCCCGCCGGACGCCGACGCCGCCACCATGGAGGCGCTGCGGCAGGAGCTGGAGGAGACGTTGAACGAAGCGACCCGCCGCGCCTATGCCCAACTCGGCCGCCCGGAACCGGACCATGGCTAATTCGCTGCCGATGACGCTGCGGATGTACCAGCGGCTGTCGACCGGCCTGGTGCCGCTCGCGCCTGCGCTGATCAAGCGCCGGCTCAAGCAGGGCAAGGAGGACCCGGCCCGCGTCGGCGAGCGGCGCGGCCTCAGCGATGACGTGCGGCCGCACGGCCCGCTGGTTTGGATTCACGGCGCCAGCGTCGGCGAGGTGCTGGCCGCAGCCGCGCTCGTCCAGCGGCTGCGCGACCTCAATTTACGCATCCTGCTGACCTCAGGCACGGTGACCTCGGCCGCGGTGGTGGCAAAGCGCTTTCCGCCCGACGTCATCCATCAATACGTGCCGTATGATTCGCCGCGCTATGTCGCGCGCTTCCTCGACCACTGGCAGCCGTCGCTCGCTTTGTTCATCGAGTCCGATCTGTGGCCGAACCTGATCCTGGCGGGCGCCGCGCGGCGCGTGCCGATGGTCCTGATCAACGGGCGGATGTCGCCGCGCTCCTTCCCGCGCTGGCGGCGGGTGCAGGGCACGATCTCGGCGCTGCTCTCCAGGTTCGACATTTGCCTCGCGCAGTCGAAGACCGACGCCGAGCGCTTTGCCGCGCTCGGCAGCCAGAACGTCGCGACCACGGGCAATCTCAAGCTCGACGTGCCGGCCCCGCCCGCCGATCCCGCAAAACTCGAGCGGCTGATGGCGGTGACGCGGGGACGTCCCATCATCGTCGCGGCCTCGACCCACCCGGGCGAGGACGAGATGCTGATATCGGCGCATCGCACGCTCGCCGGCTTCTTCCCCGCGCTGCTGACAGTGATCGTGCCGCGTCATCCGGATCGCGGCTCGTCGATCGCGGGGTTGATCACGGCCTCGGGCCTGAAGCCGGGCCAGCGTTCGCGCGGGGAGCTGCCGACGGCTGCGACCGACGTCTATGTCGCCGACACCATGGGCGAGCTCGGCCTGTTCTACCGCCTGTCGCCGATCGTGTTCATGGGCGGATCGCTGATCCGGCATGGCGGCCAGAATCCGATCGAGGCGATCAAGCTCGGCGCCGCCATCGTCCACGGCCCGCATGTCTTCAACTTCACCGACGTCTATGAGGCGCTCGATCAAAGCGGTGGTGCGCGCGCAGCCGAGACGCAGGAGGCGCTGGTGAAGCAGCTCGGCCAGCTGCTCGCCGATCCTGCCGTGCGCGACAAGATGCAGCGCGCAGGCCATGGCGTGGTCGAGCGGCTCGGTGGCGCGCTGGATCGCACGCTCGTGGCCCTCGAGCCCTATCTGCTTCAGCTCCGGCTCGAGATGGGAGCCGCCAATGCGTGAGCCGGCCTTCTGGTACCGGCCACGTTCGTTCAAGTCGCATTTCTTACGGCCGCTCGGCGCGCTCTATGGCGCGGTCGCGGAGCGCCGCATGATGGGCAAAGGTTTCGATGCCGGCATTCCCGTGCTCTGCGTCGGCAACTATCATGTCGGCGGCGCCGGCAAGACGCCGACGGTGCTGGCGCTGACCAAATTGCTGCGCGCGCTCGGCGAAACTCCGGTCGTGCTGAGCCGCGGCTATGGCGGGCGCTTGCAGGGCCCCGTGATGGTCGACGCTGCAAGGCACGGCGCAGCCGATGTCGGCGACGAGCCGCTGATGATGGCGCGCGAGGTGCCGGTTGTCGTGGCGCGCGATCGCCTCAGTGGCGTCGCGCTTGCGAAATCGCAAAGCGCGACCGTGATCCTGATGGATGACGGCTTTCAGAATCCGCGCCTGTCGAAGGATGCATCGCTCATCGTGATCGACAGCGAACGCGGCATCGGCAACGGCAAGGTGTTTCCCGCAGGCCCGCTGCGCGCGCCGCTGCAAGTGCAGATGTCGCGCACCGACGCGCTTGTTCTGATCGGCGACGGTGAGGCTGCGGACGGCGTCGCCGCCGAGATCGCCGCGCACGGAAAACCGGTGCTGCGCGCGCGGTTGAAGCCGGAAGCTGCATCGGTGGCGCAGCTGTTCGGCAAACCGGTGCTTGCGTTTGCCGGCATCGGCGATCCCGAGCGCTTCTTTCGCAGCTTGCGCGCCTGCGGCATCGACGTCGCGCGCACGCGTCCCTTCGCCGATCATCACATGTTTTCGAAGGCCGAGATCGACGCGATGGTGGATGAAGCAAGACGCGAGCAGCTCACGCTCGTCACCACCGAGAAGGACCTCGCGCGTTTGCGCGGCATGGCGGGCCTTGCCGCCGACATCGTGCCGTTCGCCGTCACGCTCGAATTCGGCGACGCGCCAGGGCTGCGCCGTTTCGTCAACGACAGCCTGTTCAAGGCAAGAGAGAGCCGGTTCGGCGGACGATGATTTGTAGGGTGGGTTAGCCGAAGGCGTAACCCACCGCTTTTCCTGACGCGCGGAAAGCAAAGAGGTGGGTTACGCTTCGCTAACCCACCCTACGCAGCGCCCATTCAGGCGACGTTCATCGAATGCTTCCTATCGATGCAGGCTCGAACAGGAGTATTCGCGTGAAGCTGTCGTCCATCGCCGTTGCCGCCAGTCTCGTATGTCCGATCGTTGCGTCCGTGTCGGCGCAGACGTCATCGCCGCAGGCGGCTGCGCCGGGCAGCCAGACGAGCACGGTGCCGGTTCCCGCGACCAAGCGTGTCACGTGCCTTGCCACGACGCAGAGCCTGAAGGGCCAGGACAAGCGCGACCAGATGCAGCTTTGCATGGCGCAGGCGCGCCTCGACTGCCTCAAGCAGGCGATCGATCAGAAGGTCGTCGGCGAGCCCAGGAAGGATTTCGTGAAGAGCTGTGTGGGGATGGAAAGTGCGGAGCAGTAGATGCGGTCTGCGGGCGTCACTCCTGCGACTTCAGCGCGCGCGGAAAATGCCGTTGCAGCACGGCGGTCGGTTGGGCGTAGGCCTCTTGCAGGTCGACGCTCCAGTATTTCAGCTCGTCGAGCGGGATCCGCGTGTCGGTCACGGCGCAGCGCACATAGGTCCCCGGCGAGATCACGCGGAAATCGCCGTCCAGATATTGCACCTGCGCTTCGCCATGGCCCGAGGGGCCGAACTTGTTCAGCACGGTCGATCGTCTCCGTGGAAGCCCGCGTGAGGGGCGTGATGTCTGAATTTCGATCTAGCATAGATAGGGTCGCTTGTCCGCTCGTTAAACCCACCGATTTGTGATGTTTTGCGGGCATTTCCGCATGATAACTCTGCGGCGAAGGATCGTTGGTCCCGGTCCGCTCATGACCTGGCAGTCTCCGATGCGCCTTCTGTTCACCGTTCTCTTGGCAATGCTCCTGATGTCGGCCGCGCGCGCCGCGCCCGCGCCGCAGGCGATCGAGATTCCGCTTGGCTCGGGAACACTGCACGCGCAGCTCTACAAGCCTGACGGCGATGGCCCGTTTCCGACCGTGATCGCGCTGCATGGCTGCGGCGGCCTCGGCGGCCATTCCGATCCCGTGCTGCCGCGCTACCGCGACTGGTCCGAGCAACTGCTCAAGGCCGGCAATGCGGTGCTGTGGCCCGACAGCTACGGCTCGCGCGAGCTCGGGCCGCAATGCCGTGTCAAGGAAGTGCGCGTCAAGGCGCGGCGCGAGCGCGTTGCCGATATCGCGGCGGCGCGCGGCTGGCTGATGAAGCAGCCCTGGGTCGCGCGCGACCGCGTCAGCCTGATCGGTTGGGCCAATGGTGCCAGCGCACTGCTCTGGGCCGTGCGCCCGCAAAACTCCGGCCGTGACGGGGCGCCGGATTTTCGCGCCGCGATCGCGTTCTATCCGGACTGCCGCATCTCGGCGGGGCTCGGCTGGAGCACGCGCGTGCCGACGCTGCTGCTGATCGGCGGCAAGGACGACATCTCCTCGCCGCCGGCCTGCCGCCAGATGGTGGACGGCGCCTATGGCCGCAGCGCGCTGGCGCGCATCGTGGTCTACCCCGGCGCCTATCACGATTTCGACCTCGCCAACCTCCCGCTGCACGCGCCGGCCACGAGCCCCGACGTGGCAACGCCCGATCGCGGCCATGTCGGCACCGACAACGAGGCCCGCGCGGATTCGCAGAAGCAGGTCGCGGAGTGGCTGGCAAGGTGAGGGAGCTGCGTAGGGGCTACACGCTACGCGCTGGTTCCCCAAGCGGGGCCGCCCGAGGAACAACGTCGTCGCGGACAGCTCCGCATCGACCACCGCCCTGCACAGGTCGTCATGGCCGACAGCGTAGAGCTACGGATTGCGCGCGACGTCGGTTTCAGCGCAAATCCTGCGGCAACCTGTCATAGTTCGACCATGATATCCGCTAAACGCCATTCATCATGATGAACCGCTTCTTCCTGTTCTCCTCCGCGCTGGTCGTCTTCACCATCGCGATCCTGCTGTTCGAGGCCCACGCCGGCGCGCCGCTGGTCACACCGGAACATTGCGGCTTCTGGACCACGATCGACGCGGGATTGTCCTGCCGGTAGGGCGCGGCTGCGCGCCCCAATCTGACAAGAGCAGCTTAAGGCGTGTGCTTGAGGCCGGCGCGATCCGCACTCTCTGTCGTCATCGCCCGGCTCGATGTTTAGTCCGGGGACATGGCTGACACCTGTTCGGACACATCACTGACAGGTTGGCCATTGGTCAAGTCGATTGCTGCGACCTGCCAGCTGGCAAAGAAGATTCCGTAGTGGCCATCGCGATCGAGGGGGCGGATGGCCAGGCGCTCGCGAGCGAAGGCCTGGGGG
>NZ_AXAS01000031.1 GCF_000472925.1 Bradyrhizobium sp. Ec3.3
CGTCATCAACGTCTCCGGCCACCGCATGGGCACCGCCGAGGTCGAGAGCGCCTTGGTGGCGCATGAGAAGGTCTCGGAGGCCGCCGTGGTCGGCTTCCCGCACGACATCAAGGGCCAGGGCATCTACGCCTATGTCACCCTGATGGCCGGCGTCGAGCCGACCGAGGACCTGCGCAAGGAGCTCGTGACCTGGGTGCGCAAGGAGATCGGCCCGATCGCCTCGCCCGACCAGATCCAGTTCGCGCCCGGCCTGCCCAAGACGCGTTCCGGCAAGATCATGCGCCGCATCCTGCGCAAGATCGCCGAGGACGAGCCGGGCAGCCTGGGGGACACCTCGACGCTCGCCGATCCGGCAGTGGTCGACGACCTCGTCAAGAACCGCCAGAACAAGAAGCAGACCTCGGCGTAAGAACGCTCTCGTGCCCCGGACGCAGCGCAGCGCTTCTTCAGCGGTGCGCTGCAGAGCCGGGGCCTATCCATCCCCAACACTGGGTCCCGGCTCTGCGTCGCGTCATTCCATGCCGCGCCGCGTCCGGGACACGCGACTGCTTCCAGTCCGAAGCCATTTGATTCCGGCAAAACCCAACACCCTCACGCACTTGTCAGGGCGCGCGCCGGCGCGGCCGTATGTTTCCCGCCGAGTGTTGTTTTCCGGTCATTTACTTTAATTCGAACTTTTCCTTTGTTCCCCGTGCTGGCTGGGCCCAAGGCGCGGCGCGTGGAAACCATCCGGTTAACGCGCGCGGTTAAGAATGCGTGGGCGAGCGGGCGATTTCCGGGTTTTGCGTGCATTTTTTTGGACGACCCGTTCGGGGCAACGGATAAGGAAGCAAGTGATGTCGATGAGGATTGCGGTGGCGCTCGCCGCCACCATCGGGGCAGGGATATTGATGTCGACGGCGGCCGAGGCACGGCCGGAAATGGTGGGGCTGCACGGTGGCGAATATTCGCCGGGCACCATCGTGGTCAAAACCAACGAGCGCCGGCTCTATCTCATCCTCGATGGCGAGCACGCCATGCGCTACCCGGTCGGCGTCGGCAAGTCCGGCAAGCAGTGGGCCGGCACCACCCGCATCGACGGCAAGTACCGCAACCCGGCATGGTCGCCTCCGGCCGAAGTGAAGCGTGACAAGCCGAACATGCCCGACGTGATCCCGGGCGGCTCGCCGCGCAATCCGATGGGCGTCGCGGCGATGACGCTGGCCGGCGGTGAATACGCCATCCACGGCACCAACGTACCGGGCTCGGTCGGCGGCTTCGTCTCCTATGGCTGCATCCGCATGCTCAACGACGACATCAGCGATCTCTACAGCCGCGTCTCCGTCGGTACGACGGTGGTCGTCACGCGCTGAGAACCAACCGATTCAAGACGAAAAGCCGCGTCTTGACGCGGCTTTTTTCATTGCCAGAAGCGCCAGCTGCGCGCGCACCAGCCCTCGCGATGACCGCCATTGTAGCTGCGCGCATAACCGCCCGCGAGCAGCGCGGCCGAGACGTTGGGCGTGCGCTTGGTGGCAACATCGGCGAGAATGCGCCCGTATTTCTCTGGGCCAAGATTGTAGATCACAATGCCGCCCTGGCCGAGCAGATGGCGTAGCGCATCGGTGGCAGCTTCGGCCTTGTCCAACTCTTCCCGACAGGACGCCTTCATTTCGGGCGCATCGATGCCGCGCAGGCGAACCCGTGCGACGAGATCCCGCCCGTCGCGCTGATGCACGCGTGCGAGAAATGTGTCGCCGTCGATGGTGCGGATGACATCAACCGACTGGCGAATGTCGGGATTGCCTGCCTGCTGCAGGATGATCTCGGCGTCCTGCGCCCGTTCGTCACCGGCATGCGGCACGGGCCAGTTGGTGCCATGCCGGTAGATGAGCACGACCGCGGTTATGACAACGACCACGAACATCCACGGCAGCAAGCCCGCGAAGCGGCGGCCAAACGGTGCGCCACTGAACGAGGGCCGATACGGATTGATTCGGTCGCGGGGAGACATCAGCCGACGCTAGGGCTGAGTCGGGCGAGCCTGCAAGAGACCACCCGGTCTCAGAAATCCGAGGCGATGCCCTTGCGCTCCCAGTCGCCATAGCGCGTGGGCTCGGGACCCTTCGGCCCCTGCAATTCTTTTGGTGCGGCTTCGGCATTGGCCGCGGCGGCCTGCCGGCGTGCCTCGGCTTCCGCCAGCGCGCGCTGCGCGGCCGGCGTCAGCGGCTTGCGCTGGGGAGGGCTGGACGGAGTGTCGTTCATCTCTGGCTTCCTAGCCCAGGGACGCGCCGCGCGCGATCGGAAAAAACGCCGCGCATAGGGCAGAGATCGACATGCAGGGCTGAAAAAACCAGAGCCGATTCTTACATTTGGCATATTCGCGTGCCACAGATGCGCTTCTTCAGGCATGCGCCCATACCGGCGGAACTGCCGCTCGCTCAGAACCTTACCACCGCATGCCATCTCAACGTTTTGCTCCACCCTCCGAAGTGCCTGGTCTTGCGGCGCGGCGGATCGCCGCCGACATCGTCGACGGTGTCCTGCATAAGCACCGTACGCTGGACGACCAGCTCGACGGTGGCGGCGCCCATCCCGGGCTGAAGACGCTCGCCGATCGCGACCGCGCGCTGATGCGGCGCATGGTGGCAACCGTCCTGCGTCGGCTCGGCACGCTCGGCCACGTGCTGTCGCGTCTGCTCGACAAGGGCATCCCCGGCGAGGCGCCGCGCGCGCAAAGCGCGCTCCTGATCGGCGCTGCGCAAATTCTCTGGATGGATGTTCCCGATCACGCGGCCGTCGATCTCTCGGTCCGCCTGGTGCAATCCGATCGCCGAGCCGCGCGCTATGCCGGCCTCGTCAACGCCGTGCTGCGCCGCTGTGCGCGCGAGGGCAAGGCGCTGGTGGAGGAAGTCGCGACGCAATCGCTCGATCTACCGCCCTGGCTGCTAGCGCGCTGGAGCGCGCAATATGGCGAGGCCACCGCGCGCGAGATGGCGCTTGCGCTCGGCCACGAGCCGTCGCTCGATCTGACGATGAAGTCGGATGCCGCGCAATGGGCGAGCCGCCTGCATGGCGAGGTGCTGCCGACCGGAACCGTGCGCACGCTGCTGCACGGCTCGGTGACCATGCTGCCCGGCTTCAGCGAAGGCCAATGGTGGGTCCAGGACGCCGCAGCCGCATTGCCGGCCCGGCTGTTCGGCGATATCGCCGGCAAATCCGTCGCCGATCTCTGCGCCGCTCCCGGCGGCAAGACGGCCCAACTGGTGCTCGCCGGCGCGAACGTCGTCGCGGTAGACCGTTCGCCGGCGCGCGTGGCACGGCTGCGCGAAAATCTCGCCCGATTGTCGCTACAGGCCGAAACCGTCGTCGCCGACGCCGTGGAATGGGCCGGACCGCAGCACGGCTTTGACGGCATCCTGATCGATGCGCCCTGCACCTCGACCGGCACGATCCGCCGCCATCCCGATGTGGCCTGGCTGCGCCAGGAGTCGGATATCGCGGCGCTCACGGCGCTTCAGCAGCGCCTGCTGCTGAAATCCGTCTCATTGCTCAAGCCCGGTGGAACGCTGGTCTATTGCACCTGCTCGCTGGAGCCCGAGGAAGGCGAGCACGCGATCGCCGCGCTGCTGGCCGCCGAGCCGGCGCTGCGCCGCGTGCCGATCCAGCCGTCCGAGGTCTTTGGGCTCAGTGAGATCATTACCACTGAGGGCGACCTGCGCACCCTGCCGAGCCACCTGCCAAACGCCGACCCAAGGCTCGGCGGGCTCGACGGATTCTTCGCTGCCCGGCTCGTTAAATCCTGATTTTGCACCGGATTTTGCGCCACTGATGCTGATTCGCCACCTTTCAAGGTGGTGTCAGCCGGCGGATTTTGGGATTAAAAGGATTCGTCAGGAATCCTCTCCCCCTTCAAGGCAAGGCGTGTCGGTCGCTCAACGCAGACGCATCTCGACGCTGGTCATGAACCGCTTCGCGCGGAACATGCTTGCGCGCGCGAGCGGCGGTTCCGTGGCAGTGTCGCGGCTCTGGCCAGGCCGCACCGACCGGCTGATCATCGCGCCGCACGACCTGCGCACCGCAGACGCCACGCGCGCGGCCGAGATCTATGCCGGGCGCTTCGTGTTCGCCGGCAAGATCGTCAATTGCCACGGCCGCTCGATCTTCGATCTCGAGCCGCCGTCGGAAGACTGGGAGGTCGCCCTGCTCGGCTTCGGTTGGCTGCGTCACTTGCGCGCTGCCGACACCGCGCTGACGCGGGCCAACGCCCGCGCGCTGATCGAGGACTGGATCTCCAATCCCGCCAACAAGCGACGCGCCGTGGCTCGTCGCGCCGACGTGCTGGCGCGGCGCGTGATCTCGCTGCTGTCGCAGGCGCCGCTGGTGCTCAACGACACCGACAACAAATTCTATCGTCGTTACCTGCGGGCGCTGACGCGCGAGATCCGCTATCTGCGTTTCACCATGGTCGACATCCCGGATGGGGTGCCGCGGCTGCAAGTGTTGATCGCGCTCTGCTACGCCTCGTTGTGCCTTGCCAACCAGGCGCGCCACATCCGCAGCGCGTCGCGCAAGCTATCCGATGAATTACAGCGGCAGATCCTCCCCGACGGCGGACACGTCTCCCGCAATCCCGGCGCGTTGATCGAGCTCCTGATCGATTTGCTGCCGCTGCGGCAGACCTTCGCGGCGCGCAACATCGCGCCACCGCCGGCGCTGCTGAACGCGATCGACCGCATGATGCCGATGCTGCGTTTCTTCCGGCACGGCGACGGCAACTTTGCGCTGTTCAACGGCATGAGCGCGACGTCGTCGGATCTGCTCGCCACGCTGCTGGCCTATGACGACACCCACGGCGCGCCGATGGCGACCATGCCGCATACCGGCTTCCAGCGCCTCGATGCCGGAGCGTTGACGCTGATCATGGATACCGGTGCCCCGCCGCCGGCCAATGTCAGCCACGACGCCCATGCCGGCTGCCTGTCGTTCGAATTGTCCTCGGGCACGAGCCGCATCGTGACCAATTGCGGCATGCCGACGACGGGACGCGACAATTGGCGGCCATTCGCGCGCGGCACCGCGGCGCATTCGACGCTCACCTATCACGAAACATCATCATGCCAGTTCGTCGGATTGTCGGCGATGAAGAAGCTGCTGCACGGCGCGCCTGTGACCAGCGGGCCGGCCATGGTCGAGAATTATCGCGAGGTCGTGCAGAACGGCACGCTGCTGACGACGTCGCATGACGGCTATCTCGCCAAGTTCGGTGTGATCCACCGGCGCGTGGTGATGGTCGCCAATGACGGCACGCGGCTCGACGGCGAGGACACGCTGTCGCCGCCGCAGGGCGGACGCCTGAAGGGCGCGGGTACCGATTTCGCGCTGCGCTTCCATTTGCATCCGGCGGTGAAGGCGAGCCGGCTGTCGGATGCCCGCGGCGTGATGCTCGTGCTGCCGAACCGCGAGGTCTGGACCTTTGAAGCACTGGACGACAAGGTCGATCTCGAGGACAGCGTGTTCCTGGCCGGCAATGACGGCCCGCGCCGCACCGCGCAGATCGTGATCCGGCAGGACGCGCGCCAGGCCCCCTCGATCCGCTGGAGCTTTGTCCGCTCCACGGCTTCGCCCCAAGTCACCAATGCCCGCCGCAACGCCCGGCGCGAGCCGGAACTTCCGCTGTAAACGCGCGCGGCCCACGCCTATCTAGCCGTTGTGAAGAGCACCGAAAGCTGGTACCGAGCACCCGCTCGCGCGACTGGCGACCTTGGATGGAGCACCATCGGGAAGCGCGGGATTTATCTGCCGCGCGCCTGGGCATAGGTACTCCCGACACAGAGGATCTTGCCCATGACTGATGCGATGAATGACCATCCCCGCCGCGTTACCCGCGCCCTGCTTTCCGTTTCCGACAAAACCGGTCTGATCGAGTTCGCCAAGGCGCTTGCCGCCCATGGCGTCGAGCTGGTGTCGACCGGCGGCACCGCCAAGGCGATTGCGAGCGCCGGCCTCAAGGTGAAGGACGTCTCCGAGCTGACCGGCTTTCCCGAGATGATGGACGGCCGCGTTAAGACGCTGCATCCGAAGGTGCATGGCGGCCTGCTCGCGATCCGCGACAACAAGGAACATGCGGACGCGATGAAGACGCACGGCATCGCGCCGATCGATCTGCTCGTCGTCAATCTCTATCCGTTCGAGGCAACCGTCGACAAAGGCGCGGGCTTCGAAGAGTGCATCGAGAACATCGACATCGGCGGTCCCGCGATGATCCGCGCCGCCGCAAAGAACAATGACGACGTCGCCGTGGTCGTCGAGGCGCAGGATTACCAGGCCGTGCTCGACGAGCTCGCCGCCCACAACGGTGCGACCACGTTGAAGCTGCGCCGGCGCCTCGCCGCAAAGGCCTATGCGCGCACCGGCGCCTATGATGCCGCGATCTCCAACTGGTTCAACCGGCAGCTCGAGATCGATGCGCCCGACTACCGCGCCTTCGGCGGCAAGCTGATCCAGGCCCTGCGCTATGGCGAGAACCCGCACCAGACCGCGGCGTTCTATGCGACGCCCGACAAGCGGCCGGGCGTCTCGACCGCGCGGCAGCTGCAGGGCAAGGAGCTCTCCTACAACAACATCAACGACACCGACGCGGCCTATGAGTGTATCGGCGAGTTCGATGCCAAGCGCACCGCGGCCTGCGTCATCGTCAAGCACGCCAACCCCTGCGGCGTCGCGGAAGGCTCTGATCTCGTCACCGCCTATCGCCGGGCGCTGGCCTGCGACTCGACCTCCGCCTTTGGCGGCATCATCGCGATGAACCGCGCGCTCGATGCCGACACCGCGCGCGAGATCACAAAGATCTTCACCGAGGTGATCATCGCACCCGATGCCAGCGAGGAAGCGATCGCCATCATCGGCGCGCGCAAGAATCTGCGCCTGCTGCTCGCCGGCGGCCTGCCCGACCCGCGTTCGGCGGGTCTCACCGCCAAGACCGTTGCCGGCGGCTTGCTCGTACAGAGCCGCGACAACGCCGTGGTCGACGACATGACCTTCAAGGTGGTGACGAAACGTGCGCCGGCCGACGCCGAGATGCGTGACCTGAAGTTCGCGTTCCGGGTGGCAAAACACGTCAAGTCCAACACCATCATCTACGCCAAGGATCTCGCCACCGTCGGCATCGGCGCGGGCCAGATGAGCCGGGTGGATTCGGCGCGGATCGCGGCACGCAAGGCGCAGGATGCGGCGAACGAGCTGAACCTCGCCGAGCCTCTCACCAAGGGATCGGTCGTGGCCTCTGATGCGTTCTTCCCGTTCGCCGACGGCATGCTCGCCTGCATCGAGGCCGGCGCCACTGCCGTGGTGCAGCCCGGCGGTTCGGTGCGCGACGACGAGGTGATCAAGGCCGCAGACGAGCACGGCATCGCCATGGTGTTCACAGGGACGCGGCACTTCCGGCATTAACTCTCCACGAGTCGTCCCGGCCTTCGCCGGGACGACTGCAGAAATCACGGCTCCCTCACCCGCGTCAACAGCGCGAGCCCGGCGGCAAAGAACGCCACCAGCACGCCCATGCCGGCTTTTTGGCTCGCGGTCCCGGCCGTGATTGCGCCGATCAGCAGCGGGCCGATGAAGGACGTCACCTTTCCGGTGAGCGCGAACAGGCCGAAATACTGCGCGATGCGGTCCTTTGGCGCCAGCCGAATGAGGAGCGTGCGCGAGGCGGCCTGGAGCGGGCCGCCAGCGGCGCCGATCAGGCAGCCCAGCACGAGGTAGGCACGCTCGGCCGCGCCCGCGAACAGGGCGCCGCCCGGCTCGGGCGGCGCGACGCTGATGAACAAGATCGAATCCTTGTCGACCAGCAGGATCGCGGCGAGCGACAGCAGCAGGATCAGCATGCTGATGGCAATCACGCGCTTCGGTCCCAAGAGATCATCGAGCTTGCCGCCGAGCCACGCGCCGAACGTACCGGCGATCGCCAGGATGATGCCGAAGGTGCCGATCTGGATCGTGTGCCAGCCGAACGTGCCGGCGGCATAAATGCCGCCGAAGGCGAACAGCGACACCAGGCCGTCGGTGTAGATCATGTTCGCGAGCAGGAAGATCGCGAGCGATTTCTGCCGCGGCAGTTCGCCGAGCGATTGCTTCAGTTGCGCGAGTCCTGCGCGCAGCGCCGCGCGCACCGGCCGCTTGGCGGGATAGTCCGGCGTGAACAGGAACATCGGCGTCACGAACACGATGAACCAGAGTCCCGTCAGCGGTCCGGTGATGCGATCGCCCTCATGCATGGCCGGATCGAGCCCGAACAGCGGCTTGAAACCAAGCAGCGTGCGCCCCGTCTCAGGGTTCGCGGCGAGGAAGCCGAGCACGATGATCAGGCTGATGATGCCGCCGACATAGCCGGTGGCCCAGCCATTGCCGGAGAGGCGGCCGATTCGCTCCGGCGGCACAAGTGTCGGCATCATCGCATTGTTGAAGACTGTCGCGAACTCCGCGCCAACGCTCGCGAGTGCCACGGCCGCAAGCAGCGGCGGGATGATGGTGGGATCGCCGGGCTTGCCGATCCAGAGCGCCGAGGAGCCCAGCACCAGTATGGCGCCGAAAGCAGCAATCCAGGGCTTGCGGCGGCCCGCGGCGTCCGCAACGGCGCCTAACACCGGCGACAGCAGGGCGATGACCATGCCGGCTGCCGCCATCGCAAATCCCCACAGCGACTGTCCGGTCGCAGGGTCGGGCGCGACGCTGGTGGCGAAATAGGGCGCGAAGACGAACGTCGTGATCAGGGTGAAATAGGGCTGCGCAGCCCAGTCGAAGAAGATCCAACTGACAACGGCAACGCGCGGCGGATAGGTCCGCTCCTTATCGGCCATATCGGTGTCAGAGGCGATCGTCGTCATCAGCATTCCTTATCACGAACAGTTTTGCCTCTCTTGGCGCAAACGGTATAGCATTGCCGTGACGGCTGTGGAGTGACGGCAAGACACGACAGAAACAAGACACGGCGAAATTTTGATGATGTCGTTTGTCCTGACACGACGAAAAGTCGTAGCTGCCCTCACGCTTCTAGGTATCAGCCTGTTTCCAGCGCGCGCTCAGGATGCGCGCCGCATCTATGAACCGCCCGCACTCGGCACCGTTCACGCCATCGCCGCCGAGCACGGCATGGTGGTGGCGCAGGAGAGAATCTCCGCACAGATCGGCGCAGACATCCTGCGGAGCGGCGGCAACGCGGTGGACGCCGCGGTCGCGACCGGTTTCGCCATGGCCGTGACCTATCCGCGCGCGGGCAATATCGGCGGCGGCGGCTTCATGGTGATCCATTCCGCCGACCGCAAGGAAGACGTCGCGATCGACTATCGCGAGACCGCACCAGCTGCGACCACATCAGACATCTTCCTCGGCGCCGACGGCAAGCCCGATATCGCGAAGTCGCGCGATTCCGCGCTCGGCATCGGCGTGCCCGGCACGGTCGCAGGACTGTCGCTGGCGCTCGAGAAATACGGCTCCGGCCAGTTCACGCTGGCGCAATTGCTGGAGCCCGCGATCGCGCTCGCGCGCGACGGTTTCGTCATCAGCGACGACATCGCCGACACCTTGCCGGGCGCACACAAGCGATTTGCGCGCTGGCCGGCATCGGCGAAAATCTTCTCGCGACCGGACGGCACGCCGCTGCAAGAGAATGACCGGCTGGTGCAGGGCGATTTGGCGCAGACACTGTCGACCATCGCCGCCCAGGGTCCGCGCGGATTCTACGAGGGACCGGTCGCCGACAAGCTCGCCAAGGCCGTCACCGATGCTGACGGCATCATGACATCAGGGGATCTGCAGACATACAGGCCCGTGATCCGCGAGCCGGTGCGCGGCAGCTATCGCGGCTTCGACATCGTCTCGATGCCGCAGCCCTCGTCGGGCGGCGTGGTGCTGGTGGAGACGCTGAACATCCTGGAAGGCTTTCAGCTTTCCGATCTGAAGCAGGGCTCGCCGGCCTCGCTGCATCTGCTGATCGAAGCCATGAAGCGCGGCTATGCCGATCGCGCGCGCTATCTCGGCGATCCCGCTTTCGTCAAGGCGCCGATCGAGACCCTGATCGCCAAGGACTATGCGGCTAAACTTCGCGCCGGCATCAGGGCCAACAGCGCCACGCCGGCGAGCGAGATCGTGGCGAGCGCGACGCCGCCGCGCGAAGGCAGCAACACCACGCATTTCTCGGTCGTCGACAGCCGCGGCAATGCGGTGAGCAACACTTATACGCTGAACTTCAGCTATGGCGTCGGCCTGGTCGCCGACGGCACCGGCGTGCTGCTCAACAACGAGCTCGACGATTTCACCGCGGCGGTTGGCGCCTCCAACGCCTATGGCCTCGTCGGCTACGAGGCCAATCTGCCAGGGCCGGGCAAGCGGCCGCTGTCCTCGATGTCTCCGACCATCGTACTGAAGGATGGCAAGCCGGTGCTGGTCACGGGCTCGCCCGGCGGCAGCCGCATCATCTCCACCGTGCTCCAGGTGATCGTCAACGTGCTCGATTATCATATGGATGTCGCCGCCGCCGTTGCAGCGCCGCGGCTGCATCACCAATGGCTGCCGGATGAAGTGCGCGTCGAGCGCGGCTTTTCCGACGACGTGCTGTTCGAGCTGAAGGCGATGGGTCACCTCGTCGTCGAGCCGATGGGCCAGACCTCGGCCAACTCGATCGCGGTGACGCCGAACGGCCCGTTCGGCGCACCCGACCCGCGCACGCGGGGCGCTGCGGCGGAGGGGCAATAACTTTCATGGTTTGAGCATCGAACCCGGAATCACGCGCCACAACTTCGGGATTCCGGGTTCGCCCACGTAAGGACGCGGGCGCCCCGGAATGACGATGGGAACGACGCTACCGCCCGACCTGGTACGGCCCGCCCTTCTCCAGCGCGCGTTGATAGGCTGGACGCGCGTGGATGCGCTCGAGGAACGCCATCGCCTTGGGATGGCCCTGCTCCAGGCCGCCGCGCGCTTGCGCCGCTTCCAGCGGAAAACTCATCTGGATGTCGGCCGCGGTGAAGTCGGGCCCGGCGAACCACTCGGTCTTGCCGAGCTCGCCTTCCCAATAATCCATGTGCTGCTTGATCTGCGGATTGACCAGCGCGGTCAGCGCCTGGTTCGAGACCTTGCGCACCAGCGGACGGAGCAGCGCCGGCGCGCGCTTCGGCATCAAGGTGAACAGCAATTTGAGCAGCAGCGGCTGCATCGCCGAGCCTTCGGCATAGTGCAGCCAATAGGTGTAGCGCAGCCGCTCCGGCGTGTTCGGCGGCGGAATCAGGCGTCCCTGACCATAGGTGCCGACGAGGTATTCGACGATCGCGCCCGATTCGGCGATGGTGTTGCCGTTGTCAGTGATCACGGGCGACTTGCCGAGCGGGTGGATCGCACGCAGCTCCTTCGGCGCGCGCATGTCGGGCTGACGCTGATAGCGCACGATCTCGTACGGCACGCCCAGCTCCTCGAGCAGCCACAGCACGCGCTGCGAGCGTGAATTGTTGAGATGATGAACGGTCAGCATTTGAGGTCCCCCGCTGGTCTCGGGCGCGTTCGTGCCAGCCCGGCGGGCGAATGTCGAGCCGGACGGTCGTTATTTTTACCCGGGCATATTGACGCTTCTATTTTACCCGGATATTAAGTGGGCCATCGTGTCAGATTTCGCAGTGATTTCAATGCAGAGTACCTTCACAGCCTTTGTCGGCCAGCGGCGCCTGGCCTCCGGGCCGATCGCGGACGTGGTCCTGGCGGTCAAGCGCGCGGACGCGTGGGCGGGCTCGCCGATCGTGATCTTCAGTGACTTGAGCGGGCGGGCGGTCGATTTCGACCTGCGCGGCGACGACCAGGAAGTGCTGGCCCGCCTGCCGACGATCGCGCCGGCGCAATCCGACGGGCACATTGAGTTGCCGAGTGCGCCGCGCGGCCGCGGCCGGCCCAGACTCGGCGTGGTGGCGCGCGAGGTGACGCTGCTGCCGCGGCACTGGGAATGGCTCAACGCGCAGCCGGGCGGCGCCTCGGTCGCGCTGCGCAAGCTCGTCGACGAGGCGCGGCGTGCCCGCGGCGATCGCGACCGCGAGCGGCAGGCGCGCGATGCCACCTACCACTTCATGTCGGCGATGGCCGGCAATCTCGCGCATTTCGAGGAGGCCTCGCGCGCGCTGTTCGCAGGCGATCGCCGGCGCTTTGCGGCAGAGATCGCCGACTGGCCCGCCGACATCCGCGACCACGTCGTGAAACTCGCAAGCAGCGACCGCGCGTAGGCAGAAGGCGCCTCCGATCAAAGTAGTATTATGGCCATCATGAAACGGGTGGACCTGCCGCGCGCGCTGCGCCACAATGTGCGCAAAGCGAGCTCACGGGAGGACGGTTTGACGCGCGCGGCCCCACAATTCCTGTTCGATTTCGGCAGTCCCAATGCGTTTCTCAGCCATGAGGCGATCCCCGCGATCGAGACGCGGATCGGCGTGAAATTCGAGTATGTGCCGATCCTGCTCGGCGGCATCTTCAAGGCGACCAACAACAAATCGCCGGCCGAGACGCTCGCCGGCATCAAGAACAAGCGCGAATTCCAGGCTGTCGAGACCGAGCGTTTCCTCAAACGCTTCCACGTGCAGCCCTATGTCTGGAACCCGTTCTTCCCCGTCAACACGCTGAACCTGATGCGCGCGGCGATCGCGGCCCAGCTCGAAGGCGTGTTGGAACAATATGTCGAAGCCGCATTTCATCACATGTGGCGCGAGCCGAAGAAGATGGACGATCCGGAAGTCGCGATGAAGGCGATCACCTCGTCAGGCCTCGATGCGCAGAAGCTGTTCACACGTGCCCAAGAACCCGATGTGAAGGCAAGGCTGATCAAGAATACCGAGGAGGCCGTCGCGCGCGGCGCGTTCGGTTCACCGACATTCTTCGTCGGTAACGAGATGTTCTTCGGCAAGGAGCAGCTGCGCGAGGTCGAGGAGATGGTGTCGGGAAAGTGATTCTGACCCAACGAGCGAAGTGAGGTATCTCCCCGGTGTCGTCCTGGCGAAAAACATGACGACGGCGAAAAAAGAGCAAGAACAAACGGAGCACCCGCATGCGCATTCTCGTCGTCGGCGCCGGCGCCATCGGCGGTTATTTTGGTGGCAGGCTGCTGCAGGCCGGGCGCGATGTCACCTTTCTGGTGCGGCCGCGGCGCGCGAGCGAGCTTGCGAGCGCCGGCCTCGTCATCAAGAGCCCGAACGGCGATGCGATGCTGACGAACCCGCCGGCGGTGCAGGCGGGCAAGCTCACCGAAAAGTTCGATGTCGTGCTGCTGAGCTGCAAGGCGTTCGACCTCGACGATGCCATCAAATCGTTCGCGCCGGCAGTCGGGTCGAACACCACGATCATTCCCGTGCTCAACGGCATGCGGCATCTCGACTTGCTGGACCAGAAGTTCGGCGCCGAGCGCGTGCTCGGCGGGCTCTGCGCCATCGCCGCGACGCTGAACGAGAAGCGCGAGGTGGTGCAGCTCCAGCCGATGCAGGCGATCAATTACGGCGAGCGCGACGGGAAACTGTCGGCGCGTGTGAGGGCGATCGACGAAGTCTTCACCAGCGGCATCGCCGGGGCGAGCGCGAGCCACAACATCATGCAGGACATGTGGGAGAAGTGGGTTTTCCTCTCCTCGCTCGCGGCGTCGACCAGCCTGATGCGTACCTCCGTCGGCAACATCCTGGCGGTGCCCGGTGGCAAGGATTTTCTCTTAGGGATGCTGGACGAGACCAGCGCCACTGCGACCGCAGCGGGCTATGCGCCCGGCGGCCCGTTCTTCGAGCGGGTCAAGGGCTTGATCACCACCGAAGGTTCCCCGATGACCGCGTCGATGTTCCGCGACATCAAGGCGGGCCTGCCGGTCGAGGCCGATCACATCATCGGCGACCTCATCGCGCGCGCCGATACTGCGAAAGTGCCGGTGCCAAAACTGCGCATCGCCTATACGCATCTGAAGGCGTATGAGAAGCAGCGCGTGGGGTAGCTAACTCGCCCCACACATCCCCGTCGTCCCGGACAAGCGTAGCGAAGCGGAGCGCAGATCCGGGACCCCCGCGCGAGCGCTTGCGCTCGTCGCGATAGCACAGGGATTGGTTATGGCGCGAGCTGGTAACCACGAGTCTTCGTCAAACTCGATCCTGTGGTTATGGGTCCCGGGCTCGCGCATCGCGCGCCCCGGCACGACGGCCGGTGTTGGCGGCTACAGTTCTCCGCTACTGCAAATGCGCCAAGTAATGCGCGAGCGCGGTGATCTCTTCCTCGCTGAGCGAATAGGCGATGTCGGCCATGGCGGCGACGCCGCCGCCGACGCGCTGGCCGGCTTTGTAGTCGTGCAGCGCCTTCACCAGATATTCCTCACGCTGGCCGGCAAGGCGGGCGACGGCCTTGGTGCCGGCATAGCTGTCGGTGTGGCATGAGGCGCAGCGGCGGCCGCTAGCTGCTTCCTTGCCTTTCTTCGACAGGTCGGGATCCTTGTCCTCCGGGCCTTTCGGCGGCGTGAGCTGCGAAAAATAGGCACCGAGACTGCGGATGTCCTCGTTGGCGATCTCTTCCGCAATCGGCTGCATCTGCTCGTTCTTGCGCGAGCCGGCGCGGAAGAACACGAGCTGCCACTGCAGGAACTGATCCGGCTGGCCGGCGAGCGAGGGGATGTTCTCGGTCTGCGAGATGCCCTTGTCGCCGTGACAGGCGGCGCAGACCGCGGCCTTCTCCTTGACGTCGGCAGCGTGCGCGACAAAAGCGGGAAGACTGACGAGCGCTGCGATCGAAAAAGCGAGCGCGCTGAGTGCGCGCGAAACAGGTTGCCGGTGCATGACGAGATTCCGATTTGCTCGTCATTCCGGGGCGCCCGAAGGGCGAACCCGGAATCTCGGGATTCCGGGTTCGATGCTCCGCATCGCCCCGGAATGACGAGCGTGTAACTTCAAACGAAAGGCTGCGGCGGCCTCCAGGCAACCGCAGCCTCATGTTCACGTCGCGCTACTTCTTGCTGTAGCTGATGCGATAGATCGCGCCGGCCCAGTCGTCGGCGACGAGGATCGAGCCGTCCTTGGCGAGGATGATGTCGTCGGGACGGCCGAGATAGCCCTGGTCACCTTCGAGCCAGCCGGAGGCGAACACCTCCTGCTTGGGGTTCTTGCCGTCGGGCCCGACGATCACGCGCACGATGCGCGCGCCCTGGTACTTGTGCCTGTTCCAGGAGCCGTGCTCGGCGATCAGGATGTTGTTCTTGTACTCGGCGGGGAACTGGTCGCCGGTATAGAACTTCATGCCGAGCGGAGCGACGTGCGCGCCGAGATTCAGCACGGGCGGCGTGAACTCCGAGCACTTGTGACCCATCGCGAATTTCGGGTCCGGCAGATCGCCCTGGTGGCAATAGGGATAGCCGAAATGCTCGCCGATCTTCGAGATCATGTTCAGCTTGTCTGACGGCAGATCGTCGCTGACCCAGTCACGCGCGTTCTCGGTGAACCAGTATTTGCCGCTGCGCGGATCGACGTCGCCGCCGACCGAATTGCGGACGCCAAGCGCCCAGACTTCGGCGTTGCCGGTCTTGGGATCGACGCGCCGGATCTGCGAGACGCTGGTCGGCGGAATGCCGACGTTGAAGGGCGGTCCGAACGGCAGGAAGAACCAGCCGTCCTTGTCGGTCGCGATGTACTTCCAGCCATGCGCGGCATAGGACGGCATGTCGTCATAGACGACCTTGCCCTGGCCGAGATTGTCGAGGTTGGCTTCGGCGTTGTCGTAGCGGATCAGCTTGTCGACGGCGATGACATAGAGCGCGCCGTCCTTGAAGGCGAGGCCGGTCGGCATGTTCAGACCCTTGAGGACGGTCTTGACCTCGCGCTTGCCGCCATTGTCCTTGATCGCATAGACGTTGCCGAGGCCGAACGAGCCGACGAACAGCGTGCCCTTGTCGCCCCAGGCCATCTGCCGCGCGGCGAGAACGCCAGGCGCCCAGACCTCGATCTTGAAGCCGGCCGGCAGCTTGATCTTCTTCACGATGTTGGCGAGCTCGGCTTCGGACGCGCCGGTCGGCGGGCCCGATGGGGGCGCAAGACCCTTCTGCGCCTCGGTCTCATCCCCTAAGAACCAGTCATCCGGCGGATGCGTCCAGAATTCCTTGGTGCCGGATTCGTATTTCTTCAGCGCCCGGTTCTTGTCCTGCTGCTGCTGCGCATTCACGACGCTTGTCCCCGCGAGCAGGGCAACCGCCGCAAACGCAAAGATGGATCGATGGAATATGGATTTCATCGCGTCACTCCCCTAAGGCGGCCGTGGCGGCCACACCATTATTGTTTTGCTATTCGAGAGGCGAAGTTCGGAGTCTGTCGACAGAGGCAGACTCAAAAAGGTTAGCACATCTGCAAGCGCTGAGAAGCATGCGCTGCACATCGCGATCAGCCTCAATAAAAATTGAGAGAGAGTTTCTCCGCATGCATGGCATGCGCGTGCGCGCGTTCTCGCTGCAACGCGGAATCATGAAGCAAGCGGCTATTTGGCAGGCAGCGCTCGCGTGCACGCGATGAGAATTATGAGACTACGGGATAAGGCCCGCGCTCGAAGACCGTGTCATGATAACCTTTTGAGCCGACCTGACGCGCCAGCTCGCTGCGAAAATCGCGAGTCTTCCGCAGGCTGCTCAGCACATGGGCAAAGTCGAATGCGGGCCGCCAACCCAGCTCGCGGCGCGCACGATCGTTGACGTAGACGCGGTCGATGGTCGGAAACAGGCGCCAGCCCCGCGCCGCGTAGAGTTTTGCGCAATCGGGATAGAGCGTATGCACGAGGCGCGCGGCGTCCTCAGCCAGGGCGACGAGGTGGCTTTGCGTGAACGGGCTCGTCGCCGAGACGATGTAGCGCGCGAAGCCGATGCTGGTAGCGCGCTCGTCGGCGAGGAGGTGGGCGCTGACAGCGTCCGCTATATCCAGCCGGCGATAAAGCAGCTCGTTGGCCTGCGCGTTCTCGGTCGCAAAATTCTCCCGCGCGGCCGCATCGTCGTCCTCCTCCGGAAAGAAGCGCGAGGTTCGCAAGACGATGACGGGAAGCCCGCGCTCGCGGAAGAACAGCTCACACAGATTCTCCGCCATCAGCTTGGAGGTGCCGTAGATGTTCTTCGGCACCGAGGGCAGATCCTCGGTGACCCAGACGGCGGCGTTCCCCGCCTCGGGCCGAAGCTGCGAGCCGAACGCGCTGGTGGTGCTGGTGAAGACGAAGCTCTTCACGCCGGCCTCAGCGGCGGCCTCGAGCAGGTTGAGCGTGCCGGTGACGTTGGTGTCGATGAAGTCCTGCCTGGAATGCGTGGCGACATGCGGCTTGTGCAGGGTGGCGGTGTGAATGACGGCGGTGACGCCCGCCATCGCGGCCCGCACAAAGCCGGGATCGGTGATCGAGCCCACCTGATCGGTGAACTCCGATTTCTTCAAATCAACCCCATGCACAGTAGACCCGCGCGCGTGAAGTGTCCGGAGAATCGCTTCCCCGAGGTGGCCTGCGCTGCCGGTGACCAGAATTGTCATTCTCACGTCCAACGTGCGTCCCGGACGGAGCCGCCAGACGGCGATCCGGTCCTGTCAGGCTTGACGCTGGGAGAAATTGGAGCGGGCGAAGGGGCTCGAACCCTCGACCCCGACCTTGGCAAGGTCGTGCTCTACCACTGAGCTACACCCGCGTCCTGTGTCGGTCGCGTGACGCGCCGGCAACGGCTGTCGTATGCCAAAAGCGGGCGGCGAATGCAACAGCTACCGGCGGCATCTATTCGCTTTCGGAGACCTAAATGAGCCCCGAATCGGGTCGAAAGCGACCCGAAACGCCCAGGAACCACCGAATCACGCACCATGGATTGAAATTCGGCCGTCCCGGCCCAATTTAGGAGCCGGGACAGCAGCATATGGGACGGCGTCGTGCTAAAGAGCCGCCTTTCCGGACATCAGACGAGGGGACTCCTGTGACGATCATTGACCAGGGCAACGGAGCGGCGGGCCAGGCTGCGCCCGATCTGATCAAGGACACGACCACCCAGACCTTCGTCAAGGACGTCATCGAGGAATCGAAGCGCCAGCCGGTGCTGATCGACTTCTGGGCGGAGTGGTGCGGCCCGTGCAAGCAGCTCACCCCGGTGCTGGAAAAGGCCGTCAAGGCGGCCAAGGGCAAGGTCAAGCTGGTCAAGATGAACATCGACCAGCATCCGGCGATTCCGGGCCAGATGGGCATCCAGTCGATCCCGGCCGTGATCGCCTTCGTCAACGGCCAGCCGGCCGACGGCTTCATGGGCGCGGTGCCCGAGAGCCAGGTCAACGCCTTCATCGAACGCCTGACCAAGGGCGTCACCGCGCCGGGCGAGGTCAATGTCGCAGAGATCGTGAAGGAAGCAGACGCCGTGCTCGCCGAGGGCGACGTGGCGGCCGCGGCGCAGATCTATGCCGAGGCGCTGTCGCACGATGCGACCAACATCGCCGCGCTCGCGGGCCTTGCGAAATGCTACGTCGCGTCGGGTGCCATCGAGCAGGCCAAGCAGACGCTCGCCATGGTCCCGGAGTCCAAGCACGGCGATGCCGCGGTGAAAGCGGTGCAGGCCGCGATCGATCTTGCCGAGCAGGCCGAATCGCTCGGGCCGGTCGCGGAGCTGGAACAGAAGGTCACCGCTAACCCGCTCGATCATCAGGCGCGGTTCGATCTTGCAACCGCGCTCAATGCGCAAGGCGACCGGGCGGCCGCGACCGACCAGCTGCTCGAGATCGTCAAGCGCGATCGCAAATGGAACGATGATGGCGCCCGCAAGCAGCTCATCCAGTTCTTCGAGGCCTGGGGCGGCGCTGACGATGCGACCGTCGAGGGACGCAAGCGGCTGTCGACGATCCTGTTTTCCTAAAGTGCGATGAGATTAGGACAAATCGTCATCGCGCTTTGGCTTATTGTTTGAGTATGATCTCCGCGCAAACGCGTTCCACGTTTGTCGCGAGGGAAAGCCGCTTCGCACTTTGCGCTGACGCGGCCCTTCGGGTCCGGATCATGCTCTAAGGCCACGGACGCCATGTAGATCAGCGGGGAGCGGGTATGCCGATCAATATCGAATATCGCGGGCCCGCCGATCTTCCCGAGATCATCCCGGTGTTTCCGCTGCCCGGCGCGCTGCTCTTGCCGCGCGGGCAGATGCCGCTCAACATCTTCGAGCCGCGTTATCTGTCGATGGTCGACGACTCACTTCGCGATGGCCATCGCCTGATCGGCATGATCCAGCCTGATGTGGCGCATTCGCCGAAGAACTCGGACAAGCCGGTGCTGTTCAATGTCGGCTGCGTCGGCCGCATCACTCAGCTCGCCGAATCCGGCGACGGCCGCTACATCCTCGAGCTCACCGGGATTGCGCGCTTCAAGGTGGTCCAGGAGCTCGAGGTGCTGACATCCTACCGGCAGTGCAAGGTGGACTTCTTCGCTTTCACCGATGATTTCACCGCGCGCAAGGGCGAGGACGCGGTCAATCGCGAGGCGCTCCTGGTGGCGCTGGCCGACTTCCTGAAGGCCAACAACCTCAAGGTCGACTGGGAAGGCGTCGAGAGCGCACCCAACGAGGCGCTGGTCAATGCGCTGGCGATGATGTCGCCCTATGGTCCCGCGGAAAAGCAGGCGATGCTGGAAGCGCCCGACCTCAAGACCCGCGCCGAAATCCTGATCGCCGTCACCGAGATGGATCTCGCCAAGAAGCGCACGAGCGGCGATCCGCCGCTGCAATAGTGCGGAATGCCTTTAGGTTGAATCGATCGAGCCGCGGGCTCGCCCAACCTCTCCCGCTTGCGGGGAAGGCATAGGCCGCCTTTGGCGGCCGTCCTCATAAGAGACGCCGAGGCGACGCCTCGGCTATGGCGAAGCGCCGGGTTGAGGCTTTCTCGGCATTGGGAGTCTCATTGCGGAACCACCCTCACCCCGACCCTCTCCCGCAAGCGGGAGAGGGAGCGCACCGACTTTGCGGACGCAACAGGACCTGATTTCATCACGCTCTGGCGCTCGCGGCATCACGCCGCGCGGCGAACGTCCGGATATTGCCGGCGCAGCCAGCCCGCCCAGGACAATTTGCCGCGCACGCCCTGGCTGACGACAAAGCCCATGCCGCGGGCTCGCGTTTCCGACAATGATATCGGCAAGATCTTCCGGTGGAGACCACGCGCGTGCTGATACTGGCGCGCAAACTCGGTAAGGCTGAGATCTTCGGGACCGCCGATCTCCGCTCGCGCTCCACGCGCACCATCGAAGGCACAGGTCACGACGTAGTCGGCGACATCAGACGTATCGACCGGGTTGAACACCGTCGTCGGCATGGGCCACGCCGGAAGCCAGGTCTGGCGGGCCAGCAGCTTGTCGAGCAGGTAATAGAACGGCATTGCGCGAACGACGGACCATGACAGCGTCGAACTGCGGACGAGCTTTTCGCCGGCGAGCTTGACGCGGGCATAGGGCAACGTCGCCGCATCGAGGCCGACGATCGAGACGTGGAGAAAGTGCCGGATGGATTGGTCGCGCGACAGTGACAAAAGGCGCTCGGTGCCCTCGACGTCGACGGCGGAAGGCGAGCTGAAGAAATCCACCGGCCTGAAGCCGCCCCGGCGCGCGATCGGCGAGTAGGTCGCTGCATTGATGACGGTGTCGACACCGTGCAGCGCCTCCGGCAGCCCGGCGCCTGTGGCGAGATCACCGACTGCCCATTCGACATCTGATCGAGGACCCGGCGTTCTTGCCAGAACGCGGATGCGATGCCCGGAGGAGACGAGGCGATCGACGATATCCTGGCCCAGATGTCCAGTGCCCCCGGTTACGAGCGTCAATGGCATGTGTCACTCCTCATCTCGGTCGCCGTCCTGGTCACGCAGGGGAACCAGAATGGTTTCACCGGTTGCGACCAGCGAAATGTTTCCAAGCCTGTCTTCGGTAAAGAGTTCCGCCCGGGCAAAGACCTGCCTGCACCCGGCGCGCATCAATCTGCCCTTGGCAACGAGAGCGCTGCCCACCGCCGGCCTCATGCAGTTCATCGAGAAATGCGATGCGGTCACCGAACCGACCTTCGTGGCCGCGGCGAACCCACAAGCGGTATCGAGCAGGGCAGCGATCATGCCGGCATGGAGATGTCCGGAATATTGCGTGAAGCTGTCGTTCCACTTCATGCGAATTTCAGCTTCACCGTTTGCGGCCGCGACCACCTCGAACCCTGCGCGCAGATTGAAGTTGGCCCAGGCATTGACGGCGGCGAGATGCCAGAGATCCAGGCCGGCGTCGGAATGGTCGCGCTGCTCCATCGCGACCCCGCTAGTAACCCGCGACCGCCAGCGCGACCACCGCGCTCATCCCGATCCAGCCGGGATGCACCGTGCGCGTCGCCCACGCATTGGCGATAGCGGCAAAGCCGAACACCACCGCGAGCGTTGCGATGATCCAGTGTCGCGCCGCGTCCGATCCCATCCAGGGTGCGGCGATCAGGAGCACGCCGCCGGCAAACCACGCCACCGTACCGGCCTGCCAGACCAGACGGATGAGCGTTCGCAGTCGCGGCGGCTCGATGGTGGCGCGGGCAAAGACCTGGGTCTCGCCGAGCACGGCATGGCCAATCGTGACGAGGATCGCGATGACGCCCGCTGCTTGCAGAAGCAGATCGCGCATTGGCACCTCCATCTCCTAACATACAGTACTGTATGGTTTATAGAGAAATGCTGGCGCCTGTCAATACAGTTATGTATGGTGCGGCATCATGGGAGGCAGGAACCGATGGCCGATCAGCTCTCGGCGGGGGATTGGGTCGATCTGGGCCTGAAGACGCTGGCAAAGAGCGGCTTCACGGCGCTGAAAGCCGATCCGCTGGCTAAGGCGATGGGGGTTTCCCGCGGCAGCTTCTACTGGCACTTTGCCGATCTCGCCGCATTCCATGCCGCCATCCTCTCCCGCTGGCGCGAAGTCGCCACCGAGCAGATCATCGCCGCCGTCGAGGCGGCCAGGAGCGGGAACAAGAGCGAGAACTTGGGCGATAGCGGGGGCCAGGACCCGCTCGCGGTGCTGCTGAAGCTGACCTTCGGCAGCAAGCTCATGCTGGAAAAGGCGGTGCGGAGCTGGGCCGCCAACGATGCGCGGGCGCGCGCCGCGGTCGTCGCGGTCGATCGCCGCAGGCTCGACTATATCGAGAGCCTGCTGAAGCAGGCCGGGCTCACTGAGGAGGTCGCACGCCCGCGCGCGCAGATCCTGTTCTGGGCTTTCTTCGGCTTTGCCCTTTCGGACCAGACACTGCCGGCGGACAAGCAGCAGGCAGCGCTCGACGAGCTCCGGCGAATTGTCGCACGATGAAGCTTGCGGATGGCCTCGAGCTAAAGCGGGAGAGGGAGCGCATCGTCCCCGTGGTAGCAGTCTAGCACTCAGCCTGCGGCGACCGCGTGCCGGGGCGGCTCGGATCCGACCAGCCGCATCAAGGCGATCGTGACCAGGACGACGGCGGCGTAGATCACGAGCTGCATCCCGGTCGGCTGGTCGGTGTAGCCGATCAGCGTGTGCAGGGTGCGGCCCAGGATGCTGTCCTCGGAGAGCAGCCAGCTCGTGTCCCACACCACGGTGTCGAGCGCGGTGAGCCAGTTGGCGCGTTCGAGAAACGAGACCGCCTGCGCGGCCATGCCGGCGGCGAGCAGGGTGATCAGCACCGTCGTGGTCGTAAACAGCGCGCGTGGCGGAATCCGCAAGAGGCCGAAATAGGTGAAGAGACAAACTGCGCCGCCGAGCACGAGGCCGAGCAGGCCGCCGACCAAGAGGCTCATCGCCGATCCGCCGTCGGACGCGGCAACGCCATAGAGAAACAGCGCCACCTCGCTGCCTTCGCGCAGCACCGCAACCCCGACCACCACGGCAAGCGCCAGCAGCGATTTGGATCCTTCGGCGACGGCCTGGCCGACGGCGCGCAATTCGCCCGCCATCTCCTTGCCGTGCCGCGCCATCCAGACATTGTGCCACGTCAGCATGACGACGGCGACGCCGAGAATCGCCGCGTTGAACAGCTCCTGTCCCATGCCCTCGAAGAGCTGCGACAGGGCACCCGCGAACGCCGCGACCACGCACGCGCCCAGAACGCCCGCCAGCACCCCGCCGGCGATCCAGCGGTTGCGACGCTTAACCGAGCGCGTCACCGCGAGCACGATGCCGATGATCAGACCGGCCTCGAAGACTTCGCGGAAGACGATGATGAGCGCGGCGAGCACGAGCTGAGCCTTATTCGACGACGAGGGTGCCGCGCGCCTTCTCGTTGAACTCGTCGAAGAACTCGTAGCGGCCGGCCTTCTGCGCGCGGACGTTGACGACGGCCTCACCCTTCGACGGAATGACCTTCTCGACCTTGAGCGTCTTGCTCTCGAACTCCATCGCCTTGGCGGTGTTGTTCTTAACCTTGACGGTGATCGGCTTGCCGGCCGGTGCGCGCAGCTCGTTCGGCTGGAACGCGCCGTCATAGGTGATCTGGATTTCGGTGGCCTGCTGCGCGTTCGCGGCGGAGAGCGGCAGCATCGCGGCGGCGCAGAGCGTGGCGAGGGCGAAAGTCCTTGTCGTGAGCGAAGCAAACATGGATCGGCGTGTCCCCGGCTAAATGGTCAAAATCGATGGCAAGCGCAGGCTGCGCTCGCCCCGTCCTGCAAACCAAAAATCAGCGCTGGCGGCTAGGCTGCGCCCTCGCAAAAGGACTTACTCTAAAGCTATTCTAAGTTATGACGACACGCGGAAAGTGCTGTCACACCAGGGATCGCAGAGCGGCCGAGAGCCTTGTGCGGCGACACGCCGCAGCTTTCTGTGCTAAGGGCTGGACCACCGCCGGAGACCATCATGACCACGCCAACCGAACGCCCCGAAGCCACCGTCGATCCCAAGCTGCTGGAGATCCTGGTGTGCCCGCTGACCAAGGGGCCGCTCGAATTCGACGCCGCCAAGCAGGAGCTGATCTCGCGCTCCGCCAAGCTCGCCTATCCCATCCGCGACGGCATCCCGATCATGCTGCCGGAGGAGGCGAGGAAGATTGATTGATTGGATGCGGCGCATTGCGCGAGGGCCGCTCCAAACATTCGGTGTCATCCCGGCGGAGGCCGGGATCTACGCTCCGCTTCGCTGCGCTTATCCCTGATGGCGAGAGGAGGGAGTTGCGCTGGCCCGCCTTACAACGCCTCACCCTTCAACAGCCTCGGCACTTCGCCGGTGAGACCGGCGGCCTGGCGGATGAAGAGATTTTTGAGCGGCGGGGCGCGGTCGACGATGCCGAGGCCGATGTCGCGCACGGTGCGCAGAAGTGTCGACCTGTTGGAGAACAGGAAGTTCAGCGAATTCGTCGCAAGCCCCATCGCCATGGTGTCGAAACGCCGCCAGCGCTGATAGCGCTCGAGCACATCGCTCTGGCCGATATCCATGCCGAGCCGCGCGGCATCGACGACCACTTCGGCGAGCGCGGCGACATCCTTCAGGCCCATGTTGAGGCCCTGGCCCGCGATGGGGTGAATGACATGCGCGGCATCGCCGACCAGCGCGAGGCGCTCGGCGATGAAGGAGCGCGCCACGAAATAGGACAGCGGAAACGCGCGCGGCTTGTCCAGCGCCTTGATCTCGCCGAGATGCAGGCCAAAGCGCTGCTCGAGCTCGCCGTGGAATTCGTCCTCACTCAATGCCGTGATGCGCGCGGCCTCAGTGCGGCCCTCGGTCCACACCAGCGAGGAGCGCTTTCCCGTGAGCGGCAGGATCGCGAAGGGACCGGCGGGCAAAAAATGCTCCTCGGCGCGCCCTTCATGATCGCGCTCATGACCGACGGTGACGACGATGCCGGATTGATCGTACTCCCAGCCATGGGTGACGATGCCGGCGCGCTCGCGCAGCTTCGACTTCGCACCGTCGGCCGCGATCAACAGGCTCGCCGCGACCACGCTGCCGTCGCCCAGCGTCACGTCGATGCCGTCGGGGCGCGCGTCATAGGAGGTGACAGCGGTCGCCCGGAGATCGATGCCTTCGGCCTCGGCGCGCTTGACCAGCACGTCAATGAGCTGGCGGTTCTCGATCATGTGAGCAAAGGGCTCGCCGGGCTCGACATCGCCGGCGAAAGTCAAAAACACCGGACGCGTGGCGTCCTCCAGCTTGGAATCGGTCACGACCATGTCGAGGATCGGCTGCGCGCCGCCCTTGACGTCGTCCCAGGTGCCGATCGCCTCGAACAGCCGCCGGCAGGCCGCGACGATGGCGGTGGCACGCGGGTCGCGGCTCGGCCGCGTGGCGAGCGCCGGATCGGCGACGATCACCGGAATGTCGGGACCGAGGCCCTGGCGCAATGCGAGCGCGAGCGCGAGGCCCGCAAATGCGCCGCCGCCGATAACAATGCTACCCTGTACTGACATACCCTAGATCCCGGCTAACTCTTGGTCTTGCTAGCAGACTTGAGCTGGGCGAAACAGTGCGGTGAAACAAGGGCCGCAAGGCCTCATGCAGTCATTCCGGGACGCGCGACCCGAACTCGGGTTTACCCGAGTTCGGCTTGTTAAGTTAACCAAGTCGGCAACAGCCGACTTGGTTGGCGAACCCGGAATCCAGAGTTTTATCGGCTCGAGATTCCGGGTTCACGCTTCGCGTGCCCCGGAATGACGAAATCCTTCGAAAGTGCCACCATGTCCAAAAGCCTGATCGACCTCATCTCCATCCTCGATATCGAGCCGCTCGAGGTGAATTTGTTCCGCGGCAACAGCCCGAAAACGAGCTGGCAGCGGGTGTTCGGCGGGCAGGTGATCGGGCAGGCGATGGTCGCGGCCTGCCGCACGGTGGAGGGCCGGCTGCCGCATTCGCTGCATTGCTATTTCATCCTGCCGGGCGACCCGCAGGTGCCGATCATCTACCAGGTCGAACGGCTGCGCGACGGCAAGAGCTATTCGACGCGACGCGTCACCGCGATCCAGCATGGCAATGCGATCTTCTCGATCATGGTCTCGTTCCATGCCGAGGAGGAGGGCGCCTTCGACCACCAGGACAAGATGCCCGATGTGCCGCCGCCGGAGAAGCTGACGGCGGAGGAAGTGTCGAAGCAGCCGATGTTCCGCGAGATGCCGGACTTCATCCGCCGCTACTACGAATCCGACCGTCCGATCGAGCTGCGTCCGGTCGAGCTCGGCCGCTATTTCGGCCAGAAGATCGAGGACGGCCGCATTCACGTCTGGATCAAGACCGCAGCGAAGCTGCCGGACGATCCGGCGCTGCACATGTGCGCGCTCGCTTATGCCTCGGACTTCTCGCTGCTCGATGCGGTGATGGCGCGCTACGGCCGCACGCTGTTCGACAAGCGCATGATGCCGGCGAGCCTCGATCATGCGATGTGGTTTCACCGCCCGTTCCGCGCCGACGAATGGCTGCTCTATTCGCAGGATTCGCCGAGTGCGCAATCAGGCCGCGGCTTGACCCGCGGCCTGATCTTCAAGCCCGATGGCACGCTGGTGGCCTCCGTCGCGCAGGAAGGCTCCGTGCGCGAGCGGAAGAGCTGAGCGCTAAACCGACCCCTTCGGCACGAGCTCGGTCTGGGAGGCCAGCCAGCCCATCATCCAGCGATACATCCAGGGAATCGGGATGATGAAGCTGCAGAGGATGGCGGTCACGATCGCGCGCCAGAGAAACTCGAGGCCAGTGCCCTTGAAGACGATGTCGCGCCGTGTGCCCTCGATGTTGCGGCACATCCAGCGGATCTGGGCGACCATGACCCACGCCCAGCCGATGATGGTGATGAAGGAGATCGCCACCAGCAGGTTCCAGCCGATATAGATCCAGACCGGGCCCGTGAAGCTGAGGCCCATCGGCTGCCCGTTCGAGGCGAGGTTCGCGACCATCCATTTGAGGAGCAGCCAGGCCAGCCCGATCTCGACGATGGAGATCAGAGTGTTGAGCAACTGGATGCCGGTGAACCTGACCGCGATCACCAGAACGACGAAGCCGAAAAACCAGGGCACCAGCGTCATCGCATTGCCAGTGAAGCTGAGGTTCGGCCGTCCCGGAACCTTTACGCATGGCACAATCCACTGCAGGTACCAGACGAACACCCAGGGCGCGGGAATGACCAGCATCGAGCCGATCACCATGACGATGGTGCGCCAGCTGAACTCGAGGATCTCGAAATCGATCGAGGGCGAGGAGCCGCCGCCGCTGTAACCGCCGCCGCCATAGCCCCCGGCGGAGGCCATCGCAGGCGGCCCGCCTGCCGGAATGATCGGCGGCGCGCCGCCGCCAGCCATCAATCCCGGAATTTCGGCAGCCCTCTGCCAACCGGCCATGCCCTCGGTCCACACCAGTGTGTCGGCGCGGACCACGCCCTGGGCAATGAGATCGCGGAATTGCCCCTCCGGATAGGGCCCCTGCTGCTTGCCCTCAGATGCGTAGAACCAACTCGCCATGACGCGCCCCTTCCCTCAAACATACTTTTGTGCCGGCCGGGACGGTTCGGTTCACCGCATCCATGCCAAAAAATGCATTTTGGAGGAGGTCCGGCTGCTCTGTACAGGGGCGGCGGCCCTGGTTGCTTCAGCTTTTTCTCTCTTCAACCTGCAACATTTTTGTGCCATTTGCCCGGAAAGATGCCAGATTGACGCAGCGCCACCTGCGTATTGCGTGGCGAAGCTCCGGGGAAACAGGCCTGACCATGAAACTCGTCGTCGCGATCATCAAACCCTTCAAGCTCGATGAGGTCCGCCAGGCGCTGACGGCGATCGGCGTGCACGGCATGACCGTCACCGAAGTGAAGGGCTACGGCCGCCAGAAGGGTCATACCGAAATCTATCGTGGCGCTGAATATGTCGTGAACTTCTTGCCCAAGCTCCGGATCGAGATCGCGGTCCCCTCCGACATCGCCGAGAAGGCCGTCAACGTCATCACCGCGACGGCGCGCACCGGGCAGATCGGCGACGGCAAGATCTTCGTCACGCCGATTGACCACGCGCTGCGCATCCGCACCGGCGAGACCGACAGCGACGCGCTCTAATTCTTTGCTTCGAAACGCGCGAGCGACGCCGCCACAGCGTGCGTTTGATTTGCATGCTGGGGAAGGCCTCGACATTTCCCAGCAGGGTGAGGCGTTGCAGTAGGACCGTCCGCTGCCTGCGGGCACCGCAAGCACTGGAAAGCCTCGGATCGCTTCGGGCTTGCGCAACACATAAGTGTATGCTTATGTGTTGCCATGATCGAAGCCGACATCTTCAAGGCGCTGGCCGACCCGACGCGCCGAAAGGTCTTTGAAAAGCTCGCTGGCGGAAGCCTGAATGCCAGCGCTTTGCGCGACGGATTGGAGATCAGCCAACCGGCGATGTCGCAGCATCTCGCGGTTTTGCGTGAAGCAGGTCTCGTGCGCGAACAGCGGCAGGGCCGATTTGTGAACTACGAGGTCGACCCGGACGGCATCGCCACCATCGGAACATGGCTTGCCCGCTACCGCGCCTACTGGCCGAAGCGCATGGAAGCGCTCGGCGACCTGTTGAAGGACATGGATCAATGAGCGACGCAGCCAAGCCTGATCACGCCGACACAGACCTGGTGCTTGAATATGACTTCGACGCGCCGCCCGAAAAGGTCTGGCGCGCCGTGACCATTCCGGCGCTGCGCGAACGCTGGCTGCCGGATGCCGACCTGGTTGGCGCCGAGCCCGAATCATCGGTCGCCGGCGAAGAGGTGCGTTACCGGCTCCGCGATTCCGAGCCCCCGTTTCGAGAAAGCCACGTCACCTTCAGGATCGAACCGAACGAGGCCGGCGGCACCCGCTTTCGTATCATCCAGCAGTCCTGCGACATCCGCACGAACTTGCCGAAACCGGCCAACACCAATTGCTGCCTGATGCGCGCGGCGGCCTAACAACACAACGACTTCATCACCTGCAGACATGGAGGTCGCCGATGCGCGACATGCTTCAGCTCGTCCCTATGGTCGTCGAACAGTCCGCGCGCGGCGAGCGATCCTTCGATATCTACTCCCGGCTCTTGCGCGAGCGCATCATCTTCCTCAACGGCGAAGTCAATGATGCAATGTCAGGGTTAGTCTGCGCGCAGCTGCTTTTCCTGGAGGCGGAGAACCCGAACAAGCCGATCAATCTCTACATCAATTCCTACGGCGGCGTGGTCACCAGCGGGTTTGCGATGTACGACACCATGCAGTTCATCAAGGCGCCGGTTCATACGCTGTGCATGGGCACCGCGCGCTCCATGGGGTCGTTCCTGCTGATGGCCGGCGAGCCCGGTCACCGCGCCGCCCTGCCCAATGCGAGCCTCCACGTGCATCAGCCACTTGGCGGCTTTCAAGGCCAGGCGTCCGACGTCCTGATCCATGCCACTGAAATGCAGGAAACCAAGCGGCGCATCATCCGGCTCTATGCACGACATTGCGGGCGCCCCGAGCAGGAGGTGGAACGGACCCTGGACCGCGACCACTTCATGACCGCGCAGCAAGCGGTCGAATGGGGACTGATCGACAGGGTTTTTGCGGAACGCGACGCCGCCTGATCGAGGTCACCCGCAGCAACTCCTGATCCAGCTTTGCGGGGCTGCCGAGCTTCGTCCTGCTCTAGCGGGTCGCGCGATTCATGCCTTTGCGCGTCTCGCGTGGGCACGAATTGGAAGGCCTCGGCATTTCCCAACGCGGCGAGGCGCTTCGGTGAGCGCTGTCACGTACCTAAATACCGTTTTGTTGCCCGACACGTGAGCAACATTGTGTCGGTAGCCTGCCCTGCATTCGTTTTAAGCAGGCATGACTACGTTTTAGGCGCGACGTATTAGCGCAGTGCAGCGCGACACCCGTAAAGCGGGAAAAGTCTCGCATTCATAATCCGTTAGGCAACGCCATCGATCTGGCACGGCATTTGATTCTCAGGGCCCGGCTGTGCCCGCGGTGTGAAGCTTCTCCTCGTGGTGAACCAGTCGAGAACGCCCGGCCACGTCCGGACCGGGCCCAAGCGGGGATAGGACCCATGAAAATTGTTATGGCGATTATCAAGCCATTCAAGCTGGAAGAAGTCCGGGACGCCCTGACCGCCATCGGCGTTCACGGTCTCACGGTGACGGAAGTCAAGGGATACGGCCGGCAAAAGGGCCATACGGAAATCTATCGCGGCGCCGAATACGCCGTGAGCTTCCTGCCCAAGATCAAGATCGAGGTGGCCGTCGCCTCCGACCAGGTCGACAAGACCATCGACGCCATCACGTCGGCTGCGAAAACCGGACAGATCGGCGACGGCAAGATCTTCGTCATCAGCCTCGACCACGCGGTCCGCATCCGCACCGGCGAGGCCGACGCCGCGGCACTTTGATTTCGCGCTCAACCTTATCGAATCAGGAGAAAATGAAATGACGTTTAAGCGTCCCTATGGCGCGGGACTGGCCGCCCTCGCAGTCGGCATGTTCGCTGCGACCGCTGCCTACGCCGAGCCAACGGTCAACAAGGGGGATAACGCCTGGATGCTGACATCGACAGTGCTCGTGCTGTTGATGACGATCCCGGGTCTTGCGCTGTTCTATGGCGGTCTCGTCCGCTCCAAGAACATGCTCTCGGTTCTCGCCCAGGTGTTCTACACGGTCTGCGTCGTCACCGTGCTCTGGGCCCTCTACGGCTACAGCCTCGCCTTCACCGGCGGTTCCGACTTCATCGGCGGCTTCTCCAAGGCCTTCCTGATGGGTGTTACGACTGATTCGAAGGCGGCAACCTTCAGCGCCGACGTCAATATCTCGGAGCTGGTCTATGTCTGCTTCCAGATGACCTTCGCGGCGATCACGCCCGCCCTCATCGTCGGCGCCTTTGCCGAGCGCATGAAGTTCTCGGCGGTTGCGCTCTTCATCCCGCTCTGGGTCACGCTGATCTACTTCCCGATCGCGCACATGGTCTGGTACTGGGCCGGTCCGGACGCGATTTCTGCTGCGCTCAAAGCGGTAGAAACAGCGGCTGACGACACCGCCAAGAAGGCAGCTACCGCAGCATTCGAGACAGCCAAGACCGACTTCCTCGCCGACGCTGGCTGGATCTTCAAGAAGGGCGCGATCGACTTCGCGGGCGGCACCGTGGTGCACATCAACGCCGGCATCGCCGGTCTCGTTGGTGCGCTCCTGATCGGCAAGCGCACCGGCTACGGCAAGGAGCTGATGGCCCCGCACTCGCTGACCATGACCATGATCGGCGCCTCGCTGCTCTGGGTCGGCTGGTTCGGCTTCAACGCCGGCTCCAACCTGGAAGCCAACGGCGGCGCAGCCCTCGCCATGACCAACTCCTTCGTCGCCACCGCAGCCGCCGCGCTGTCGTGGATGTTCGCGGAGTGGATCGTGAAGGGTCATCCCTCGGTGCTCGGCGCGCTCTCCGGCGCGGTCGCAGGCCTCGTGGCGGTGACGCCGGCGGCCGGCTACTCCGGCCCGATGGGTGCGATCGTGCTCGGCCTCGTCGTCGGCATCGTCTGCCTGTTCTTCTGCACCGTGGTGAAGAACGCGCTCGGCTACGATGACTCGCTCGACGTGTTCGGCGTGCACTGTGTCGGCGGCATCGTCGGCGCCCTCGGCACCGGCATCCTGGTCAACCCGGCGCTCGGTGGCACCGGCGTGATGGACTACACCATCGGCAAGGTCGGGGAGTACGTTCTGGCCGACCAGATGATCGCCCAGGTCTGGGGCGTCAGCACCACGCTGGTGTGGTCGGGCATCGGCTCGGCGATCCTCTACAAGGTCGTCGACGTGATCGTCGGCCTGCGCGCCAATGTCGAGACCGAGCGTGAAGGCCTCGACATCACCGAGCACACCGAGCGCGCCTACAACATGTAACGCTCTCCTCCCGGGTGCGATCTCCCTCGGGGATCGCATCCAGAACTACGGTTTGGGCACATACCCGGCAATGCCCCGACCGTTGAGGGGCTCCAGCGCAAGTTGGAGCCCCTTTCTTTTTGCGGTGTCACAAAAGAAAAACTTGCCAAGCAAGCCGGCTAGCGCAGAAATAACGACCTCAACGAACAACAAAATGGAGGTCGTCATGCGTTTGGAAGGTGGATGCTATTGCGGCGAGGTGCGCTACGTCGCGGAGGGCGACCCGATGATGCAGGCGCAATGCCATTGCCGCGAATGCCAGTACATCTCTGGCGGCGAGCCCAACACCTTCATCGCGATGCCGGCGAACGGCTTCACCTACATCACCGGCCAGCCCAAGCAATTTACCCGCAAGGACCTCGAACGCGCGGTGACGCGGGAGTTCTGCGCCGAATGCGGCACCCACCTGGTGACGAAAGTGCCGGGGTTGCCGGCCGCGATCGTGAAGGTCGGCACGCTGGACGATCCCGCGCAGTTCAAGCCGCAGATCGCGATCTATACCTGCGACAAGCAGGAGTTCCACCAGATCCCCGCCGGCATCCCGACTTTCGAGAAGCTGCCACCACGCTAGACCGAGATGATTCTGGTTGAATCGGTGCGAGCCCAGGGCGCAGATCACCTCTCCCTACGGGAGAGGTGATCTCACGCGGCCACGAGCGCCCGCTCGTCGGCTTCGACGACGCGATCACGGCCGCGGCGCTTGGCAGCGTAGAGCGCGCGGTCGGCGATCCGGATCAGCTCGGCGAGCTCGGCATCGGCACAGGACACCGTGAAGCCGAGGCTGATGGTGACGCGCTCGAGATTCTCGCCGATCGGGATTTCGCGGGTCGCGCAGGTCGTGCGCAGCGCCTCCGCATGCCGTTCGGCCTGATCGCGAGTGACGCCGACCATGAGGCCGGCAAATTCCTCGCCGCCATAGCGCGCGACCAGCACGCCTTCGGCCCGGGCGAGCTGCCGCAGCACGTCGGCGACCTCGACCAGCACCTTGTCGCCGGCGTCATGGCCGAAGCGGTCGTTGATCGACTTGAAGTGATCGATGTCGCACAAGAACACGGTCACCGGCACGCTGCGCTTGCGTGCCGAGGTCAGCGCGAGCGCGGCCGCATCGTCGAAGCCGCGGCGGTTGAAGAGGCCGGTGAGCTGGTCGGTCTGGGAGATGCGCGCGAGCTCGCTGCGGGTCAGCGTCAGTTCCTGCATCAAGAGCCCCGAGCGATAGCTGAGCGCGGCGGACAGCGAGGCCGAGATTGCGGTCGCAATGCAGAGACTGAAGCCGATGATGTAGCCGACGCTCATCGTGGCGCTGAAATCAGTGCCGAGATGCAGCAGCAGCGTCGATGCGGTCATCACGATGGTCAGGCTCGCCGCGATCGCCGCGCGCCTCGCCGTGTGGCGAAGCACATCGCCATGTGTCGCAATCTGAATCGTCACGCGCCGCCCCCGCTTGTCGTCAGCAGCCATAACACCGGCGGCGCCAGCGAATCGCGAACACGAAAACCTTCTTGGAGGAGGGGGTTAACGATGGGCGACGGTCTTGCCTAAAATGCCGGGAAACGGAACCGTCGATGGACCGTATCTCCTTGTTAACGAGCGGCAATTATTCGGCTCTGGACGGGGGGACCGACCGATGGTTAATCGCGTCTTAACCTCGCCCTATCTATGGTGAACTGAACCGCTTCCGGCCGGTGCGACCTGCAACCG
Source organism: Bradyrhizobium sp. Ec3.3 (assembly GCF_000472925.1). Taxonomy (GTDB): domain Bacteria; phylum Pseudomonadota; class Alphaproteobacteria; order Rhizobiales; family Xanthobacteraceae; genus Bradyrhizobium. The sequence goes on from NZ_AXAS01000031.1 coordinate 33,534, forward strand.
GCAGTTCCAAGAGTGCTGGCGCCCCAACGTATGGCTATGACCGCTTCATCCCGTGCGCCGCAGGGCAGTGGAAGCTCTGATACCGAACGCTCGCCCTTTGTCCGGCTGAACGAGCTGCTGGCTCCGCACCAGCCGGGCAAGCCATTGATTTCGCTCGCAGTTGGCGAACCGCAGCATCCGGTGCCTGACTTCGTCGGGCCGGTGCTGGCAAAGCACATCGCCGATTTCGGCCGCTATCCGCTGAACAATGGCATCGAGCCGTTCCGGAAAGCCGCCGCAAGCTGGCTCGGCCATCGCTTCAAGCTGCCGCGGCCGATCGATCCCGAGAGCGAGGTCCTCGTTCTCAATGGCAGCCGCGAAGGGCTGTTCTTCGCCGCGATCACGGCCGCGCGCTATGTCGGCCCGCGTCCCGGCAAGCCGGCGATCCTGATGCCGAACCCGTTCTATCCGGTCTATGGCGCCGGGGCCCGCGCAGCCGCTTGCGAGCTGGTCTACCTGCCGACGACGGTCGAGAACGGTTTCCTGCCCGACCTCGATGCGATCGACGAGACGACGCTGGCGCGCACCGTCGCCTTCTACATCGCCTCGCCCGCCAACCCGCAGGGCTCGGTCGCCTCGCGCGATTATTTCACCCGCCTGAAGAGCCTTGCCGACCGCTACGGCTTCGTCATCCTGAGCGACGAGTGCTACTCGGAGATCTATACGCGGGAAGCGCCCGGCAGCGCGCTCGAATGCGCCGGCCCCGACTTCACCCGCGTCGTCGCCTTCCAGTCACTCTCCAAGCGCTCGAACCTGCCGGGCCTGCGCGTCGGCTTCGCCGCCGGCGACAAGAAATTCTTGCGCCAGTTTCTCGAGCTGCGCAGCGTAGCCGCACCACAGGTGCCTGTGCCGCTCCAGCATGTCGCAACCGTTGCCTATGGCGACGAGGCCCATGTCGAGGAGAACCGCAGGCTGTACCGCATCAAGTTCGATCTCGCCGATCAGATCCTTGGCAACCGCTACGGCTATCGCCGGCCCGAGGGCGGCTTCTGCGTCTGGCTCGACACCTCGCCGCTCGGCAACGACCAAGCGGTGACCTTGAAACTCTGGAAGGAGGCCGGCGTGCGCGTCGTGCCGGGCAGCTACCTGGCGCGGCTCCAGCCGGACGGTTTCAATCCGGGCGCGGGCTTCATTCGCCTGGCGCTGGTGCAGAGCGGCGAGATCACCGCCGAGGCGCTGCACCGGCTGGTCGCAACGTTGGGTTAGGCGGATGAGCATGTCGGCAATCGAACGTGTCATCCCACTGGTCGCTCACCTGCCGCCGTCGATCCGTGACGCGCTGACGCGCCGCGTGCGCGAGCTGACCGGTCTTGGCCTGGTCGCGCTTTCCGGCGTCGCCGCGACCGCGCTGATGACGTGGTCGGTGCAGGATCCAAGTTTGAGCCACGCCACCTCGCGGCCGATCCGCAACATCCTCGGCTATGCCGGCGCGATCGGCGCCGATCTGGCGATGCAGATTCTCGGTCTCGGCGCGATCATGCTGATCCTCACCGTGGCGGTGTGGGGCTGGCGCATGATGACCCACCGCCCGTTCGATCGCGAGGCGCTGCGGCTCGGCTGCTGGATCCTCTGCACGGTGATCGCGGCGGGTTTTGCGAGCTGCTGGCCGCATGGCGGCGCATGGCCGCTGCCGACCGGCCTCGGCGGCGTGGTCGGCGACGCGCTGGTGCGCGCACCGGCCGTGATCTTCGGACCCGCAGGCGCCATCTATCGCATGGTATTCGGGACGATCCTGTTCGTCGCGATGGCCACGACGTTCCTGATCGCCTGCGGCCTCGGCGCGCGCGAGCGTGACGACGACGAGCTGACGCCGATCGAGGACGACGACACCCCGTTCGAGGAAGAGGGCGAGGATCGTGGCTCGGTGTCGCTTGGATGGCTGTTCCACGCGCTGATGAGCACGAAGGCGCGGATCGTCTGGCTGTGTAGTGCCGCCTATCGCTCACTGGTCTCGAGCGGGTCAAAGCCGCGCGCCGCGGCTTTCGATCGCCAGGAGCCCAGCCTCGGCGGCCGCGCCGCGCCCTCGATCTCGCCGCATGCCGAGGACGAGGAGTACGAGGAAGAAGAGGAAGAGAGCGACGGAGAAGAAGAGGAGGAGGTGCCGGCCGCACGCGCCCCGCGCAAGAAGGCTGCGCCGAAGGCCGCTGCCAAGAAATCCTCCGACAAGTTCGACCTTCCGTCCGTCTCCATGCTGGCCGCACCAAAGGCCGGCGATCGTCAGCCACTCAGCAAGGCCGAGCTGGAAACCAATTCGCGTTCGCTCGAAGGCGTGCTCGGGGATTTCGGCGTGCGCGGCGAGATCGTCAAAGCCAATCCGGGTCCGGTCGTCACGCTGTATGAATTGGAGCCGGCGCCCGGCATCAAGTCGTCGCGCGTGATCGGCCTTGCCGACGACATCGCACGCTCCATGAGCGCGCTGTCGGCGCGCGTCGCCGTCGTGCCCGGCCGCAACGCCATCGGCATCGAATTGCCGAACGCGCATCGCGAGAAAGTTTACCTGCGCGAGCTGCTGGTGGCGAAAGAGGCGACCGAAACGGTGGCAAAACTGCCGCTCTGTCTCGGCAAGACCATCGGCGGCGACCCCGTCATCATCGATCTGGCGCGCACGCCGCACATGCTGATCGCCGGTACCACCGGCTCCGGCAAGTCGGTCGCGATCAACACCATGATCCTCAGCCTGGTCTACCGGCTGCGCCCGGACCAGTGCCGGCTGATCATGGTCGATCCGAAGATGCTCGAACTCTCCGTCTATGACGGCATCCCGCATCTGCTCACCCCCGTCGTGACCGATCCGAAGAAGGCGGTGGTCGCGCTGAAATGGGCCGTGCGCGAGATGGAAGAGCGCTACAAGAACATGGCCAAGCTCGGTGTGCGCAACATCGACGGCTACAATGCGCGCCTGCTCGAAGCCAAGGGTAAGGGCGAGGAGATGACGCGCACGGTGCACACCGGCTTCGACAAGGAGACCGGCAAGGCGATCTACGAGGAAGAGAAGCTCGCGCTCGATCCGCTGCCCTACATCGTCATCATCGTCGACGAAATGGCCGACCTGATGATGGTCGCCGGCAAGGACATCGAAGGCGCGGTGCAACGCCTCGCACAGATGGCGCGCGCCGCCGGCCTGCACGTGATCCTCGCGACGCAGCGTCCGTCGGTCGACGTCATCACCGGCACAATCAAGGCGAACTTCCCGACCCGCATCGCCTTCCAGGTCACCTCCAAGATCGACAGCCGCACGATCCTGGGCGAGATGGGCGCCGAGCAGCTGCTCGGCCAGGGCGACATGCTCTACATGGCCGGCGGCGGCCGCATCAGCCGCGTGCACGGCCCGTTCGCCTCCGACGAGGAAGTCGAGAAGGTGGTGCGTCACCTCAAGACGCAGGGACAGCCGGAATATCTCGAAGCGGTCACCGCGGAAGAACCTGCCGAGGACGAAGACGGCGCGGTTTTCGACGCCACCGGCATGGGTGCGGATGGCGGCGGCGACCTGTTCGCGCAGGCCGTTGCGATCGTCAAACGCGACCGCAAGGCCTCCACCAGCTACATCCAGCGCCGGCTCCAGATCGGCTACAACCGCGCCGCCTCGTTGATGGAGCGCATGGAACTGGAAGGTATTGTCGGACCGGCCAATCATGCCGGCAAACGCGAGATTCTGGTCGAGGAAGAGGACAGCCATATGTGAGGCAAGGCGCAAAGCGCCGAACCGGGCCTCACAATGAGTTTTTCACGCAAAAACGATATCTGCTTTTGACCGAAACCACGGTAAAAGGGCGCCCAGCCACACAGGACGACGCTTTGACTGGAAATCCCGATATTCGATCCGCTGCCTGTTTCGCCGCGCGCAGCGCGCGGCTGGCGGGTGCGCTCGTCATCGCCGCCTCGATCACTGCCGCCAGCGCGACGTCGTTCGCGCAGACCGTGCCCGTTCCGAAACCCGCGCCGAAGGGCCGCGACGGCGGACAGATGAGCGGCGGGCCCGCCACGACCGGCGCCACCCAGACTCCGCCCAATCCGATCATTCCGGATCCGCGCCGCAACGTGCCGAGCAGCATCTTCCAGACTTTTGACGACAAGCAGAAGGCACAGGCCGCCAGGGTCAGCACCTATCTGTCGTCGTTGCAGACACTGGTCGGTAATTTCGTGCAGGTCGGGCCCGACGGCAGCAAGACGCAAGGCGACTTCTACATCCAGAAGCCCGGCAAGATGCGCGTCGAATACGATCCGCCCAGTCCGATCGACATCATCGCCGACGGATCCTCGCTCGTGGTCCGCGACCGCAAGCTCGCGACCCAGGACGTCTATCCGCTGTCGCAGACGCCGCTGCGCTTCCTGCTCTCGGACCGCATCGACCTGATGAAGGACACCAACGTCATCAACGTCAGCGCGGACGATCTCTTCATCAGCGTCACCATCGAGGAGAAGCAGGCGCTGATCGGCACCAGCCGCCTGCTGCTGATGGTCGGCGCCAAGGACGGCCAGCTGAAGCAATGGACGGTAACCGACCCGCAGGGCTACGACACCACCTTCGCGGTCTATAATCTCGACAGCACCAAGAAGCTCGATCCGAACATGTTCAAGATCGACTTCACCAATTACAACGTCCCGTCGCCGGGTTGAGCTCTTGTAGGGTGGGTTAGCCGAAGGCGTAACCCACCGCTTCTGTCGCCGCTGAAACCAAAGAGGTGGGTTACGCTTCGCTAACCCACCCTACGAAGCCACAAGCGCTTCGTCGCCCTGTGGACAAGCGTCTCCACCGCATCAATCCATGCTATGACGCATCCCCCATGCGTCTTTCCCTGACAACCTGGAACATCAATTCGGTGCGGCTGCGCATCGATCTCGTCGCCAAATTCCTCAAGAGCGCGCGGCCGGACGTGCTGTGCCTCCAGGAGACCAAGTGCATCGACGATGCCTTTCCGCTGAAGCGCTTCAAGCGGCTCGGCTATGAGCACGTCGCGCTGAACGGGCAGAAGGGCTATCACGGCGTCGCCATCGTCTCGAAAATTCCGTTCGAGGCAACCGATATCCGCACCTTCTGCGACAAGATCGATTCACGGCACATCTCGGTGTCGTTCGGCGAGAAGGCGCAGATCGCAAAGCCGCTGGTGCTGCACAATTTCTACGTTCCCGCCGGCGGCGACATTCCCGATCCCGCGCTGAACGAGAAGTTCGACCACAAGCTTCGCTTCCTCGACGAGATGAAGGCGTGCGACCCGCTGCATCCGCGCGGGGAGGATCGCCACATCCTGGTCGGCGATCTCAACGTCGCACCGCACGAGAACGACGTCTGGTCGCACAAGCAGCTGCTGAAGGTGGTCTCGCACACGCCGATCGAAACCGAGAAGCTGCTGGCAGCGCTCTCCGCCGGCGAATGGGTCGACGTCGCGCGCGAGCGCATTCCGCTGTCGGAGAAGGTTTATACGTGGTGGAGCTACCGCGCCGCCGACTGGACCGTCGGCGACCGCGGCCGCAGGCTCGACCACATCTGGGTCTCGCGCGCGCTCAAGGACGCGGTCAGCGACTTCAGCATTCTTCGCGATGCGCGGAGCTGGGAGCGGCCGTCGGACCACGTGCCGGTGACGGTGACGCTGGAGGTCTAATCGTCGCCCTGGCGAAAGCCAGGGCCCATTACCACCAGTCTTCGTTGTTGCACCAGGACGTCGGCAACCGCACCAAGCCACAAGCATTCGGGGTAATGGGTCCTGGCTTTCGCCAGGACGACCGAGTCAGTTATTCAGCTTCGAGCCCGCCATCAAAATATCGCTCGCGATCTGGCTCGACCTTATCGCGAACTCGTCGCGCAGGCGGAGGGCGGCGGCCGGATCGCTCTCCAGCACGCGCTGGAACAGGCTGCGGGCGACGCGGATGACGGAGGAATGCTCCAGCGCGATCGCGCTCGAGGGACGCTTCATCGGCACCACCAGCGCAAGCTCGCCGATCAGGGTACCGGGGCCGGCGATCATCTCGGCACCGGCGCCGTCCTCGACGCGAAAGGCGCCGCGCTGAACCACGAAGCCGGCGTCCGCGTCTTCGCCCTGATTGAAGAGGACATCGCCGCGCACGAAATCGCGCTGCTCGGAGCCGATCGCCAACATGCGCAGCGAGGCGTCTCCCAACAGGCGCAGTGTCGGGACACGCTCGAGCAGCGCTACGTCGTCGTCGATTGACATTCAGGTCCGTGGCTCAAAGGCCCGCGATTTCAAACGATTCGCGGGACGTTCGAGCGTATCACGGCACCAGCTTGTAGCCACCGGCTTCCGTGACCAGGATTTCCGGGTTGGCGGCATCCTTCTCGATCTTCTGGCGCAGACGGTAGATGTGGGTTTCCAGCGTGTGGGTGGTGACGCCGGAATTATAGCCCCAGACCTCCTGGAGCAGCGTCTCGCGCGAGACCGGCATCTGGCCGGCCCGGTAGAGGAAACGCAGGATCGCGGTTTCCTTCTCAGTCAGCCGCACCTTGCGGGCGTTGGCGGCGGTCAGCATCTTGGAGCCCGGGCGGAAGCTGTAGGGCCCGACCGAGAACACCGCGTCTTCGCTCGCTTCGTGCTGACGAAGCTGGGCGCGGATGCGCGCCAGCAGCACCGCGAAGCGGAAGGGCTTTGCCACATAGTCGTTGGCGCCGGATTCCAGGCCCAAAATCGTGTCGGAATCCGTGTCGTGTCCGGTCAGCATGATGATCGGCGCCTTGAAGCCGCCCTTGCGCAGGCTGCGCACCACCTCGCGGCCGTCGGTGTCGGGCAGGCCGACATCCATCAGCACGAGATCGGGGGAATTGGCCTTTGCGGCGCTCGCGCCCTTCGCGCCGGTATCGACGGCGGAGGCCTCGAACTCTTCGTGCAGCGATAATTGCTCCACCAACGTATCGCGCAGATCGGAATCGTCATCCACGATCAGGATCTTGCGGGCATTGGCCATGGGGTCATCCTTTTGGAGTCGAACTCCGACGCGCGCATGCCGCGTGAGAGCTGCGATTGGTAAGTTAGAGGTCGCCGTTATTATTGTTGTTCGTGTTGAAGTAGTGGGCTGTTACCGATTCTCAAGCCAGAACTACTCTAACGCAGAATAGCAGGGCTTTTCGATGAATGTCCTGTAATGAAGCCGACACCGCGCATTCACATGAAACATCAAGATATCTCAATAGCTTACGCCAAGAACAGACCGCTTTCCACGATCCGGGTGAGGGCGTCGGCTGGTAATCCGCGGCGGGGCTGGCTGACCGCCGGACCCCTGACGATTCTCGTGGCGCTCGGCCGCGGCGGCATCCGCGCCAACAAGCGCGAGGGTGACGGCGGCACGCCGAAGGGCAGCTTTCGGCCGCGGCAGCTCTGGTGGCGGGGCGACCGCCACAGGCGGCCACGGACCTTTCTGCCGGTCCGCGCCATTCAGCCTGACGACGCCTGGTGCGAAGATCCAGGCGACCGCCATTACAACCGGCCGATCCGGCGCGGGGTGGGGCAGGGCGGCGACCGGCTGACGCGCGCCGACCGGCTCTACGACTTCATCGTCGAGATCGATCACAACACGCGGCCGCGCATTCCCGGACGCGGCAGCGCGGTGTTTTTGCATCTGGCGCGCGACAATTTCGGGCCGACGGCCGGCTGCGTGTCGATGACGCAAGCGGCGATGCTGCAATTGTTGCGGCGCCTGGGACCAAAGACCAGGATCATCATCGGGTGAGGGACCATGCTCGACGAGAACCAGATCAGGGCTGCCTCGCATATGCTCGCGGGTCATTGGCGCGCCGGCACCAAGGTTGACGTGCTCGAGAGCTCCTTGCGGCCGCAGACGCGCGGCGAGGGCTACGCCATCCAGGCCGCGCTTGAATCCTCTTCAAGCGGCAAGCTGTTCGGCTGGAAGATCGCGGCGACCAGCGAGGCCGGGCAGAAGCACATCAACGTCAGGGGACCGATGGCCGGGCGCATCCTGAGCGACACCGTCATCGCCGATGGTGGCACGGCCTCGATGAGGGGCAACGAGATGCGGGTGGGCGAGCCGGAATTCGCCTTTCGCATGGCGCGCGATCTGCCGCCGCGATCTTCAAGTTATGGCGTCGATGAGGTGCTTGCGGCGGTCGACACGCTGCATCCCGCGATCGAAATTCCGGACTCGCGCTTTTCTGATTTCGTCAGCGCCGGCGAGGCGCAGCTCATCGCCGACAATGCCTGCGCGCATCTGTTCGTGCTCGGGCCGCCGGCGACGGCAAACTGGCGCGCGATGGATCTCGTGGAGCAGCGGCCGGAGATCACGCTGCGTGGCCAGCGCTATGTCGGCCACGGCAAGAACGTGCTCGGCGATCCCCGTGTCGCGCTCGCCTGGCTTGCGAATGAGCTGCGCGCGCTCGGGATCACCCTCAGGGCAGGGGAGGTGGTGACGACGGGCACCTGCCATCCACCGCTGCCGATTCAAGCTGGCGATCACCTCGCCGCAGATTTCGCTGTGCTGGGGAAGGTGTCGGTGAGGTTCGCGTAAGCGCCACCCCATCGTCGTCCTGGCGAAAGCCAGGACCCATACCGCGTGATCTCTGCAAGGGGCAGGACGGTCGTTGCCAGAGTCTTCGCCAAACTTGCTATCGGGGTAATGGGTCCTGGCTTTCGCCAGGACGACCAAAATCAAATACGCCCACGGCTACTACCGATGACCGAAGATCGCCGACCCCACGCGGACATGCGTGGCACCTAGCATGATGGCGGTGGCGAAATCGGCGCTCATGCCCATCGACAGATTCTTCAATCCGTTGCGCGCGGCGATCTTGGCGGTGAGGGCGAAATGCGCGGCCGGCGGCTCGTTCGCCGGCGGGATGCACATCAGGCCGGATATGTTGAGCCGATAGGTGTCGCGGCAGCTTGCGATGAAGGCGTCGGCCTCGCCGGGCGCGACGCCGGCCTTCTGCGGCTCCTCGCCGGTGTTGATCTGGACGAAGAGCTGCGGGTGCCTGTTCTGGGATTCGATTTCCTTGGCTAACGCTTGGCAAATGCTCGGACGGTCGACCGAATGAATGGCGTCGAACAGCGCGACCGCCTCTTTCGCCTTGTTCGACTGCAGTGGCCCGATCAGATGCAGTGCGATATCCGAGTAACTCGAAATTAACGCCGGCCACTTCGCCTTGGCTTCCTGCACGCGATTCTCGCCGAATACGCGCTGTCCGGCCGCGATGACCGGTGTAATTGCATCCGCAGCAAACGTCTTCGACACCGCGATCAGCGTCACCGCGGCGCGCTCGCGCTGCGCGTCCTTGCAGGCGCGCGCGATCTCCTGCTCCACGGCGGCGAACGCATTTGGTGAATGCCCGGTTAGCGGCAAGGCGTTGGCTTCTGTCATGACGTCGCTCGAGACCGTGTCTAACGGAGGTAGTTCCAATTTTACCGAGTTCAAGAAAGGCTTCTTGAACCCTTGGAACTAGGTTGCGCGCGGGGTGGGTAGCACAAATGGCCAACATCAGTCTCAACCGCAAACGCGCGAAACTCAAGCAGGTTCTCGGAATCCGGGCGCGGTTCGCCTTGCTCGCGGTGATTCTGGTGGCACCCTTGATGCTGGAGCGCATCCGTTCACTCGAGGACGCGCGCGCAAAACAGATCGCGCAGGCGACGACCGAGTTCACCACCGTCGCGAGGCACAGCGCGGACGCGCAGCGCGAAGTGATTTCCTCGGTCGAGACGATTCTGAAATCCGAGGCCTTCATCCGCGCTTCCGCCGGCGGCGTCAGCAAGAGCTGCGACGTGCTGCGCGCGAGCCTGCCGGCCAGCCTGCCCTGGATCCGCACGCTGCTGATCGCCGGCCAGGACGGACGCATCCAGTGCTCGACCAACAACATGTATGTCGGCCTCGACTTGAGTGACCGGCCCTATTTCCAGCAGGCGCAGGAGACCGGCCGCTTCGTGCTATCCGATTTCCTGCTGTCAAAACCCTCGCAGACGCCGACCGTGATGGCGGTCTATCCGGTCTCCGCGCTCTCGGGCACCTCCGACGCCGTCGTGCTGGCGACCGTGAACCTCGACTGGATGTCGAAGATCATGAACAATTTGGGTGGCCGCTCCGGCATTTCGGCCGTGCTCGTCGACAGCGCCGGCACGGTGCTGGCCGCGCCCGCCGATCAGTCCAGCTCGGTCGGTCGTCCGCTCGACAATCTGCCGCTGATGTCGGCAATTGCCGACATGGCGCTGCGCTCGGACCAGGACGAGGGATCGCTGTCCTTCATCGCGGTCGACGGCTCGCGCCGCGCGGTCAGCTACATCCGCATCGCCGGCACCAATGCGCGCCTGATCGCCAGCATCGACGAGGACAAGGTTTCCGCCGCGGTCAACCGCGACATCCGCACCGCCTATCTGCAGCTCGCCTTCGTCGTCGTGTTCGTCCTGCTCGGCGCGCTGATCGCGGCCGAGAAGCTGGTGATCAAGCCGATCGAGATGCTGGCCGACATGGCCAAGCGTTTTGGCGAGGGCGACCTGTCGGCCCGCGCCGCGCGCAACCGCCTGCCCGCCGAGTTCGTGCCGCTCGCCCGCGCCTTCAACGCAATGGCAGCCCAACTCGGCCAGCGCGAGCGCGAGCTGATCGCGAGCAACGACCGACTTACTGTCATGGCCTCGATCGACATGCTGTCGGGCCTTGCCAACCGCCGCGGCTTCCAGAGCCGCCTCGATTTCGAATGGATGCGCGCGCAGCAGTACGACAACGACCTGTCGCTGCTGATGATCGACGTCGACCATTTCAAGCTCTTCAACGACACCTATGGCCATCTCGAGGGCGATTCCTGCCTGACCAGGCTCGGCGAGACGCTGTCGGGGATCGCGGCCGACACCATGGGTTTTGCCGCGCGCTATGGCGGCGAGGAGTTTTGTCTCCTGCTGCCGAACACTGATCTGGCCCGCGCCATCGAGATCGGCGAGACCGTGCGTGCCGCGGTGCTGCGGCTGTGCCTGCCGCACATCACCTCGAGCCACATGATCGTCACCGTCTCGATCGGCGTCGCCGCGGCGCGGCCCAGCGAGGCCTTGCGTCCGGGCGATCTGATCGAAGCGGCCGATGCCGCGCTCTACGCCGCCAAACATCGCGGCCGCAACACCGTCGTCGAGCACGGCTTGGTGCAGGACAGCGAAGGCGCCGCGGAGATCGCGATGGCGGGCTGAAACAGCCCCTGCTCAGGCCGTTTTGAAGGCCTTAGACGTTGACCCCACAGCGGTTTTTGTGGCCTAGTCCGCCGTCTTTAGGACGGCCCGAACCCTAGAAAACCGCAACGATTCCATGACCTCCGAACGCTACAACGCCCGCGATTCCGAACCGCGCTGGCAAGCCGCCTGGGACGAAAAGGCGATCTTCGTCTCCCGAAACGACGATTCGCGGCCGAAATACTATGTGCTCGAGATGTTCCCCTACCCGTCCGGGCGCATCCATATCGGCCATGTCCGGAACTATACGCTCGGCGACGTGCTGGCCCGCTTCATGCGCGCCAAGGGTTTCAACGTGCTGCACCCGATGGGCTGGGACGCCTTCGGCCTGCCGGCCGAGAACGCCGCGATCGAGCGCAAGGTCGCGCCGAAAGCCTGGACCTACGACAACATCGCCGCGATGAAGAAGCAGCTTCGCTCGATCGGGCTGTCGCTGGACTGGAGCCGCGAGATCGCGACCTGCGATCCCTCCTACTACAAGCACCAGCAGAAGATGTTCCTGGACTTCCTGCGCGAAGGCCTCGCCGAGCGCGAGAAGCGCAAGGTGAACTGGGACCCCGTCGACATGACCGTGCTCGCCAACGAGCAGGTGATCGACGGCCGTGGCTGGCGTTCGGGCGCCGTCGTCGAACAGCGCGAGATGAACCAGTGGGTCTTCAAGATCACGAAGTACTCGCAGGAGCTGCTCTCAGCACTGGATACGCTCGACCGCTGGCCGGACAAGGTGCGGCTGATGCAGCGCAACTGGATCGGCCGCTCGGAGGGCCTCTTGATCCGTTTCGCGCTGGATCAGGCGACGACGCCTGCCGGTGAGAGCGAGCTGAAGATCTTCACCACGCGCCCGGACACGCTGTTCGGCGCAAAGTTCATGGCGATCTCGGCCGATCATCCGCTGGCGATCGCGGCCGCCGCCAAGAACCCGAAGCTTGCGGAGTTCGTCGCCGAGATCAAGAAGATCGGCACCGCGCAGGAAATCATCGACACCGCCGAGAAGCAGGGCTTTGACACCGGCATCCGCGCGGTCCACCCGTTCGATCCCAGCTGGAAGCTGCCGGTCTATGTCGCGAACTTCGTGCTGATGGAATACGGCACCGGCGCGATCTTCGGCTGCCCGGGCCACGACCAGCGCGACCTCGACTTCGTCAACAAGTACAATCTCGGTGTCACGCCGGTGGTGTGCCCCGAAGGCCAGGATCCGAAGACGTTCGTCATCACGGACACCGCCTATGACGGTGACGGCCGGATGATCAATTCACGCTTTCTCGATGGCATGACCATCGACGCGGCGAAGGAAGAGATCGCAAAGCGCCTGGAAAACGAGATGCGCGGCAACGCGCCCGTCGGCGAGCGGCAGGTGAATTTCCGCCTGCGCGACTGGGGCATTTCGCGCCAGCGCTATTGGGGCTGCCCGATTCCCGTCATCCACTGCCCCAAATGCGACGTCGTGCCGGTGCCGGATTCAGACCTGCCGGTGAAGCTGCCTGATGATGCGACCTTCGACAGGCCGGGCAACGCGCTCGATCATCATCCGACCTGGAAGCACGTCACCTGCCCCAAATGCGGCGGCCACGCTAGCCGCGAAACCGACACCATGGACACCTTCGTGGATTCGTCCTGGTACTTTGCGCGCTTCACCGATCCCTGGAACGAGGCCTCACCGACGACGCCTGCGGTCGCCAACCGGATGCTGCCCGTCGACCAGTATATCGGCGGCGTCGAGCACGCGATCCTGCATCTGCTCTACAGCCGCTTCTTTACCCGCGCGATGAAGGCGACTGGGCATATCGCGCTGGACGAGCCGTTCGCCGGCATGTTCACCCAGGGCATGGTGGTGCACGAGACCTACCAGAAGGCCGACGGCACCTATGTGCAGCCGGTCGAGGTGAAGGTCGAGACAGGTGGCAACGGCCGCCGCGCCACGCTGCTTGCGACCGGCGAAGACATCCAGATCGGCGCGATCGAGAAGATGTCGAAGTCGAAGAAGAACACGGTCGACCCCGACGACATCATCGAGACCTACGGCGCCGACGTCGCGCGCTGGTTCATGCTGTCGGACTCCCCGCCCGACCGCGATGTGATCTGGAGCGACGAGCGCGTCCAGGGCGCCTCGCGCTTCGTGCAGCGGCTGTGGCGGCTGGTGAATGAATCCGCCGAAGCCTCCAAGGGCGCGCCGGCGGCCCGGCCGGCGAGCTTTGGCGCCGATGCGCTGGGCCTGCGCAAGGCCGCCCATGGCGCGCTGGACAAGGTCACGGTCGGAATCGAGCGGCTGCACTTCAACGTTTGCCTCGCCCATATCCGCGAATTCGCCAATAGCCTGTCCGAGGTGCTCCAGCGCCCCGGCCAGCCGGCGGACGACCTCGGCTGGGCGATTCGGGAGGCCGGGACCATCCTGGTCCAGCTGTTCTCCCCGATGATGCCGCACCTGGCCGAGGAGTGCTGGCAGGTGCTGGGCCAGACCGGCTTTGTTTCGGAGGCCTCATGGCCCCAAATCGAACGCGATTTGCTGGTTGAAGACGCCGTGACCCTGGTGGTCCAGGTCAACGGCAAGAAGCGGGGTGAGGTCACGGTTGCAACAGTGGCCCAGAATCCGGAAATCGAGGCTGCCGTTTTGGCGCTCGATGCGGTAAAATTGGCCCTGGACGGCAAGCCCGTCCGCAAGGTGATCATCGTCCCCAAGAGGATCGTGAATGTTGTCGGCTAGGATCCGCATCGCAGCCCGCCTCGTCGCGGTCGCCGCCCTCGCGGCGCTCACGGCCGGCTGCTTCCAGCCGATGTATGCCGAGCATACCGACGGTACTCCGGGATTGCGCGACAAGCTGATGGGGGTGGAACTCCCCCCCGTCGACAAACCCAACGCCTCGCGCGAGGCCAGGGTCGGGGTGGAGATTCGCAACGCCCTCGCCTTCAAGCTTTATGGCACAGCTACGGGCGCACCGCCGACCCATCGCCTGGTGCTGCGATTCTCGACCAGCCGGTCTTCGCTGATCGTCAGCGCTGCGACAGGACTGCCGACCAGCGAGAATTACGGCATCGACGTTCAGTATAATCTGATCGACAACGCGACTGATAAATCGGTAATGACCGGTACCACGTTCTCGCGAGTGTCCTACGACATTCCGGGCTCCTACCAGCGCTTCGCCCGTCAGCGCGCCGTTCGTGATGCGGAAGACCGTGCCGCCAACGAGGTCGCCGAGAACATCTCGACCCGCCTCGCCGCGTTCTTTACCGCCGGCACCTGACGTTCTTGGTCGCGCTGCGCGGAAAAGAGATCGACGCTTTCCTGGCCCGGCCCGATTCGGGCCGCCCGATCATCCTGCTCTATGGCCCCGATGCTGGCCTCGTGCGAGAGCGCGCCGACGCGCTGATCGCATCCGCGGTCGATGATCCCAACGACCCCTTCTCGATGGTCAAGCTCGACGGTGATGAGCTCTCGGCTGAGCCCTCGCGCCTCGTCGACGAAGCCATGACCGTGCCGCTGTTCGGCGGCCGCCGCGCCATCCGCGTGCGCGCCGGCTCACGCAGCTTTGCCAGCGGCGTCGACACGCTGGCCGAGATGAGTGTGAAGGACTGCCGCATCGTGATCGAGGCTGGCGAGCTGCGCCCGGAATCGCCGCTGCGCAAGGCCTGCGAGCGCGCCAAGACGGCGGTCGCGATCGGCTGCTATCCCGACACCGAGCGCGATCTTGCCAAGCTGATGGAGGACGAACTCCGCATCGCCAACTTGCGTATCGCGCAGGACGCGCGCGCCGCGTTGATGTCGTTCCTCGGCGGCGATCGCCAGGCCTCGCGCAACGAGCTGCGCAAGCTGACGCTCTATGCTCACGGCAAGGGCGAGATCACGCTCGACGCCGTGATGGCTGTCGTCGCCGACGCGTCCGAGCTGAAGCTCGATCCGATCGTCGACGGCGCCTTCGCCGGACGCCCCGACATCGTCGAAAGCGAGTTCGCCAAGGCGATGATCGCCGGCACCTATCCCGGCATGATCATCTCGGCCGCGCAGCGCCAGGCGGCGTGGCTGCACAAGTCGGCGCTCACCGTCGCCGAGGGCACGCCGATCTCCGCCGTGCTCGAAGGCGGGTTTCCGCGGCTGCATTTTTCACGAAAGCCCGCAGTCGAAACCGCGCTGCGTAATTTCAGCGTGGCGCGGCTCGCCGGCGTCATCGAGCAGCTCGCAACCGCCGCGCTCGACACCCGCAAGCAACCATCCCTCGCCGCCGCGATCGCCCAGCGCACGCTGATGGCGATCGCCGCGAACGCGAAGCGGCGGGGCTGAGGCTCTACTCTATCTACGAGTCATTGCGAGCGCAGCGAAGCAATCCAGAGTCCCTCCGCGGAAAGATTCTGCATTGCTTCGCTGCGCTCGCAATGACGATGTGGAGGCAGATGCGCGCCAAATGCTCGATGTCATTCCGGGGCACGCGAAGCGTGAACTACGGCGCGCAATTGCGCGCCTGAGAATCTCGCGCCACAATCTCTGGATTCCGGGTTCGCCCTGCGGGCGCCCCGGAACGACGATCGTGGCTTAGAGCGCGCCCTTCGCCAGCCGCTTCATCACCTCGTCGAGCTGCTCGAGGTTGCGGTAGTTGATCTGCACGGAGCCGCCGGGATCGCGGTGGTTGACGGTGACCTTGAGACCGAGCGCGTCGCTGACGCGCTTCTCCAGATCAACCGTATCGGGATCCTTCTCCTTGGCCCCGGCGCGCGCCTTTTGCGGCTTGCGCTCCGGCACGCCCTCCTCGTGCGCCAGCGCTTCGGCCTGGCGCACGTTGAGGCCTTCCTCGACGATGCGCCTGGCGGCGGCGAGCGGATCGGGCACGCCGATCAGCGCGCGGGCGTGGCCGGCGGTCAACTGCCCGGTCGCGATGAAGGCCTGCACCTCCGCCGGCAGCTTCGTCAGCCGCATCATGTTGGCGACGTGGCTGCGGCTCTTGCCGACGACTTTCGCGATGTCGTCCTGGCTGCGTTTGAACTCATTGGCGAGCGCGTGATAGCCCTGTGCCTCTTCCATCGGGTTGAGGTCTTCGCGCTGCACGTTCTCGATGATCGCGAATTCCAGCGCGTCGCTGTCGCTGATGTCGACCGGGACGATCGGCACCTCATGCAGGCCTGCGAGCTGCGAGGCACGCCAGCGCCGCTCGCCGGCGATGATCTCGTAGCGGTCCTGCGAGCCCTTCACCGGTCGCACCACGATCGGCTGGATCACGCCATGCTGCTTGATGGAGTCGCTGAGCTCCTTGAGCTCGGTCTCCGAGAAGGTGCGGCGCGGGTTGCGCGGATTGGCCTTCAAGAATTCGATCGGCACCTTGCGCTGCGCGCGCGGCCGCTCGACATGCGCAGCCTCGCCGCCGACGTCACCGATCAGACTCGCAAGACCCCGGCCCAGTCGCGAACGCGCTTCGTCGGCCATCGCCAGCTCCCTTGGATTCACTTGGCAGCACTCCAGAACTGAATTTCAAAAACTTGTAGGATGGGTAGAGCGAAGCGAAACCCATCTCGCGGGCGACAATGGTGATGATGGGTTTCGCTGCGCTCTACCCATCCTACGGATCAACGTCGCTTCAATGCGTGGTGCGCAGCTCACGCTCGCGCTGGATCACTTCCGTGGCGAGCCGCAAGTACGCTTCGCTGCCGACGCATTTGAGATCGTAGACCAGCACCGGCTTGCCGTAGGACGGCGCCTCGGAGATGCGCACGTTGCGCGGGATCATGGTCTTGTAGACCTTCTCGCCCATGAACTGGCGGACGTCGGCGACGACCTGGTTCGACAAATTGTTGCGCGAGTCGAACATGGTCAGCACGATGCCGTGGATCGATAGATTGGGATTGAGCGTCGAGCGCACCTGCTCGACCGTCTGCAAAAGTTGCGACAGACCTTCGAGCGCGAAGAACTCACATTGCAGCGGCACCAGGATCGCATCGGAGGCCGCCATCGCGTTGACCGTGAGCAGGTTGAGCGAGGGCGGGCAATCGATCAGCACATAGGTGTAGTCGGCATCCGGCGAGACGTTGTTGTTGAGCGAAGAGATCGCATCGCGCAGGCGGAAGGCGCGGCCGGGCGTGGTGCCGAGCTCGAGCTCGAGGCCGGAGAGGTCCATGGTCGAGGGCGCGATGGCCAGCCGGGGCACCGCGGTCGCGACCACCGCTTCGCGCAAGGCCGCTTCGCCAACGAGTACGTCGTAGATCGAGCAGGAGCGATTGCGGCGATCGATGCCGAGACCGGTCGAAGCGTTGCCTTGCGGATCCAGATCGACGATCAGGACGCGCTCACCAATCGCTGCGAGTGCCGTGCCGAGATTAATCGCCGTGGTTGTTTTTCCCACGCCGCCCTTCTGATTCGCGAGCGCCAGGATCCGCGGATGGCCCTGCGGCACCGTCTCGGTATGCTCCTGCTGAGGTTCGTCAATCACGGTCATGCCACTTCCCCACTCGACCCCGGTTTCCGGGCCTCACCCACGCCGCTGGATAGTGTCCAGCTCCACGATCCAACCGTCGCCCGTCCGGCTTTGATGGAGCTTGGGCTGAATAGTCCAATATTTAGCGGCTTCGGTCAATTCAGCCTCTACATCTTGACCCTTGGGAAACAACGCTTTTGCACCGCTGCGAACCAAAGGCTCCGCAAAGCCGATGAGTTGATGTAGCGGAGCCAGCGCGCGCGCGGTGACGCAATTGACCGGGCCGGTGATTCTATCCACATTATCCCCGATCTCGGCGAGATGTACGACCCCCGGCGAACCCGTGACGCGGATGGCCTCGCGCAGGAACGCGGCCTTCTTGGCGATACGTTCAACGAGGTGGACGCTCGCGCCCGGCACCTCCGCCATCACGCAGGCCAGGACCACACCTGGGAAGCCGCCGCCGCTGCCGAGATCAGCCCAGTGCTTCGCTGATGGCGCGAGCGAGACGAGCTGGAGCGAATCAGCGATGTGGCGGGTCCAAAGATGCGGCAGCGTCGAGGGCGCGACCAGATTGGTCTTGGCCTGCCATTCCCGAAGCAGAGCGACGTAGCGATCAAGACGCGCCTCCGTTTCACGTGAAACGGGGGCGAGCTTGAGGGCTGCGGCCTTGTCCGCCGCCAGAGCCGAGTCCAACGCCTGCTCGCCTTGCGATGGCGCCGGCTTCCGGACCCCCTCGCCCGCGTCAGATTGCCGTGATGAGGATTTGCCCCTGGCCGGTCCGCGCTGTTTCACGTGAAACGCCCTAAGCAGTCGCCTTGGAGGTCTTGCGGCGTGCCTCGCGGCGCAGATAGGCCGCCAGGATGCCCAGGGCGGCCGGCGTCATGCCGTCGATCCGGCCCGCTTGCCCGACCGTGAACGGCCGCGCCTTCTCCAGCTTGGCTCGCACCTCGTTGGAGAGCCCGGGCACGAGCTGGTAGTCGACATCGGCCAGCACCAAGCCCTCGTCCCGGCGGAAGGCCTCGACGTCGGCGCTCTGGCGTTCGAGATAGACATCGTACTTGGCGTCGATCTCGAGGTGGGTCGCGATCACGGGGTCAATGGCCGACAGCTCCGGCCAGATCGCGCGGACCTGGCTCCAGCCGACGTCCGGATAGGCCAATAGCTCAAAGGCCGACCGGCGCTGGCCGTCCCTATTCAAGGACAGACCGTGCTTAGCCGCTTCGTTCGGCGTCAGCGTCAGGGATTTTGACAGCGTCTTGGCCGCCCCGAGAGCCGCCATCTTGGCGCGATGGTGCTTGGTCCGGGCGCTGCCGACGCATCCGAGGTCAATGCCCTTCTCGGTCAGGCGCTGGTCGGCATTGTCCGCCCGCAGGGTCAGCCGGTACTCGGCGCGTGAGGTGAACATCCGGTAGGGCTCGGAGATGCCCCGGGTGACGAGATCGTCGATCATCACCCCGAGATAGCCGTCGGCGCGGTCGAACACCGTCAAAGCGGCCCCGCTCGCGGCCAATGCCGCGTTCAGACCGGCGACAATGCCTTGGGCCGCAGCTTCCTCGTATCCCGTGGTGCCGTTGATCTGTCCGGCCAGGAACAGCCCCCGCACCCGCCTGGTCTGGAGGGTCGGATCGAGCTCCCGCGGATCGATATGGTCGTATTCGATGGCGTAGCCCGGCCGGACCATCTTTACCCGCTCGAGACCCGGGATGCTGGCGAGGATCGCGAGCTGGACTTCCTCCGGCAGCGAGGTCGAGATGCCGTTGGGGTAGACGGTCGGATCGTCGAGCCCTTCCGGCTCCAGGAAGATCTGGTGGCCGTCCCGATCGCCAAAGCGGACGATCTTGTCTTCGATCGACGGGCAATAGCGCGGCCCGGTGCTCTTGATCTGGCCGGAGTACATCGGCGAGCGGTGGACGTTGGCCCGGATCACCTCATGGGTCGCAGCCGTGGTGCGGGTGATGCCGCACTGGATCTGCGGGGTCGTGATCCGCTCCGTCATGACCGAGAACGGCTCCGGCGGATCGTCGCCGGGCTGCATCTCCACGGCGGACCAGTCGATCGTCGTGCCATCGAGGCGTGGCGGCGTGCCGGTCTTGAGCCGGCCCAGTGTGAAGCCGGCCTGCTCAAAGGACTTAGACAGACCCATCGCCGGCGCCTCGCCGACGCGGCCGGCTGGCCAGTTCTTCTCACCCAGATGGATCAGGCCGCGCAAAAAGGTGCCGGTGGTGACCACGATGGCCCCTGCCCGGATCGTCCGGCCATCGGCCAGACGGAGCCCTGTGACGCGACCATCCGAGACGATCAGCTCGTCCGCCTCGCCTTCGATCACGCTGAGACCATCGGTCTGTCGGATCGCGGCCTGCATCGCCGCCGCATAGAGCTTGCGGTCGGCCTGGGTCCTGGGACCGCGGACGGCCGGACCCTTGCGACGATTGAGCATCCTGAACTGGATGCCCCCGGCGTCCGCCACCCGGCCCATCAGACCATCGAGCGCGTCGACTTCGCGGACCAGATGGCCCTTGCCGAGTCCGCCAATGGCGGGATTGCAGGACATCGCGCCGATGGTCGAAAACCGATGCGTCACCAGAGCAGTCGCCGCACCCATCCGGGCAGAAGCAGCCGCGGCCTCACAGCCGGCATGGCCGCCGCCAATGACGATGACGTCGAAACTCTCTGGCTCTGTCCGCATGGCCGGACTTCTAGCTCAGGGAGGAAGAAGCCGGAAGTGGAAACTGGGTGAGTGGCTGTTTCACGTGAAACAGGGTCGCTGGGGCAAAGCGGTTTCGCGAAAACAACCCCATGCAAAGTAGAAGGACTAGCGCTCGCGCTGTTTCACGTGAAACAAGTTGGGGCGTGCGGCAGGAAAGGTGTCACGAGGAAGTCATAGCGCCCCACCCACCAGACAATTCGATCGGCAGCGCCACGACACTATAGTCATTGCGAGTGGAGCCAAGCAATCCAGACTATCTACGCGGCGAAAGCCTGGATTACTTCGTCGCAAGGGCTCCTCGCAATGACGAAATTGAGGCCCGCGTCCAAGCTCAGCCGCCATCCCTCCGCGCGACGATGTCAGATCGCCCCCAGGGACCCGCGAAATCCGGGCTACGCCAATCACGGTCGCTCGTGTTTCACGTGAAACACAAGGAGTGGGAACAAGCGATAGTTCTACAATGAAGAACTAGCGCTACTTTCCGATACAGAATTTCTGGAAGATGGCGCCGAGGACGTCTTCGACGTCGACCCGGCCCAGCAATCGGCCGAGTGCGTAAGCGGCGGCGCGAAGCTCCTCCGCGGCGAGCTCCTCGCCTTCACTGAGAAGACCGAGGCTCCGCTCCAATGATTCGGCGGCCTGGCTCAACAGATCGCGCTGCCGGGCGCGGGTGACCAGCGCGCCCTCGCTCGTTCCGAAGAACTCGGCAGCGAACTCCACCAATGCCGCGATCAGCTCGGGCAGTCCCTCGCCGCGCCGCGCCGAGATCGCAAACATCGTGGCGCGCGGGTCAGGCCCAATAGCCTTGTTCGCCTTCGGCCTCAAGGCCGCATGCGAGATCTCCTGCAAAGTCTCCCGCAAGCTCTCTTGCAAGCTCTCTTGGCCAAGGTCGATCTTGTTGCGCACCGTCCAGACCGGCGCGGTCCCGGCCGGCCGGCCCTCCTCGCTTCGATCGGCATCAGCCAGCCACAGCACAAGATCGGCGTCCGCCGCCCGTGCGCGGGCGCGACGCACGCCTTCCTGCTCGACGGGATCGTCGGTCTCGCGAATGCCGGCGGTGTCGATCACAGTCACGGGATAGCCGTCGAGGTCGAGTTGCACCTCGATCACGTCGCGCGTCGTGCCGGCGTGCGGCGAGACGATCGCGACCTCGCGCCGCGCCAGCTGATTGATCAGCGTCGACTTTCCGACGTTCGGCGGCCCGGCGATCGCGACCACGAGGCCATCGCGCAGACGTTCAGCCTGGCCCTGCGCTGCAAGCACTTTTGCGATTTCGTCATGCAGTGCCTTGATCTTCACGCGCGCCGGCGCCAGCAATTCCGCCGATACGTCCCCTTCATCGGAGAAGTCGATGCCGGCCTCGATCAGCGCGGACGACTCGATGATTCGCCCGCGCCAGTCGCGCGCGCGTTCACCAAGCAATCCCTGCAATTGGCGCAGCGCCTGGCGGCGCTGCCGGTCGGTGTCGGCGTGGATGAGATCGTCGAGGCCCTCGGCCTCGGTAAGATCGAGCTTGCCGTTCTCGAAGGCACGGCGGGTGAACTCGCCTGGATCGGCCGCGCGCACATTCTGATTATCAGAAATCGCTGCGAACAGCGCTGCCAGCACCGCCCGGCCGCCGTGAACGTGGAATTCGGCGACGTCCTCGCCGGTCGCGCTCGCAGGCCCCGGAAACCAGAGCACCACGGCATCATCGATCGCCTGGCCGGTCGCATCGCGCAGCAGCACCCGATGTGCGAGCCGCGGCTTCGGCAACGTCCCAGCTAGCCTCGTCAGGACCTGGCTGGACTCTGCGCCCGAGACGCGAACGATCGCGATGGCGCTTGGTGGCCGCCCTGACGACAGCGCGAAAATGGTCTGGTCCCGCGGATGCATGACCTATTTGTCCGCGCGCCCGTCAAAACGCAATTCTCGTTTTTTGGGTCTGTTCGCGAGCTTGCCGGGCATTCCTGGCGGAGCAAGTGCTGCGTGCTGCGGCGCAATATGAAGCGCAGCATTTTGCTGCATGTTTTTGGTTCCAGCAGACCCAGAGCCAATGGCAAGAATAAAATTATATAGCAATATCAATTAATTATAAAAATATTAACTCAGTGAGCCAGATTCACATTTTGCTGCACGGTCGCGCAGCAACGCTGCAGCAAAAACGCAAAAGGGCGCCCACCGGCGCCCCTCGCGAAAATTGCTGTAACCCGGCTCAGGTGTTCATCGAATCGAAGAACTCGGCATTGCTCTTGGTCGAGCGCAGCTTGTCGAGCAGGAAGTCGATCGCGTCCATCGTGCCCATCGGGTTGAGGATGCGGCGGAGCACGTACATCTTCTTGAGCACCTGCGGATCGGTGATGAGCTCCTCCTTGCGGGTGCCCGAGCGCGAGATGTCGATCGCCGGGAAAGTGCGCTTGTCCGAGACCTTGCGGTCGAGGATCAGCTCCGAGTTACCTGTGCCCTTGAACTCTTCGAAGATGACTTCGTCCATGCGGCTGCCGGTATCGACCAGCGCGGTCGCAATGATCGTCAGCGAGCCGCCCTCCTCGATGTTGCGCGCGGCACCGAAGAAACGCTTGGGGCGCTGCAGCGCGTTGGCGTCGACGCCGCCGGTCAGCACCTTGCCGGATGACGGCACCACCGTATTGTAGGCGCGACCCAGGCGCGTGATCGAGTCGAGCAGGATCACGACGTCGCGGCCATGCTCGACCAGGCGCTTGGCCTTTTCGATCACCATCTCGGCGACCTGGACGTGACGCACCGCCGGCTCGTCGAAGGTTGACGAGACGACCTCGCCCTTCACCGAGCGCTGCATGTCCGTGACTTCTTCCGGACGTTCGTCGATCAGAAGCACGATCAGATAGCAATCCGGGTGATTCGCGGTGATCGAGTGCGCGATGTTCTGCATCAGCACGGTCTTACCGGTGCGCGGCGGCGCAACGATCAAGGCGCGCTGGCCCTTGCCGATGGGAGCGACGATGTCGATCACGCGCGCGGAGAGATCCTTTCGCGTCGGATCGTCGATTTCCATGCGGAAACGCTGATTCGGAAACAGCGGCGTGAGGTTGTCGAAATTGACCTTGTGCTTGGCCTTTTCCGGGTCCTCGAAATTCAGCGTGTTGACCTTGAGCAGCGCGAAATAGCGCTCGCCCTCCTTCGGGCTGCGAATATGGCCCTCGATGGTGTCACCGGTCCGCAGGCCGAAGCGGCGGATCTGCGACGGCGAGACGTAGATGTCGTCCGGTCCCGGCAGATAATTGGCGTCCGGCGAACGCAGGAAGCCGAAGCCGTCGGAGAGCACCTCGACGACGCCCTCGCCGACGATGTCGGTCTCAGCGAGCGAAAGCTGCTTGAGGATGGCGAACAACAGCTCCTGCTTGCGCATGGTGCTGGCATTCTCGACCCCATTCTCTTCCGCGAACGAGACCAGTTCGGCCGGGGTCTTGGACTTGAGGTCTTGGAGTTTGATTTCCCGCATTGGGGTGGTCCTGTGGGGTAACCTTGGAAGGGGGGTGCGAGGAGGCTTCGAAAATGCGGACGCGAGCAGGTAAGGTCCGCAGGTCTAGCAAGGTGAGTGCCGGTGAGGCTTCAAACCTGATGCGGCGCCCGGCTTTCGAAGAAGCTCGGACACAACCACATCCGCCTGCGTTGGGTGGGGATAGGGACAATATAGAAAATCGCTTGGCCCTCCGCAAGCCGAAGCGCTGAGCGCTGCCCCTCGAACTTTGCCTAGAACGGCTTCACGATCACCATGATCACGATGAAGATCATCAGGACCGTCGGCACCTCATTGATAATACGATAGAATTTCTGGGTTCGTGGACGCCGGTCGGCAGCGAAATCCTTACACCAGCGGGAAAAAAAGCCGTGGACCGCGGACAACACCAGCACCAGTGCCAGTTTTACATGCAACCAGGGCGAGGTGAACCAATGGCCGGACCACGCGAGATAGAGCCCGGCGAGCCAGGTCACGATCATCGCGGGGTTGATGATCGCCTTGAGAAGCCGGCGTTCCATCACCTTGAAGGTTTCCGACTGCTTTGAGCCGATCTCGGCCTCGCAGTGATAAACGAACAGCCGCGGCAGATAGAGCATGCCCGCCATCCAGGAGATGACGGCGATCACATGCAGCGCCTTGATCCAGGGGTAGAGCTCGTCGAGCATTTCCAACGTCCGAATTTGCATCCAGCGTTCCGATCGCTGGGGATAGTAAGAACTCGTTAAGTTCTCTCGGCGCACACATATCCGTCCGTAGTGCCCTTCTCAAATCTAGAATCTTAGATTCTTAAGGTTTGAGTCTGAATGACGGTGGATTGGACTCACGCAATGCTATCAGGCGCATTGCGGGCGCTTGTACACATCCATCAACATATCCCGCGCGATCCCGGCGAACGCGGATAATTCATCCATCTTCAAAGACTTGTGAGAAATTATCGGTAGCTTATGAAGCGGCTTGCCGGTGCTGTCCCGCTTCCCCTTCGCCTGTCCTCCGGACTTGTCCTTCCGGGCAGTGGTGTGAAGAAACTTGGCCGTTATCCCGCCCGTCCTGTCGCACAACCCTTTCCGAGGGGTTAAGCTCCACAGAAATTCACAAACCACTCAGCCTTCATCCCAAGCCCTCAAAGAGATTTCGTGCCGACCTCCAACAATTATTTCCATCTCCATCTGGTTTCCGACTCCACCGGTGAGACCCTGATCACCGTGGCGCGCGCGGTCGCCGCGCAATACGCCAACGTCACGCCGGTCGAGCACGTCTATCCGCTGGTGCGCAGCCAGAAGCAGCTCGATCGCGTGCTCGACGAGATCGAGGAGGCGCCGGGGATCGTGCTGTTCACGCTGCTGGAGAAGGATCTGGTCTCCCGGCTCGAGGACAAGTGCAAGCAAATCAATGTTCCGAGCCTGTCGATCATCGGCCCGGTGATGCAATTGTTCGAGGCCTATCTCGGCGCGGCAACGACGGGCCGTGTCGGCGCCCAGCACGTGCTCAATGCGGAATATTTCAAGCGCATCGACGCCCTGAACTACACGATGATGCATGACGATGGTCAGCACGTTGATGGCCTGGAAGAAGCCGACGTCGTCCTCGTCGGCGTGTCGCGGACGTCGAAGACGCCGACCTCGATCTATCTCGCCAATCGCGGCATCCGCACCGCCAACGTGCCGCTGGTGCCGGGCATTCCGGTGCCCTCGCAATTGGAGACCCTGACCCGGCCGCTGGTGGTGAGCCTGCATGCGACGCCGGAGCGGCTGATCCAGGTCCGTCAGAACCGGCTTTTGACGATGGGCGCCGATACCAGCAGCGACACCTATATCGACAAGCAGGCTGTGGCGGATGAAGTCGCCTTCGCCCGCAAGCTCAGCGCCAAGCACAATTGGCCGTTGCTCGAGGTGACGCGCCGCTCGATCGAGGAAACGGCGGCGGCGATCATGAAGCTCTATACCGACCGGCAACGCAACCGTCCCTCGGACTAGGCCGTCTATGTCCCTCTGGCGCGGCAAAGCTCCACTGATCCTGGCCTCGCAAAGCCAGGCGCGAAAAATGTTGCTGGCCAATGCCGGCCTCGCGTTCGAAGCGAGACCTGCCGATATTGATGAGCGCGGCGTGCAGGAAGCCTCGGAGCTGTCCAGCCCGCGCGAGATCGCGCTGCTTCTGGCGCGCGAAAAGGCGAAGGCAGTATCTGCTCAATGTCCCGGCTGTTACGTCATCGGTGCCGATCAGACCTTGGCGCTTGGCGAGCACCTGTTCACAAAGCCGTCCGGCCGGGCTCAGGCAATGGCGCAACTGCGCGATCTCGCCGGCCGCGCGCATGAGCTGCACTCCGCGGTCGCCGTGGCGCGCGACACCGCTGTCCTGTTTGAGGATGTTTCGGTCGCTCGCATGACCATGCGACAAATGACTGAGGTTGAGCTCTCCGCCTATCTCGATGCCGCCGGCGATAATGTCACTACCAGCGTCGGCGCCTATCAGCTCGAAAGCCTCGGAGTTCATCTGTTCGAGAAAATCGAGGGCGATCATTTCACCATCCTCGGCCTGCCGCTGTTGCCGCTGCTTGCGTTCCTGCGGCACGAGCGTCTAGTTGCTGACTGAACCGACAAATGGCTGCGACCTGATGCTGATCCTCGGACTGACCGGCTCGATCGGGATGGGCAAATCCACCACCGCGAATCTGTTCGCGGAGGCTGGTGTCCCCGTCTACGACGCCGATGCCGCCGTCCATCAACTCTATGAGGGCGAGGCGGCTCCCGCGATCGAAGCTGCCTTTCCCGGCACCACAGGGAACGGCAAGGTCGACCGTGCAAAGCTGTCGGCGCGGGTGGTCGGCGATGCCGCGGCGATGAAGCAGCTCGAGCAGATCGTCCATCCGATGCTCGGCGCCTCGCGCGCGCGGTTTTTCGCGGATGCCGAGGCCAGGAAGGCGCCCGTCGTCGTGCTGGACATCCCGCTGCTGTTTGAGACCGGCGGCGAGAAGCGCGTCGATGCGGTCGTCGTGGTCACGACCTCACCAGAACTTCAGCGCGAGCGCGTGCTGGCGCGCGGCACCATGGATGCCGAAAAACTCGACGCCATCATCGCCAAGCAGACGCCCGATGCCGAGAAGCGCAAGCGGGCCGATTTCGTGGTGGATACCTCGCACGGGCTCGATCCCGTGCGTGCACAGATCAAGCACATCCTGGCCGAGGTCGTTAAGATGCCGCAGCGGCGAAGCTGATTCGCTCATCTGACCGGCTCCTGAAGAATATGCGCGAAATCGTTCTCGACACTGAAACCACCGGCCTTGATCCCCTGCGCGGCGACCGCCTGGTCGAAATCGGCTGCGTTGAGATCTTCAATCGCATGCCCACGGGGCAGACCTTTCACCGCTACATCAATCCTGAAAGGGACATGCCGGCGGAAGCCTTTGCGGTGCACGGCCTGTCGAGCGAGTTTCTCGCGACCAAGCCGCTGTTTCACGAGGTCGTTGACGAGTTCCTGGAATTCATCGGCGATGCGCCGCTGGTGATCCACAACGCCTCGTTCGACATCAGCTTCATCAATGCCGAGCTCGACCGCATCAAGCGCGCCGCGATCCCGCGCGAGCGGCTGGTCGACACGCTCCTGTTGGCGCGGCGCAAGCATCCCGGCGTGTCGAACCGGCTCGATGATCTCTGCTCGCGCTATGCGATCGACAATTCCCACCGCACCAAGCACGGTGCGTTGCTCGACTCCGAGCTGCTCGCGGAAGTCTATGTCGATTTGATCGGCGCCCGGCAGTCGCAGCTCATCCTGGCATCTGACGCCGAGGAAATCCGCGTCGGGGCGAGTGGCGATGCACCGCGGCGGCAGCGGCCGGCACCGCTGGCCCCACGCGTCAGCGAGGCGGAGCGCGAGGCCCATCGGGCCTTCATTGCGACGATGGGTGAAAAGGCGATCTGGAACGAGTATCTCGCCCAGCCGGCAGCAAGTCCGACCTAACTAGACCCTGATGAGATGAGGTCTGGTGGCCGCGGCGGAAGTGCG
The DNA here is from genome assembly GCF_000472925.1 of Bradyrhizobium sp. Ec3.3. Lineage (GTDB taxonomy): Bacteria > Pseudomonadota > Alphaproteobacteria > Rhizobiales > Xanthobacteraceae > Bradyrhizobium. The sequence continues at coordinate 61,317 of NZ_AXAS01000031.1, forward strand.
CTCTCCCGCTTGCGGGAGAGGGTGTTTCCGCAATCGACACTCCCGATGTGGAGAAAGCCCCCACCCGGCGCTTCGCCATAGCCGAGGCTTTGCCTCGGCGTTTTTTAAGAGGACGGCCGCCGAAGGCGGCCTGTGCCTCCCCCGCAAGCGGGAGAGGTTGCATCGAGCCCGTGGCTAGTCGTTCCAACCAAGAGCCATCATTATTAATTAGACCTGACTCAGCTCGGCTTGACCTGACCCTGGGCGGCCATTTGTCGCTCCATGTTCTGCCGGTAGAGACCGACGAAGTCGACCGGATCCAGCATCAGCGGCGGGAACCCGCCGTCGCGCACGGCGGTGGCGATGATCTCGCGGGCGAACGGGAACAACAGCCGCGGGCATTCGATCATGACCAGCGGATGCAGGTTTTCCTGCGGCACATTGACGATGCGGAACACGCCGGCATAGGCGAGCTCGAAGGAGAACATCACCTTGCCCGCGGTCTCGGCCTTGCCTTCGACCGACAACACGACCTCGTACTCGTGTTCCGAGAGGTTGTTGGCATTGACGTTGATCTGGATGTTGATCTGGGGCTGCTGGCTCTGCGGCTGCAACGAGGTCGGGGCGTTCGGATTCTCGAACGACAGATCCTTGGTGTATTGCGCCAGCACGTTGAGCTGCGGAGCCTGGCCTGCCTCGGGGGTGCCGTTTCCGTTGGTCATGAAAATGTCTCCTTACCCGAATGGGCCTGATATCGCGGCCGGTTGGCTAACATAGGCCTGCCTCGTTCCACAAGGACGAAGGGCCCCGGATTCGGCCGCCTGGCAGTGTCGAAAAGGGTGGCCTTTTACCCATTCTGGCCCAACGGAGTACTTCTTAAACGATTGAAGATGCGCGATTTCCAGTCAGGATCCGATTTCCCCTTAAGGATAAAACGCGCTACAATTCGCGCTGTGCCAAAAGGCGCCATTGGCCGGGCAAGATTTCGTGCCTACATCGCTTGGATCTGAAGCGGACCTAAAAAGGTGATGTGACTTGCCGTTCCTGTGTGGAACGGTTGACTGGCCGGACTGATTTTCCCGGCGAAGACCCTGAGCAGAGACCAGAGAGCGAACACGACGTGGATATCTACACCATCATCTTCCTAGCGTTGGCGGTCTTCATTTTCCTGCGCCTGCGCAGCGTGCTCGGGCAGCGGACCGGCAATGAGCGGCCTCCGTTCGACCGCACCGCCCGCAATGCGCTCCAGGGTGCCCAGGACAAGAACGTCGTGACCATGCCGGGCAAGGTGATCGATCAGGCTCCGCTGGCGCCGACCGCCGACGTCACGCAGCCTGCCGACCGCTGGAAAGGACTGACTGAACCCGGCACTGCGCTGGGCCAGGGGCTGGACGCGATCGTCGAGAAGGACTCGTCCTTCGATCCGCGCCACTTCCTGTCCGGCGCCCGCAGCGCCTATGAGATGATCGTGCTCGCCTTTGCCAATGGCGATCGCCGGTCGCTGCGCGACCTCTTGTCCTCCGAAGTGTTCGAGAGCTTCGACGCCGCGATCAAGGACCGCGAGAAGAACGAGCAGAAGACCGAGACGCGCTTCGTCTCGATCGACAAGGCCGAGCTGGTCGGCGCCGAGATGCGCGACCGCACCGCGCAGCTCACCGTTCGCTTCGTCTCGCAGATGATTTCGGTCACGCGCGACAGGGCCGGCAACATCGTCGACGGGAATGCCGACAAGGTCGCCGACATCACCGACATCTGGACCTTCGCCCGCGACACCACCTCTCGCGATCCGAACTGGAAGCTGGTTGGCACCGGAAGCGCGCATTAAGGCAGCCCTGACAAATTGCGCGACGGCGCTGTGCGCAGGTGCCGTCGCGCTGTCGTCGTTTTCGCTCGGCGCTGAAGCGGCGCGCCGCCATCACTACAGCCGCAGTGCTCCCGAGATCGCCGCCCCACCACCGCGGGCGTTGCCCTACCCTCAGCTCGCGTTGCCGTTCGAGATTCCCGGCGCGCAATATCTGCCGCTTGCCTGGTCCGAGGTGGCCGGCTGGAGCGATGACGATCATCTCGCGGCCTACAAGGCGTTTCGCGCGAGCTGCAAATCGATCGCCGCGCAGCAGCCGGCGGTCGTCGAGCCGAAGGCGATCGGCGGCTCGCTTGGCCAGCCGTGCAAAATCGCCAAGTCGCTCGACCTTTCCGACGAGAGCAAAGCCAAGGCGTTTTTCGAAGAGCATTTTTCGCCGCTACGGATCTCGCGGCTCGGCGAGGCCGACGGCTTCGTGACCGGCTATTACGAGCCGGTGCTCGACGGCTCGCACGTCCAGACCGACGTCTACAACGTCCCGGTCTATCGCCGCCCCTCGAACCTGTTCGTGCGCGGCTTCAAGCAGGATGCGCTGAGCCTGCCCAACAAGGGCCCGGTGTACCGCAAGATCGGCCGCCGCAAGCTCGTGCCCTATTACGATCGCGGCGAGATCGAGGATGGCGCGATCGCCGGCCGCGGCCTCGAGCTCTGCTGGCTCAAGGATCCGACCGACCTCCTGTTCGCGCAGATCCAGGGTTCGGCGCGGATCAAATTCGACGACGGCTCGACGATCCGGATCAACTACGACGCCTATAACGGCTATCCCTATACGGCGGTCGGACGCATCCTGATCGAGCGCGGCATCATCCCGAAAGAGGAGATGTCGATGCAGAAGATCAGAGAGTGGATGGCGCAAAACCCCGATGGCGCCAAGGAGCTCCGCCGCCAGAACCGCTCCTACATCTTCTTCCGCCAGGTCAATCTGTCCGACAAGGACGAGGCGGTCGGGGCGCAGGGCATTCCGCTGACGGCGGGCCGATCGATTGCGGTCGACAAATCGCTGCATGTCTATGGCACGCCGTTCTTCATCGAGGGTGAGCTGCCGATCGACTCCGAGAAATCGAAGACGCCGTTCCATCGCCTGATGATCGCGCAGGACACCGGGTCGGCGATCATCGGCCCCGCGCGCGCCGACCTCTATTTCGGCGCCGGCCAGGAAGCCGGCCGCGTCTCGGGCCGGCTGCGCCACAACATGCATTTCGTGATGCTGGTGCCCAAAAGCCTCGATCCCGTCGCGCGCGGTTCGAGGCTGCCCCTACCCGATCCGCGGCCGTCGGCGAAGATCGCAAAGCTGTTTCCACAACCAGATCAGGCGAAACCCGTTGAATCTGGGAAAGCTGGCGCGGCGTCAGCCACCGTGTCACAAGCCAGGGATGCCACCGTCGCGGTGGCGAGCCCCGTGCCGCTGCCGGAGCCGCGTCCCGCCATCAAGCCCGTTCGCGAGCAGCGCAAGCACGTGCGCCGTCGTACCAGCCCGCAATGAAGCGATCGTCCCGTCCGCCTGTCCTGGACCCGCCGCCCTCGCCCCGCCGTCGCGCGCTCAGCGAAGACGAGCGCGCGCTGTGGGACACGGTTGCGAAGCAGGTCAAGCCGCTTCGAAAACTTCGGGTGACGAAGGCGGAGGCGGCGGCGCGCGCCGAAGTTTTGCCGGCTGCGCCTGCCGCAAAGCATCCAGTGCCCGCAAGGCCGATTGTCCCCGCGCCGGCTCCCCGCGTGATGAAGCCCGCCGTCCCGCCTTTGGCGCCGCTCGGCAAGCGCGAGCGCGCAAAACTGTCGCGCGGCCGCAGCGAGATCGACGCGCGGCTTGATCTGCACGGCATGACCCAGATGCGCGCCCATCGCGCGCTCTCAGGCTTCATCCAGCGCGCCCATCACGACGGCCTGACCTTCGTGCTCGTCGTCACCGGCAAGGGAAGGACCGGCGGCGAAAGCGGCGTGCTCCGCCGCCAGGTGCCGGAATGGCTGAGCCTGCCGGAATTCCGTGCCTTTGTCGTTGGATTCGAGGAAGCCCATATCGGCCATGGCGGCGAGGGCGCGCTTTACGTGCGAATTCGCCGGGCGAGATGTTAGAGAACTCGATTTGGCCGCGGGCTCCCCTAACCTCTCCCGCTTGGCGCGCCGAAGGCGCGGGTGAGGGCTCTCTCCGCATCGGGAGTGCCCCATTGCGGAAACACCCTCTCCCATAGCCGATGCTTCGCATCGGCGTTCTTTTTCTAAGAACGGCGGCCGTAGGCCGCCTACGCCTCTCCCGCTAGCGGGAGAGGGAGCGCACCTCCACAGCGGCTGCTGGCAGTGAATCTTCAGAACGGCCGCACGATTCCGACGCGCGGGATCAGGGTGATGATTAGCCCGAAGATGTTCGTCTTGCGATCCTCGGTCGGGATCGGCGGCACTTCCCGCTTGGACGGTAGCATCTTCACCGCGTGCAGGATCAGGAACATGCAGACCGCCCAGTTCGAGATCCAGCGCGAATAGTCGAACACCATCGCGAACATCACGACATAGGCGAGGCTGACGCCAGCGATGCCTGCGATGACAAGACGCCGGTGCGTCTCATCGGCGAGCGCGCGGATCAGGTTCGCAAGATAGCGCCAGAGCGGCGTGTGCAGCCAGATCAGCAGCGCAAACACGGGCACGCCGAGAATGTTGTGGGGCATGCGGCCCCAGGTGTCCGCAAGCTCCTTCGAAAGCGGCTGGTACCAGATGTAGCTGAATTGCAGGAGATCGGTACGCGACGGATCGGCCATCCGGCCCTTGAGGTACGCGACGAAATCCGCCTCCGGTATCGGCATCGTTCCGAGGAATTGCGCGGCCAAGAACAGCGCACCGACGCAGAGCAGCGCCGCGAGGCCGAACGCGACGTTCGCGCGATTGATGCCGTGCCCGAGATAGTGCCTGACGACGACGATCATGATGATCGTCGGCACGTACATCAAGAGATGAATGTGGTGGATCAGGATCAGCACGATCGCGAACAGGGCAGCCAGCGCGACATAGAGGATCGAGCGCGCCGGGATCAGCAGCAGCACGATCGCGAGCGCACAGCCATAGATGTCGAAATGGCCGAGCGTGTGCATGAAATTCTTCAGGAAGAACGGCGAGCCCGCGATGAACACGAACAACGGCAGGGTCTTCTCGTTGAGACCGAACACCTTGCGGAACAGCTGAACCAACAAAGCGAGTGTGACGAGCCATGTCACCCCGCCAAGCGCAAACACCAGCCACACCGGCACCTTCGCCGTGAACAGCGCAATGATGGCGCCGATCAGCGCGCGCTTGATGAAGCCGAAATGATAGTCGACGAGCAGGTGGATATAGGGGACGTAAGGCGGCAGCAGGATTTTATGGATGAACACGCCGGCGATCACGAAGACGTTGATCGCGAGCAACAGGCGCCAGGGATTTTGCCAAAGGCTAGCGCGCACAGCGCACCTGCGCTGCGGACATTACCTCCGCCGTCGTCCCGGACAAGCGAGCTCCTGGCAACGCGCAGCGTTGTCCAGAGCGAGCGCAGATCCGGGACCCATAACCACAGGAGGTCGTTTGAGCCGAGATTGGGGCCGCCATCTGTATCAACAATAAGCGCTCGGGGTAATGGGTCCTGGCTTTCGCCAGGACGACGGCCCGATAGATAGCGGACTGGCCGGAAATTACAAAATAAACCGGCTGAGATCGGCGTTCTTGGCGAGGTCGCCGATGTGCTTCTGCACGTAGTCGGCATCGATCTGGATGGTCTCGCCGTTGCGGTCGGGGGCGGTGAAGGAGATCTCGTCCAGCACCCGTTCCATCACGGTCTGAAGCCGCCGCGCGCCGATATTCTCGACCGTCGAATTGACGGCGACCGCGATGTCGGCGAGCGCGTCGATGGCGCCGTCGGTGATGTCGAGCGTCACGCCTTCGGTGTGCAGCAGCGCGACATATTGCTTGATCAGCGAGGCCTCCGGCTCGGTGAGGATGCGCCGCATGTCGTCGCGGGTCAGGGCCTGCAATTCGACGCGGATCGGCAGGCGGCCCTGCAACTCAGGCAGCAGATCCGAGGGCTTTGCGACGTGGAAGGCGCCGGACGCGATGAAAAGGATGTGGTCGGTCTTCACCGTGCCGTGCTTGGTCGAGACGGTGGTGCCCTCGATCAGCGGCAGCAGATCGCGCTGCACGCCCTCGCGCGAGACGTCGCCGCCGACGCGGCCATCGCGCGCGCAGATCTTGTCGATCTCGTCCAGGAACACGATGCCGTTGTTCTCGACTGCGCTGATCGCCTCCAGCGTGAGCTGGTCGTTGTCCAGCAGCTTGTCGGATTCCTCGTTGACGAGGATCTCGTGCGAGCCCTCGACCGTCAGCCGCCGCGTCTTGGTGCGACCCCCGAGCTTGCCAAAGATGTCGCCGATCGAGATCGCGCCCATCTGCGAGCCCGGCATGCCCGGGATCTCGAACATCGGAAGGCCGCCGGCGGCGGACTGCGTCTCGATCTCGATTTCCTTGTCGTTGAGCTCGCCGGCGCGCAGCTTCTTGCGAAAGGATTCCCGCGTCGCCGAGCTCGCATTGGCACCGACCAGGGCATCCAGCACGCGCTCTTCGGCGGCGAGCTGGGCGCGCGCCTGCACGTCCTTGCGCTTCTTCTCGCGCACCTGGGTGATGGCGACCTCGACGAGATCGCGCACGATCTGCTCGACGTCGCGGCCGACATAGCCGACCTCGGTGAATTTCGTGGCCTCAACCTTGAGGAACGGTGCGTTGGCGAGCTTGGCCAGCCGCCGCGCGATCTCGGTCTTGCCGACGCCGGTCGGGCCGATCATCAGGATGTTCTTCGGCAGCACCTCTTCGCGCAAGGAGCCCTGAAGCTGCTGGCGCCGCCAGCGGTTCCGGAGCGCGATCGAGACGGCGCGCTTGGCGTCGGACTGGCCAACGATGAAACGGTCGAGTTCGGAAACGATTTCGCGGGGGGAGAAGTCTGTCATGGGACCTTAGCTAGGGTCAGAAACCGGCCGGGACAAGCCGCAATTTGGTGGGGTCAGATGATCGGCGGACCGGATTGCCATTGTTTCACGGCCTCGATCGGATGGACCAGCATCAGAATATTAAGCGTCAGATTGTCGCGAATGTGGAGCGCCATCATGATCTCGAAAACGAGCCCGATCAGCACCGTGGCCTTGACCGGCAGAACACGCGCCGCGAGGAAGCCGAGCACCATGAACAGCGTGTCTGAGACCGAGTTGACGATGCTGTCGCCGTAATAGTCCAGCGAGATCGTGCCGGCGCGATAGCGCTCGATGATGAAGGGCGAGTTCTCGACGATCTCCCAGCTGCCTTCGATCAGCATGGCGATGATCAGCCGCGCCGGCCAAGACAAGCTTAAAAAATTGAGCTGGAAGAACGGCAGGCGCGCGAACAGCAGCCAGGTCAATCCGTAGAACAGGAAGCCATGGAGGATGTGGGAGAAGCTGTACCAGTCGGCGATGTGCTGGGAATTCTCCGAGCTGTTCACCACGCCGTGCCAGAGCTTGACATAGCCGCAGGTGCAGATCGGCACCCGGCCCATGGCAAACAGGATCGAGGCCTGCAGCGCCAGCAGCGAGAGCGCGAGGCCGATCCAGTAGATCGGTGGAACCGCCGTCTTGATGGTATGGGTTGGCGCTGGAGTCATGGATTGCGCATCATCAGCAACGATGGCCCGTCGGGTGTCTCCACCATGCCAACTCTCTCGAAACCCGCTTTTTCATAGGTGCGTACGGCGCGATAGTTCAGCGGATCGGGGTCGGTCACTATGCGCGGCAGCCCTTGCCGCAGCTTCTCATCGACGAACTGCCGGATGAACGATGAGCCGTGCCCGCGCCCGATCATGTCGGCTTCACCGATGAACTGATCGATCCCACGCGTACCCTCCGGCTGCGGCCCAAAGCCCGTATTCCATGCGGTCAGGCTGTAGCACTGAAGATAGCCGAACGGCCGGCCGCCAGCCAACACGATGAACTGGTCCATCGCAGGCTCGATGAGGTCACCGCTCACGAGCGCAAATTGCTCGTCCGGATCGCCCCACCATTCCCGCACATGGGCCTCTTTCAGCCACCGCAGGATCAGCGGCAGATCGGCCGCTGTCATGGGGCGGAAGGCGTAGGCCGGCGCCACTGGCTAGCCGCTCGACAGGCTTTCGATCGTCACGTTGCGGTTGGTGTAGACGCAGATGTCGGCGGCGATGTCGAGCGAGCGGCGGACGATGGTCTCGGCGTCCTTGTCGGTGTCGAGCAGGGCGCGGGCCGCCGCCAGCGCGTAGTTGCCGCCCGAGCCGATCGCCATCACGCCGGCCTCGGGCTCCAGCACATCGCCGGTCCCGGTCAGGACCAGGGAGACGTCCTTGTCGGCCACGATCATCATGGCCTCGAGCCGCCGCAGATACCTGTCGGTGCGCCAGTCCTTGGCGAGCTCGACCGCGGCCCGGGTCAGCTGCCCCGGATATTGCTCGAGCTTGCTCTCCAGCCGCTCGAACAGGGTGAAGGCGTCGGCGGTCGCACCCGCAAAACCGCCGATCACGTCGCCCTTGCCGAGCTTGCGGACCTTTTTGGCGTTGGACTTGATCACCGTCTGGCCGATCGAGACCTGGCCGTCGCCGCCGACCACCACCCTGCCGCCCTTGCGGACGGTTACGATCGTCGTGCCGTGCCAGACCGAGCTGTTCTGGGAATCCTGCATGAAGTACCTCGTTGTCCGGCCTGATTTAGGCGGTCCGGTCCGAGGGCACAACCGGCGCACAACGGGCCACTCCGGTCCTAAATTCGCTCACCATAGGCCGAAGTAGAGCCCCGCCAGGAGCATCCCGCAGTAGCGAAGGCGTCATTTGGCTGTTAAAAGACCGCCGTTTTCGGCCCAAGCGAGCATGATCCGGAAAAGTGGACGCCGGTTTTCCCTCGCGACAAACGCGGAGCGTTTGCGCGGAGATCATGCTCAACTAGAGTGGAAGCCAGCTTTCAATGCGCACCGCGACGATCAAGCGCAAGACCAAGGAAACCGACATCGAGGTATCCGTGAACCTCGATGGATCCGGCGTGTCCAATATCGCGACCGGCATCGGCTTTTTCGACCATATGCTCGATCTCCTCGCCCGCCATTCCCGCATCGACCTCACGGTCAAGGCGGTGGGCGACCTGCACATTGATTATCACCATACGACCGAAGACACCGGCATCGCGCTCGGCCAGGCCGTGAAGCAGGCGCTCGGTAACATGGCGGGCATCACCCGCTATGCCAGCGTCCACATGCCCATGGACGAGACGCTGTCGCGCGTCGTCATCGACATCTCGGGCCGTCCGGTCCTGGTGTTCAAGGCCGACTTCCCCCGCGACAAGATCGGCGAGTTCGACACCGAGCTCGTGCGCGAGTGGTTCAACGCCTTCGCCATGAACGCGGGCGTGACTCTCCACGTCGAGACCCTATATGGCGAGAACAGCCACCATATCGCCGAATCCTGCTTCAAGGGTCTGGCGCGGGCGCTGCGCACCGCCGTGGCGATCGACCCAAAGGCGGCGGGCGAGGTGCCCTCCACCAAGGGCTCGCTCGGTGGCTGACATCTCCGTCTCGCGGCGATGAGCGCCGCTGGCGGTATCGAACATCTCTGAGAACGGGCAATCCAACATGCCTGCCTACACAGTTCATGCTCCCGGCCCCAGCGGCGCGGACCTGCGCGCGACGGACAACTTCGTCTTCGTGCGCGATGGCTTTCATTTCTGGGCGATGATCTACGGCCCGTTCTGGCTGTTGTGGCACCGGCTGTGGCTGGCGCTGCTCGGCTGGGTGATCTTCTTTGCCGCGTTCCAGGCCGGGCTTTCGAGCCTTGGCGTCGGCCGCTCCTCGATCTTCCTTGCCGATATCGTCCTGGCCCTCCTGATGGGCTTCGAGGCGTCGAGCCTGCGCCGCTGGACGCTGTCGCGCGGCAATTGGCGTCAGCTCGACGTCGTCATCGGCGACGATCGGGAGACCGCCGAGCGCCGTTTCTTCGAGCGCTGGAGTCAGAAGCAGCGCGGCATCGTCAATGATCAATGGGCCGTCGATCGCGGCGGTCCGCCGCCGACCCGCTCCGTCCCGGGTCAGTCGTTCTCAAACCCGCCGCCGCTTCCGTCCGGCGGCATCATTGGATTGTTTCCAGAACCGGGAGGGTCGCGATGAGCGTCGCCATCATCGATTACGGTTCCGGCAATCTGCATTCCGCCGCAAAAGCCTTCGAGCGCGCCGCGCGCAGCATGGAGGACGGGCAGAAGGTCTTCGTGACGAGCGATCCGGATCAGGCCTACAGCGCCGATCGCCTCGTGCTGCCCGGTGTCGGCGCCTTCGCCGATTGCCGGCGCGGCCTTGATGCCGTCAACGGCATGGTCGAGGCGATCACCGAAGCGGTGCGCGTGAAGGCGCGGCCGATGTTCGGCATCTGTGTCGGCATGCAGCTGTTCGCGAGCCGCGGCAAGGAGCATGTCATCACCGAAGGCCTGAACTGGATCGCCGGCGACGTCGAGAAGATCACGCCGCGCGACGAAAACCTGAAGATCCCGCACATGGGCTGGAACACGCTCGACGTCCTGCGCGAGCACCCGGTGCTGGAAAAGCTGCCGCTGGGGCCAAAGGGCCAGCACGCCTATTTCGTGCACTCCTACCACCTCAATGCCGCCAATGAAGCGGACGTGCTCGCGCGCGCCGATTATGGCGGACCGGTCACGGCGATCGTTGCCAAGGACACCGCGATCGGCACGCAGTTTCACCCCGAGAAGAGCCAGCGCTTTGGGTTGGCCCTGATCTCGAACTTTCTGAGATGGAAGCCGTGATCCTCTTCCCCGCCATCGATCTGAAGAACGGCCAGTGCGTGCGCCTGGAGCAAGGCGACATGGCGCGCGCCACCGTGTTCAACCTCGATCCAGCGGCGCAGGCGCAAAGCTTCGTCGCGCAGGGATTTGAATATCTCCACGTCGTCGATCTCGACGGCGCCTTTGCCGGCAAGCCGGTGAACGCCGCGGCGGTGGAGGCCATGCTGAAGACGATTCCGATCCCGGTTCAGCTCGGCGGCGGCATTCGCGATCTTGCGACCGTCGAGGCCTGGCTCGCCAAGGGCATCACCCGCGTCATCATCGGCACGGCTGCCGTGCGCGATCCGGAGCTGGTGAAGAGCGCGGCGAAGAAATTTCCGGGCCGCGTCGCCGTGGGACTCGATGCCCGCGACGGCAAGGTCGCCGTCGAAGGCTGGGCCGAGACCTCGCAGGTGACGGTGCTGGAAATCGCGCAGCGTTTCGAGGATGCCGGCGTCGCCGCCATCATCTTCACGGATATCGCCCGCGACGGCCTGCTCAAGGGCTTGAACCTCGACGCGACCATCGCCCTTGCCGACGCCATCTCCATCCCCGTGATCGCCTCCGGCGGCCTTGCCTCGATCGAGGACGTCAAGGCGATGCTGGCGCCGCGGGCGAAAAAGCTCGCAGGCGCGATCGCCGGCCGTGCGCTCTATGACGGCAGGCTCGACCCCGCTGACGCCCTCACCCTGATCCGCAACGCGCGCGCTGCCGCTTAGGAGACGAGACATGTTCAAGGTGCGCGTGATCCCCTGCCTCGACGTCAAGGACGGCCGGGTCGTCAAGGGCGTCAACTTCGTCGACTTGCGCGATGCCGGCGATCCCGTCGAGGCGGCGATCGCCTATGACGCCGCCGGCGCCGACGAGCTCTGCTTTCTCGATATCACCGCGACCCATGAGAACCGCGGCATCATGCTGGACGTGGTCCGGCGCACCGCGGAAGCCTGCTTCATGCCGGTCACGGTCGGCGGCGGGGTGCGCAAGGTTGATGATATCAAGACGCTGCTGCGCTCGGGCGCAGACAAGGTCTCGATCAACAGCGCTGCGGTGTCGCGGCGCGAGTTCGTCAAGGAAGCCGCGGAAAAGTTCGGCGAGCAGTGCGTGGTGGTCGCGATCGACGCCAAACGCGTCAAGCGCCCCGGCGGCTCCGACCGCTGGGAGATCTTTACGCATGGCGGGCGCAACTCGACAGGCATCGATGCGATCGAATATGCCCAGGAGGTGGTGTCGCTGGGGGCTGGTGAAATCTTGCTCACCTCGATGGACCGCGACGGCACCAGGCAGGGCTTTGACATCCCGCTGACCCGGGCGATCGCCGACAGCGTTCCCGTTCCCGTGATCGCCTCGGGCGGCGTCGGCAATCTCGATCACCTCGTCGACGGCATCCGCGACGGCCACGCCACCGCGGTGCTGGCGGCGTCGATCTTCCACTTCGGGGAATTTACCATCCGCGAGGCCAAGGACCACATGGCCCGCCGCGGCCTGCCGATGCGGCTGGATGCCTGACGACTCCGCTTCGCGGAAATGCTACATGTGCAGGTCTGGACCGGCCTGTGAGGCTGGCGTGTGCCTCTGAGTATTTTGTATGTCGCGTTTCACGATCCACGACCTGGCCGCAACCATCGATGCCCGCGCCGCGGCTGGTGGCGAGGTGTCCTATACCCGCAAGCTCCTGGACAAGGGCGCGGAACATTGCGCGAAAAAGTTCGGCGAGGAGGCAGTCGAAACCGTAATCGCAGCAGTCGAAAACGATCGCGCGCATCTGATCGCTGAAAGCGCCGACCTGCTCTACCACTTCCTTGTGCTGCTCAAGGCCCGTGGCGTAAAGCTGGAAGAGGTCGAGGCGGCGCTGGACAAACGCACCTCGATGTCAGGGTTGGAAGAGAAGGCGTCGCGCAAGAGCGACTAGAGCATGATCCGGACCCGGAGGACCGTGTTAGCGCAAAGTGCGAAGCGGTTTTCGGAAAAGATCATGCTCAAGGGAAAGAGCTAAAGTCGCAACGGAAAGGCGGCGTCATGGATATCCGCGCACCCGAGCAGATCTATAATCCCTACCGCGTCTACACGCGCGAGCAGTGGGCAGAGCTGCGAAACGACACGCCGATGACGCTTGAGCCGGGCGAGTTCGACCGCCTCCGCTCGCTGCACGACCGCCTCGACTTGCAGGAGGTCGAGGACATCTACCTGCCGCTCTCGCGTCTGCTGTCGATCTATGTCGATGCCATGCAGCGCCTGTATTACGCACAGCGTCAGTTCCTCAACATCCGCGATCGCAAGATGCCCTACATCATCGGCGTCGCAGGCTCGGTGGCGGTCGGAAAGTCCACCACCGCCCGCGTGCTCCAGGCGCTGCTCGCGCGCTGGTCGCCGCGGCCGAAGGTCGACCTGATCACGACGGACGGTTTTCTCTATCCCCTTGCGGTGCTGGAGCGGCAGGGACTGGTGCAGAAAAAAGGCTTTCCGGAAAGCTACGATCTGCCGCTGCTGCTCAGCTTCCTCTCCGACATCAAGGCCGGCCGCCACCCCGTGCGCGCGCCGGTCTATTCGCATCTGACCTACGACATCGTGCCGAACCAGTGGGTCGAGATCGACCAGCCGGACATCCTGATCGTCGAGGGCGTCAACGTGCTGCAGACCGGCAAGCTGCCGCGTGACGGCAAGGCGGTGCCGGTCGTCTCCGACTTCTTCGACTTCTCGGTTTATATCGACGCTGACGAAGCGGCGTTGCGGCAGTGGTATGTGAAGCGCTTCCTGGCGCTCAGGGACACTGCGTTCACCGATCCCAGATCCTATTTCCACCGTTATGCGCTGCTGTCGGACGAGGAAGCCACCGCCACCGCGACCGCGATCTGGGAGCGCACCAACCTCGCCAATCTCGAGGACAACATTCTGCCCACCCGCCCCCGCGCGACGCTGATCCTGAAGAAGGGCGCCGACCACGTGGTGGAGTCAGTGGCGCTCAGGAGGCTGTAGGCTTCGTGGTGTGGTTAGCCGAAGGCGTAACCCACCACGTTCTATCTCGGCGGGAAGATAAAGAGGTGGGTTACGGTTCGCTAACCCACCCTACGTTGCTACGTTACCCGTCAACCGCGATCAGCCCTTTCGCGCCTGTTTCTGTCTGTCGCGGGCGGCGCGCACCTTGGCGCGGTTGCCGCAGACGCGCATTTCGCACCAGCGGCGGCGGTTGTTCTTGGTGGTGTCGAAGAACAGCCAGCCGCATTCCTGGCCTGCGCAGCGCCTGGTGCGCAAGAGGTCCTTCTCCATCAGAAGCGTCAACGCGGACAGCGTGATGGGGCCGAGGATCGCAGCTTCGATGTCGCGGCGCGGATCAAACACCCAGATGTAGCTGCCCATGCGCATCCTCATCTCGGCGTGGCGCAGGTGTTCCGCGTGGGCGGCTGACAAGAGATCGAGGGGCCTTGCCGGGACCGGCCGCTGCTCGGCGAGCGCGGTGCCGATCGTCCAGATCAGCTCGCGCAGCTCGATTGCGCGCGCAAAGGCTTGGCGCGCGCGGCGCGGATGGCCTGACAGCTGGGCACGGATGTAGGCGCAATCGGACGGCGCCATGACGCGGGCGTGTTCGATCCACTGCATCAGCGTGTCGAAATCCCGCAGGTGCTCCTGGTGCGCGGCAGAGCCGCGCGCCGACGACGTGTTGGTGAAATCCCACGCCAGTTCGCCGCCGACGAGATCGAGGCTGCTGGCGCGCGAGGGTGGAAGCACGGTCTTGGTCCGCGGGATGGTGCTCATGTGTAACCATCAAACTGCACAAGGAAGCTCGCCGTGGCGTGCCGGCCGCCCTGCCCCGTGATGAAACCGGTTCATCTCAGGCGTTTTCGCAGGCCGGCGCAAGGGAAAAGCTGTAACCATCTATCGATTGTTGACTGGCGACGGGGTGCGTGACAGCCTGATACCTCTAAAACGATCTTTGGAGGTTACCATGACCTGTCGTCGCGGCGCTCTCCCCCTGCTCGTGTCCGTTCTGGCTCTTGCGGTTGCGGGCTCGTCCGCGGCGCAACTGGCCGGCAAGGACGTCAAGATCGGCATCGGCGGTCCGTTGACCACGACCTCGGCCGGTTTTGGTGTCGAGATGAAACAGGCGGTGGACCTCGCGGTCGACGAGCGCAACGCGGCGGGCGGCGTCGCCGGCGCCAAGGTTGTTGCGACGGCGATCGACGACAAGGCCGACCCCGAGACCGGAAGGGCCGTCGCCAAGGCGTTTTGCGATGATCCGGCCATTTTGGGCGTGGTCGGCCACGTCAACAGCGGCGTCGCCATTGCCACCGGCCAGATCTATGCGGACTGCTCGCTTGCGGTGATCACGCCGATGGCGTCGAACCCGAAAGTGACGGAGAGCGGCTTTGCCACCGTCTTCCGCCTGACCAACCGCGACGACCGCAAGGGGCCGGGGCTGGCACGCTACCTGATGGAGAAGCTGGGCAAGAAGCGCGCGCTCGTGGTCGACGACGGGACGTCCTACGGCGTTGGCCTCGCCGACCAGTTCGTTGTGGGCTTTGGCGCCGGCGGCACCGTGGTCGCGCGCAAATCGGTCAAGGTCGGCGAAAAGGATTTTGCCGATTTCGTCAAATCGTGGCCTGGGGATTTCGACGTCCTGTTCTTTGCCGGCATTCGCGAAGGCGCGCTGATCCTCAAGGAGATGCGTGCGCAGGGCCTGACCCAGCTGTTCACCTGCGGCGACGGATGCTGGGACACCAAGGCCTTCATCCAGGCCGCCGAAGGCGCGGCGACGACGGCCGAAGGCGTTCGCATTCTCTCCGCGGCGCCCGCGATCGGCACCGTGCCCGGCTCGTCCGACTTCGGCGCCAGCTACACGGCGAAGTACGGCCCCATCAACAACTATGCCGCGAGCTCCTATGATTCAGCGCGGGTGTTGATGGCCGCGATCACGGAAGCCGCCAAGGCGAAGGAAGGCCTGCCAACGCGTGCCGACGTCGTGGCGGCGCTGCGAAAATTGACCTTCCAGGGCATCGCCTATGCCAAGCCGGTGCAATGGACCGAGAAGGGCGACAACAAATCGGCCGTCATTTTCGTCAACGTGGTCGAGGGCGACCATTTCAAGCAGGTCGACCAGATCGGCGAGTGAGGCTTTGCCGGGTCTTGCGCAAAGCGCGCGCCGGTGACAGCTGCGGTAGGGTATACTGCTCCCACATCGTCATTGCGAGCAAAGCGAAGCAATCCAGAATCCCTCCGCGGAACGATTCTGGATTGCTTCGTCGCTTCGCTCCTCGCAATGACGACGGAGAAATACGGTCACACCGCCAGATGCCGTGACGCTGCCAGGCCGGCGAGCGCCTCCTCCAGCTTCTCGCGGTCGAGCGGCTTGATCAAGAAGCCGTCCATGCCGGCTTCGAAACAGGCGTAGCGATCTTCCACCAGCGTGTTCGCGGTCAGCGCCAGGATGGGCGTGCGGCGACCGCCCTCGCCTGCTTCATGCGTGCGGATGCGCATCGCCGCTTCGATGCCGTCGAGCTGCGGCATCTGGATGTCCATCAGCACGAGATGATACGGCGTGCCCGCGGATTTCGCCGCGAGCCAGGATTCCAGCGCCGCTTCGCCATGGGTTGCGATCACGACGCGATGCCCAAGCCGCGTCAGCAGCGATCGCATCAACAGCGCGTTGATCTCGTTGTCCTCAGCGACCAGGATTGACAGACCCTTTGTCACAGCAGACGGCGTGACGGACGCCTCCGCCGGCGGCTCCGGCGCGAGCTCGGGCGAGGCGACTTCCGGCGCCAGCGACAGGCGCGCGGCGAGCGAGGCGGCGCGCAGTGGCTTCACCAGATAACCCGTGAAGGCCGGTGATAACGGTTCGTGCCGCGTGGCGGGCGTCAGCAGCACCAGCCGTTGCACGGCATGACTACGGGCCGCATCGCCAAGCCGCGCCGCCACCTCCGGACCGAGCGCGCGATCGATCAGCACTGCATGCCAGGAGCGCTCTGGCAGTAGCGCCAGCGCGACGTCGACGTCCGAGACCGTGCAGGTCTGGCCGCCCCAGCGCTCCAGCCGCCGCGCGATCAGCGAAGCCTCGATGCCCTGGGCTGCGATCAGCAGGATCGAATTACCTGTGAGGTCGGGACTCGGAAACGTGGTTTGTCCCGTGCTGGCTTGGGCCGGCGCGAGCGAAATCGAGACTTCGAAAGTCGAGCCCCTGCCCGGCTCGCTCTCCAGCGTGATCCGGCCGCCCATGCGCTTGACGATGCGCTCGCTGATCGCAAGGCCAAGCCCGGTGCCGCCATAGGTGCGCGCCACGCGCTCGTCGGCCTGCTCGAATTCGCGGAAGATGCGCGACTGCGCTTCGGGCGCAATGCCGATGCCGGTGTCGCGCACCAGGAAGCTGATCTCGTTCGGCCACAGGCCGGGCTCGACGATCAGCGCGACGCCGCCATGCGCGGTGAACTTGATGGCATTGCCGGCGAGATTGAGCAGCACCTGGCGCAGCCGCGCGGCATCGCCGACGACGTCGAGCGGCAGGCGCTCGTCGACATAGGCCGCGATCTCGAGGTTTTTTGCCTGCGCGCGCGGCGCGAGCAGCTCGGTAATCTCCTCGACCAGGGTCGACAGCGCGAAGGGACGCTGCTCGAGGTCGAGCTTGCCGGCCTCGATCTTTGAATAGTCGAGCAGCTCCTCGATCAGCGCGGTCAGCGCTTCGCCCGAGGTTTTCACGGCCCGCGCGTAGGTCGTCTGCTCCGGCGTCAGCGTGGTGTCGAGCAGCAGGCTGCTCATGCCGATGATGCCGTTGAGCGGCGTGCGGATCTCGTGGCTCGCCATGGCGAGGAAGCGCGACTTGGCGCGATTGGCTGCGTCAGCCTGGTCGCGGGCCTCGGAGAGCGCGCGTTCGGTCTCGGTGCGGTCGGTGACGTCGCGGCCGACGCTCTGGAGCTCGGCCGGCTGACCGGCATCCAGCCGCACGAAGCCCTCGCGCCAGGCGATCCAGCGGGCGCCGATTGGCGTTGCGATTCTCTGGTCGTGGACGCGCGTGCCGTTGCTTTCGAGCGCGCTGTCGCCCTGCTCCAGCACGTCGAAATCAAAGCGCGTGCCGATCAAGGCGCTGCGCGCCTGCCCGGCAAGCTCGCAATAGGCGTCATTGGCAAAGGTGATGCGTCCCTGGGTGTCGCGCAGCACGATCAGATCGCTCTGCGATTCGAAGAGGCTGCGCGCGCGCTCCTCAGCTTCCTTCAGCTCCCAGTTGCGATCGACCAGCGCCTCGTTATGCGTCGCGAGCGAGCGCAGCCGCTTGTTGACGAAGCGCAGCCGCATGCTGAGCGTGGCGAGCCCAAGGCAGGCGAGGGCGAACAGGAAGCTCGCGCCGATCGCAAAGGCGTTGGGATCGTAGCCGGACTTTTCGGCCCGGCTGCCGGCGATGAAGCCGTAGGCGCCGCCGAACGTCGCCGAAAAGATCATGAAGGAGCGGATCGCGAAGGCGACCCTGGGATG
Organism: Bradyrhizobium sp. Ec3.3; assembly: GCF_000472925.1. Taxonomy (GTDB): domain Bacteria; phylum Pseudomonadota; class Alphaproteobacteria; order Rhizobiales; family Xanthobacteraceae; genus Bradyrhizobium. The sequence goes on from NZ_AXAS01000031.1 coordinate 79,431, forward strand.
GCGGCGCCTGAAGCGGCGCATGCGCACTTTGATCCGGAACGACCGACCCATCGCCAAAGATCCTCAACTCCGCCTAAGATTTCTTTTGCCCGCCCTCGGTGACGATGTGTCGTCCGACCTTGCGAACAGTTTGAGGTTTTGCGGTCGGCTTGAAACAAAGTTGATGAGACGTTAACGCCTCAGAGCGAGGCAGCCTGCAGATGGCGGTGCGCGCCGGCAGCACCGACGATCAGGGCTGCGGCATCGCGGGCCGAGAACGTCTTCGACCGCACATAGATGCGGTAGTCCGCCGGGCCTTCGCTGGAGAGATAGATGACCGGGGCATCGCTGCTGGGGTGCGCGGAGATCGCGACGAGGCGCGTTGTTGCGCTGGCCTGGCACGCGTCCGTTTCCGAGGTGGGCCCGTCGTCGACGAGGACGAAATCCGCAACCTCAGCGGTCTCGGTGATCAGTACGCGGACGGTGGCGCGGGTGGGGTCGTCGGTGAAGGCAACGTGCAGGCCGGCAGCCCAGGGAACCGATGCGAGCTCGACCGGAGTCTCGCCGACGGCGATGCAGGGATGCGACGCCGATCCGGGGCCGCCACGCACGAACACCGCCGCCGCCATCAGGGGAACAACCGAAGCCAGGATCTTGAAACGCAACATGACACTCTACTCGCCCAAGGACTCCCCCAAAGGCCCAGAGAAACGGCCGTGATGAACGCGTGGGCCTTATGGTTTGCAGAGCGTAAAGGAAACTCGTTACCGCCGGGTTGATACGGATGGTCGTCACGCCAGCTGGCGCACATCCTCCGCGAGTGCGCGGTAGGAGAGGGCCTCGGCGAGATGCAGCCGGCCGATCGTCTCAGTGTTGTCGAGGTCGGCCAGCGTGCGCGCCACCCGCAGCACGCGGTGATAGCCGCGCGCCGACAGCCGCATGGTCTCGGCGGCATCGCGCAAGAGCTTCTGGCCCTGCGCGTCGGGCTTTGCGATTTCTTCCAGCACAGCGGCCGGCGCCTCGGCATTGGTACGCACATTCGGCAATCCCGCGGCCTGATAACGCGCGAGCTGAATGCCACGCGCAGCGGCGACGCGCGCGGCGACTTCGGCGGAGCCTTCCGCCGGCGGCGGCAGGATCAGGTCGGCCGCCGTCACCGCCGGCACCTCGATGCGCAGATCGATGCGGTCCATCAGGGGACCGGAGATGCGCGCCTGGTAGTCCGCCGTGCAGCGATCGATGCGACCGCGCTTGCAGGCGTAGCCGGGCTCGAACGCGTTGCCGCAGCGGCACGGATTCATCGCCGCGACCAGCATGAAGCGGGCAGGGTAGGTGACGCGGTGATTGGCGCGCGACACCGAGACCTCGCCGTTCTCCAGCGGCTGGCGCAGCGAATCCAGCACGCGCGGATCGAACTCCGGAAGCTCGTCGAGAAACAGCACGCCCTGATGCGCGAGCGAGATCTCGCCGGGTTTTGCCCGCATGCCGCCGCCGGTCAGCGCGGCCATGCTGGCGGAATGATGCGGCGAGCGGAACGGCCGCCGCGAGGTCAGCGCGCCGCCTTGGATTTCGCCGGCGACCGAGGCGATCATCGAGACTTCCAGAAGTTCGCCCGGCGACAGCGGCGGCAGGATCGAGGGCAGGCGCGCGGCCAGCATCGACTTGCCGGCGCCCGGTGCGCCGATCATCAGCAGATGATGTCCGCCGGCCGCCGCGATCTCCAGCGCGCGCTTGGCGCTTTCCTGGCCCTTGATGTCGCGCAGATCGAGCGGGGAGGCGGCCGCTTCATGCACCTTCGGCGAAGGCCGCGACAGCACCTGCGTGCCCTTGAAGTGGTTGGCGATCTGGATCAGCGAGCTGGCGGCGATGATCTGAATGTCCGGGCTCGCCCAGGCCGCTTCCGAGCCGCAGGCTGCCGGGCAGATCAGCCCTTCCTCGCGGGCATTGGCGCCGATCGCGGCCGGCAGCACGCCGGCGACCGGCGCGATCGAGCCGTCGAGGCCGAGCTCGCCGAGCACCGTGAAGCCGGTGAGCGCATCCGGCGGGATGGCGCCGATCGCCGCCATCAGCCCGAGCGCAATCGGCAGGTCGTAATGGCTGCCTTCCTTCGGCAGGTCGGCCGGCGCCAGATTGACGATGATCCGCCGCGCCGGCAGCGCCAGCCCCGAGGCGATCAGCGCCGAGCGCACCCGTTCGCGCGCCTCCGAAACCGCCTTGTCCGGAAGACCGACAATGGCAAAGGCCGGCAGGCCAGGGGCGACCTGCACCTGCACGTCGACCGCACGGGCCTCGATCCCCTCAAAGGCGACGGTAGAAACCCGCTGAACCATGCTCGAACCAGCCTGCCCCTCTTGCACAATCGAGGGTAGCAGGCGGCCGTTTGTCTGGCAAGAACAAGACGGGAACATCTATCCCGCCCTCCAGGCACGTCCTAACGAGGCGTAAACGGGACGGGGACAGTAAGCCTCGAATGCGAGCCGATCCGCTCAGCACATCCCAACGAATGTTCGCTACCTGTAGAGGCGCGGGATGGGCCGTGATCTAACAAGTGAATAATCGAGATGCTTGCAAATCGCCGGAGAAGCGAACGTCGGGTGTGCAGTCGGCTTGCCAAGATACATTTTGGCGCGGGGTCGCTGCCGAGGGACTGCACGATCACGGATATTTCCGATGGCGGTGTGAAAGTGGTGGCGGAGTTCCTGGAAGTGCCGCCGCAGTTCACCATCATCTTCGCGCCGGACTATTCTCGCCAGTGCCAGCTCCGCTGGCGCATCGGCTGCGAATTCGGCGCCGAATTCATCGACTAGAGCCTGATCCGGACCCGAAGGGCCGCGTTAGCGCAAAGTGTGAAGCGGTTTTCCCTCGCGACAAACGCGGAACGCGTTTGCGCGGAGATCGTGCTCAAACAATAAGACCGCACGAGGCGACGCTCCTTAACCGGAATTTAGCGTTAATCGGGAAAGCATCTCTGATCAGTCGCCGACGGTAGATCAGAGCATGTCCCTGCGTTCGTCCCTTGTCTCTTCTCCGGCGCGATTGCTGCTCTCCGCGCTTCTCGCGCTCGGGCTTTGCGGTTGTCAGACCACCGGGCTCGAGGACGTCACCGGCGCGCTCGGCATCAGGTCGGAAACGACCCGTGAGGCCAAGCCTGATATGGACGCCTTGCGCGAGCGCTACCGGGCCACGCCAGGCGATCCCGAGATCGCGTTGCAATACGGCAAGGCGCTGCGCGAGAACGGCCAGCGCTCGCAGGCCGTCGCCGTGCTCGAGCAGGCCGTGCTCACCCACTCCAACAACAGGCCGCTGCTTGCGGCTTATGGCCGCGCTCTCGCCGACAACGGCAATTTCCAGCAGGCCTTCGATGTCCTGAGCCGCGCGCATACGCCGGAGGATCCCGACTGGCACATCCTGTCGGCGCAGGGCACGGTGCTCGATCAACTCGGCCGCAACGAGGAGGCGCAGCAATATTACGGCAGCGCCCTGAAGATCGTGCCGGACGAGCCGTCGGTGCTGTCCAATCTCGGCCTGTCCTACGTGCTCCAGAACAATCTGCCCAAGGCGGAGGAAACGCTGCGCCGCGCCTATGAGCGAGCGCCGCAGGATGCGCGCGTGCGGGCCAATCTCGCGCTCGTGGTCGCACTGGAGGGCCGCCAGGCCGAGGCCGAGGGCATCGTGAAGGCTGATCTGCCGCCGGACGAGGCCCAGGCCAAGGTCACGGCGCTAAGGCAGCTCCTCACCAAGAAGCAGCAGAGGGCGGAGAAGTAGCTGCCGCCCGCGACAGGCCAGGCTAGGGCATGATGAGTGCACCGTGTCAGCCGGCGAACTCGGATCACCTCTCCCGTAGGGAGAGGTGAGTATCGAGGCGCCGGACGGATCTGATCTTGTCAGAGCTTACGACGCCTTGCGGTGCGGCGCGGATTCGCGCTTCGGCTTGCCCTTCAGCTTCTTCAGCAGCGGCGCCAGCAGCGACTGCCTCGGTTTCTTGACCTCGCCGCGCCCGGCAAGCCGGTTGGCGAGGTTCTGGAACGTCTCGGCGGTGCGGTGGCTCTTGGAGACCTCCGCGATCATCTGGCCGTTATTGGCGGCCGTCGAGAACAGCTTCGAATCGAAGGGAATGACCGCGACCGGCTGGCTTTCCATGGTCTTGGCGAAGGCCTTGACCTCGATCTCCGCGCGCTTGTGCATGCCGACCTGGTTGAGGCAGTAGAGCGGCGGCCGATCGTTGGGCCGCGCGGCCTTCAGCACGCTCAGCATGTTCTTGGTGTTGCGTAAGTTGGCGAGATCAGGCTCGGCCACGATCACGATGTCGTCGGCGTTGATCAGCGCGCGGCGCGTCCAGCCCGACCATTGATGGGGCACGTCGAGCACGATGCAGGGCGTGGTCATGCGCAGCGTGTCGAAGACCGCATCGAAGGCTTCGGCGCCGAAATCATAGACGCGGTCGAGCGTGGCGGGTGCTGCCAGCAGGCTGAGACGCTCGGTGCATTTGGCGAGCAGGCGCTCCATCAGCGCGGTGTCGGGGCGCTCCTGCGTCAGCACCGCGTTGGCGATGCCCTGCACCGGATCCTGGTTGTAGTCGAGGCTCGCGGTCCCGAAGGCGAGATCGAGATCGATCACGACCGAATCGAGCGCCAGATCGCGCGCGATGGTCCAGGCGACGTTGTGCGCGATCGTGGATGCACCGACGCCGCCCTTGGCGCCGACCACCGCGATGACGCGGCCGGTGATGATGGCTTCCGAGGCCGAGAACAGGCTGCAGATCGAGCGCACCACGTCGATGGTCTCGACCGGCCCGATCACGTAGTCGTTGACGCCGCGGCGCACCAGCTCGCGATAGGGCGCCTCGTCGCTGGGATTGCCGATCACGACCACGCGGGTGCCGGGATCGCAGACGCCGGCGAGGTCGTCGAGCCCTTCGAGGATGTCGCGCGTGCCGTCGGATTCGATCACGATCACGTTCGGCGTCGGCATCGTGCTGTAGGCCTCGACCGCCGCAGCAAGCCCACCTTCCTTGACGGTCAGATGCGCCTTCGCAAGCCGGCGGTCCTGGCCGGCCGCGGTGATCGCGTCATAGGTCTGCTCGGTCTCGCAAAACGCCTGCACCGAGACCCGCGGGACCGGCGCAATGTGTTCGTCGGGGTGCTGCGGATCGTCGGCGTCGTCTTCGTAGTGGGCGCTCATTGTCATTTGCCCGTGTCGCTGAGTTTGGCCTTGTCGGCGTCGGGATAGGTCGTCGAGGTCGGCATGCCCTTGCGGTACTTTTCGAACGCGATCGCGCGCCGCTCTGCATAGGCAGGCGTTTCGGCGCGCGGCTGCTCGAGATCGGCGGGGTTGTCGATCATCGCCGCGAGGTTGCGCTGCGTCGCGCAGCCGAGGTTGAAGTACGGCCTGTTCTCGTTGTAGCCGGGGTCGAAGATCGACGGCCCGGTATCCTCCGGCCACAGCCCGCAGGGACCTGCGACCGCGGCGATCTTCGAATAGCTCAGCCGGATGGTCGGCAGCAGGGCGGCATCCTCGGGGCGATAGGGGCGCTGCACGATGCCGCGCGCGGGCACGCCGCCGGCCGCCAGCACCGAGCGGATTTCGTGGTAGGTCGCAGCCGCAGCGCGGGCGTTCTTGGTGTCGACGGGCACGTCGACCACGACGGCGCCGGTGCCTTCATGCGCCCAGTCCCGCGCGATGCCCATGACGTCGGCGCGCTGCGCTTCTGACAGGCCGCCGCGGGCCTGGCCGACGAAGATCACGATCGAGCGCTTGCCTTCCTGCACCGCGATCGGATGGCGCTGGCGATAGTCGGTCGGCACCGTCTGGGTGACGACCTCCTCGGTGGTGTTGCATGCACCGAGCATGACGGAGAGCCCCATCAGCGCGACCGCGAGGCGTAGCTTGTTGCGGCAATCGACCGGTAGTCTCGTCATCGCTTCATCCCCCTCGTGTTGAAGCTTCGTTCGTCTCAGTCGATGATGAAGCCGAAATCGCCCTGGTAGCCGGTGACGGGATCGATGTGGCGTGCGATGCCGTAGAGACGGTTCATGCGGCCGAGCAGCGCGGATTGCGAATCCGATGGCGGCGCAAATCCGTCATTGGGCCGGGACAGTTCCTTCTGCGCGACCGCGCGCACGACATAGGGCGTCACGATCACCATCAGCTCGGTTTCGTTGTTCACGTAATCCTGGCTGCGGAACAGCTGGCCAAGCACCGGGATCTGGTCGAAGCCGGGCAGGCCGTTGATCGCCTGCTTGGTCTGTTGCTGGATCAGGCCGGCCATCGCCATCGAGCCGCCCGACGGAATCTCGAGCGTGGTCTCGGCGCGGCGGGTCTGGATCGAGGGGATCGTGACGGAGCTCGTGGAGTTCGAGGAGATGTTCTGCGAGACGGTGATTGAGTTGGTATTCGACAGCTCCGAGACCTCGGTCATCACACGCAGGCTGATGCGGCCCTCGCTCAGCACCACCGGTGTGAAGTTCAGGGAGATGCCGAACTTCTTGTAGGAGATCTGCGTGGTGCAGACGTGCGTGACGGGATCGCAGGCATAGCCTCCCGGAATCGGAAATTCGCCGCCTGCGATGAAGGTTGCCGATTCGCCCGAGATCGCGGTCAGATTCGGCTCGGCCAGCGTCTTCACGACACCGGCGCTTTCCATGGCGCGGATGGTTGCGGCGACCGTGACCGAGCCCTTGGAGAGAGCGCCCAGCCCAAGCCCGTTGTTACTGACCAGCGGCCCGCCACTTACGGAGAACGGGTTGGAATTGTTGAAGCTCACGACCGCCGTGCCGGCATTCAGGCTGGCGCTGAGGTCGACGCCCATCTGCTTGATGATGTCGCGGCGCATCTCGGCGACCACGACCTTCAGCATCACCTGGTCGCGACCGCGCACGACGATGTTGTTGACGACCTTGTCGGCGCCGCCGACAAGTTTCGAGGCGACGTCGCCGGCCTGCTGCGCTTCGACCGGGCTCGACACCGAGCCGGTCAGCATGACGCCGTCACCGACGCCTTCGATCTGGACGCCCGGCATCGACTGCCGGAGCGCGGCGCGCACGCCGTTGAGGTCGCGCTTCACCGCGATGTCGTAGGCGGCGACCTGCTGGCCGTCGGCCGAAAAGAACACGACGTTGGTCTGCCCGACCGCGCCGCCGATGATATAGGCGCGCTGTGCTGAGCGGATCACGGCGTTGGCGATCTTGGGATCTGCGACCAGCACGTCCTTCACCTCGCGCGGCAGGTCGATCACCACCGACTTGCCGACGCCGAGCGCGAGGAAGCGGGTCCTGGCCGGAGCGATCGTTGCGACCGGTGACACGCCGAGATCAGGCGCCTGCACCGGGGTCTGGTTGCCGACCGGTGCGTCCGCCGCGATCGCCGGTGCTGCGGCGAGGCCCAGCATCAGCATGATCCCCATCCCGAAAGAACGCGCGCCATTCCCCCGAATGCGCACCGCGTTCCGATACTCCCCACTCATCATCCCCGGGTATCCCCATCACTTACGCGGGCACTCGAACCGCACGTGGCGGGTTCCCTCGTCGTCGATGAGTAGGCAGTAAAAGTATAAGTGGTGTTGCGAGGCCGAATCTGATCGCCGGTCACGCAGCGAGTTTTGGCTGCATGGTGAACGCCGCGTTATTCGGAATGCGAGAACTCCGTAGATTCACGCACGGGCAAAGGGGTTTTATGTCAGTGCGTGACACGACATGGTGAATGGGTAGTTAGTTCGCGACGCGAATGCCTGTAGCGACGGAGCGAGCGCTTCATCCGCAATGTCGTCCTGGCCTTCGCGGGGACGACGGAGGAGAGTGAGGCGCGAGCGTGCTTCAGCGCCGTCATTGCGAGCGCAGCGAAGCAATCCAGAATCCTTCCTCGGAGGGACCCTGGATTGCTTCGCTGCGCTCGCAATGACGTGGAGAGGACGTCGAGCCGCCGATGCGGCGCGTCCGCGGACCTTGAGGTTACTTGCTCCGCTTCTTCTCGATCACGTCCCAGATCTTCGCCGCCACGTCCGGCCCGCCGAGCCGGGAGATCGCGCGGATACCCGTGGGCGAGGTCACGTTGATCTCGGTGAGCCTGTCATTGATCACGTCGAGGCCGACGAACAGCAGGCCGCGTTCGCGCAGTGCCGGCCCGACCGTTTCGCAGATCTCGCGTTCGCGCGGGGTGAGGTCGGTTGCCTGCGCCGCGCCGCCGCGCACCATGTTGGAGCGGAGGTCGTCGGGCGCCGGGACGCGATTGACGGCACCGGCGAACTCGCCATTGACCAGGATGATGCGCTTGTCGCCGTGCTTGACCTCGGGAATGAACTGCTGGATCACCCAGGGCTCCTTGAAGGTCACCGAGAACATGTCGTAGAGCGAGCCGAAATTCATGTCCTGCGGCATCACGCGGAACACCGCGGCGCCGCCATGGCCGTGCAGGGGCTTCATGACGACGGCGCCGTGCTGCTCGCGGAAGGCGTTGATCTCGTCGAGATCGCGCGAGATCAGGGTCGGCGGCATCAGCTGCGGAAAGTTCATCACGAACAGCTTTTCCGGCGCGTTGCGTACGCTCGCGGGATCGTTGACGACCAGCGTCTTCGGATGGATGCACTCCAGGAAATGGGTCGAAGTGATGTAGGCGAGATCGAACGGTGGATCCTGGCGCAGCAGCACCACGTCAAAGCCGTTCAGCGCCTCGCGCCTGGGCTCGCCGAGGGTGAAGTGATCACCGGGCTCGTCGCGTACGGTCAGGAGCTGGACAGGCGCGACCAGCTCGTTGCCGACCTGCGACAGCTTGTCGGGTGTATAGTAGGACAGCCCGTGGCCGCGCTTCTGCGCCTCCAGAAGCAGCGCGAAAGTGGAATCGCCGCGGATGTTGATGCGGGCGATGGGGTCCATCTGGACGGCGACGTTCAGTTTCATGGGCTGCCTTTCAGGTCGAGGCGTCGAATGCCGCCAACACATGGCGTGGAAGTGACCGCGGCGCAATCAGCATGGCGTCGAATCGCAATTCAAATTCGGCATGCTCGGGATGCGCGGCGAGCCACCCCTGAGCGGCGTCGATGATGCGCTGCTGCTGGCGCGGCGTCACGGCGAAGGCGGCCTCATCGAGGCTGGCGCGGGCCTTGACCTCGACGAAGGCGATCAGATTGCGCCGGCGCGCCACGATGTCGATCTCGCCGTGCGGCGTGCGGAAGCGTCGCGCCAGAATGCGATAGCCCTTGGCGATCAGGAAGGCCGCGGCGCGGCTTTCCGCGGAAATGCCGGTCTGGAACGCGGCGACGCGTTCGGGCGCGGGGACTTTTGGCTCGGCGGGCCGGGCGCCGTCAGTCTTCGCCATCGTTGCCCCGTAAATCCTTGCGCAGATTCTTGGCGAGTTCGAGCGCGCGGGCATAGACCTCGCGACGCGGCCGGCCGGAGAGCTCGACCGCATGCGCGACCGCGTCCTTGACGCTGCTGGTCGCGAGCTGTTCGCGCAGGAGATCGTCGAGCGCATCCGGCGTCATCTCCTGCGCATCGGCTGCCGGCGGGCCGATCACCAGCACGAACTCGCCGCGGGTCTCCAGCGCGTCGGCCCGGCCGGCGAGCTCGCCGAGCGAGCTGCGCGAAATCTCCTCGTGCAGCTTCGTGAGCTCGCGGCAGATCGCGGCTTCGCGATTGCCCATGACCTCGGCGAGATCGGCCAGCGTCTCCTGCACGCGATTGCCGGAATCGAACAGCACCAGGGTCGCATCGATACGGGCGAGCTCGGTGAGGCGCTTGCGGCGTGCGGTTGATTTGGCGGGCAAGAAGCCTTCGAAGAAGAAGCGGTCGGTCGGCAGCGCGGCGACCGACAGCGCCGCCAGCACCGAGGACGGGCCGGGGAGCGCGTAGACCGCGTGGCCCGCTCTCGATACCTCGCGCACCAGCTTGAAGCCGGGATCGGAGATCAACGGCGTGCCGGCATCGGAGACCAGTGCGATCGAGCCGCCCTGGGACAGCGCCTCCAGGATCTTTGGCCGCGCCGCCTCCGCATTGTGCTCGTGATAGGGTTTGAGCTGCGCCGAGATGCCGTAGCGCTCGGTCAACCGCCGCGTGATCCGGGTGTCCTCGCAGGCAATGATGTCGACGCCGGCGAGCGTCTCGAGTGCCCGCAAGGTGATGTCGCCGAGATTGCCGATGGGGGTGGCGACGAGGTAGAGGCCCGGCGCCGCCTTGCTGGCTGAAAAGTGGTGGGTGCCAATGGCAAAACCGCGCGCAGCGGGTTCCGCCGCACCTTCAGGCGTATTTATCGGGGCGGCTTTTGCGCGCATAATGGATACTTAAAGGGAGAGACGCGCTTGCGCCATATTCGCGGCGAGAAGCCCGCGTTGGTGCAGCCCGGCAAAATCGGCGGACAGCTTGCCATGATGGAGGGGCGGCCGCGTTAAGCGGTCATTATCCTTTTGTTTTGGTTAACTATTTGTCGACAATATGCTGCAATCCGCGTCCTCCCTTGCGGAGGTGAAGTCCTGACCGGGCCTTGGATGGGCTGGTCGTTACGAAGAGCTGCCATGCCGGGCCCGCGTTACCCCAAGTCTCCCACCTCCGGGCCCGCTTCGTCGGGAGCGACCCGGCGCAGCGCGCTTGGGCTGCTATTGGGCGCGCCGCTGCTCTCGGCCTGCACCGGCGTGCAGCAGAGTCTCAGCCAGTTCTCCAATCCCTTCAGCTCCTCCTCGCAGCCGGCACCGGCCGGGCCGCAGCAGCAGGCCACCACCGCCGGCACCGGCGGGGTGAAGGTCGGCCTGATCCTGCCGCTGTCGGCCGCCGGCAATGCCGGGCTTGCTGCGCAGTCGATGCGCAACGCCGCGGAGATGGCGCTCGCCGAATTCCAGAACCCGAACGTCCAGCTCCTGATCAAGGACGACAACGGCACGCCGCAGGGCGCGCAAGGCGGCGCGCAGCAGGCGGTCGATGAAGGTGCGGAGATCATTCTGGGGCCGCTGTTCGCCCAATCCGTGCCCGCCGTCGCGCAGGTCGCGCGCACGCGCGGCATCTCGGTGATGGCGTTCTCGACCGATGCCAGCATCGCCGGCCGCGGCGTCTTCCTGTTGAGCTTCCTGCCCGAGTCGGACGTCAACCGCATCGTCGAATATTCCGCCAGCATCGGAAAGCGCTCCTTCGCGGCGCTGCTGCCGGAGAATGCCTATGGCAATGTGGTGGAGGCAGCCTTCAAGGCCGCCGTGCCGCGGCGGGGTGGACGCGTGGTTGCGTTCGAGAAATTCGGCGGCGATCGCGCCACGCCGGCGCGCAACGTCGCGCAGGCGCTCGGCAGCGCGGACGCGCTGTTCATCGCCGATGACGGCGATTCCGTCGTCGCGGTGGCCGATGCGCTGACCGCGGCGGGCGCCAACCTGCGTAACATCCAGTTGCTCGGCACCGGCCTGTGGGACAATCCGCGCGTCTATGCCAGCCAGGCACTGCAAGGCGGTCTCTACGCCGCGCCGGACCCGGCGGGCTTTCGCGCCTTCTCCGGCCGCTACCGCACGAAATATGGCGCCGAGCCGGTGCGCACGGCGACGCTCGCCTATGATGCGGTGGCGCTCGTCGCAGCGCTCGCGCGCACGCAAGGCACCACGCGCTTCTCACAGGACGTTCTCACCAACGCGTCCGGCTTCGCCGGCATCGACGGCCTGTTCCGCTTCCGTGCGGATGGGACGAACGAGCGCGGGCTCGCGGTGATGAAGGTCACAACCGGCGGCGGCGTCGCGGTCGCAGGCTCGCCAAAGAGCTTTGGGGCGTGATGGATCACCTCTCCCGCTTGCGGGAGAGGTCAGCGCGCAGCGCCGGGTGAGGGCTCTCTCCTCTTGGGGATTCCCACCGCGGCGACACCCTCTCTCCCCAACCTTCCCCCGCAAGCGGGGGAGGGAGCGCAACGCCGATGCGGTTGATACGTTAAGCCGCCAGATCCGCCACTACCGCATCGAGCACCGGAAAACCGCTGCTGGTCACGCGCAGGCGCCCCGTCGTGTCGACGGTGATCGCGCCTTCCTCGCGCAAGAGCGCGATGCGGCGGGGATCGAGCGGCCGGCCGGCGAGCGCGGCGTAGCGCTTGGGGTCGATGCCTTCGGCGAGCCGCAGCCCCATCAGCAGGAATTCGTCGGCGCGCTCCTCGCTGTTGAGGAGCTCGTCGGTGACGACGCCGTCGCCGTTGGTCTCGACCCGCATCAGCCAGGCTTCGGGACGCTTCTCGGTGGCAGTCGCGTGCCTGATGCCGTCGATGTCGAGCCGGCCGTGCGCGCCGGGACCGATGCCGGCATATTCCTCGCCCCGCCAGTAGACCAGATTGTGCCGGCACTCGGCGCCGCGACGTGCGTGATTGGAAATCTCGTAGGCGGGCAGGCCGAGCTTGTCGCAGGTCTCTTGCGTCACGTCATAGAGCGCGCGCGCGACCGCCTCGTCCGGCGTCTTCAGCTTGCCGGCCTGGTGCAGGCCGAAGAACGGCGTGCCTTCCTCGATGGTAAGCTGATAGAGCGACAAATGCTCGGCGGCTTCATCGATGGCGTGGCGAAGCTCACCCTCCCACATTGCCGGCGTCTGGTCCGGGCGGGCGTAGATCAGGTCGAACGAGTAGCGGTCGAACGAGCGGCGTGCGATGGCAACCGCATCGAGAGCCTCGCGCGCGCTGTGGAGGCGTCCGAGCATCTTCAGCGAGACATCATCGAGCGCCTGCACGCCGAGCGAGACGCGGTTGACGCCGGCTGTGCGATAGCCGGCAAAGCGCGTGGCCTCGACGCTGGTCGGGTTGGCTTCCAGCGTGACTTCGACATCGCCAGCGACGCGCCAGTGCTTGCCGATCGCGTCTAACACGGCGCCGACGGTCGCCGGCTGCATCAGGGACGGCGTGCCGCCGCCGAGGAAGATCGAGGTGACGTCACGGCCGGGCGCGCGCTCGGCGGTGGTCTCGATCTCGCGGGCGAAGGCGCGGGCAAAGCGTTCCTCGTCGATCGCGGCGTGGCGGACATGGCTGTTGAAGTCGCAATACGGACATTTCGACAGGCAGAACGGCCAGTGCACGTAGACGCCGAAGGCGCCCCTGTCAGCGCGGCTCAAGGCAGATCTCCGCAAGTTTCACGAAGGCGCGGGCGCGGTGCGAGAGGCCAAGGCCCAATGGCGGCAGGCCGTGCTTCTCGATGCTTTCCATCTCGCCAAAGGTGCGCGCGTGGCCGTCGGGCAAAAACATCGGGTCGTAGCCGAAGCCGGCGGTGCCGCGCGGCGGCCAGACCAGCGTGCCGTCGACGCGCGCCTCGACCTCGTCGAGATGATCATCGGGCCAGGCGACGCAGAGTGCGGAAACGAAATGCGCCCTGCGCTTGTCCGGCGTGGTGGCGCCGCGCTCCCTTAACAGGCGCTCGATCTGCGCCATCGCCGCGGCAAAATCCTTTTTGGGGCCCGCCCAGCGCGCGCTGTAGATTCCCGGCGCGCCGTCGAGTGCGTCCACCACGATGCCGGAATCATCGGCGAAGGCCGGAAGCTTCATTGCCTTGGCAGCGGCGATCGCCTTGATCGCGGCATTGCTGCGAAAGTCGTTGCCGGTCTCTTCGGGCTCGTCGAGGCCAAGCTCGCCGGCCGAGACCGCCTCGACGCCGTGCGGCGCGAGCAGCTCCCGCATCTCGGCCAGCTTGCCGGGATTATGGGTCGCGATGATCAGCTTGCCTGTGATTCGCCGGTGCATGGCCTATTGACTACGCCACCGCCATTTTCTGCAAGTCCACGAGACGCGCGACACCCTTGCGGGCCAGCGCCATCAACGACAGGAACTCGCCTTCCGTGAACGGCTCGCGTTCTGCCGTTCCCTGCACCTCGATGATGCGGCCATCGCCCGTCATGACGAAATTGGCGTCGGTCTCGGCTTCGGAGTCCTCGGCATAATCGAGGTCGAGCACTGGGGTGCCGTTATAGATGCCGCAGGAGATCGCGGCGACGTTGTCGCGCAGCACGTTGGCCTTGACCATGTTGCGCGTCTTCATCCAGTTGACACAGTCGGCCAGCGCGACCCAGGCACCGGTGATCGAGGCCGTGCGCGTGCCGCCGTCGGCCTGGAGCACATCGCAATCGACCGTGATCTGGCGTTCGCCGAGCGCTTCGAGATCGACGATGGTGCGAAGCGAGCGGCCGATCAGGCGCTGGATCTCGACGGTACGGCCGCTCTGCTTGCCGGCGGAAGCCTCGCGGCGGGTACGTTCCGAGGTCGCACGCGGCAGCATGCCGTATTCGGCGGTGACCCAGCCACGGCCCTGGCCCTTCAGCCACGGCGGCAGGCGGTCTTCCAGCGTGGCGGTGACCAGCACATGGGTGTCGCCGAATTTCACCAGGCAGGAGCCTTCCGCATATTTGACCACGCCGCGCTCCAGCGTCACGGGGCGCAATTCGTCGGGCGCACGGCGGCTTGGCCGCATGGGAAATCCTCCAAAACTCGCAGGGAAAAGGCTGTTCGCGGTGCTTGTAGGAGGGGGAAGGGGGCCCGGCAAGGCCTTTTCCCCCCGGGGGCGGCGAAACGCCGTCCCCACCCTGGCCAAAGACGCGCTTGTCAGGGGCCTTCCGGATGGACAAATTATGTGCATCTGAGAGGAGTTACCGTCTGTGGCCCATCACGATCCGATTCATCTGATCGCGCCGCGCGCGGGCCTCGCCCAGCTCAACGAGCGTTCCCGCGACATCTTTCGTCAAATCGTCGAGAGTTATCTGGCGACGGGCGAGCCGGTCGGCTCCCGCAATATTTCGCGCCTGATCGCGCTGCCGCTGTCGCCGGCCTCGGTGCGCAACGTCATGGCCGACCTGGAACAGCTCGGCCTGATCTATGCCCCGCATACCTCCGCCGGCCGGCTGCCGACGGAACTCGGCCTGCGCTTCTTCGTCGATGCCCTGATGCAGGTCGGCGAGCTCAACGAGGCCGAGCGGCAATCGATCCAGAGCCAGCTCACCACTGTCGGCCATGCCCAATCGGTCGAGGCGGCGCTGGAGGAGGCGTTGACGCGGCTGTCGGGCCTCACCCGCGCCGCGGCCGTGGTCTTGACGCCGAAGTCCAATGCGCGGCTGAAGCATATCGAGTTCGTCCGTCTGGAACCCGAGCGGGCGCTGGTGATCCTGGTCGGCGAGGATGGCCAGGTCGAAAACCGCGTGCTGACGCTGCCGCCCGGGGTTCCCTCCTCGGCGCTGACGGAGGCTTCCAACTTCCTCAATGCCCGTATCCGCGGCCGTACCCTCGCCGAGGCGCGGCTCGAGCTGGAAACCGCCCTCGGGCAGGCCCGCGCCGAGCTTGACCAGCTCACCCAGAAGGTGATCGCGGCGGGCATCGCGAGCTGGTCCGGCGGCGAGAACGAGGACCGCCAGCTCATCGTGCGCGGCCACGCCAATCTGCTCGAAGACCTGCATGCGCTGGAGGATCTCGAGCGGGTGCGGCTGCTGTTCGACGATCTCGAGACCAAGCGCGGCGTGATCGACCTGCTCGGGCGCGCCGAGACCGCCGAGGGCGTGCGCATCTTCATCGGCTCGGAGAACAAGCTGTTTTCGCTGTCGGGCTCCTCGACGATCATCTCGCCGTATCGGGATGCCGCCGGTCATATCGTGGGCGTTCTGGGTGTGATCGGGCCGACGCGGCTGAATTATGCCCGCGTGATCCCGACCGTGGACTATGCCGCCCGCATCGTCAGCCGCCTTCTGGGTGGCTGACGCCCGTTTTCGCCTGATCACGGGCGCTTGATTTTCGCGCTGCGAAGCACGATATCCCGGCGAGAAAAATCCCTTGAGACGAGTTCGAGAAGGCAGCCGATGACCGATCCAGACCGGCAACCTGAAGACACGACCGCGCCGACCGGCGAGCCCGTTGTGTCGAAGCCCTACATCATGCCCGACGACCCGGAGCCCGGTTCGGTCGAGATCCTGCAGAAGGAAGCGGCTGAGGCGCGCGACCGCATGCTGCGGACGCTGGCCGAGATGGAAAACCTGCGCAAGCGCACCACCAAGGAGGTCGCCGACGCCAGGCTCTACGGCATCACCGGCTTTGCGCGCGACGTGCTCGATATCGCCGACAACCTCCAGCGTGCGCTCGATGCGGTGCCGGCCGAGGCGCGTGCCAATGCCGATCCCGGCCTGACCGCGCTGATCGAGGGCGTGGAGCTCACCGAGCGCTCGCTGCTCAACGCGCTGGAAAAGCACGGCGTGAAGAAGTTCGACCCCTCGGGCCAGAAGTTCGATCCGAATTTCCAGCAGGCGATGTTCGAGGTGCCCGATCCGTCGGTGCCGTCGGGCACCGTGGTTCAGGTGGTCCAGGCCGGCTACACCATCGGCGAGCGCGTGCTGCGCCCGGCCCTCGTCGGCGTCGCCAAGGGCGGTGCGAAAGCCGCTGCCGCCGCTAACAACAACGAGTCGAACGGCGCGGCGTGAGCCGCGCTTCCCGCGTTCCCACAGACCTCGACCCTCATGGTGAGGAGGTGCGCTAGCGCCCTCTCGAACCATGAAGGCCCCCGCTGCGGCAGCTCGGCCTTCATCCTTCGAGACGACCGCTTCGCGGTCTCCTCAGGATGAGGGTTTAGCATCGCGCATAGCTTACGCCGTCGCCGCGATATCCGCAGACTGGATCCGCTTCACGCCCGCCTTGGCCATGTCGGCCCAGGCCTTGGCCAGCGAGCCCTGGGTGTCGATGCCACGGCAGGCGTCCTCCACCACATAGACTTCGAAGCCGGCCTTGCGCGCGTCGAGCGCGGTCCAGGCGACGCAAAAATCGGTCGCGAGGCCCGCGACGAAGACGCGCTTGATCTTGCGCGACTTCAGGTAGGCGGCAAGCCCCGTCGATGTCTTGCCGTCGGCCTCGAGGAAAGCCGAGTAGCTGTCGACGTCCTTGTGAAAGCCCTTGCGGATGATGAGCTCGGCCTGCGGGATCGACAGGTCCTTCGAGAGCGCGGCGCCGTCAGTGCCCTGCACGCAATGGTCGGGCCACAGCACCTGCTTGCCGTAGGGCAGGTCAATGGTCTCGAACGGCTTCTTGCCGGAATGAACGGAGGCGAACGACACGTGCCCCGGCGTGTGCCAGTCCTGCGTCATCACGATGTTGGCGAACGATTTTGCGATCTTGTTGATCACCGGCACCACCTGCTCGCCTTCCTTCACGGCAAGGCTGCCGCCGGGAAGGAAGCAGTTTTGCACGTCGATCACGAGCAGCGCGGAGGCATCGTCGGGCTTGATCGCCGTCGCTGCCCAGAGCTTGCTTGAAACGAGGCTCGCGAGAGCAACAGTCGAAACGCCCGCGAGTACTCTGCGCCGATCCAGCATCGTACGTCCTCCCTCCAGGATGAACCCAACGGAAGCAGAGGCTAGTTCCATTTGTGTACAAACAAAAGCCCGAAAATGCGGCCGGGTTTGGCTAGCGCTTGGGCCTCGGCCTCGTACTCGGTTCGCCTCTCCCGCGGGGGAGGGAGCGCCATCTCGCGCGTGAATTCACTTAGCCTTTGGGCTGGATGCCGTCGCGTACCGCGCGGAAGCGGGTGAAGGCCTCCGACCACTGGTCGCGCGGGGCGCTGGCGATGATGCGCAGTGACGTGCCGCCGCCGAAGCGGATCCACTGCACCACCGTGACCGCTGTCTTGTCCTTGCCGCTGACGCCGTCGAGGCGGGTTTCCATTGCCGGCTGGCCGTTGACGCGGATCTGCTCGGACATGGTGATCCTGGACTCGCGCATGCCGGGGATCTGCATCGCCGCTTCCTGCGCGAAACGGGCGCGGTCGTCCGGCTGCTGCGGCGTTGCGCCGATCAGGCCGATGATCATGTACGGCTTGGGCTCGAAGCCCGTGGTCTCGTCGCCGTCGGCCAACACGATGCTGGCGCCCGGCGACAGCGTGCGGACGTTCTTGAAGTCGGCGAGATCGGTGATCCTGAACGGCATCTGCGCGAGCTGCTCGTCGACCGGCACCTCCTTGCGCGTCACCGCGGTGGCGAACATCTGCCGAACCGCGTCGTCCGAGTAGATCTTGGTGGCGTTCTCGGGGATCTGCACGGCGACATAGCCGGAGAAGCCGGTGCCTGGCACGATCATCGAATAGCGCTTCACAGTTGCCGTGCCGGCCTTGCCGGTCTCGACGGTGTAATAGGCAAGGCCCGCCGGCGTATCGAGCTTGTCCGGCTTGATGCCGCCGGCGCCGCCGGGATTGGCCTTGAAGGCGTTGGCGACCTCGCCATAGGCGTCGGGCGGCAACTCGGTGACCAGCACCTTCACGCCTCCGTCGTCGCTCTCGAAGCCCGGAAAGGTCTTGGCCGGGGAGAGGCCGATCAAAGGCACCATGCCGACGCGCGCACCCGGCGCGAAAACGGCATCGGCCGCGAGGGCCGGAACGGCGGAAACAATGAGAAGGGCAAGCGCGGCGAGGGGGCGTATCAATTTCATGGCTAGTCTACTTGGTCCACATTGAGGCCGTTCGATGGTGGGGCATCGGGCCCCTTTGTCGCGCGGGGCGCGGCCCTGGCGGTGCTGTCCGGCCGCCCGGTTTTGTCGCCCGGACTATTAACGGGTTTGGCTGCGCCGTAACAGGGTGGGGCACGATCGGACATGGCCGGGCGCTGAGGCTGGCCCTGAGGATTGAACCCGTTAATAAACCCTCACCGCGAGGGGTCTTTGAGGCCGGTATGATCTTCCAAAACCCAATGTTTTCGCGGCTGAAACTTGCGTTCGGTCCTTGCGGGCCCCTCCCCCCCTCCTATATGAGCCTCAACCATCGCAATATCGCGGATGTTTGATCTTAGGGGGTTTTGGATCGGGTGCCTTCTGGGCCCAACCAACCTGCCGCAATAAAGAAGGATATCAGGACCATGGGAAAGGTCATTGGGATCGACCTCGGCACCACGAACTCGTGCGTCGCCGTAATGGATGGCAAGAACGCCAAAGTCATCGAGAATTCCGAGGGCATGCGCACGACGCCTTCGATCGTCGCCGTCACGGACGACGGTGAGCGCCTCGTCGGCCAGCCTGCCAAGCGCCAGGCCGTCACCAATCCCGAGCGCACCTTCTTCGCAGTGAAGCGCCTCATCGGCCGCCGCTACGACGACCCGATGGTCGAGAAGGACAAGAAGCTCGTTCCGTACAAGATCGTGAAGGCTTCCAACGGCGACGCCTGGGTCGAGGCCGACGGCCAGACCTACTCGCCCTCGCAGGTCTCGGCGTTCATCTTGCAGAAGATGAAGGAGACCGCGGAAGCCCATCTCGGCCAGAAGGTCGAGCAGGCCGTCATCACCGTTCCCGCCTACTTCAACGACGCGCAGCGCCAGGCAACCAAAGACGCCGGCAAGATCGCGGGCCTCGAAGTGTTGCGCATCATCAACGAGCCGACCGCGGCTGCGCTTGCCTATGGCCTCGACAAGACCAAGGCCGGCACGATCGCCGTGTACGATCTCGGCGGCGGCACGTTCGATATTTCGATTCTCGAGATCGGCGACGGCGTGTTCGAGGTGAAGTCGACCAACGGCGACACCTTCCTCGGCGGCGAGGATTTCGACATGCGCCTCGTTGGCTATCTCGCCGACGAGTTCCAGAAGGAGCAGGGCATCAACCTGCGCAACGACAAGCTCGCTTTGCAGCGCCTGAAGGAAGCCGCTGAAAAGGCCAAGATCGAGCTGTCCTCAACGACGCAGACCGAGATCAACCTGCCGTTCATCACGGCGGACCAGACCGGGCCGAAGCATCTGACTATGAAGCTCACCCGCGCCAAGTTCGAGGCGCTGGTCGATGACCTCATCCAGAAGACCGTCGAGCCCTGCCGCAAGGCGCTGAAGGATGCCGGCGTGACCGCCGGTGAGATCGGCGAAGTGGTTCTGGTCGGCGGCATGTCGCGCATGCCGAAGGTCCAGGAAGTCGTGAAGCAGCTGTTCGGCAAGGAGCCGCACAAGGGCGTCAACCCCGACGAAGTCGTCGCGATCGGCGCTGCGATCCAGGCCGGCGTGCTCCAGGGCGACGTCAAGGACGTGCTGCTGCTCGACGTCACCCCGCTGTCGCTGGGCATCGAGACGCTGGGCGGCGTGTTCACCCGCATCATCGATCGCAACACCACGATCCCGACCAAGAAGAGCCAGGTGTTCTCGACCGCCGAGGACAACCAGAACGCGGTCACCATCCGCGTCTTCCAGGGCGAGCGTGAGATGGCGGCCGACAACAAGATGCTCGGCCAGTTCGACCTGATGGGCATTCCGCCGGCCCCGCGCGGCATGCCGCAGATCGAGGTGACCTTCGACATCGACGCCAACGGCATCGTCAACGTCTCGGCCAAGGACAAGGCGACCGGCAAGGAGCAGCAGATCCGCATCCAGGCCTCCGGTGGCCTGTCGGAAGCCGACATCGACAAGATGGTCAAGGACGCCGAGGCCAATGCCGCGGCCGACAAGCAGCGCCGCGAGGCGGTCGACGCCAAGAACCATGCCGACGCGCTGGTGCACTCCACCGAGAAGGCGCTGGCCGAGCACGGCTCGAAGGTCGCCGAGACCGAGCGCCGCGCCATCGAGGATGCCGTCAGCGACCTCAAGGAAGCGCTGAAGGGCAACGATGCCGAGGCGATCAAGGCCAAGACCAACACGCTGGCCCAGGCTTCGATGAAGCTCGGCGAAGCCATGTACAAGCAGCAGGCCGAGGCCGACGCCAAGAAGGATGCTGCCAAGGACGACGTCGTCGACGCGGAGTTCACCGAAGTCGACGACGACAAGAACAACAAGAAGTCCGCTTAAAGCCCGCGAGGGTCATGATGCGGATGGCTTGGACCCATAATGCGACGGCCTTCCCCCGACAGGGGGAGGCTTTCGCGCCGGGCCGAACGGGGCGCCTCCTCGTTACGATCGATCAACTCCCAGCCGCTCTTCTGAACGCTGCTTTGCAGTCCTCTGCCGCAAGGCGCGAGGGCGCTCGTATCGTCGCGTGGCGACGTTGTTTCACCCCGACGTGAACTGCGACTAGACCGGGTTCAACATGTCCACCAAGCGCTGCTATTACGAAACCCTCGAAGTCGAACGCGACGCCGACGATTCCATCCTGAAATCGTCCTTCCGCAAACTGGCGATGAAATTCCACCCCGACCGCAATCCCGGGGACGACAGCAGCGAAGTGCGCTTCAAGGAAATCAACGAGGCCTATGAGGTCCTGAAGGACAAGGACAAGCGCGCGGCCTACGACCGTTACGGCCACGCGGCCTTCGAGCAGGGCGGCGGCTTCGGAGGCGGCGGTGCCGGTTTCGGCGCGGGCTTCGCCTCGTCCTTCTCGGACATTTTCGAAGATTTGTTCGGCATGGCCGGACAGCGCGGCCGCGGCGGCCGCGAGCGTGGGGCGGACCTGCGCTACAACATGGAGATCACGCTCGAGGAAGCCTTTGGCGGCAAGACCGCGCAGATCGAGATCCCGGTCTCCGTCACCTGCGAATCCTGCTCGGGTACCGGCGCCAAGACCGGCACCAAGCCGAAGACCTGCTCGACCTGCGCCGGCGCGGGCCGCGTGCGGCAGTCGCAGGGCTTCTTCACGCTGGAGCGCACCTGCCCGGGCTGCCAGGGCCGCGGCCAGATGATCGAGGACGCCTGCCCGTCCTGCGCCGGGCAAGGTCGCGTCACGCGCGAGCGGACGCTGTCGGTCAATATTCCCCAGGGTGTCGAGGACGGCACGCGGATCAGGCTCGCCGGCGAAGGCGAGGCCGGGGTACGCGGCGGTCCGGCCGGCGACCTCTACATTTTCCTGTCGCTGTCCCAGCACCAGTTCTTCCAGCGCGACGGCGCCGACCTGCATTGCCGCGTGCCGATCTCGATGGTCACGGCGGCCCTTGGCGGCGAATTCGAGGTGCCGACCATCGACAAGGGCAAGTCCAAGGTGAAGATTCCGGCCGGAACCCAGTCCGGCCGCCGATTCCGCATTGCATCAAAAGGCATGCCGGTGCTGCGCTCGCGCCAGATGGGCGACATGTACGTCCAGGTCGCCGTCGAGACGCCGCAAAACCTCACCAAGAAGCAGCAGGAATTGCTGGCCGAGTTCGAAAAGCTCTCCTCCGGCGCGACACAGCCGGAATCCGCGGGCTTCTTCGCCAAGGTCAAGGATTTCTTCGGTAATCGGGCGAATTGACTCGGCTTGACCGTACCGTCCGCGGCCTATACGTCTTTATGACCATTTTCTGACACGCCGCGGCGACGCGGTCCCGTCCGGTCCTGACATGCCCATGCAATCGTCCGTGCGCGCGTTGAAGAAGCCCCGTCTCGACGACGAGGTACGCTTTCTCCGGTCGTGGATTGAAAAGCCGCTGCACATGGGTGCGGTGATGCCGTCGGGCCGCCTGCTCGCCCGCACCATGGCGCAATATGTCGATGTCGATTCGGACGCACCGGTGGTCGAGCTTGGGCCCGGCACCGGCGCCATCACCAGCGCGCTGGTCGAGCGCGGCATCGACCAGAAGCGCCTCGTCCTCGTCGAATACAATCCCGGCTTCTGCGCGCTGCTGCGCGACCGCTATCCGCAAGCCAAGGTGGTGCAGGGCGATGCCTACCGCCTGCGCGACACGCTCTGGAACGTGCTGGGTGGACCCGCCTCGGCCGTCGTCTCCGGCCTGCCGCTGGTCACCAAGCCGATGTTCACGCGCCTGCGGCTCATTCGCGATTCCTTTGCCGCGCTCGCGCCCGGCGCACCCTTCGTGCAATTCACCTATTCGGTGGTGCCGCCGATCCCGAAATCGCTGCCCGGCGTGTCCACAGAGGCCTCGGAACGGATCTGGATGAACCTTCCGCCGGCCCGCGTCTGGGTGTATCGCAAAGACTAATTCCGCCGGCTTTCGTCTTCGCGCGGCGGATCCTTTTCGCCGAACGCGTTTTTCTGGATGGCCGCACCCAAGATCCTGATCATACCCGGCTCGCTGCGCACCGGCTCGCACAATGCGAAGCTGGCGGCGGTCGCCGCCTATGAATTCGCCCAGGCCGGCGTCGACGTCACCCGCGTCTCGCTCGCCGACTTCCCGCTGCCGATCTACGACGAAGATCTGTACGTGAAATCCGGCGTGCCCAAGCACGCCGTGAACCTCAAGCGCATGATCGGTGCGCATCAGGGCATCTTGATCGTCACGCCCGAATACAACGCTTCCGTGCCGCCGCTGCTCAAGAATGCGATCGACTGGATCAGCCGCGTCCAGGACCCACACGAGAAGCGCGGCGAAGTGTTTCGCAACCGTGCGTTTGCGATCGCCGGCGCATCTCAGAGCAGGCTCGGTGGCAGCCGAGCACTCGCCGCGCTGCGGCTGATCCTGAGCTCCTGCCACGCCAATGTGATTGCCAGCCAGCTCGCGCTCGCCTTTGCCGACCAGGCCTATGACGATATGGACAGGCTGAAGAACGAGAGCGATATCGCCGGGTTGAAGGAGCTGGTGCGGCAACTGATCGACATTTCCCAACGCATGATGTGAGGTGACATGACGCAAGCCGAAATTGCCCCCCGCGACCGCCTGATCGTCGCGCTCGACCTGCCGAGCCCGGAACTGGCGGAGGCGATGATCGATCGGCTCGGCGACAGCGTCACCTTCTACAAGATCGGCTATCGGCTCACTTATGCGGGCGGCCTGCCGCTGGTCGGCAAGCTCGCGGATCGCGGCAAGAAAGTGTTTCTCGATCTCAAGCTGCACGACATCGGCAACACGGTGATGCAGGGTGTCCAGAGCATCAGCAAACTCGGCGCGACCTTCCTCACCGTGCATGCCTATCCGCAGACCATGAAGGCGGCGGTCGAAGGGCGCGGCGCGTCGGCCTTGAAGATTCTCGGCGTGACCGTGCTGACCTCCTACAATGACGATGATCTGCATGCGGCCGGCTACCGGCTCGGCGTCTCCGAGCTGGTCGAGGCGCGCGCGCAGCAGGCGCAGGTGCTTGGCGTCGACGGGCTCGTCTGCGCGCCCGAGGAAGCGGGTAGCTTGCGCAAGATCGTCGGCCACCAGATGAACCTCGTCACGCCCGGCATCCGCCCGGCAGGCTCGGCGACCGGCGACCAGAAGCGCATCATGACGCCGGGACGCGCGATTGCCGCTGGGGCCGACTATCTCGTGGTCGGACGTCCCATCGTCGAAGCTGCAGATCCCCGGGCGACTGCCGAGGCCATCCAGGCCGAGATCGCGCAAGCGCTCACCTGAACATCACAAGGAGAAGAAGAATGGCAGCAAAGGGCTACTGGATCGGGCGCGTCGACGTGCACAATGACGAGGGCTACAAGCCCTATGCGGCCGCCAATCTCGCGATCTTCAAGAAGTTCGGCGGACGCTACGCCGTGCGTGGCGGCAAGCTCACCAGCGTCGAGGGCCAGAGCCGCGCACGCAACGTCGTGATCGAATTTCCCGACTACGAGACCGCGCTCGCCTGCTACAACTCGCCGGAATACCAGGCCAACATCAAGGTGCGCCAGCCGCATTCGATCGCCGACCTCATCGTCATCGAGGGCTACGACGGCCCGCAGCCGTAACTCCAAATCTCCACCGTCATTCCGGGGCGCCCGAAGGGCGAACCCGGAATCTCGCGCCACAACCTCGAGATTCCGGGTTCGATGCTGCGCATCGCCCCGGAATGACGCGGTTCTGGCCCCTCGGTTGCCGGAACAGCATCCCCCCGCTACAACGGGCCCCGAAGAGGATCACACCATGTCCGAGATGCGCTTGATTGTTGCTGGAGCCGGCGGCCGGATGGGCCGGGCGTTGACGCGTGCGATTTCCGAGACCGAAGGTGGGGTGCTGGCCGGCGCGCTGGAAGCGCCCGGCTCGGAACTTTTGGGCAAGGATGCCGGCGTGCTCGCAGGGCTTCCGGCCAATGGCGTGCAAGTGTCGGCCGATCTCTGGGCGATGTCGGCAGAGGCCGACGGCATTCTCGACTTCACCGTGCCGGCCGCGACCATTGCCAATGTCGCGATCGCCGCGCAGCGCGGGCTCGTTCATGTCATCGGTACGACCGGCCTCTCGGCGTCGGACGACGCGGTGATCAAGAGCGTCACCAACCGCGCCGTCGTCGTCAAATCCGGCAATATGAGCCTCGGCGTCAATCTGCTCACCGCGCTGGTCAAGCGCGTGGCGCAGTCGCTTGGCGACACTTTTGATATCGAGATCGTCGAAACGCATCACCGTGCCAAGATCGATGCGCCCTCGGGCACGGCACTGATGTTGGGCGAAGCCGCAGCCAGCGGCCGCGGCATTTCGCTCGGGGATCATTCGGCCCGTGGCCGCGACGGCATCACAGGCGCGCGTCGCACCGGCGACATCGGCTTTGCCTCCTTGCGCGGCGGCACCGCGGCCGGCGATCACAGCGTGAGCTTCCTCGGCCCGTTCGAGCGGTTGACGCTGTCGCATCACGCCGAGGACCGCATGCTGTTCGCCCATGGCGCGCTGAAGGCGGCGCTGTGGGCCCATGGCAAGAAGCCGGGCCTCTACTCGATGGCCGACGTGCTCGGTCTCGGCGATACCTGATCAATCGAACGCAACGAACGGAAAGCAGGAATGAGCGAACGTCTTCTCGTGCTCGTGCGCCACGGCCAGAGCGAATGGAATCTGAAGAACCTGTTCACGGGGTGGAAGGATCCCGATCTCACCGAGCAGGGCGTGGCGGAAGCCAAGGAGGCCGGCCGCAAGCTGAAGGCGAAGGGCCTCGTCTTCGACGTCGCCTTCACCTCGGTGCTGACGCGCGCCCAGCACACGCTCGATCTCATTCTCACCGAGCTTGGCCAGACCGGCCTGCCCACGTCGAAGGATCTCGCGCTGAACGAGCGCGACTATGGCGATCTCTCCGGCCTCAACAAGGATGACGCGCGCAAGAAATGGGGCGAGGAGCAGGTCCACGTCTGGCGCCGTTCCTACGACGTACCGCCGCCCGGCGGCGAAAGCCTGAAGGACACGCTCGCGCGCGCGCTGCCCTATTACGTGCAGGAGATCTTGCCGGGCGTGCTCAACGGCAAGCGCACGCTGGTCGCCGCCCACGGCAATTCGCTGCGCGCGCTGATCATGGTGCTGGAAAAGCTCTCGCCTGAAGGCATTTTGAAGCGCGAGCTGGCGACAGGTGTGCCGATCATCTACCGGCTGAATGCGGATTCGACGGTGGCGTCGAAGCTGGATCTGGCGAGCTAGTAAATTGAGGCGTCATTCCGGGGCGCTCGAAGGGCGAACCCGGAATCTCGAGATTCCGGGTTCGATGCTGCGCATCGCCCCGGAATGACGGAGTAGGTGGCAAGCTACTGCATCCCGAGCTGCCCCGCTTCCCATCCCAGCATCGCCTGCTTGCGGGTGACGCCCCAGTGATAGCCGGTGAGCTTGCCGTCCTTGCCGAGCGCGCGGTGGCAGGGCACGACGAAGGAGACGGGATTCTTGCCGACCGCAGCACCGACCGCGCGCGAAGCCTTCGGGCTGTTGATCTTGCAGGCAATGTCCGAATAGGACACCGCGCGTCCCATCGGGATCTTCAACAGCGTCTCCCACACCCGCACCTCGAAATCGGTGCCGATCATAACCACGCGCAGCGGCTGGTCCGGCCGCCACAGCTTTGTGTCGAAGATGCGCTGGGCGAGCGGCGCGGTGCCTTCATGATCCTCGACGTAAGTTGCCTTCGGCCAACGCCGCGTCATGTCGACGAGTGCGGTCTGCTCCTCGCCGGGATCAGCGAAGGCAAGTCCCGACAATCCGCGACTGGTCGCGATCACGATCGCGGTGCCGAACGGACATGGATGGAAACCGTAGCGCAAGGTCAGGCCCGCGCCGCCGTTCTTCCATTCGCCCGGTGACATCGCTTCGTGGGTGACGAAGAGATCGTGCAGCCGTCCCGGGCCCGAGAGACCCGAGTCGAGCGCAGCGTCGAGGATGCTCGCGGAATCGCGCAGCACGTGCTTGGCATGGTCGAGCGTCAGCGCCTGCATGAAGGCCTTTGGCGTGATCGACGCCCAGCGGCGGAACAGGTGGTGCAGCTCATCCGGCGTGACGCCGGCCGCATCCGCCATCGCCTCGATGGTCGGTTGCGCGCGCCAGTTCTCCGAGATGAAGGCGATCGCGCGGCGCACGGAATCATAGTCCCGCAGCGCGGCATTCTGGGAGCCCGGCCTGGCCAGGCGCTGGTCATGTATGGCGAGTGTCATCATGACTGGAAATGTAGGACGAGCAGGCGCTCCAAACCACCCGATTTCTGACGGGGTTCAGGTGACCGGATTGTAGGTCGGGCCGCGCTTGGCGGCGTTCAGGGCGTCCAATAAAGCTTTGGAAAAGCTGGCCTTTTCATCGGGTCCCAAAAAGATGCCGACCGACAGGCGGCGGCCGCGCGAGACCAGATAGACCCGCTCGATGCCGAACTCCTCGTCCGCTTCGAGATCGAGCTTCACCCAGAGCGGATTGAACACCCATTCGGCGACATGGCCGCGATGGCTGATCCGCCGCACGCGCAATTCGGAGACCGTGACCACGATCTCCTCGCTCGCCCGCGCGGTGCGGAAATTGACCTTGAAGGCCCACCAGATCACCAGCACGTCGAGGCCGAAAAAGCCGAACACCGGCCAGGCGCCCATCATCAGGAAGGCGATCCCGGTGACAAAGCTGACGACGCTCAGGAAAAGCATCACGGCGAGAAAGCCGGTGCGGTTCAGCGAGCGATGCGGCGTCAGCAGCGCAGAGAAGATCTGCACCTCGCTCTCGCGCTCAAATTCGTTGCCTGTACTCATGGCCTGTCAGTATATCCCGGTCATGGCAAAAATCACCCGCAAGACGGCCGTCCGCAAATCCTCTGTGCCGAAGAAGAAGGCAAAGGCGAAAGCCGCCAAGCCCGCGCGGGCCGCAAAGACATCGCTCAAGGCCATAAAACCCAAGACGGTCAAGCCCAAGACAATAAAACCCTGGACACCGGCCGAGATCCACGAGGTCTTTTCCCGCTTCCGCAAGGCCAATCCGGCGCCGAAGGGGGAACTCGAGCATCTCAATCCCTTTACGCTGCTCGTTGCCGTCGTGCTGTCGGCCCAGGCCACCGACGCCGGTGTCAACAAGGCGACGCGCGAATTGTTTCAGGTCGCCGACACCCCGCAAAAGATGCTCGATCTCGGCGAGGAGCGCTTGCGCGACTACATCAAGACCATCGGCCTCTATCGCACCAAGGCGAAGAACGTGATCGCGTTGTCGGCCAAGCTGTTGACCGATTTCGGCGGCGAGGTGCCGCGCACGCGCGCGGAGATCGAGTCGCTGCCGGGTGCCGGGCGCAAGACCGCCAATGTCGTGCTCAACATGGCCTTCGGCGCGCACACGATGGCGGTCGACACGCACGTCTTCCGCGTCGGCAACCGCACCGGCCTCGCGCCCGGCAAGACGCCGCTCGAGGTCGAGCTCGGTCTCGAAAAGGTGATCCCGGCCGAGTTCATGCTGCATGCCCATCATTGGCTGATCCTGCACGGCCGCTATACTTGCCTCTCGCGCAAGCCGCGCTGTGAGGTATGCCTGATCAACGATCTCTGCCGATGGCCGGAGAAGACGGTCTGAGGCAAAGTTTCTCCGTCATTCCGGGCTCGACGCTCCGGGCCGCGCTTCGCGGTCCCGTCGCATCGTCCCGGAATGACGATGATAGGAATTGTGTTCGCGACATGATTTCGGGGTGGTGCCGTGAGTCAACAAGAACAAGTCAGTTCGCCGCCGCCTGCCGCTCCCCTCGTCGCTTCCAGGCCGACGCAACGACCGGCCCCGAGCCTGTGGAGCCGGCTCGCCATTCCGCTGTTTGCCGTCATCGTCGCGCTCGGCTTCGTCGCGTTGGCGACGCTGCGTTTCGACGAATGGGTCGGCAGCGCGACGATCCAGACCACCAATGATGCCTATGTCCGCGCCGAGCTGACGCGGCTGGCGAGCCGGGTGACGGGTGAGGTGCTCAACGTCGCGGTCACCGATTTCCAGCGCGTGCACGCCGGCGATCTCCTGATCCAGATCGATCCCGCCGATTATCAGGCCCAGGTCGCACAGGCCGAAGCGAACGTTGCTGCCGCGCAGGCTGCGCTGGACAATCTGAGCAATCAGGTCGAGCTGCAATATGCGACGATCGCGCAGGCCGAGGCGGCGCGGCTCTCCGCCGAAGCGCTGGAGGTCGAGGCGCAGCAGGAGCAGCAGCGCCAGCAATCGCTGTCGCAGACCGAGGCCGGTACGCGGCAGCGGCTGGAGCAGGCGGTCGCATCGCTCGCGAAGGCGCAGGCCGACGTGCGTGCAAGCCGCGCCGTGATCGCCGCGCAGCGCCACCAGCTCGAAGTCCTGCAAGGAACCAAGAAGCAGCGCGCCGCCGACCTCGAAGCGGCCAAGGCGACGCTTGCAAGCGCCAGGCTCAAGCTCGGCTACACCAGGATCACAGCGCCGTTCGACGGCGTCGTCGGCGAGCGCCAGGTGCAGCCCGGCGACTACGTCAATATCGGCACCAACCTCATCAACGTCGTGCCGCTGCCCAAAGTCTATGTGATCGCGAACTACAAGGAGACCCAGCTCACGCATGTGCAGCCGGGCCAGCCGGTTGACATCACTATCGACAGCTTCCCGCGCCAGCGCCTGCGCGGCCGCGTCGAGCGCATCGCGCCGGCGACCGGCTCGCAAGTGGCGCTGCTGCCGCCGGATAACGCGACCGGCAATTTCACCAAGGTCGTGCAGCGCGTTCCCGTGCGTATCCAGCTCGACGACAACCAGCCGCTCGTCGAGCGCCTCCTGCCGGGAATGTCCGTCGTCACCAGCATCCACACCGACGGTGCGGGGACGAATGGCGGCAAATGACGGTGCCGATCGCGGACCTCTCTCGCGCGGCGGCATCGCGCCACGACCGGTCTTCGCTGTCGGGGCCGTGCTGCTCGGTTCGTTCCTTGCCAATTTCGACAGCCGGCTGACCACGGTTGGCCTGCCTGATCTGCGCGGTGCGTTCTCGCTCGGCTTCGACGAGGGAGCCTGGCTCTCCACCGCCGGCATCGGCTCGCAGATCTTCATCGCGCCCGCGGTGGCCTGGCTGGCGACGGTGTTTGGCCTGCGTCGCGTGCTCGGTATCCCGAGTCTCGTCTACGCCGTCATCTCCTTCATCATTCCCTTCGTTCACGATTTTCCAGCGCTGATCGCCCTCAGCATCGTGCATGGCCTGCTGCTCGGCACCTTCGTGCCGGCGACGTTGATGATCGTGTTCCGCAACCTGCCAATCCGCTGGTGGCTGCCGGCGATTGCGATCTACGCGATCCGCGTCGGCTTTGCGCTGGATACCTCGACCTCGCTGGTCGGCTTCTATGTCGACCATCTTGGCTGGCAATGGCTGTACTGGCAGGGCGTCGTCATCGCGCCGCTGATGGGCCTGATGGTCTATCAGGGCACGCCGAGCGAGCCGGTCAATCACGACCTGCTGCGCCATGCCGATTGGGGCGGCATGGTGCTGCTCGGTGCCTCCGTGTCGATGATCTATGCCGGCCTCGACCAGGGCAACCGGCTGGACTGGCTGGAGTCGGGCACGGTGATGGCGCTGATCACCGGCGGAGCCGTCCTGTTCGTCGGCTTCCTCATCAACGAGTCGCTAGTCCGCCAGCCCTGGGCGCATGTCAACGTGCTGTTCTCGCGCAATGTCGGATTGTCGCTGATCTTGATCCTGCTCTATACGCTGACCAGCCTCTCCAACTCGTCGCTGGTGCCGAATTTCCTTGCCACCATCGGCCTGCTCAGGCCCGAACAGAGCGGCCTGTTGCTGCTCACCTATGGCGCGCTACCGATGTTCGTGCTGGTGCCGCTCTCGATCTGGCTGCTGCGGCATTTCGATACGCGGACGGTGGTGGTCGTGGGATTTGCCTGCTTTGCCGCGGCCAATCTCTGGGGCACCCAGCTCACCCACGAGTGGGCGCGCGCGGATTTCGTCGGCATCGTGCTGCTGCAGGCGATCGGACAGTCGCTGACCCTGTTGCCGCTCATCATCACGCTGCTGTCGAACTCCGACCCGAGCCGCGCGACAGCTTTTGCGGCCTATATCCAGATCATGCGGCTTGGCGGCGCCGAGATCGGCGTTGCACTGATGGGAACATGGCTGCGGGTCCGCGAGCAGATCCATTCCAACTATCTCGGCCAGTACATTGCCACCGGGGACGTGGACGTGGTCAGGATGCTGAAGCAGCTTGCTGGCCGCTTCGCCGCCCATGGCTTGGGCGCGGCGCAGGCCCGCGCGGTCGGCACGCTCGCGGGCTTCGTGCAGCGCGAGGCCAATGTGCTCGCCTATATCGACGGCTTCTGGCTGTGCTTCTGGCTCGCGATCACAGCGCTCGGCTGCGTCGCACTGCTCACCCGCGCGCCGCCCGGACCGTTCACGCCGGCGCCGTTCGGTTTGGCCAAGTCGGTGCTGCGCAAGTGCGGAGTGGCGGTGACGTAGAGTGTCCGGATCTTGATCGGGTCGATCTAGAGCATGATCCGGAAAAGTGTGCAGCGGTTTTCCCTCGCGACAAACGCGGAACGCGTTTGCGCGGAGATCATGCTCAAACAATAACCTGAAGCGCGATGACGATTCATCCCAATCCCATCGCGCTTTAGGCGGCGTGCGGATCAGGCGATACTTCTGTCCTCCATCATCCGGCGTTTGACAGTTTCGCAAGTCTTGCGGACATCCTCCGTAAACAGCGCGCATTCTTCGATGCGCTTGAAAATCCTCTTGGCTTCCTCGCGATATGAGGCCGCGGTATCTCGCATGAAGGCAATCGTCGTGTGCACCTCGGCGGTCATCGCCTCGCATTTTTTCGCCGCGCTGATCAACTCGGTTCCCATAGCCTCGATCTCTTTGGCCGCGGCCTCATAGTCGCGCACGACGGCCTCGGCAGTGAGCTGGCCTACACGCGAAACCCCATCTCGATGCTCGACGTAGTCAGGCAATGGCTCGGATAGAGCCGGTGGGACAACCCAGCCGGGCGACCCGGGCAAAGCCGCCGTGACATCTGCTTCAAGCTTGGCCAGATCTACTGCCTTGTTTCTCGGAAATCTTTCGATGTTCGCCATGGATCAATTCTCCTACTGGACTCTACCCCTTTAGGAAATGGAGCCAATGCGCGAGAGATTCCTGACAACAGTCGCAGGCCCCGCTATTCCGCGGGACCCCCCGCCGGAATGGCGAGCTGATTGAGAATCCTGATTCGTGGCGAAAGATTCACGAAACTGCGGCGATGGTCCATCGTGAGGACGTCCTCCTCGGACGCCCACTTTCAGGCTCTCGATCGCAGGAGCACCCCAACCT
Organism: Bradyrhizobium sp. Ec3.3; assembly: GCF_000472925.1. Lineage (GTDB taxonomy): Bacteria > Pseudomonadota > Alphaproteobacteria > Rhizobiales > Xanthobacteraceae > Bradyrhizobium. The sequence goes on from NZ_AXAS01000031.1 coordinate 111,590, forward strand.
CCACCGCAAAGCGGGAGAGGGAGCGATCTCCTTGGCGGTCCGCAACCGGACTCAGGCGATCGCTCTAATCGCCGTCAGCGCATATACCGTGCCGGCTCGATCAGCTCCGGTCGCCGGCCCGACAGGCGCTTGTGCATGTGGACCATGAAGGCCATGCCGAAGATCGGCGTCGCCAGGTTGACGATCGGGATCGACACGAAGGCGGCGATGATCAGGCCGGCGGCGAAGATGGTTGCCGCATTGTCGCGCCGCATCGCCTTGGCTTCCTCCGGCGGGCGGAAGCGCATGGCGGCAAGCTCGAAATATTCGCGGCCCAGAAGCCATGCGGTGGCGATGAAGAAGATCAGGAAGCCGGCGCCCGCCAGGAACACGAAGGGCAGCACGATCAGATAGACCAGGATGGTCAGCAGCGCCGTCTTGACGCCCTCATGGATGGCCATCGTGAACGGCAGCGCGACGCCGGGGCGCTCGGCCGGATAGTGCTCGCGCTCGACATGATGGGCGACGTCGTCGACGAACAGGCTCGCCACCAGCGAGGTGATCGCGGGCATCAGGAGGATTCCGCCGAAGACGACGCCAAGGCCGGCCGCGATCGAGACGATCCAGGACAGCACCTCGAGGGCGGAGTGCCAGCCGGGGCCGAGCAGCCCCTCGAGCCAGACCTCGCCATAGGTGGCAAACCAGCTGAGCAGACGCTGCAAGCCGACCGCCAGCACGGTGATCAGCACGAGCGCGACGCCGATCGAGCGCCACAGGATCGAGCGCATCGGCGGCGAGATGATCTGCGACAGCGCCTTGACGGCGGCATCAAGCATCGGGGTACCTCTCACGAGAATTCACTCGCGAGAGGTAGACATGCCGGCCGCTTTCGGCAAGGGAGGCTGACCTGCCGCCGCGTGCGGCCTATTCTTCGGCCGCGATGCTGGCCCAGCAGGTGATCGCGCTACAGACCGAGCTCCAGCGGCCAAAACCCTTGTAGATCTGGGCCGCGACCTGCTCCTGCTGCTTCAGCGTGCCCTCGGCCTTGATCTGAGGGTCGGAGACGTTGCGGATCGCAAGCCAGCGCGGCGCCTTCGCGCCCATGTCCTTGGCGACGAGCCCGAGGATCGCGTCGCCCATCTCGGAGACGTCACCGAGGCCCTGGAGATGGAAATGATCGTCCGAGGTGTCGAAGCCGAAGAAATCGGTGGTGACCACGGACGAGCTCAATCCGCTCGGCTTCACCACGAAGATTTTTGGCGGCCGCGTATTGTCCTTCGGCAGTTGCCCGGCATTGGCCTTGAACAGCGCCTTGGCCTCTGCAAAACGCGTCGTCTTCGCCGACTTGCTCGAAAAATGCTCTTGCGCGAACGGCTGCTTCTTGAACTTCGACAGGCAGTCGAAGCGAACGATCGGGCTGACGATGACGTCGCCAACCTCGACCTGCTTGCCGATGCCGCCGGCGGTTCCCGTGGTGATGACGAGCGAGGGCTGCACCTCCTGGATGATCTGGCGCCAGACGTCGATGTTCGGCAATTGCGGGCCGTCCTGCGACATGTGCGAATCGGACTTGAAGATCACGACCTTCTTCTTGCCGATCGTGGTGGTCCAGTAGGTGCCGAGCCGCTTCAGCTCCATGGCCGGGCAGCCGTTCCGCATCTTCTTGGAGATGGTCGTGAAATTGTGCTTGTAGGGCAGGTAGTCGTTGCGGGAGTCCTTGCCCGGCGTCAGCACGCGGCTGAGCGCATGGCCCTCGTCGACGGTCCAGGTCACCACCAGCACGTCGGCGCGCGGCAACGGGCTGTTGCCGTTGCCCCTCGGCTTCGGCCCGGTCTGCGGCGCGAGCCCCTTCGGCCAGGGAATGTCGGTGAAGCGCGACAGCCCGGTCGCGGTCGAGAAGGCCATGAACTCGCGGCCCGCAGGCGATTCCGAATCGAAATCGATGATCTCGCGCTGAAAATCTTCCGGAGAAACTTTTGCGGACCGTTTCACCGCTGCGTCCGCCAGGCGCTTGACAGTATAGGTCTCGCGCGGCGGCGGCGTCGTGATCGGATCGAAACCAAGATTTCTCTGAACCCATTTGCGGTCAGCCAGCATCGCTCAACTCCTGCGCCAATTGATTTTGAGAGTATCTTCCATTGGTCGGCCAAGCACGCCGACGGTTGCAATTTTAAATCGAGTTCGCTGACATCGATTGGTCCGAGCCACTGACCAATTCTGTTCCGGATTGAGATGTCGATGTTTTGATCGGTATAACAAAGGTATTTCTGAAAAAAGATCGTCAAATATCTGAACCAATTTCGACCTCAGATTACACCTATAGTTGAATACCGGCAATCGCCCTTCCAATCACAAACGGAGGAAGTCATGGCAGGCACGGTCAAACGCGTGGCGCTGGCGAACAGCGCGCGGAAGTTGCCGAAGGGGGCCAAGCTGGTTGGCGCGGCCGATCCCAAGCAGGAGATCGAGATCAGCGTCCGCCTGCGCGCCAAGCGCTCCGACGATGACACCGTGATGGCGCTGGGTGCGCAATTGCCGCGTGAACGGCAATATCTTTCCCGCAGCGAATTTGCCGAGCAGATGGGTGCCGATCCCGCTGATGTCGCCAAGATCGACAATTTTGCCCATCACCACGATCTCAACGTCAAGAGCGTGCATCTGGCCTCGCGCACAGTGAAGCTGACCGGCACGGTGAAGGCGCTGAGCGCGGCCTTCGGCGTCAAGCTCAACAAGGTCAAGCATGAGGGCGGGACCTACCGGATGCGCAAGGGCAGCGTGCAGATCCCGGCCGAGCTCGAGGGGATCGTCATTGGCGTGCACGGGCTCGACAATCGCCCGGTCGCGCGTCCGCACTTCCGGCACAAGCGGATCGGGCGGGCGGCGATCGCGCGCGCGGCGCAGAGCCGCAGCTTCTCGGTCGAGCAGATCGCCCAGCTCTACAACTTTCCGGACGGCGAGACCGGCGCCGGCCAGTGCATCGCCATCATCGAGCTCAACGACATCGACCAGAAGGGCAAGCCGACAGGAGCCGGTTACAAGACATCGGACCTGAAGACATTCTTCAAGAAGGCGGGAATCCCGATGCCGCAGATCGCGCCGACGAGCGTCGACGGCGGAGCCAACAAACCCGGCCGTTCCGAAGCCGACGGCGAGGTCGTGCTCGACATCGAGGTGGCCGGCGCGATCGCGCCCGGCGCCAAGATCGTGGTCTATTTTGCGCCCAACACCACCAACGGCTTCATCGATGCGGTGAAGGCTGCAGTCCACGACAGCGCGCGAAAACCCTCGGTGATCTCGATCAGCTGGGGTGGCCCGGAAGATCCGGAGAACTCGCAACAGTTCCTCGACGGTCTCAATGAGGCGATCCGCGACGCGGCCGCAATGGGCGTCACCGTCTGTGTCGCCTCCGGTGATAACGGGTCGGCTGACATGGGCGAAGGTTGGGACGGCAAGCCGCATGCTGACTTCCCGGCGTCGAGCCCGTTTGCGCTGGCCTGCGGCGGCACCAATCTCACGGCGCCGAACGGCCACATCCAGGAAGTGGTCTGGAACGGCGGGCCGGAGGATGGAGCGGGCGGCGGCGGCGTCAGCATCGTGTTCGCCCAGCCAAAGTACCAGGCCAACGCCCATGTCCCGAAATCGCCGGCACATCACAGCGGGCGCGGCGTGCCCGATATCGCGGGCGACGCCGATCCGGCCACCGGCTATCAGATCTTCCTCAATGGCGCCGGCGCCACGATCGGCGGCACCAGCGCAGTGGCGCCGCTGATGGCGGGGTTGATCGCGCGGATCAATGAAGCCACGACCAAGAAGTTCGGCAAGACGGTCGGTTTCATCAATCCGCTGATCTACGCAGCCGGCGCGCAAGGCGCGTTTCGCGACATCACCAGCGGCAACAACGACATCACCGGTCAGTTGCACGGCATGTACAAGGCCGGCCCCGGCTGGGATGCCTGTTCCGGGCTCGGCGTTCCCAACGGCACCAAGTTGCAGGATCTGCTGGCGGCGTGATTCGCGCGTGCTTCTCCCTCTCCCCGTTCTTACGGGGAGAGGTTGGGGTGAGGGGCTGCATCCGCGATCACGGAGAGAGTGAGACGCGCCGAGTGCGCCTCCTTTCCGGGGCGTGGCGTCGGTCACGCCGCATCGGCCGGCTTGCCGATGCATCCGAGCTGTGCGAATAAGCTGATATGACCGACCCGATGACCCCTTTCATCTGCACCTGGTGGCGCTCCTTCTGAAGGAGCGGCGCGTCGTCATGTCTTTCATTCGACCATCGCCGCCGTGTTCGGCATGGTCGTGATCCCAGGAACCCACTGTCGAAGCGCGGCGGCTCCAATCCCGGAGACGTCAATGCTTTCCCCTGCGCAAGACAAGCCGACCATCAAGCCGATCATCCTGACCGGTGATCGCCCTACCGGCCCGCTGCATCTCGGGCACTATGCGGGCTCGCTGCGAAACCGCGTCGCGCTGCAGCGGTCGCACCGGCAATACGTCCTCATCGCCGATCATCAGGCGCTGACCGACAACTTCGACGATCCCGACAAGGTGAAGCGCAACGTCATCGAGGTGGCGCTGGATTATCTCGCCGTCGGCATCGATCCCTCCGAGACGACGATCTGTCTGCAATCGGCACTGCCGGCGCTGGCGGAGCTGTCATTGCTTTATCTGAACTTCGTCACCGTGGCGGCTTGAGCGCAACCCGACAGTCAAGGCGGAAATCCAGATGCGCGGCTTCGAGCGCGACATCCCGGCCGGTTTCCTCTGCTATCCCGTCGCGCAAGCTGCCGATATCACCGCGTTCAGGGCGAGCGTCGTTCCCGTGGGCGAGGATCAGGCGCCGATGATCGAGCAGACCAACGAGATCGTGCGGCGGATCAACCGCCAGGTCGGACGAAGACTATTGCCGGAAGCCGAAGCGATGATCCCGGCCACGGGGCGGCTTCCCGGCATCGACGGCCGGGCGAAGATGAGCAAGTCGCTGGGCAACAACATCGCCCTGTCGGCGTCGCCGGGTGAGATTCGCGAGGCCGTGCGCAAAATGTACACCGACCCCCGACATGTCAGGGCCAGCGACCCCGGACAGGTCGAGGGCAATGTCGTCTTCACCTATCTCGATGCATTCGCCGAGGATCAGGCCGAGGTGGAGGAGCTCAAGGCGCGCTATCGGGCAGGGGGCCTCGGCGACGTCAAGGTCAAGAAACGCCTGGAGGATATCTTGCAAGCCTTGCTCGCGCCGGTCCGGGAACGCCGACACCGGCTCGCGCGGGATCAATCCCATGTACTGGCAGAGCTACGCAAAGGAACCGAGCGCGCGAAAGAGGTCACGCAGGCGACGCTCGACGAGGTCAAGGCAGGCTTGGGGTTGTTTTCGTTTTGAAGCTGTGCCGAGGCGGATGACGCTCTCTTCCCTCCTCCCCCTTGTGGAAGAAGGTGGCGCGAAGCGCCGGATGTTATGTCATGCTGCCCGGCATGAAGCATCGGATGTCGATCCTCAGCACAGACGGCTCTGCATAAGACCTTATATAAACCGGCCAGACCATCGCCCGGCCAACCTGGTTCGGTTCTTTGATCACCGCATCGTCCGGGACGTCCCACCATTCACCTCCTGTACGGACGCGATAGTGGTCGTTCTTGCTTTCCCAATCGACCTCCGACAACGCTTTCCCGTCAGCGTCGGAGCAACAAAGCCCTTTACCTGACCTGAGCTTCTCGAACCAACCTTTGAGGGGAGAGTTTGCATAGCGGCCATCGACATCGCCGGCGACCGCTGTGTGAAGTGCTGAAACAGGGCCAGCGAGAATGAGTACAACGACCGACGTGGCAAGGATCGTCCTGTCTCGTGGGGCAATCATTGCGTGGATCTTTTTTTCGAGGGCTGAGCGGACGACCCCGGCTACAGGTGAGGATGACCGGGGCCGCCGACGATCCTCAGCTACAGTGCCTGAAAGGCGCCCCCCAAGGATCACGACTGATGCTTAGAAAAGAATCAAAAAGCGGTCTTGTGATTGCGCGCCAACATTTTTGCTTCTTGCGCCTCGCTTCGAGATACGAGCATTCAGTCACGCGCTTCGCGAAAGAGACCCCTCACGCCTTCCCACAAGGAGAGAGGGTGCACCGTGCGTGCGGCGAAGGCTACGTCACCCATGCTTGTGCGCGTGCTTGCGCGGCTTTGTTTGCTTGCCTTCACCCGTCGGGATCATCACCACGCGGCCGTAGCGCACGCCGCGTTCGGCGATGATGTGGTCGGCGAAATGCTTGACCTCGTCGGCTGATCCCCTGAGCGCCGTCATCTCCATGCAATTGTCGTCGTCGAGATGGACGTGCAGCGTTGCGAGCGCGAGATCGTGATGGCCATGGAATTCCTGTACCAGGCGCTTGGAGAGATCGCGCGCCGCGTGGTCGTAGACATAGACGAGGCCTGCAACGCAGGGACCCGTCTGCGCGGTGTCCTCCGCCGTCTGCTGCAACCCCGCCCTGGCGAGGTCGCGGATGATCTCCGATCGGTTCTGGTAGCCGCGCGCCTGCGCCGCCGCATCGATCTCCGCCAGCAAATCGTCCTCGATCGTGATCGTAATCCGCTGCATTGACGGCTCCCCAGCGTGCCGCGCGACCTCGCGCGGTTTGGAAGCCGTTTTACACGGATTTCGCAGGCGTCACAGCCGTGTTGCGCGAAGCCGCAGCGCGTTGCCGACGACGCTGACCGACGACAGCGCCATCGCGGCGGCCGCGATGATCGGCGACAGCAGGATGCCGAAGGCCGGATAGAGGATGCCGGCCGCGATGGGGATGCCGGCCGCGTTGTAGATGAAGGCGAAGAACAGGTTTTGCCGGATGTTGCGCATCGTCGCCTGCGACAGTTTTCGCGCGCGAACGATTCCCGTGAGGTCACCTTTGAGCAGCGTGACGCCGGCGCTTTCCATGGCCACGTCCGTGCCCGTGCCCATGGCGATGCCGACCTCGGCCGCCGCCAGCGCCGGCGCGTCGTTGACGCCGTCGCCGGCCATCGCGACGCTGCGGCCCGACGTCTGAAGCCTGGTCACGACCGCGCTCTTCTGATCCGGCAGCACCTCGGCTTCGACGTCGGTAATGCCGAGTCGGTGCGCGACGGCCTCTGCCGTGGTGCGGTTGTCACCGGTCAGCATGATCACCTTGATGCCCTCGGCGGCGAGATCCTTCAACGCCTGCGGGGTCGACGCCTTGACCGGATCGGCGATCGCGAACAGCCCGGCCAGCGTGCCGTCGACCGCCATGTTGATGACGGTGGCGCCGTCCTGGCGCAGCCGCTCTGCTTCCGCAGCGAGCGGCGTCGTGTCGATGCCTTCAGTGGCAAGATATTTTGCGTTGCCGAGCACGATGGTCGTACCGTCGACCTTGCCGGTCGCACCCTTGCCGGTCGGCGAATCGAACTCGTCGACCTGACCGATGCTGAGCTGTTTCTCCTTCGCCGCACGCAAAATCGCATCGGCCAGCGGGTGCTCGCTGGCGCGCTCGACGCTGGCGGCAAGGCGCAGGATCTCATCCTCGGCGAGACCTTCGGCCGGGACGATGGCGACGACCTTCGGCTTGCCCTCGGTCAGCGTTCCCGTCTTGTCGACCACGAGCGTGTCGATCTTTTCCATCCGCTCGAGCGCCTCGGCGTTCTTGATCAAAACGCCTGCCTGCGCGCCGCGGCCGACGCCGACCATGATCGACATCGGGGTTGCAAGGCCAAGTGCGCAGGGACAGGCGATGATGAGCACACTTACGGCGGCGACCAGGCCAAAGGCGAGGCGTGGCTCCGGGCCGAACCAGGCCCATGCGGCGAAGGCGATGATGGCGACGGCGATCACCGTCGGCACGAACCAGCCGGCGACCTGGTCGGCTAGGCGCTGGATCGGCGCGCGCGAGCGCTGGGCGTCGGCGACCATCTGCACGATCTGCGACAGCAGCGTCTCGCGCCCGACCTTTTCGGCCCGCATGATGAAGCTGCCGGATTGGTTCAGCGTGCCGGCAATGACCTTGGCGCCGGTCTCCTTGGTGACCGGCATCGATTCGCCGGTGACGAGGGATTCATCGAGCGAGGAACGCCCTTCAAGCAAAATGCCGTCGACCGGCACCTTCTCGCCGGGGCGGACACGCAAGCGGTCGCCGGCATGCAGCGTATCGATCTCGACCTCGTGCTCGCTGCCATCGGACTCGACGCGCCGCGCGGTCTTCGGAGCGAGCTGGAGCAGCGCCTTGATCGCGCCTGACGTTGCATCGCGGGCGCGCAGCTCGAGGACCTGGCCGAGCAGCACCAGCACGGTGATGACAGCGGCCGCCTCGAAATAGACTGCGACCGCACCCTCATGACCCCTGAAGGTCGCGGGAAAGATTTGCGGCGCCAGCGTGCCGAACAGGCTGTAGACGTAAGCGACGCCCGTGCCCATCGCGATCAGCGTGAACATGTTGAGGTTGCGCGTGACGAGCGATTGCCAGCCGCGCACGAAGAACGGCCAGCCGGCCCACAGCACGACGGGCGTGGCGAATACGAGCTGGATCCAGTTCGAGAGCGTCGGATCGATCCAGTTGTGCGGGCCCGCTAGATGGCCCCCCATCTCCAGCACCACCGGTGGCAATGCCAGCGCGCCGCCGATCCAGAACCGCCGCGTCATGTCGGCGAGCTCGGGGTTGGGGCCGGTGTCGAGGCTCGCCACCTCCGGCTCCAGCGCCATGCCGCAGATCGGGCAGCTGCCGGGGCCGACCTGGCGGATCTCCGGATGCATCGGGCAGGTGTAGATCGTGCCTGCGGGCATCTCTGGCTCGCTCGACTCTTCCGTTCCCGTGGCGAGATATCTGGCGGGATCGGCCGCGAATTTGGTGCGACAGCCGGCGGAGCAGAAATGGAAAGTATCGCCGTGATGTTCGAAGCGGTGCTTCGATGTCGCGGGATCGACCATCATGCCGCAGACGGGATCGCGGGCCTTGTCGCCGGGCGCAGCGTGATGGTGATGGGCATGGCCGGCGTGATCGCCATGGCCGCCGCAGCAGGATGATGCCGCGGGCTTTTCCACGGGCGGGGCAGCCTTGGCGGAACAGCCGCATCCGGAGTGCTTTGCGGTCGCGTCGACCTGCTTGTGTTCGGCTTCGTTCATTCCAGCGCTCCGGCCTTGGCCCAGGTGCTTGCAACCCATACCCGGTAGGGGTATATAGACGTCATGCGCAAGGACATCAAGGCATCCGTCGGCAAACGCCTCGGCCGGATCGAAGGGCAGGTCCGCGGCCTCTCCAAGATGGTCGACGAGGACCGCTACTGCATCGACATCGTGACACAGATCTCTGCGGTGCGCGCCGCGCTGCGTCGGGTCGAGGAGGAGATCCTGAAAGACCACGTCGCGCACTGCGTCGAGCACGCGATCTCGAGCGGCAACAAGACGGATCAGCGGGAAAAGATCGCGGAGTTGATGGCGGTGATCAGCCGAGCGGAACGGTGAGTTTCACACTCGCCGTCGTTGCAGAAGCGCCCGGTATCTCCCCACGTCGTCCTGGCGAAAGCCAGGACCCATACCGCGGAATCTATCGATTGTGTGCGGTCGGAGTCTCGAACGACGTGTCTTCGCCAAACTACTTCCAGGGGTAATGGGTCCTGGCTTTCGTCAGGACGACGTCGGGGTTGGCGTCTACGCCGCGAAATCGCGCGCCCGCGCACTGCGGCGGGGGTGGTACATGGCGATGCTCCTCAAAAACGGAAAGCGTTCCTTGACTGGAACGCGCGCGGCGGTATCGGCCTTGGCCGCACTCACTTCTTGAGCCGGAACTTCAGCCGGCGCTTCTTCGTCAAGCGCTTCAGGAACGAGCGGCGGCGAACGGAGCGTTTCTGGAAACACACTGAAAGTGCCCGCCACCTCCTCGAGCGGCTTCTGCTTGTCGGCCCAGTGCAAGGCCGTGTAGTCGAAGCCGTGCACGATGGTGGGTTTGACGACCTCGAAATAGGGCGAGATGTCGAAGTCGCGGGGCATGTAGAGCGAGGAATCGCGGATGTGCAGGATCTCGCGGCGCGCCTGCCGGCTGCCGGCCTTGGTGATCTTGGGCAGGATCGGATAGCGCACGGCGTCGAAGGCCTGCGCGATCAGCGCCGAGCAGATGATCTTGGTCGGATCGCCGGAGCCGATAGCGATCATGCGTCGCCGCCAGCGCTGCGGGATCGGCAGCGGGAACAGATAGCGCATCAGGTCCAGGATGTTCTTGGTGTCGTAGCCGAAGCCGATGCGGTTGATGGCGTAGCGGCAGACGGTGGTCCGATCCTCGTAGGACAGTCCCACCGGACGGCACAGCCTTGTATGATACGGAAAATATTTCGACAGCGGCGCGGAGGTGACGCCTTCCCCGATATTGGCCTCGATCAGCACATGCGGTTCGCCGTCGGGCTCGGCGGTCCCGTCAACCGGACCGACATAGAGGGCTGCGTGCGACCAGGTCGACTGCGTGAGATATTTGATGATGCCGGAGATGCGGTTGTTGCCCTCGACCAGCAGCACGTCGCCGGGCTGGATGACGCCGCGAAGATGCTCGGGATCGCTCGGCGTGAACGGCTCGTAGCCCGGCACCTCCTTGGAGAGGTACGCGGAAATCAACTTGCCGACTGAGTCTAGGACGGTCCCCATTGCGAGCTCCCCGCAGCCTATTCCGGCTGCCTTTTTCCCTTCTCTATCATGGTCGATACGCGTTGCAATTTGGTTCATTGCGCACGGCGATCAAGTACGATTGATTCACCATGATGGTTGCCGCGCTGCGCCAGATACGGCAAGGTTCGCTAGCTGTTCCCGTTCGCTTCAAGTCCCCGGAAACCATGACATGACAATCACGCGCCGCAGCTTCCTATCGGCGTCGGCGGCGTTCGCCGCAGCACCGGTCCTGCGCGCGACCGCGGCACCCCTGCCGCGCGAGGCCGACGTCGTCGTGATCGGCGCCGGCGCGGCCGGCATCGCTGCAGCGCGGCGGGTGATGGCGGCCAATCGCAAGGTCGTGGTGGTGGAAGCGGCAAGCCAGATCGGCGGCCGCTGCATCACGGACAGCACCACGTTCGATGCGGCGTTCGATCGCGGCGCGCGCTGGATGCACAACCCCGACACCAACCCGATGATCCGCCTTGCGCGTAGCGTCGGGCTCGACGTGTCACCGGCTCCCGTCGGTCAGAAGATGCGCATCGGCCGCCGCAACGCGCGCGCCGGCGAGACCGAGGAATTTCTGGCGGCGCTGGTGCGCGCCAATCGCGCCATTGATGAAGCATCGCGCGGCAAGCTCGACACCTCCTGCGCGTCGGTACTGCCCAAGGAGCTCGGCGACTGGGCGGGCACGGCCGAATTCCTGCTGGGCGCGAACTTTGCCGGCAAGGACCTCAAGGAGCTTTCGGTCATCGACAAGGCCCGCGCGCAGGACCGCAACTCCGCGATCGCCTGCAAGCAGGGTCTGGGCACGCTGATCACCAGGCTCGGCGAGCAGATGCCGGTTGCGCTGTCGACGCCGGCGAGCCGCATCCTCTGGAGCAACCGCGACGTCAGCGTCGAGACATCAGCCGGCAAGATTGTCGCGCGCGCCGCCATCATCACGGTCTCGACGAACGTGCTCACTGCAGGCGCGATCAAGTTCGCGCCTGACATCCCCAAGCGCACACTCGATGCAGCCTCCAAGCTCAGCCTCGGCAGCTACGATCACATCGTGCTGCAACTGCCGGGCAATCCGCTCGGGCTCGCGCGCGACGACATCCTGATCGAGCAGAGCAACTCGACCCGCACCGCGCAGCTGTTCGCCAATATCGGTGGTTCCTCGTTGTGCTCGATCGACGTCGGCGGCTCCTTTGGCCGCGACCTGTCGGAACAGGGCGAGCAGGCGATGGCTGCATTCGCCAGGGAATGGCTCACGAAACTGTTCGGCAGTGAGGCCACGGCGGGAATCAAGAAGATCAGCGCGACGCGCTGGAACGCCTCGCCGTTCGTGATGGGCGCGATGTCGGCGTCCGCGCCCGGTGGGCAGCTTTCGCGAAAAATCCTGACCGAGCCGATCGGCTGCATGTATCTCGCGGGCGAAGCGACGCACGATACGCTCTGGGGCACCGTCGACGGCGCCTGGGAGAGCGGCGAGCGCGCCGCCGAAGCCGCGCTCCGCCGCATCGGCGCGCTAAGGGATGAGCCTCCCGAATTGCCGACGCAATCGACGAAGCGGCGGCAGAAACGTTAGCCGTTGTTCTGTAAAAACGCCCCAAACTCAACTCGTCGTCCCGGCGAAGGCCGGGACCCATAACCACAGGGAGTGGTTATCGCACGAGATTGGTGACCACGAGTCTTCGCAAAACTACTCCCTGTGGTTATGGGTCGTAAGTCTGGGTGCCTCACGTATGGTGGGGTCGAGGCGGGCGTTGCGAGGTTTATGGGAGGTCTCAGCGACCGTCGGGATCTCGCACCCCGCCTTGATTGATTGAAGGGCCGGACACCCNGACGGTAGCAAGTGCTGGCCGCACGTTTGACGATCCAGGCGCCGNCCCTGCCTCGTGAACAAGGCAGGAGCAGCATGACAGCCTCACACTTTGCAGACAATAGCTTCGTCGGTGTCGACGTTGGTGGTTCCAGTCTGGATGTCGCATGGCATCGGGGCGATAGCGCCCATTACGCAAATCGACCCGATGCCATTGCTGCGCTGGTCGAGCGGCTGAAGAAGCAGCCGGTAAAGCGCATCGTGATCGAGCCGACCGGTGGCTACGAGAAGGCACTGGTGAAGGCGTTGCGCCAGGCCCAGCTTCCGCTGGAGATCGTTCACACCACTCGGTT
>NZ_AXAS01000032.1 GCF_000472925.1 Bradyrhizobium sp. Ec3.3
CTTCGCCTTCCGCGACGCTTGCCGGGACCTGGGTATCAAGCACATCCGCACCAAGCCATATACGCCGAGAACAAATGGCAAGGCCGAGCGCTTCATTCAGACAGCGCTTCGGGAATGGGCCTATGCCCGAGCCTATCCGACCTCAGATCGGCGCGCCCAGGAGCTGCCAATCTGGCTGCATCAATACAACTGGCACCGACCCCATGGGGGTATAAAATCTCAAACACCAATCAGCCGACTCGGTCTAACCGAGGACAACCTCTTGAGGCTCCACAACTAGTGCGGGATGACTTTTGGTTGAATTGGTGTGAGCCCAAGGCGCTGATCACCTCACCCCGCCGGGGAGAGGTGACCCCGGCAGCCGACTGCATTTAATCTCATCGCGCTTCAGCCACCGACGCGGGCCAGACCGCTGCGCGCGGCATCGTCGCGTGGACGTAGCGCGACCGCCTTGGTGTAGGACGCCGCCGCCTTGGCCTTGTCGCCGAGGCGCTCATAGGCGAGCCCCCGCGTGGTCCAGACTTGCGCATTATGCGGATCGGCCTCGGAGGCCTCGTCGAGGTCGGCTGCGGCTTCCTTGACCTTGCCCACCGCGAGATAGCTGATGGCGCGGCCGAGCAGCGGCTCCGGCTTCTGCGGATTGAGCCCGCTCGCTGCGCTGAAATCCGCGATCGCGAACTCGTGCTCGTTGCTCGCCTGATAGATCAGGGCGCGGCCATAGAGCGCGTGCGCATTGTAGGGATCGAGCGCGACCGCGCGGTTGAACTCCTCGAGCGCCGCCGCCGTCTCTCCCGATTTCGCAAGCGCCTGGCCCTTTGCCGTATGGCTCTGGGCCTCAGCGACATTGCCGGCGCTGACCGCGCTTTCGGCGGGCGCAGCAGCAGGCGCGGTAGCAGATTTGGGCGCGTCCTGGGGCTTATCCTTCTCCGGCATCAGCGATCCCAGGTCGAACGAGCAGCCGGACAGTGCGAGCGCGATCAGTGAAAGTGTGACGGAGCGCCGCCACGGTCGGCACGACCGTGCCGGGCTGTGCTCGGGGAGAGGGGAGTCCATCTACGGGTTCGCTCGCGCTGGTGCCGCATCGGTAGTGCCCCGTCCCAGAAAAGGCACCGCTCACAAAACAATAACGCGGGCCCGGGGCCCGCGTCATCGAAAACTCAGTCTTGCAAGAACAGCAAAATCAGCGCGGTCCGCGCGGACCTGCGCCCGGGCCGCCACGGCCGCCAGCGCCACGCTCGCCACCGGGGCCAGCGCCGAACACCGGCTTCGGCTTCATCGGCAGCAGCCCTTCACGCTGCAGCTTCTTGCGGGCCAGCTTGCGCGCGCGGCGCACGGCTTCGGCCTTTTCGCGAGCCTTCTTCTCGGAGGGCTTTTCGTAGTGACCGCGGAGCTTCATCTCGCGGAAAATACCCTCGCGCTGCATCTTCTTCTTCAGCGCCTTGAGGGCTTGATCGACATTGTTATCGCGAACGAGAACCTGCACGCGGCATCCTCTTCAGTGGATCGGATTTGAATTCTGGTAAGTCAAAGGGGATGGCAGAAAGCACAAGCCCTTAACCTTGAGCGCGCGGATGTATCAGACAAAACCTGAGATGTCCATCGTCCAAGCGGCCTTTCGGGCCAAGATAAGCCATTAAATAGGGCAAAAATGCCCCCGTGCGGCCCTGATTTGGGTGATTTGGCGCCAATGACGGGGCCGTTCCCGGAGCTTTGATCCGGAGAACTCGGAAATCAGGGGAGACGTCCATGGAAATGAAGAAATATGCGGCCGAGGCCATCGGTACCTTTTGGCTCACATTCGCAGGGTGCGGGAGCGCGGTGATCGCAGCCGGCTTTCCGCAGGTCGGCATCGGCCTGGTCGGCGTGTCCCTGGCGTTCGGCCTGAGCGTCGTCACCATGGCCTACGCGATCGGCCATATCTCGGGCTGCCACCTCAACCCGGCCGTCACGGTCGGTCTTGCCGCGGGCGGCCGGTTCCCGACCGGACAGATCCTGCCCTATATCGTCGCGCAGGTCATCGGCGCGATTGTCGCGGCAACGCTGCTCTATGTGATTGCCAGCGGCGCCCCGGGCTTCGACGTCACCAAGGGCTTTGCGTCGAACGGCTATGGTGCGCATTCGCCCGGCCAGTACGGCATGGTGGTGTGCTTCATCACAGAAGTGGTGATGACCATGATGTTCCTGTTCATCATCATGGGTGCCACGCATGGAAGGGCGCCTGCGGGCTTCGCGCCACTCGCGATCGGGCTTGCGCTGGTGATGATCCATCTCGTCAGCATTCCCGTCACCAACACGTCGGTGAACCCGGCGCGCAGCACCGGGCCCGCCTTGTTCGTCGGCGGCTGGGCGCTGGCGCAACTGTGGCTGTTCTGGCTTGCGCCGCTGATCGGCGGCGCACTCGGCGGCGTGATCTATCGCTGGCTCAGCGAAGAGCCGGCCGGCGTCGTCGCCGGTGTGAAGACCGCGTGATCGTCGGAGCATGATCCGGACCCGGAGGGCCGCGTTAGCGCAAAGTGTGAAGCGGTTTTTCCTCGCGACAAACGCGGAACGCGTTTGCGCGGAGATCATGCTCAAATAAAAATCTAAAGTGCGACGATGATCGCGCTTTAGGGGGATCGCGCAGCGCCGCGGTCCCCTTACTTGCCGCGGGCGGGCGCGACCTCGGTGACGTGGCCCATCTTGCGGCCCGGCTTGGGTGTGCCCTTCCCGTAGAGGTGTACGGTGGCTCCGGGGACCGTGAGCCACTCTGTGTAGCGGTTGATCTCGTCGCCGATCAGGTTGGTCATGGTGACGACCTCGCCGTGCCGCACGGGCTTGCCGAGCGGCCAGCCGGCGATGGCGCGGATATGCTGCTCGAACTGCGAGACGGACGCGCCGTCGAGCGTCCAGTGCCCGGAATTATGCACGCGCGGCGCAATCTCATTCACCAGCACCTTCGGTCCCGTGCCGTTGGCGAGCACGAACATCTCGACTGCCAGCACGCCGACATAATCGAGCGCGTCGGCGATCTTGCCGGCGACGTTGCGCGCCTCCTCGGCAAGAGCATCCGGAATCGCGGCCGGCGCGCGCGAGATCTTGAGGATGTGATCGCGGTGCTCGTTCTCGGTGACGTCGAAACACTCGACCTGGCCTTCGGCCGAGCGCGCGGCGATCACGGAAATCTCGCGCTCGAACGGCACGAAGGCTTCGAGGATCGCCGACTTGGTGCCGAGGCCGGTCCACACTTTCGCGATGTCGTCGCCCTCGCGGATGATGGCCTGGCCCTTGCCGTCATAGCCGAAGCGGCGCGTCTTCAGCACGGCCGGAAGCCCGATCCTGACGATTGCCTCGCGCAACGATGCGACCGAGGTGACGTCGGCATAGGCAGCGGTGCCGATCCCGAGCCGGGTGATGAAATCCTTCTCGGCCAGCCGGTCCTGGGTGGTCTCGAGGATCTTTCGGTTGGGCAGCACGGGGCGGCGCGCGTCCAGCACCAGCGCGGCCGCGGCCGGCACGTTCTCGAACTCGTAGGTGATGACGTCGACGTCGTTCGCGAACAGCTCGAGCGCCTCGACGTCGGCATATTCCGCGCAGGTCGCGTTGAGCACGACGTCGAAGGCCGGTGAGTCCGGGTCGGGCGAAAACACCTGGCAGCGCAAGCCGAGCCGCGCCGCGGCCATCGCAAGCATCCGTCCCAATTGTCCGCCGCCGAGGATTCCGATGGTGTCGCCGGGCTTCAGCTTCACCCGTTTGGTGCCAGTCACGCCTTGTCCTCCGGGCGCTCGCCCACGGCGTCGGTCTGCGCTTTGCGCCAGGCGACAAGGCGGTCTGAGAGGGCCGGATCGGAAAGGGCCAGCACGGCCGCGGCCAGCAGCGCAGCGTTGATCGCGCCCGCCTTGCCGATGGCGAGCGTGCCGACCGGGATGCCGGCGGGCATCTGCACGATCGAGTGGAGCGAATCGACGCCCCTCAGCGCCTTGGATTCGACGGGGACGCCGAACACCGGCAGTTCCGTCAGCGCCGCCGTCATGCCGGGCAGATGCGCAGCACCGCCGGCGCCGGCGATGATGACCTTGAAGCCTTCGGCCTTGGCGCCCTTGGCAAAGGTGAACAGCCGGTCCGGGGTGCGGTGGGCCGAGACGATGCGGCTTTCGCAGGCGACGCCGAGCGCTGTGAGCGTATCGGCGGCATGCCGCATCGTGTCCCAATCCGACTGGCTTCCCATGATGATGGCGATCGGCGCGGTCATGACGTCAATTGTGCTCGGGAATACAGAAACATAGGCCAGATTATCGGTTCCGGCCGGCGGCTCGCAAGGCGGTGGCAAGGAGAAGGGAATGCACTATCCTGTCTTGGTGAATCCCCGCAAGCCTTCATTGAGCAGGACGCCCATGAAGAAACCAAAAAGGGCGATCGCTGCGAAGGCAAAAAAGGGCCGGAAAAGCAGCGGGAGCCGAGCCAAACCCGCGGCCAGGCGCGCGGCCCGGTCGGCGGGCCAGCCCGCTGTGACCACCGGAGAGGCCAAGAACGCCAAGGCGATCATCCGCAACCTGCGCACCAGGCTCGCCCAGGCCCGGCGGCGCATCGACGAGCTGGAGGCTGCCGCCGACACGGACTTCCTGCTCGGCATCCCGAACCGGCGCGGCTTCGAGCGTGAGCTGCACCGTGCGATTGCCTACATGACGCGCTACGCCGCCCGTGGCGCGCTGATCGTGCTCGACGTCGACCGCCTGAAGCCCATCAACGACTCCTTCGGTCACGCTGCCGGCGACGAGGTGCTCAAGGCGATCGCCGGCACGCTGACGCGGCAGGTCCGCGCCTCCGACGTGGTCGGCCGCCTCGGCGGCGACGAGTTTGCGCTGCTGTTGTGGAACCTCAGCGAGACCGATGCCAGGGCGAAGGCCGCAGCTTTCGAGCAGGCGATCGACGATTTGTCCTTTGTCTTTCGCGACCAGCGCGTGAATGCGGGTGCCTCCGCCGGCGTCGCGCTGCTAGGATCTCACGCCGAGGCAGGCCGCGCCCTGGAGGAAGCCGATGCGGCCATGTATGTGCGCAAGGCCCAGCGGCGGCATGAGCCGCGGATCAGATTGATCAGTAGTTAGGGGTTGAATCGATTGGGCCGCAGGCTCGCTCAACTCTCCCGCTTGCGGGGGAGGTCGAGCGAAGCGCCGGGTGGGGGCTCTCTCTACGTTGGGAGTATCGATTGCGGAGACACCCCCACCCCAGCCCTCCCCCGCAAGCGGGAGAGGGAGCGCACCTTTTGTGTGGCAGCGATCGAACGTAAAGCGATTGCGCTTCAAAGCGCGCTGAGGTCTTCCGGCACGTTGCCGAACTTGCGCAGCAGCTTGGCGTCGCCGAACTCGCCAGTCATGGGATCGCCGCTGCGGCTGAACGCGATCGCGCCGATATGGCCGGCGCCGTGCGCCAGGATCTCGGCGCGCCGCAGCGCGGCGGCCGAGGTCTGACATTCCTCCGCGGCGCCCGCGACCGGCGATCCATCTTTGTCGGTGAGGAAAGGCAGTGCGACATAGTAGGTGACATCGGACATGGTCGGCTCCGAGTGCTCGTTGGCTACGCGGCGCTGGAGGTGCTCCGCATCTTGTTGCGCGACGTCTCGGGAATGCAGCCGGCCGAAATTGCCGCCTGCAATTCCTCGAGCTCCGCTTCCAGATATTCGTTGGCCATGATCAGCGCCTTGATGGTGCTGCGCAGATTGCCGTCACACATCGCGATCGCCTGATTGCAGGCTTGTTCATAATGGCTGTTGTCGAAGGCGGCTGCGGACATGGCATTTCCCCGGAAGCTGGTTGAGGCTCGAATGTTCTTCTTTTGTTCTTTTTGAGTCAAGTGGAATCCGATGCGCGGAAAACGCATCGGGCGCACCGGCTGGGATCAGGCGATGATGTCGGGCGTGATCTGGTCTTCGATGAAGGCGATACGGTCGCGCAACAACAGCTTGCGTTTCTTCAGACGCTGTAACCGCAACAGGTCGGGGGCGGGCGATTGATGCAATGCATCGATCGCCGCATCGAGATCTCGGTGTTCCTGCTGCAACCGGGCGAGCTCGGCTTCGAGTTCGCGCTCGTGTTCATTGGTCATGATGTGCGGTAGCCGGAAAACCCGATGAGGTTGCGAAAGCCTGTGGAAGGCCTGTGGAAAGTATCGTCCTTGCGCGACGTGATCGCAAGCGATCTGGGTCCCCTATCAACGGTGTCTCGCAAAGATATTTCAGTGGATCGCGCCGCCAGCGCGCAGGCGCATTGAAATCATGGATGATTCCTGCGGTGGTTCCTTACTCACTGTTCATTACATATGAATTTTCAAAAATGACAGTGGGACTACGGATACTTATCGACAGAACGAATCGGTGATGTACACTTCTTCGTCCGGATCGAATCCTGAGGTTCAACCCTACCGAGGAGGTTTCGAATGACAATTCAGGCACATCTTGTTGAATTGGAGCGGAAGCACAAACTTCTCGAAAACGAATTGCACGAAGCTCTCGTGCACCTTTCAACAGACGACCTGCAAATTGTTGAGTTGAAGCGCCGGAAGTTGATGGTCAAGGACCAGATCGAGCGGTTGAGGCACGGCGCCGACGACACGCTCCACTAGCAACCCCCGTACACAAGTAGGCCTGGTCTCGCCCCCCTTCACGCAGGGATGAGAGCTGTTGCGCTCATCCCTGCGTCGAGGTGCGAAGCCTCGTGCGATTGGTTTCGTGCGATGCTTAAAGCGCGATGAGATGAATCGTCATCGCGCTTCAGGTTGTTGTTTGAGCATGATCTCCGCGCAAACGCGTTCCGCGTTTGTCGCGAGGGAAGACCGCTTCGCACTTTGCGCTAACGCGGCCCACCGGGTCCGGATCATGCTCTAGATGTTTGCGAGCTCGGCGACGTGGTCGGCGATCGCGAGCGATGACGTCAGGCCGGGCGACTCGATCCCGAAGAGATTGATCACGCCATCCACGCCGTGATCGCGCGGGCCCTGCATCAGGAAATCCTGCATGGCCACCGCCGGCGGGACGATCTTCGGCCGTATGCCCGAATAGCTCGGCATCAACGCGCCATCAGGCAGGTCCGGCCAGTATTTGCGGATTGCCGGATAGAATCGCTCCGCGCGTGCGGGGTCGACGGCATAGTCGATCGTTTCGATCCACTCCACGTCGGGACCGAAGCGCGCCTGGCCTGCCATGTCCAGCGTCAGGTGCACGCCGAGTCCGCCGGGCTCGGGCACGGGATAGATCAGCCGTGAGAACGGCGCCTTGGTGCTGCAGCTGAAATAGTTGCCCTTGGCGAGATAGATCGGCGGAATCCGGTCGAGCGGCATGCCATCAATGTTGCGCGCCACCGTCGTCGCTGAAAGACCTGCCGCGTTGACCAGCAGGCTGCATTGCAGCGTCATCGGCGCCTCGCCGCCGGCATCGATTTCGACGACGCCGCCTGACGCCTTGGCGCGGATCAGCGGCGTGTGAAACGCGAACGCGGCTCCCGCCGCTTCGGCCTCGCCGCGCAGCGAGAGCATGTAGGCGTGGCTGTCGATGATGCCGGTCGAGGGCGAGAGCAACGCGGCATCGCAGGCGAGCGCCGGCTCCAGCGCGCGCGCGGCGTCGCCTGCGAGCATCTGCATATCGAGCACGCCATTGGCCTCGGCATGTGCCTTGATCGATTGCAGCTTCTCGGTCTCTTTCGGATTGGTCGCGACGATCAGCTTGCCGCAATTTTTGTGCGGAATGTTGCGCTCGGCGCAGTAGCGGTAGAGCGCATGCTTGCCGCTGACGCACAGCCGCGCCATCCAGCTCCCGGCCCGGTAGTAGATCCCGGCATGGATCACCTCGCTGTTGCGCGAGGAGGTGACGGTGCCGATGGCCTCCGCCGCTTCGAGCACGATCACCTCGCGCCCGGCCTGGGCGAGCTTTCGGGCGACCGCGAGCCCGACCACGCCCGCTCCGATGACGACGCAGTCAACTCTATCCATGGTGGGACGGCAGGTCCGTGAGTGGCGGGGCCAAGGAGTTCAACAAGGGGCTCAACGAGAGGCTTAAGAAACCGCACCCAAGGCGGCTCTCCATTAAGGAAGAATTTATCATGTCAGGGCAATTGCCGTATCTGGCGCCACATTTTTCTGTCGTGCTGACAGGCGTTTACCCGATCCCAACCCGTGAGGCCAGACAATCCCGAGTTGAAATCGCGGGTGGCTGATGGCTGACAAGAACTGGCACGCGAGCGGCGCGTTTCTGACGCCTGTGCAGGCCCTGGCATGCCTGGCCTGCACGGTTGCGCCCGCGCGCGCCTTTGCGCTGTCCGACAATTTCGCCCCGCAGAGCTACCTGGGCAGGCTCGATCCCAATTCGGTCTGGGAGGCGCTGCTTGGCGGCATCGCGGTGTGCTCGTTCCTGGCGGCCATCGTGCTGTGGATCCACTCGGCGTTGCGACGGGTAAGGCGCACGCAGCTCAGGCGCAATGCCTTCGTCTCGTCCGCGCTGAACAATCTGAACCAGGGCGTCGTAATGACCGACGCGCAAGCGCGGATCATCTTCTGCAACGACCGCTATCTCGAGATCTATGGGCTGGCGCGGGCGGATCTCTGGACCGACATGACCAGGGCCGACATCCTCAGGCTGCGTCGTGAGCGCGGCGTGCTCGGCGTGACCGACGACGAGTACTACGAGAAGGCCGCCAGCTCGAACGGCCTGATCACCGAGCTGCCCGACGGGCGCGCCATTCTGGCGAAATATTTCGTGCTGCCGAATGGCGGCTCGGTTGCGACGCATCTCGACGTCAGCGAGCAGCGCACCCTGTCGCGGCAGCTTGCGTCCACCAAGCAGTTTCTGGAAACGGTGCTGAACAACGTGCCAGCCTGCGTGGCCGCCAAGACCATCGAGGACGGCCGCTATATCTTCGCGAACAGCGCCTATGAGCGGTTCTGGGGTTTCTCGCGGGACCATGTCGTCGGCAAGAACGCGCGAGAGCTGTTTGCACCTGCCTCGGCTGCCAGCATCGAGGCGGCCGATCGGGCGGCGCTCGATGCGCCCGACGGGCAGTTCCGCAACCAGTTCGAGGTCGAGCGCGGCTCGGGGGGGCGCATGGTTGCCTCGATCCGGATCGTGGTTCGAAACGAGAAGAATCAGCCGGAATTTCTGCTGCTGGTGTTCGAAGACGTTACCGATCGACGCTCGTTGTCGCGGGAGCTGGAGAGCACCAAGAAATTCCTCGAACTCGTGGTCGACAATATCCCGGTGGCGCTGATCGTGGAGCAGGTCAACGATGGCCGTTATCTGCTCGCCAATCGCAGCGCCGAAACCATCCTCAACCGCAAGCGCGAGGAAGCCACGGGACTGACCGCCGCCGATATCTTCAATGCCAAAGAGGCCAAGCTGATCATCGCGCGCGACGAGGCCGCGATCAGGAAGCGGGGAATGATCACCGAAGAGCATCCTATCTCGACCAAGGATGGCTTGCGGCTGTTCCTCACCCGCCGCGCCACCGTGCTCAACGATGCTGGCGAGCCGGAATATCTGATCAAGACCCACGAGGACGTCACCGACCGCCGCCAGACCGAGTCGCGCATGGCGCACATGGCCTATCACGACGGCCTGACCGACCTGCCCAATCGCGCCGCCTTCCTCCAGGCGCTGACGCAGATGATCGAAGCCTGCGAGGGCACCAGTGAGGAGTTCGCCGTGCTCTGCGTCGACCTCGACGGGCTGAAGGAGGTCAACGACGTCTTCGGCCATGCGCTCGGCGACAAGCTCCTCGTCGAGGTCGCCCAGCGGCTCCAGGACGCCGCCCGTGGCGGCGTGGTCGCGCGCCTGTCCGGCGACGAATTCGGCCTCATCATCGATGGCAAGCAGCCCGACACGGGTCTGGCGCTGGCCCGCCAGCTTGGTGAAGCCCTGTCCCAGGAATTCCAGATCGACGGCCGCGCGGTGCGCGCCGGGGTCACCACCGGCATATCGGTCTTCCCGCACAACGGCGCGGACGCCGCCTCGCTGCTCGCCAATGCCGGGGCAGCGCTGTTCCGCGCCAAGCAGAAGTCGCGCGGCACGATCAGCCTCTACCAGCCCGAGATGGACCAGCAGATCCGCGACCGCCGCGTGCTGCACCAGGACCTGTCGAAGGCGATCAAGAACGGCGAGCTCTCGCTCGCGTTCCAGCCGCAGGGCGTCGCCGGCCACACCGTCGCCGAGAGCGAGATCATCGGCTTCGAGGCGCTGGCGCGCTGGCAGCACCCGGTCCGCGGCCAGGTCTCGCCGGCCGAGTTCATTCCGATCGCGGAGGAGAGCGGTCTGATCGTCGAGATGGGCGAATGGATCCTGCGCCAGGCCTGCCGCGAGGCGGCCTCCTGGGCCAAGCCGCTCCAGGTCGCGGTCAACCTCTCGCCGGCGCAGTTTGCCCATGGCGACGTGGTCGGCCTCGTTCACTCGATCTTGCTGGAGACCGGGCTTTCACCCGGCCGGCTCGAGCTCGAAATCACCGAGGGCGTGCTGATCGAGGATTTCGATCGCGGCCTCGCGTTGCTGCGCCGCCTGAAGGCGCTGGGTGTGCGCATCTCGATGGACGATTTCGGCAGCGGCTATTCCTCGCTGAGCTATCTCCAGGCGTTCCCGTTCGACAAGATCAAGATCGACCGCGCCTTCGTGATCAATCTCGGCCGTAATCCGCAATCGGCAGCGATCGTGCGTGCCGTGATCGATCTCGGTCATGGCCTGGAAATGTCGATCATCGCCGAAGGCGTCGAGACGATCGAGCAGCTCGCCTTCCTCGCCAAGGAGGGCTGCGACGGCGTGCAGGGCTATCTGCTCGGCAAGCCCTTGCCGATCGGGCAATATGGCCGCCTCATCGGCCGCGCCGAGACGATGGAGCTTGTGCTCAAGACCGGCTAGTGCGCGGGTCGCGCTCTGGCCATCCGTTTGTGCATGATTTCCGCGCAAACGCGTTCCGCGTTTGTCGCGAGGAAAAACCGCTACACACTTTTCCGGATCATGCGCTAGTGATAGCGAAGTCCTCGCTTCGTTCGTTCACGACGGATTCATGGCGGATTACGACCTCGCGATCATCGGCGGTGGCCTGAACGGCGTCAGCATCGCGCGCGACGCCGCCGGGCGCGGCCTTCGCGTCATTCTGTTGGAGCAGGGCGATCTCGGTGGCGCGGCCTCGTCGGCGACGCCGCATTTGATCCACGGCGATCTCTCGGTGCTGGAGCGTCGCGGCTTCCGTCGCGTGCGCCGGGCGCTGGCCGAGCGCAAGGTGTGGCTCGCGATCGCCCCGCATCTGGTTCGTCCGATGCGCTTCGTCATCCCTGCGCATTCCGAGGAACGTCCACCCTGGTTGCTGCGCACCGGTCTCCTGCTCTACGACCGCCTTGCAGGGCGCGGCGGCTTGCCGCCGTCCTCGACCATCGACATCACGCATCATCCGGTTGGCAACGCGTTGAGGCGGCCGTTCGGCACCGCCTTTGAATATTCGGATTGCGTCGTCGATGATTCCAGGCTCGTTGTCTTGACCGCGCTGGACGCGGCGGAGCGCGGCGCAGTGATCCGCACCGGCGCGCGCTGCGTGCGGGCCGATCGCGCCGATACCTGGCGGCTCGCCGTCGTCGATCGCGGCCACCGCAGGGTCATCACGACCCGCGCGCTCGCGAACACCAGCGGCGGATGGAGCGTGAGCGTCGCCGAGACCGTGCTCCGACAGCCGCCACCGCGCGCGGGCGCAGTCGTGCAGATCAGCCAGATCGTCGTGCCGCGGCTGTTCGAACCCGACAATGTCTACGTCTTCCAGAACAGCGATGGCCGCCTGATCTTCGCAAGCCCGTTCGAGCGTGATTTCACCCTGATCGGCACCGTGACGCATGACTTCAGGGGCGATCCGGCGATCGTCGCCATGCCGGCCGCTGATGTGAGCTATCTCTGCGAGGCCGCCAGTCGCTATTTCCGCGAGCCTGTCGTGCCGGTCGATGTGGTGCGGACGATGTCGGGCGTCAATCTGGCGCCTGCCGCCGGGCGCCGGCGTGATGGTGCGCTCGCATTCGATGCGCGGCGGCGCAAGGCGCCGCTGATCACGATGTTCGGCGGCGACGTCACGACGGCGCGGTGGCGCGCCGAGCGGGCGGTGACCAGGCTGACGCCGTTCTATCCGATGTCGCGGCCCTGGACGGCGGCGGTGTCGCTTCCGGGCGGGGACTTTCCCTGGCAGAGCTTCGAGGCGGAAGTCGACGCCGCGCGCGACCGCTGGCGCTTTCTCTCCGAGGCGCAGGCGCAACGCCTGGTGGGTGCCTATGGCTCGCGGCTGTCGGCCGTGCTGGGGGAGGCGACGAGTCGCGCCGAACTGGGGCCGGCTTTCGGTCCCGAACTGACGGGAGCCGAGGTGCGCTACCTCATGCAAACCGAATGGGCCCGCTTCCCCGACGACGTCCTGCGGCGCCGCTCCAAGCTCGGACTGACCATGCCGCCCGCCGATCACGACGCACTGGCTGCGTTCATGGCGAATGCGGTGTGAATGATCAGCATCGAACCGGTTGAGCCGACGGCGTTCCACCGCTAGCGTGCGGCTGCATTGGGGCCGGCAGGGAACATGGCTGACGAACTCGAGGGGATCAAGGCGGCCGACGCGGCCAGGCCGGGCGCGCATCCGGCGACGGGTCGGCCGCTGCTGCGCATTGACGGCGTGGTGAAGAATTTCGGCGCGTTCCGCGCGGTCGACGGCGTGTCGCTCGACATCGGGGCGGGCGAGTTCTTTGCGCTGCTCGGTCCCTCCGGCTGCGGCAAGACCACGCTATTGCGCATGCTGGCCGGTTTCGAGGCGCCGGACGCGGGGCGCATCCTGCTTGGCGGCAGCGACATCGCGCAGGCGCTGCCGCACGAGCGGCCCGTCAACATGATGTTCCAGAGCTACGCGCTGTTTCCGCATCTTTCGGTGCGCGACAACATCGCTTTCGGCCTGAAGCGCGCCGGCATGGCGCGCGCCGATATCGCCACGCGCGTGGCCGAGATGGTTGCGCTGGTGAAGCTGGACGGGATGGAGAAGCGCAAGCCGGACCAGCTCTCCGGCGGTCAGCGGCAGCGCGTCGCGCTGGCGCGTGCGTTGGCGCGCCGCCCGCAACTGCTGCTGCTCGACGAGCCGCTGGCGGCGCTCGACAAGAAACTGCGTGAAAGTACGCAAGGAGAGCTGATGGAGCTGCAGCGCCGGCTCGGCATGACCTTCATCATCGTCACCCACGATCAGGAGGAGGCGATGACGATGGCGACGAGAATCGGCGTGATGGACGCCGGCAAGCTCGTGCAGGTCGCATCGCCGCGCGAGCTCTATGAGGCGCCGCGCTCGCGATGGATCGCGCAGTTCGTTGGCGACATCAACCTGTTCGAGGGCGAGCTGCAATCGCGTGAAGCCCATCGCGTGACCATTGCCACCCGCGATGCCGGAACGCTCGTCGTGGCCGAGCCGCGCGCGCCGG
Source organism: Bradyrhizobium sp. Ec3.3 (assembly GCF_000472925.1). Classification (GTDB taxonomy): domain Bacteria; phylum Pseudomonadota; class Alphaproteobacteria; order Rhizobiales; family Xanthobacteraceae; genus Bradyrhizobium. Next base: position 13,432 of record NZ_AXAS01000032.1, read on the forward strand.
TCGGCAAGACGACAGTGTCGGTGGCGATCCGCCCCGAGAAGGTCAAGCTTTCGCGCCGTGCGCTCGATGGTGATGCGGACCAGGGGCCTGCGATCAATCGGCTAGAAGGCACCGTCAGCGACGTCTGCTATCTTGGCGGCAGCACCGCCTACAAGGTGAAGCTCGATGCAGGTGGCACGGTGCGGTCCGCGATCGCGAATACCGCGCGCCGCGACAGCGATGCGTACAGCGTGAACCAACGCGTGGTGGTTTGGTTCACGTCAAATGATTGCGTGGTGCTGGAGCAATGAGCGCGCGCCGCATCTTTGCCAGGCCCGCGCGCTTTGCCGCGATCGCGCCTTACCTCTGGATGGCGCTGTTCTTCCTGGTGCCGTTCGGCTTCGTGCTGAAGATCAGCCTGTCGCAGACGGCGATCGCGCAGCCGCCTTACGAGCCGGTGTTCGACTTCACCGCGGGATGGGCGGCGATCAAGGCCGCGTTCGGCGCGCTGTCGATCGAGAACTTCAAGCTGCTCGTCTCCGACGACCTGTACGTGTTTGCCTATGTCAGAAGCCTCACCGTCGCGATCACGGCCACCGCGATCCTGCTCCTGATCGGCTATCCCATCGCCTATGGCATGGCGCGGCTGCCGGCGCGCTGGCAGGCGGTGGCGATGGTGCTGGTCATCGTGCCGTTCTGGACCTCGTTCCTGATCCGCATCTACGCCTGGATCAACATCCTGCAGCATGACGGCCTGCTCAACCAGATCCTGCTCGCCTTGCATCTCGTCAGCCAGCCGGTGGTGTGGCTCTCCACCGACAGCGCGATGTATCTCGGCATCGTCTATTCCTACCTGCCGTTCATGATCCTGCCGCTCTATGCGACGCTCGCCAAGATGGAGCCGGCGCTGGAGGAGGCCGCCGCCGATCTCGGCGCGCCGCCGGGGGCGGTGTTCTGGCTGGTCACCTTTCCGCTGTCGCTGCCCGGCGTCGGCGCCGGCGTGTTGCTCTGCTTCATTCCGATCGTCGGCGAGTTCGTGATCCCGGATCTGCTTGCTGGCTCCAACTCGCTGATGATTGGCCAGACGCTGTGGCTGGAATTCTTCACCAACAAGGACTGGCCAGTCGCATCCGCAGCAGCCATCATTCTGCTGATCGTGCTGCTCGCACCGCTGCTGCTCTACGAACGGGTCCAGCGGCGGCAATTGGAGGAGCGGTGAGATGGGCAAGGTCTCCCGCCTCTCCCGCTTCAACGTCGCCTCGCTCGCGCTGGGGCTGGCGTTCCTTTATCTGCCGATCCTCATCCTCGTCATCTATTCCTTCAATGCCTCGCGGCTGGTGACGGTGTGGGGCGGCTGGTCGCTGCGCTGGTATCGCGAGTTCTTCAACGACCGCGCCATGATCGAGGCGGCCTGGATGAGCCTGCGCGTCGCGGTCGCTTCGGCCAGCATGGCGACCGTGCTCGGAACGCTGGCCGCGATGGCGCTGTCGCGCGGCGAGGGATTTCGCGGCCGCACGCTGTTCTCGGGGATGCTCTATGCGCCGCTGGTGATGCCGGAGGTGATCACCGGCCTGTCGCTCTTGCTGCTGTTCGTCGCCTTGAACGCCGAGCGCGGCTTCTGGACGGTGACGATCGCGCACACCACGCTGACGATGTGCTTCGTCGCCGTCGTGGTGCAGTCGCGCCTCGGCTCGCTCGACCGCTCGCTCGAGGAGGCCGCCATGGATCTCGGCTGCGCCCCCGTCCGTGCCTTCCTTTTGGTCACGCTGCCGCTGATCGCGCCGGCGATCGTGGCCGGCTGGATGCTGGCCTTCACGCTGTCGCTCGACGATCTCGTGATCGCGAGCTTCACCACCGGCCCCGGCTCGGCGACGCTGCCGATCCGGATCTATTCCGAGGTGCGGCTCGGGGTGAAGCCCGAGATCAACGCCATCTGCACGCTGGTGATCGGCCTGATTGCCATCGTCATCGTCATTGCCTCGCTCGCCTCGAAACTGTCGAGCTCGCAGGGCGAGAGCGCGGCGCCGCTTTGAGCAGGGAGCAATCATGACCTTTGCCTATCAGATCCTGATCCACACCCCGGTCTGGGTGTTCGCGCTGCTCGCCTTTCTGGTGTGGCAGGGCATCAAGGCCATGCAGCCGCGCACGACGCCGATCTGGCGCGCTCTGATCGTGCCGGTCGTGTTCATCGTCTGGGGCGTCTCGCGGATCGGCTTCGGCCATCAGGATAGCGCGTGGCCGTTCGTTGCCTGGATCGCGGCGGCTCTGGCGCTGCTGCCGCTCGGTATCCTGACGCCGCGCCCGTTCGAGATGGATCACAAGAGCGGCGAGATCATCCGTCCCGGCAGCGCGTTTCCGCTGATCCGCAACCTCATCGTGTTCGGCCTGCAATATAGCGTGGGCGTGATCTCGGCGATCGATGCGAGCGACCGCGCGCTCGCGATCATCGTCGGCCGCGCCGTCTCGGGCGCGACCGCCGGCTATTTCATCGGCTCGACCATCGCGCTGCTGGTCGCCTATCGCAGGAAGCGCGTCGTGGAGTGATCGGCTCGACCGCGGCGCCCGTTTGAGGCTTCCCTGCCCGTAGAATGCGACCGAGTCGCGAAAAGCCGCGGTCGATGGCAGCAGGTCGATGCGAACCTATCTCGACCGAGACCGATCCTTGGGCCCGCTTGGTATCTAGGTTAACCGTTCGTATAGCTTGTCTGGTTATCGTCGCGTCGCTTGGGGAAGGGTGGGCGATGAAGCAGCTCCATATTGGCGTGGTCAGCGCAGCTCTGGCCTTATTCTGTCTCGCTGTTCGGCCGTCGGCCGGCGCGACGCAGATGGTGTCGCTACTGTACAATGGCTCGCCGCAGTCGCCGCAGCAGATTGGCTCGGACGAATTTCGCCGCAAGCTCGTCGAGATCGCGCAAGGCCGTATCATCCTCGACGAACGTGGTGGCATCACGTTGGGCAGCGAGACCGCGATCCTTGCCGCAATGCGCAGTGGTGTGGTCGATATGGCGACCCTGTCTGGCTCCGTCGTCAGTTCCGCCGTCCCTGAATTCGGCGTATTCGACGTGCCGTTCCTGTTCCGCGATGCTGCGCAAGCCAAGGCGGTCGCGGAGGGGCCGGTCGGCGCTCTATTCGCCAAGCATTTCGTCGACAAGGGATTGGTGCTGCTCGCGATCGGCAAGCAGGGCTTTCGCAACGTCACCAATTCGAAGCGGCCGATTCATTCTCCCGCAGACCTCCAAGGGCTGAAGATTCGCGTTCTGCCGAACGAGGTCTATCAGATGACCTTCAAAGCGCTGGGCGCCGAGGTCGTGCCGATGGAGTTCACGCAGGTGTACTCCGCATTGAAGGACGGCCGCATCGATGGGCAGGAGAACCCGGTCATGACGATTGCGACCAGCCATCTCGAGGAAGTGCAAAAATATGCCAGCCTGACAGGGCATTTCTTCGCGCCCATCGCCTTCGTCGCCAATCGCGATGTGTTCCAGGCCCTGAAGCCGGCCGACCAGGCCGCGATCATTGCCGCTGCCAAGGCCGGTGCGGAGGCGACCTGGCAGAGCGGCGTCGCGGAGGAGACGAAGAAGCTCGAGGAGCTGCGCAAAGCTGGCATGGAGATCATCGAAAAGGTCGATCGCCAGCCGTTCATCGATGCCGTGAAGCCCCTGGAGCCCGAATTCGAGAAGCGCTTCGGCAAGGATCTGCTCGCCCGGATCCGGGCTACGCCGTAATTCCCCGGGAAATGTTATGAAACTTTCATTGCTCCTGTCGCGCATCGGCATCCGCCCACGCATCTTCGGCGGCTTCGCACTGGTGCTGGGTTTCCTCTGCGTGTTGGCGCTGCTCGCCGTCTTGCGGCTGTCCGAGATCGGCGGCACTGTCGGAGATCTCGTCACCAGCGCTGATGGTGATGCCGGCATGGCGAGGGTGCATGCCGCGCTGCTCTCGGCGAACGTCACCGTCGAGAAATTCATCCGTACGCGCAATATCGGCGACCGCGATAGCGCCATGAAGGCGATCGACGGCTTTGGCCAGACGTTTGATCAGGTCGACCAGCAATTCGCTCGCCTGCCGGCGATTGCCGCGGGCCGAAGCGCGTTGGTGGGTGCGCTTGGCGCTTATCGAAATTCCTTCACGGCGGTAGCTGGCGCCGTCGATCGTCTGCGCAACGCGAGCACCAGGGGCGAGGCGCTCGGCGCCTCAGCAGGCCTCGACGTCAGCGCGATCAATGTGACGCTCGCCAACCAGCCCGACCGTCTGCTCCAGCCGCTGCGTCTGGCCGGCACGGTGGATGCGATGCGCGTGGCAGTGCTGCGTTTCACCATCACCCAGGCTCAGGTCGACGCCGATGATGCTTCGCTGACGATCGGCTATGCACTGACCGCGGTTGCCGATAGCGAGGCAGAAATCGCCGATATCGAGGCGCCACGACTGAAGAGCCTGATCGCAGCTCTGAAGAAGGCTCTTGCCGATCAATCGGCGACACTGACCGAGCTTTCTGCCGCGATAGGCGAGCTGCGCAAGGCGCAAGCCGATCTCGTCAAATCCAGCAGCACGATCGACGCCAAGACAGCCGAGATCAACCGGGCCCTCGGCGCTACGCGCACCGAGCAGAGCCGGCTGACGGCAGAGTCGGTCGATCATACGCGCAATCTCGTGTTCACGGTCGCCGCGTCCGCGCTCGTCTTGGGTGCACTGCTGGCCTGGCTGATCGGACGCAGCGTGTCGCGTCCAATCGGCCAGATGACCTTGCGCATGCAGAGCCTTGCAGCGGGCGAGCTCGATGAGGCGATCCCGGGTGGCGGGCGCGGCGACGAGATTGGTCATATGGCTGGAGCGGTCGAAGTGTTCCGCCAGAATGCGCAGACCGTCCGGCGCATGGAGCAGGAGGCCGCAGCGCAGCGTGCCGCAGCCGAGACAGAACGTGCGTCGATGATGGCTCAGCTTGCCGATCGCTTCGATAGCGGCATGGAGGGCGTCATTGGCGGCGTCTCAAGCCGCGCCGAGGAGATGGGACAGAGCGCCGAAAGTCTCGCCCGCGTCGCCGAGCGCGGTCGCTCGCTCGCCGAGCAGGTCGCCGCGACGTCGGCCCAAGCTTCCTCGAATGTGCAGACCGTTGCGGCCGCAACGCATCAACTTGCCGCCTCGATCAAGGAGATCTCGAGCCAGGTCGCACGCTCCGTATCGGTGTCGGACCAGGCCAAGGTTGAGGCGTCCCGTACCGAGGCGCTGATGCGCGCGCTGTCGGATTCCGCCGAGCGGATTGGTACGGTGGTCCAACTCATCCAGGCGATCGCGAGCCAGACCAATCTCCTGGCCCTCAATGCCACGATTGAGTCGGCGCGAGCCGGTGATGCAGGCAAGGGCTTTGCCGTGGTCGCAAACGAAGTGAAGAGCCTTGCAACTCAGACCGCGCGCGCCACCGGGGAGATCGCAGGGCTCGTCGCGGAGATCCAGGGCTCGACCGGACAGTCCGTCGCCGCGATCGGCCAGATCGGCAAAACCATCGCTGAGATGACGGAGATCGCGACTACGATTGCCTCCGCCGTCGAGGAGCAGGGTGCGGCAACCAGCGAGATCGCCCGCAATGTCGAGCAGGCCGCAAACGGCACGGCGGCCGTGACCGACCAGGTCGGCGCAGTCCGCACCGTGGCTGGAGAGACCGACGCCGGCGCCGAAGCTGCACTCACGGCGGCTTCGGCATTGCAAGATCAAGCACGGGCGCTCAAGAAAGACGTCGCAGAATTCTTACAGACTGTGCGCAAGGCGGGGTGAGGGCATCTGCGCGGCGCCGTCCTTCTTCGGCGTATCGTGGCGACCTGGCTGGCCGCGCCATCTCGGGCGCGACCGCGGGTCATTTCATCGGCACGACCATCGCGCTGCTGGTCGCCTATCGCAGGAAGCGCACTGCTGATAGTTAGGACTTCACCGCACCCGCGGTGAGGCCGCCCACCATGTAGCGGCGGAAGGCGTAGTAGATCGCGGCCGGCGGCAGCGCGTAGATGAAGCCGGTCGTCATCAACAGCTCCCACGGCGAGTCGTCGGCGGCGAGGAAGTTGCCGAGCGCGACGGGGAGGGTGATCTCGCGGTCGTTCGACAGCAGCAGGAACGCGTAGAGATATTCGTTCCAGGCCAGCAGCACCGCATAGGTGCCGATCGCGACCAGCGAGGGCATCATCAGGGGCAGATAGACCAGGCGGAAGATCTGCAGCGTGGTGGCGCCGTCCATCACCGCGGCTTCATCGAGCTCGACCGGCAGCTTGTCGGAGGCCTGCTTCAACACCCAGATCGCGTAGGGCGAGGCGATCGTCACCATCGCAAGGATCAGCGACCAGTGATTGTTGAGGAGGCCGTAATTGCCCATGGTCCGGTACATCGGCACGGCGAGGAACGCCGCCGGAATGAAATAAGTGAAGAGCGCGAGATTCATCACCACGCGCCCGCCGGGCACGCGCAGCCGCGAGATCGAGAACGCCGCCGCGGTCGCGATGAACAGCGTCAGCGCGCCGACGGACGCCGCGATCACCACGGAATTCCAGAACTGGACGTAGAAGTCGCGCAGGAAATAGTGCTGCTGGTTGAACACGATCGAGAAGTTGTGCAGCGTCGGATGGTCCGGCCACAGTTTTCCGGAGAACGCGTCTTCCTTCGGGGAGATCGCGAACAGGAACATGTGATAGATCGGCACCATCGTCCAGATGAATACCGGGATTCCGATCAGCAGCAACTTCGCTTCGGTCGCGACTTCGCGCAGGGTGGGGAGCTTCATCGCGACAACCGTTTCATCATGAAATACACGAGCGGCAGGACGAACGGCATCGCGCAGACGATGGAGGCCATCGCGAGCGAGAGCTGGTCGAGCCGGAGATAGCGGATGCCGAGCGTCGACAGCACATGCGTGAGGTCGGCCGGGCCGCCGCCGGTCAGGAGGTAGACGCTGTTGAAGTCGCCGAGCGTCCAGATCATCGAGAGCAGCGTGCAGGTCACGTAGAGCGTCTGCATCGACGGCCAGGTGATGTAGCGGAATTTCTGCCACCAGCTCGCGCCGTCGACCTCGGCGGCCTCGAACAGATCGTGCGAGATCGCAAGGCGTCCGGTGATCAGGATCAGCGTCCAGAATGGCAGCGATTTCCAGATGTGCACGCCGATCGCCATGGTCAGCGCGACAGTCGGATCGTTCAGCCAGTTCGGGCCGTCATCGCCGGTGAGGCTGAAGATGAAGTGGTTGACCATGCCCCATTCGGGATTGAGCATGAAGCGCACCGACAGGATGGTCGGGATCGACGGCACCGCCCAGGGCAGGATGAAGATCACCGAAAGCCATTTGATCCAGGTGCGCTGCTGCGCGAAGAAGCCGGACAGGAACAGCGCGATCAGCATCTTGATGTTGATGCCGATGACCAGGAAGATCAGGGTGTTGACCGCGGCGCGCGCGAAGATCGGGTCGTTGTAGAGGGCGACATAGCTCTCGGGATGGCGCGCCAGCCACAAGCCGTAACAGACGGGGTAGACGACGAAGGCCAGGAAGACCAGGAAATAGGGTGCAAGCAACACGATGCCCCAGACCTGCGCCGGGGTCAGCCGCGCCGACAGGGGCGGCGATGCTACCGCTTGATCGCCAGAGAGCGTGATCGCCATTCTTTTCGAACTCTCTTTTCGAACTCTTCAAACGAGCTGCCGGCCGCAAAATGCGGCCGGTGTTGTTTTACACCTCTCCCCGCAAAGCGGGGAGAGGCAGGATGACTTAACCCACGACCTGCTTGATGCGGGCGATGAGCTCGTCGACGGCCTTGTCGACCGGGACCTTCTCGCTCACCACCCGGTTCATCGCCTTGGCCCAGACGTTCTCGTTGTTCAGGATGGTGAACTTCCAGTTCTTGGTGAAGTCGAACGGCGCGGTGCCGCCGGTGAACTGGTTGTAGACCGCCTTGCGATGCCGGTCAGCCTGCCAGAACGGGCTCGCCTGGCTTTCCTTCGTCACCGGGAACCAGCGGCCGAGCGCGCCCTCGATGTAAGGACGGACGTTCTCTTCCTGGAGCAGGAAGCTGATGAACTGCTTGGCCTCGGCCTTGTTCTTGGCCGCGGTGAAGATCAGCCCGGTCTTGACGTCGGAACGGTAGCGGATGGTCGAACCATCGGGCGCCTTCGGGAAGGACGCGGTGATGATATCCTGCTCATAGGCCTTCTTGCCGGCTTCGCGCTGCTCCGGCGTCAGGTTCTGGTTGGTGGAGTCCTCGAACCACTTCGCCGCGATCGAGATCGTGAAGTTGTGGGTCATCACGATGGTCTTGTTGTGGAAGGCGACGTTGTTGTCCGGATCCTTCCAGGTCGTTGAGGAGGGCGGCGTGCAGCCCTTGATGTAGGTGTCGGTGTAGTCCTTCATCGCCTTGATCAGACCGTCGCGGACCTTGGGGTCGTCGACCAGGAGCTTGCCGTCGTCGTCGACGAGCTTGACGTGGTAGGCGTCCATGAAGGTGTAGAACGACTGGAAGCTATCGGTGGATTCCACGCCCATCGGCTGGCCCACGGCATAGATGCGCTGGCCGGTCGCCTTGCGGATCGCCGGCTGCACCTTGTCGCACCAGAACGACCAGTAGCCTACCCAGTCGTTCGGGATGTCGCTCTGCTTGAAGCCGGCCTTCTCCAGCATGTCGCCCCAGATCTGGACGTGCATGCTCTGCTGCTTCAGCGGGAAGCCGTAATAAGACCTCTTTTTAGCGACGTCGTTGTAGAGCTTCGAGGCCTCCAGCGTGTTCGGCACGAACCTGTCCTGGATTGGCTCCATGACGTCGGACAGGTCCTCGAGCTTGCCCTCATAGGCCCATTTGCCCTGTGCCTGCACGTTGTAGGTTTCGGCAAAGGCGACGTCGGGCACGGTGCCGGCATCGAGCGCGGCCACCGTCTTCGGAATCATGTCCTGGATCGCGTATTGCGACAATTCGACCTTGATTCCGGTCTTGGCTTCGAACTTCTTGGCAACGTCGATCAGCGCGTCGTCTTCGGCCCTGTAGAAGCCCTTGGCCCACCAAACCGTAATGGTCTTCTGCTGGGCAAACGCGGGTGCAGTGGCGGCGAACAGCCCGACCGCAGCTACCGCGAGTGAAAATGCGCCAATAACCTTAGATTTCACGTTTTTCTCCCTCAAGTCGCCGGTGTTTTAACCGGTCGGGAAAAACACTAGCGCATGGGCGGGAGCCGATCTAGCGGCATCTTGTCAGACCTAGGTCGAGGGGGATTTGGTCGCGAACAGTCTTAACGTCGCGCCATCGATCCAATCGACGCATCAATTCACGGCAATCAATTCGCGCTGCGTTGGTTGCGCGCCGCTAGTCTTGCTGCGTCACAAGACCCTGATGGTGGGGAGCCGGAGCGCGTCTCCGGACGATGCTCCGCATCGCCGGGCGAACCATGATGGCCCGGATCTCACGCGCGGCCATCCTTCGAGACGCGCGTTGCGCGCTCCTCAGGATGAGGAAAGGAATGCTTGTGACGTAGTAGCGCTAGTTGGATTTCGCGCCGTCCTTGACGCTTTCCTTCGCGTTCTCCGCGGTCGGTGCCGCCGCGGCATCGGGGGCGGCGGGCTTGGCGCCGGTGAAGCGCTCGAGCACCGAGCGCACGGCGTCGCGCGTCTTGGGATTGCGCACGGATTCGAGCAACGGCGCGGACGCCGGCGAGCGGCGGATCAGGCTTTCCGGATCGGGGAAGATCAGCGGATCGTCCCAGGGCCCCTGCACGACGAAGGGCAGCTCGAAGCCGGACGCGCCGTTCAGGCTCGCCACGCCCTTCATGTCGTATTCGCGCGTCGGCACCGAGGCGGTGCCGGTCAGCGTGATCTTCGCCGTCGGTCCCTCGATGTGGATGTCGTCGGCGGTGGCGATGCCGTCGGCGAATTTCACCGACAACGTCATGTTGTTGTAGGGCGTCGAGCCGCTGCGGAAATTGCCGCCGCCCGACAGCGGCCGCCGCTCCAGCCGCTTCAGCAGCTGCTCGGCATTGAAGCCGGAGATCGCGCCGTCGTGCCCGGTCACCGAGGCAGTACCGTCGAGCGATTGCACGAGGCCGAACGGGCTCGAGCCGGAAGCGACCAGGGACACGTTGATGTTGCCGCGGCCGGACAGCTTGTTGATGCCGAACAGCTCGGAGGTGCAGGCCTGCAGATCGACGTCGGTGAACTGGAATTGCGCCTTGACGTCGGCGACCGTGTCGGAGCGCGCGATCCCGAACGAGCCCCTGGCGATGCCGCCATAGACCTGCGCCTCGCCAACCGAGAGCGCCAGCGTGCCGTTGCGCAAATTCGCGCCGATCGCGGTGCGGCCGAGTTTCGACGGTCCGACCGTCAGCCGCGCCGCCGACAGGCGCATGTCGAGATCTGTGGTCGACAGGCCGTTGAGGTCGAACAGCTGCCTGTTCCAGTCGCGCGCGCCGCTTGCCAGCAGGCGGAAGGTGGAGATGTAGGGCGTGAAGTCGAGCGCGTCGGCTGCGAGCGTTGCCTGGAGCGTCTGCCGGCCGTTGTTGGCGTAGGTCATGACGCCCTCGGCGACGTTGCCGTCGAGCTCGACATTGACGTTGGTGAGCGCGATCGAGGCGCCCACCACGTTGGCGCGCGCCTTGAGCGCGAAGCGGCCGAAGCCGCCGCTGCCCGGCTGCGGCTGGCCGGTCCAGCGTAGCGCGTTGCGCAGGGACGGACTGTCGATGGTGAGCGTGCCTTCCATCATCGCGCTGGTGCGGTTGGCGACGCTGCCGTCGAAGGCGAGCTTGAGCGGCGGGCTGGTGATCCGCGCCTTCAGGCCCGAGCGGTCGCCGGAGAGCGCTGCGACGAAATCGGAGAAGCTGATCGAGCCGTCGACGCGCTCGCCGCGCCAGTCGAACTGCCCGGTCGCGGCAAAGGAGCGCGAGATCGAGGGCCAGGCCAGCGAAAGGTCGATGTCCTCGAGCTTTTCGGTGCTGTGGCCGGCGACGTCCTCGTAGTCGAGCACGCCGTCCTGGACCCGGATCTCGGAGAACGACACCTGATTGTCGGCGCCCGGCGTCATGGTGCGCGCGATGGTCTGGATGAAGGGGGTCCAGTTGCTGTCGCCATTGGCCTCGAGGCTGACGTGGATCTGCGGCCGCAGCAGCATCAGGTCGGCGATCTCGAAGCGCTGGAGGAGGAGCGGCAGCAGGCGCAAATTCGCGGTGAGCACGTCGACATGCAGAGCCGGATCGCTGTGCCCGCCGGGGCCCTTCAGGCTGACGTCATGGAAGGAGACGTAGCTCGCCGGCAGCACTGAGATGTCGATGGCGCCAGCGACATTGAGCTCGAGCCCGGTGACGGCGCGGATCTGGCCCTCCACCGCCTTGCGCAGCGCGTCGCGGTTGATAAGCCAGGAGGTCGCGACCAGGGCGATCAGCACGATGCCGAGCAGCGCCGCAATCGGCGTCCCCAGGCGCTTCATTCCTTGGGCCATCGTCAATGGCATGTCCTGATCGGGTCGTGTTGTCGGGTGCTCAACTGGCCGAGTCGGGAGCCCAACACGCTCCGCGCGCAAGTCCTTAACGTCAAGTCCCGTAACTTGATGGGTTTTCTTGTCGCTTTCAAGGCCGCGGAGGCGGTTATGCCCACGGCGTGGGCAGCCTCTACCACCGCAGCCGGGCGCGTAAAACCCCGTATCATTGACGGCTCAAGATCATTTCGCCTAATAATCCCGGCCAACAACGGGCTTAACGCCTCACACCCAAGGTTTCCCGGCATGAACAAGGTCTATCCCGACGCCAAGTCGGCTCTCGATGGCATTCTCAAGGACGACATGATGATCATGTCGGGCGGTTTCGGCCTCTGCGGTATCGCCGAGGCGCTCTCGGACGCGATCCGCGACTCCGGCGTCAAGGGCCTGACGGTGGTCTCCAACAATGCCGGCGTCGACGGCATCGGGCTCAGCCGCCTGCTGGAAACCCGGCAGATCAAGAAGATGATCTCGTCCTATGTCGGCGAGAACAAGCTGTTCGCCCAGCAGTACCTCGCGGGCGAGCTGGAACTCGAATTCAACCCGCAAGGCACGCTGGCCGAGCGCATCCGCGCCGGCGGTGCGGGCATCCCGGCCTTCTACACCAAGACCGGCGTCGGCACGCTGATCGCCGAGGGCAAGGAAGTGAAGGAGTTCGACGGCCAGAAGTACCTGATGGAGCGCGGCCTGTTCGCCGACCTCGCCATCGTCCACGCCTGGAAAGGCGACACTGCCGGCAACCTCATCTACCGCAAGACCGCGCGCAACTTTAACCCGATGATGGCGACCGCCGCGAAGATCACGGTGGCCGAGGTCGAGCATCTGGTTCCGGCCGGTGAACTCAATCCCGACCACATCCATACGCCTGGTCTTTTCGTGAAGCGCATCGTCGAGGTCGGCACGGCCAAGAAGCGCATCGAATTCCGCAACACCCGCCCGCGCCCGGCAGCTTGAGCGCATGATCCGGAAAAGTGGAGACCGGTTTTCCGGCAAGATCACGCGCAACTAAGGACTACAGGAGAATAAGATGGCCTGGACCCGTGAACAGATGGCCGCGCGCGCCGCGAAGGAATTGCGTGACGGCTACTACGTCAACCTCGGCATCGGCATCCCGACGCTGGTGTCGAACTACATCCCCGACGGCATGGACGTCAGCCTGCAGAGCGAGAACGGCATGCTCGGCATGGGACCTTTCCCGTATGAGGGCGAGGAAGACGCCGACCTCATCAACGCCGGCAAGCAGACCGTTAGCGAGCTGCCGTCGACCAGCTATTTCTCGAGCGCGGATTCCTTCGGCATGATCCGCGGCGGCCACATGGACCTGTCGATCCTCGGCGCCATGCAGGTGGCCCAGAACGGCGACCTCGCCAACTGGATGATCCCCGGCAAGATGGTCAAGGGCATGGGCGGCGCAATGGACCTCGTCGCCGGCGTCAAGCGTGTCGTGGTGGTGATGGAGCATTCCGCCAAGGACGGCGCGAAGCTCCTGAAGAGCTGCACCCTGCCGCTGACCGGCGAGCGCGTCGTCGACATGGTCGTCACTGATCTCGCTGTCTTCACCATCGACAAGCACGGCGACGGCGGCATGGCCCTGATCGAGCTCGCAGACGGCGTCACGCTCGACGAGGTCAAGTCCAAGACCGAAGCCGAGTTTCGTGTCGCGCTGAAGAACACGTAAGCTGCGAATTTGATCGTTGCCGATGTGGCCGGGCTCGTCCCGGCCATTTTCGTTTGCGGGGTAGTTCCCTCGACGGCGCGTTGTTGACGCCGCGCGCCTTCCGCATTTGACGCTGTCATGCCCCGCGAAGGCGGGGCATCCAGTACGCCGCGGCCTATCGATTCTAGCATGACCGTCTCGGAGTACTGGATCGCCCGATCAAGTCGGGCGATGACACCGAGGGTGGGGCACGCATGCGCTTGCAACAACGGAGTGCCGCTACGACCTCACGGCCCAAACCCTGCCCCACCGCGCCGACACGCTCGCCACCCACGACGTCTCCTCGCGAACCAGGCGGAAGCCGAGATTGGCGGGCGGGACGCCTTGGGCGCAGCCGCCGGCGCGGGCGTCGCGGATGAAGTCGGTGACGTAGGCACGGTGGGCGCCCTCGGCGACGCGTACGCCGCAATTGATGGTCTGACGGCCCGCATTGCCGTTCTCGTCCACCCGGTCGCGCACGAAGCAGGTCGAGGTCCATTCCCAGACATTGCCGGCGAAATCCAAGATCCCATGCTCGTTCGGGCCGAACTTGCCGAACGGATAGGTTGCGGCGTCCGACCGGTCGCGTTCGGATTCGCGCTCGTAGCGGCTGATCCATCGTTTTGAGGGATCGGCGGCGTCGACCGGGGAGCTGTCATCCCTGAACTTGCTGCCGGCAGCGAATGCCCATTCCTCATCGCTCGGCAGGCGCCAGCTCTTGCCGGTCTTGCGCGACAGCCAGCCGGCATAGGCCTGCGCATCGTGCCAGCTCACCTGCACCGCGGGGCGATCGGGTGCGACCACGACGTCGCGGTCGAGCGCGCGGCACGCGCCGTCGTGCACGCAGAGCTGATAATCGGCGGAGGACACCTGCTGCTGCATGATCGCAAGCGGCTTTGCAAAGCGTAACTTGCGCAGCGGCGCTTCCGCCTGTTGGCCCGCACGGGTGAAATCGCCTGCGGCACGATAGGCGAAACTGCCGGCGGCGATCTCGACGATCGCCGGCTCGCTTGCCGCGCCGCGCGTTGTGACATCGGTCATCAAAGGCGCAACGGCAAGCGGCGTTGCAAATCCGGCGACGCAGGCGAGCGCCAGCTTGAGCTTGAATGCGATCAGCATGGGAGTCCCCCGAAAGAAGAAGGGGCCGGTTCATCACCGGCCCCTCGTACGCGCTAGTTGGTCGGGGCCGAAATGTCCGCAGGCGCCTTCACCTGGGTCATCAGATCGTCGTTCCACTTGCCTTCGATCTTGAAGTGCGCGGTGGCACCGAGGTCGGCGGCCTCGATCAAATTATGCGTGACATAGGCGTAGATGCCGGGCTGCAGGAACTTGTACAGCGCTGCGCCCGCCGAGCCGCCACGGATGAACCAGGTCTCGAGCCCGGTCTCCGGCGCGTTACTGAACTTGCCGGTTTCCCAGACATAATCGCCGTGGCCGCCGATCAGATGCGGGCGACTGTCGCGATTGGCCTGCGAGTGCACGATCAGCACGTTCTCGCCGACATTGGCGGTCAGGGCGTTCTTGCCGGTGAGTGCGCCGACCTTGCCGTTGAATACGACGTGGGAGGGAACGAGCTTCTTCATTACCTCCTCGGTGTCGGTGTAGGCCTCGCCCGGCGAGTCATAGGACTTGAAGTTGCCCTTCTCGTCGCGCGGCACATACATGTCCTGCTCGCCGATGTAGTAGACCTTGTCGTATTTCAGCGCGTGGCCCTTGCCGTCGTTCAGCCCGTCACGCGGCAGCACCATCACAGCGCCGTTCATGCCGGAGACGACGTGCCAGGGGATCATCGCGCCGCCCGGCGCGCAGTGATAGACGAACACGCCGGTCTTGGTGGCCTTCCAGCGCAGCACGACCTGCTCGCCGGGATTGATCAGCGTGAGGGCGCCGCCGCCGAGCGCACCGGTCGCGGAGTGGAAGTCGATGTTGTGCGGCATGGTGTTGGTGGCGGGGTTGACCAGCGTCACTTCGACATAGTCGCCTTCATGCACCACCATCAGCGGGCCCGGCATCGAGCCGTTGAAGGTCATCGCCTGGAAGGTGGTGCCCTTCTCGTCGATGACGACCTTCTTCTCCTGGATCGTGAGCGTGAACTCCATGATCTTGGGCGCCTGCTTGGTGGCCTGCTCGTGCGCATGCACGAAGGGCGGTGCGACCAGCTCGACCCTCTGCCGCGGCAATTTGAGATCGTCGGCGGCAAGAGCGGGGGTCGCCAGCATCAGGGCGGTCGCGGCGGCGCTGATCAATGCGGCTCTGCGGGTTAGCATCGGAAGCATCCTTCATCTGAAAAGGTTTTGATGACGGGACCCACTCTGCGCTTCCTGGTGCAAGAGAGTTTGCGCTGCAACAACCTTTCGCCTGATTTGCCTCCCGAGCAGTACTTAGGTCGTTTACCGAAGCAGGATCGGTGAGACGACGTTAACCGCATCCGACGGCGTGATGTGGATGTCGAGGCCGAGCGACCAGCGTCCGGACAGTGGCGCCGACATCGTTACGCGCCATTGATCGTGACCGACGCGTTCTGCATTCGCAGTGACAGGCGCAACGCCATGCTCGATATTGCCGAGTGTGACCGAGACGGAGCTCGCTGCGAGCGGCAACTCATTCGCATCTTCAAGCTGAATCGCGATCTCGACCGGACCGGCGCGACCCGGCGAGACCGTGACGTTGGCCATCGCCTTCTCGGCATGCAGATGGGTGAAGAAGCTTTCGTCCGCTTCGCTGGCGGCTGGCGCGGGCGCAGCCGTTATGGCTTCCGTGCGATTTGCAGACGCCGCCGCTTGCGCGTTGTTTGTCTGCTCCGGCGCTTGCGCGGCGTTTGACTGCTCGGGCGCTTGCGCGCCGATGGCCTGCACGTCGAGCGTCACCTTCACCTCGCCGGCGTGCTCGAATGATAATGTGACCGGCACCTGATCGCCGTGGTGCAGCGGCGCCTTGAGGCCCTCGAACATCAGATGTCCGCCGCCCGGCGCGAGCTGGACGGATTGTCCCGGCGCGATCGCAAGGCCGGAGTGGAGCGGCCGCATGGTCATGACGCCGTTGTTGATCGCCATCTCGTGGATTTCTGTCTTGGCGGCGAGCGTCGTCGATGCCGCCTTCAGCCGCTCCGGCGCAGCTCCCTTGTTCTCGATGGTGAGATAGCCGCCGGCGACCTTGGCGCCGCCGGGCGTTGCGCGGCTCCAGGCTTTGCTGATGACGAGATCGCCATGCCTCGCATCACCGGCCAGCGCCGGTTGCGACCAAAGGCACGACAGCGCGGCCGCGCAGGCGAATGCGCGCTTGGAATGTTTCATGACGGATGTTTCCCTTGGTTCGAGACGCGCAGCTAGCGCCGAAACCGCCGTACGCGCTTTGCGCGAGCGCAAAGTTCCGACGTTCCAATTCCGCGGCACTTTGAGCGAGCGCAAGGTGGAACGGCCAAATCCGGGGTAGCAGAAGCACTTGCGGGGCGCGTCCCATTAAGACCTCAACATCAGGAATGGATCAGGACATGAGAGCGGATCTGGCGGCGAGCTATGGCGACGAACGTCTGCCGCGCTATACGAGCTACCCGACCGCTCCGCATTTCTCGCCCGCGGTCAAGGCCGAGGCCTACGGCCAATGGCTCGCCGAGCTTCCCACCAATGTCAGCGCCTCGCTCTATCTGCACGTGCCGTTCTGCCGCAAGATGTGCTGGTACTGCGGCTGTCATACCCAGATCGCCCGCCGCGACGATCTGATCGCCGCCTATCAGCGGACGCTGCGTCGCGAGGTCGACCTGGTGGCCGACACCATCGGCCGCCGCATCAAGGTCGCACACATCCATTTCGGCGGCGGTACGCCGACGATCATGGCGCCGGAGGCCTTCACCGAATTGATGGCGGCGATCCGGCAGGCGTACTTCGTGCTGCCGTCGGCCGAGATCGCGATCGAGATCGATCCGCGGACGCTGACGCAAGAGATGACCGACGCGCTGGCGCTTGCCGGCGTCAACCGCGCCAGCCTCGGCGTACAGAGCTTCGATCCGCG
This sequence comes from Bradyrhizobium sp. Ec3.3, assembly GCF_000472925.1. GTDB lineage: Bacteria > Pseudomonadota > Alphaproteobacteria > Rhizobiales > Xanthobacteraceae > Bradyrhizobium. The sequence goes on from NZ_AXAS01000032.1 coordinate 30,592, forward strand.
CGTGCAGCTTGCGATCAACCGCGTGCAGAGCTTCGAGCAGACCGCTGCCGTCACGCAGAACTTGCGACGCGCCGGCATCAAGGGCGTCAATTTCGACCTGATCTACGGGCTGCCGCTTCAGACCATCGCCTCCTGTCTCGAGACCGTGCGGCGCAGCCTCGAGCTTAAGCCCGACCGCTTCTCGGTGTTCGGCTATGCCCATGTGCCGACCTTCAAGAAGCACCAGCGCAAGATCGACGAAGCGGTCCTGCCCGACGGCCCGGCACGCCACGACCAGGCCTGCGCGATCGCCAGCGCGCTGAAGGAGGCCGGCTATGTGCAGATCGGGCTCGACCATTTCGCGCGGCCCGACGACGCCATGGCGCTGGCCTTCGAGAGCAAGACCCTGCGCCGCAATTTCCAGGGCTACACGACCGATGTGAGCGACGTGCTGCTCGGCTTCGGCGCCAGCGCGATCGGCCATTTGCCACAGGGCTATGTCCAGAACGAGGTGTCGATCGTCGCCTATGCGAAGGCCATCGAGGCCGGCCGTCTCGCAACCGTCAAGGGCTACGCGCTGACCGGCGACGACAGGCTGCGCGCCGACATCATCGAGCGCATCATGTGCGACTACGGCGCCGATCTCGGCGCGATCTGCGCCCGGCATGGCGCGAGGGCCGACGCGATGCTGCAATCCACGCCGCGGCTGAAGACGCTGATCTCCGACGGCGTGGTCAGGCTCGACGGCAACCAGCTCGCGGTCGCCAGGGATTCCCGCTTCCTCGTCCGCAGCGTCGCCGCCGCCTTCGACGCGCATCTGGACGCCGCCAAGCAGCTGCACAGCCGGGCGGTGTAGGTTCCCTCCCACTGTCATTCCAGGGCGCGCGACAGCGCGAGCCCGGAATGACGGGCGGAGGAACTGGCGCCAGCTTGCGCTTCAACAAAGAGGTTGCTGGGAGGGCCGCTATCGTCCCATCGGAACGGAGTTGCCCATGCCCTTCCGATCTGACGATCTCGTCGACGACATCATGCGCTCGGCGCCGCACACGATCCGCGTGTTCCTGGAATTCCGGATGGCGTGCGTCGGCTGTCCGATCGCCTGCTTCCACACCGTCGACGACGCCTGCCGCGAGCATGGCATCGATCGCGCAAAGTTCCTGGCAGCGCTCTGCGAGAGCGTGCCGGCGTAGTCAGCGTTCGCCGTTTGCGCTCTGCTCGGCCAGCACGACGATTTTGTGCGGCTCGCGCAGGATGATGCGCTGGCGGCCGCTTTCGACGAGGCCCTGGCTCTCCCAGCCGCTGAGGATGCGGCTCACGGTGTGCAGCGTGGTGCCGGTCATCTGCGCGATGTCCTGGCGGCTGATCGGAAAATCGATCTCGATGCCGTGGTCGAGCTTCTTGCCGGATTGCTTGGCAAGCCGCAGCAGCGCATGCGCGACGCGCTGCTCGACCTGCTGGGTCGACATCTCCAGCACGCGGGTGTGGCTCTCCTGCAAGCGCGTGCCGACGGTCTGCAGCGTGTTGGTCGCGAGCGGAGGGAACCTCTCGACCAGCCGCGGCCAGGCGCCGGTCGGCCAGGCCAGCACGACGCTGTCATCCACCGCGGTCGCGGTTGCCGGATATTGCGTGAGCCCGATCGCCATTGCGAGCCCGAAGGTCTCGCCGGGCGCCACATAGCGCACCACGATCTGCTCGCCGGTCGGCGTGGTCTTGGCGGCGCGGACATGGCCGTGCAGCAACAGGAAGAAGGAATGCGCGTCCTCGCCTTGCGCGAAGACCGCACTGTTCTTCGGATGACGTGACGAGTGCGCCTCGCGCAGGATCTCCTCGAGCTCATCGTTCGTGAAGCCGGCAAACAGCGGCAAATGCGCAACCAGTGACGGGTCGACCTTGGCCATTCTGCCTCCATGGCGCGGGCGTTCAGGACTTTGTGATTGCACGCCATTCGGCCGGCAATTTGCGTTAGCGCAAAACTGGCCGGTCCAGCGCCGGTATTTTTGTGTGCAAAGCCCGATTGAGCCGGAGTTTACCGATATGGCTGGCGCCCGTACCCGCAACCACCAAGGCTGGCCGCTGCTGGCGCACAGCTTTCGCCCGTTCTTCCTGCTTGCCGCGATCCAGGCGGCAGTTTCGATCCTGGTCTGGCTGCCGCTGTTCTACGGCGAGCTGTCGCTGAGTTCCGCGTTCGCGCCGCGCGACTGGCATGTGCACGAGATGCTCTATGGCTTCCTGCCGGCCGTGATCACGGGATTCCTGTTCACGGCGATCCCGAACTGGACCGGGCGGCTGCCGATCCAGGGCACGCCGCTCGCGGCCCTGGTCATCGTATGGCTTGCGGGCCGCATCGCGGTGACGTGCTCGGCCGGGCTCGGCTGGGCCGTTGCGCTCGCGGTCGATGCTGCGTTCCTCGCGCTGGTCGTCGCCGCCGCCCTGCGCGAGATCGCCGCTGGAAAAAACTGGCGCAACTTGCCGGTGGTGCTGCTGGTGGCGTTGCTGCTCGCCGGCAACGTCGCGTTCCATCTGGAGGCGCATATCGCGGGCGCCGCGGACTACAGCATCCGCATCGGCATCAGTGTGGTCGTGCTGCTGTTACAGCTGATCGGCGGCCGCATCATCCCGAGCTTTACGCGGAACTGGCTGGTCAAGATGAATCCGGGCCGCCTGCCGGTGCCGTTCGGCCGCTTCGACGGCGGCGTGATCGCCTTGAGCGCGCTGGCGCTCGTGTGCTGGATCGCGAGCCCGCTGAGTGCGCTCACGGGCGTTGCAATGGCGCTGGCCGGCGTGCTGCACATCGTGCGTCTTGCGCGTTGGGCCGGCGATCGCACCACGGGCGAGCGGCTGCTGCTGGTCCTGCATATCGGCTACGCCTTCGTGCCGCTCGGCTTCCTGCTGCACGCGGCGGCCGCCTTCGGCGCGCTGCCGCCAAGCGCGGGCATTCACGCCTGGATGGCGGGGGCGGCCGGCACCATGACGCTTGCGGTGATGACGCGTGCAACCCTCGGCCATACCGGTCAGGCGCTGACGGCCTCCGTCGCGACGCAAGCGATCTATGCCGCGATCGTCGTGGCGGCGCTGGCGCGGGTCTGCGCGGTGGTCCAGCCTGCGCATAGCGAGGTGCTGCTGCATGTCGCAGCATTCGGCTGGGCCGCGGCGTTCGCGGGCTTTGCGATCGCCTTCGGCCCGCTGCTCGTCGGCAGCAAACGCCGCGCGCTGGCGATTCCGCGCGCCGCGGTGCCCGCGCGCTAAGCCCTCGCCAGCGACGGAGCGAACACCACCTCGATCAACGTGCCGGTATTCGCCGCGCTCTTGATGTTGAACCGGGCGCGGTTGGCTTCGACCAGCGCCCTGATCAGGGACAGGCTGAGGCCGGCGCTTTCCGAGGCATCCAGCGGAGGCGGGGTTCGGAACGGCTCCATCGCGGCGGCGACTTCCTTCTCGGAAAGGCCATGGCCGGTGTCGCGGATGCGAAGTGCGACTTCGCCGCGGTCGGTGAGTGCCGTCGAGACGATGACCTGGCCGCCGGCGCTGGCGAGCCGGATCGAATTGCCGACCAGGTTCATGGTGATCTGCCGCAGCGCGCGGGCATCGGCCGAAACCTGCGGCAGCGCATGCGCGAGCGAGGTGCGGATGATGATGCGCTCGCGGTTGGCCTGCGGCTGCATCACCACGACACAGGCCTCGACGAGATCGTTGAGGTTGAGATTGCCGAAGGTGAGATCGAGCTTGCCGGTCTCGATCCGCGAAAGCTCCGAGAGATCGTCGATGATGGCGATCACGCGCTCGCCGGAGGCGCGGATGTCCTTCATATAGTCGCCGTAGCGCTCGTTGCCGAGCGCGCCGAAACGCTCGGAGATCATCACCTCGGCAAAGCCGATGATCGCGTTGAGCGGCGTGCGGATCTCGTGGCTGATGCGCGCCAGCATGTCGGCCTTGGCGTTCGCCGCGCCGTCGGCGAGGCGCTGCGCCTGCTTCAATTCGCTCTCGCCCTTCTTGCTCTGGGAGAGATCGCGGAACACGGCGAAGAAGTTCGGGCCGTCCGGCTGGGTGCGGCCCATGATCATGGCGAGCGGAATGACGCCGCCCTTGCGCTCGCGTCCCAGCACCTCGCGGCCATGGTCGAGCAGGCTGGCGATGTTGCCGCTCCTGATGCTGTCGAGATAGTCGATGACGAGGCGCTGGCTTTCCGGCGCGAACAGCGTCGTGAGGTTCTGCTGCAGCAGCGTCTCGCCGTCATAGCCGAACAGCGCCTCGGCGCTGCGGTTGCAGGCATGGATGTTGCCTTCGGCATCGAACATGATGATGCCCTCGGCCGTGGTGTCGAGGATCGCGGCGAGATCTTCCGCATTGGCTTGGCCGGGTTCGAGCTCCGGCTCGGGTTCGTACTCGGGCTCCGGCTCGGGCTCTTCCGCAGCAGTGACGGCTTGGGCAACGACGGGCGCGGCTGGCGGCAGCGCGCAGATCAGCGCATGCGCGGTGTCGCCGTCCCAGTCGATGGTGTGCAGATGGGCCTCGGTCGCGTCAGACCCGTCGGTCGCGCTGATCGTCACCGGCGTGCCGGCCTCCGACGTGCTGCTTTCGGATGACACGCCCGGCGCGACGTAGAGCGCATCCAGACCGCCGGCTTCCTCCAGCGCACCCAGGTTGGGATGGCCGACGCGCGCAAGGAACGCGGGGTTGGCGTAGAGCAGGCGGTCGAGCCGGTAGATCAGGATGCCGGTCGGCACGAGATCGAGCAGCGTGCGGTCGCGCAAGGACTCGCCGCGCGGCGGCGGCTCGGGCTCGGTCACCAGCCACTCGGCCAGTTCGCGCGGCCTCTCCTCCGCAGGCGGGGCAGGCGGCTCCTCGACGGTGGCTTGCGTCGTCTCTTGCGGTTCGACGATTGCGGTGGCCGCGTCCCTCTCGCGCTCGAGCCGCTCGGACAATTGCCGGGCGAGCTCGTTGAAGGCGGAGTTTTCGACCGGTGTCAGCATCGGCGATTTGTTGTCGCCGAGCGGGCGGAATGGCACGACGTTGGGGGGCGTTTCCACTTGCTTATCCAAATCGGCTTGTTGTGAATTCGCGTCGATGAAGGGTTCAGGCAGTTCGGCAATGGGCTCTGGTATCTCTGATACGACCGGCGGTTCGGGCTCCGGCTCCGTGGCTGGCTCGATGGTGTCGGCCGATACGCGCTGCGGCGAAGGCGGATCGGTGAACAGCTCGAAGCGCCTCAGCGCATCGAGCCGGTTGAGGCCGTCGAGATCGCGGCAGACGCCAAAGCCCTTGAAGCCCGCGAAGTTGCGCAGCCGGTCATAGATCGGCAGGCCGGCGAGCTCGACCAGTAGCCGCTCGCCGCCATCGACCGGCCAGTTCACGGTGATGCCGGCCCAGGTGTCGCGGGTGGCGAGAGCCCTGGCGACGCGCCCCTCGGGGTCGAGCGCAAACTCCTCTGAGATCTCCGACCACAGCCGGCCGAAGCCGGCGGCGGTGCGCGCGCCCATCAGGCGGATGAAGTCGTCCGACCCGAGCACGAAGCGCCCCACAGCATCCATCTGCCACACGAAGCGCATGGGCTGATTGCGTGGCGTGGCAGGCGCGTCCGCAGCTGGGGGCGGCTGGTCCATCGCCGCACTGATCGGCTCGGCTTTGGGCGAGACAATGTCTTCGGCCGGGTTATCAACCGCTTGTTCGCTCGCAGCAGTTGCGGCTGCGGGCGGCTCTGGCGCCGCTTCGCCCCTTGCCTCCGCTTCGAGCGGCTCGGCGAAAGCGTCGAACAGCGCGAACTCGGCCGGGGCCTCGTTCGCCAGCGCCGGCTGCTCGTAGTCGGGCAACGCGGGCGTTGCCGGCAGCCCGGATTGAACGGGCGCGGCGGCCGGCGGCTCGGAATTCGTCTCCGGCGCGACATCGCGCGGCATCTGGGCGGCCTCAAATGCGCCTCGCTTGTACAGCGCGACGAGGCCGGTATCGGCACCGAAGCCAACCCGTTGCAGCACCAGGTGGCCGATGCCGAGCGGCGTCCTGGCCCGCCCTTGCGCGAGTGCATCGCAGCGCGCCTGCGCGAGACCTGCCGCGTTGAGATCGGGAAAGCCGAGCAGGGTGCGCGCGGTCTCGCTCGCGCCGATGAACAGGCCGTCCGGTGCGAAGGCCGCCATCGGCACGTCAGCGCCTTCGACGAGGCGCTGCAGCCGTTCCACCAGCGGCATGACGCGGCCGCTCGACGACATCGCGGCGACCAGCACACTGCTGCTGCCGTCGGGAAATTCGAGCCGCGCGCAGGCGCAGGTCATCAGCGTGCCGAGCGAGGCGCCGAAACCGCGCAGCCGCTCGAGCCGCACCGCGCCGCCGGCCGCCAGGCGCCGGCCGAGCTGCGCGACCTGGCGGCGGTGCGGATCGGCCGGCCCGAAGGTCTTTTTGGCGAGCTCGGTGGCATTGGCCGCGCCGAACAGCTTTGCGCCGACCGGATTGGCCCAGACCACCCGCGCGCCGTCGATCGACCACAGCCAAGCCGGCAGGGGGGAGGTCGCATGCACGGCCAGCCGCGGATCGTCCACGCCTCGCAACTGGAAATCCGAGCTATTCATCCAACCGGCTTGTCTTGGTGGTCATGCAACTCTTGATCGCAAGGCCGTCGCAGGAATGGCAGCCTTAAGAAAGGGTTAGTATCGCCTGCGCCCGCAAGCAGGTCCACGGCCGCTGGCCCCGGAAAGCGACCATAAGCCGCGATAACCTTAATCTAGCTGAACCCGCAAGCCCGCCAGCGCGTTGGATGTGGGTAAGGGCTGTGGGTTCTACGGAAGCCGGCCATCGCGCGGTGTCATACCGGCCAGGCCATACGCCGCTAAGCTGGTGGAGCTTCCAAAACAACGGCCAGCCCAGAAGGGCGGACAAGGCCGAGACCAAAACAACAGGAGTGGCAGCATGAGCGAACCAGCCCGTGAACATTTCGAGATTCCCCAGGAGATGCGCTCCATGGCGGAGACGAGCTTCAAGCAGGCGCGTGATGCCTTCGAGAAATTCCTCAGCGGCGCCCAGGCCGCGGCCGGCTCGATCGAGGAGCGCGGCGAAACCATGCGCGCCGGCGCCAAGGACCTCAACGCCCGCGCGCTGGGCTTTGCCGAGAGGAACGTGCAGGCCTCGCTCGACTACGCCCAGTCGCTGATCCACGCCAAGGACCTGTCCGAGATCATGCGGCTGCACAGCGAATATGTGCAGGCGCAGATGAAGGCGCTGGCCGAGCAGGCCAGCGAAATGGGCCAGGCCGTCAGCCGCGCCGCCATCGACGCGACCAAGCCGAAGCACTGAGGCCGCTTGGGAGATGTCATTCCGCGGCGATGCGAAGCATCGAGCCCGGAATGCATTTATCCACGTGCGCTGAGGCCCGATGGATTCCGCTCCGCTCTGGCCGCGGCCTCGCTGCACCTCTCCCGCAAGCGAAGCGGCAGAGGGAGCGCATTTCCTTCGTGGCAATAATGCACTGCGGCCCGATGGATTCCGGGCTCTCGCTTCGCGAGCCCCGGAATGACGGAAGAATTTACCGCGCAACCCCAGGGTTCCCCGGCTAGGAACTACCTCCTGGCCGGGATTAAATTGCGGCGTTGCACCTCATGTCGCATTGCGACGCACAATGTTGACATGATATCCGTAGATAAACGGAGGCGCTGGGCGAGCCATCTCGTTTTTAGCGTTTCCACCTCTATCGTACCCGCCATCTTGGGAGGGCGGGCGCCAGACGGCTCACTCATTCTTTGACCATTGTGAGGGATAACCATGACAGGTGCGACTGATCCATTCTCCGCCTCGATCATTCCGTTCGAGGTCCCCGAGCAGATGCGTGCGTTCGCTGAAAAGGGCGTGTCGCAGGCCCGCGAAAACTACGCCAAGTTCAAGGATGCTGCCGAGAGCCAGAACGGCACCATCGAGGCGGTGTTTGCCTCCGCCAACAAGGGCTTTGGCGAGTACACCGCCAAGCTGATGGAATTCACGAAGGCCAACACCAGCGCGCATCTGGACTTCGCCCAGGAGCTGCTCGGCCTGAAGTCGCCGTCGGAAGCGATGGAGCTGTGGAACACCCACACCAGGAAGCAGCTCGAGACCTTCCAGGCCCAGGCCAAGGAGCTCGCCGAGCTCGGCCAGCGCGTCGCTACCGAGACCGTCGAGCCCATCAAGGCCAGCGCCTCGAAGTTCTACAAGCCCGCCGCCTGATCCGATCGGCACGTTTTAATTAAGAAACCCGGGCCCACGGCCCGGGTTTTGTTTTGGAATAAGGTGATTTGGGCCGGATTTTAGCTTAGCTGCGGCCTTGCCAAACAGGGCGGTTGCACCTAGTTTCCGGCCCGTTCAGCCCCCCTCGGTGCTCCAAGCCTTTCAGGCAGCCTCAAGGGCGGCTCGCGCGAAAATGCAGTTGTAGCTCAGTTGGTTAGAGCGCCTGTCTGTGGAACAGGAGGTCGGTGGTTCGAGCCCACCCAACTGTACCAGCGTATCCCGATAGCTTGGCCTGACATCACGGACTGTTCTCCGGAAAGCGAAGCGCCCTTTGTCCTTGCCGGCATTTCCCACGTTTCGATAGCAGCAGCCGCGTCCGCCACCCTAGGCGATCACGGCTTTGATCTGCGCAGTATCCGCAAATTCAGTTAGCTCAATGATCTTGCCATCCTGAAATCTGAACAGGTCCAGGACCTCGGTCGTGAAGGTTTTCCCGGTGGGGTGATATCGGACGACGAGGCGGGAGTGCACTGCGGCGCGCTGCCCCTCAACCAACTCGCTCAGGATTTGCCGCTCTACGAACTCGAAATTGGCGATGAATTGACCGAAGGCCTCTCGCAAGGTTGGGTGCCCCTGAGCACTTCCGGTCAGTTCGAGCGCGCTATTGTCGCCCACCAGGGTGAACACACCCGCGGGATCAAAAGCTCCCACGAGGCCGTCTACGTCGCCGCTACCGCGCGCAGCATAAGCGCTTCTGATGACTTCGAGCATATCTTCGCGTTGTCCCATATCCGCCTCCTGCAACACGCCTCATGGCAGGGTAGCTACCTTCGCGTGCAAAGGCAAAATCAATAACGCTGGGCGCAATGAGCCCGGTGTGTCGCCTCGTTCACTATGGCGAACACGCGGCCGTTGTTGGTGCCGCACAGCGGCTGCGTCCCGCTCGGCACACGTTAACCGTTCATTTACCAAAACCTCTCACGCTACGCCGCAGTATCCGCGACGGGGCTTGAACTGCATGACGCAGCGCAATTCCACGGCGTCAGTTGGAAGAGACGAGAGCGTCTTGTCCTTCTCTCGACCGTCGGCACGAGACAGAGGCGCAACGGCTCTTGATCTGGTGTATCAAGCCGCTGATGTATTTCGCGATATGGAAGAGCATGCCCGCGAGGCCGAAGCCCGCGCGCAGGAACTCTGCAGGGGCGCCATGGAAAAGCTGCGGCTCGCCGAAATGCGAGCTGAGGCCGCCGAGCGGGCGCAACGTGAACTCGTGATCACCGCCGAACACAAGCTGCAGGATGCGTGCAGAGCACTAGAACAAGCCAAGTCGCGTATAGAAGCTCAAGAAGACAAGCTGACGGCCGCAGAGCTTCGCGCCCAAGCGGCTGAAGCCGACGCAAGAGAAGCCAAGAAAGCGCTCGCACTCGTTGAAGAGGCCATCCGCAAGCGTCTGCTTTGCGCAAACCCGGATGTCGATAGCAGGTTGGCAGCGGCAGGCTGATCGCAACCTTGGAGCATCGGCGCTCGGCGGCCGGGGCAGGAAAAGGTCCTGATCGCAATCGGTGGCCTAGCAGACAGCACGGGCCGATCCCCGGAAAGTGAAGCATTCGCTTCCGTCGGCACACGCCTCGTCTCCCAACGTCAAGTTCGAGCGGAAGATTTCAAAAAAATCAGAAAAACGATTGCGCAAACGTTTTCGTATGCCATAGTCCTGCAGAACTTGGATCACCCAACAAGATCCAGGCATGGGAGGGGATGTGGCGACCATCGCCGATGTGGCCCGCAAAGCGGGCGTTTCGGTTTCGACCGTTTCGCATGTCGTGAACGGCACGCGGCGGGTTTCGCCGGACACGGCGCGCGCCGTGGAAGCGGCGATCACGTCCTTGAGCTACCGTCCCAACATCATGGCGCGGAGCCTGAAGGCCGCTTCGACCCGTTCGGTCGGCATCGCCATCTCCTCGATTTCCAATCCCTATTTCAGCGACATCATCTGTGCGATCGAAACCGAGTGCGCGCGCCTCGGCATGATGGTGTTTCTGTCCGACACCGAGGATGACCCGGGCCGCGAGCTCGACGTCGTCATGGCGCTGCATCAGCGTCGCGTCGACGGCATCATTCTCGCGCCCAGCCCCGATCCCGGCCGTCGCGCGCTCGCCTATCTGCGCGACGTCGGGCTGCCCTGCGTGCTTGTCGATCGCATGCCCGATCCCGCCTTCGACCAGGTCGGCATCAACAACCGCGAGGCGATGCGCAATCTCGTCGAGCGGGTCGCCGCGCACGGTCATCGCCGTATCGGCTATGTCGGCGGCAATCCCGGATTTGCGACCACGCTCGAGCGTATTGCCGGCTATCGCGAGAGTCTGGCCGGCGCCGGCGGCGTGATCGACGAACGCCTTCTCGTCACCGGCAGTGCGACAACGAACAGCGCGATGCAGGCCGCGGAGCGGCTTCTTGATCTCGATCAGCCGCCGACCGCACTGGTCGGCGGTAACAATCTCGCGACGATCGGCATCATGAAAGCGATCCACAGGCGCGGATTGCGGGTGCCGAAAGACATCTCGGTCGTCGGCTTCGACGATTTCGAATGGGCCGACTGCTTCGAGCCGCGCCTGACGCTGGTCGCGCAGCCCTGCGCAGAGATCGGCCGGCGTGCCGCCTTCCTGCTCATGGAGCGGATTGCCGCTCCGCAAGGGGCGCGGCGCACCATTCAACTCGACGCTGACATCATCGAGCGCGAATCCTGCGGGAGGCCGAAATGAATACGGGCGCTCAGACCCCGCTGCTCGCCATGCGTGGCATCGTCAAGCGCTTTGGCGGTGCGCAGGCGCTGCGCGGCGTCGATTTTGATCTCAAGAGCGGGGAAATCCACGCGCTGCTTGGCGAGAACGGCGCGGGCAAGTCGACCCTGATGAATGTTCTCTCCGGCGTCATCGAGCCGGATCAGGGCGAGATCCGCATCGACGGGGCCGCCGTCCGCTTCACCGATCCGCGCGTCGCGCAGGCCGCGGGCGTCGCGACGATCTTTCAGGAGCTCGATCTCGTTCCGAGCCTCGATGTGACGGCCAACCTGTTCCTCGGCCGGGAATTGACGCGAGCCGGCGTGCTCGATGGCGGCGCGATGCGCCGCGCGGCGCGGGCGAGGCTTGGCGAACTCGGCTTCGATGTGGATGTCGATCAACCGGTTGGTGAATTGTCGGTCGGTCGGCGACAGATCGTCGCGATCGCCAAGGCCCTGACCTACGCGTCGCGAATTCTCGTGATGGACGAGCCGACGGCCGCGTTGACCGCCGCAGAAGTGCAGCGGCTGTTTCATGTGATGCGCGACATCGCGAGGCGCGGTGTCGGCATCGTCTACATCTCGCATCGGCTCGAAGAGGTTCCGCGCGTCGCCGACCGCGTGACGGTTCTGCGCGATGGCAGGATCGCAGGGACGGCGCCGCCGGCTGCGCCGCAATCCGATCTCGTGGCGTTGCTCGTCGGACGGCCGTTGACGGAACTCTATCCGCGCCGGAGCGGCGCACTCGGCCGCCGCGTGCTGCATCTGGAGCGAGCCGTCTATCGCCCGCGCCGGCACCGGGCCGGATGGCGTGCGCCGCGCGAGGTCTCGCTCGAGGTGCGCGCGGGCGAGGTCGTCGGCCTCGCCGGCATCATGGGAGCGGGACGGAGCGAGCTGCTCGCTACGCTCTATGGCGCGGGCGGCTCCGGCGCCTGGTCGGGCCGTGTCGAGGTCGAGGACCGGCCGGCGAGGCTGACCTCGATTCCGGAGGCTCGCCGCGCCGGCGTTGCCTTTGTCAGCGACGATCGCCGGGGCGCCGGTCTGATGCTGCGCGACAGCGTCGAACGCAATCTCGTCGCCTCGGTGCTGCGGCGCGTGTCGCCGTTCTTTCTGATGTCGCAAGCGCGCCAGGCCAGGCTTGCCGGTCAAGCGATCAAGGCATTCGACGTTCGACCGCCGCGGCCGGAGCTCGCGGTCGGCGCCCTCTCCGGAGGCAACCAGCAGAAAGTCGCGCTTGCCAAGGAGGTGCTTGGTGAGCCGCGCCTGCTTCTGCTCGACGAGCCGACGCGGGGTGTGGATGTCGGCGCGAAGGGCGAAATCTACGCCAGGATTCGTGACCTCGCCGCGCAAGGCGTCGGCATTCTCGTCGCCTCCAGTGAAATGCCGGAACTGATCGGCCTCTGCGATCGCATCGTCGTGCTGAGGGGCGGGCGTACGGTTGCAGAGTTTCCCGCCGGCGCCGCGGAGGACGACATCCTCGCCGTGGCCGAAGCCAGTCAGGATGACAGCGATGAATGACGCCGCAACACTCGTGAAATCCACGCCCGTGCAGCCCGCACGGGCACGCCGTCTCGACTTCTTCGCCATCGCGGTCCGCTTTCAGAGCGTCATTGGCCTCATCCTTGTTGCGATCGGTGGCGTCATCTTCTCGCCGCGGCGGCACGGCTCCATCCTGTTCCTGGCGCCGGACAACATCGCGAACATCGTACGGGCGATTTCCGAGACGGGCATCATCGCCGTCGGCATGACCTTCGTCATCATCACCGCGGGGATCGATCTGTCGGTCGGCGCGCTGCTCAGTCTGTGCAGCGTGCTCACCGCCACGATCATGACAACCTGGGGCTGGGGACTCGTTCCGACCCTTTTGTTCGTGATGACCTGCGGCGCCTTGTTCGGTTGCACGCAAGGCGCGATCTCGACCCGCTTCCGCCTTGAGGCTTTCATCGTGACGCTGGCGGGCCTGCAGGTCGCGCGCGGCCTGGCGCTGGTGATCTCCAACAACCAGTACATCAACATCTCCTACGGCAATGGTCCGGGTCTTGCGCCGCCGATTTTCTCGGTGCTGGGCGATAGGCTCTTCGACAACACGGTTCCGGTCGCGACACTGGTGTTTCTCGTCGTCGCGATCGTGGCCACCTTCGTGCTGAACTTCACGCGCTTTGGCCGCTACGTCTTCGCGGTCGGCGGCAACGAGCGGGCGGCACGGCTCTCCGGCGTGCCGGTCACGCTGGTCAAGATCTCGGTCTACGCGATCACGGGCCTCGTGTCGGCCATCGCCGGCATCGTCCACGCCGGCCAGTTCAATTTCGGCAGCGCCAACGACGGCACGGGCTATGAATTGACCGCGATCGCGGCGGTGGTCATCGGCGGCACCAGCCTGTTCGGCGGCGCAGGCTCGATGATCGGTACGATCGCCGGCGCGATCATGCTCGGCGCATTGGCCAACATCCTTCAGCTCAACAACATCAATGCGGCCCTGCAACTGCTAGCAACCGGCGCGATCATCGTCGTGGCCGCGGTTCTTCAATCTCTCGTTCGTCGCCGCGAGGGATTGGGTCGTTGACCCCAATGGCGACGTAAAGGCCTGGCGGCGGCCAGCCCGCCGGAAAGAGACCGCTCGTCAGTGGCGGAGTGTTCCAAGCAAACAGGGGAGTGAAATCATGCGACGCGCATCTACGAAGGCAAGGTTCTGGTCCAATCTGGTGCTGGGCGCCGGCACGGCGACGCTCGTCGCTGGTGCAGCGCAGGCGGCGCCGCTGGTCAAGGAGTGCAGCAAGACCGGGGAGTTTGTCATTGGCTTCTCGCAGGCCAACAATGCCGAGCCCTACCGCCAGCACGTCAACGACCAGCTGACCGCTGCGGCGAAGAAAGTGCCGCAATTCAAGCTGCAGATTGCCGACGGCGCCGGCAACGTGAACACGCAGACCTCGCAGATGGACAATTTCATCACCCAGAAGGTCGACCTGATCCTGATCTCACCGTTCGAGGCCGCGCCTCTCACGCCGGTCGTCGCGCGGGCCATGAAGGCCGGCATTCCCGTCATCGAGCTCGACCGCAAGACGGTCGGCGAGGCCGGCAAAGAATATACAGCCTTCATCGGCGGGGATAATTTCAAGATCGCCGAGGAGGCGGGCAAATACGTCGCTGGCAAGCTCCTCCCGCAAGGCGGCGAAGTGGCGGTGCTCCAGGGCCTGCCGAGCTCGACGCCCGCCGTCGAACGGCTCAACGGCTTCAAGTCCGGCGTGAAGGAGAATCCAAAGGTCCAGGTCGTCGCCGAGCAGGCCGCCGACTGGCTGCCGGACAAGGCGCAGACCGCGTTCGCCGCGATGCTCCAGGCCCATCCGAACATCAAGGCGGTTTATGCGAGCAACGACATGATGGCCGCCGGTGCGCGTCTCGCGGCGAAGGGCGCCGGTAAACTCGATCAAGTGAAGATCCTCGGGACTGATGGCTTGCCCGGGCCTGCCGGCGGCATCCGCGCGGTTGCGGAAGGCGAGTGGGCGGCAACCTTCACCTATCCGACCGGAGGCCCGGAGGCGATCGAGATGGCGAAGTCGATTCTGCTCGATTGCGCCGAGAAGGTGCAGACCGTGGTGACCGTGCCGACCACCGCGATCACGCCCGACAACGCGAAGCAGCTGATGCAGAACTGAACCAAGTTCTGGGTGTGGCGGGCGCGGCCTGATTCGGCCGCGCCCGCTACTCGCTGCTAGCCAGACATCACGAACCGATCCCGGGAAGGTGAAGCCCCGGCTTCTGTCGGCACGCATCTCCGATCCCCACGTCAAGCTCGAGCACGACCCGGTGGATGGGCCGACAGCTCGGTGAATGTGCATGGAGATCCTGTTCGACCTTATCCTCGATGATCTGGCCGGCCCCATCTTCGAACTGCTCCTTGAACTCATTTTCCGGCTGGTCGAAGCGGTCTTTCACCTGATCGGCTGGCTGTTTGAGCGCTTTCGGCGCTGGCTGGATTTGCAGCCCAATATCGATCCCTCGCAGTTGTCGATGCTGCACAGGTTTGGCCGGCTGTCGCTCGGCATCGGCCTGAGCCTCTGCATCCTGGCGCCGCTGCTCTGGCTGGTCTGGCGTTGACCAGCCTGTTGTCCGGAGCGCGGGCTTCATACCGCCTCCGCTCGCGCGTGCGTGGCAACGCTTCTCTTCAGGTTTCAAAACGCCCGGCGCTTGCGATGAGCGGCTAGTTCTTTGCGACTAGTCGTTTCTCTCTAGCTCTCATGTCCGGCTTGGCGTTGGCGACGCGCAATGGGATCGTTCGGTTGTTCATCCTTGGCGCGATCGTATTTGCAGCGCCTCAGCAGGAGCCGACGACAATGACTTTCCGAGCGTTGTGTCTTTCATTCATTGCCGTAAGCGCGTTGGCCGGCGTCGCGCATGCCGACACTAACGCCGCGAACAACACTTTGCCGATCATCATCGGTCCACTTCCTCCGATGCACGTTGGCCCTCCGCCGTTGCCTTGGCCGTTACCGTGGCCGCTGCCGCCGCATATCCCTGTCGATCCGGTGCCGCCGCTGCCGCCGGTTCCGGCGCCACATCCGATTATTCCTGGTCAGGGTTGCGCTCCAGCACCGGGCATGGCTTGCCCGCTCTGAGGCAGACGAACGGCCGGCTGCGCCTGCCATTTTCGACGGATTTGGCAGGCGTGGTCGGGAACGTCGTCGTCGGGCCGCAACGCGCTACGACAAGCTTGCTGCGAACTACCTCGCGTTCGTTCGGCTTGCATCCATCTGGCTAAGACCGGCTACGCGCCAATGGGTCCGCGCCCTTACTTCAGCCCCGCCACCAGCACCACCACGGCCGGCAGCGTCACCGCCGCCAGCAGTGTGCCCAGCGCGACGGCGCCCGACACCGGGTTCACCAGCCGCTGATACTGAACCGCAAAAATATAGGCGTTCGCGCCGGTCGGCATCGCCGCGAACAGCACGACCACGCCGGCCGCTAGCGGCGGCAGGCCCAGCAGCTTTGCCAGCAGGAAGGCGGCCGCCGGCATCACCAGCAGCTTGAGCGCGCTCATCACGACGATGCCGAGCTTCTCGCCTTTGACCTCGAAGCGGAACAGGTTGATGCCGAGCGCGATCAGCGCCGCCGGCGATCCCGCCTGCGCCAAAAGCTCGATCGTCTTGTCGACGACCGGATGCAGGCCAAGGCCCGTGAAGCGCCAGATGAGGCCGAAGCCGATCGCCAGCATGATCGGGTTGCGCGCAAGATCAAGAATGACCGGCAGGATGATCGACAGGGCCGAGCCCTTCTGCTTGCGGCCGACCAGCTCCATCTGCAGCGTGCCGCAGAGCCAGAGCAGCGGCGTGTTCACCGACAGGATGAGGGCCATCGGACCAGCGGCCTCGTTTCCCAGCGCCGAGAGCGTCAGGGGAATGCCGAGCATGACGATGTTGCCGTAGACCGAGCCGATCGCGAACACGACGCCGTCCTCGCGGTCCTCGCGCCGTTCGCGCAGCAGGGCCGATAGCGCCAGCGCCGCGATCCAGGTGATCGCCAAGGCGCCGTAATAGGCGCCCCACATCCGAAAGGCGCTCAGCTGCGGGAATTCCGACACGACGATGGTGCGGAAGAGCAGGGCGGGGATGGCGATGCTGAAGGCGAATTCGGAGATGCCCTTGTGCGCGCTCTCGGAGACGAAGCGAAACAGCACCGCCGCATAGCCGGCCGCGATCAGGGCAAACACCGGCGCAACGATCAACACGGTAGCCATGCGGCCCTCACCTCACGGGGATATCCGCTGACCATCCAAGCGCCCTCGATGATGGCATCATGCCCCTGATTTGTCCGACGTGTCAAATGGACTTCGTAAAATCCGCAAATGCCGTGCTGGTCTTGCCGGCTACTTTGCATGGGGTTGTTTTCGAGCTTTTTGTTTGAGGGAGGTGGCGCTCCCTCTCCCGCTTGCGGGAGAGGGTCGGGGAGAGGGTATCTCCGCGATGGGACACTCCCAACGTGAAAAGAGCCCCCTCCCGGCGCTTCGCGCCGACCTCCCCCGCAAGCGGGTGAGGTTGAACGAGCCCGTGGCCCACATCGATCCAATCTGGTCGTGCCCCTGGCCTGGCTGGTCTGGGGCTGACCCTTCTGTTGCCCGGAGCGCACAGCTCCCGGGTTTCGCTTCGCGGCTCGGTTGCCAACGCGGAAGGCTTCACCCACTATTCCCTCCGACTCGACGATTGGGGGGATCATGCTGGCGTTTTGCTCTACGAGGTTCCTGGCTGCCGCGATCTCCGCGATCGCCCTGGCCATCATCGTCCAGCCCCGCGCAAGCTTCGCCTACACGCCGGAACAGCAGCAGGCCTGCACGCCCGACGCGATGCGGCTGTGCGGCGAGTTCGTGCCGAACGTCGACGCCATCACCGCCTGCATGATCCAGAAGAAGTCGCAGCTCTCGCCGCAGTGCGCGGTGTTCTTCCGTCAGGGGCCGGAACGGGGCGAGGCAGCCGGCCAGCCCGTCAACATCAAGCCGGTGGCGAGGAAGAAGACCTCGAGCAAGCCGGCCGCGAAGAAGACCACGGCGAGCAGCAAGTCCGGCAAGAAGAAGCCGAAGGCTGACGATACCTGAGCTTTCGGCCCGGACTGGATTCAAACCGTAGCCACGTTGAACGCTGCGCTCCCTCTCCCGCTTGCGGGAGAGGTTATCGAGACTACGGCTCGCACCTCCAAGGTGACCGGCTGAGTAAAAATGACTCAGTGATGTTGTGTGACGTGAGCTGAAGGACTCCTTTTGTTCACGTGTCCCCGCGAAGCCGTGAAGCAATTCCGCCTTCGCCCGACGGAAAAGAGCCGGAAATAGATTTGCTCGGGCAGGTTGCGTTTCGCTGTTTCTCGAACAACTGCTCAAAAAACGCACGATTTACCATCGCGAACGGCCATTCACTACGATTCATGTCCGCAGCGCCGCATGCAGTGTGACTCAAAAGCCAACACGCCTTTTATTTCGTGTCTCCAACGCAACTCCCGGTAAATTTTTCTTTCACGAATCAGCGCGCTGATTCATTTTCGGTACCTGGGGTCAATCTGGAGGCCAAGGGTATGAACGTTATTGTTTTTGCATCGCGTAAAGGCGGCTCGGGCAAAAGTACCCTTGCTGCACATCTCGCCGCGCAGATCAAGGCGACCAAGCCTGTTCTGCTCGTCGATGCGGATCCGCAGGGCTCGCTCACGCTGTGGCACAAGCTGCGTGGCACCAACGAGCCGCAGATCAAGGCCGCCGTGAATTCGGTCAGCGGCATCGTCTCCGCGGCCAAGCGCGACGGTTATGAATGGGTGTTGATCGACACGCCGCCGAACCTGTCGGCCGTTGTCGACGACGCGATCAAGAACGCAACCATGGTGGTCATTCCGGCGCGGCCTGGCGTGTTCGACGTCAACGCGGTGCAGGAAACCATCCAGATGTGCCGCGCGGCGCGCAAGCCCTACGCGGTCGTGCTCAACGGCGCACCCGCGCGCCGCGACGAAGCCGAAAGCCCGATCGTCACCATCGCCCGCGAGGCGCTCGCCAAGTTCCGCGCGCCGGTCTGGGGCGGCCAAATCACCAACCGCTCGGATCTGCTGATGGCGCTGAGCCACGGCGAGGGCGCACGGGAATATCAGGCGGAGAGCCGCGCCGCGCAGGAGATCGCAAGGCTGTGGGCTGCGATCGAGCGTTCGGTCAAGGCGATCCGTGGCACGGCGTCGGCATCCGGCGCAATGCACAAGCAGGCAGCGTAGTTTTTTTTATTCATTTCCTGGGCAACGAAAAACGCGCGGTTGGCCCGCGCGTTTTGCGTTTCAGGAGCTGAGTGGAAGCTCTTTAGGTGAGCATGATCTGGTCGGAAAACCGGTACCCACTTTTCCGGATCATGCTCTACGCCACCATCAGCATGTAGAACACGATCACCGGCGACATCGTCAGGATCACCGACCAGATGCCGGCGGCCCAGAGGATGTCCTCGGTGGTAAAGCCCTGCTGCTCGGCGGCCTGATAACCAGGCGCCATATCATTTTGAGTATTCACTAAACGCCCCCGCGAGTTCTTCGCTTGTGGCGTCAAGTAATACTAGAAACGTTTTAACATCCGCCTCGCTGGTTCCCGCACGATTTGAACACCGACGCTACCGCGGATTAACTATCTTCGCCTCAGCCCGCGAGCCAGACGCGAAACAGCAGCACCGGCATCAGGCCAAGCATCACGGCCCAGAAGCCGAACGACGAGATCACTAGAAGTCCTTGCATGAGATCGGCGGGCGCGAAGTCTTCCGCGGCCGTCGGCCGTGTACGATGTCCCATGGTTTCCCCCTACGGAAAGTTCCTTGGCGGAAACGATAGGGCGCGATGCGTAAACGAGCCGTGGATGCGCCATGCGGCGCCTGCGAAGGCCGTTGAGGCGCGGTTAACCACGGTTTTTCTTTCCCTCTCCCCTTGCGGGAGAGGGGCCGCGCGAAGCGCGGCGGGTGAGGGGTCTCTCTCCGCGAGTTCATCTGCTGCAGTGAGCGCGCGGATGCGACCCCTCATCCGGCGCTTCGCGCCACCTTCTCCCGCAAGGGGAGAAGGGACGACAGTGTGCGCGGGGAGAGGCGAAGAGCTATAGCCATCCGCTGTGTCTCCGCCTGATGTGGTCAAGCCGCTCCAATGCCGATCTCACGACGTCTTCGGTCAGGCCGATATCGCGGCGCAGCCAATCGGACATCGGATAGGTCTCGACCCGTCCGAACTCAGGTCTGCATGAAAGGCGCTGCCATGTGGCCGTCAGGGCGTGGAGCCACCGACGATTCCTCACGTGCGGATTTTTCCAACCTCCGCGCCAGCTCGCGATCGAGCGTGGCGGCGAGCTCGCTTCCGATCTCGACCATCGGCAGGCGCACCTCCGGGCTGTCGATGAGGCCGCATCGCCACAGCCAGTACTTCGCCGGCGCCGGGCTCGGCTCGGCGAACAACAGCCGCGTCAACTCCGAAACCTCCTGCCAGCGCGCGAGCGCGGTGTCAGCATTGCCGCGCTTCAGCTCGGTTTGGATCGCAGCAAAGGTTGCGGTCTCGATGTGGGCAGAGAGCAGGATGGCGCCGTCGGCGCCGTCACTCAGCGCCTCATGCGTGTGCGCGTCCTCGCCGGTCAGCACGCGAAAGTGATCCGGCTTGTCGCGGAGCAGCGCGATCGATTGCTCGCGGTTCGCGCTGCAATCCTTCAGGCCGACGATGTTGGGATGATCGGCGAGGCGGAGCAGCGTCTGGTTGGTGAGATTGACGCCAGTGCGATAGGGAATGTTGTAGAGCACGATCGGCCAGGCGGCGTGTTCGGCGAGCGCCTCGAAATGCGCCAGGAGGCCGCGCTGCGATGGCCGCAGGTAGTAGGGGCTCGCGATCAGATAGCCGTCGATCGGCCAGTCCGCGGTCTCGTCCAGGCTTTCCTTCAGCCGCGCGGTGTCCGCTCCGGAGAGGCCAAGCACGATCGGAATGTTGCGGCGGCACGCGGCGAGCTCTTCGCGCACGGCTGCGACGAGGCGCTCGAGCTCGGCGCCCTTCAGCGTCATGCCTTCGCCGGAGGTCGCGCCCAGGATGAAGCCGTCGACGGCCTCGCGCGCGTAGTGCCGCGTCAGCTGCCGCAGCGAGCGCTCGTCGAGACGGCCGTCGCGAAACGGCGTCACCAGAGGCAGCCAGAGGCCCTGCAGTTGTTGTCTCAGGTCGGTCATGTTCCATCTCCTTCAGTTGAGGTCTGAGACGGAGGGCACATGAAAAAACCCCGTCCAGACGGCGGGGTTTTCGGGATCGCGACGATGACGAAGGTCTAGCGCGCGCAAACATCCCTTGGCCCCGGATGGGGGCCTTTTTTCTTCGAGGCGATTGCCTTCGACAGGATTGCGCACGAATTCGTGATCATAGTGTTCAAATGATGCGGGGGATATATGGAACTGTCAATACACGCGGAAAGCGAAGGCCAAATTGGCAGAAAAAAAGCCGGGCCCGAAAGAGCCCGGCTTAGGTATTGGCCACGTGAGGCCGACACAATCACCTTCCAAGAGGGATTACTGAACTCCCGCGCCACTGGAGGAGGGGGACAAATGCGCAACGCGAAGGCTCAGCGTGCAAACAGTATGGGCTTCTCCAGCGCCATGCAGCAACAGCCGAGGTCGCATGTCAGTCATGCGGAAATCAGGACGGCCAGCGTTGCGCCTTGCTCACCACGAAGTCGCGGAACACCTGCACGCGTGCGACCGTCTTCAACTCCTCGGGATAGACGAAATACGTATCGAGTTGAATCGAGTCCGATTCGCCGAACAGCTGCACGAGGCGGCTGTTCTCTTCGACGAGATAATCCGGCAGCGCCGCAATCCCGAGGCCCTGCTGACAGGCGCGCACGAGACCGAGGATGTTGTTGACCTTGAAGTAAGCCTCGCGCGGACCCGAGCCGTTGCGTGCAGCTTCGACCAGCCAGTTGCGGTTCTGCAAATGCGGCGCGAAATTGCCATCGGCGAGCGTGATGATGCGGTGAGCATCGAGCTCCTCCAGCGTCCGCGGCGTGCCGAAACGCTTGATGTATTCCGGCGAGCAATAGGCATGGAAGCCCATCGCGAAGAGCTTGCGCTGGATGAGATCCGGCTGCGTCGGCTTGCGGGTGCGGATCGCGACATCCGCCTCGCGCATCGACAGGTCGAGCTCCTCGTCGGTCACGATCAGCGAAATGCGGATCTCCGGGTACAGGGCCGTGAACTCGCCGAGCCGCGGGATCAGCCAGTTGATGCCGACGCCGGGCGTGGTGGTGATCTTGAGGTCGCCGCTCGGCCGCTCGCGGCTGTCGGTCAATTTCGCGCGCGCCGCCTGGAGCTGCATGAACACATCATGCGCGGTGCGGAACAACAGGTCGCCCTGCTCGGTGAGGATCAGGCCGCGGGCATGGCGGTGGAACAGCGAGACCGAGAGCTCCTGCTCCAGCGCCGAGACCTGGCGTGACACGGCCGACTGCGACAGGCCGAGCTGTTCGCCCGCATGCGTGAAGCTGCCCGCTTCCGCCGCCGCGTGAAACACCTTCAGCTTGTCCCAGTCCATATCGGTAAATCCGTCGCGTGTTCGAGGCATGATCGTTATTCCGCTGCCGCGCGCTCGCTGGCGCGCAGGGCCAAGAAACGTTCGGCTTCGAGTGCGGCCATGCAGCCGAGGCCTGCGGCCGTGACGGCCTGGCGATAGGTTTCATCGGCGACGTCGCCGGCCGCGAACAGGCCGGGCACCGAGGTTGCGGTCGAGTTCGGGGCGACCTCGACATAGCCCGACGGTTTGAGTTTCACCTGACCCTTCACGAGCTCGGTCGCCGGCGCGTGCCCGATGGCAATGAAGACGCCGTCGGCCTTCACGTTGGTGTGTGCGCTGGTCTTGACGTTCTTCAGGCGGACATGCGTGACCTTGCTGGGGTTCGCCTCGCCGCAGACCTCGTCGATGGCGCTGTCCCAGACCACCTTGATCTTGGGGTTCTTGAACAGGCGGTCCTGGAGGATGCGCTCGGCGCGGAAATGATCGCGGCGGTGCACGATCGTGACCTGGCTCGCGAAATTGGTCAGGAACAGCGCTTCCTCGACCGCGGTGTTGCCGCCGCCGACCACGATGACTTCCTTGCCGCGGTAGAAGAAGCCGTCACAGGTGGCGCAGGCCGAGACGCCAAAGCCCTTGAAGGTCTCTTCCGAGGGGATGCCGAGCCAGCGCGCCTGCGCACCGGTCGCCAGGATCACGGTGTCGGCGAGATAGACGTCGCCGCTGTCGCAGGTGAGGCGGAACGGCCGCTGCGCGGTCTCGAGCTTGGTGACCAGATCGGTCTTGATCTGGGTGCCCATGTGCAGCGCCTGCTTCTCCATCTGCTCCATCAGCCAGGGACCCTGGATCACGTCGGCAAAGCCCGGATAGTTCTCGACGTCGGTGGTGATGGTGAGCTGGCCGCCCGGCTGGATGCCCTGGATCAGGATCGGCTCGAGCATCGCACGCGCGGCGTAGATCGCCGCGGTGTAGCCGGCAGGGCCGGAGCCGATGATGACGACCTTGGCATGGATGGGCGCGCGCATGTGGACCGGTGCCTCTCTCTTGGGGGAGTTGCAGCGCGGGCGCGGACAGTGCCTGGGAAGGCGCCGCGGAGGCGCTGAAATGTCAGTTGCTAATCTAAGCCTTCTGGCGAGCTATGCAAGAATTGCAGCCCATATCGGCGGATTTTTCCCCCCGGGAACAAAAGACCGTTGCGCTGCACGCGCAATAAAATTGCGCATCTTGGCTGGACTGGTTATGAGGATTGCGACGAACCCACCCGATACCGCAGATAAGGCCAGGAGTTCCAATCACGTGTCGCGGAACCTAGACGAGATCGACCTCAAAATTCTCGCCGAAATCCAGGCCGACGGACGAATCACCAATGTCGAGCTGGCAAAGCGTGTCGGCATTTCGCCGCCGCCCTGCCTGCGCCGCGTCCGGGCGCTCGAGGAGGAGGGCTATATCCACGGCTATCGCGGGTTGCTCGACTCGCGAAAGCTCGGCTTCGACGTCACGGTGTTCGCCGCCGTTCATCTGTCGAGCCAGGCGGAGGCTGACTTACGCGCCTTCGAGCAGTTCGTGCGCGCCGAACCGCTGGTGCGCGAATGCTGGATGCTGTCGGGCGAGGTCGATTTCATCCTGAAATGCGTCGCGCCGGACATGGCGACGTTCCAGGATTTCGTCACCCATCTCACCGCGGCACCGCACGTGCGCAATGTCCGGACCTCATTGGTGCTGCACAATTCGAAATACGAAGCCGCCGTGCCGCTCGAGGTGAAGGGGCGGCGGTAGGAACCCATCGCTTCTGCCGTCGTGATGCAGGTGCGCTCCCTCTCCCGCCTGCGGGAGAGGTGCATCGAGTTTGCGGCCTCACTTTACGTTCACATCGTCGACCCGCGCCGCATCGCGTCCACGCTGATCGGCCCGCTGCCGGCTGATGCAAGATAAAGACAGGCAAAGCAGAACAGGATCGCCAGCGTTCCCTCATTGACGAGCGGGAAGAAGCTGTTCGGCAGATGTTCGATGAAATAGGCGAACGCCATCTCGCCCGACAGGATGAAAGCGACGAGGCGTGTGAACAGGCCCAGCATCAACAGGCCGCCGAACACCAGCTCGATCATGCCGGCGATGCCCCAGAGCGACAGCGGCGTGACGTCGGCGAACATCTCGACGGGCGGAAACTTGAACAGTTTTGCCACGCCGAACTGGAACAGCAGAAGTCCGGTGATGAAGCGGAACAGGCTGAGCAGATAGGGCTGGCTCTGCGCGGCGATACGATCGACGTCCATCGTGTCCTCCCTTGATGCAGCCAAGAGAGCATGGCCGAGGACGTCGTCGTTCACAATCGCGGCCGCTCACGATCGCGCAACGACCGAGAAACAAAAAAGCCGCGCTGGCCGCGCGGCTTTTCCATTCGGTACCGCGGCAAGGATTACCGCCACTCGACCTTGGTGATCTCGTAGGCCTTGGCGCCGCCGGGCGTATTGACCTCGACGGAGGCACCCTTCTTCTTGCCGATCAGCGCGCGGGCGAGCGGCGAGGTGATGGAGATGCGGCCCTTCTTGGCATCGGCCTCGACCTCGCCGACGATCTGCCACACCGTCTTCTTCTCGGTGTCCTCATCGACCAGCGTCACGGTGGCGCCGAACTTGATGGTGTCGCCGGACAGTTTCGAGATGTCGATGATGTCGGCGCGCGCGAGCTTGTCCTCGAGCTCGGCGATGCGGCCCTCATTGTGGGACTGCTCTTCCTTCGCGGCATGATATTCCGCGTTCTCCGACAGGTCTCCGTGTGAGCGCGCCTCGGCGATATGCTCGATGATCCGCGGACGATCCACGGACTGGCGATGCTTCAATTCTTCTCCGAGCGCGGCAAATCCGGCCGAAGTCATCGGAACCTTTTCCATCTCTTCTCTCGTCCTTCGGCCGCGCGCCCCACAATAACGGAGGGCGCAGCAACCTTGATTCGTCGGTGATCCCGGGGCTGAACACGCGGCCACCGGAACGTTATGTGGGGCTGGCGCCGGAACAGAACAACCACATGGCCGGACAGTTCCTCCGGCCATTGTAGCTTCATTGCCAATCACTTAGCGCGGGCTTGGCCCCCGCTAACGATCAGGTTTCCGAAAAGTAGCTCTGCAGGGTACGAACCTCAAGGTCCCCGCCCAGATAAGCGCGGATGCCCTGCGCGGCCGCCACGGCCCCGGAAAGAGTGGTGTAATACGGCACTTTATGCAAGAGGGCCGCGCGCCGCAGCGAACGGCTGTCGGCGAGCGCCTGCGGACCTTCCGTGGTGTTGAAGACGAGCTGGATGTCGCCATTGGTGATGGCGTCGACGATGTGCGGCCGGCCCTCCAGCACCTTGTTCACCTTCTCGGTCGGAATGCCCTGGTCGGCCAGGAAGCGCTGGGTCCCCGACGTCGCCAGCACCCTGAAGCCGACGGACTGCAACAGCCGCACCGCGTCCGCGATGCGGTTCTTGTCGCTGTCGCGCACCGAGACGAACACCGTGCCCTTACGCGGCACGCGGGTGCCGCCGCCGAGCTGGCTCTTGGCGAACGCAACCTCAAAGGAGCGATCGATGCCCATGACCTCGCCCGTCGAGCGCATCTCCGGACCGAGCACCGTGTCGACGCCAGGGAAGCGGGCGAAGGGGAACACAGATTCCTTGACGCCGACATGCTTGAGCTGGGCCTTCTTCAGCCTGAAGTCGGCGAGCTTCTCGCCAGCCATGATGCGGGCGGCAATCTTGGCGACTGGCGTGCCGATTACCTTGGCGACGAATGGCACCGTGCGCGAGGCGCGCGGATTGACCTCGAGCACGTAGATCTCGCCGTCCTTGATGGCGTATTGCACGTTCATCAGGCCGACGACGTCGAGGCCGAGCGCGAGCTCGCGGGTCTGCCGCTCCAGCTCCTCGATCGTCTGGGCATCGAGCGAGTAGGGCGGGAGCGAGCAGGCGGAGTCGCCGGAGTGGATGCCGGCTTCCTCGATGTGCTCCATGATGCCGACGATGAAAACGTCCTTGCCGTCGCAGAGGCAGTCGACGTCGACCTCGGTGGCGTCAGAGAGATAGCGGTCGAACAGCAGCGGGTTCTTGCCGAGCACGGTGTTGATCTGCCCGGTCTTGTCGTTGGGGTAGCGCGCCTTGACGTCGGCGGGCACGAGCTCCGGCAGCGTGCCGAGCAGATAGTCGTTGAGCTGGTTCTCCTCGCGGATGATCTGCATCGCGCGGCCGCCGAGCACGTAGGACGGACGCACCACCAGCGGCAGCCCGAGATCGGCGGAGACGAGCCGCGCCTGCTCGACCGAATAGGCGATGCCGTTCTTCGGCTGCTTGAGGCGGAGCTTGTCGAGCACGCGCTTGAAGCGGTCGCGGTCTTCGGCGAGATCGATGGCGTCGGGCGAGGTGCCGAGAATCGGCACCTCGGCGGCCTCCAGCGCACGCGCGAGCTTCAGCGGGGTCTGGCCGCCGAACTGCACGATCACGCCATGCAGCGTGCCCTTGCTGCGCTCGGTCGCGATGATCTCGAGCACGTCCTCGGCCGTGAGCGGTTCGAAATAGAGCCGGTCGGCGGTGTCGTAGTCGGTAGACACCGTCTCCGGGTTGCAGTTGACCATGATGGATTCGTAGCCGGCGTCATGCAGCGCGAAACAGGCGTGACAGCAGCAATAGTCGAACTCGATGCCCTGGCCGATGCGGTTCGGGCCGCCGCCGAGGATGATGACCTTCTTCCGGTCCGACGGCTCGCTCTCGTCCGCAACTGCGCCCGCGAACGGCGCCTCATAGGTCGAGTACATATAGGCGGTGGGCGAGGCGAACTCGGCCGCGCAGGTATCGATGCGCTTGAACACCGGGCGGACGCCGAGTGCGTGGCGCTTTGCCGTCACATCGGCTTCCGTGCTCTCCGAGAGCACCGCGAGTCGCGCGTCCGAGAAGCCCATGGCTTTCAGCGTGCGCATGCCGAAGGCATTTTGCGGCAAGCCCTTTTTGCGGACCTTGTCCTCCATGTCGACGATGCAGCGCATCTCGGCAAGGAACCAGGGGTCGATCTTGCAGGAGTTGAAGATCTCGTCGTTGGACCAGCCGAGCCGCATCGCCTGCGCTACCTGGAGCAGCCGGTTCGGCGTCGGCGTGCCGAGCGCGGCGCGGATCGCGTTCTTGTCGTCGCCCTGGCCCAGACCCTCGATCTCGATCTCGTCGAGGCCAGTCAGCCCGGTCTCGAGTCCGCGCAACGCCTTTTGCAGGCTTTCCTGGAAGGTGCGGCCGATCGCCATGACCTCGCCGACCGACTTCATCGAGGTCGTCAGCGTGTGGGAGGCGCCGGGGAATTTCTCGAAGGCGAAACGCGGGATCTTGGTCACGACGTAGTCGATGGTCGGCTCGAACGAGGCCGGCGTCGCGCCGCCGGTGATGTCGTTGGCGATTTCGTCAAGCGTGTAGCCGATCGCAAGCTTGGCCGCGACCTTGGCGATCGGGAAGCCCGTCGCCTTCGACGCCAGTGCCGACGAGCGGGAAACACGTGGGTTCATCTCGATCACGACCATGCGGCCGTCGGCCGGGTTGACGCCGAACTGCACGTTGGAGCCGCCGGTCTCGACGCCGATCTCGCGCAGCACCGCCAGCGAGGCGTCCCGCATGATCTGGTATTCCTTGTCGGTCAGCGTCAGCGCCGGCGCCACCGTGATGGAGTCGCCGGTGTGCACGCCCATCGGGTCGAAATTCTCGATCGAGCAGACGATGATGCAATTGTCCTTCTTGTCGCGCACCACCTCCATCTCGAACTCTTTCCAGCCGAGGACCGATTCCTCGATCAGGACTTCGTTGGTCGGAGACGCATCGAGGCCGCGCTCGATGATGTCGAGGAACTCTTCCTTGTTGTAGGCGATGCCGCCGCCGGTGCCGCCCATGGTGAAGGAGGGACGGATGATCGCGGGCAGGCCGATCTCGGACAGCGCCATCATCGCCTGTCCCAGCGCATATTCCTGGTAGCGCTTGCGGCGGTCGCCTTCGCCGAGAGTCCATTGCCGATCAAGCTCTTCCAGAGCCGCGCCCGACAGCTTCTCGCGTTCGGCGTGGTATTTGTCGCGGAAGGACTTCTTCAGTTCGGACGCGTTGGCGAGCCGCGACTTCGGAGTCTGCAGCCCGATCTTCTCCATGGCGTTGCGGAAGAGCTGGCGATCCTCAGCCTTGTCGATGGCGTCAGCGGTCGCACCGATCATCTCGACGTCGAACTTTTCGAGCGTGCCCTGCCGGCGCAGTGACAGCGCGCAATTCAACGCGGTCTGGCCGCCCATGGTCGGCAGCAGCGCGAAGCCACCGGGAATGACGTGACGTTCCTTCTCGATGATCTTGGCGACGATCTCGGGCGTGATCGGCTCGATATAGGTCGCATCGGCCAATTCCGGGTCGGTCATGATGGTGGCCGGGTTGGAATTGACAAGGACGATGCGATAGCCCTCTTCCTTCAGCGTCTTCACCGCCTGTGTGCCCGAATAGTCGAACTCGCAGGCCTGGCCGATCACGATGGGACCGGCGCCGATGATGAGGATGGTGGTGATGTCTGTACGTTTGGGCATCAACTCTCGCCGGACTGGAATCTGGGCACAAAAAAAGGGCGCGCTTGCCGCGCGTCCCCTTGTGCCGAAGCGCGATCGGCAAAAGTGGCCACCGGTTTTGCGTCCGATCGCGCTTCTACACTCAAAGAAGCGCATGATCTTAACGCCAAACCGCCTACACTTTGGCGGATCATGCGCGCGCGGGGTCTTCCCTCGCGCGCGGGTGGGTCTTAGACCAGATTTCGGAGCGGCGAAACCCCGAAAAATGCCCATCAACCGGCAATTTGGGCCGGTTTTGGCCGTGCCTGCCAGCCACGGGCGAGATGCACCAGAAGCGAGGCCGCAACACTCGATCCGCCGATCCAGCCGAGGTCGTTGGGCGAGAGGGCTGCCAGCACCGCGCCGCCCAGTGCCCCGCCGATGGCGAAGCCGAGATACATCGCGGAGGCGTTGAGCGAGAGCGCGATCATCGAGGCCTGGGGCTCGATCCGGATGATGCTGGCGATTTGGGCCGGATAGAACGCCCAGCCCGAAATGCCCCAGAGGAAGATCGCACCCAGCACGGTGTAATGGGCCTGGCCGGGCATCAGCTTCAGGACCAGCGAATGCAGGATCAGCGCGCTCGCCATGCCGGCAAGGCCGAGGGCCGCGGTCGCCAGCGTCCCGAGCCGGTCCGCCAAAATGCCGCCGAGCAAGTTCCCGATCGCGGCGGCGCCGCCAAACACCAGCAGTGCAAGGCTGATCTGTGAAGCATCGAAGCCGAGGCCGCGCAGCGGGACCGCGAAATAGGTGAACACGGTGAAGCCGCCGAGCGCCCATAAAATCGTAATCAGAAGCGCGATCAGGACATTGCTGTGACGCGCCACCGCCAGCCGCTCGCTGAGCGAGGCTGTGTTGCGCGGCAGGCCGCGGGGCAGGCCGAGCAGAAGGCCCGCGAGCGCAACAGTGCCGATCAGGGCGACCATGGCGAAGGTCGCGCGCCAGCCGAGCAGGCTGCCGACGAGATTGCCGACGGGAACGCCAATAACGGTCGCGACCGTGAGGCCCGAGGTGACAAGCGCCACCGCACGGCCGCGCCGTTCCGGCGAAGCGACCGCCACGGACACCGCGAGCGCCGTCGGCATGCACAGCCCGGAGCCCAGCGCCATCAGCATACGCGAGGCCAGCAGCAGGGCGTAGTTGGACGCCTCCATCGCCGCGAGGTTTCCGGCGACGAAGGTGGACAGCGCCAGGGCCAGCACAGTGCGGCGGTCGGTATTGTTCAGCGTCACCGCCAGAATCGGCGAGCCCACGGCGTAGGTGAGGGCGTATGCAGTGACCAATTGGCCGGCGGCCGGGACAGAGATCGACAGGTCAGTGGCGATCGCGGGCAAAAGCCCTGCAATAACAAATCCTTCCGTGCCGATCGCGAAGGCCGCCAGGGCCAGCCAGAACACGCTCATTGGACAACATCCCTATGTTCAACGTTTATTGAACTATTGAATGCGAAGTTTGGAGGAGTCAATTGGTTCAAGAACTATTGAACATTGCGGCCGCTTCGCTATGATTCTCAGATCATGAGCCGCACACCTCTCCATCCCACCCGCGAGCAGATCGAATTGCCGATGGTCCTGGATTGCCTGAGCGATCCGATCCGATTGGCGATCGTGTACCAACTCGCCCAGCAGGAACGTGTCAGCAGCGAACTGTGCTGCGGCGACTTCAGCGGGCTCGCCGGCAAATCCAACCTCGCCTATCACTTCGCCAAGCTGCGCGAATGCGGCCTGATGCTGACGCGCGTGGCGGGCACCAACCGGTTCATGCGGCTGCGCCGCGAGGATCTGGACGCGCGTTTTCCGGGCCTGCTCGATGCCGTGATCAACTCGGCCGCCAAGGATGCCGATCGGCTTCAGCTCTGGCCCGAATGTGAAGTGGTTCAGGGGGAGTGAAGATTTGGGCGGCCAGTCCGTCTTCGCTTTCGCTTCGCTCCAGCTACGCCGGACACGCTTCGCCCCTGCGGGCCTTGCGTGGCTGCGCCACGCGTAGCCCCGCAGGGGCGAAGCGTGGAGACCCGGCCTGGATTTGAACCAGGATAAAGAGCGATGCACCGCCCTCGCGTTGACGCTTCCGCCACCGGGCCGACTGGATCATTACCGATCGCAGTCGGGCAGGCTACCTCCACTCCCCGTTAACCCTAACCGCGCGCAAAGGGCGGGCGCGCGATGAAGGTCATGCGCCAGCGGTTGTGGCCGATATTGGTGTGCGCGCGCTGCACCGAAAACCCCGCCGCCGCGAGCTTGGCGGTGATCTCCTCCTCGCTGTAGCGCTGGAGTCCGATGCGCGAGCGCAGGTGGCGGTAGTCGGACAGTGCGGTCGAGACCAGTCCGACCAGCGCATCCCTGAGAAAGCCGTGACGTGCGCCAAAACTGAGCAGGGCCAGCACGTCCCTGAACATCCCGACCTCGGGCTGGAGGATGTCGCCGAGCACGAGCTTGCCTGAAGGTTTCAGGAGCCGGCGGATCACAATGAGCGCGGAGTCCAGTTCCGCAGGCGTCATATATTGGACGACCGAGTTCATCACCGCGAGGTCGATGGACTGCTCGGCCATCTTCCGCACGTCTTCAAGTGAGCGGACGCGGATCTTGGTGTTCGGTGCGAAGCGCGCGATCAGCCGGCCGCGCACGCCCGGCGCGGGCTCCGCCAAGATCAGCTTGCCGCAGGCATTCGCCACCTCACCCGCCGACAGCGCCTCGCCGCAGGCATAGTCCAGTACCGTCGCGTCGGGCGAGGAGATGTAGCCGATGATGTCCCGCGCGATGATCTGGAAGTGCAAATCGCGATGCAGCTTGCTGACATAGATCGTGTGCGTGGAGTCGTAATAGTCGATCCAATCGTCCATGGTCTTCGAAGGTCCCGGCAAGTCGGTTCCGACCCAGGAACCGCGGCTGCTCGCCTGCGTTAGGGGTGCGACGGCACGCCGTCAATGTCCGCGTCCTAACAGGAAGGTCTCCCGTGAGCAAAAAGCCAGATAACCACAAGATCTCATCCGATCTCGACACCCCGACCGATTTGGCATCCGGCTCGGTCGACAAGGTTTCGGAAGCGCTCAACGTGCTGCTTGCCGATGCCTTTGCGCTGTACCTGAAGACCAAGAATTTCCACTGGCACGTCAGCGGCCGGCATTTTCGCGATTACCACCTGCTGCTGGACGAGCAGTCGGAAGCGATTTTCGCCACCACCGACCAGCTCGCCGAGCGCGTCCGTAAAATCGGCGGCGCCACGCTGAAGTCGATCGGCCAGATCGCCAGGCTCAAGACCATCAAGGACAATGACGAGGATTACGTCCCACCGCGCGAGATGCTGCACGAGCTGATGCAGGACAACAAGCACGTCGCAGCCGCCATGCGCAAAGCCCATGAGGTGTGCGACGAAGCCGGCGATGTCGCCAGTGCGAGCCTGCTCGAAGTCTTCATCGACGAGACCGAGCGCCGCACCTGGTTTCTGTTCGAGGCCAGCCGCCAGGAAGGCAGCAACGCGGCGTAAGGTACTCCGCCGCAACAAAGGTGCGTCCACGCCGTGCCCACCACCTTTCCGTGATCACGGTGGAAAATGGTGGGCACGCCTCGACAAGGCTCCAGGTCTATTGGCCGAGGGCCATCCAGCTTCGATAGAGCATGTAGATCGCGACGGCGAAGATCAGCGCGGCGAAGACGTTGTTGAGCGCGCCTCGCTTGCCGGCGAGGTGTTTGGCCAGCCGCGCGCCGAGCAGGCCGCCAACGGCACCCCCCGCAAGGAAAACGATCGCGAGCCTCCAGTCGACCAGGCCGGCGAAAGCGTAGTTGGCCGCGGTGGTGAGCCCAAAGGCCGTGACCGAGACGAGCGAGGAGGCGATGGCGTTGAGGATCGGCATCCCGGTCGCCAGCATCAGGGCGGGCACGATCAGGAAGCCGCCGCCGATTCCGAAGAAGCCCGACAGGGCGCCGGTCGCAAGACCGAGGCCCAGGAGCGCCGGGAAATTGTTGCGACCGAGCCTCACGGCAAAATCGCCGTCGCCTGCGCGTTTGCGCAGCATCAGCGCGCCGACGACGAGCATCAACAGCGCGAAGATCAGCAGCAGTTTCTGGCCGTCGAGCATTTTGCCGAGTGTCGAGCCGCCGAGCGCACCCACAATGCCCGCCACCGCAAAGACACTCGCGCATGGCCATTTCACATTGCCCGCTTTGGCATGGTTCGCCAGATTGATCCCCGCATTTGCCGCCACCGCGATCGCGCTCGTTCCGATCGCGAGATGGGGGTTAGCGACTCCGACGAGATAGACCATCAGCGGGACGGCCAAGATAGATCCGCCGCCACCGACAAGCCCAAGTGAGAAGCCGACGAGTGAGCCGGAGAGCGAACCGAGCGTCATTCGCGCTATCGAAAGCGCAACCATTATTCATTGCTCCAGGAGATCCCCGCGCATCAGTTCGGGAGGCACGCTGCCGCTATTCTTGCGGGCTACAGCACGTTGAGCGGCACCTTGAGGAAGCGCTTTCCGCTCGGATCCGGCGAGGGAAGCCGGCCGGCCTTCATGTTGACCTGCAGTGACGGGATGATGAGCCTCGGCATCTCCAGCGTCCGGTCGCGCGCCTCGCGCGCGGCCACGAACTCCTCCTCCGAGATGCCGTCGCGGACATGGATGTTGTGGGCACGCTGCTCGGCGACCGTGGTTTCCCAACGGATATCGCGGCCGTTCGGACCGTAATCATGACACATGAAGAGGCGGGTCTGATCTGGCAGCGACAGGATCCGCCGGATCGAGCGGTAAAGGCTGCGAGCGTCGCCGCCCGGA
Organism: Bradyrhizobium sp. Ec3.3; assembly: GCF_000472925.1. Taxonomy (GTDB): domain Bacteria; phylum Pseudomonadota; class Alphaproteobacteria; order Rhizobiales; family Xanthobacteraceae; genus Bradyrhizobium. The sequence continues at coordinate 63,893 of NZ_AXAS01000032.1, forward strand.
AAATCCGCGCGCGCCGAGCCGCCATCGGGCATGAACAGCGTGTCGCCGACGAAGGCTGCATCGCCAATGACATGCGTCACGCAGGCCGGCGTATGGCCGGGCGTGTGCAGGGCAATCGCCGTCATCGCGCCGATGCGGTAACTGTCGCCATCCCCGAACAGCCGGTCGAACTGACTGCCATCGCGCTGGAATTCGGTACCCTCGTTGAACACCTTGCCGAAGGTCTCCTGCACCACCGTGATGTTTTCACCGATGCCGATCTTGCCTCCGAGCTTGCCCTGGATGTAGGGCGCGGCCGAGAGGTGATCGGCATGAACGTGGGTCTCGATCAGCCACTCGAGCGTGAGGCCGTTCTGCAAGACGAAGTCTATGATCGCATCGGCAGAGTGATAGGAGATACGCCCGGCGGCGTAGTCGATGTCGATGACGGAATCGATGATGGCGCAGGCTTTGGAACCGGGATCCCGCACCACATAGCTGACCGTATTGGTCGCCGCATCAAAGAACGGGGTGATCACCGGCTTAACCGGAAGATCGACCGCGAGGGGAAGATCTGACATTGGGAACTCCGTTACTCGTAGGATGGCGTCGCTAGCGTCGGTTGCCGCTCCGCGAGCGCGCGGGCAGCGGCCACGCCGATCATCATCGCGATCACGAACAGGACCGAAGCCAACGTACCGTAGCCAAGCGCAACGAAAGCAGGGCCCGGACAGAAGCCTGCGAGACCCCAGCCGACGCCGAAAATCGCCGGCCCGACAATGACGCGCGGATCGAGATCGTTCCTGGCCGGCAGATGAAAGGTGTCGCCGAGCAGCGGCCGTTGCCGCTTCAGTACCAGGCGGAAGCCGATGAAAGCGGTGGCGACGGCACCCAGCATCACGAACATCAGGCTCGGGTCCCACGATCCCGCGCGAATGGCGGCGAGATCGAGGAAATTGAGGACCTTTGCGGGATTCGACATGCCGGAGATCAAGAGCCCGACTCCGAATATCAGGCCGATGGCAAATTGAATCAGGACGGACATGGCAGACCTCACGCGAGATGCCGGACGACGAAGGTCGTCACGAAGCCGGTGGTCATGAAGACGAGGGTGGCGACAATCGAGCGGGTCGACAGGCGCGATATGCCGCAGACGCCGTGCCCGGAGGTGCAGCCACTGCCCCACACCGAGCCGAAGCCAACCAGCAGGCCAGCCACGGCCAGCAGCACGCCGCCGGTCTCGATCGCTTGCGGTGGAAACTCGCCGGTGACGAGGCGCGCAAGCGCGGGCGCGGCGATAAGCCCGGCGATGAAGGCGAAGCGGCCCGCGGTCGCGTCATCGCCGAAGGGCGGCAGCAGGCGCGCGGCGATGCCGCTGACGCCGGCGATCCGGCCGCTGACGGCCATCAGCATCACCGCGGAAAGCCCGATCAGGACCCCGCCCGCAAGCGAGGCCAGCGGTGTGAACGTAGTCGGCATGGGGTGCTCCTCAGAAGATTTAGTTGATTATTATATTCGAATATTCTAAATTATCAAGCATGAAGAATCAGAGCAGACGCAAGGTTCCCGAAACCGCAGCCGTGGCCCTCGAAGAGAAGGCCGAGGAGGCCTCGCGCCTGCTGACCGCGATGGCGAACGCCAAGCGATTGATGGTGCTCTGCAACCTTCTCGACGGGGAGCGGTCGGTGGGCGATCTCGCCGACCTTGTCGGGCTGTCCTCGGCCGCGTTGTCGCAGCATCTCGGCAAGATGCGCGCGCTGGATCTGGTCACGACCCGGCGGGACGGACAGACGATTTATTACCGGCTCGCCAGCCCCGAGGTTCGCGAAGTGCTGCAGACGCTCTATCGGCTGTACTGCGCCTGAGCATGGTACTGAGACGGCGCTAGGGACGTCGCCACAGCCGCATCAGCGGCCCCTGCTTGCCCATCACCGGATCGCTAGGCGGCAGCTCGACCCTCGGAATCGTCTTCAGCGCCTTGGCGTGGTTCTCCGGCGTTGGGCGCGTGACTTCCATCTTCGATCCGGGCGGATAGGCACCGATCACGCAGAAATCGTCGCTTGCGCTGATGCATTGATGCCCGGTGCCAGCGGGGAGAATCGCGACGTCGCCGGCCTTGATGTCGAGCTGCTGGCCGTGATCGCCACCGAAGCGCACGCGGGCGTGGCCGCGCGCGACGCCGAGCACCTCATGCACGGTCGAATGATAATGGAGATAATCGTAGACGCCGTTGCGCCACGTGCCGCCCCAGCCGTTCTCCGCGAACAGGCCTTCGATGGTTTCTTCGGGACGCTTCGGATCGAGCTTGACCGTGCCCTGATAGACCAGGAACGGCAGGATGTTGTTCGGCACGAGGCCGTCGTCTTCGAAGACGATGGCGAGCGGCTCGGCCTTGTCGTGGACGACGGACATGGCAGGCTCCTGTGCGAAGGCTGGCAGGGATCAACAAGGCACGTCAGTCGACGTTCCCTGTCATTTCCGGGGCGACGCGCAGCGTCGCGCCCGGAATCCATCGTACCGCAGAGTTCGTTGCTCAATGGATTCCGGGCTCGCGCCTCGCGCGCCCGGGAATGACAAAAATGCCCGGGGCGAGCCCGGGCATGACGTCGTGGCAGCGATTGCGCAAAAGCTTACGCCCGCTTCCTCTCGCGCATCAGATCGGCAAAGCGCTGGAACAGATAGTGCGAGTCGCGCGGGCCGGGTGAAGCTTCGGGGTGATACTGCACCGAGAACACTGGCTTGCCGTCGAGCTGGATGCCGCAATTGGAGCCGTCGAACAGCGACACGTGCGTCTGCGTCGCGCCCTTCGGCAGTGTCCTCTCGTCCACGGCAAAGCCGTGGTTCATCGAGGTGATCTCGACCTTGCCCGTGGTCTCGTCCTTCACAGGGTGATTGGCGCCGTGATGGCCCTGATGCATCTTCTTCGTCTTCGCGCCGACGGCGAGGCCGAGCATCTGGTGGCCGAGGCAGATGCCGAACGTCGGTGTGCCCGACTTGATCACTTCCTTGATCACCGGCACGGCATATTTGCCGGTCGCGGCCGGATCGCCCGGGCCGTTCGACAGGAACACGCCATCCGGCTTCATCGCCAGGATGTCATCGGCCGATGTCGTCGCCGGCACCACCGTCACCTTGCAGCCGACGCCGGCGAGCAGGCGCAGGATGTTGCGCTTGATGCCGTAGTCGATGGCGACGACGTTGAACGCCGGATTATCCTGGCGGCTGAAACCTTTATTCCATTCCCAGGGCGTCTCGTCCCAGGTGAAGCGCTGGCCAGAGGTGACCATCGGCACGAGGTCCATGCCCTCGAGGCCGGGCCATTCGCGTGCTTCTTCCTTCAGGCCGTGCAGGTCGAACTCGCCGTTCTTCGCGTGAGCGATCACGGCGTTCGGCATGCCCTTGGTGCGGATCAGCGCGGTCAGCGCGCGTGTGTCGATGCCGGACAGACCAATGATGCCGCGCGCCTTCAGCCACTGGTCGAGATGGCGGGTGGCGCGGTAGTTCGAGGGATCGGTGATGGCGGTGCGCAGGATCACGCCGCGCGCGCCGGGCGTCGCGGCCATGTTCACCGTCTCGATGTCTTCCTCGTTGGTCCCGACATTGCCGATATGCGGGAAGGTGAAGGTGATGAGCTGCCCGGCATAGGACGGATCGGTCAGGATCTCCTCGTAGCCGGTCATCGCGGTGTTGAAGCAGACCTCGCCGACGGCGTGTCCTTCGGCGCCGAGGCCAAAGCCTTCGAGCACCGTGCCATCGGCAAGCACGAGGAGCGCGGTCGGTTTATGGTCCGGCCAGGCGGGATCGTTTTCGGATTGTGTCATGAGCGCGCTACATAGTCCGGCGCAGCGCTGCCGTCAAAGCGGAGAAGCGCGGATTCACATGCGTTTTTGCATATTTGACAGGCCTCTCCGGGCACTTAAGCTGGAATCGACAATTTCCGGCAAATTCGGGGGCTTGCGAGGCAATAATGAACCAGACCACCCCGCTTCTACTGGTTCCTGGATTGGCGTCCTCGCCCCGCATCTACGCCCCCGTCATTCCCGCGCTATGGCGGTTCGGCCCAGTGATGGTTGCCAACCATATCCGTGACGACAGTATGGCGGCGATCGCCCGGGGTATCCTCAGCCAGGCGCCGCCGCGCTTTGCGCTCGCCGGCCATTCCATGGGCGGCTACGTCGCCTTCGAGATCATGCGGCAGGCGCCGGAGCGGGTGGCAAAGCTCGCGCTGATCAATACGCAGGCGCGACCCGATACGCCGGAGGCGACCGCGCGCCGCCGTGCGCACATGGCGCGCGCCGAGCACGGCGAGCTTCGCGCCGTGCGCGAGGAGATGTTTCCGGAGCTGGTGCATCCATCGCGGCGTCATGATGTGAACCTGCTGCGGCTCGTGCATGCGCAGGATGAGGATGTCGGCGTCGAAGGCTATCTCCGGCAGCAGACCGCGATCATCGCGCGGGCGGATTCCCGTCCCACGCTGGCGACGATCAAATGCCCGACGCTGGTGCTGACGGGCGACGCCGACAACACCATCCCGAACGCGCTCTCGAAGGAGATGGCCGAGGGTATCGCCGGCGCCAGGCTCGTGATCCTCAGCGAGTGCGGGCACCTGCCTCAGCCGGAGCAGCCTGAGGCGACTGCCGCGGCGCTGTCGGAATGGCTGCGGAACTGAGTTGTGTACGGCCTGCGAACGGCCTAGATCAGGCTCAATACATCGAAAGGATCAGGACCATGATGCGCGACGACATCAACGCTGCGGTGAAAGAGGCCATGAAGGCCAAGGACGAGCGCAAGCTCGGCACGCTGCGCATGGTCAATTCGACCATCAAGAATGCCGACATCGAGGCGCGCGGCAACGGCAAGCCGCCGCTGAGCGATGCCGAGCTGCTCGGCGTGCTCCAGAAGATGATCAAGCAGCGCCAGGAGGCGGTCGAGCTCTACGAGAAGGGCGGCCGCGCCGAGCTCGCCGCGCAGGAGCGCGAGGAGATCGCCGTGATCTCGGCCTATCTGCCCAAGCAGATGTCCGACGACGATGTGAAGAAGGCGATTTCCGATGCGATTGCCGAGACCGGCGCCGCCGGCATGAAGGACATGGGCAAGGTGATTGCGGCGTTGAAGGCGAAGTACACCGGGCAGATGGATTTCGCGAAGGCCAGTGGTTTGGTGAAGGCAGCGTTGACGGGCTAGCCGTTCTTACCCTCTCCCCTTGCGGGAGAGGGTGGCTCGCCGCATAGCGGCGAGACGGGTGAGGGGTCTCTCTCCGAGAATGAAACTGTCGCAGTGAATGCGCGGATAGAGACCCCTCATCCGGCGCTTCGCGCCACCTTCTCCCGCAAGGGGAGAAGGTGCACCTTTGATGTGGCAGCCGTTCGGTCTAGTCTCCGGCTACACAAGTCGGAAGGCAACCGATGACCAGCGCGATCAAGCCGTTTCGCATCAACATCCCCGCTGACATCCTCGCCGACCTCAAATCGCGCCTTGCGCGCACGCGCTGGCCGGAGCCGGAGCTGGTCGACGACTGGAGCCAGGGTGCGCCGCTGACGTGGATCAAGGAGATCTGCGGCTACTGGGCCAACGAATATGACTGGCGGGCGCGCGAAGCAAAGCTCAATCGCTTCGATCAGTTCACCACCGAGATCGACGGGCTCGATATCCACTTCATCCATGCGCGCTCGAACGAGCCTGCTGCGCTGCCGCTGATCATCACTCATGGCTGGCCCGGCTCGATCGTCGAATTTCAGAAGGTGATCGCGCCGCTGGTTGATCCCGCTGCGTATGGTGGCAATGCCGCCGATGCCTTTCATGTCATCTGTCCCTCGCTGCCGGGCTTCGGCTTCTCGGCGAAACCCAAGACAACCGGCTGGGGCGTCGACCGCATCGCCGCGACCTGGGCCAAGCTGATGGATCGCCTCGGCTATAGCAGTTACGGCGCGCAGGGCGGCGATTGGGGCTCGGCGGTGACGACCTCGCTCGGCGCGCAGGACTTTGAGCATTGCGCCGGCATTCACATCACGCTTGCCTTCAATTCGGCGCCGAAGGTCGAGGGCGAGCCGACGGCTGAAGAGAAGCGGGCGCTCGCCGGGCTGAAGCACTATGTCGATCTCGACTCCGGCTACTCGAAGCAGCAATCGACCCGGCCGCAGACGCTCGGCTATGGCCTCACGGATTCGCCGAGCGGGCAGGCGGCCTGGATCCTGGAAAAGTTCTGGGCCTGGACCGATTGCAACGGCCATCCCGAAAACATCTTCACCCGGGACGAGCTGCTCGACAACGTCATGCTCTATTGGGCGACGCAGACGGCGACCTCCTCGGCGCGGCTCTATTGGGAAAGCTTCGGCAAGCGCCGCACGACGCCGGTCGTCAAGGTGCCGACCGGCGTTGCGGTGTTCCCCAAGGAGATCATCACGCCGGTGCGGCACTGGATGGAGCCCAATTTTTACAACATCACGCATTGGAGCGAGATGGAGAAGGGCGGCCACTTTGCCGCCTTCGAGCAGCCGGAGCTGTTCGTGCGCGATGTGCGAAAATTCTTCGCGACGGTGCGGGCGCGGGGATAAATTCTTTCAATTCGACGCAGTCAGATGATGCCAAAGACGTCTCATGCAGCGGGTCTTCACCGCGCCTCACTCGAGAAGCTGCACGATCTGGATGCGGCGCTGGAGCTCATGTATTACGGCTGGCGCGGAATGACGCTCCTGGCCGACGAGTATCTTGCGAAGCGGGGCTTGTCGCGTCCGCACCATCGTATTCTCTACGTGGTGGCCCGCCGGCCCGATATCGCGATCGGGTCGCTGATCGAGATACTCGGCATTTCCAAGCAGGCCCTGAACCGGCCGCTCAACCTGTTGCTGGAGCGCAAGCTCCTGACCTCGAAGCGCTCGCCCGAGCAGCATCGCTCCAAACTGTTGCGCCTGACGCAAGCGGGACATCGCATTGAGCAAAGGGCGTCGGACCATGAGCGCAAGGTCATGCGCGACGCGTTCGATCGCGTCGGGGCGCCTGGCGCTGCCGCATGGATGGCCGTCATGGAGACGATCGCCGACAACAACTGACGGCGTCACGTCAATATAGTTGACATGAGAAGCGAGCTTTGCCACTTTCCCGGCAACGAGCCGGGGGAGGGCTGCGCCATGAGTGCACAGAAGATGGATCGCGCTGCCGCCGAACGCTTCGTAGCGGCATGGTGCGCGAGCTGGCGCAGGGTCGATATCGACACGGTCGTCGCGCATTTCGCCGACGATGCGCAGATGCGTAGTCCCCTGGCGCTCACTCTGACCGGGTCTCCCACCGTCACCGGCACCGAGAACATCCGCACCTACTGGCGGAAAGCCTACGGCCACATCGAAAGCGCCGACCTGAAGATCCTGAATTGGAGCTGGGACGACACGATCGCGCGCCTGACGGTGTGGTGGCAACTGGGTGACACGCGCGCCAGCGAGTTCATGGACTTCGATGATGCCGGTCGTGTCGTGCGCAGCGAGGCCTTCTACGGGAAATAAGCCATGCGTCTTTCAGATTTCGTCCTGCTGCTCAACGCGCTCTGGTTCGGCGGTGCCTTCATCCAGTTCAGCATCGCCCAGCGCAATACGCTGAAGATATTGCTGCCGCGGGAAGAGCGCAGCAATCCGATCGCGCCGACCTTGGCCGCAAGCGTAGCGTTCCTGGGCGGGATGAATCTGCCGATCGGAATTCTTTCGCTCTATCTTCTGGCCGTTCGGCCACCTTTCTTCCAGCCGATCGAAGCGCAGTTGGTCTTGTTCCTGTTCTTCGCTGCCTGCCACTTCAGCCAGTTCGCCTATAATCTACCGGTCCTGATGCGCGGCGGGCGCGTCGGAGTGGCTTACTGGCCCGTGTTGAAGGGGCCGATGCTCCGGATCTTCGTCATCGACGCGGCCCTGTTTCTGGCCAATCTTGGTATGGCGCTCTTGCTCGCGTCGCATTCCTGACGAGGGAGGAGGGCGCGGCGCATTGCCCGAAAGGCAATTGCGGTATCTGCTGACCGCTCAACTCTCCCGTGCAAGCCCTGCGAGAGCGGACTATCATTGGCGCCAAGAGAACCGCTCGCGAGGAAGATCGCGCGAGGGGAATTCGCGGAGGAAGCCAATGTCCATTTCGGGCAAAGTCGATCCGGTCGTGCGCGCTGTGGCCGCGACCGACATCGCGGAGGCGCTGGCCGAAGGCCTGCGGGATTTCCAGGCGCTGCCGCTGTACGGGCTTTGCTTCGGCGTGCTCTATGCCGCCGGCGGCATCGCCATCATGCTCTGCCTCACCGCGTTCGGGCTGATCTATCTGGTCTATCCGCTCGCGGCGGGTTTTGCGCTGATCGGGCCTTTCGTCGCAATCGGCCTCTACGAAGTCAGTCGGCGCCGCGAAGCGGGCGAGCCCGTGTCCTTCGGCGCAATCTGGTCGACGATACGCTCGCGCAGCGAGATCGGCTGGATGGCGTTCGTCACGCTGTTCGTGTTCGTGGTCTGGATGTACCAGGTGCGATTGCTGATCGCGCTGCTGCTCGGCCTGCACGCGTCCTTCTCGAGCCTGCAGGAATTCATGACGGTGGTGCTCACCACCAATGAGGGCCTGTTGTTCCTCGCCATCGGCAATGCGGTCGGCGCCGCGCTGTCGCTGATCCTGTTCTCGCTGACCGTGGTGTCGTTTCCGTTGCTGCTCGACCGCGAGGTCGATTTCGTCACCGCGATGGTGACGAGCGTGCGCGCCGTCGTCACCAGCCCGTTGCCGATGATCGGCTGGGCCGCGGTCATCGTGATGCTGTTGGTCGTCTCGGCGCTGCCGTACTTTCTCGGGCTGATCGTGACGTTGCCGGTGCTCGGCCATGCGACCTGGCACCTGTATCGGCGCTTGGTGGTGCCGGTGCCGGCCTAAGCGCTGCCATTCCGCGGCGCGCGTCAGCGCGAACCCGGAATCTCGCGCCACAACTTCCGGATTCCGGGGTTGGCCCGCTTTGCGAGCGCCCGGGAATGACGTCGATCAGCCTACGGCGTCTTGATGCCCATCGCCTTCAACGCGTCCAGCATCCGTTGCGGCGGGCCCATCTTGACGACCAGCGGCTTGCCGGTCTCGAGCACGCTCTTGAGGCTGGACAGGATCGCAGACCAACCCTGGCGCCCGCCCGACAGGATGTCGTCGCTGAGCGGCCGGTCGTGGCCTTCGCTCATGGTGAGGCGGACCGCCTCGCCGGCTGGCTCGATCTCGTAGGTCACGAGCGTCGGCCCGAGTTTCTCGATCAGCTCGGGCCAGTTGACGTTGAAGGTGATCGAGAGCTTTCTCGGCGGATCATATTCGAGCACCTCGCCCGAGATATGCAGCGCGCCGTCCGGCGTGCGCACCCTGAACGCGCCGCCGAGCCGCGGCTCGACCTCGACCGCATTGCCGAAGAAATACATCCGGCTGAACTCGGCCGAGGTCAGCGCCTCCCACACCGTCTCGGGCGTGGAGGCGATGTAGATCGTGTAGACCGTCAGCGGCTTGAACTGATCGATGTTCATCACTCAAATCCTTCAAGGCCCGGCGTCCCCGGCGGGATCGCTAACGCATGGATGAATCCAGGCCGAGGCATCACGCGGCGTCCTTTTTTGAATAACCTGGCGGCACGATCTCGATGGTGCGGCCAGTCTCGAGCAGGCTCTTCAGGTTCGACAGCACCATCGGCCAGCCGCCGGAGATGTCGCGCAGGGTCTTGCCGTCCTCGCCCAGCTCGTCGTGCGTGACCGTCAGCTTGACGACCTTGCCGCGTGGTTCGAGATCGAAGGTGACGCGCGAGATCCCTTCGCCCGCGGCCTCGGGCTTGCGATTGTGCCAGCTATAGGCGAGCCGCCGTGTCGGATCGAAGGTGATGACCTCGCCCTCCACCGTCGGATTGCCGTTGTTGGTGAAGCGGTAGGGCGCGCCCTCCTTCCAGTCGGAGGCGATGCGATGACCGAACCAGTAGCGTTCGGTGAAATCGCCGTCGGTCAGTGCCTGCCACAGCGCCTCTGGCGAGGTCTCGATATAGGTTACGTAGACATAGCTCGGCTTACTCATCGCGCTTCTCCAGTTGACGTTTCAACTCGCTGAGCGCGGCGAGTTTCCCGCGCTCGAATTTTTTGATCCAGCGTTCGCCGATCTGATGGATCGGCACCGGGTTGAGGTAGTGCAGCTTCTCGCGGCCATGCTTGAAGGTAGTGACCAGGTTGGCCTCTTCGAGAATGGCAAGGTGCTTGGTGACGGCCTGGCGCGTCATCTCCAGGCCCTCGCAGAGCTCGTTCAGCGTTTGCCCGTTCCGGGCGTGAAGCCTGTCCAAGAGCGACCGTCTCGAGGCGTCGGCCAGCGCTTTGAAGACCTCATCCATGCAGGCGATAATAGGCAACCAAATAGTTGCATGTCAAGTGCCGTCATTCGGGGGCATCGCGCGGCGATGAACCCGCAAATCTCGAGATTCCGGATAACCTGCGCGGTTTCCGGAATGACTGCCTTGACCTCGAGATCATGTTTTCGGCACGGTCCCCGTGTTAGCGTCTTATCTCAGCCAACGGAGATTGGTTCCGGGAGGAAACATGTTTCGTCGTGTCCAACTTGCTGCCTGCCTCGTTCTTTTTGCTTGCAGCAGCGTCCATGCGCAGAGGCAGCAGGTGATCGGCGCGCCGCCCGAAGCCTCCAACATGAAGCTGGTCGGATATAACGACCTTCAGGCGCGCAGTGCCTATCAGCCGACCATTCATCATCAGGGCGATCGCTGGATCGCCTATATCGGCCATCACGGCGGCACCGAGGACGTTCCCAGTCCGGTCAATCCGCTGACGGGGCAAGCCGAGCCGAACGGCACCTCGATCGTCGATGTCACGGACCCCGCGCATCCCAAATATCTGCGCCACCTGCCGGGGCAGGAGGGTAAGTATGAATCCGGCGGCGCGCAGATGGTGCGGGTGTGCGACGGCAAGTCGTTGCCGAAGGGCGATGCCAACGCCGTCTATCTGCTCCGTACCTTCGGCAGCGAGGCGCATGAGATCTGGAACGTCGCCGATCCCGCCAATCCCGTGCTCATCACGCGCATTGGTGGCTTGAAGGACACGCACAAGAGCTGGTGGGAATGCGACACCGGCATTGCCTATCTCGTCTCGGGCGCGCCGGACTGGCGCACGCGCCGCATGACGCAGGTCTATGATCTCGGTGATCCCGCGCATCCGCAGAAGATCCGCGACTTCGGCTTGCCCGGCCAGGAGCCCGGCGCGACCGGCGCGGTGCCGACCGAATTGCACGGGCCGATTTCGACCGGGCCCACGGGCAACCGCATCTATTTCGGCTACGGCACCAACAAGGGCGGCATCTTGCAAATCGTCGATCGCGAGAAGCTGTTGAGTGGACCGAAGGAGCCGACGGCGGACAATCTGCGCTACCCCGAGATTTCGCGCCTGCCGATGTCGGCCTTCAATGGCGCGCATACGACGTTCCCGATGCTCGACATGCCTGTCGCCGAATTCGGCGAGGACAAGGACGGCAGAATGCGCGACATCGTGATGATCGTCGACGAGGCGATTTTGAACGAATGTGGTGAGGCGCGGCAGATGGTGTGGTTTGCCGACGTCACCACCGAGACGCGGCCTATGATGATCTCGAGCTACACGGTTCCGGAGGCGAGCGGGCAATTCTGCCAGCGCGGCGGTCGCTTCGGCTCGCATTCGTCCAATGAGAGCATGGCGCCGGTCTACTACAAGAAGATGGCCTTCATCGCCTTCTTCAATGCCGGCGTGCGTGCGCTCGATATCCGCGATCCCTATCACCCCAAGGAGGTCGGCTATTTCATCCCGGCGATCACTCAGGCAACCGACAAACGCTGCATCCCGGTCGAAGGCGGCGAGCGCTGCAAGGTCGCGATCCAGACCAACAATGTCGAGACCGATGACCGCGGCTATATCTATATCGTCGATCGCGCCAACACCGGCCTGCACATTCTGGAACTGACCGGACCCGCGCGCGCCGTCGCCGGCCTGCCGAAGAACTGACGATGCGGCGCGCCGCGACGATAGTGGCTGCGGCGATTGGGTTCGGCGCCTCCAGCGTCGGCGCGTATCAACTCGCGCTGGCGCCAGTGGAGACATCCGCTCATTGGCGCGAGATCGCCTGGCCGTTCCCGCGGGACGGCTGGCCCGCGGGCCGTGCGTTCCGCTGCGATGGGGCCTGCGCCGGCACTGAGCTCTACGTCCGCGCCAAGCTCGGCTTTTGCAATTGCGACCGCGGCGTTGCCGATGACGACGAGGTCGATCGCGTCGCCGACCTCGACCTGATCAGCCCGCGTTTTGTAGCGACAGCACCGGGCGAAGCGGTGCGTGTTGGCGAGTTGCATGGACGTGGCAGACACTACGGTCTCGACATGCTCGACGGCGCGCGCCATGCGGCGATTGGCATCGCGCTCTCGCGCCGTTGTGATCTCCTGGTTGCAGTTGCGCAGAATGCGGGCGAGGCGATGGCCGCTCGGAGCGCGGCGCTGGAGTTCCTGGAAACCCCGGAGATGAAACGATGGATGATCGCTGCGCTGGATGGAAGGTGAGGGAGGCACGATCGGGCCGCCCACACCGCCGTCATCGCCCGCGAAAGCGGGTGATCAAGTATTCCAGAGGCTTCTGTGGGCTACGGAGGGGCCGCGGCGTACTGGATACCCCGCTTTCGCCATGACGCCGGTATTCAGGGCCCGAGCGGTCCGCATCATCACGACTTCCGTTCCCGCCTGCGCCATGCATTAATAACCCGCAACTCCATCAGCGAGTCTCCCCATGATGTCCTTGCAAGCCTATCTCGCCTTCGTCGCCGCCTGCATTGCGCTGGCGCTGTTACCTGGTCCGATCGTCACGCTCGTCATCGCCAATGGCCTCAGGCATGGAACCCGCGCGGCGCTGACCAACGTCGCGGGCGCGCAAGCAGGCCTTGCGATCGTGATCGGCGTCGTCGCGATCGGGCTGACCTCGCTGATGGCGACCATGGGCTATTGGTTCGACTGGGTGCGCTTTGCCGGCGCCGCCTATCTGATCTGGCTCGGCATCAAGCTGATCTGGGCGCCGGTCGAGGGCGTCAAGGTCGACGAGCCGCCGGCGCCGCCGCGCGGCGGCTTCTTCCTGCAAGGCTTTCTGGTGCTGCTGTCGAACCCGAAGGTGCTGGTGTTCTTCGGCGCCTTCATCCCGCAGTTCATGGATATGAACCGCGACCACTTCCCGCAGGTCGCGCTGCTGGGCGCGACCTTCATGGTGACGGCCGCGATGACCGACGCGCTCTACGCCACGGCTGCCGGCCGCGCCCGAAAATTCTTCTCGGCGCGCCGCACGCGGATGATGTCGCGCGTCTCCGGCGGCTTCATGATCGGCGGTGGCATCTGGCTGGCGCTGACCCGCGCCAAATAGCCTCCCGGTCGGGTTGAACCTTTCGTCAGCGTGGCGCGTCCAACCGGGCATTGCCGCTGACGAAGGAATTTGACCGTGCCCAAGCTGCCCTGGCTCGTCTATGCGATGCTGCTTGCGCCGTTCGGACTGATCCTGATCGCCGCCGTCGTGAAGACCTGGCAGGCCCGCGAGGCGCGGAGCTGGCCGCAGACGTCTGGCAAGGTCGTGACCTCGGCCGCCGAGGTGCGCGAGGTCCAGGTTTCCGACGACGAGCGTGAGGACGGCTATCGGCTCGAGAGCCGCAACTTCGCCAACGTCGTTTACGAATATTCCGTCGGCGGCCGGAAGCTGCGCAACAACCGCATCTCGATCGGCGAGGACCTCGGCAACTTTCAGGTCGCCGAGAAGCTCGCGAAATATCCCGCCGGCAGCGTCGTCTCCGTCTACTACAATCCGCGCCATCCCGATCAGGCCGTGCTGGAGCGCGATCTGCCCGAGGGCCTGTGGGGCTGTCTCGGCATCGGCTCGGCCATCGTGCTTGCGATCGTGTTTGGCTCGGCCTTCGGCCTGAACCAGAGCTACGCCTATCTCGCGCATCACATCGGCCGGCCCGATCTTGCCGGTTTGGTCGTCGCCTTCGGTGCATTCGGCGCGGTGATCGCGCTGATGGCGCTGGCCGTGCAGCGGCAGGCCTCGGCGGCGCGGCACTGGCCAGTCGTGTCAGGCACGATCAAGCTGTCGGAGATGGAGAAATATCGCGAGGCGAGCGAGCCCGGCAGCGCGCCCGGCGTCGAGATGTTCGGCAGGCGCGTGTCCTATACCTACAGCTACCAGAACGTCAGCTACACCAACGAGTGCGCCCGCGTTGCCAGCGAGAAGCCGTCAAGCTCCAACAAGATGCTGCTGCGCCTGTTGTCGCGCTATCAGGACGGCGCCACCGTCGAGGTCCATGTCAATCCCGCCAATCCGGCCGAGGCGACCCTCGATCCGCGAGGTGGCGGCGGCATGGCCTTGGTGCTGTGGGGCATCGCCGCGATCTTCGCCGCACTTGCGCTGTTCGTCGCAACGCGCGGTGGCTAGCCGACCACCAACCTCTCCGCCCGCAACTCCGTTTCGATCTCGCCAAAAATTCTTGCCAGCCGTTCCGCCCATTGCCGCTGGCCGGATTGGTCCGTGATCAGATCCTGGCGGATCTCGATGCCGGTGTTCAGGAGGCCGCGGGCTTCGCCGTGGACGGGGATGGTGTAGTCGGTGAGGTCGCTCACCGCATAGGGCTCGTTGTCGCCGACGACGAGATCGCTTTCGCCGCGCAGATGCTTCAGCAGGAGGTGCGGCAGCACGGTATCGCGGTGATAGAGCGTGCCGATGTGCCAGGGCCGCGCGACGCCGGCATAGACCGGCGTGAAGCTGTGCAGCGCGACCAGCACGGTCGGGCGCCTGGCATGAACGCGCGCGTCGATCACCGCATTGATGCGGCCGTGATAGGGATCGAAAATCTCGCGGCGCCGCGCGTCGCGCTCGCTTGCGGAAATCCCCTCATTGCGCGGGATCACCGTGGCCTCCGAGATCACGGGGATCGAGCTCGCTACGCCCGGCGGGCGGTTGCAGTCGATCACGAGCCGCGAATAGCGCTGCGCGATCAGGTGCGCATCCAGCATCGCAGCCAGCCGCTCGGCGACGCCGGCAATCCCGATGTCCCAGGCGATGTGCCGCGTCAGCTCGCTTTCGGCGACGCCGAGATCGCCGAGCGCGTCCGGCAGCGCCCGCCCGTAATGATCGCACGTGAGCAGAAAGGGCGCGCCTCCCGCCGCATTCGTCTCATGCACCGGCGGAATGTCGCCTTTGCCGAGAAGCTGATTCGTCGTGCCGGCCGCCCCTAAGTCCATCCTGATTGCCTATGGAAAATGCACTCTGCTCTTAAAATTGAGCAGCCAACGCTATAGATTAGCCGATCCAAAATCACCATGATTGCCTGACGATGCCGCTGCTCACGATTCATCACAAGACCGAATATCGCTACAATCGCCCGGTGGCGTTTGGCGAGCATCGCATCATGCTGCGTCCGCGCGATAGCCATGATCTGCGCGTGCTCGACAGCCGGCTTCATATTTCGCCCCAGCCGATGTCGCTGCACTGGATCCACGACGTGTTCGGCAATTCGGTCGCGATCGCGAATTTCGACGAGCGCGCAGACCGGCTGACGTTCGACTGGCACGTCACTGTCGAGCACAATCCGGTTGAGGAATTCGCGCTGACGCCGGACGATCCGGCCTATTTCTATCCCTTCGTCTATGACGACGAGGAATTCCCCGACCTCGTCCAGTACATCACGCCGCAATATGCCGATGCCGACGGCGAGGTGTCGGAATGGGCGCGCAGCTTCCTCGACGAGGAGGCGCCGACGCCAACGTTCAAGATCCTGAGCGGTATAACGCACGGCATCCGCAAGGCTTTCAAATATCGTAAGCGTCACGAGCAGGGCACGCAGCATCCGCTCGACACGCTGCAAAGGGGGACCGGCACCTGCCGCGATTATGCGCTGTTCATGATCGAGGCACTGCGCCGGCTCGGCATCGCCGCGCGATTCGTCTCCGGCTACATCTTCGTGCCGGAGGATCTCGAGACGCGCCATGTTGGCGGCGGCTCGACGCACGCCTGGGTGCAGGTGTACCTGCCGAGCGCGGGCTGGATCGAGTTCGATCCGACCAACGGCATTGTCGGCACGCGCGACCTGATCCGCGTCGCGGTGGCCCGCGATCCGCGCCAGGCGATCCCGCTGCATGGCGTCTATCTCGGCTCGGCCGAGGCGTTCGAGGCCATGGAGGTGAACATCAAGGTGGTCTCGGACGACCAAGACAGCGACGAAGAGCTGGAGACAGAGGTATTGTAGATGGACATCAAGGTCGGCTTCGAGATCGCTTACGCTGCGCCACAGCCGACGCCGATGGTGATCATGCTCAACATCCACCCCTCGCGCCAGGCCGACATCATCGGCAAGGAGACGGTGATCGCCGAGCCGGACGTGCCGATCCGTTTCTATTATGACAGCTTTGGCAATGTCTGCGGCCGTCTGGTCGCGCCCGCGGGCGGCGTCACGCTGAAAGGCAGCGCGCTGGTGCGCGACACCGGCCTGCCGGATGAGGTGATGCCGACCGCGCAGCAATTGCCGATCGAGCAGCTGCCGAACGAGCTTCTGCTCTACCTGATGCCGAGCCGCTATTGCGAGACCGACAAGCTCACCGACATCGCCTGGTCGCTGTTCGGCAAGAGTGAACCTGGTTGGAAGCGCGTCTGCGCGATCACCGAGTTCGTGCATAAGCACGTCACCTTCGGCTATGAGCACGCCCATCACATGAAGTCGGCACACGACGTCTATGAAAGCCGTTCCGGCGTCTGCCGCGACTTTGCGCATCTCGCGGTCGCCTTCTGCCGCTGCATGGGCATTCCGGCGCGCTACTGCACCGGCTACATGGGCGACATCGGCATTCCGCCCGAACCGTTCCCGATGGATTTTTCCGGCTGGTTTCAGGTCTACCTCTCCGGCAAATGGCTCACCTTCGATGCCCGCCACAATGTCCCGCGCATCGGCCGCATCCTCATGGCCACGGGGCGCGATGCCGCCGACGTGGCGCTGTCGACGAGCTTTGGCCGGATGGAGTTGAAGAAGTTCGAGGTCGTCAGCGATGAAGTGGTGAAGGCGGCGTGAGCTGTTGTTCCGTACAATTGACGGCTATAGACACGCCATGACCACCGATCGTCTTTTCGTCTATGGCACATTGATGCGCGGCTTCGACCATCCGATGGCGCGGCTCTTGGCGGCGCATGCGGATTTCCTTGGAGAAGCGACCTGCCGTGGCCGGCTCGTTCTCGTGAAGCACTATCCGGGGCTGCTGCTGTCGGACACGGCGTCCGATCTCGTGCATGGCGAGCTGTTCCGCCTGCGCGCGCCTGACGAGCTCTTGCGCGAGCTCGACATGTATGAAGCCTGCGGCGAAGGTTTTCCCGAGCCCACTGAATATCTGCGCGCGCTGATCGACGTCACGCTTGCGGACGGCACCAGCGAGCAGGCTTGGACCTACGTCTACAACTGGCCGGTCACGGACCTGCCACGCATCGCGTCCGGTCGTTTCCTCGAAAACTAAGCAGCCAGCACCTCGCGCACCACGCGCACGTCGACCTCGCGCTCGACGTAGGACCACTCCTCGGTCGTGCGCAGCATCGCGACCAGCTCCTCAAACAGCGAGGCGTGCGCCGGCGCATATTCGAACCAGGTCAGGAAGTCGAAGGGCTCGCCGAGATCACGGCAGTGATAGAGCTGCCGCGCGATCGCCGGCAGGAAGCGCAGGCTGCTCGCGATATGGTGCGACTTGTCCTCGAAGATCTTGCGCCGCTCGTCGGCCGTGAGGTCCCACCAGGCCGCCGATTTGCGGATCGGGATCAACGCCGCGCAAGTCGCCTCGGGACGGCCGAGCCCGGCCTGCATGGCGACGAGCTGCTCTTTCTCGGCCCGCTCGGTGTAGCGCAAATGGCTGGCGACGCCGACCAGCCGCCACGCATTGCGCGACGGCACCAGCGGCAGCGCGACGGCCTCGCTGTCGTTCACCGACAGCGCCGGCATGAATGGCAGGGGATCGCCCTTGACAGGCGCAATCGATGTGACGCGCCAGCCCCCGCTCTGGCCACCGCGAAACGTCCTGAACATGGCGCTATGGAAGCGTGGAAGCCGGCGCGGTTCAAGAGCGCCGCCCTTCGGGCGCCCCGGAATGAGGGGGCCTGTGAATAGGTCGAATAACTCGGATAAGCCGGACAAACCTGACTTTCCGCCCCTTCGTCCCTATATCCCTAACCCTTCGCCCGACTCACATCGTTCGCGCTAAAATCACCGTATGCGCTTCACGCCCCAATTCCTCGACGAGCTGCGTGCCCGGCTTTCGGTCTCCGAAGTCGTGGGCAAGCGCGTGAAGTTGAAGAAGGCGGGGCGGGAGTGGAAGGGGCTCTCGCCGTTCCAGCAGGAGAAGACGCCCTCCTTCTACGTCAACGATCAGAAGGGTTTTTACCACGACTTCTCCTCCGGCAAGCACGGCGACATCATCGACTTCGTGATGGAGACCGACGGCCTGCCGTTTGCGGAGGCCGTGGAGCGGCTTGCGAACATGGCGGGCCTGCCGCTGCCGGCGGCAACTCCGGATGCAGCGCGTCACGAGCAGCGCCGCCGCACGCTGCATGACGTCATGGAGCTCGCCGCAAAGTTCTTTGCGGAGACGCTGGCCTCGCGGGTTGGCGCCAAGGCGCGCGGCTATCTCGCCGATCGCGCCATCTCGCCTGCAACGCAGTTGCAGTTCCGCCTCGGCTATGCGCCGCCGCCACCCGAGCGCTTCGCGCTGAAGGAGCATCTCGGCAAGCAGGGCGTCTCGGTCGAGGACATGATCGAGACCGGCCTGCTCGTCGCCGGCAACGACATTCCCGTGCCCTACGACCGCTTCCGCGACCGCGTGATGTTTCCGATCACGGACTTGCGGGGCCGCGTCATTGCCTTCGGCGGGCGGGCGCTCGAGAAGGACGTCCCGGCCAAATACCTGAACTCGCCGGAGACGCCGCTCTTCCACAAGGGCGACAATCTCTACAACCACCAGACCGCGCGGAAAGCTGCGCACGACGGTGCACCGCTGATCGTGGTCGAAGGCTATGTCGACGTCATCGCCATGGTCACCGCGGGCTTTGCCGGTGCGGTGGCGCCGCTCGGCACCGCGCTGACCGAAAGCCAGCTCGCACTGCTCTGGAAGATGGCGGACGAGCCGATCCTCTGCTTCGACGGCGACAAGGCCGGCCAGAAGGCCGCTTATCGTGCTGCGGACCTTGCCTTGCCGTTCCTCGCGCCCGGAAAGAGCCTGCGCTTCGCGCTGCTGCCGGAGGGGCAGGACCCTGACGATCTCGTGCGCTCCGGCGGCCGCGGCGCGGTCGAGGAGGTTATCGCGGCGGCGCGGCCGCTTGCGGACGTGATCTGGTCGCGCGAGCTCGAAGGCGGCAGCTTTGTCACGCCCGAGCGCCGCGCCGCGCTGGAGGCGCGCATCAACGAGCTCAGCAACGGCATCCGCGACGAGGTCGTACGGCGCTACTACCGCCAGGATCTCGCCGAGCGCCTCCAGCGCACCTTTGCGCCGGAAGGGGGCGGCCGCGGCGGCTTCGCCGGTCGCGGCAATTTCCGCGCGCGACCCGGCCGCTCCTTCCAGCCCCGCGGCGGGGGCAGCGCGAATCGATTCGCCGGCCAGGGGCGCCGCGGCGGCCCGATTCCCGCCTCGATCCCCTCCGGTCCCTATCAGGCGGCGAGCCCGCAGCTCGCGGCAAGCCCGATCATGCGGGGGCAGCGCAGCGCCATTTCCCGCCGGGAGGCGCTGATCCTGCAAAGCCTGATCAATCACCCCTGGCTCCTGCACGACCATCTGGAGGAGGTGGCGGCGCTGGAGATTGCCCACCCGGAGGCCCACAAGCTCCGCGCCGGTATTATCGCCGCCTTCGCCAACGACCATCATCACAGCCCGGACCCCTCCGCGCAGGCCGAGAAGATGCGCGCCGACCTCGATCGGAGCGGATTTTCTCAGCTACTTCAAAGGGTTGATCGCGCCATTACGACCCAGGCCGTGTTCGGGGCGCGCGAGGGCGCGGCGCCGGATGACGTTCTTGCCACCTGGAATCAGCTCGTCGCCTTGCATCGGCAGTGGCATTCACTACTTAGGGAGCTGAAAGACGCCGAGCTGGCCTTGGGGGAAGACCCCAGCGAGGCCAATTTGGCGTGGCTGCGTGACGTCAAGGCCAGGATGGCCGAGGTCGACGGTACCGAAGCCCTGATCGAGGGTTTTGGCGAGCTGTCGGGCCGGTTTCAGAAGAGCGTGTGAAACGAAGAATCATGCGGACGGTTGGGGCCGGAACCGCAAAAAGACTCGCCAAATCCAAGGTTTGGCGGCAGAAACAGGGTTAATCGAGGCTTAACTGTCTTGTAGCACTTTGGCCAACAGGCGGCCGCAGGCATAACAGACGCGTCAGGAATAAATCCGCGCATTCGCTGTTTGGCACTCTACCTGCATTCGCCGGCGACGAAGGTGCTCACGAAGCGTTAGGCAAATCCGGCGAGAGAAGTTTCGGGGTGGCGAAAGAGGTTTGCGCCGCCCTTTCCGTGTCGAGAGCTGACGAAGCGAGAGCGTCGAAACAGGTTCAAGTGAATTCAGGCAGGCGCCGTGCGAGCCGCCTGTATGAAGCGCGTTTAGGAGCAATGGATGGCCACCAAGGCAAAGACGCTGCAGACGAAGGACAAGGAAAAGGACGACAAGGCAGCGGACGCTCCGGAGAAGGATTCCCAGGACGCGCCCTCACCGTTGCTCGACCTGTCCGACGCCGCAGTGAAGAAGATGATCAAGCAGGCCAAGAAGCGCGGCTTCGTGACCTTTGATCAGCTCAACGAAGTGTTGCCGTCCGACCAGACCTCGCCGGAGCAGATCGAGGACATCATGTCCATGCTCTCGGACATGGGCATCAACGTCACCGAAGCCGATGACAGCGAAGGCGAGGACGACAAGGACGAGGGCGGCGAGGACGAGAACGACAACGAGCTCGTCGAAGTCACCCAGAAGGCCGTCACCGAGGTCAAGAAGAGCGAGCCGGGCGAGCGCACCGACGATCCCGTGCGCATGTATCTGCGCGAGATGGGCACGGTCGAGCTCTTGTCCCGCGAAGGTGAAATCGCGATCGCCAAGCGCATCGAGGCCGGCCGCGAGGCGATGATCGCGGGCCTCTGTGAAAGCCCGCTGACCTTCCAGGCCATCATCATCTGGCGCGATGAGCTCAACGAAGGCAAGATCTTCCTCCGTGACATCATCGATCTCGAAGCGACCTATGCCGGCCCGGATGCCAAGGGCGGCATGAACACCGCTATGATCGGGGGTCCCGCCGGCGAGGGCGGTGAAGCGCCGGCCGAGGGCGGCGAAGCTGCTGTGGCGACTGCCGCCGCGCCCGCGCATGTTGCCCCGCCCGCGGCGCCCCCGTCGCCGACCCCGTTCCGTCCCGCGCCCGGTGTCGGCAACGGCACCGAGGCCGAGAAGGATCCGGGGGAAGCCGCCGCCGAAGCCGACATGGACGAGGACGACGAGTTCGAGAACCAGATGTCGCTGGCGGCGATCGAGGCCGAGCTCAAGCCGAAGGTCGTCGAGATCTTCGACAAGATCGCCGACAACTACAAGAAGCTGCGCAAGCTGCAGGAGCAGGACATCCAGAACCAGCTCGAGAGCACGACGCACGGCCCGTCGCTCTCGCCGCACCAGGAGCGCAAGTACAGGAAGCTGAAGGACGAGATCATCGTCGAGGTGAAGTCGCTGCGCCTCAACCAGGCCCGCATCGATTCACTCGTCGAGCAGCTCTACGACATCAACAAGCGCCTCGTCTCGCACGAGGGGCGCCTCATGCGCCTAGCCGACAGCCATGGCGTCGCGCGCGACGACTTCCTGCGCAACTATACGGGCTCGGAGCTCGATCCGCGCTGGCTCAACCGAGTGTCGAAACTTTCGGCCAAGGGCTGGAAGAATTTCGTCCATCACGAGAAGGACCGCATCAAGGACCTCCGTCACGAGGTGCATCAGCTCGCAGCCCTCACCGGTCTCGAGATCGGCGAGTTCCGCAAGATCGTGCACTCCGTGCAGAAGGGCGAGCGCGAAGCACGCCAGGCCAAGAAGGAGATGGTGGAAGCCAACCTCCGCCTCGTGATCTCGATCGCGAAGAAGTACACCAACCGCGGCCTTCAGTTCCTCGACCTGATCCAGGAAGGCAACATCGGCCTGATGAAGGCGGTCGACAAGTTCGAGTACCGCCGCGGCTACAAGTTCTCGACCTACGCGACGTGGTGGATCCGGCAGGCGATCACCCGTTCGATCGCCGACCAGGCGCGCACCATCCGCATCCCCGTGCACATGATCGAGACGATCAACAAGATCGTGCGCACCTCGCGCCAGATGCTCAACGAGATCGGCCGCGAGCCGACCCCGGAAGAGCTCGCCGAGAAGCTCGGCATGCCGCTCGAGAAGGTGCGCAAGGTCCTCAAGATCGCCAAGGAGCCCTTGTCGCTCGAGACGCCGGTCGGTGATGAAGAAGATTCACACCTCGGCGATTTCATCGAGGACAAGAACGCGATCCTCCCGATCGACGCCGCGATCCAGTCGAACCTGCGCGAGACCACCACGCGCGTGCTCGCCTCGCTCACGCCGCGCGAAGAGCGCGTGCTGCGCATGCGCTTCGGCATCGGCATGAACACCGACCACACGCTGGAAGAAGTCGGCCAGCAGTTCTCGGTGACGCGCGAACGCATCCGCCAGATCGAAGCCAAGGCGCTGCGCAAGCTCAAGCATCCGTCAAGGAGCCGGAAGCTGCGGAGCTTCCTGGATAACTGATCGGAAGGCCATTTTTGGCATCCAAAACGGCGGGCGGGAGCCCGCCGTTTCTTGTTTAGGCCACTACTGCGAGCTTAGTCGGATTACATCTTCATCGCGCGGTTTTCGATTGCCGCTGCCCCATACATTGTCAATCCGTCCGGCCTTGGCGAGGTCGACACAAATGTCCTTCACGTTTGTTTCCCGCAATATGAAAGGTTGCGCGTGGCGCTGCCGTTCACGCGGTTCTTCTACGACCGCTTTGCCGATCTGCTGTTTGCCTGGAATAAGCGGAGCGGGCGCTGGTGAGCGCCTGCCTGTGTCGGCTTACTTCTTCTTCGCCCCGACCCGTTCGATCCGCTTGATCTCGAGCGCCGGGCGGCCGGACTTTTCGGCGATCTCGCGGTCCTGTTCCATGATGAAGCTGCGTGCGGGTTCGTCGCCGTCGAGGCCGCTGAGCAATTCGGCAGGCACGCGACGGTTGGAGCGTTGGGAATCGTCTTCGTAGACGACGTTGAAGAAGGCGAATTCGCCTTTGGGATTGGTTCCAGGTTTTTTGGCCATGGGCGGCTTGTCGTCGATCAGAACGTCATAGTCAAATGGCTTTGCGATTTGCCGGTGGTCAGCGCGGGGCCTTGGTGGCAAAGCTTGTGGCCGCGGGACCGGTTGCGCAATCGATCGACGAAATCCGTTTGCAGGATGGAAGCGTCCGGCGCTTCGCAAGGTCCGATGCGCCCTTTGGTGCCCCTCCCTCAATAAACGGCGGGCCGAAAAGCCCGCCGTTTATTTTTGGTCTTCAGCGTCGCCCGGGGCTGGCAGGGGCAACAACTTAAGATAGAATTCTATCGCTGGATCGGTCTGCTGGCAAGATAAAATTGTGACAGGGCGATGTCGCTGCGTGCGTGACACACATAAGTTAATCGCTGTCGCGTTTATGTTTGAGATTCGAACGATTTGCTTGGCTGGTCAAACTATACCGATCACGGCGCCGCGATCGGAACTCGCCGCGTTTGTACGCAGCAGCAGCGGTTTGCATCGGTTCCATCGCGCTTCAATGGCCATTCGACGATGCGTGCACACTAACGCGACTCGTCGATCAGCTTCTGCGGCGCCAGGTGCAGCTTTCCGCCGCCGCATCCGCCGTCATCCTCCTTGCGTCCCTGCGCCATGATCGCGCTGCCCATCGCGGCCGAGCCGAAAGTGACGAGGAACGAGCCGAGCAGGAGGAAGATCGCGACGACCGGCGAACTGTCGGCGAAGATGAGATCGCGCAGATGTGCAGGATTCAGCCAGAGCAGCCCGCCGACGAGCAGCGTCGCGGCACAGGCGCCGATCGCGAGGTTGATGGCGAGCAGGCGGAACAGGGGCACGCGCAGGAGCGCGAGGCGCTTTCGTTGAGGATGTTGCTGATCGTTGGGCATGACGTACGGCTTTGTCTGCACCGGTAGATCGAAGTTAGCACCGGCGGGCGAGTCTTCAACCCGGTAACGGGCAGAATTTTCCGCTCGTCATTCCGGGACGTGCGTCAGCGCGAGCCCCGAATCCATCGCGGCATCGACTCTGCTGTTCAATAGATTCCGGGCTCGGCCCTTTGGGCCGCCCCGGAATGACAAGGAGGAGACGCGCAGCGTCACGCCGCCGGCGGGACGCGCTTGGCGGCCTCGTTCTCCTGCGTCGTCTCCTGCCGCGTGAGCATGGTCTGCCAAAGCGTGGCGATGCTCGCTTGCGTTTGCGGCACGATGAAGCAGTGGCCTTCATTGTCGAAGCCGCAGAACCGCGCGGATGCATCGCTCTTCACCACCGTCAACGCCTCGTTGATCATCTCCAGGCACGTGATGACCTGGCCGACGTCCTCGAGCCGCGTGTGATGCAGAATGTCGATCAGGCGGAACGCCATTACGGTCGACGGACCGTAGGTGATGCCCGGACGACCGAATTCGAACAGCAGGTTGACTGCCGGGAAGACGCCGCGGATGTGGTCGAGGATGCCGGCGATGTTCTCCACGCTGCAAGCGACGAGATGGGCGGCCTGCGGCGGCGTGGCGTTTGGGGCTTGCGGCACCGGTCCCAGCGAAGCGCTCACCTGCTGCTCGATCCATTGCCGCACCGGCGCCGGCGCGTTGCGGATCTGGTCCGCGGTCAGTGTGATTCCGATCATGCAGCTCTCCTTTCACGCCAGTCTAGAAAAGCGCACGCGGAAAGATATTGATGCGGATCAACCGCACCACTTTGACGGTCGTGATGTTCCCGGGCACGTTCGCCCGCATGCTTCGCGCACGTGTTTCGCGGAAAAATGACTTGAGGGGCTTTTGCCGCGATCGAACCGTCCGCGATGCCGCGACGACTAATGGGCTGACCCGAACGGTCAATGCCCTGCACTTCACCGCGACTTCAGACGCTCCCGCCACCGCCCGCAATGCCCGTCCTTATAGCGCAGAACCTGCTGACTGCGGTCGCCAATGGGCTGCCGCTCTATGGCGTGCTCTATCGCGGCACGGATCCGTTCCAGGTTTTGATGCTCTACTGGATGGAAACTGCGGTCGCGGGCTTCTGGATGCTGATGACGTTGGCGCGCCTGCCGCAGGCGCTGCTCGGCGACATCACCGTCAACGGCCGCACGCGGCGTGCCACCAATTCCGACATGGTGAAGTTGTTTAGCGCCGTGCTGCTCGTGTTCATGGCCGGGCACCTCCTGTTCCTGTGGGTGATCTTTTCCGGCGACTGGTCGCAGCGTGTCTCCGGTCCGCTGAGCTTCGTGCAGGCCTTCGTCCTTCATTCCGGCGCCTGGGCGCCGCTGACGCTGATGTTCCTTGGCGGGCTCGTTGGATATGTCCGTATGCGGGCGAGGCCTCATGCGCCTGATGCAAGGACCGCGGACGCTTTCGGGTCCGTCGTCGGTGCCACGCTGGTCCGCATCGTGATGATGCAGGCCGGCATCATCTTCGGCGGGATGTTGGTGCGCAGCTATGGCAGCCGCGCACCCTTCCTCATCCTGATTGGATTGAAGACGTTGTTTGAGATGAGACGCCGCTAGCAGATGAGTGTCTCGCGCTTTGACGTGCCTGATTTTCCGGGGCATGATCGCCAGCGCTTTGCGTAAATCATCTCAGGAAAATTCGATATGCTGCGATTCGGTCTGGCCATCGCGTTCATTGTTCTCTTGGCCAGCGGCTCGGCGCGGGCCGCCCGCTGTGGCAGCGACTTTAATGCGTTCGTCGCCGGCATGGCTTCGGAGGCGCAGGCCGCTGGCGTTTCGGCGAGCGTGACCAGCGCGGCGTTCAGCGGCGTGACTCAGGACGGCGCGGTGCTCGCGTTCGACCGGCGCCAGCGCTACACCTTCAACAAGAGCTTCGAGCAGTATGTTTCGACCCGCGTCGGTCCCGGCCGCATCAATGGCGGGCGCGCGCTGCTCCAGCGCCATGCCGCGCTGCTCTCGCGCATCGAGCAGCAGTTCGGTGTGCCCAGGCAGATCCTGGTCGCGATCTGGGGACTGGAGAGTGATTTCGGCAAGGGCGACATGGGCAAGCTGCCGGTGATCCGGACGCTCGCAACCCTCGCGCATGATTGCCGACGCACCGAGCTGTTCCAAGGCGAACTGCTCGCCGCGCTCAAGATCGTGCAGCGCGGCGACCTGCCGCTGCGCGACCTGATCGGCGCCTATGCCGGTGAGATCGGGCAGACGCAGTTCCTGCCGTCGTCCTACATCAAGTACGGCGTCGATTTCGACGGCGACGGCCGCGTCGACCTCCGCCACAGCGCCGCCGACGTGCTCGCCTCGACCGCGAACCTCTTGCACACCAACGGCTTCAAGATGGGCCAGCCCTATGGCGAAGGCACCGCCAATTTCGAAGCCATGCGCGAATGGAACAGGGCGCTGATCTATCGCAAGACCATCGGCTATTTTGCCGATCGGCTGATGGGGCAGTGAGGAGAAATTCGTAGGGTGGGCAAAGGCGCAGCGCGCCGTGCCCACCTCTTTCGCGGACTCACACGGTGGGCACCCTCGCTTTGCTCACCTACGAACTGCGCTCGCAATGACGAGCTTGTGGCAAGCGCCGTCCCGTGCTTCCGGTGTCATCGCCCGCCTCGTGCGCAATTGCGCACGGGAGCGGGCGATCCAGTATTCCAGAGGCGGTGACGAAGGCGGAGAAGCCGCGGCGTACTGGATTCCCCGCTTTCGCGGGGAATGACGGTGGTGTGGTGAGGCCGCAGCCTTGCGCCCACCACGCGAGCCACACCTCACTTCCCCTGCGCCATCTTCTCCAGCCGTCGCTGCAACGGCTTCCAATACGTTGCCGGGCGGAAGCGCTGCAGGAGATCCATGAAGCGGGCGTCGTTGCCGATCAGGATGCGTGGCTCGTTGCGCTCGATGCCCCTGATGATGCGCTGGGCAGCGTCCTTCGGCGTTGTCCTCGCCGCGGCCTCGAAGCGCTCGATCGACTGCGCGCGGCGGGCATTGTCGGTGACGCCGACGCCGGCGCGCGAATTGCGTACGATGTTGGTGGCGATGCCGCCGGGATGCACCACCGACAGCTTCACCTGGCTTGCCGCGACGTCAAGCTCGTGGCGCAGGCTTTCAGAGAAGCCGCGCACCGCGAATTTCGCGGCCGCATAGGCGGTCTGTCCGGGCGGTGCGATGATGCCGAAGATCGAGGAAACGTTGACGATATGCGCCGCCTCCCGCGTCTTCAGATGCGGCAGGAAGGCGCGCGTGCCGTGCACCACGCCCCAGAAATTGATGTTGAACAGCCACTCCATCTGCGCCTGGTCGATCTCCTCGAACGAGCCCAGCAGCGCGACGCCGGCATTGTTGACGAGGATGTTGAGCTCGGGGTGTTCCGCGACCGCCTCGGTCGCGAACCGCGCAATCTCGCTTGGCTCTGCGACATCGACGCGATGCACGCTGACCTTGGTTTTGCCGCCGATCTCGGCGGCCAGCGCCTTCAGTCCGGCCTCGTCGCGATCGGCGAGCGCGAGATCGCAGCCGCGCTGGCAGAACTCGATCGCCAGCGCGCGGCCGATGCCGCTCGAGGCTCCCGTGATGGCGGCGGCGCCGCGGATCGCTGTCATGGTGGGCTCCATGGGTTCAAAGAAGGGAACACTACTTACAATATTTGGTCCGGAGCCGAACCAATTCGCGGTTCCCTTTTTAACCTACGATAGTTGAGGTCCATGACCAGCAATATCAGGAGCAGCCTATGGGACAGGCCCGGCCATTTCGTTCGGTGGCACTGATTGTCGAGGACGATGCCATGCAGCGCGAGATGCTCAGCCTTCTCTTGGAGGAGAGCGGCTATCACGTCATCCAGTGCGAGAGCGGTGACGATGCCCGGCATGTCCTCGACGTCGCGGGTGGCACGCTGTGCCTAATGATGACCGACGTGCAGCTCGCCGGGCACGTGAACGGGGTCGAACTGGCCCATATCGCCAAGGCGCGCAATCCGGGGCTGGACGTCGTCGTCACCTCCGGCCGGCCGTTGACGCAAGCCTTGCCCGACGGCGCAAAATTCTGGCCAAAACCCTGGGCGCCGCTGGACGTGCTGCGGGAGGCCGAGTTCGCACAGATGTCCTGACCGCCGTTCGGGCGTCGCTTTCTCGCCGTCAAATGCGATGATAAGGTCCGGTCATGACCTTGTCCTTCCTGCTGACATCCCTGATCGTAGTCGCTTCGCCAGGCACCGGCGTGCTGTATACGTTGGCGGCGGCGCTGACGCGCGGCTCGCGGGCGAGCGTTGCCGCAGCCTTCGGCTGCACGCTCGGCATCGTGCCGCATATGACGGCGGCGATGCTTGGGCTCGCCGCCGTGCTTCACACCAGCGCGCTCGCCTTTGCGGCGCTGAAATGGTGCGGGGTGGTGTATCTGCTCTACATGTCCTGGCAGGCGCTGCGCGAGACCGGGGCGCTGGCGGTGGAGGGGCGGATCAAGGAGCGTTCGAGCTGGCGGGTGATCGTCACGGGATTTTTGATCAACATCCTCAATCCAAAGCTCTCGATCTTCTTCCTCGCCTTCCTGCCGCAGTTCATTGCCGCTGATGAGGCCCATGTGCTGGCGCGGATGCTGGAATTGAGCGGCGTCTTCATGGCGATGACCTTTGCCGTGTTCGTGGTCTACGGCCTGTTCGCCGCCTCCGTCCGCGAGCGCGTCATTTCCCGTCCCCACGTCATGGCCTGGCTGCGCCGCAGCTTTGCCGCCGGCTTCGCCGCACTGGGCGCCAAGCTGGCGTTTGCGGAGCGGTAGCGCTCTCCTTCCGGCCAATAAAAAAGCGGGCCCTGCGCCCGCCGTTTCTTAGACCCGTCCCACTGACGCCCGGGCGGAGCGAGGCTCCACCCGGGCAAAGAACAAGAAGTAGCGTTACTTCTTCTTGGCCTTCTTGGCCTTCTTCGCCTTCTTCGCCTTCTTCGCTTTCTTAGCCATAGTATCCTCTCAAGGGTTAATGGTGGAACGCGACACGAGGGATGCTCGGCGGAGGGCCAGCCTCGCAACATCCTCGACACTAAACTCAGCAGATTCGCGGGCGCCTGCCCCGCGTTGTCACGCCGCTGTCATCGCGTTATCCACAGCTCAAACGCTTTTACGGGTGATTTCCGTCCGCGAATCCGCCTCGCCGGCGTCCTTCGGGACGCCCGCGCGGCATGGCTAACGATCCGGCAACGCACGCGCGGCGTTCATCAATCCAAAACCAAAGGCGCGCTTTCGCGGATCGCGGTGAGACTCCGTTAAGCGCGCCACGCGCATTGTCCCCCGCAACAAGACGGGGATGGCTATGGACGGACGGCTGCCAAACGGAGAGGGCGCGACGATGCACGTCGCGCGGTCGCCATGCTGAGCGTGTCGACACTCTGGATCGTCATCGTCCTCAACTTCTCGGCGCTGGGCCTGATCTGGGCTTACGTGGCCAACGCTTATCCCAAATTCGAGGCGGCGCGGTTCTGGACGGCGGCTGCGGTGCTGGCTGCGGTCGGCGCCGGCATCAGCATGCTGCGCGGCGTAATGGATCCACGCTTTCCGCTGATTGCCGGCGGCGGGCTGATGATCTTCTCGTCCTGGCTCGCCTGCATGGGCGTGACGCGGTTCTACAACAAGCCGATATCCTGGCCCACCGCGATCGCGGTCTCGCTGCTGACCACGGCAGGCCTCGCCTGGTTTCTGGTCGTGATCGACTACATGCCCGCGCGCGTCCTGATTTATTCGCTGGGTCAGTCGACACCGATCCTGATGGTGCTGCCGCTTCTCCTCGGCAAGCAGGATGGCCGGAAAAATCCAGGCGCGCGGCTCGCCGCGATCGTCGCCTTCATGCTGCTCGCCGCCCAGTTGATCCGTTCCGTCGCCGCGCTGATCGGACTTGGCGGCGCCATCACCGCAATCAATTTCAACGGATTGCAGGTCGCGCTGATCCTGGTGCTGGTGTTCCTGGCGATGGCCTGGAATTTCGGCTGCCTGTTGATGGCGATCGAGCGCCTGCGCAATGAGGTCGCCGATCTCGCGCTGCTCGACGACCTCACGGGCGTAGCCAACCGGCGGCACCTGTTGCAGCGCCTCACCGAGGAATGCGCCCGGTCAGAGCGGAGCGGCAAGCCGTTCTCGCTGCTGGTCATCGATCTCGACGGCTTCAAGGCCATCAACGACACCCATGGACATGCCGCGGGCGATGCCTGCCTGCAGCATTTCACCCTGATGGCGCAGACGCGCCTCAGACCCGGCGACATGCTCGCCCGCACCGGCGGCGACGAGTTCTGCATCGTGCTGCCGTCCTCGACCCAGACCGAGGGCGCGCTGATCGCCAGCCGTGTGCTGGAGGTTTGCCGCAGGGATGCCGAAACCTGCTCAGGAGGCGAGATTCCGATCGCTGTCTCGATCGGGATCGCCCAGTGGGAGCGCGGCATCGGTCAATTCCCCGACCGGCTGATGGCGAACGCCGACCATGCGCTCTATGCCGCCAAGAAAAGTGGCAAGAATGATTTCGCGATCTACGATGCTGCGCCGCCGATCCAGCCGGACCTGCCGCACGTGCAAACCGAAGTGGCACGCAAGTTCGCCTGACGTATGTTAAGGCGGAGGGGCAACGGACCATTCCACCTCATGCTTTCCCGCCTTCTTGCGGCGCTGCTCGCCGCGTTTGCACTCCTCGCTCCGGCCGCCGCAACCGATCCCGGCCTCGCCAGACTGGCGCGGGCGTCGGGCACGCCGACGATTCCCGGCCTGAACATGGTCTGGCTGGCGCCGTGGGGCGACGTCACTGCTGCCCATGCCTGGCACAACATCATCGTGCACCAGACCGAGGGGCCGGCGGGATCTGCCCGCATGGGGGCGCTGGCACAATCGAAAAACCCGACGCGGCGCGGCGTCACGGTATGGGTCGAGACCGACGGCACGGTCTATTGGGCGGTTGCTGAGAATCTCGTGCCGACCCACGGCGATGGCGCCAATCGCAACGACAATGCCTTCATCGACAACTCCGCGACTTACCATCAGGTCGTGCGCGACAACTCGATCGGCGTCGAGTTCGCCGGGAATTTTCCGGATGTGACGACGGGGCCGACCGAGGCGCAGATTGCGGCGTGGCGCATCCTCGTGGCCGTCCTGCGGGCGCGCTACGCCATCCCGCTCGACCACGTCTATGCGCACAACTGGATCGACTTCAAGGACGGACGCTACTGCGAAGGCTGCTCGCTCGCGACCCTGGCGAGGGAGTGGGGAGAGTAGAGGGGATTCGGATGTCTCCGCAAGGCGCGAGCCGAACGTCACGCTCGATGCCGGGGGCCGCCGGTTTGCGTCCGGCAACCGGGGGCCGAAACCGCCGGTGCCGGACTGCAAATCAAAAGCGACCGCTTTCGACTTTCTTCGTCATCCCCACCGGGCCTTCCCATGCTCAGGGAAATGCCTTGGGAAGGTCGGCGGAAGGCTTCGTGACGATCTGGTGCGCATCGCGCCAGATCACCTCGCGCTGGCGCGAGGTTGTAATCACGCGCACCGGCAGGCCACCCTCCTCAAGCAGCCAGGCGCAGTAGTGCGCGCGGCTGACAGCCTCGCGGGCTTGGGGATCGAACCAGCAAATGCCCCAGATCGAATCGCGCCGCTTGAAGTGCCGCGCGATGCGCCCAGGAATCGGCAGATGCTGTGCGAACCACGTGAACTGGTCTGAGAGCTCTTGCCGAATCCAATCGGGACAGTTGTTTCGATGGATATACCAGGACGCACGAAAGAAGCCGCTCTCCACGCGGCTGTGCGGGTGGATGAGCGGTGTAACGAACCGCAAATACATGACAACACGGCGTGACGCCGTGTTGCGTCACGCCCCTCGTAGCCGGATTGAATGAACGGAAGAACAGCCGCGAAGCGGCGTTCAGCTCATGACCGATCGCCGATCACCGATGGGCGGCGGCGGTCAAAACGTGTCGATCTGAATTTCATGCCGCCTCCCTTCCGAGCGTTGAACAAAAAGGGCGCGATATCGCGCCGGGGCGCAGCACATACACCAGCAAACGTCCTGCGACAAGCGTGATTGATTGGGAATGATTGACTGGGAAGCGTTGATCACGCTTTCGACGTCACCGTTCTCAATTGCGGTCGAGCCGCAGCCTGCGCCTTTGAGAACGCGCCAAGCCAACTGCGGTGGCAGTGCTCCAATCATTGACCAAAAAAAAGCCGGCGTTGCCGCCGGCTTTCTGTCTCTTCGATCCGCCAATTTCTGGCGCTGAAAAATCTCGCGCTTAGTGCGCGGCTTCTAGCGCTGCTTGTTCCTGCTTCGCGATCGTGCCCTTGACCGCGGCCTGCACCTTCTCGAAGGCGCGGACCTCGATCTGGCGGACGCGCTCGCGCGACACGCCGAACTCGGCTGCGAGGTCTTCCAGCGTCATCGGCTCGTCCGCAAGGCGCCGCGCCTCGAAGATGCGGCGTTCGCGCGGGTTGAGCACGCCCATGGCGCCGTTCAGGGCGTCACGGCGATGATCGTATTCCTCGTGCTCGGCCATCAAGGCTTCCTGGTTGGGCGAGGTATCGACCAGCCAGTCCTGCCACTCGCCGGCCTCGCCGTCGTCGCGGATCGGTGCGTTCAGCGACGCGTCGCCGCCGAGGCGGCGGTTCATGTCGATGACGTCCTGAGCCGTGACGCCGAGGCGGCTCGCGATCAGCTTCACCTGGTCGGGGTGCAGATCACCCTCGTCCAGCGCTGAGATCTTGCTCTTCGCCTTGCGCAGGTTGAAGAACAGCTTCTTCTGGTTCGCGGTGGTGCCCATCTTCACGAGCGACCAGGAACGCAGGATGTACTCTTGAATCGACGCCTTGATCCACCACATGGCGTAGGTGGCGAGACGGAAGCCCTTCTCGGGCTCGAATCGCTTCACCGCCTGCATCAGGCCGACATTGCCTTCCGAGACGACCTCGGAGATCGGCAGGCCGTAGCCGCGATAGCCCATGGCGATCTTGGCCACGAGACGGAGGTGGCTGGTGACGAGTTGATGCGCCGCGTCGCGATCGTCGTGCTCGCGCCAACGCTTGGCGAGCATGTACTCCTGCTGGGGCTCCAGCATGGGGAACTTGCGGATCTCGGCGAGGTAACGGGAAAGGCCGGATTCTCCATTCAGAACCGGCAACGTGGCTGCACGGGCCATACTTGCGCCCTCCAAAGGTTCAGGCCCCCGATAGCGGCGGGCCAGGCAGACGACCGCTGTGTTAAAGCCGGCCGGGCTGCGATGTTCCGCGTCCGATCATCTTCGAACGCAGGCGCAATATACCCCATGGGGGGTCATTTAGGGAAGGATTACTGACGTCACGTCCCCGTGTGGCTGCTATAACTTTTTGTAATGTAAAGCTTTTCTGAAGGGGCCTGCGTCATAGCGCCGCTTTCAGCCTGCCCTGGAGAAGAAGCAAATCCTCCGGCAGAGGCTGTTCCCAGTGCAGCAGTTCTCCGCTTCGCGGGTGCTCAATTACCAGTAGATAGGCATGCAAAGCCTGCCGGCCAAGGGCGGCCAGCGCCCCTTGCGATTCAGGCCCGAGCTGGTTCGCCTTGGTCTTGAAATGGGGGCCGTAGACGGCATCGCCCAGCAGGGGGTGGCCGATATGGGACAGGTGGACGCGGATCTGGTGGGTGCGGCCGGTCTCGAGCTCGCAGGCGAGCAGCGAGGCCACCGGCTTGCCGTCGCGCCCGGCAAAGCTCTCCATGATTTCCCAATGGGTCACCGCCGCGCGGCCGCTTTGCCGGACCGCCATCTTCTCCCGCGCGTGCGGGTGGCGGTCGATCGGCGCATCGACCGTGCCGCGCTGGCGGTTCGGCACGCCCCAGGCAAAGGCAAGATAGCCACGCCGCATCTCGCCGGTGCGGCCGTGGTCGGCGAATTGCGCCGACAGTGACTGGTGGGCGAGATCGTTTTTGGCGACCACCATCAGCCCGGTGGTGTCCTTGTCCAACCGGTGCACGATGCCGGGCCGGCGCACCCCGCCGATGCCGGACAGCGAGTTGCCGCAATGGGCGATCAGCGCGTTCACCAGCGTGCCCGTCTCGTGCCCGGCCGCCGGGTGCACGACCAGGCCGGCGGGCTTGTTGATGACGATGATGTCGTCATCCTCGAACACGATATCGAGCGCGATATCCTCAGCCCTGGGCTCGGCGGGGGCGGCTTCCGGCACGTCGATTGTGATCGTATCGCCCGGAGCGACGTGATAAGCGGGGTCGCGGATCGCCTCCGAACGAAACGTCACCGAGCCCGCCAGAATCAGGGTTTTCAGCCTTGATCGCGACAGGTCCGGCAGGCGGGCGGCCAGCACCCGATCGAGCCGGGCCGAACCCTCGTCGCCGGCGACGACAACCTCCAACCTTTGCGCTGACCCAGAGCCCTGCATGACGACCGAAACCGCTGTTCCCGAACCGACCCCCGAGCAAGCCGCGCTGTTCGCGCGGGTGCGGCGGATGATGCTGATCGCGGGGTTGACCACGGCGCTGGCGATATGCGCCGTGCTGATCGCGGTGGGCTACCGCCTTTTCAAGTCCGAGGGAAGGGCGGCCGAGGCCGTAAGTGACGTCACCGCCACCCTGCCGAAGGGCGCCAGGATCGTCTCGAGCGGGGTCGCCGGAGACCGACTCGTGATCACGCTCGACGTCGGCGGAGTGACCGAAATCCGCACCTACGACGCCCACACACTGAAGCCGGCTGGAAAGCTGAAATTTGCCAACGAGCCGTAGCGCGGACGACACGCGTTGTGACTGAAATCGTTGATCGTTCCTTGGTCAGTGTTGTCCTGTCCCGCAACTTCTGATTTAGCTTCAGTCCGGGGAATATGGGCTGGGACTGGGAATGGGTGGTATCAAGTCACGCGTCGTAGCAATTGCGCTCGTCATCGGGTGGGTCGGATGCACTGGTGCTGCGGCGCTTACAGCGCAGCCCAACCAGGCCGGACCTCAGACCAAACCGGCAGGATCTCCTGCGCAGTCCAAACAACCCACAGCTCAGGTCAAACCAAAGGAAGCTCGGCTCGCGCGGCTGTATTTCCTGCGGGAGAAGGGCATTTTCGGCGCGATAGGTGGGCTGGCTGCCTCGTCGGAGATCAAGATCGACGGCAAGCCCGTGGGCAAGATCGAGATGGGGTCGTATTTCGTTGTCGATCGTCCGCCGGGCGTCCACAAGATCGCCTCGCACACCACGATGGCCATGGCGGACTACGAGGTCGAAGTCCCGATCGAGGCCGGCCAGACCTATTACTTCGGGGTCGGGACGCAGCGGACCGGCCCCATCGGTCAGGACCTGCTCAACCAGGCTATCGCAGGCAGCAGCGGGCAGCAGATCCGATCGACGTCGCCATTGAAGTCCGCATTTGCCGGCGCGGGGCTGTTTCGGCTGGAGCCGGCCGCCGGCGCTGCCGCGATCGAGAAACTCAAGACGCCTTGAGTGTTCCCGGCGGTTTCGCTGGTGAGCAGCGCCCCGCCCGGCCATCACATGGTTAAGCTTGAGCCGCGGTCGCTTTGTATAACAGGCCTTTTCGCCCCTGATCGAGGCTTGCCGCCAGCGGAATTCGCGGCTATGTCCTGTCCCTCACGCTCCCTTCGTCTAGCGGTTAGGACGCGGCCCTCTCAAGGCTGAAACAGGGGTTCGATTCCCCTAGGGAGCGCCACCCAGTACTCATCTGCGAACGCGGAACGGCCCATTTCGGCTGGCCAAATGTGTGCACGGTGCCATGAGCCCGAGAGACCTGGTCCGTAGGTGAACGGGTCTGCGCTTTTTCCTGCCGTTTCCACTTTCACTTCCTGTCATTTCCGATTTCGCGACAATTCGTTACTCGATCTGTCCTTTCTGCTCGCCTTCCGCCAAACAGACATGAGACAGGCCGCGGTCGTGCTTGTCGGAATTGAGTGACGGATTGCAGATGATCCCGACAGGACGAGCGCGAAATCCAGCCCATTCTGTCTCCCGCATCATCCTGGGATCGCCACGTCCGCGGTCGACGACGCGCACGCATGCGCCTTCGCTGCTGCTAGCCTGATCCGACGATGCCAGTGATCGGCAACGTGGAGGCGGGGCATGGCCCGGATTTCGGTCGAGAACATCGGCAAGGCGTTCCGTCAGACGGAGTCTTGAAGGAAGTGTCGCTCGACATCGCCGACGGTGAATGCCTGACGTTGGTCGGCTCGAATCCTGCGAGACGGACCTTAAGCGAACCACGGGTGGCTTCGGACGAAGTCCTGATCGCGCGGATTGCGCAAGGCGACCGGCGCGCCATGCAGGTGCTGTACGGACGGCACCATGTCAGGGTATTCCGTTTCGGGCTTCGGCTCGTCCGCGACGAACAGGTTGCGGAAGATCTCATCAGCGAGGTCTTTCTCGACGTCTGGCGTCAGGCTGGCAAGTTTGAAAGCCGATCTGCTGTCTCAACCTGGCTGCTGGCGATTACGCGTTTCAAGGCGCTCTCGGCGCTGCGGCGCAGGAAGGACCTTACTTTGGAAGACGAGGCTGCCCACGCGATCGAGGACACGTCCGACGATCCGGAAGTGGCCGCGACGAAGAAGGATACCAGCGAAGCGTTGCGCAAGTGCCTGGGCGGGCTTTCGCCGAGGCACCGGGAGATTGTCGATCTCGTCTATTACCACGAGAAAGCCGTGGAAGAGGTGGCTGAAACCGTCGGGATTCCGGAGAACACCGTGAAAACGCGCTTGTTCTACGCGCGGAAAAAACTGGCCGAGTTGCTGAAGGCCGCCGGCGTTGAACGAGGTTGGCCATGAGGGGATTGCTTTTTTATTCTTGAATGGCGCGCCATTTTCTTGGGCATCGCGCCTTTTCCCCTTATCTTTCGATCGATTGTTCCGCCCGCGGGGTGAGGCTGTGGCACTGGCGATCAACATCCGGGCCGATAACAGTTCAGCTGACGAGATAGAACGCCTGTGGGACCAGGTCGGCGCGTTCGAGGTCGCCCCGTCAATGCGCGCACTCGCCTACCGGCCGCATTTTACTTTCGCGATTTACGACGAGCCTGCGGTCGATGAACACATCGCATGGGGGGCGATGCTCAAGGCCGTCGCCGGTCAAGCGCCGTTGCGTATCGAGTTCAGACGGATTCGCTGGTTCGAAGGCAGTCCACTCGTGCTCTGGGCAGAGCCAACGTCGAATGACGTCCTGATGCGGTTGCACGGTTCGATCAGCGCAGTCATTGATCCCGCACACTGCCATCCTCACTACCGACCGGGCGCGTGGACACCGCACTGCACGCTCGGCATGCGCGTCGCCGACAAATGTCGCGATGACGCCATTGAGTTTGCACGATCGTTCGACAGAGCAATCGAAGTGCTGTTCGATGTGGCGGACTGCGTCGCCTTTCCACCGGTGCGGATCATCTCCGAGCAGAGATTGCGATCGTGATTAGCGAGAGGTCGGAAGTGAAGCGATGCCCGTTTTGCCGTTTCTGCGCTGCGATTCAATCCTGTTCGTATTGCAGCACGCACGCGCTCGATCACAGCGCTTCGAGCGCGCTGCGGGAGGGGGCGACCGGCAGCCATTCTGGAATGCGACGCTTGGCGAGCCAATAGGGCCGCCAAAGCGACAGCCAGGTGTCGCGATCTAGCGGCACCGTACCCCATTTGCGTCGCGCCATGTCGATCTTCGACAAGTCATGCGTGTGCAGCCACTGGCGCGCGGCCCACCACAGATCGCGTGATACATCTCTGTTACCGGCACCCTTGAGCTCGACGATGTTGGGGAGCGGATCGCGATAGCGGCAGGCGACCCGCAACGTCGCGACGCGCTCGCCGTTTCGCCTCACGCTCCAGAGCCGTGAGCCATTGTGAGCGAGGTTGTAGCCGTAGGTGCGAAGGCAATTCTTCATGGCGACCGCCTCTTCGGTGATCGAGGCGGTCGAGTTCAACGGAACGAAATCGTACCCGGCCACATGACTCGCCTCGAGCCACATGTCGCTGATCGGCTGAGGACCAAGGCTCGCATGCAGCGCGATTTTCGTCCGCCATTCGTCGGCGGCCGCAAGCGCTGAACCAATGTGCATGTTCGGCGTCCACGGCCGATCGATGAGCTCGTGTCCGAAGGTTGCGGGCTGGACGGAAAACCACGACCAGAGACTGATGAGTCGCAAGCGTGCGGGCTTGATGCGCCGCGGCTCGCGGATGCATTCGCGCGCGATCCACACGGCCGCCGCCTCGTGCGCGCATTCGGCAACGTCAGTAACGGCCTGCAGCCACGTCGGCGCGAACCTCGGTGAGCGCGGGATGTGGTTCGCGATCTGCCGGCGAAACAGTTCACCGTCAGGCAGCAGCCTCACGATCGGACGCACGAACGCCTCCGGAGGCAGCTTGCGCAACCACATCGGCACGCCAGCCGCCGCGGCTACGTCCGTCAGCGCGGCGCCATCGATCACGCGCGCGAGCGCCTGCGCGGGATCTAGCCCGGCGCGCGGGACGGCCAGCGCAAACAGCAGCGCAGGAAAGCTCGCGCCGAGGTCCGCAATGCGCGGGTGGCACATGGCCAGAGCGCGCACCGCTCCCTGAAAGCGGGAATGATATCTCCGGAGTTGACGTTCGAGCATGTTCGAACGCCCGGCCCCCCGGCGTGGGACCAGGACAAGAGACGAGGTCATGGAAATGGTTTCCGCGAGCGCGGACGCAAGGCGTCCGCAGGCAGATTCGACGAGTTCAGCGTTTTGAGATCTCACCCGGGACTAAAATCCCGGAGCGCGCGCTAAATATCGCGCATCGAACCCGGGAAGCGTGCAATCGTCAGCATGGTCGCCTCCTGCAATGAAGTTGCGGTGCGTCCCTGTACCCCGTTCTCTGTCGACATGCAACTCCAGCGCGATCAGCGGAGGGCGCCAACGAACTACTCCTCCACCGCCAGCCCATCCCCATGCACATACCACTCCGCCCGTGACGCCCACTGCACATGCCGGTCCGGCGTCACACCAAGCGGCTCGTCGAATGCGCCGGCGTGGATGATCGCTTCGCGTCCGCTGCGGGTGAGGTGCGGCATGGGGCTGCCGCAGATCTTGCAGAAGGCGGTCGCAAAGCTCCGCGCCGTCGGCAGGTCGTAGCGCGCGACGGATGCTTCTCCGCGCAGCCATCGCAGTGCGGAGGCCTTGACGATCACCTCGCAGGAATGCGCTGACCCGGTCGCCTTCTGGCAGCGCGAGCAGTGGCAGTTCAGGAAGCGGTCGAACGGACCCTCGACCTCGAAGGCGACTTCACCGCAGAGGCAGCTTCCGCGGAATGCGGCAGCGGCTGCAGGAGACCCGCGGCACATGCGATATCGGTGAGCTTGCGCGCCAGGATCGGCTTGCAGGCCGGTCCGACGTCGGCGCGGGGCTCGTAAAGAACGGCTTCCCAATGCTCGGGAGTTATCGCGTCGGCCGGGCCAAGTGAGGGAGCTACAGGCGCGTTTCTACCGGCGGCCGCGGCGGCCAACTTTTCCAGCTGCTTTTGGGTAGGCATGCGCCAGCTTGCATGACGTTGTGTCATAAAGTAATTGGAACATATAGTGAACAAATATCGAGTCCGGGCAGATCGGCGTGAGCGTCCGCGGTTACTACCGCTGAGCGAGCGAACCCTGGGAGAGCCCGAGACGCGTTAAGCGCTTGATGCTGCTGAGCTTTTGGCTTGGCTGGATTCGGTAACTGAATCAGAAGGTTATCGTTGTTTTATGCTAGGGCGGCCGTTATCGTCGCAAAAAGGGGCGGATCGGTGGTTCGAAAGGCCAGGCAGACATCGGCGGGAGGGATCGCAAGTCGCTGCAACGCGCTCGCGCGCCTGCTCGGATACGGCGGCCGGACCACCTATGTCGACGCGCGATCGCTCGCCGATCGGACGTCGAACCATATCATCCGACAGGCGATCTCCGGAATCGGCGTCAGAGGCGTGTTCGCGCTCGACGATGGCTTCCATCCGTCCTCGCTCAAGCCCATCGT
Source organism: Bradyrhizobium sp. Ec3.3 (assembly GCF_000472925.1). GTDB lineage: Bacteria > Pseudomonadota > Alphaproteobacteria > Rhizobiales > Xanthobacteraceae > Bradyrhizobium. The sequence goes on from NZ_AXAS01000032.1 coordinate 104,032, forward strand.
CTACCTCGCCGGCGCGGACGACGCTGCATCGTTGCGCGCTATACGCAGGGACGTCTGGAGCCAGGGCGCCGTGCCGTTCCTGCTCGTCGTCACGCCCGACAAGGTCGAGATTTGCAACGGCTTCCAACCTCCCGGCGCGTCGACGATCAGCGTCGACTTCTCGGACGACGCGTCCGCGCTGCCGGACTCGCTCGCGAGCTTCGCTGCCGATAGGATATCGGCCTCCATCACGTGGAGTGACTTCACGATCCACCGTGACTCGAGCGTCGACAACAATCTGGTCAACGCGATCGAGCTCCTGAACGAACACGCGCGCTCCGAATTCCCGGAGTTCAGGGACAACCGCGACCTTATCAACGCACTCATCGGCAAGTTCATTTACATCTACGTGCTCGTCGACCGCGGCATCCTGTCGATGGAGTGGCTATCGTCGCGTCTGCCGGCGCGCGCCCGCAAGGCGGGGCAAGCGTTCCTGCAGGCGGTCTTCTCCAGGGACGCGCAGACGGCCGACGACTGGTCGGCGCTGTCCGCCGTCGCGGTATTCGACGTCGTCGACGACGCCATCAACGGATCGGTATTCGCGTTGACCGCCGAGCAGCGCGCTCGAATCCCCGACGGTCTCTGCCATCTCATTCACCGCGTCGTGCGGCGCGGCGAAGTCCTGTACAAGGATGGCGCGCAACTCGGCTTCTTCGATGTCTCCTTCAGCGTCCTGCGCACGGAAACGATTTCCGCCATCTACGAGCGTTTCGTCAGCACGAGGACGCGGCGGGCAAGAAGGATGACGGCGTCTTCTACACGCCGCCGCATCTCGCCGATCACGTGCTCGACCGGCTCGAAGCGGCGAACCCGATCTCGGTGCGATCGCGACTGATCGATCCGGCGGCCGGTTCGGGAATCTTCCTGGTCGGCGCCTTCCGGCGTCTGATGGAAAGGAACGCGCCCGCTGGCGGCTGGCAACCGCGTCACATTGGACGCGCCAAGTCGCTCCTACTGGAGACTATCCACGGCATCGAGAAGCATCCTCAGGCGGCCAACGTCTGCCGGTTCAGCCTGTACCTGACGCTGCTCGACTACGTCGGTAGGGCGCCTATCGAGAAGCTCGTCCGCGCGGCCGGCGACGAGAAATTCTTGCCGGACCTGCGGAAGAACGTCGTTTCAGCCGATGCCTTCGCGTCGAAGATTCCCGCGGCGAAATATACGCACGTCGTCGGCAATCCCCCCTGGCCGATGAGCACCGGCCAGAAGGACAGGACGAACCAAGGCGGCGAGCGTCGCGAGGAGAGCGCCGACGTCCTCAGGTTCGCGGAAGAACTGCAGAAGGCCAGGCTTGCCTTCGGACACAACAGGCTGTCGGACCTGTTCACGTGGCTCGCAATCCGCAGGCTCGCCGCCAACGGCGCCGCCATCGCTTTCGTGCTACCGGCGAAGTCGGTGATCGGACGGAACGCCAGCAACTTCGCGCATTGCCTGGCGAGCAACGTCGCGATCGAATGGATCGGCAACCTGTCGCACCTGCGCCGCAAGCTATTCGAGGGCGTCGAGGCGCCGGCTTGCGTGGTCGTGGCGACCAACCGCACGCCGTCTTTCTCGGATCGCACGGCCGTCTATCGTCCGCTACTATCCTCGCTCCCGGGAGGCCGGCGGAACGAGATCTGGAGCCTTCTGGCCTCGAGCGTCGACGTACAGACCATCCGGTCCGTCGATCTCCAGCGTGGCCCGAGTGGATGGTTCGTCCATTCGATGCTGGGCGAGTTCGACCGGCGCATGCACGAGTCCCTCAAGACCTGGTCGACGGCGAAGAAGCGCACGTTGGGTGACTTCCTGGAGCGGTCGGGGCTTCTGATGAGCAAGGGCGGCAGTCCCGCCGAGACCGGGATCAAGCGCAAGGCGCACAACGGCAAGAGCGTTCAGCTCCACTTCTTGGAACGCGACGAACTCGCCGACGTCTCACCCGCCTTCAGGGGTTGGTTCTCCGGCAACGTGATCCTGATTCCACGCAGCTTCAACGAGGCTGCGTACTACAAGGGCCCCGTGGCCTATCCGTCCAGCTTCAACGCGATTATTCCCGCCGCGCAGGAGCAGAGCAGTCTACAGAGGCCGATCGAAGAGGAAGCAATGCCGTATCTGCCGGCGCGATCCGTCGACGGCTTCCTGCGCTACGTGAACTCGTCGGTGCTGCGCTACTTCGCGTCGCTATTCGGCGCGAGCTACCTGATGGACAAAGCGAGGTTCGAAAAGAACGATCTGCAGGCCCTGCCGTGTCCGTTTGTCGACATGAACGACGCCGATCTCCGCGCGCTGGAATCATCGACGTCGGTCGACGACTCCATTCTGGACGCGATGAAGGCGGGGGCGGACTTCCGCGCCGCCTTCCGCGAGTTCGACGATTTCCGCCAGCACTTCGCCAACGCGCAGGTGCCGCCCGACAGCCAGCGTCCGGTCTCGGAAACCGCGCGCGAGACCTACGTGGCGCGCCTGGTTGCCGAACTGCAGGCCTCGTTCGGACCGAGACGCGAAGTGCACGTGCGGGTCGACAACCACGACCGCAGGACATTCGTGAGCGTCGGGTTCGGGCGGAAGCCGCCGTCCGGCGCCGACAAGGTCGACGTATCGGGACAGTTTCTTGGCACCTCGATCGTCACCTACGATTCCGAGAGCGACACCTCGCTCATCGTTAAAAGCCCGACGCGCCATTCCTGGACCATCGATCAGGCGGTCGCGGACGCGATGGCGGTGAGCCGCGAGATCCGGAGCGCGCGATGACATCGAGGCGCGTCGACGAGACTCGGAAGGAGGAGTGGCTCGCCTTTCTCGGAAATGCGATCGAGGGTCTGAGGCTCGCGGCGATCAAGGTGCGGGAGGAGAAGGAGCGATTCGAGACCTATTCCGACTGGTTCAGGCCGACGTCGAATGACATTCCGCGCGAGAACTCGGTCAGCCAGGCGCTCAAGCAGGTGTTCGACGAGATGCGGGCCGAGCAGCAGATCTCCTCGTCCGGAGTGCAGGCGGTCGATCTCCGTCACATCAAGATCGAGTGCGAAAGACCCCGGCCCCTCGATGTCGGCATCAGCGACTCGGCCAACCCGACCGATCTGTCGCTCGTCCTCATGAAGGACAACGAACTGGATCTGCGCATCGAAGCGAAGACGGTCCTGAACGACGCCGAAGTCAAAGCCGAGTATCTCGGCAAAAGAGGTCTGCGCCGCTTCGACGACAATTCCAACCCCTACACCGTGCAGCCCTATGGCGGCATGATCGCCTACGTTGTTGATTCCGATGCGGCCACCTGGACGACCGCACTCGGAGCCGCGGTAGAGAAGGCGGTTGGCGCGAAGCGCTACGGCAAGCTCAAGATCCGCAACGAAGACCATCACGTTTCGCGGCATCGGGTGGATTACAAAGGCCGGGGCAGGACGGTCCGCCAGGACGTCGAGGTCCTGCACCTCGCGATCGAGATCGACGCCAAGCCCCCAAGGCGATGATGACCCGAACGCGGTCGCCGCTGCGCTGCTTCCGCCATGCCTCTCAAGTTTGCTATTGTGGCGTTGCAGTAGTCGCTGCAGCAGTGCTGCACAGAAACTGCTGCGCTAGCGGCACCTGTGTTTGTCGATGAATTAGGCAGAGACGCCACTTAGCTTTACTGAGCTTCTGGGCAAGATCAATCGATGTCGAGGACTCTATAGAGTTCTTCCCTGACGTTCGTCCTTTGGTCGATCCAAAGAATCCGTTTAAAGTCTAAATCAATCTCAAGTTCAATATTTCTCTTTTTCGGTTTGCTGTCGTCCTCTAGAAAGATTCTGTTTCCAAGAATCCTGCTGAATTTGAACTGGAAAACACTCCTCGCGCCGCCCTGAAATGATTCTTCGTCCCAATTCTCTCTATCCACTTTTATGAGGCGGCCAGCGATAGCGTCCTTGTGAGCATATGTAACAACCGAAGGTTCTCCGCTTTCACCAAACAATCGTTTAAACAGCCTCGAAGTAATGTTGTCGATTTGGCCGCGGCGGTCAGCAAGCTCCTTGCGAGCGGCGTTTAATCGTTGATTCCAGTGCACGTTTGCCGTCGTAGTGAGAACAGCCACTATGTTGCTGACTATGCTCATGAGCATCGACGGGTCGGTCCACGCGCCCGGCGGCCATCTTGCGGCGACTATTAGTGCGGTTGCACATCCAGCTAGCACGGTGACGCTGCTCAGAGCCGCAAACGCCAGCGAAAACCAAGACCAACGTCTCACTTCAGCGAGAGGCTCGTCGAGTGACTTAAGCAAAGCGTTCTTGAAATCATTGAAAATCTGGCGCTGCCAATCCTGAGGGGTCCCACCGGGCCCGCCGCCACTCGTAGCAGAGCTTTGTTCTGTGCCGTTTGGCGATGATGAATCCGTCATAACCACCTCCTATCGTATATCCGCCTAGGAGTAGTGCACGGTAATGGTACACCCTGAGCTTGCGGCTCGACAATGTCCGACTTGGGTCAAACCGGCTGACCCTAGCCGAAGTCGAGCGCCGACGCAGGTACTGCTTCAGCACGCGGTACTTGGTCAGTGGACTAAGGCTTTCCGCGCGGCCATCGCAGTGCGGAGGCCTTCACGATCACCTCGCAGGAGTAGGTCAGTTTAAAGCGACGGTGCGGCAAGGCGCCGATGCGTTTCCGCCACTCTCGCAGCAACGGCGCGAGAGGTGTTTGCGGCCCAAGGGTGGGAGAGCGTCCGTCGATCAAGTCGGTCGTGCGATGATGGCATATTGCAGGTGATTTGCCCGACGTGTCAAGTTAATTTCGTAAAATCAGCAATCTGCACTTCGGGCACTGTCGGCTACTTTGCATGGGGTTGTTTTCGACATTTTGTTATGTCCTCCCGGAAGGTGATAGGGAGGCCCGACGAAAGACACCAGCACCGCGTTCCCTCTACTCCGCTTTGGCCGCGAGGCCCTGCAGCGCGTAGAGCCACCCCAACAGGGTCACAACCGACAGCAGCGTCGTGATCGAGACCGTGGATGCGACCAGCGAATGCTCGACCTTGTAGGCGCCGGCCAGGATGTACGCCGTCTTCGCCGTCGGCACGGCGGCGCAGATGACGGCGGCGATCGTGTAGAAGGGATTGAGGCCTGAGGCCACGCACAGTCCGTACACCAGCAGCGGCATGAGCACGAGCTTGACGGCCGCGAGCACGAGCGACGCATTGAGGTTCGCGCGCACGCCTTCGATCGAGAGGCCGAGACCGATGGCGAAGAGGGCGCATGGCGTGAGCGCGGCCGCAAAAATGTTCAGATAGGCCTTGAGCGGAGCAGGAATCGGCAGGCTTGTGATCGCCCAGGCAAGACCGATCAGGGTCGAGAGCACCATCGGATTAAGCAGGATCTGCTTCACCAGCGTGGAGGGGGATGCCGCGCCCGGCGCGCCGCGGCCGCTGCTCTCCAGGAGGATGACGGTCACCGGGAACATCACCGCCGCGACGAACACGGTTGCGATGGCGGCGGGCAGCACGGCTGGCTGTCCGTAGATCGAATGCAGGACCGGCAGCGCCACGAAGCCGGTATTGGTCATCGCTGCGGTCATGCCCTGCATCGTGCTGGAGGCGAGGTCGCGGCCGAACGCCATGCGAACGACCAGAAAGACCAGCGCGAAGCACAGCATCGATCCGCCGCCGAAGGCGAACAGGAAGCGCCATTCCAGGAGATTGCTCGCCGGCTCCTGCGCGATGGTTACGACCAGCAGCGCCGGCATCGCCACGTTATAGGCGAAATGCACGAGGCCGTCGGCCAGCGACCGCGAGATGTAGCCGAGCCAACCGGCGAGCCAGCCGGTGACGATGATGGCAAAGACGGGAAGGACGAGGCCGGCGACTTGCATCCTGGTTCCCCCTCGGCTGATGCCCTGATCAGCCCCGTGATGTCACCTCGGGACATGCGACCCGGGGTTGTCTGGGCTATACTAGATCAGATTCCGGATCAGCTTCCAGGAAACCTCATGTGGGGTCCGCTCAGCCGGCGTGATGCGCTCCTGCAAACAGTGGGGCTTGCGGCCGCGAGCATGGCCGCTGCCGTTCCCGTGCCCGGCCGGGCGGCATCGTCGCTGGCGCCGCTGCGCAGCCGCGAGATCGACGGCGCATTATCAGCCAGCGTCAGCGCGCAAAAGATTCCCGGCGTGGTGGCGATGGCCGCGAACGAACAGTCGGTGCTCTATGAGGGCGCCTTCGGCCTGCGCAACGGCGATGCGGCCTCTCGCATGTCGACTGATACGATCTTCCGCATCGCCTCGATGGTCAAATTGCTGACGTCGGTCGCGGCGCTGCAGCTCGTGGAGCAGGGCAGGCTGCATCTGGACGAGCCGGCCGCCAACATCGATCCGGCGCTGGCTGCGATTCAGGTGCTCGCCGGTTTCGATGCGAAGGGTGCCCCGCTGCTGCATTCTCCCGAGAGGCCCCTGACGCTGCGCCATCTGTTGTCGCACACTTCCGGCTTCAGCTATCTGCTCTGGGATCCGAAAGTCGCCCGCTATCTCAAGGTCGCGCGCGGCAAGCGGAACCTGCCGCGCATGCCGCTGATGTTCGAACCCGGTGCAAGATGGGCCTATGGCGGCAGTCTCGACCGCGTCGGGCGGATGGTGGAGATCGCGAGCGGCGAGCCGCTCGAGCGCTATTTCCGCGACCACATTACGGGTCCGCTCGGCATGAACGACACCGTCGTTGCACTCGATGACAAGCAGCGCGCGCGAGAGGCCAGCCTGTTCGTGCGGGATGCTCGGGGCAAGCTTCTGGTGCAGCCGCTGGAAAAGCCGGGCGGCAGCAAGGCGTTTCTGGGTGGAGGCGGCATCTATTCCACCGCGTCCGATTACCTGGCCTTGCTCCAGGCGCTGCTCAACGGCGGAAGCCAGCGCGGGGCGCGCATCCTACAGCCTGCGACGGTTGCGTTGATGTCCGAAAACCAGATCGGCAATCTCGAGGCCGGCATCCTCAAGACGACCAATCCCGCGCTTTCGAACGACGTCAACTTCTTCCCGGGCACCCATCTGCGATGGGGGCTCGGCAATATGATCAACCTCGATCCCGTCCCGGATGGCCGCAGCGCCGGCAGCCTGACCTGGGCCGGCCTGTTCAACACCTACTACTGGATCGACCCATTAAAGCGCCTCGCGGGCGTCATCATGATGCAGATCCTGCCCTTCGCGGACGGCGAAGCGCTCGACGCCTATCGCCAGTTCGAACAAGGGGTTTACCGCGCGTTGCGACAGTCCTGATCTTTTGCGGCGCAGGAGCTTGAGGCATGATCTGGAAGTGCGATCGCGCTCTGCGCTCACCTTGAGGTTAATCATGTCTCCCAGAATCTCACCTGCGCCTGCCGGCGCAGCCTCACGCCGGGCCGCCAAGCCGACCGTCGTCTATCCCGCCGGCGCGATGCAGAAGCCGGACATGGCCGTGCTGGAATCCGCGCGGCGGACGATGGTCAAGACGCAGGAAATCGTGGTGCCGCCGCGCGATGCCCGCGCGTTTCGCGTCTCGCGCGGTCAGTTTTTCCGCATCGTCAGCATTGAGGGCCCGCAGGTCGGCGACCTCAATCTCTGGAACGCTCACGATCTCTCCGAGCGCTTCTTCAGCGGCAAGACACGTGCGCTTCACGCAACGCATGTCGGCACCGGCGACCGGCTCTGGAGCACCATGCCGCAGCTGCGGCCGATGGCGACCATCAGCCATGACACGCTCGGCTGGTACGGCTTCGACGCGGATGGCGCCGGCATCCACGACGTCATAGGCACGCGCTGCGATCCCTATACCCACCTGCTGCTGGGCGGCACGTCCTATAATTTCTGCTGCCACTCCAACCTGTCGCGTGCGCTGGCTGCCGAATTGAAGACCGACGTGCGTGCGGTCGAGCATCACGTCCACGACGTGCTCAATGTCTTCATGTGCACCGGCTTCACCGGGGATACGCACCAGTATTTCATGAAGGCCAGCCCCGTCCGTCCCGGCGACTTCATCGAGCTCTTCGCGGAGATCGATCTGCTCGGCGCCCTGTCCGCGTGCCCGGGCGGCGATTGCAGCGCGACCCATTCCAGCGACGTCGCGGCCTGCTATCCGCTCAAGATCGAGGTCTTCGAGCCGGACCGGACCAGGCTCGACAGCTGGCGCTGGCCGTTGCCGAATACCTACCATCGCGGCCACGGGAGTGATCGCTAATCGCCGGGAACCAAATCCGCTGTCTGTGCGTCATTGACGGGTTGCCGTGGCTCCTGCCGGTGGCAGGAGCCGGAGACAATCGAAAGGGGGAGATCATGAGAGCGCTCTTCGTCACCGCTTTGCTCGTCGCGACCGTTGCCGGAATTGGTCTTGCGACCGCCGCCGTCGGATGTGGCCCCGGTTGCCACCCCACCATCTCCGGGGCCTGCGTCGTCGATGGATGGGGGACCGGCGCACGCGTCTGGAACGAGTGCCCCGCAGGGGCGCAGCCCCGGCCGCCCTGTCCATCCGGCTACACCTGGAGTCCGCGCAAACGCGCCTGCTTCGCCAGCTATTAGCATTGCGCCTCGAACGACCGTCGGGCCAGCCTTTGGCTTGGTGTGATCGCGTTTGGCTAAGCCGCTTTGCTCGAAATGAGGACCGCGACCGATCGCGGGCCGACGCTGTACGCGTTGGAGATGTAGGGCTGCGCGACCGCCTCCTCGACGATATCGTTCGGACTCTCCAGCGACGTATCCACCACACGCTTCCAGATCGACGACGTCGGGAGTTCGAAGCTCAGTGCTTCCCAATAAGCATTGAACATCGCAAAAATGTCGGCGCCGCCTGTCGATGCGCCGCTTAAGTGCAGCGCAAGCGACCGCGAGCCGCCGCCGAGCTCGGGGTTGCCGTCGGTGCCGTGCCAGGAGCAGTCGGCGCCCCATCCGGTGCTCCTTGCGATCACCGAATGGGCCTTGCGGAAGCCGATCATCATGCGGAAGAAGCGCAGCACGTCGGCGTTGGTTTCAGCGAGGTCCCAGTCGAGCCAGGTAATCTCGTTGTCCTGGTCGTAGACGTTCGGATTGCCGTTCTGGCTGTGCATGAACTCGTCACCCGCAACGAACATCGGCACGCCGTTCGACAGCATCAGCAGGCAGCAGAAGTTCTTGACCTGCCGCTTCCTCAGCGCGGCCACATCGGGAGGCACGTTATTCGTGCCCTCGTAGCCGCAGCCCCAGCTGCGCTGGTCGTCGTTGGTGTAGCTGACGAGATCGCAGAGATTGAGCCCGTCGTGGCAATCGACGAAGTTGATGCTCTGCGTACGCCGGTCGGCGTCAGCCAGCGTGTCCGGAAGCAGGTCCGTGCTGCCGTAGAGTCGGGTCATGAGATCGGCGACCAGGCCGCCATCGCCCTTGACGAAGCCGCGGACGGTACTGCGGAAATGATCGTTCCACTGGCACCAGGAGCGGCCCGGGAAGGCGCGGCCCATCTGGTAGCCGCCGCCAGCGTCCCAGGGCTCTGCGATCAGTCTGATATCGGCGAGATCATGGTCGCTGGAGATTTCCACGACGATCGGCGGATCGTCGGAATTGAGCGAGCCGTCCTCATTGCGGGCGAAGATCGAGGCAAGATCGAAGCGGAAGCCGTCGACGCCGATCGACGTCGCCCAATATCTGAGGCTGTCGACGACCATCAGCCGCGGTGCCGGATGCGCGGTGCGCAGGTCGTTGCCGCATCCGCTGAAATTGACGTAGCTGGAGAAGTCGGTCGGTGACAGCGCGTAGTAAGTCGAGTTGTCGATGCCGCGGAAAGAATAGGTGGGCCCGCCATTGCCCATCTCCGCGGTGTGATTGTAGACGACGTCGAGCAGCACCTCGATGCCGGCCCGGTGCAGCTCATCGACCATCAGGCGGAATTCACCGAGCGCATTTTCAGGCCTGCCGGCCACGCTGTAGGGCGCGTGCGGCGAGAAGAAGTTGAGCGTCATGTAGCCCCAGTAATTGGTCGTCCCCGGCTCGAACTGGTGCACGGGCATCAGCTCGACAGCGGTGACGCCGAGGTTCTTCAGATACGGGATCTTTGCGACGATACCGGCAAAAGTGCCGCGCTGATCTTCGGGCACTTTCGAATTGGCCCGCCGCGTGAAGCCGCGCACATGCATTTCGTAGATGATCAGCTCGTGGTCGTGGCGTGGCGCCGGCGGCCGGCCCGGGGGCGGGGCCGTCGCGCCATCAGCGAGCAGTCCGAGCGGCGCCTTGCCCGCGTTCGATCCGGCTTCCATCGCCGCATCGCGGCTGAAGGCGGGCGGGAAGAACACGCCCTTGGCATAGGGATCGAGCAGGATCTTGTCGCGATCGAAGCGTTGCCCGCTTACGGGATCGAAGGGACCATCGACCTGATATGCGTAGTATTTGGCGTCCGCGATCATTTCGGACGGCAGGCGCATATGCCAGACGCGGCCGCTCTTGTTGACAGGAAATGTAAAAGGCAAAACGCGAAGCGGTGTCGCGAACTCGCCATCACGATAGAGCAGGAGCGTGACCGCGGTCGCGTGCTTGGAATAAAGCGCGAAGTTGCAGCTCTGGTCCGCCTCGTTACGGGAACAGCCGAGCGGCCAGGGCAAGCCCTCGCTGCCTTCCAGATCCGCCATGACGATCTCCAATGCCCGCGGACGGCGGGCTCCATGCTCACATCAAGATGGCGTCGTGCGGAAATAAGAGCCCACCGGGATGACAATGTCGAGACTGAGGGATAACAGAGTGCTGCGCGCGTCAGGTTGGATCGCGCGAAGCGTTGCCTCGGTGGCACGGCGAGCCGTTTCGTGTCATATTCGGAGCAAGGCGGCCGCTGCGTGTCGGCAGTTGCGGCGCCAATCAAGCAACAAGCGCTGGAGGAGCGTTGGGGATGTCGAAGCGGACGACGGCCGCGGTCTGGGTGCGGAGCATCGCTGAGATGCTCGCCGCAGAAGGGCTGGACGTCTCGAGCCTGTTTGCGGCCGCCGGCATCGATCCGCAGGAGCTGGAAGGAGCGAGCGCGCGGCTCTCCACCGAGAAGATCAGCCACCTCTGGGAGCTTGCGGTCGAGCGGTCGAAAAATCCGGCACTCTCGCTTGCGCAGTATCAGATGGCGCGGCCGGCGGCGTTCGACGTGGTCGGCTACACCATGATGTCATGCGCCGATCTGCGCGGCGCCTTCGAGCGGCTCAACCGCTATCTGCTCATCCTCAGCGACGCGCTGACCATGAGCATGACTGAGGACGGTGATTGCTGTCGCATCGATTTCGTGCTGTTCGGCGGCAGCCGGCCGATCCCGCGTCAGCGCATCGAGTTCATCTTCGTCACCGTGATCGGCTTCTGCCGCTGGGTCGCACGCAATGACGTCAATCCGCGCGCGATCGCGCTCACCTATCCCCCGCCCGCAGATATCTCGCCCTATCACGCTGCCTTTCGCTGCCCGGTTACGTTCAACGCCGAGCGCAACAGCGTGATGTTCGCGCGCAGCGACATGGACCTGGCACTGCCGACTTTCAATCCGCAACTCGGCGAGCTGCACGAGCGTTATGCCGGCGAATATCTGCGTCACTTCGATCACGCGCTGACGAGTTTTCGGGTGCGCGAGGCGATCGTGCGGCGGCTTCCCGACGGTGAACCGCGGCGGGACGAAGTCGCCGTCGAGCTCTGCATGAGCGAGCGCACCCTGCAGCGACGGCTGGAAGAGGAAGCGACCTCGTTCGTGCAGCTTCTGGACGATACGCGGCGGGAACTGGCGGACCAGTATCTCGGCCGGCTGCATCTGTCGCTCGGGCAGGCGGCTTATCTGCTCGGCTTCGCCGACCAGAGCAGCTTTTTCCGGGCCTGCCGGCGCTGGTTCAAGGCCTCGCCGGGTGAGTATCGCAACCGCCTGTTGCACGGGGTGCCGGCGACCTAGTGAGGGCAGGGCGATCGAATCCGAATGCTTAAATCTTTGCTAAGCGGTTCGGGATAAATTGGCATTTCAGCATTCTGCCAATTCACGCGAGCACCAAAATGTTTTCCCGCATCAGTTTCAAGCTTGTCCTGATTGTCGCCATCGGCCTCCTCGGCATGATCGTGCTGGCGCCGATCGCGCTCTACACCATGCGTGCGCAGATGGTTGCCGACCGCCAGGCCAAGACCCAGCAGATGGTTGACGTCGGCTATGGCATTCTGACGCACTACCAGAAGCTCGAGAGCGAGGAGAAGCTGACGCGCGAGCAGGCGCAAGGCGCGGCGATGGCCGAAATCAAGAGCCTGCGTTACGACAAGGTCGAGTATTTCTGGATCAACGACATGACCCCGAAGATGGTCATGCATCCGATCAAGCCGGAGCTCGACGGCAAGGATCTCTCCGGCATGAAGGATCCCGCGGGTAACGCGCTGTTCATGGGCTTCGTCAACGTCGTGAAGGGGCAGGGCGCGGGCTTCTACAGCTATCTCTGGCCCAAACCCGGCTTCGAGCAGCCGGTGGCGAAAATCTCCTATGTGAAGGGCTTTGCGCCGTGGGGCTGGATCGTCGGCACCGGAATCTATCTCGACGACGTCGATGCCGTGTTCCGCCAGACCGCGATGACGTTCGCATGGGTGTGTCTTGCCGTCTTCGCGGTGGTTCTCGTTGCCTCCTTCCTGATCGGCCGCAGCGTCACCAGGCCGCTTGCGGCCATCACCGCGCTCACGGAGCGGCTTGCGTCCGGCGACAGCGCGTTCGACGTGCCCTATACGAGCCGCCGTGGTGAAGTCGGCGGGCTGGCCAAGGCTCTCGCCGTGTTCAAGGACAATGCCGCGGCCGTGCACCAGATGCATGCCGAGCAGCAGGAGTTGAAGCAGAAGTCGGATGCCGAAAAGCGCAAGGTGATGGTCGATCTTGCCGGCAAGTTCGAGGCCAGCGTCCAGGCCGTGGTCCGCGACGTCTTCAGCGAAGCGCAACGGATGCAGCAGGCCGCGCAAGGCATGTCGGAAACCGCCGACAAGGCGAGCGCGCGCGCGAGCATCGTCGCCGATGCCTGCCAGCAGGCTTCGAGCAACGTGCAGACGGTGGCCTCCGCCGCCGGCGAGCTATCGTCGTCAATCACCGAGATCAGCCAGCGTGTCGCGCAAGCCGCCCAAGTCGCCGACAAGGCGGCGGCCGACGGCCAGCGCACCAACGACACCGTGCAGGGGTTGGCTCAGGCGGCCCACAAGATCGGCGAGGTCATCGACCTCATCAACCAGATCGCCTCGCAGACGAACCTGCTCGCGCTCAACGCCACCATCGAGGCGGCGCGCGCCGGCGAAGCCGGCAAGGGCTTTGCCGTCGTTGCAAGCGAGGTGAAGTCGCTGGCGAGCCAGACCGCGAAGGCAACCGACGAGATCGGTGCGCAGATCTCGGCGATCCAGGCCGAGACTGATCAGGTGGTCGGCAACATCCAGAGCATCCGCGCCACCATCATGGAGGTCAACGAGATCTCCTCCTCGATTGCGGCCGCCGTGGAAGAGCAGGGCGCCGCGACGCAAGCCATCGCCCGCAGCGTGCAGGACGCCGCCTCCGGCACCAACCAGGTCTCGCAAAACATCTCCGGCGTCACGGAGGCAACCTCCGAGACCGGTCATGCCGCAGGTCAGGTGCTGCAATCGAGCGGCCGGCTGACGCAGAAGCTGCAGGCGCTGCAGCACGAGGTGACGACCTTCGTCGCGGGCGTAAGGGCGGCGTAATCGTCACCACTTTCGTGGCCCCGCGGTCCGTCACTCTGAGGTGGCCGTGCGTAGCACGGCCCTCGAAGGGCGACCGCCCGGCTCTCGACGCAAGGAAGTCGTAGTGCCTGGGACAAATGGGCCGTTCATCCTTCGAGGCTCCCGGCGCAGCGCGAACGCGCTGCGCCGCTCGCACCTGAGGATGACGGTGTGAGATGTGTGCGCAGAGGTTAGGATAGAGCGATTTATTCCGCGTCGCGGCACCATTGCGTGCCGCAAGCCGGGCGACCCTTGACTCGGCGCTCGCTTGTCGTTGACGTCCCCCGATGCTCGCTGCAAATGCAGGGAGCATGGAGGCCCGCTCAATGTCGTTCCGAAAGCTCCTGATCGCCAATCGCGGCGAGATCGCCATCCGCATCGCGCGGGCCGCTGCCGATGCCGGCATTGCGACGGTAGCTATTTTTTCCGCAGACGATGCGCTGTCACTGCATGTCCGCGGCGCCGACGAGGCGATCGAAATTCCCGGCCGCGGTGCGCGAGCCTATCTCGACATCGAAAGCGTGGTGAAGACGGCGAAGGAAGCAGGCTGCGACGCTGTGCATCCCGGCTATGGCTTCCTCAGCGAGAATGCGGACTTCGCCAAGGCCTGTGCGGCCGAAGGCATTGCCTTCGTCGGGCCGAAGGTGACCGCGCTCGAGCTGTTCGGCGACAAGGTCGCGGCGCGTCAGCTGGCCAAGCTTTGCGGCGTGCCGATCATCGCCGGCACCAGCGGTCCGTCCTCGCTTGGCGAGATCCAGGCGTTTTTCGACTCGCTCGGCAAGTCCGCCGCGATCGTGATCAAGGCGATGGCCGGTGGCGGCGGCCGCGGCATGCGCATCGTGGAGAAGGCGACCGATCTTGCGGAAGCCTATGCGCGCTGCCAGTCCGAAGCGAAGGCCGCTTTCGGCTTTGACGGCGTCTATGCCGAGCGCCTGATCCGAAAGGCGCGCCACATCGAGGTGCAGATCATCGGCGACCATCATGGCGCGATCAGCCATCTCTGGGAGCGCGAATGCACCGTCCAGCGCCGGCACCAGAAGCTGGTCGAGGTGGCGCCCAGCCCCTCGCTCAGCGACGGCTTGCGCGGCCGCATCATCGAGGCGGCGAGGCAGCTCGCCACGCACGCGGCCTACGACAATCTCGGCACCTTCGAGTTCCTGGTCGATGACGCCACTGAAGACAGCTTTGCCTTCATCGAGGCCAATCCGCGGCTTCAGGTCGAGCACACCGTGACGGAGGAGGTGCTGGGCGTCGATCTCGTCCGCGCCCAGCTCGCGGTCGCCTCCGGCGCCTCGCTCGCTTCGCTCGGTCTCGACCAGGCTTCGATTCCGAAGCCGCGCGGCTATGCCATGCAGCTCCGCGTCAACATGGAGACGTTGGACGAGACTGGCGCCACGCACCCGACCGGCGGCGTGCTCGCCGTGTTCGAGCCGCCGTCGGGGCCCGGCGTGCGCGTCGATAGCTTCGGCTATGCCGGCTACAAGACCAGCGCCGCCTTCGACTCGCTGCTTGCCAAGGTCATCGTCCATACGCCGGGCGAGGCCTGGCACGACGTGGTCGCGAAGGCCTCGCGGAGCTTGCGTGAGTTCCGGATCGACGGGGTCGCTACCAATATCCCCTTTCTCCAGGCGGTGCTCGCCCATCCCGACTTCAAGACCAATCGCATCGCGACCGACTTCATCGATCGCAACGTCGCCAAGCTCGTGGAGGCCGCCGACGGCGCAGCGCGGCCGCTGTTCTTTGCCCCGACTGACAAGTCCGGCGATCACGCGGCGCAAGCCCATGCCGCGCAGGAGGTGCCGGAGGGAACGGTGATGGTCGCGGCGCCCTTGCAGGGCACCGTGGTCACGATCCAGGTCAAAGAGGGCGAGATCGTGCGTCCCGGCCAGCAGCTCGCGGTGATCGAATCCATGAAGATGGAGCACCTGGTGATGGCCGAGCAGGGCGGCCGGGTGACAAAACTCGCGGCCGGTGACGGCGTCACGCTGCTGCATGGCGAGCCGATCCTCTATCTCGAACCGCTCGACGTCGCAGCCGACAGCGCGGCCAAGGAGGCCGAGATCGATCTCGATCACATCCGTCCCGATCTCGCCGAGATGTTTTCGCGCCAAGCCAACACGCGCGACGAAAATCGCCCGGCGTCCGTCGAGCGCCGCCGCAACACCAATCAGCGCACGGCGCGCGAAAACGTTGCACAGCTCGTCGACGACGGCTCCTTCATGGAATATGGCAGTCTCGCCATCGCCGCGCAGCGCCGCCGCCGCAAGCTTGACGACCTCATCAAGAACACGCCGGCAGACGGTCTCATCACCGGCGTCGCCACGGTGAATGCGGACAAGTTCGGATCCGACGGCGCGCGCTGCATGGTGGTCGCCTATGACTACACCGTGCTTGCGGGCACGCAGGGCCACATGAACCACAAGAAGATCGACCGCATGCTGACATTGGCCGAGCAATGGCGCATGCCGCTGGTGTTTTACGCCGAAGGCGGCGGCGGCCGGCCCGGCGACACCGATCGTCTCGGCATGACCGGTCTCGATGGTCCTTCCTTCCTGCAATTCGCGAAGCTTTCCGGCCTCGTGCCGGTGGTCGGCGTCGTCTCCGGCTATTGCTTTGCGGGCAATGCGGCGATGCTCGGCTGCTGCGACGTCATCATCGCCACCAGGAACGCCTCGATCGGCATGGGCGGTCCGGCCATGATCGAAGGCGGCGGGCTTGGCGTCTATCATCCCGCCGAGGTCGGTCCGGTCTCGTTCCAGTCCCCGAACGGCGTCATCGACATCCTCGTCGAGGACGAGGTGGAGGCGACGAGGGTTGCGCAGAAATACCTGTCCTATTTCCAGGGCGCGGTGAGCGAGTGGCAAGCCGCCGATCAGCGCCTCCTGCGACGGGCGATTCCCGAGAACCGCCTGCGCGTCTACGACATCCGCACCGTGATCGATCTGATCGCAGACACCGGCTCCGTTCTCGAGCTCCGCCGCGACTATGGCGTCGGCATGATCACGGCCCTCATCCGCATTGAAGGCAAGCCGTTCGGCCTGATCGCCAACAACCCTCGCCATCTCGGCGGTGCGATCGATGCGGATGCCGGCGACAAGGCGGCGCGCTTCCTGCAGCTTTGCGATGCCTTCGACATCCCGATCGTCTCGCTCTGCGACACGCCCGGTTTCATGGTCGGTCCTGAAGCGGAGAAGACAGCGATCGTGCGCCACGTGTCCCGGATATTCGTCACCGGCGCGAGCCTCACCGTGCCGCTGTTCGGCATCGTGCTGCGCAAGGGTTATGGCCTCGGCGCACAGTCGATGATCGCCGGTGGTTTCCACGCCTCGTTCTTCACCGCGGCCTGGCCGACCGGCGAATTCGGCGGCATGGGGCTCGAAGGCTATGTGCGGCTCGGCTTCCGCAAGGAAATGGAGGCGATCGCCGATCCGGTCGTGCGCGAGACCTACTATCGCAACAAGGTCGCCGAGCTCTACGCCAACGGCAAGGCGGTCTCGATCGCCTCGGTGTTCGAGATCGACAACGTCATCGATCCCGCCGAGACGCGGCGCTGGATCATGGCGGGCCTGCGCTCCGTGCCGAAGCCGCCCGAGCGCACGACCAAGAAGCGCCCCTGCATCGACGCGTGGTGAGCAGGCGCAGCAACGTCAGCGCGTCGGTTCCCGATTGACATCCCCGCCTGGACTGCCAGACTTTGCACAATAATACAGGGTGGAGACGTCTGCGATGGCCAGCCTGTCGGCTTCGAACCATGTCGCCCGTGTGCTGTCCGTCGCCACTCACGCGACCGACGTCGATGCGGAGTCGCGGATCGCAAACTCCTGGAGGCGCTGCCTGATCAACCACAAGCTCGATCCGGCACGCCAGGGCCCGCCGCAGACGCTCACCGAGACCGAGATCCGGCATGTCGCCGAACCCCTGGAGGAGACGATCCGGCTCGCGACGCCCGAGCTCGATGATCTCGCGCGGGTGCTGCGCGAGGCCGGCTATTGCGTCAATCTCGCCGACGCCAACGCCACCATGCTGTTCAGCCGCCTGCCGGGCGAAGCCGATGCCAAAATGTTCCTTGAATGGAAGATCTACACCGGCTCGAATTTCGCCGAGGCTTGCGAGGGCACCAATGGGCTCGGCACCGCGCTAGCCGAGAAAAAGCCGATCCTTGTGCATCGCGACGAGCATTTTCGCGAGCAGTGGAGCATGTTCTCTTGCGCGGTTGCGCCGCTGTTCGACCAGAGGGGGCGCATCGCCGGTGCGGTCAATATTACCTCCTGCCGCGAGGATCTTTCGCGCGCCGCGCATCAGCTTGCGCTAGCGGTTACCATGGAGGCGACGCGCCGGATCGAGGGCGCGATCTTCCGCAACCATTTCCACAATGCCTGGATTGCGACCGTGCCCGGCGACGGCGGCAGCGGCCTGATCGCCTATGACGACGACCGCCGCATTGTCGGCGCCTGCCGGGCGGCGCGCGCGATGCTTGGACTGACAGACGGCCTCATCGCATCGGGCATCGACCTGTCGCGCTACGTCAAGTTCGACGCGGCGGAAGAGACGGGCGCCGTGCGCCGTGCAGACGGCAGCCCGCTCGGACGCGCTCATGTGGCGCCGCCGCTGCGTGCACGACCACCCGGCCGTCAGCCGGTTACGCGTCGTGAGAATCGCGCAGGCCGGTTCGATGGTCTCGACAAGCTTGCCGGTAGCGATCCCGCACTGGTCAAAGGTGTGAAGCGGCTGAAAAGCATCGGCGACCACAATTTGCCGATCCTGCTGCATGGCGAGACCGGCGTCGGCAAGGATGCCTTCGCGCGCGCCATTCATGCCGCAAGCAGCCGCGCGCGCAGCAATTACGTCGCGCTCAACTGCGCGGCGATGCCGGAAAGCCTGATCGATGCCGAGCTGTTCGGCTATGAGGCCGGCGCCTTCACCGGTGCTCGGCGCGACGGCTCGAAGGGGTTGATCGTACAGGCCGACGGCGGCACGCTGTTCCTGGACGAGATCGGCGACATGCCGATCGCGCTCCAGACCCGGCTGTTGCGCGTCCTGGAGAACCGCGAGGTCTGGCCGCTCGGCGCGCTCAAGCCGACAGCCGTCGACATCCGCCTGATCAGCGCCACCCATCGCGATCTCGGCCGCATGGCGGAGGAGGGCAGCTTCCGCGCCGATCTCTACTTCCGCCTGCGCGGCATGGAGATGCGGCTGCCGCCCTTGCGCGAGCGCGCCGACAGGGCGGATGTGATCAGGGACATCGCGGCCGAGGAGGCACCGGGTTGCAGGCTCTCGGCCGCAGCCTGGTCGGCGCTCTCAGCCTATCCATTCCCCGGCAACATGCGTCAGCTCCGCCATGTGCTACGGCTCGCCGGCTGCACCGCCGAGCATGGCGTCATCAGCGATACCGATCTCGATCTGCCGCCGTTCGGCGGCCGCGCCAGCGAGCCGGACCTTGCAGCGGCCGAACGCGCGACCATCAGGGAGGTGCTACGCAAGCACGGCGGCCGCGTCACGGAGGCGGCAAAAGCGCTCCGCCTCAGCCGCGCCACGCTCTATCGCAAGATCAAGCAGTTGAAGATCGACACGGCGCAGTAGCGCAAATGACGGGGCGCGCGATGTGCCCTCATAGCCGAAGCTGCGCTTCGGCGTCTCTTAAGAAACGGCCGCTGGAGGCGGCTTACGCCACCTTCTCCCGCAAGGATGTCCCTAAAGTGTGAGTAATCCTCTATGAGGCTCGATAATGCCAAAGGAGGTAATCTTTAGCCACCTTCTGTAACTGCAATCACAAATTTTCTCTCGCCAGATTTCCTCAACAGCCGGGGTCGCGCGTACCTCGCGTTTTCTCACGCGCCCCCGAGGACCCGGAGCCCGTGTCTGGGTCCTCCGTCGCGAGCCTTGTCTTCCATGTGGTTCTCGTGCCGCTCGTGGTATCGTTCTCGGTACGGACACCTCCACGTGCGGGGGGCAGCCATGGTCGAATATCCTGCCAAACGCATCGACTACCGCGAGCAAGGATCGGGGCCGACCATTCTTTTCGTGCCCGGCTCATGGAGTACGGGAGCGCTGTGGCGTGGTGTGATCGCTCTCTTAGGAGATAGCTTTCGGGCGGTGACAACGAGCCTGCTCGGTTATGGCGACACCGAAGAGCGCCGCAGCCCGGACGACATTTCTATCGAACGGGAGATCGACATCGTCGAGGCCGTCATCCAGCGCACCAACAGCGCTGTCCACCTCGTTGGGCATTCGTGGGGTGCCACGGT
>NZ_AXAS01000033.1 GCF_000472925.1 Bradyrhizobium sp. Ec3.3
CAGACCGGCGAGTACGGCAACCTCGTCACCAAGGGCATCATCGACCCGACCAAGGTCGTGCGCACCGCGATCCAGAACGCCTCCTCCGTGGCGGCGCTGCTGATCACCACCGAGGCCATGGTCGCCGAGCTGCCGAAGAAGGCCGCTGCCGGCCCCGCCATGCCCCCGGGCGGCGGCATGGGCGGCATGGACTTCTGATCCAGCCGTTCTGGCAAACTCAAGAAATGCGAAACCCCGGCAGCGATGCCGGGGTTTTTGTTTTTATGCGCACTTTCTCCGCCCGTCATTCCGGGGCGCGCGAAGCGCGAGCTATGATGCGCAATTGCGCATCTGAGAATCCATAACCACGAACGTCAGTTGGTTATCCCGGAATAGAGATCGTCCCAGTTCGGGTTCTGCTCCTCGATCAGCCGCGTCTTCCAATCGCGCCGCCACTTCTTGAGCTCCTTCTCGCGCGCGATGGCATCGCTGCGTCATCGTAGACCTCAAACAGCACGAGCTTGTCGACGCCGTACTTTGTCGTGAAGCCGGGAACGGCTTTCGTTTTGTGCTCGCAAACGCAGCGTACGAGGTCGTTGGTCACGTCGATGTTGAGCGTGCCGTGCTTCTTGCTCGCGAGGATGTAGACGTAGTAGGCCATTGCAAGCGCCTGGGGTTATGGATTCTCAGATGCGCAATTGCGCATCATAGCTCGCGCTTCGCGCGCCCCGGAATGACAGCTGAGAGAGCTGCAGCCCCCTCACCTCACCACCTTCCAGAACCGCTCCATGCGCGGGTCGCCGTCCTCGTCCATCGACCAGAAGATGCGGCTGACGCGGCCGACGAGATTGTCCATCGGCACGTAGCCGATCGAGGTCATCACGCGGCTGTCGGTCGAGCTGTCCCTGTTGTCGCCGAGCACGAAGACGTGGCCGGCCGGCACGGTGAAGACGAGCGTGTTGTCGTAGAGGCCGTTGTCGATGCAGTCATAGGTCTCGTAGCTCACGCCGTTCGGCAGCGTCTCGCGCCAGCGCTTCACTCTTGCGCGATCGAGGCCGCACACGTTGGTGCTGGGGGAATCCTTCAACCGCTCGCGCGCAACCGGGCGGTCGTTGATGACGAGCTCGCCCTCCTGCATCTGGATGCGGTCGCCGGGCAGCCCCACCACGCGCTTGATGTAGTCGACGTTCGAATCCATCCCTGAGCAAAACACCACGATGTCGCCGCGCACGGGATCGGATGCGGAGATGCGCCCCGAGAACAAGGGTAGTGCATAGGGAAAGGAGTAGCGGCCGTAGCCATAGGCATACTTGCTGGCGAGGACGTAATCGCCCGTTAGCAGCGCCGGCGCCATCGAGCCGGAGGGGATGCTGAACGGCTCGAACAGGAAGAAGCGAAACACGAGCGGCGGCGACCACAGCACCGGGATCAACAGAATCAGGATCAGAACCGCCTTCCATTCACTGGATCGCGGCTTCGGACGAACGGATTCTTGAAGAGTGGTCATAATCCTGCCCGCGATACCTTCGAACGCGTCGAGACTGTCGCGCGGCTCGGCGCACGCAATACTCGCCTCACCTTGGTCGCAGTGTCCCTGCACTTCGTTCACCGGATAAACGAAAGGCCGCCCGTGGGCGGCCTTTCTGACGTCACGCGCTCTCGGGCGCCTTCAGGCGCACCAGCCGGGTGAGCAGGGCATCGAGGCCCTCGCCGTCACCGGCATGGAGGTCGATGCGGCCGACCTTCTCGACCAGCCGCTCCAGCGACTCCAGCTCCTTGAGCCGCAGCAGCAGGGGGTTCTCCTCCATCAGGCGGGCGGTGTTCAGAAGCGAACGCGTCGCCGCGGTCTCTTCCTGCCGGCGGATCAGGTTCGCCTTCGCGACCCGCTCCGCCTCCACCACCTTGTTCACCAGCTCCCGGATTTCGCCGGGCAGGATCACATCCTTGACGCCGAGCTCGGTGACCTCGACGCCGGATACCGCGACGCGTGCGCGCACATAGTCGCGCAGCTCCGCATCCAGCGCCGCCTTCGCCGACAGCACCTCGTCCAGCGTTCGGCCCGCCACCGCCTCGCGGATCGCGAACTGCACCAGGCGGTACAGCCACGCATCCACGTCGGGCACGGTCGCAACCGTCCGCTCGGGATCGACGATCCTGCGGAACGCCGTCAGCGTCACCCGCAGCGCGATGCGATCCTTGGTCAGCATCTCCTGCGCGGTGATCTCGACCGCCTGGGGCCGCAGGTCGAGGCGCTTCACCTCGATCTTGCGGCCGACGGTCCAGAAGGCGTGCCGGCCGGGCGCAAGCCGCTCCACGAGCCGGCCCTCGACATAGAGCAGGCCCGCCTCGTGGTTCTCGACCACCGTCTCGCTCACGACGGTCGAACGATTGCGCTCGATCATGGTCAGGTGCCGCGCATCGACCTGGGGATCGCGCGACACATCGATGCGCTCGACATCGATGCGGGTTGCGACCTTCCAGTAGACGCGCACCTGCCAGGGCGTCATCAGGTGCACGGGCCGCCCGTCAAGGCTGACGATGGCGATCTCGTCCGCCTTGGTCTCGACCGCCTCGAACAGCTCGGCGGCAAGATCAGGCCGTGCGGCCTTCAGCACCGCGTAGCGATCCGCGGAGAATTCCGCGCGCACGACGTCGAACAGCTCGGCCCTGAGCTCGTGCAGGGGATCGAACAGGCGATGCCGACCGGGCGCAAGCACGCGCACGAGCTGCCCGTTGCGCGTGAGCAACGCACGCTCGCCATCCTTCACCGTCACGTTCAGCATCAGCAAATGCCAGCTCATGGCACGCCTCCATCATGTTGCCCTCCGGCCAGACGCGGCCGGACGGCGGGTTTCGTTTGCAAAGGACGTGAGGACGCGGACGACGCTTCCTGAGAAATCGGCGGGCCGGGGCTTGAGCTTGCGTGATGACGGGCGCACGCGCGCAATCGCCCGACGTGTGTCGAGCGGTCGCACGGAGCCACCCGGCATCGGCGCAAGCGGTATCTACCCGCGGCGCAAAGCCGGTCTCACAGTGTCGTTGTGCGGACGGAAAGCCTTTCGGCAAAACGGCCGGACTGCGACTGAAGCGCGCGTCCGGTCCCCTTCAGAGGAATCAGCTTTCTAGGCTGAAACGGAGCGCTGGAGCGGGATTCGAACCCGCGTCACGATGATTAAACGTCATCTGCTCTACCACTGAGCTATCCTTTGGTTGGTACAAGAAATCGGAATCGAACCGATGCCTTCGGATTTTACCCCGACGCTCTCCATGAGCTACATCCTGCATCTTCGTTCGGCGGAACACGAAACCGGAGACCGGCCCGCGCCAGTCGGGTCTCAGAGAGCCCGAACACATGGCCAACGCGAAGGAGCGCGCTCATAAGGCAAGCCGAGCTCGATTGCAAGCGTGATTCTTGCGACAATTTGAATTCGGCGCGCGAAGCCGCGAGATTGGTCGCCGGAAGCCGTTAGCTTTTCGCGAAATCCTTGAAGCAGGAGCGCACCCACTCGATCGTCAGACGCGTTGCGGGATCGCGCTTGAGGTGGTTTTGCACCAGCAGCCAGACGTCGCGGCGCCGGGGAAGCAAGGTGGCGCGCAGGCTGCGATCGGCGAGCAACGCCTCGCAGCTGTATTCGGGCAGCACGCCGATCACCTGATGCGACTGGATCAGGGTGCGCATGACGCGGATGTTGTCGGTGACGCAGCGCGCATTCTTCAGCCGCTTCGCGCGCAAGAATTGCGCCTCGGGGATCGCGTCGAGCTCGTCCGGATAGCCGCACACGATCGGGTCGATGTCGCTCCGATCCGCCGGCTCGAAGAAATACAGGCGCACGTCGGCGAGCTTCGAAATCGTGAAATCGCCCTTATCGGGCTTGCGCAGGCGAATGGCCAGATCGGCCTGCCAGCGCGAGAATTTCACATTCTCGCTCGAGGTGAGGAATTGCAGCGTCAGCCCGGGATTGTCGCGCAGAAAAGCTTGCGCGCGCGGCGCCAGCAGCTCCTCGGCGACCGTATTGGTGGAAGCGATACGCAAGCGGCCGACTGCACCGGGCTCGCTCTCGCCGATGCGATCGATCGCGGCGATATGCGCCGCCATGGCCTTGACGTGCTCGAGCACCGCTTCGCAATGGCGGGTCGGCCGGCGCAATCCGTCGACCGCCTCGAACAGGGGCACGCCGAGGTCGCGCTGGATCCGGGCGAGCCTGCGCCCGACCGTGGTCTCATCGATGCGCAGCCGTGCGCTGGCACCGGCATAGGTGCCCTCCTCCCGCACGGCCGCGATGATGCGGAGATCGTCCCAGTTCATGCAGCCATTTAGCACGCACGGCGCCACGCCTGCAAATTCGCAGCCATATGCTGCAATATTCCTGCACAATAGCAGGCGGGAGCTGCGCTAGGTTTTGTCGATCTGACGTCACCGAAAGGCAGCCTCACCATGACCGCTCCCAAGACCCTGCTCGAACTCGCCGGCGCCGATTTGAGCCTGCCCCGGCTCGGCGAGAGCTGTCTCGTCCTGATCGATCTCCAGAACGAATATCGCGCAGGCCCGCTGGCGCTGCCCGATGCGGAGGCGGCCATCGCGCGCGCGGCGCAACTGTTGGCCCGCGCGCGGCAGAGCGGTGCGGCGATCCTCCATATCGCGCACAAGGGCCGATCGGGCGGCCTGTTCGACCGCGAGGCGGAGCGCGGCGCGATCATTGCGAGCCTGGCGCCGCTCGCAACCGAGCCGGTGATCGAAAAGGCGCTGCCGAATGCGTTTGCCGGCACTGACCTGCAAGCACGGCTTGCCGCGACCGGGCGCAAGAACATCGTCATCGCGGGTTTCATGACCCACATGTGCGTCAGCTCGAGCGCGCGCGCCGCGCTCGATCTCGGTCTGCGCACCACGATTGCCTCGGATGCCTGCGCGACGCGCGACCTGCCTGACGGCCGCGGCGGCACGATCGCAGCCAGAACCGTTCATGACGTTGCACTCGCCGAACTGTCTGACCGCTTTGCCATCATCGCGCGCAGCGATGCGTTGATCTGATCAAATCCGAACACGGAGCATATCAACACATGCTGCAGCTCTTCTTCCGGCCAATGGCCTGCTCGCTCGCAAGCCGTATTGCGTTGATGGAGGCTGGCATCGAGGCGCGCTATCACCTCGTCGATCTCTGGACCAAGAAGGTCGTGGACGACGGCAGCGACTTCCGTAGCGTTTCGCCAAAAGGCGCCGTGCCGGTGCTGGTCCTGGAGAATGGCGAACGGCTGACCGAGAGCGCAGCGGTGCTGCAATATATCGCCGACTTGAAGCCTGAGCTCGGTCTCGCGCCGCGGCCCGGCGATCCCGATCGCTATCGCCTGCAGGAGTGGCTCAGCTTCATCGGCGCCGAGATCCACAAGGCGTTCCTGTTTCCGAGCTTCTGGTACAAGGACGAGGCGTCGCTTGCGAAGCCGCGTGCAAGAATCGGACAGACACTATCGATGCCCGCCACGCATCTCGCCGAGCGCGAATTCCTGGTCAGCGACCGCTTCACCGTTGCGGATGCGCATCTCACCTGGGCCTTGCTGCTGCTCCGTCCCGCAGGCGTCGACATTGCGCAATGGCCGTCGCTGGTCAGCTATCTCGCCCGCATGCAGGCGCGGCCCGCGGTGCGGGACGCGATTGCGACCGAAATGGCGCTGCGCAAGACAGTGACGGCTTAAGGTCTCACTCCACCCGCGCGAGCACGGCGAGCTTGCGGATGCCCCTGTTGCGGTAGGCATCAAGGAAGGCCGAGTAGTCGCGGAACGACACGCAGCCGTTGGAATCGCCGTTGGGTCCGAGCATGAAGGTGTGCGCGAGCAGGCCGTCGCGGCCGTAGATCGCGTTCTCGCCGCCGATCGGCGTCAGCCGCAACGCCGGTACGCCGTGGAACAGCGCCTCGCGCGGCTTCAGCGTATAGATGTGCGGCGGCGTCACGCCGCGCATGCGGACACGCGAGGAGTGCGGATCGTCGAGATTCGAGCCGAGGCCGGAATGCGCCTCGAGCTTCGTGCCGTCGGGCAGATACACCGTCTTGGCGGTGATGTCGTAGACCGCCGTGTCGCGGTCATAGGGCGGCGCACCGCCGAGCATCGGGTTCTGCTCCTTCGGCGCGATGCTCGCGGTCACACTCGCATCGGCTGAAGCGTAAGCAAGCAGGCCGCCTGACGGCTCGCGCTTGCCCCAGAGCTTCTCGACCATCGACTGCCGCGGCCCGGTGATCGCCATGACCGCCGCCTTCGCGCGATCGGCGAAAGACTTGGGCTTCGCCTCTGGCACGCGCGCGGTCTCGGCCGGCTCGGCCGAGGCAAGCTGCACCGGCGCATCTGCGCCGCGCTTGGCCTTTGCGGCGTCTGCGATCTTGGCGGGGCCTTGCGCCTTCGGCGCTTCCGCGACCTTCACAGGCGCGGCGGGCTTCGCGGTCTCCTTGGCGTCGGCAACGTTCGTGGCGGGCGCCTGCGGCGCCGCGCTCGCCGCGTTGGACGCCACGCTCTGCGGGGCTGCGGCGGCAAAACGCTCGTTGAACATTTCGCGGGTCATCGGCGTGACCACCCGCCCGCGATCGGGCAGCATCGCAAAAACTTCCCTGACCGCTTCGCCGGCCTCGCGCAGCGCGACCTTCGGCGCACGCTTGATCACGGGCTCGTCGTAGCCGGCGGTGCCAACGGTCGGATAGACGTTCGCGCCGAAGACGTTGTTGTAGACGGTCCAGCCGGCGCCCAGCACGAGGCAGCCGATCGCGGCGGCGCCGACGATGGTCTGGGTGGTCACTTTCCGGGAAGACTTCCGAGAATTCTTCTTGGACTTCCGTGCCGCGTTACTTTGCGCAGCGATACTCGTACTCATTCGCCTTGCGTCCAGGACGGTGTCACTCAGTCCCCCTTCGAAGTGCCGCTGCTGGTCACGGTCCGAGAGCTGCATCTCGCAGAGGGTCGGAGCGTCATTAAGGCGACTTTTAGTTAAATGCGGATTAAGTTCGGGCGGATATGGGGCATCCCGCAAAGGCTGTCCCATTTCGGGAAAAAGTCCGCAGAATTACGGACTTAGACGAAGTTGTTAACCATATTTCTCGACCGGTTTGGCGCGATGATCTGCCCCCTCCGGTCACATCTCATGACGCATCCAACCACGGCCTTTTCGTGATCTTGAACGCCGCCGGATCATAGCGACGGAGCGTTGCGCGAGGCTGGCGGACTCCTCTGATGCGACACGCGATGCGCCGGCTGACATCGGTCTCATCGCGCGCCGAACGCCCACGCTACACGGCGCGCTGACCCAGAGTTGATTGCTCACGATCTGGAAAAGAGCCCAGCGACAAAATAGGTCCCATCTCGGCACTTTTCGGCAGCCTCTGCGCGTGATACGGTACCGTATCAAGATCGCCTTGAAATGTGCCGAGCACGCCAATGGAGGCTGGCATGAGAAGGGTCGCACACGCCGGATTTTGGTCTCTGGCGTCGTCGTTCTTGTTGATCGGACAGGCTGTCGCGCAGCCTGCCGGCGCGGGTTGCACGTCATCGCCGTCGGCCGCGGGAACGCAGACCGCTCATACGCAGACTTGGCGCTGCGACAACGGCATCACGATCGTTGCGGAAAATGGCGCCAGATTTGAACTTAAGGACGCCAACCGCGACGGACATATCGACTCGGTCGAGTTGAGCAGCAAGGCACTGCTGGTCGAAGTTCCCAAGAAGCCCCGCGGCAATCCCTTCAAGGTGCTGACGCCGCAGGCGATCGCCGCGGTGCGCGGCACGAGATGGGCCGTCGATGCCGCCGACGGCAGCAAGACGTCCGTATTCGTCGCCGACGGACGTGTCGGCGTCAGCCGCAGGGCTCGCGGACGGGCCGTCGTGCTCGGACCGGGCGAAGGCGTCGACGTCGAGGCGACCAGCATGGCGGAGGTCAAGCGCTGGGGCCAGCCACGCATCGACGCCTTGATGGCAAGACTCGGACAATAAGACTCGGACAATAGAGGTTCGGACAATAGGTGACGGCAGAACGAAGGGTATGAGTAGCCGACGTGTTCAGATCCTGGTTGCGCTCGTCCTCACTGCGCTGTGGGGCGCCGCCATTTACGTCGCTCACGCGAACGGCCATCTGCGGTTTCTCGATCGTCTCGAGGCGACGCTGACGGACTTGCGAACCTTGGCGCGCGGCGCGCAGCCTCCGCCCGATCTCGTCACCATCGTTGCGATCGACGACACCGTCGTGAAGCGCGGCGGCCGTTATCCGCTTCCCCGCGCCGACCTCGCGCGCGTCGTCGATGCCGTCGCGCAGTTCAAGCCGAAGGTGATTGCCGTCGACCTCCTGCTGGTCGATCCAGGCGCCAGACTCGGCGATGCCATGCTGGCGCGTTCGCTCGCTGCCGGCCCAACGGTGCTTGCCGCCGCGGCGATCTTTCCAACCACCAGCGATACCGTGGCAAGGAGCAGCGAAGGGCCGCTCGCCGCCCTGCCCCAGGCCGAGCGTTTCCTGCTGCCGCTGCCGGCCTTCGCCGATCACGCCGAGGTCGGCATCGTCAATGTTGCGACGGGGCAGTCCGGCTCCCCGCTCTCGGTCCCGATGCTGTTCCGGACCGGCGACAAGGTTGAGCTGTCGTTTCCGCTGCGTGTTGCGAGCCGCGCGCTCGGCCAGCCGCTGACGATTGCGCCCGATCACCTGATGCTCGGCGATCGCACGGTTTCGACCGACACCGACTTTTCGCTACCGATTACATATTACGGCCCGCGCCGCACGATCCGCACGTTGAGCGCGCAGAACGTGTTCGACGGCACGCTCGATCGCGGGACAATCGAGAACCGGATCGTCGTGATCGGCGCATCGGTGTCCGGCGGCGGCGATTTCTTCCCGACGCCGTTCGACGCCCTGATGCCCGGCGTCGAGGTCGTCTCGACCGCGATCACGCACCTCGTCGCCGGCGACGGCATCGTGCGCGACCGCAAGGTTCATGTCGCGGACGCATTCGCCGCGATCCTGCTGCCAATGGTCCTGGTGGGTCTGCTTGCCTGGCGGCGCAGCGCGATCGGCCTCATTGCTGCCGTGGTGGTGGTGATGGCGTGGGCCGCTCTCAACCTGTTCGCGTTCACGCACGGTATCTGGCTCAACGCCGCAACCACGCTCGCGGCCGCGGTGCCGCCGGTTGCGATCTTTACCGGCGTGCAATTGTGGGCGGGCAGCCGCAGGACGCAGTACCTGACAGCAAAGAGCAGATCGTTGGCGCAATTCCAGGCACTCGCCGTACAGGAGTGGCTGGCGCGCGATCCCGATTTCCTCAGCGAGCCGGTTCGCCAGAATGCCGCCATCGTCTTCATCGACCTCTCCGGCTTCACTGCGCTCAGCGAACGGCTTGATCCGGACACGCTTCGCGAGCTGCTCAAGGCGTTTCATGCGCTGGTCGACAAGACGGCGGTCTCGTCCGGTGGAATGATCACCGGCTTCCTCGGCGACGGCGCCATGATCCTGTTCGGCCTGCCGCGCCCAACGCCTGACGACGCTGCGCGTGCCGTCAAATGCTCGCTCGAGCTGCACCGCGTTGTGAAAGACTGGATGGCATCGCTGCCAGCACCATACAGGGATCAGCTCGGCTTCAAGATCGGCGCGCATTTTGGTCCGATCGTCGCCTCGCGCCTCGGCGGAAGCCACCAGCACATCACCGCGACAGGCGACAACGTCAACGTGGCGAACCGGTTGATGGAGGTCGCCGCCCAGCACGATGCGCGGCTCGCGTTCAGCGATACCCTGCTGGACGCGGCCGACTTCCACGGTGATCCCCACGGCATTCTGACGGGACCGTTGCAGACGAAGGTTCGTGGCCGCGCCAGTGCGGTCACCGTCTGGTTCTGGCACGAAGAGCAGCAGCCGGGACAGACCGCGACTGAGGCCGACGCTGCGGGCTGCGAGCTCGAAACCCGTTACCGGGCTTCCGGCGGCGGCGAACGGTCGAGAACATCGCCTCTGGCGCCCTCCAGCAAATCGATCCCGTAGGTCTCGACGACAAACGGCCCCCGCTTGCGCTGCAATTCCGCAACGCGCGTCACCTGCGCGAAGATCTCGTTGAAGAAGGGGTGACCGCCGGCGCGGAGTTCGTCGACATAGAGCAGCTTGCCGGCCAAGAGTTTCGGATCGGGCTCGCCCATGTTGACCCAGCGGATACGCTGGTCCCGCTGGACCACGCAGGTGCCGGGCGGCAGATAGAAGGCGAGCCAGGCGGTGGTGCCGTAGTCCGGCGCCAGGATGCAGGTCGCGTCGGTCTTCGCGCGGACCGCCTCGATCTCGGATGCGAGCGCGCGCCAGCCGACGCCGACGCTGCGCACGGTGGCGTCGCGGCGATAGCCGGACAGCCAGCCGGTATTGGCCTGCACGATGAGGGCCGCAAACATCGCGATGCCGGCGGGGGCCGCCCATTTCAGACAGAATGCGACAAGGTCCTGCTGTCGCGGCTTCCATCGCGCGATGTGGGCGGCGACCGCGGCCGCGACCGCGAAGGCAGGGTAGACCGGCGCGAACCAGTTCGCCTCGACGCGGGCATGCAGCGAATGCCAGACGAAATAGGCGACGATGGTCCAGAACATCGCCTCGATCAGCACGCGCGAGGCCAGCGCGCCGGCCCGTCGCCAGGTCAGCGCGTGCAGGCCCATCGCACCGAGGATGAAGACCAGGGGTGTTGCGAACGCGATCTGAGTCGGGATCAGCTCGGCGATGAAGACCGGACGGAAGTCCTCGATCCTCGCGCGCCCGAGCTGCTTTGCGAACGAGACCCAGTGATGATCCGCATTCCAGAGGATCACCGGCGAGAACAGCGCGAGCGCAACGAGGCCGCCGAGATAGGGCCAGGGCGACAGGAACCAGCGCCGCAGCTTCGGCACCGCCGCGAGCCAGATCAGGATCGCGGCGCCAAAGAACATCGCGGTGTACTTTGACAGCAGCGCCGCACCGACGGCCGCTCCGACCGCAAGCCACCATGCGCCGCGGCCGGTCTCCAGAACCTTGGCCAGGAAGAACAGCACGAAGCTGGAAGCAACCAGCAGCGGCGCATCCGGTGTCACGATCAGCGTACCGATGGAAGCCATCATGGTCACGTTGAGCAGAATGGCGCTGGTTGCGGCCACGCGCGCGCCGCCGAACAGGATCGCGGCGGCGCGGTAGACCGCATAGCTCATCGGCAGCGCGAGCAGGACCGAGACCAGCCGCACGCCGAGCTCGGTGTCCCCCGCGATCATGGTGCCGGCGCGGATGACATAGGCGACCATCGGCGGGTGGTCGTAGTAGCCGCCCGCCAGGCTATTCGACCACATCCAGTAATAGGCTTCGTCGAAGGTGATCGGCGTTAAGGCGGCAGCGACCAGCCGCAGCACGACGAGCGCGATGATCATCAGCGCGGTGTTACGGACGATCCGCGCGTCGGCCCCGCCCATGATGCGCTATTTCTTGCGCCAGACGAACAGTCCGGACATCGCGTAGTTCCACACCACGCCCATCAGCGCGCCGGCCATGCCGGCAAGCCACCAGATCGGCTCCTGGTCGTAGACCGAAAAGGCGACGCCGACATTGGCGAACAGGCCGACGCTACAGACGATGTAGAAGGCGATCAGGCCGCGCACGATCGCAAAGCCTTTCAGCCGCTGGTCGCGATAGGTGAGGAAGTTGTTGAGGATGAAGTTGCTGGTCATGGCGACGAGCGCGCCGGAGGCCTGCGCCTCCGCGAACGGCGCCTTGAAGATCTCGAGGGCGATGAAAAGCGTCGTGAGATGCACGACGAGGCCGATGCCGCCGACCATCGCGAACAGAAGGAAGCGCAGCGACACCGCGTCGTTGGTCAGCTTCGCCAGCACGAGGCCCAGGAAATCGAGCGCGACCATGGAATCGAGCTTGCTCTCGCCATGCTGGCGCGCGCCGAAGGTGTAGGGAATTTCGACGGTGCGCAAGCCGCCGCGCGCGGACGCGACGACATCGAGCAGGATCTTGAAGCCATGCACCGAGAGTTTTGGCGCCAGTTGCTCGAAGCGGTCGGTGCGGATCATGAAGAAGCCGCTCATGGGGTCGGCGATCTCGACCTGCAGCACCTGCCTGGCGACTTCGGTCGCAAGCGCGCTGGCGCCGGCGCGCTGCTTGTTGAAGCCTTCGCTCTTGTAGCCCTCGATGTAGCGGCTGCCGACGACGAGTTCGGCCTGCCCGCTCGCGAGCAGCGAGAGCATCTTCGGCAGTTGCGTCTCGTCATGCTGGAGATCGGCGTCGATCACGGCCGCATAGGGCGCGCTTGAGGCCAGAATGCCTTCGATGCAGGCGCCCGACAGGCCGCGGCGGCCGATGCGGCGGATGCAGCGCACGCGGCTGTCGCGCCTGGCGAGCGCGCGCACCACGTCCCAGGTTCCGTCGGGCGAATTGTCGTCGACGAACACCACCTCCCAGGCGATGCCGGCCAGAGTGTCCTCCAGCCGCCGGTACAGGACCGTGACGTTGTCACGCTCGTTGAAGGTGGGGACGACGACGGACAGCTCTGGCGACCGCGGACCCGATTGCGGGGCCTGGGGCAGGGTCTCGGGGGCTGGTCTGATCGCTTCGTTCATGACGGTGAGCGTATATCCGCCGCGTCCTGCGATGCCAAGCCGGGGTTTTGAGGGGAGCGCACCCAAAAAAGGGGTACAAAAATGCCAACGACCCCAGAATAACGAGCCGCGCGTACATCCGGCGCAGCCCAAGCTATTCCAAGGTCGTCCCGGCGCCGGAGCGGTGAGCTGCAACGTCGCCGTTATCAGCTAGATAGGAACGTCACTGGCCCTCCGCAAGAGGGCCGGCTTATTGGTTTGGCACTTCGCGGATGACCGGTCCGCGCGGAGCAGGCGCGGCCGGAGCCGCGGGTGCCGCGGCCGCAGGCTGGGCCGCCGCCTTCGGCTTCGGCGGCTTGCCGTATTGGCCGATGGGCCCGAACACGACGGCAACCGCCAGCACGATAGCTGCGACGATCGCGCCAAAAATGCCTCCGACCGACTCAGACGTCATCCTGCCCGTTCCCGCTCCGGTGAGCCCTTCTGATATCACGGAAGCGCAGCCAGCCGGAAGGGCCGCAGGTTCCGACGGTTAATTCGCAGCCAGCTAGCGCTGAGGTGTCCTGTGCTTGGCGAAGGCCGTCACGATGTCCTTCTGCGCCGATTCTACCGCCCTGTTCGCGGTCGCGAGATGAGCGCCAGCATCGATGTTGGGATATTGCATCGTCAGATAGTCGAGCAACGCCACCCGGTAATACTGCCGCTCTGAGGGACAGGCGCCGGCGACCGAGCGGGAAAAATCCTGTTCCGAGAGGCCCTGATTGCTGTCGCGTGAATATTCCCGCGCCAGGCAGTGCCAGTAGTCGTCGCGGCCCTGGATCGCCAGCTTGTGCGCCCCTCCAGCATCATCGTCATCGGCAACGGCAGCAGACGTCATCATGACCAGCGCCAGTGCGATCAGCATCCGCATCTTGTTCTCCTGTTATCGCGGTCGAATTCGATGTCAATCGAAGACCGGTTCGCCCTGAGTTTTTACTGTCAGCTGGATTGTGCGACCCCTTGCGGCGAAATGTTTTTCCGCAGATGGCGTCATCATTTTGTGGCCAGCACTCCGACGGAATTGCTTCTGCATTCAGCACTCCCCCGCGCAGGTGCTTTCCCATTGCCCTCCCCTTCGATCCACAGATGCGCGCTCTTCGCAAGGGACTGATCGACGCTGGATTGAGGGTAAACCAATAAGACGAAGAGCTAGCTTGTCACGAGGTTTACGCGCTATGACGCCGACGACAAGCCGATATTGTCGGCCGATTCCTTCTATGTGATCGTCAAGAAGGATGGGTGCTGGTGAGCGCTGGTGCGATCAAGCTATGTCGGCATCACCGGCAAGAAGACCGCTTTCTGACGAACCCCACTCTCTCAACTGGAACGCAAGGAGCAGACGTCACATTGTGTGACGTCTTCTCATCGCCGCGGCGCATTTGACTAGACCTGCACCGAGGTCAGTTTCTTCAGGCAGCGTAGCGCAAACGACGACCGGCTGTGGCGGATGCCTGGGATGCGATAGAGCTTTTCGCGCAGAAACCGCTCGTAGCCGGCGGTGCTTTCAACGGCGACCTTCACGACGTAATCGTAATCGCCGGTGGTGAGATAGGCTTCGATCACTTCCGGCAAACTCGTGAGCAGTTGACCGAAACGTTCGAGCGCCTCCTCGTCGTGGCGATCGAGCGTCACCTCTATGATGACCGTTTCAGGCAGGCCGAGCTTGTCCTGATTGAGCAGCGCGACGTAGCCATCGATATAGCCCTGCGTCTCGAGGCGCTTCAGTCTATTCCAGCATGGTGTGGTGGAGAGGCCAATCCGGTCGGCGAGTTGCGCCGTGGTCAGGCGCGCATCCTGCTGCAAGGCGCGCAGGATCTTGCGATCGATCTCGTCGAGCCGAAGCGCATCCTTGCGCGGAGCCTTGACTGGCCCTGTGGCATGTCGGACTGGCGCCATACCAAGAACTCCATTCTGAGCCTATGGCCAATGTGCAGAAAATATATATCACATCTTCGCAGGATACCCAGATCAAAAGAACAACAATCCCGAACTTTGCCAGTACGATATACTAACAAAACGAGACACATGCGGTGTATTTTCTAGAGCTCCAGACCAGCGATATGCACGCCGCACTCGGCCGCCTGCTCGACCAGACGCGCGTCGCGGGACTTCGGCTCGTTGCCGTCAGCGCTCGGGCCGAAGCGAACGAATGCCGTATCTCGGCTTCCATAGACATTGATGATCGCGACGTCATCGACCGGCTCGCTCGCCGCGTCGACGCATTGTTCTGCATCGATGCAATTGAGGTGAGAGGTGAATGCCAATGCCCGAACCCAACCTCATGCGTGACGCCATGATCCCGCGGGGCGAGGCGGTTCAATCCGCGGAGCATGCGCCCCTGAAACTGCACGTGCCGGAGCCCGCGGTGCGCCCAGGCGGCACGCCCGATTTCTCGAACATCCGGATTCCCCGCGCAGGCCAGGTCGACCGTCCCGAAATCGACGTGGACTCCGAGGCGATCCGCGACCTCGCCTTCTCTGTCATCCGCGTGCTCAACCGCGAGGGCAAAGCAGTCGGTCCATGGGCGGGCACACTTTCTGACAGCGAATTGCTCGAGGGCCTTCGGCACATGATGACCTTGCGCGCGTTCGATGCGCGCATGCAAATGGCGCAGCGCCAGGGCAAGACGTCTTTCTACATGCAGCATATGGGCGAAGAGGCCGTGAGCTGCGCTTTCCGCAAGGCGCTCCTGCCGGGCGACATGAATTTTCCGACCTACCGCCAGGCGGGACTTCTGATCGCCGGTGGCTACTCGCTGGTCGACATGGCCAACCAGATCTACTCGAACACGCACGATCCCCTGAAGGGACGTCAGCTGCCCGTGATGTATTCCTCACGGCAGCACGGCTTCTTCTCGATCTCCGGCAATCTCGCTACCCAGTACATCCAGGCTGTAGGCTGGGCGATGGCATCTGCGATCAAGAACGATACCAAGATCGCCGTTGCGTGGATCGGCGACGGCGCAACCGCCGAGTCCGACTTCCACGCGGCGCTGGTGTTCGCTTCGACCTATCGCGCGCCGGTCGTGCTCAACATCGTCAACAATCAGTGGGCCATCTCGACCTTCCAGGGCATCGCACGCGGCGGCTCCGGCACGTTCGCGGCACGCGGTCTTGGCTTCGGCATTCCGGCGCTGCGCGTCGACGGCAACGATTACCTTGCGGTCCATGCGGTCGCGAAATGGGCCTGCGAGCGTGCACGCCGCAATCTCGGCCCGACCCTGATCGAGCACGTGACCTATCGCGTCGGCGCGCATTCCACCTCCGACGATCCCGCGGGCTATCGGCCGAAGACGGAATCCGAGGCATGGCCGTTGGGCGATCCCGTGATCCGGCTCAAGAACCATTTGATCGTTCGCGGTGTCTGGTCGGAGGAACGGCATAAGCAGACGGAGGCCGAGATCCTCGACACCGTGACCTCGGCACAGAAGGAGGCCGAAAGCTACGGCACGCTTCATTCCGAGCAACGTCCATCTGCGCGCGACATGTTCGAGGGCGTATTCGCGGCGATGCCGCCGCATCTGCGCCGCCAGCGCCAGGAAGCGGGAGTCTGAAACGTGCCACGGCGGACAATGATCGAAGCGATCCGGGACGCCATGGACGTGATGATGTCGCGCGATGACGATGTCGTCGTGTTCGGCGAGGACGTCGGCTATTTCGGCGGGGTATTCCGGGCAAGCCAGGGCCTGCAGGCGAAATATGGCACGAACCGTTGTTTCGATACGCCGATCAGCGAGCTCGGCATCGTCGGCATCGCCGTCGGCATGGCCGCTTACGGCCTGAAACCCTGTGTCGAAATCCAGTTCGCGGATTACATGTATCCGGCCTACGACCAGATCGTCTCCGAGGCGGCGCGGCTGCGCTATCGCTCCAACGGCCAGTTCACCTGCCCCCTTGTGGTGCGGATGCCGACCGGTGGCGGCATTTTCGGCGGCCAGACGCATAGTCAGAGCCCGGAAGCGTTGTTCACCCATGTCTGCGGTATCAAGACGGTGGTGCCCTCGAATCCCCGCGACGCCAAGGGTCTTCTGATCTCGGCTATCGAGGACCCCGATCCCGTGATCTTCCTCGAGCCGAAGCGGCTCTATAACGGCCCATTCGACGGCCATCATGATCGGCCGGTCACGCCATGGTCGAAGCACGATCTCGGTGAGGTCGACGACGGACATTTTGCCATTCCGCTCGGCAGCGCCGCGATCCGCCGGCCGGGCAAAGCCGTCACCATTCTCGCCTATGGGACGATGGTGCACGTCGCCGAAACTGCGGCAACCGAAACCGGTGTCGA
Source organism: Bradyrhizobium sp. Ec3.3 (assembly GCF_000472925.1). Taxonomy (GTDB): domain Bacteria; phylum Pseudomonadota; class Alphaproteobacteria; order Rhizobiales; family Xanthobacteraceae; genus Bradyrhizobium. The sequence goes on from NZ_AXAS01000033.1 coordinate 16,855, forward strand.
CGCCGAGATCATCGATCTTCGCACACTGCTGCCGCTCGATCTCGATACCATCGAAAGCTCCGTCAAGAAGACCGGACGTTGCGTGATCGTGCACGAGGCGACACTGACCTCAGGTTTCGGTGCCGAGCTCTGCGCACTCGTTCAGACGCGATGCTTCTATCATCTGGAAGCGCCGATCGCGCGTGTCGCCGGCTGGGACACGCCATACCCGCACGCGCAGGAATGGGACTACTTCCCCGGACCCGCGCGGATCGGCCGTGCGCTGATCGAAACGCTGGAGGCGTGAGATGGCGGAACGCGCCGTCAAGCTGCCCGACGTCGGCGAAGGCATCGCGGAAGCCGAACTCGTGGAATGGCACGTGAAGGTCGGCGACATCGTGCGCGAGGACGCCGTGCTCGGTGCAGTCATGACCGACAAGGCGACGGTGGAAATCCCCTCGCCCGCCGAAGGCCGCGTCATCTGGCTCGCCGGGCATGTGGGCGATGTGCTCGCCATTGGTTCGGACTTCGTTCGGCTGGAAGTTGAAGGCAAGGCCGAGCCACCGGCCGTGATGAAGACGACCAAAACAATCGCTCAACCTGCGGCCGCGACACCGCTTCAGCCCGCGGTTGCGGAACCTCCCGCCGAGCAAACCAAGCCGCTGGCTTCCCCAGCGGTCCGCTTGCGCGCGCGTGAAGCAGGCCTCGACCTGCGCCAGATACAGGGCACGGGTCCTGCCGGGCGCATCACCCATGCCGATCTCGACGCCCATCCTGCGCACAGTTCCGTCGGTGCCGCGGCGACCACATACCTGACGAAGACCGGCGTCGAAGACATCAAGATCGCCGGTCTCCGCCGCAGGATCGCGGAGAAGATGTCGATCGCGAACTCGCGCATTCCCCACATCACCTATGTCGAGGAGATCGACGTCACCGCACTTGAGGATCTACGTGGCAAGCTTAATGGCCAGCAGCGGCCCGGCAAGTCGAAGCTGACCTTGCTGCCATTCCTCATGCGCGCGATGGTCCGCGCGATCGCCCAACAGCCGATGCTGAATGCCCATTTCGACGACGAGTCCGGCATCGTGCACCGACATGACGGCGTCCACATCGGGATCGCCACGCAGACACAAAATGGCCTGGTGGTGCCGGTGGTTCGCCATGCTGAATCGCGCGACATCTGGAGTTGTGCCACGGAGGTCGCTCGGCTCGCCGAAGCGGCTCGGACAGGCAGCGCCTCGCGCGACGAACTCAGCGGCTCGACCATCACGATCACGTCCCTCGGGGCCATGGGCGGGCTTGCGACCACCCCAATCATCAATCATCCCGAGGTCGCGATCATCGGCGTCAACCGCATCGCCGTCCGTCCACATTGGGACGGCGCGGCCTTCGTACCGCGCCAGATGATGAACCTGTCGTCCAGCTTCGATCATCGCGTGATCGACGGTTTTGATGCCGCGCAGTTCGTGCAGCGAATCAAGACGCAGCTCGAGACGCCCGCCATGATCTTCATTGACGCATAGAGCGATGAACGAGATCACCTGCAAGCTCCTTGTCATCGGCGCGGGCCCCGGCGGCTACACCTGCGCGATCCGTGCCGGCCAGCTCGGCATCGACACGATCATTGTCGAAGCTGAAAAGCCGGGTGGCACCTGTCTTAACGTCGGCTGCATTCCCTCGAAGGCGCTAATCCACGCGGCCGCCGAGTATGAAACTATTGCGCTGGCCGCGGATAGAAACAGCGTACTCGGCATTTCCACGGCGAAGCCGTCGCTCGACTTCGCCAAGACCATCGCCTGGAAAGACAATATCGTCCGGCGCCTGAACGGGGGCGTGGCCGGTCTCTTGAAGCGAGCAGGCGTCAGGCTCGTGGCCGGATATGCCCGTTTCCGGGACGGCAAGACCGTCGAAGTCGAAACGCAATCTGGCCTGCAAATGATCCGTGCCGAAACGGTGGTGATCGCGACAGGTTCCGAACCGGTTGCGCTGCCGTTTCTTCCCTTCGGCGCCCGCGTGATCTCGTCGACCGAGGCGTTGGCGCTCACCGAAATCCCAAAGAAGCTTGTTGTTGTTGGCGGCGGCTATATCGGCCTTGAGCTCGGCACGGCATTCGCCAAGCTGGGCGCGGCCGTTACCGTGGTCGAGGCCGCACCGCGTATTCTGCCCCAATATGACGGCGACCTGAGCGATCCGGTCGCCAGGCGCTTACGAGCGCTCGGCGTCTCGGTTCTGACAGGCGCGAAGGCAAAAGCACTCGTCGCTGATGGCACGGCGCTTGAAATCGAAACCGCCGGCGGCGAGCGGAAAACGCTTGATGTCGACAAGATTCTTGTCACGGTCGGCCGCAGGCCCGCGACCTCCGGCTTTGGCCTTGAACTTCTTGATCTCGACATGGATGCCCCCTTCATCCGGATCGACGACAAATGTCGCACCTCGATGCGCGGCATCTCGGCAATCGGCGACGTCACGGGAGACCCAATGCTCGCGCATCGTGCGATGGCGCAAGGTGAGATGGTGGCTGAGATCGTCGCTGGCCACCGCCGCGCCTGGGACCGGATTTCGATTCCTGCGATCTGCTTCACCGACCCCGAGATCGTCACCGTCGGCCTGTCACCAAGCGAGGCGGGCCAGACCGGTTTCGACATCAAGACCGACCTGTTTCCGTTCAAGGCCAATGGCCGTGCCCTGACCCTGGATCGTGAGGATGGCTTCATCCGGACCGTGGCACGCGCCGACAACCATGTCCTGCTCGGCATCCAGGGCGTCGGTGCGGGCATTGCCGAACTTTCAGCAGCCTTCAGCCTTGCGCTGGAGATGGGCGCGCGCCTCGAGGATATCGCGGGGACGATCCATGCGCACCCGACCCAAAGCGAGGGCTTCCACGAGGCCGCGCTGAAATCGCTGGGGCACGCAATTCATATTTAACGTACGGGCGAGGCCTCCGTGTGTGCGGCGCGCATCATGACCCATGAAGCGATCGGCCATAGCCGTCCGCAGCATGCAGACGAAGCGGTCTCGCCGAGGCCGTCTCATGTGAACGAGCCTGAGAGCCAACGCGCTGCGGCTCATCAAAAATTGCTGATTATCCAGCAGCTTAGCTCGATGTAAAACTATCTGCAGAAGAAAGGAGTTTATGTCACTGTCAAAACTATTCAAAACTATATTGTCTCTCGATAATCGCAGATCCCGATGACGAGCTTTGACGGGGCGCCGCAACTGGCCAATCAGATCTGGTTTGATTAGGATGAAGGCCATCCCCTCATCCGCGCGAGATCCTCCGGTGGCCAAAGCAAAAACCGCGTCGCAAAAATCGGGCAACATCTTCATCGGCATCGGCGGCTGGACTTTCGAGCCCTGGCGCGGCGTATTCTATCCGGAGAAGCTCACGCAGGCGAAGGAGCTGTCCTATGCCGCATCGAAGCTGACCTCGATCGAGATCAACGGCACCTATTACGGCTCGCAGAAGCCGGAGAGCTTTCGCAAATGGGCCTCCGAAGTGCCGGACGGCTTCGTCTTCTCGGTCAAGGGACCGCGCTTTGCCACCAACCGGAGGGTGCTGGCGGAGGCCGGCGACTCCATCAAACGCTTCTACGATTCCGGCGTGCTGGAGCTGCGCGACCGCCTTGGCCCCGTGCTGTGGCAGTTCGCGCCGACCAAGAAGTTCGACGGCGCCGATTTCGGCAAGTTCCTGGAGCTGTTGCCGCGCAAGCTCGATGGCCGCGCGCTGCGCCATGTGGTCGAAGTCCGGCACGACAGCTTCTGCACGCCCGACTTCGTCGCGCTGCTGCGCGAGTTTGAGACGCCCGTGGTATTCGCCGAGCACGGCAAATATCCGGCGATTGCGGACGTCGTCAGCGATTTCGTCTATGCGCGGCTTCAGAAGGGCAATGACGAGCTGAAGACCTGCTATCCGCCCAGGGATCTCGATGCCTGGGGCAAGCGGTTTCAGGCCTGGGCCTCGGGTAGTGAACCGGATGACCTGCCGAAAGTTGACAAGGCAAAGCCCAAGAAGGAGCCGCGCGACGTGTTCGCCTATGTCATCCACGAGGGCAAGGTGCGCGCGCCGGCCGGCGCCATGGAACTGATCGCGCGGGTCGCCTGAGGTTTTGGCATGGCCAAAGCGAAAAAGCTCTTCACCATCGGCTATGAGCAGACACCGCCCAAGGCGGTGCTGGACGAGCTCGAGCATGCCGGCGTCAAGCTGCTGGTCGACGTGCGCGCGGTGACGTCGTCGCGCCGGCCGGGCTTTTCCAAGAAGCAGCTCGCGGCGGGGCTCGACGAGCGCGGCATCGCCTATGTCCACCTCGCGGCCCTCGGCACGCCCAAAGAAGGGCGGCTCGCCGCGCGCAGCGGCGAGTATGCGGTGCTCGAGAAGATCTACTCAAAGCACCTGAAGACGCCGCAGGCCAAGGAAGAGCTCGACGAATTGTCTGCGCTGGTGAAGAAGGCGGGTCCAGTCTGCCTGCTCTGCTACGAGCGCGACCACACTCACTGCCATCGCCAGATGATCGCCGAGATCATCGAGGAGCGCGACGGGGTGAAGGTGGAGAATTTGGTGGGACGGCAGATTTGACCGCCATTCCACTCTGGCTGTCATTCCGGGGCGCGACGAAGTCGCGAGCCCGGAATCCATTCATCCGCGAACTCTGCGGCCCGATGGATTCCGGGCTCAGGGCTTCGCGCTGCCCCGGAATGACGAGTTGAGAGAGCTTAGCCCTCCGCCGCCAAGCGGAACGTTCCTTCCATCATCTGCACGCACTGGCCGCCGACGTGAGAGGACAGCAGCGCGCCGTTCTGTTTCACCACGCGCGTCAGCAGGATGCTCGGCCTGCCCATGTCAAAGCCCTGGCCGATCGTGAGCTTCAGCTCACCGTCGCGCTGGGGATCGAGATCGGCAAACAAGGCGGCCGCGGCGACCGTGGCACTGCCGGTTGCGGGGTCCTCGATCAGGCCGCTGGCGCCGGGGAAGAACATCCGCGCCTGGAGATCACAAGGTTTCTCCGCCGCTGGCACGTCGCGCGTGTAGAAATAAACCGCGAAGGCGCCGTCGCGCGGCAACACCCGGCCAAACGCGGCAGCGTCGGGCTTCGCCCGTCGTACTGCATCGCGCGAGCGCACTTCCGCCACCACGAACGGCGTTCCGACGCCGACGACCTGCGGCGCATGGCGATCGATCTTAATGTCATTCGCAGTCAATGAGATGCAGGCCGCGACGTCCTCGGCCGAAAGCTGCGCGAAGCGCGACAGCGGCTGCGGCGCGGTGAGCTCGGTGCTAACCACGCGGCCCTGCTCCCTAAAAATGTCGACCGCCACGAGCCCTGCCTTCTCTTCGAATAGCAGGCGCGACTTCGGCTCCTTCGCGAGGCTCGCTAGCACGAAGGAAGTGCCGACATTGGGATGACCGGCGAAGGGAATTTCCCTCACCGGCGTGAAGATGCGCACCTCCGCATCATTGGCCTTGTCGCGCGGCGGCAGCACGAAGGTGGTCTCGGAATAGTTGAACTCGGTCGCGATCGCCTGCATCTGCTGCGTCGACAGCCCGCCGGCATCGAGCACGACGGCAAGCTGGTTGCCGCCGAAGGCGCGGTTGGTGAACACGTCGACGGTGATGTAGCGGCGTTGCATCTTTCTTCCCTCACGCAAAGTGCAGCCTCAACCAGCTGCATCGGCCTGCATGTTACAGGCCGACACCAGCAGCCGTCATGCCCCAAAACTCGGAGCACTCGGTGCAATCGCGCGAGATTCTTCTTTGAGCATGATCTCTTCGGAAAACCGCTTCACACTTTTCCGGATCATGCTCTAGAAGCGGAAGAGTGGTCGCGGCGAGGCAAGCACCTGCGCGCGCTCGTCCTTATCCGTGACGAGCTCGTCGAGGAAGCGGCGGTTCTTCTCGTAGACCTGCGTCGCCTCGAACTGTGTGTGCGGCCAGTCGCTGCCCCACAACAGACGGTCGAGACCGTAAGCTGTGCGCAGCGGCGGGTACGCTTCCTTCGCAAAACTCTCGCCGGCCGCACCGTTGCGGTACGGCGCGGAGATCTTGACCCAGACGTTTCTGGTCGCACCCAGCTTCAGCACCGACTGGAAGCCGGGATCGGCGACGCCGAGTTTTGGATCGGGCAGCGTGAAGTGATCGAGCACGACGGTGATGCCGCGATCGAGAAGCTGCGGCGCGAGCGCTGCAAGATCGGAAGCGTTGCGCTGGATCTCGACCTGCCAGCCCAGCGATTTGACCGATGCCAGCAGCGCCTTCCATTCTGGCGCAGCGAGATCCGGCAAGGGCTGGCCGACGAGGTTGAGACGGATGCCGACGACGCCGGCGCGGTCGAGCGTGGCAAGCTCCTCGGCAGGAACTGCGGGATCGACGACGGCGATGCCGCGCAGCCGGCCGCCGGTCGCCTTCAGGCATTCGACGAGATAGGAATTGTCAGTGCCGAGAAAGCTTGGTTGCACCAGCACGCCGTTGGTCATGCCATTGCGATCGAGCTGTTGCAGATAGAGATCGAGCGGCGCGTCATAGTCCGGCGCATAACGCCGGCCGGTCGCAAGCTTGAGGCCACGGTGAAAGACGTGGGCGTGTGTGTCGATCGTAGGCATGGTCACCTCACCCACCGCCCTGCCCGCAGCCGCGGTCACCGCCACAAGGGCGGCAGCGCCCGCGCCGAATTGACGGCGCGTCAGGCAGTGTTCGCTTGTCGTCATGTTCGTTACTCCACATTCGCAGGTCAGGCGCGCGTGCCGGCTACGGCCTGCTCAAAAACCTTGCCGCGGGTTTCTGGCAGTAGCAGCACCGCGATCAGCACCAGCGAATAGGCAAAGGCCGCATCGATGCCGATCGCCGGCCCGAGGCCGATGTGGTCACTGAGATAACCGACGAGGAACGGGAACGCGGCGGAGACGACGCGGCCGAAATTGTAGCAGAAGCCGACGCCGGTGCCGCGCACGCCCGCGGGATAGAGCTCGCTGAACAGCGCGGCCATGCTCGCCGGAATGCCCGCGGAGAAGAAGCCGAGGGGAAAGCCCAGCACCAGCATCTGCGAATTGGAGAGCGGCGCAAAGATGTAGATCAGCACGGTGACGATGCAGGCGGTGGCGAAGAATGCAACATTCGCGCGCCGCCCGATGCGGTCGCTGATGATGCCGCTCATCACGCAGCCGCAGAAGAAAGCGATGATGATGACGGCAAGATAGCCGCTCGAACCCAGCACCGACAAATGCCGCACCTCGCGAAGATAGGTCGGCAGGAACGTCGTCAGCGCGGCGTAGCCGCCATGCGCGCCGGTGCCGAAGAGGCCGCCGATCAGCGTCGCGCGCAGCACGTCGCGATGGAAGATGCCGGCGAGCGTGGCGAAGAACGGCGGCTGGGCTGCACTCGGTGCCGCGCGCTGCGGCTCCTTCAGGCCGCGGCGGATGAAGATGATCAGGAGCGCGGGTAACAGTCCGATCGCGAACAGGATCCGCCAGGCGATATCCGCCGGCGCATAGGTGAAGACCAGCGCCGACAGCAGCACGGCTGCGCCCCAGCCCACCGCCCAGGCGCTCTGCACCGAGCCGAGGGCCTTGCCGCGGTGCTCGGGGCGGATGATCTCGGCCATCAGCACCGCGCCGCAGGCCCATTCGGCTCCGAAGCCGAGGCCCTGAATGGCCTTGAGCACCAGGAGCTGGGTAAAGCTCATCGCGAAAGCGCAGGCGAAGGTCGCAAGCGCGAAGGTCGCGACCGTGATCTGGAGCGCCTTCACGCGCCCGAAGCGGTCGCCGAGCGCGCCGCCGATCCAGCCGCCGAACGCACCGAAGAACAGCGTGATCGAGCCGAGCAGGCCGGCGTCGGCCTTGCTGATTCCGAAGGCTGCGATCAGCGCAGGGATCGCAAGGCCGAACATCTGGACGTCGAGCGCATCGAGCGCCCAGCCGCCGAAGCTTGCCCAGAAGGTGCGCCGCTCCAGCGGCGAGCTTTCGCTGTACCAGTTTGCCATCGTCTCTCCCCTGAATTCTTTGATTGCTTGATGTATGTGACGCCCGCGCTCACCGGATCTCGGCGTGGTAGCGGAAGCGATTGGCCGGCCCACGCGAGCGGCGCCATTCGATCGGACGCCGTTCGAGATCGAGCGCGAGACGCTCGATGACGATGAGCGGCGCGTGGGCCTCGAGCCGCAGCAGGCGAGCCTGCATCTCGCTCGCGGTCTCGACGGTGAGGATTTCCTCCGCCGACACCACCACCTCGCCGCAGCGCTCCTCATAGAGCGGATAAAGCAGGTCGCCGAACTCGGACGGGTCGATGTCGAGGATCGCCGCGAAGCGCGATCGTTGCAGCCAGATTTCTTCGGCGAGCAGCGGCACGTCGTCGATCAGACGCAGGCGCGACAGGCTGATCACGGGCTCGCCGACGGGGATGCGCAGCGCGGATGCAACGGCGGAGGTCGCCGGCACGCATTTCCGCCTGAGGATGCGGCTCTGCGGCACGCGGCGCTCGCCGCTCTCGGACTGGAAGCGGAAGAAGCGGAACAGCGAGGAGTTGAAGCGCGCGCGGCGAACGAAAGTGCCGCGGCCCTGCTGGCGCTCCAGCACGGTGTCGCTGACCAGCTGATCGATCGCCTTGCGCACCGTGCCGATCGCGACGCCGTAGTGCGCGGCGAGCTCGGCTTCGGACGGGATCGGCTCGCCCGGCCGCCATTCATTGCGATTGATCCGCGCGGCGAGATCGTCGCGCAGGCGCTGATAGCGAGGCAGGCGGTCGTCGAGCGGGGTTGAATTCATATAGTCATATAGATGACTAGATGAAATGAGAGTCAAGCGCTACTATAATACCTCCGCCGACCAAACCAAACACTCCGTCATTCCGGGGCGGCTCGAAGAGCCGAACCCGGAATCTCGAGATTCCGGGTTCGCCCTTCGGGCGCCCCGGAATGACGGCATCATCAGCGGAGCGCCCTACCCCAGTTGAAACACCGCCATCGGCCGCTCATAGCCGCGCACCTCGACCTCGCCGAGCGCAACCGCGTCCTCACCATCGTCACCCAAGGCGTCGCGCACAGACTCCGAAATCAGGAGCTGCGATCCAAAATCCTTGTTCAGAGCCTCCAGCCTTGAAGCGAAGTTCACGGTGTCTCCGATCACCGTGTACTCCTTGCGCCGGGGCGAGCCGATATTGCCGGCGACGACCTCGCCGAAATGGATGCCGATGCCGATCCGCAGCGGCCAGCTCGATTGTGCGTTGATGCGGTCCATCGCGGCGAGCATCTCGCGGCCGGCGGCCACCGCCCGGTGCGCAGCGTCGGCCGCCGCCAGCGGCGCGCCGAACAGTGCGAGAAAGCCGTCACCCAGAAACTTGTTCACGATGCCGCCGTGGCGGTCGAGGATGTCGACCAGCACGGCGAAGGCGCCGTCGAGCCGGTCGACCACGTCCTGCGGCGAGCGCGAGCGTGCGCCCGCGGTGAAGCCGCGGAAATCGACGAACATCACCGCGACGCGCCTGATGTCGCCGCCGGCACTGGTGCCCTCCGCCATCAGGCGCTCGACGACCTGCGGCGAGACGTGCTGGCCGAACAGGTTCGTCACCCTATCGCGCGCGGTGGCGGCAGCAATGCTCGCGGCAAACTGCCGACGCAATTGCGCGCCGACCGAGCCTGCCAGCACGCCGCAGATCAGGATGATGCAGCTGCGCACTGCGTGGAAGTAAGCCTGAGGCTCGCCGGCGCCGCTGACGGGATCAAAATAGAGTGCGACTGCGAGAAGCTGGGCCGCCGCCACGAAACCCGTGAAGGCCGACAACCAGAAATCGAGGCGCAGCGTCGAGAGAATGATGAAGATGAAGTAGACCAGAGGCACGGCAAAACCGAGTGCCGGGATCGCCCCCATGCTCCGGATTTCCAGGACGAGGATAACCGTCGGGAGCGAGGTCTCGATCAGTGTCCCGATGTACCGCCTGACCACCGGCACATCCCGATCGAGCCTGAGATTTCGCCTGATCTGGGACTGAACCCAGACCTCGAACAGGACAAACCCGATCAGCAGGCCGTAGACCTCGATCAGCCCAGACGTCCCGTGCCAGACCCGGTCCACGACGCTGGGGGCGACCAGGTACATAGCAGTGATGAACAGGATCATGACGCATCCCGTCACGATCAGCGCCTTGACCCGCATCAGCTCGGTCCGCAGCACCTCGCGCGCCAGCTCGTGCTCGAAATCCGCCGATATCGCGGCTTTCTGCCCGGCTGCCCTGCTTGCAAAACTGACCATCGCGCCCCTCGTCGTTGCGGGGCATTTTGCCTCAATCGAGCGTGCGGCGGAAGCGCGTCACGGCGATGATCATGGCGACCAGCATGAGGGCCGCCAGCGCCAACGTGTCATATTGCAGGTTCTGGACAGTCGCGCCCTTGAGCATGATGGCGCGGACGATACGCACATAATGCGTTAGCGGCAGGCCCTCGCCGAGATATTGCGCCCAGACCGGCATTCCCGCGAACGGGAACATGAAGCCGGACAGCAAAATGCTCGGCAGGAAGAACATCAGCGACATCTGCATCGCCTGCAGTTGATTCTGCGCGATCGTCGAGAAGGTATAGCCGATCGCGAGATTCGTGGTGATGAACAGTGTCGAGAGCAGCGCCAACAGGGTGAGGCTGCCGAGCACGGGCACGCCGAACAGCAACACGCCGATCGAAAGAATCAGGAAGGCCTGGATGAAGCCGACCAGCACGTAGGGGACGATCTTGCCGAACATCACCTCGACCGGCTTGATCGGCATCGATAACAGGCTCTCCATGGTGCCGCGCTCGATTTCGCGCGTCACCGACAGCGCAGTGAAGATCAGCATGGTCATGGTCAGGATGGTGCCGACCAGCCCCGGCACGATGTTGAGCCGCGAGGACGCGGCCGGATTGTAGCGGGCGTGCGCGCGGATCTCGAACGGCATTTCCGGGGGATCGCCGATATAGAGATCGTGCTGGAGCGCTGTCTGCACGACCATGCCGAGCGAGCCGAGCGCGGCGCTTGCCGCGACCGGATCGGTCGCGTCGGCTGCGACCAGCAGCGCCGGCTTGTCGCCACGCCGCACTGCCCGCTCAAAACCGCGGGGGATCTCGACGCCGAACAGCACCTTGCCGGACTTCAGGAGATTGTCGAACTCGTCGACGTCGTGCACCTCGCGGGTGAAACGGAAATAGGCGGTGTTCTCCAGCGCCTTCAGCACCGAGCGGGCAAGATCGCTGTCCTCCTGGAGCAGGACGGCGCTCGGCAGATTGTGCGGCGTTGTGTTGATGGCGAAGCCGAACAACAGGAGCTGCATCACCGGGATCATCACGATCATCGCGAAAGAGACGCGGTCGCGCCGGAGCTGGATGAACTCCTTCACGACCATCGCATAGGAGCGTCGCCAGAAGCCGAAGCGCTCGCGGATGTCGTGACCGTGATCTGATATGTCTGTAGCGCTCATTGGAAATTGTCCTTCGAGCGGTTCATGAGTTCGATGAAGACGTCTTCGAGCGAGGGATGCGACTTCTGCCAGTGCAGGCCGCCCTTGTCGCGCCAAGGCGCGATGCTGGTCTCGAGCGCGGTGACATCGCGGCCCGAGACATGCAGCGAGGTGCCGAACGGCGCGACCATGTCGACGCCGGGCTTGCCGGTGAGCTCGGCGGCGAGGCCGTTTAAATCATCGCCGGTGACGGTGTAGGTGGTGAGCGCAGATTTTGCGATCACCTCATCCACGGTACCGTGCGTCAGGAGATGCCCATAGGCGATGTACGCGATCTCGTGGCAGCGCTCGGCCTCGTCCATGTAGTGGGTGGAAACCAGAACGGTGAGACCTTCGGCGGCTAGCGCATGAATCTCGTTCCAGAAGTCGCGCCGCGCCTTCGGATCGACGCCGGCAGTCGGCTCGTCCAGCAGCAGGAGCTGCGGATTGGGCAGCGTGCACGCCCCTAACGCCAGCCGCTGCTTCCAGCCACCGGAGAGCTCGCCCGCAAGCTGCTCCTCGCGTCCGGAGAGACCGAGCCGCTTGATCATCTCGGCTGCCGCGCCGCGCGCATCGCGCATGCCGTAGAGCCGCGCGACGAACTCCAGATTCTCGCGCACCGAAAGATCCTGATACAGGCTGAAGCGCTGGGTCATGTAGCCGACCTGGCGCTTGATGCGCTCGGCGTCGCGCCTGATGTCGTAGCCCAGGCAAGTGCCCTCGCCGCTGTCGGGCGTCAAGAGCCCGCAGAGCATGCGGATGGTCGTGGTCTTGCCGGAGCCGTTGGGACCGAGAAACCCGTAGATCGAGCCGCGCTTCACCTGCATCGACAGGTCATGCACGACCTCGCGGCCGCCAAAGGACTTTGTCAGCCCTTTGACGTCGATCGCGATACCGTTGCCGGCTGTCCCGTTCATCGCTTGTCCGCTACTGGAGTCTTGATTTCAGAAGTCTTGGGATTGAGATAGACGTCGATCGGCTGGCCCACCCGCAGCGCATCGGGCCGCGAGGGCCGCGCCTGGATCAGATAGACGAGCTTGTTGCGCTCATCGAGGCTGTAGATCACCGGCGGTGTGTATTCGGCCGTGGTCGCGATGAAATAGATCTTCGCGGTGAGGTCGGCCGCGCAATTGTCGCAGACGACCCGCACCTGATCGCCGATCGCAAGCTTTGGCAGTTCGGTCTCCGGCACGAAGAAGCGCAGCTTCATGTTGCCGGGCGGCATGATCGAGAGCACCGGCCGCTGCGCCGCCACCATCTCGCCCTCGCGGAAATAGATCTGCTGGATCGTGCCGGCGACCGGGGCAAAACCTTTCCGCCGCGCAAGCCGCGTCTCCGAGGTTGCCACGCGCGCCTGGGCGACCCGCAGGTCCGAGACGGCAGAATCGAGCGTCGCCTGCGTCCCGGAGCCGGTCTTTCTAAGTGACTCCGCACGATCATGGGTCTGCTGCGCGTTCGCCAGCGTCGCCTTGGTTTGATTGAGGTCGGCAAGCTGGAGATCGTCGTCGACCGAGTAAAGGGCATCGCCGACCTTCACCTCGTCGCCCTCGCGGACGTTGAGCTTGGTGACGCGGCCGGCCTCATCGGGGCTGACGAAGATCATGTCGGCCTCGACCCAACCCTGGAAGCCGGGATCGCGGTTGTCCTTGCAGGCGGCCAGCCCAATGGTGAGAGCAACGGCCAATGCCGCGCGGAAAATGACTTGCGACGACCTCATGTCGTCCTCCGTTCGCCAAAAATCAAATCAAGATGGACACGCAGCATCTCCTGAGCGTCGAGCGGGAAGTGCCGCGCAAACAGGCTCTGCCAGATCACCGCGATCAGGGCGGGCGCGACCAGGATCTGCGGAAAACGCGCCAGGTTCTTTTGCTGAATCTCGCCGCGGGCGATGCCGAGCTCGATCAGCGCGCGCATGCCGGCCATCCCGCGAGAGACGACCTCGCGGTAGTAGAAGTCGGCCACGGCCGGAAAACGCGGCCCCTCCGCCACGATCAGGCGCACGAGATCGCCACGCCTGGTGTTCGCAACCTCCTTCAGGAAATTGGAGGCAAAGGCCTCGACGAGGTCGCGCACCGAGCCGGTCGGCGGCGGCAGTGTGGTGAGCCGCTCGACCACCGGCACGATCACGATGCGCACCAGTTCCTCGAACATGGATTCCTTGTCCTTGAAATGCAGATAGATCGTGCCCTTGGCCACACCTGCGCGCTTGGCGATGTCGTCGAGCCGCGTCGCCGCAAAACCGCGCGCGATGAACTCTTCCAGAGCCGCCTCCACGATCGCCGCACGCCGCTCCGCCGCGCGCGCGGCGCGACTTGATCCGGGAGCGGCAGCTTCTTCGCTGGCTTCGAGCGCACGGCCTTTGGCGCGGACTGCGGATGGCATGGCGGGTTTGCTTGGCTTCTTTGTCATATGCAATATATGACTGACCGGTCAGTCAAAGTCAAGCGATCAATCCGCGCTTGAGATATCGAAACAAATTAGCGTTGACTAATGCATTAGCCATTGCTAATTGAATGACCATGCTCGAAGCCGTCTCAAACCCCGTCACCACCGTCATGCGCGCTCTCGCTGATCCGACTCGCCGCGCCGTGTTCGAGCGCGTCTTCGAGAACAAGGAGATCAGCGTCGCGGAGCTGACGCGCGGCAGCGGCGTGACTCAGGGCGCGATCTCGCAACACCTGAAGTCCCTAAAGCAAGCTGGCCTCGTCGCCGAGCGCGCGGAGGGCCGCAACGTCTATTACCGCGCCGCGCCGCAGGGGCTCGAGCCTCTGGTCGAATGGATGGATCACTACGGCGTCTTCTGGCGCGAGCGCTTCCAGAATCTGCGTGACCTGTTGAAGGAGATCGATCCGTGAGTGCTGTCGCTTCCAACGTTCAAACCCAGGACATCGTCATCGACGAGGTCTTCCCTCACGCGACCGCGACGGTCTGGAAGGCGCTGACCAGCGCTCAGTTGATCGCGCGCTGGCTGATGCCGCCGACCGGCTTCGAAGCGATCGAAGGCAAGACCTTCACATTCCAGACTACCCCGGGCGGCGCCTGGGATGGCGTGATCCATTGCCGGGTTCTGGAGGTCGTGCCGAACCGGCGTCTCGTCTACGCCTGGAAGGGCGGCAACGAACGCAACACCGGCTACGGTGCGCCGCTCGATACCGTCGTCACCTGGTCCCTCACCCCCATCGAAGCAGGCACACGGATCCGCCTGGTCCATGCGGGCTTCGTCATGCCCAGGAACGACTCCGCCTACAACGTCATGAGCGGTGGCTGGAAGAAGGTTGTCCGCCAGCTCGGCGAGATCAGCGGCGAAGAGTGAGCAGGAGATATCGCGATGACCAAGCCCTATACCGGCGGCTGCGCCTGCGGCGCGATCCGCTATTCGATTGCCGGCGAGCCCCTCTTCGCCAACCACTGCCAGTGCCGGGACTGTCAACGTGAAAGCGGCACCGGCCACGGCTCATACCTCACCTTCGCGCGCGCCGGCGTCACGGTGACGGGCGGGGCCAAGCAATGGGACATGGTCGGTGACAGCGGCAACGTGAAGACGCGCGCCTTCTGCTCCGTCTGCGGCTTGCCGGTCTACATGACCTTCGCCGCAATGCCCGAAATTTTCACCATCCGCGCCACGAGCCTCGACGAGCCTGCCCGCTACAAGCCGCAGGTGGTCACTTACGCAGCGCGCGGACATGACTGGGATCGCCTCGACCCCAACTTGCCGAAGTTCGAAACCATGCCGCCGGCGTGAGACGCCGGCGCTAGCCAAAATCGAGCACCATGCGGCCGTCGATCTTGCCGGCCTTCATCCTGTCGAACACCGTGTTGATCTCAGCGAGCGGCACCTTGGTGACCTCGGCGTGGACCTTCCCGTCGGCCGCGAAGGCGATGGCCTCGTCGAGATCCCTGCGGGTGCCGACGATCGAGCCGCGCACCGTGATGCGCTTGAGCACGACGTCGAAGATCGGGGTCGGGAATTCGCCGGGCGGCAGACCGACGAGGCTGACGGTGCCCTTCCGGCGCACCATCTTCAGCGCCTGCGCGAAGGCGGCCGTCGAGACGGCCGTCACCAGCACGCCATGCGCCCCTCCTCCGGTCGCGGCCAGCACCTTGTCGACGGCATCCGCATTCAGCGCGTTGACTGCGAGATCGGCGCCGGTCGTGCGCGCCAGCGCGAGCTTGTCCTCGGCGATGTCGATGGCGGCAACCTTGAGCCCCATCGCCTTGGCGTATTGGATCGCGACATGGCCGAGCCCGCCAACGCCCGAGATCACCACCCACTCGCCGGGCCGCGCCTCGGTCTCCTTCAGTCCCTTGTAGGTCGTTACGCCGGCGCAAAGGATTGGCGCCACGCCGGCAAAATCGATATTTGCCGGCAGCTTCGCCGCGAACGCGCCAGAGGCGACGACGTATTCGGCAAAGCCGCCATTCACGCTGTAGCCGGTATTGTGCTGGTGCTCGCACAGCGTTTCCCAGCCGGTCTCGCAATATTCGCAAGCCATGCACGAATCGTGCAGCCATGCGACGCCGACGGCATCACCGACCCTGAGATTGGTGACGCCGGTTCCCAGCGCGGCAACGGTGCCGGCGACCTCGTGGCCGGGGATGAAGGGCGGAACCGGCTTCACCGGCCAGTCACCGGAGGCGGCATGCAGATCGGTGTGGCAGACCCCACAAGCCTTCACCTTGACCAGGACCTCGCCCGGACCCGGCTGCGGCACCGGCACATCCTTGATCTCGAGCGGCTTGCCAAAGCTGGTGACGACAGCGGCTTTCATGGTCGGCATCGGTCTGCTCCTTTGCATTTGCGCAAAGTCCTTTGCATTTGCGCAAAGGCAGACTAGCGACCGCGCGCGGCACGCCCTTGATTGGCGTCAAACAGCACAATCTTTGCGCATGGCGAACCACCGGTATCACAACGTGGTGACAACGACTTCGCGCGAGCTCGCAGCGTCAGCTGTGGAACTTCAATCCATCGACAATTTTATCGATCACCTTGCGTTCGGCGCGCATCGCGATGCCGACAAGATTGAGATCGGCGCGCCCAACCGCCTTCACCGCCGCGCGATTGGCGGCATCATGCGTGGTCGCGAACATGTCCTCGGTATAGACCGCGGGTGCGACATTGCGCGACAGCGCGCGATCAAGCGCGCGGGACAAGGCCGGACCATCGGCGCCATAGATCAGGATCGGCTGGCCGATCAGCGAGAGATATTTCGTCCCCGAAGCGTCCTCGTAGGGCTCGCCGATGCATTCAGGAAAAGCCGCGGCGATGCCGCTGGTGAGGAAAGAGGCAACGTTGAGCTTTTGCCACGCCTGGAGGTCGGTGCGGATCACGACGGCGATCTTGGTGTCGAACTGCATAAATTCTCCCACGCATTGCATGCCGAGAAAGAAAAATCTTCACTCGTGGCCTGCTCGAGTATGCACGTAATCGAAATTGACCTATTTCTCACAGTTCGAAAATTTCAAGCTCGATTCAACCTCGTGGCGCTTCTCCCGGCGAATCGAGTCGGGTATACGTGTCGCACTGTCATTAAACTGTCACACAAGCGTAAATGTCGGAAACTGGTGCGATGAACCCAGCCGCCGAAAGCATGCCGAGCGTTGCGAGTCCCAACGGTCATGCTCCTGCGGAGGGTGGAAAGAAGATCAAGGACTCCCTCACGTCCGGCACGAAGCTAGAGCCCAACGTCCGGGAGCTCTTCCCCAACGAGACGTTTCGCAACGCACCCCCTCAGACCCAAGACCTTCGTGTTGATGAGGCTGATGCCGAGGCACCCGCACCGGAAATCTCTCCGCCTCGCGATGCTCCGTCGCTCGCCACCGAACTCGAACTCAAGCTGCTCGTGGAGGCCAATCGGCTGGCCGGTTTCAGCGATGCACCCATCATCGCAGCAAACGCGCGCAACAAAGGCACGCGAAAGCACCTCAAGGCCGTCTACTACGATACGCCCAAGCGTGCGCTTCAACGCAACGGATTGAGCTTCAGGGTCCGCCAGAGCGGCGCACGTTTCACGCAGACCGTGAAAGCCGAGTCCGGAAACGATCCGCTCCGGCGCGGCGAATGGGAAGCGAGCGTGCCCTCCGCTGCGCCCGACCTGGCGCTGGCACTGCCCTTCATCCCGGAGAAGCTGCGGGCCGATTTCGAACGACGCCCGCTCGAGGCGGTCTTCACGACAGACATTCACCGGCACCAGCGCATCGTCGACTTGCCGTCCGGCACGGTCGAGGTCGCTTTCGACCAGGGCGTCTTGAAATCCGGCGATCGATCGATGGCGGTCAGCGAGATCGAGCTGGAGCTCAAGTCCGGCAGCCCGTCGGCAATCTACGAGCTTGCGCTGCGGCTCGCCGAGCATGGGCCGGTGAGACCATCCATCCGCAGCAAATCGGCGCGCGGATTTGACCTCGCGGCCGACACCCCGCCCGCCGCGAGAAGGCCGCGCAAGCTGTCCCTCGATCCATCGGCCTCCCTAGATGAGACCTTTGCCGCGATCCTGCGCGCCTGTCTCCTCCATCTCCTCCAGTCGCTTCCCGCCGCCGAGGACGGCCGCAATCCCGAAGGGATTCATCAGCTTCGCGTCGCGCTGCGGCGCCTGCGATCCGCCATGCATCTGATGCAATCGGTCCTCTCGGAGAGCAAGCTCGACCTGCTGCGCGCAGAAGCAAAGTGGCTGTCGCAAAATCTATCAGCCGCACGCGAGTGGGACGTCTTCCAGCAGGACACGCTGCGCACTGTCGCGCAAGGCTGCCCCTCGATCGCCGGCTTCGACGCGCTGGGTGAAGCCGCAGAACAACGCCGGACGGCCTCCTACGATAAGGCGCGCCTGGCGCTGGCCGACCGCCGGGCTGCGTATTTCGTGATCGGGCTCGGCGGCTGGATCGAAGCGCGCGGCTGGCGCAGCGACGTCGTTCCGGAACATCTGGGCCAACTGGCAGAGCCCGCCACGAACTTCGCGCGGCGCATCCTGTCCGCCCAGCATGCGAAGGTGCTCAAGCGCGGCCGCCGCTTCAAGTCGCTCACGGCTGAAGAGCTGCACTGCCTGCGGCTGGCCGTGAAGAAGCTGCGCTATGTCGCAGATTTCCTGTTGCCGCTCTACGGACAGCGCAAGTCGGCAAGACGCTTCTCCGACCGGCTGGCCGAGTTGCAGCACGAGCTCGGTCTCTTCAACGACATGGCGACGACGGCGTCGCTGCTCTCCGAGATCGGTACGGAGTCTTCCGGGAGCAGCACTGCGGCTGCCGCGATCGCCGGCTGGCAGGCACACGCGATGGTCGGCACCGAACCGCGCCTTAGGAAAGTGTGGTCGGATTTCGTGAAGGCGAAGGTACCCTGGTCGATCGAGGCGGAGGCCTGATCGGCCAAGCCACCGCAAGCCACTGCGGACGATGCAGGCTTCAGCCCTTGGCGTCGCAGGCCCAGGCGCGGATCACGCATTCCTTGCCACCATATTTGTAGCATTCGCGCGTGGCGGCGTTGAGCGTGGTCGAGATCTTCGGCTTCACGGCATAGCCATAAGCGCCGCAGGGGTTGGCGAGATCGACGGACATGGCGGCGCAGGCGCGCTTCATGGTCACGGTCGTGCAGTCGCCCTTGCACTGCTTTTGTGCCGCGGCGCGCGCCGCAGCTTCGCCGGGGAAGTCATATGCATGGCCGTAAGCGCCGCATCTGCCGACCGCGAAGGCCCCGGCAGCGTGCGCGTCCGTGACGTAGCGGGCCCCAGCCACAGCAACGCTCAGCCCAAAGAAAAACATCGCGCAACGGCGCGCGACGACGTTCGAAGCCATGGAAATTCCCCTCCCCCGAGGCAGGCGGAGGAGACTCTATCGGCCGGTCGTTTCCAGATGGTGAACGAGTGGTTGAAATCGCCACTTCGTAGAAGCGTAACCCACCTCTTTGCGATCCGCGTGGAGAGAAGTGGTGGGTTACGCCTTCGGCTAACCCACCCTACGGCAGCGTCACACGCGTCTCGCCGCTTCCAGCGCCTGCGGCGTGTCGATGTCGAGGAAGGCGCTCTCGCCGTCGACCGGCACTTCGGCAACCACCTCCGCATGCTTGGCGATCAAGTGCCGTGCGCCGATGTCGCCGTCGAGCGTCATCAACTCGCTGAAGAAGCGGCGCGACCACAGCACGGGATTGCCGCGGCGGCCTTCGCTCACGGGCACGGCGATCAGGTTGCCGCGGTCGGGCGCAAAGCTGTCGATGAGGCGGTCAATCAGACCGGCATCGATCAGCGGCATGTCGCCGAGGCAGACCAGCGCGCCATCGCAGGTCTCCGGCACGACCGCGATGCCGGCCTTGACCGAACTTGCGATGCCGCCGGCAAAATCCGGATTGCGGACGAACTTCACCTTCAAGCCGCTGAGTGCCTGCTCGACCAGCTCGGCCTGATGGCCGGTGACGACGATGACCTCCGACGCTTTCGAGGCCAGCACCTGTTCGGTCGCGATCCGCACCAGCTTCTTGCCCTCCAGCTCGGCGAGCAACTTGTTCGGCCCGCCCATCCGGGTCGAGCGCCCGGCGGCGAGCACGATCGCCGCGACCCGGCTGTTGCCTTCGGTCTCGGGTTTTGCACGCGGCTGCGGCCGCGTGACGATCTCCATCAGGAGGCCGCCGACGCCCATGCCCATCAGCTCGGCGCGCGTGACCTTGATGCCGGCGAGTAACCGCATCAGCACCCAGTCAAAGCCGTTCTCGACCGGCGAGCGTGCACAGCCCGGCGCGCCCAGCACCGGCACTGCGCCGGCGCGGCCGATCAGCAGCAGATTGCCGGGATCGACGGGCATGCCGAAATGCTCGATCGCGCCGCCGATCTCGGTGATTGCCGCCGGGATCACGTCGCGACGATCGGCGATCGCGGAGGCCCCGAACACGATGACGAGCTCGGCGCCGAGTCCCAGCAGCTCCTTGATCGCAGCCGACAGCGCCGTCTCCTCATGCGGCACCCGCCGCTCGGCGATAATGGTCGCACCCGCGGGCGCGAGCCGCTCGGCGGTGACGCGGAGCGTCTTGTCGACGACCTTGGAGGACAGTCCGGGCAGCAGCGTCGAGACGACGCCGACGCGCTTGATCACGTAAGGCGCAACGCGCAGCACGTCGCGGCCCGCCGCCTTCACCGCGGCATCGCGCAAACTCCCTTCGACGCCGAACGGAATGATCTTGACCGTGCCGACCATCTCGCCCTCGACCACCGGCTTGAAGGCGGAGAGCGTCGCAAAGGTAATGGCTTCGTCGACATTGTTGATGCGGTCGACCGCAGCGCGGTCGATCACCAGAACGCCCGGGCGCGCCGCGAACAGATTGGCGCGACCGGTGAAGGCGCGCTCGACATGAATGCCCTCGCCGCCGACGGCCTCCGCAATGCTGGCGGCTGCGACGTCCTCGGAAACGTCGCCCTGCTCCATGCGCACCACGACGATGTCCTTGATGCCGGCGCGCGTCAGCGCCTCGACCTCGGCAGGCCCGATCGTCGTGCCCTTCTTCAGCACCAGCGGACCCTGGCGCAGGGTGTGGACGGTCACCCCGCCGATCGCATCCTTGGGGCTCGCCGGGCCGAACTTCATGCCGCTTCTTCTTTTTCTTTTGGAGGTAGCCGAAGCACCGCCGTGATCTCTGCCATGATCGACACCGCGATCTCGGACGGCGAGACCGCGCCGATCGCAAGCCCGACCGGCGCATGAATGCGGGCGATATCAGAGTCCTTCGCGCCCTGCGCCCGCAGCCGGTCCCCGCGCTTGGCATGCGTCTTCCGCGAGCCGAGCGCCCCGATATAGAAGCAGTCGCGCTCGAAGGCGTGCAGCAGCGCGGGGTCGTCGATCTTGGGATCGTGGGTCAGCGCGACGAAGGCAGTGTAGTGGTCGATGTTGAGCGGCGGCAGCGCGACGTCAGGCCATTCCGCGATCAGCGGCACATCCGGAAACCGCTCGGGGCTCGCAAAGGCCGTGCGGGGATCGACCACCGTGACGTCGTAGCCGAGCGAGCGCGCCATCGGCGCCAGCGCCTGGCTGATATGGACGGCACCGACGATCACCATCTTCGCGGTCGGCGCGTAGACATTGAGGAACAGCTTCTTGCCGCCGGCCTCGACGTTGCCGCTCTTGCCCGTGCGGAGCTGTTTTTCCAGCTCGGCGCGCAGCGGATCTTTCGCAAAGTCCCTGGCTTTCACCAGGCGCTGCTCACCGCTCTCCGTATCGGTGACGAGGATGACCGGCCGCCGCGCGGCGCGCTCGGCATTGAGTTCGTGCAGGGTTTCCAGCTTCACGGCTAGCCGACCTTCTCGACGAAGACGCGGATAGTGCCGCCGCAGGACAGCCCGACGTTCCAGGCGGTCTCGTCGGCAACGCCGAACTCCAGCATTTTTGGCTTGCCCGTCTCAATCACATCCATGGCCTCGGTGACCACGGCGCCTTCGACGCAGCCGCCCGAGACTGAGCCCAGAAACGTGCCGTCGTCGTTGATCACGAGGCTCGAGCCCGCCGGCCGCGGCGCCGAGCCCCAGGTCTCCACCACCGTTGCGAGGGCAACGCCATGGCCGGCCTTCTGCCAGTCCTCCGCCGCCTTCAGGATATCCTCGTCGCGATCGAGCATGGCCTACCTCTCAAGCTGCGGAACGGATCAGGCTGCGGTGATGCGGCGGCAGCGGCTGGGAGAGCGTCTTGATCAGCTCCTGGATCGAACTCAAATTATGCACGGGGCGGAATTCGTCAACGTGGGGCAGCATCATTTTGATGCCCTGCGCCTTGGCCTCGAAGCCGCCGAACCGCAGCAGCGGGTTCAGCCAGATCAGCCGGCGGCAGGAACGGTGGAGCCGGTCCATCTCGAAGGCGAGCTTGGAGTCGGCCTCGCGCTCCAGCCCGTCGGAGATCAGCAGCACGATGGCGCCCTGGCTCAGCACGCGCCGCGCCCACAATTTGTTGAAGTTGTGCAGCGAGGTCGCAATGCGCGTGCCGCCGGCCCAGTCCTCCACCGCCGCCGAGCAGCTTGCCAGCGCCTCGTCCGGATCGCGCTGGCGGAGCGCACGGGTGACGTTGGTGAGACGGGTGCCGAACAGGAACACGGAGACGCGCTTCCTCGCATCAGTGATGGCGTGCAGGAAGTGCAGGAACAGGCGGGTGTATTCGCTCATCGATCCCGAAATATCCAAGAGCGCCACGATCGGCGCCGGTTTCTCGATCCGCCCGAGCCGGTGGATGTCGATGATGTCGCCGCCGGTGTGCAGCGAAGCGCGCAAGGTTCGGCGCAGGTCGAGGCGCAGCCCGCGCCGGTCGGGCCGGTGCCGCCGCGTCAAGAGCTCGGCCTGTGGCAGCTTCATCTTCTCGATCGCGCGCAGCGCTTCGCTGATCTCGGCCGCGCTCATCTGCGCAAAGTCTTTCTTCTGCAGGATTTCCTTGTCGGAGACCGACAGGCGCAGATCCTGCTCCTGGCGCTGCGGCGTCTCCGTCATCTGCGGCTGCGACAGCGCCTCCTGGACGCGGCGCGAGGCCGGCGGCGGCTTCTTCTTGGCGTGATCGGGCAACGGCACCGAATCCAGCATGTGCTTCCACTCCTCCGAGGCGCGGAAGAACAGGTTGAAGGCCTGCCTGAAGATCAGCGCATGCTCATGGCGCTTGACGAAGATCGCCTCCAGCGTGGTGAAGACGTCGGCGCGGCTGCCGATGTCGATCATCTGGAGCGCGTTGACGGCGTCGATCACCGCGCCGGGGCCGACGGGAAGACCGGCGGCACGAAGCGCGCGGGCGAAGCCGATGATGTTGTCGGCGAACTGCTCGGTCGTCTCAGGCGCAAGGTGATTGATGGCCATGGTCGTAACCTACCCTCACGTCATTCCGGGGCGCGACGAAGTCGCGAACCCGGAATCCAGAAGTTGCGGCGCGAGATTCCGGGTTCACGCTCCGCGTGCCCCGGAATGACGGCTATTCGCTCGTCGCGTCTTTCAGCACCTTCTGCAAGGCATCGCCCTGCATGCGGACGATGTCGTCCTGATACTTGAGCAGCGCGCCCAGCGTGTCGCCGACGACCTGCGCCGTCAGCGAGCGGGCGTCGAGCTCGGAGAGCGCGGTGGCCCAGTCGATGGTCTCGGCGACGCCCGGGGACTTGTAGAAATCCTGGTTGCGCAGCGCTTGCACGAAGCGCACGACCTGCTGCGACAGCTTTGCGGAGATGCCGGGCACGCGCGTCTTGATGATCGCAAGCTCGCGCTCGGCGGAGGGATAGTCGACCCAGTGATAGAGACAGCGCCGCTTCAGCGCGTCGTGGATCTCGCGGGTGCGGTTGGAGGTGATGATGACGATCGGCGGATGCGGCGCCTTCACGGTGCCGAACTCGGGGATGGTCACCTGGAAGTCGCTGAGGATTTCGAGCAGATACGCCTCGAACGCCTCGTCGGCGCGATCGAGCTCGTCGATTAAGAGCACTGGCGGGCCGGCAACGTCCGGCTCCAGGGCCTGGAGCAACGGCCGCTTGATCAGATAGCGATCGGCGAAAATGTCGGACGAAAGCTGCTCGCGATCGGTGTCGCCGGCAGCCTCGGTGATCCGGATCGCGATCATCTGGGCGGCGCTGTTCCACTCATAGACCGCCGAGGAGACGTCGAGGCCCTCATAGCATTGCAGGCGGATCAGCTTCCGTCCCAGCGCAGCCGACAGCACCTTTGCGATCTCGGTCTTGCCGACGCCGGCCTCGCCTTCCAGGAACAGCGGCCGCCCCATGCGCAGCGACAGATACGTCACCGTCGCCAGCGACCGCTCCGCGAGATAGCCGCGCGAAGTGAGGAGTTCGAGCATCGCATCGACCGATGCCGGCAGTGCCGCTGCAGTCATGAAAGAGCCAGTCTCGCTACGCCCTGTCCGGGCCCATCACTCTTTGGCGTTGGCAGCGTCGACGGCGCGCCGCGTCAGCACCCCGATCAGGTGCGCACGATACTCGGCGCTGCCGTGGATATCGCTGTTGAGGCCTTCCGCCGGCACGTCGATGCCGTCGAGCACCTTCGAGGAGAAGCGCTTCTTCAAGGCTTCCTCGAACGCGGTGACGCGGAACACACCGTCCGAACCGGCGCCGGTGACGGCGACGCGCACATCCGAAGGACGCCGCGCCACGAATACGCCGACCAGCGCATAGCGCGAGGCCTGGTTACGGAATTTGACGTAGGCCGCCTTCTTCGGCAGCGGGAACATCACCTTGGTGATGATCTCGTCGGCCTCAAGCGCGGTCGAGAACAGGCCCTGGAAGTACTCTTCCGCCTTCAGGCGGCGCTTGTTGGTGACGATGGTGGCGCCGAGCGCGAGCACCGCGGCCGGATAGTCCGCGGTCGGATCGTTGTTGGCGAGCGAGCCGCCGATCGTGCCCTTGTGACGGACGGCCGGATCGCCGATGCCGCCGGCAAGGCTCGCGAGCGACGGGATCGCTTCGCCGACGATGGCCGACGTCGCGACATCGGCGTGCTTGGCCGTGGCGCCGATCACCAGCGAGCGGCCCTTCATCTCGATCGTATCGAGACCTTCGATATGCGAGAGGTCGACGAGATGCGGCGGGCTTGCGAGGCGCTGCTTCATCACGGGAATCAGCGTGTGACCACCGGCGATCACCTTGGCATCCTCGTTCTTCACCAGCAGATTGGCCGCCTGCCGCACGGTCCCAGGGCGATGATATTTGAATTCGTACATAATGGACTTCCTGATCGCGAGAGGCGCGCGAGTGTCGGTTTACGCGAGATCGGATTTCGCCATCGCCTTCGCGCCGGCGGCGATCGAGGCGACGATGTTCTGATAGCCGGTGCAGCGGCAGAGATTGCCCTCGAGCTCTTCGCGAATCGTATGGTCGTCGAGCTCGTGGCCCTTGCGATGGACGATGTCGATCGCGGTCATGATCATGCCGGGCGTGCAGAAGCCGCACTGCAAGCCGTGATGCTCGCGGAAGGCCTCCTGCATCGGATGCAGCGGCGCACCATCGGCGGCCAGCCCCTCGATGGTCTTGACCTCGTGGCCGTCGGCCATCACCGCAAGCGTGGTGCAGGACTTCACGGCCTTGCCGTCGAGATGCACGACGCAGGCGCCGCACTGCGAGGTGTCGCAGCCGACATGGGTCCCGGTCAGGCGCAGATGCTCGCGCAGGAACTGCACCAGCAGGGTGCGGGGGTCGACGTTGGCGTTGACGGGATTGCCGTTCACGATAAGGGAGATTTTGGCCATCAGGACTCTCTGGTCAGCACCCCGCCGGGTCCCGGCGAAGCGGTTCTTATAGTTATTCCAGCCCATCATATGGGCCATTGCACCTTCGGGCAACATCGCCCGAAATGCAGGCAGTTATGCCTTAAGGCGCAGGGCTAACCCTGTACCGCCTTGGCGAAATTCGCAAAAAATTCGTCGGCGAGCTTTTTGGCGGCGCCGTTGATCAGGCGCTGGCCGAGCTGCGCCAACTTGCCGCCGATCTGCGCCTCGACATCATAGGAGAGCAGCGTGCCGCCGTCCTTCTCCGACAGCTTCACCGACGCGCCGCCCTTGGCAAAGCCGGCCACCCCGCCCTCGCCTTCGCCGGAGATCTTGTAGCCGTTCGGCGGGTCGAGATCGCTGAGCATCACCTTGCCCTTGAAGCGCGCCGACACCGGGCCGACCTTCATCTTGGCGACCGCGCGAAATCCGCCGTCGTCGGTCTTCTCCAGTTCCTCGCAGCCGGGGATGCAGGCCTTCAGCACCTCGGGATCGTTGAGCTTGGCCCACACGGATTCGCGCGACGCCGCAAGCTGAACTTCGCCGTTCATTGTCATGGCCATGGGCTGCCTCCCGGGATCACTGACGCAACGCTGCTCAAGTAACGCAGGGCCGCCGCAAAGGAAAGGGCAGCCGGCGATCACATGCAATGCATATTCGCAACTGCAAAAAGCTTGCGCCAGCGGTTTGGGATTGGCAGACGCTGCCCTTGGTGGTTAGGTCCCGCGCAACATGAGCACATCCCTCTCCCCCCTGCTTGCGCCGATGCTGTCGAGCGCAGCCATGCGCGCGATCTGCGATGATCGGGCTTACCTGCAAAACATGCTCGAATTTGAGGCAGCGCTGGCCCGCTCGGAAGCTGCTACCGGCGTGATTCCCGCAAGCGCGGTCGGCCCAATCGAAGCCGGCTGTCAGGTGGCCGCGTTCGACCTTGGCGCGCTTGCGGAGGCCGCGACCAGGTCGGGCAATCTGGCGATCCCCCTCGTCAAGGCGCTGACCGCCAGCGTCGCCAAGGCCGATGCGGAGGCCGCGCGCTACGTGCATTGGGGCGCGACCAGCCAGGACGTCATCGACACTGCGACCATGCTCATGCTTCGCGCCGGGATCGATGCGCTGGATGCCGATCTCAGCCGCGCCATCAAAGGGCTCGCCGCACTGGCGCGCACCCACCGCAACACCGCCATGGTCGCGCGCACCTGGCTCCAGCACGCGCTGCCGATGCCGTTCGGATTGAAGGCTGCCGAATATGCCGCAAGCCTTGCCCGCGCGCGCTGCCGGCTGCGGCGGCTGCGCCGCGAAGGCCTCGCGCTGCAATTCGGCGGCGCCGCCGGCACGCTCGCAGCGCTCGGCGACAAGGGGCTCGTCGTCGCCGAGCGGCTTGCACAGGAGTTGGACCTGCCATTGCCCGAGGCGCCGTGGCACACCCATCGCGACCGACTCGCCGAGGCGGCATCAAGCCTTGCCATTCTTGCCGGCAGCTGCGGCAAGATCGCCCGCGACGTCTCGCTGATGATGCAGACTGACGTCGCCGAAGCCTTTGAGCCCGCCGGGGAAGGCCGCGGCGGCTCCTCGACCATGCCGCACAAGCGCAATCCGGTCGCAGCGGCAAGCGCGCTTGGGGCGGCCACGATGGCGCCGCAGCTGGCCGCAACGATCTTCGCGGCCCAGGTCCAGGATCACGAGCGCAGCGCCGGCCCGTGGCACGCGGAATGGCCGACACTGCCGCAATTGATGCTGGTCGCCTCAGGCGCGCTTGCGGCCATCGTCGATATCGCCGAAGGCCTCGACGTCGACGCGGCGCGCATGCGCGCCAATCTCGACACGACGCATGGCCTGATCATGGCGGAGGCCGTCACCTTCGCGCTCGCCGAGACGATCGGCAAGAGCGACGCACATCACCTGGTCGAGGCTGCCAGCAAAAAGGCGGTTGCCGAGAGGAAGCATTTGCGCGACGTGCTCGCGGCTGATTCGAAGGTCACCGCGCATCTTGCCCCGGAGAAAATTGCGGCATTGTTCGAGCCGATGGCCTATCAAGGCGCTTCCCAGGCCCTGATCGACCGGCTGCTCGACAGCCTCGACCGCGAATAGAACGGAGACCCCGCCATGCCCATGATCGATGCCGACGGGTGCCTGCTCAACGTCTCCGTCGAGGGCCGCGACGGCGGCCCGACCCTGATGCTCTCCAACTCGCTCGGCTGCACGCTGCAGATGTGGGAGCCGCAGATGAAGGCCCTGACGCAGGTATTCCGCGTCATCCGCTACGACCGCCGCGGCCACGGCAAGTCCACCGTAGCCCCCGGCCCCTATTCGATGGAGCGCTTCGGCCGCGACGTGCTGGCGATCCTCGACGACCTCAATATCGA
Source organism: Bradyrhizobium sp. Ec3.3 (assembly GCF_000472925.1). Taxonomy (GTDB): domain Bacteria; phylum Pseudomonadota; class Alphaproteobacteria; order Rhizobiales; family Xanthobacteraceae; genus Bradyrhizobium. Next base: position 44,839 of record NZ_AXAS01000033.1, read on the forward strand.
GAAGGTGCATTGGTGCGGCCTGTCGATGGGCGGCATGGTCGGGCAGTGGCTGGGCGCCAATGCGCCGGAGCGGCTCGGCAAGATCGTCCTCGCCAACACGAGCTGCTACTACCCCGATCCGACCAACTGGCACAACCGCATCAAGGCGGTGAAGGAAGGCGGCATCGCAGCGGTGGCCGACACCGTGATCGCCGGCTGGCTGACGGCCGACTTCCGCGAGCGCGAGCCGCAGATCGCCGCGAAGATGAAGGCGATGCTGGTGGCCTCACCGGTCGAAGGCTATCTCGCCTGCTGCGAGGCGCTGTCGACCCTCGACCAGCGCGCGCTGCTGCCGAAGATCAAGAGCCCGACGCTGGTGATCGCCGGCCGCCACGACACGGCAACCCCGATCTCGGCGGGCGAACTGATCCGCAGCCAAATTCCAGGCGCCAGCATGACCATCATCGATGCCGCCCACATCTCCAATGTCGAGCAGCCGCACGCCTTCACCGACGCGCTGGTCGGCTTCTTGACGCAACGCTGATTTCAGAACGCGTCATTGCGAGGAGCGCAGCGACGAAGCAATCCAGACTGTCTCCGTGGACACATCTCTGGATTGCTTCGCTGCGCTCGCAATGACGGATAGGAGGACACACATGGACGACCAGACGCTGGACGACGAGAAGCGCCGCGATGCCGGCATGAAGGTGCGCCGCCAGGTGCTCGGCAACGCCTGGGTCGACAAGTCGATCACCAACCGCAATGCGTTCAACACCGATTTCCAGGACCTGATTACCCGCTACGCCTGGGGCGAGATCTGGACGCGGCAGCATTTCGACGAGCGGACGCGGCGCGTGCTCGTCATCGGCACCATGGTCGCGCTCGGGCAATGGGACGAATTCCGTCTGCACGTGCGCGCAGCCCTCGCCGAGGGCGGCTTCACCCCCGACGATATCAAGGAAATCCTTCTTCAGCAGGCGATCTATTGCGGCGTGCCGGCGGCCAACCACGCCGTCAAGGAAGCCTCAGCGATTGTGCAGGAGCTCGGCCTGCTCAAAAGCTAGCGGAGCCTTTTCCAGAACGTTGGCTTCCAGAACCCTGGCTTCAACAGGTCGCCGGGCCGGCCGTTCGATCAGCAGCACGATCGCGGCGCCGAGCAGCAGCAGGAGCTCGGTCGCATGCAGCCTGAGGGCGGCCATCTCGCCGACCTTCGAGGCCATCACCATGCTTGCGAACGAGATCAGGCTGCCAATGAAAAGCGCAATCCCGAGCGCCTCGTCGGAGCCGCCCGCCCTGCGGACCCGGGGGATCGAGAGCAGCGCCAGAAAAATGGCAAAGAACGCCACCACGGTGAGGCGGCCGAGCGCCAGCAGCCACGCCGCGCGGACCGTGCTCATGCCCGATATCTGGAACTGGTCGCTGATGAACAGCGCCACCGCGACGCTCGGCCGCTCAAAGAGGCCGTGCACGGGGGCGACCATGATGTTGACGGCAATCAACGTCCAGGCCGGGATGAAATAGGCGGCCAACACCACGCCATTGATTGAGCCGATCCGCCAGTTTTTCAGCATTGCCGCTTCCCGCATGATTTCCGTCGGCCCGAGCCGGTCGGGCCTTTTTCAGCAGCTAACCCCCCTCGACTTGAGGCGGCAATTTAAACCCTTTGTTTACCTTAACCGCTGTGGACAAGCCGCGGCGGGACAAAAGGAAAAGTCCCGCCTTTCGGCGGGACTGTCACAATTCCAAGGTGCTTCGAGATCAACGCTGGTCCTGACCATGCTGGCCCGGCTTGTCGCCCTGGCGCGTCGGATCCTGCTGCTGCTGTCCGGGTTTTTGGCCGCCACCCTGCTGCTGCTGATCGGGGCGCTGGCCGGGCTTCTGATTCTGCTGGCCCGGATTCTGGTTCTGCTGCTTCGTCATCGCGGGAAACTCCCTTGTTGGGCGTCACAACGTGAGATAACGGCCCACACCTATTTTAGTTGCCCGGAACCGGGTTCCCTACCCCGAGGCGGGAACCAGGATGCGAAATGAACTCTGTACAAGCCTTTATGCCAAGGCCAGCCCAGTTGCGGCGGTCAGTTCCCTCCTGTTACAACAAATGAAATGCTCAAGGGCTGCCGGGGCCCAAGAACTCTCTCAAGAGCTCCCTTTGAGCGGCGTCAAGTTGAGACAACGGCAGCCCATGGACTATTTCACCCAGCAGCTCATCAACGGTCTCGTCCTCGGTTCGATCTACGGCCTGATCGCCATCGGCTACACGATGGTCTACGGCATCGTCGGCATGATCAATTTCGCCCATGGCGACATCTTCATGATCGGCGGCTTCATCGCCCTGATCACCTTCCTGATCCTGATCTCGATCGGCGTGACCGCGGTTCCCCTCATCCTCCTGGTCGTGCTGCTGGTGGCGATGGCGATCACCGCGCTCTATGGCTGGACCGTCGAACGCATCGCCTACCGCCCACTGCGCCACTCCTTCCGCCTCGCCCCGATGCTGTCGGCGATCGGCATGTCCTTCGTGCTCACGAACTACTCGCAGGTGGCGCAGGGCGCCCGGGTCAAGCCGATCCCGCCGTTGATCACCGGCGGCTACACGCTGCACGAGAGCGCGGACGGTTTCGTGATCCAGCTCTCCAACATCCAGATCCTGGTGGTCATCACCACGATCGTGCTGCTGTTGATCTTCAACCGGCTCGTCTTGCGGACGCGGCTCGGGCGCGACATGCGCGCCTGCGAGCAGGACCAGACCATGGCGGCGCTGCTCGGCGTCAACGTCGACCGCACCATCTCCATGACCTTCGTGATCGGCGCGGCGCTCGCGGCGGTGGCGGGCTTGATGTACCTGCTCTACTATGGCCAGGTCGATTTCAACATGGGCTTCGTCGCTGGCATCAAGGCCTTCACGGCCGCCGTGCTTGGCGGCATCGGCTCGCTGCCCGGCGCGGTGCTGGGCGGGCTTGCGATCGGCCTGATCGAGACGTTCTGGTCGGCCTATTTCTCGGTCGAGTACAAGGACGTCGCCGCGTTCTCGATCTTGATCATCGTGCTGATCTTCATGCCGACCGGCCTGCTCGGCCGTCCCGAAGTCGAAAAAGTCTGACGGGTCGCCAGTGTGACAGCTCTTTCGCAAGAAACGGTATCCGCAACCCGCACCGCAGCGGGCATCCCCTTCATCCTGAAAAAGGCCTTCCTGAGCGCTCTCGTCGCGCTGGTGCTGTTTTCGCTGATGATCGGCATCCGCACCGAGGCCGGTCCCGATGGGCAGCTGACCTACTGGACGCGGTTCGGCGAACTCGCCTCCATCGTCGGCATCGTGTTCGGAGGATCGATCCTCATCGAATTGGCGCGGCAATGGATCGGCCCTATCGGCGCCGAGAAGCTGGTACCGCCCGCCGTGCATCGCGGCATGTCGATCCTTGGCAACTACCTGGCGCCGGCGCTTCTGATCTTCACCCTCCTCGTGCCGGTCATCTTCTATAACCAGCGCTACATCCTCGACCTCGCGATCCTCGTGCTCACCTATGTGATGCTGGGATGGGGCCTCAACGTGGTGGTCGGGCTCGCCGGCCTGCTCGATCTCGGCTACGTCGCTTTCTATGCGGTCGGGGCCTATTCCTACGCGCTGCTCGCCACCAATTTCGGCTGGTCGTTCTGGATCTGCCTGCCGCTCGCCGGTATCCTCGCAGCCATGTGGGGCGTTATGCTCGGCTTCCCGGTGCTACGGCTGCGCGGCGACTATCTCGCGATCGTCACGCTCGCTTTCGGCGAGATCATCCGGCTCGTCATCATCAACTGGCAAAGCCTGACCGGCGGCCCGAACGGCGTCACCGGTATTCCGCGCCCCACCCTGTTCGGCATCCCGCTCGACAACAGCGACGACGGGCTCGCCGCAAAGCTCGGCATCGAGTACTCGCCGACGCACCGCATCGTCTTCCTGTTCTACCTGATCCTGGCGCTGGCGCTGCTCACCAACTGGGTGACGATCCGCCTGCGGCGCCTGCCGATCGGCCGCGCCTGGGAAGCGTTGCGCGAGGACGAGGTCGCCTGCCGCGCGCTCGGCATCAACACCACGACCACGAAACTGACGGCGTTCGCGACGGGTGCGTTGTTCGGCGGCTTCGCCGGCGCCTTCTTCGCCACGCGCCAGGGTTTCATCAGCCCGGAATCCTTCACCTTCCAGGAATCCGCACTTGTGCTTGCCATCGTGGTGCTCGGCGGCATGGGTTCGCAGCTTGGCGTGGCGCTCGCCGCTCTCGCCATGATCGGCGGCTTCGAGCTGTTCCGCGGGCTTGAGATCTACCGCATGCTGGTGTTCGGCTGGGCGATGGTGCTGATTATGATCTGGCGGCCGCGCGGCCTGATCGGCCATCGCGCGCCGACCGTGTATCTGAAGAAAGCGCAGGCCATCTCCTCCGACCTCGTCAAGGAAGGCCACGGATGAGCGGCGAGCGTATCCTCAACGTCGATCAGCTCACCATGCGCTTTGGCGGCATCGTCGCCGTGCAGGATCTGTCGTTCTCGGCGGACCGGCGCAAGATCACGGCGCTGATCGGACCGAACGGCGCCGGCAAGACCACGGTGTTCAACTGCATTACCGGCTTCTACAAGCCGACCGGCGGCGCCATCCGCCTCACCCACGATGACGGCAAGGAAATCGTGCTCGAGCGGCTCAACGACTTCCGCATCGCCAAACAGGCCAAGGTCGCACGCACCTTCCAGAACATCCGCCTGTTTCCCGGGATGACCGTGCTGGAAAACCTGATGGTGGCGCAGCACAACATGTTGATGCGCGCCTCCGGTTTCACCTTTCTCGGCCTGGTCGGCGCGCCGAACTACCGCAATGCGGAAGCGCATGCGATCGGTCTCGCCACCGATTGGCTGAAGCGGGTTAGCCTGTTGGATCGCGCCGACGATGCGGCCGGCAACCTCGCCTATGGCGACCAGCGCCGCCTCGAGATCGCGCGCGCGATGTGCACGGAGCCTGCACTATTGTGCCTCGACGAGCCGGCTGCCGGCCTCAACGCGCGCGAGAGCGCCGCCTTGAGCGAGCTCCTGCTTTCGATCCGCAACGACCTGGGAACCTCGATCCTCCTGATCGAGCACGACATGTCGGTCGTGATGGAGATCTCCGACCACATCGTGGTGATGGACCACGGCGTGAAGATCGCGCAAGGCACGCCGCGCGAGGTGCGCGACGATCCCAAGGTGATCGCCGCCTACCTCGGCGCCGACGAGGAAGAGGCGATGGCGGTCATGGAGAGCGGGTCGTGACGGCGGCATCCCCCCTGCTCGCGATCCGGGGCCTGCGTGCGGCCTACGGCAAGATCGAGGCGCTGAAGGGCGTCGACGTCGAGATCAATTCCGGCGAGATCGTCGCGCTGATCGGCGCCAACGGCGCCGGCAAGTCGACGCTGATGATGACGATCTTCGGCAAGCCGCGCGCCCGCGCCGGGCAGATCCTCTACGAGGGCAAGGACATCACCGCCGTCCCGACCCACGAGATCGCCCATTTGCGCATCGCGCAATCGCCGGAAGGCCGCCGCATCTTCCCGCGGATGAGCGTCGCCGAGAACCTCCAGATGGGGGCCGACGTCACCGACAGCACGCCAGCGGAACGGGAGAGCACGCTCGAGCGCGTGTTCGCCCTGTTTCCCCGCCTGAAGGAACGTTTCGCCCAGCGCGGCGGAACCCTGTCCGGCGGCGAGCAGCAGATGCTGGCGATCGGCCGCGCCTTGATGAGCCGCCCTCGCCTGCTCATGCTCGATGAACCCTCGCTGGGGCTCGCCCCGCTCATCGCGCGGCAGATTTTCGACGCGATCCGCACCCTGAACCGGCAGGACGGCCTGACCGTGCTGATCGTCGAGCAGAACGCCAACCATGCCCTGAAGCTCGCCCATCGCGGCTACGTCATGGTCAACGGCTTGATCACGCTGGCGGGCAGCGGCGCCGAATTGCTGCAGCGCCCCGAAATCCGCGCCGCCTATCTGGAAGGTGGCCGGCACGCCTGACCGGCCCCGCCCTGCGCGAGAATGGGCCTAGATATCTTTGCTAATGCCCGTATTTTGCCGGTGACTTCTCCGTAAATTCATTCAAGAATGGCGCCGGTTTGAACCGGGCCAACCCGGCAACTCCCAACAGACGACCACCCGCGAGGTATCTCATGAAATCACTGAAGCTCATCGGTCTGGCATTTGGCGCGTCCGTAGCGCTGTCGACGGCAGCGTTCGCGCAGGATATCACCATCGCAGTTGCGGGCCCGATGACTGGCACCGAGTCCGCATTCGGCCGGCAGATGAAGAACGGCGCCGACCTGGCGGTGGCGGACATCAACGCCGCCGGCGGCGTCAACGGCAAGAAGCTCGCGCTCAACGCCGAAGACGACGCCTGCGATCCGAAGCAGGCCCGCTCGGTGGCGGAAAAGATCGCCGGCGCCAAGATCCCGTTCGTCGCCGGGCATTTCTGCTCGTCGTCCTCGATTCCGGCCTCTGAAGCCTATGCGGACGGCAACGTCCTGCAGATCACTCCGGCTTCGACCAACCCGCTCTTTACCGAGCGCAAGCTGTGGAACGTGGCGCGTGTCTGCGGCCGCGACGACCAGCAAGGCCTGATCGCCGCGCAGTTCATTGCCAAGAACTACAAGGGCAAGAACATCGCGATCCTCAACGACAAGACCACCTACGGCAAAGGTCTTGCCGACGAGACCAAGAAGGCGCTCAACAAGGCCGGCATCACCGAGAAACTCTACGAGTCCTACAACAAGGGCGACAAGGACTTCAACGCGATCGTCTCGCGTCTGAAGAAGGAGAACGTCGACCTCGTCTATGTCGGCGGCTACCATCAGGAAGCCGGCCTCATCCTGCGCCAGATGCGCGACCAGGGCCTGAAGACGGTGCTGATGTCGGGCGACGCGCTGGCCGACAAGGAGTACGCCTCCATCACCGGCCCGGCGGGCGAAGGCACGCTGTTCACCTTCGGCCCCGACCCGCGCAACAAGCCGTCCGCGAAGAAGATCGTCGAAGCCTTCAAGGCCAAGGGCATCGATCCGGAAGGCTATACGCTCTACACCTACGCCGCGCTGCAGGTCTGGACGCAGGCGGTCAAGAAGGCCGGCACGACCGATCCGAAGAAGGTGATGGAGACCATCAAGGCCGGCAAGTGGGACACCGTGCTCGGCCCGATCGAGTATGACGCCAAGGGCGACATCAAGCAGATCGACTATGTCGTCTACAAGTGGGACGCCAAGGGCAACTACGCCGAACTCGGCGCCAAGGGTTCCTGACGAGAGTTCGCAATGCCTCGGCCTTGAGGCCATCATCACAAACGCCCCGGCTCGCCGGGGCGTTTTCGCATCCGCCGGTCAGACCGCCGCCTTGAGCTTGCCCGATTGCGCCGTCTTGAGCGCCTGGAGGAGATCGTTGGGCCGGAACGGCTTCTGCAGGCAGACGACGTTGGCGAGGCCGGGCGCCTCCTCCATGAAGTCGAGGGCGGTCATGCCGGAAACGGCGACGATCGGGAAATTTGGCGAGCTCTCGCGGATCGCCGTCATGACCTCGAGGCCGCTGGTGTCGGCCAGGAAAATGTCCACGATCGCCGCATCGAACGCCGATTCGCCAAATGCCTTCAGGCCGGCCGCACCGCTCTCCGCCTCCACGACCTCGAAACGATTGACCCGGAGCACGATGGACACCATCGCCCGGACCTCCTTCTGGTCGTCGATCACGAGGATACGGGGCATGGGAACAACTCCCGGCATCATGAAATTGGTATCGCTCCAGGAATCTGCCTTCCGGAACGGGATCCCGCCACAGCGGAAGAGGTATTATTTCCCCGATCGGTAAAGGCCAGCTTACCCGGCCTCGGCTCCTCGTTCTCAGAAAAATTAAGTAAGCTCTAACCCTCGGTTGAGTCGCGTATCTTCCCATCAGAGCGCGTGCCCAGACCCTGCTACCGCACAGAGAGGTAGCGGGCAAGATGCTTCCCAGGGAGTGTCTTACTGGAGGCGTCAATGGCGGTCCGCAAGAGGTGAACGTGCTGGCACCGAACGACCGAAGCGCCTTCCTTTCGACCTTGCCGGCCGCTCGGAGCGATCGCACTGCAGCATTGGCGATCGTCGGCGTCTCGTCGATTCTGTTCGCACTTGCCGTTCCCTTCGCCCGCGTGCCGCTTGCGCGCATTCCGGCCTTCGTCGCGAGTTACCAGTCCGCGCTCGCCGTCAGCGACATCGTCACTGCCGTGCTCCTGCTGTCGCAATTTGCGGTCTTGCGGACCCGCGCGCTGTTGATGCTCTCGACCGGCTACCTCTTCACCGCGGCCGCAGCGATTGCCCACGCCCTGACCTTCCCCGAGCTATTTGCGCCGACAGGACTGCTGGGCGCGGGTCCACAGACCACCGCCTGGCTCTACATGATCTGGCACGGCGGCTTTCCGCTGTTCGTGCTCGCCTATGCAGGGCTGAAGGACGCTGGCGGCGGCGTCAAAATAAGGGGGACGGTGCGCCGCGCGATCCTCTGCAGCATATTGGGATCGGCCGTGGCGGTCATCGCCTTCGTTTGGATCGTCACGGCCAAGCACGACCTGCTGCCGGACCTCTTGCGCAACGGCCACTTTACGCCCACGCAGATCGGTGTGATCTCGTTCGTATGGTCCCTGAGCGCCGCCGCCCTGGTCACGCTGTGGTTTCGGCGGCCGCATTCGGTGATCGACGTCTGGCTCATGGTCGTCATGTCCGCCTGGCTGTTCGATATCGCCCTGTCGGGAATCCTCAATGGCGCGCGTTTCGATCTCGGTTTTTACGCCGGGCGCGTCTACGGTCTTTTGGCCGCGAGCTTCGTGCTCGCGGTGCTGTTGATGGAGAATGTCCGCCTCCAGGCGCAGACCATAGATCTGCTCGGCATGCTGCGACGGCAATCGGCATCGGAGCGCGATCGCTTCGGCGAGCGCGAACGGCTGTTCAGCGCAGTCGTGGAATCCTCCAACGATGCCATCATCACCAAGGCGCTCGATGGCACCATCACCGCGTGGAATCGCGCCGCCGAGCGCTTGTTCGGCTTCTCCGCGGCGGAAGCCGTCGGCCAGCCGATCGACATCATCATGCCGGAAGGTCGTCGGGAGGAGACGGAAGAGATCCTCGCCCGCACCCGCAATGGCGAGGTCATCGAGCAGCACGAAACCGTGCGCGTGAACAAGAGCGGGCAGCCGCTCGACGTCGTGCTCAGCCTGTTCCCGCTGTGGTCGTCAGACGGCAAGATCATCGGCGCCTCCAAGATCGCCCGCGACATCACCGAGCGGAAGCGAACGCAGGCCGCGCTCAATCGCGAGGTCGAGGAGCGTCAGCGCATCTTCGAGACGTCACAGGACCTGATCCTGGTCACCGACGGCTACGGCAATTTCGTCCAGGTCAGCCCGAGCGTGAGGGATATCCTCGGCTTCAGGCCGGAGGACATGATCGGACACAACGCGACGGAGTTCATCCATCCCGATGATCTCGAGAGGACGCGCGAGGAAATGCGCGCCGCGCGACGCGGCCTGACCAAGCGCAGCTTCGAGGCGCGCTACCCCCACAGGGACGGGCACGACGTCACGCTGAACTGGATGGGCACCTGGTCGGAGCCGGTGAAGCGCCATTTCTTCATCGGACGCGACCTCACCGAAAAGCAGGCGGCTGAAGCGCAGTTCAGGCAGGCGCAGAAGATGGACGCCGTCGGCCAGCTCACCGGCGGCGTCGCGCATGATTTCAACAACGTGCTCACAGTCATCACGGGCACGATCGGGATCCTGTCCGAGGCCGTCGCCGACCGGCCCGATCTGGCAGCGATCACCAGGCTGATCGACGATGCGGCCGAACGCGGCGCGCAATTGACCAGGCACCTCCTCGCCTTTGCCCGCAAGCAGCCGCTGCAGCCGCGCGAGGTCGACCCCAACGCGCTGGTCGTGGAAGCCGCCAAGCTGCTGCATCCGACGCTCGGCGAGCAGATCACCATCACGCCGCAACTGACCGAGGACGCCTGGCCGGCGCTGGTCGATCCGAGCCAGCTCACCACCGCGATCCTGAACCTCGCTCTGAACGCGCGCGACGCCATGCCCGACGGCGGCACGCTGGTCCTGGAGACCCGCAACGTCTTCCTCGACGAAGGCTATGCGAGCATGAACCCCGACATCATCGCCGGCAATTACGTGATGATCGCGGTGAGCGATACCGGGACCGGCATTCCGGCCGAGCTGATCGAGCGGGTGTTCGACCCCTTCTTCACAACGAAAGAGGTCGGCAAGGGTACCGGACTTGGGCTGAGCATGGTGTTCGGCTTCGTCAAGCAGACCGGCGGGCACGTCAAGATCTACAGCGAGGAAGGTCACGGCACGAGCGTGAAGATCTATCTGCCGCGTTCGACCGGCGTGCAGGAGACCGCGCTCGAGGCGATGCGCAACGTCCCGATCGAGGGCGGCGACGAAAAGATCCTGATCGTCGAGGACGACGCGCTGGTACGCCAATATGTCGTGACCCAGATCAGGAGCCTCGGCTACAACGCGCTGGAAGCGGCGAATGCGGCGGAAGCTTTGACGCTGATCGACGGCAATGCCGACATCGACCTGCTCTTCACCGACGTGATCATGCCCGGCGCCATGAACGGCCGCCAGCTCGCCGACGAAGCGGCCAGGCGCCGCCCGGCGCTGAAGACGCTGTTCACGTCAGGCTATACCGAGAACGCCATCGTCCATCACGGCCGGCTCGACTCCGGCGTGCTGCTGCTCGCAAAACCCTACCGCAAGTCCGAGCTCGCCAGGATGCTCCGCACCGCGCTCGCCAGTTGAGCGCGGCTTGCTCCTGCGCTATCGCTGAAGCACGACCGCTTGCAGCGCCGGGAGTGCCGCCGTGAAAAACCTCCTCACCGACATCGCCGGTGTCCGCGTCGGGCACGCCCACGACGAAAAGCTCGCCTCGGGTGCGACGGCGATCGTCTTCGACCAGCCGGCCGTGGCGGCGATCGACGTGCGCGGCGGCGGGCCCGGGACGCGCGAGGACGCGCTGCTCGATCTTGCCAACACGGTCGAGCGCGTCGATGCGATCGCGCTGTCGGGCGGCTCCGCCTTCGGGCTCGAAACCGGCGGCGGCGTGCAGGCCTGGCTCGCCGAGCAAGGGCGTGGATTCCGGGTCCGCGAGGCGCTGATCCCGATCGTGCCGGGCGCGATCCTGTTCGATCTCCTCAATGGCGGCGACAAGGCCTGGGGCCGCTTCCCGCCCTATCGCGACCTCGGCTATGCCGCGGCAGCATCAGCCGGCGTGGACTTCGCGCTCGGCAGCGTCGGCGCTGGCCTCGGCGCCACGACGGCGAATTTCAAGGGCGGGCTCGGCTCGGCTTCCGCCGTGACCAGCAACGGCATCAAGGTCGCGGCGATCGCCGCCGTCAACGCGGTCGGCAGCGTCACCGTGGGCGACGGCCCCTGGTTCTGGGCCGCGCCGTTCGAGGTGGGCGGCGAGTTCGGCGGACGCGGACTGCCGGACATCTTCACGGATGACATGCTCAAGATGCGGATCAAGGGCGGGCCGGCCGCGAGTTCGCGCGAGAACACGACGATCGGCCTCGTCGTCACCGACGCGACGCTGACCAAGGCGCAAGCCAAGCGCCTCGCCATGATCGGGCAGACCGGCTTTGCCCGCGCGATCTATCCCGTGCATGCGCCGACCGACGGCGACGTGCTGTTTGCCGCTGCGACCTGCGAGAAGGCGATCGATCCGATCGTCGACCTCACCGAGGTCGGCATGGTCGCAGCCAATGTCGTGGCGCGCGCGATTGCGCGCGGCGTGTACGGCGCCACGGCGTTGCCGTTCGCCGGCGCGCTTGCATCGTGGAAGCATCGGTTCGGCTCTTAGTTGGACCGCCGCTCCCTCCACCCGGTCACCGCCCGGCTTGCCGCCTTCGCTGAAGCTCCGGCGAGCCGAGTTCGCAAGCCTCGTCGAAGCCTTGGCGGAGACGGGACCGGGCGGTCCAGTATTCCAGAGACGGTGACGAATACGGAGATGCCGCGGCGTACTGGATGCCCCGGTCAAGCCGGGGCATGACACCGGAGATTGGGCGAGAGCAGCGCGCCCCGCTTACACGCTCACCGACAGCGATGAGGCCGCAGTGGCCGACAATTGCTGCGCCTCGCGCTGGATCATCCGTTCGATCCAGTTGTAGGACGATGTCGCCGAGTTCGAGCCGCTGGAGTTGGAGCCCGAGCTCGATGAGCTCGACGCAGCCGGCGTCGTCATCGAAACCTTCGAGCCGTCGGCATAGGTGACGGTGGTCGTGGTCGAGCCGTCGCTGTTGGTCACGGACGTCGAGGTCGCCCCGGTCAACGGATCGGAGCTGCCGTCCGAGCCGCTGCCGCTGGCGTCCCCGGAACCGCTGGAGCTGGCGGCGCTTTCCGCGTGATGGTGACCGTGATGCCCACCCTGCAGCGCCTTCGACATCTCGTCGAGGCTGACGCTGCCGTCGCCATTGGTGTCGAGCTTGGAGAAGACGTCGTCGGCCTGCGCCACATTGGTGCCGCCCGCGCCCAGCGCGTTTTCGAATTCCGATTTGGTGATCTTGCCGTCGCCATCGGCATCGATCTGCGAGAACAGATCCTTCAGGGCATCCTGCGGGCTCATCGACGTCGACGATGAGCTCGTTGAGGAGCTCGACGAGGTCGCGCTGGAAGAGCTGCTCGTGCTTGCCGACGACTGGCTTTGCGCCGCAATCAGCGCGCTCATCGTCTCAGGCGATATCTGCGGACAGTTGCCGGAGTTGACCGACGAGCTCGCGCCGCTTGTCGTGCTGCTGCCGCTGTCGATCGAGAACGGGTTCGTCGCCCCTTGCGTGAAACCTGTCTGCTGCGTCGAGGACGTCTTGGAGGACGTCAGCGACTGCAACGCGTCGAGCGCACCCGATATGGCACCAAGGGCGAACAACATTCGACAACTCCAGACGATGCGGCAAGCCGCGGCCAATGCTCCAATCCGGTCAGCAAGCGTCGTGCCAGCGCAAAAACCTCAATCAAATCCGACTTTCCCGCGCCTTGCGCCGTCGGGGAACACCGGCAATTCGTGCCGGTTGCGGCAGAATTTTCCGCCCACAGGAAGCGCCTGCCCCTGCATTGCTCCCCCGCACCGCCCATGTTAGGCGAGGCCCATCGTCACACGGCCAACGGCTTTTTCGGGAAACTGTGCCAATGACCCAAGCCCTCGCACTCCGCCCCCTGGTGATCGCGCCGTCGATCCTGGCGTCGGATTTTTCCAGGCTCGGCGAAGAGGTGCGCGCCGTCGACGCCGCGGGCGCCGACTGGATGCATCTCGACGTCATGGACGGGCATTTTGTTCCGAACATCTCCTACGGCCCCGACGTCATCAAGGCGATGCGTCCGCACACCAAGAAGATCTTCGACGCGCATCTGATGATCTCGCCTTGCGATCCCTATCTGGAGGCGTTCGCCAAGGCCGGCTGCGACCACATCACCGTGCATGCGGAGGCAGGTCCCCACCTGCACCGCTCGCTCCAGGCGATCCGCGCGCTCGGCAAGAAGGCCGGCGTCTCGCTCAACCCCGGCACGCCGATCAGCGCGATCGAATACGTCGTCGACCTGATCGATCTCGTGCTGGTGATGTCGGTCAATCCCGGCTTCGGCGGACAGACCTTCATTCCCTCTGCGCTCGGCAAGATCCGCGACATCCGCGCGATGACCGCAGGCAGGCCGATCGACATCGAGGTCGATGGCGGCGTCGGGCCCGATGTCGCCGGCGCGCTTGCAGCAGCCGGCGCGAACGCCTTCGTCGCCGGCACTGCGGTATTCCGCGGCGGCACGCAAGAGGCCTACAAGACCAACATCGATGCGATCCGCAACGCAGCCGCCAACGCGCGCGGCGAAGCGATCTGAGCCGGCGCGCACGAAATATATTGCGGGTTTCTACGGGTGTTGCAGCGCGACAAACTTAAAGATTGTGTCGCACCCCGTAATCATCCCAGCTTTCCCGGTTCGCACAAATCGATGCACAAGAGCGCTCCCCTTTTTGACGGGAGCACATCATGACGACGACCCTGGTCTGGACTGGCGTGGCGTTGTGGCTTGGCTTGAATGCAGCGCTTGCGGCGCGCTGCATCTATGTCGCACGACCGGTGAAGGTCGCATCTCGTTCCGCCCGCATCATCCATCTTGATCGCCACCGGGGCTGAACGCCCGTGCAGGTCGCGATCGTGAAACGTCAGCCGAAGCGCAGGTGCCGCATCCCGCGGCGCCCGCATCCGGACCTCGATTATTTCTTCGATCGTTTTGAGCGTATCGCGTGCGAGACCAGCGACGACACCGGGCCCGAGATTGTGGACCTGGACAAGTTCCAGTCACCGCGTCCGCACTGAAATCCTTTTTTGGAATAGCCTGATGAAACCGCTTTGCCCCAACTGCCTGAATGAGATGTCGAGGGCAGCCACCTCCGGCAATCTGTTCCATTGTGAGCCCTGCCCTGAGATCATCCAGTTCTTCGGCGTCGGTCCTGACCGGAGCGACGCCGAGCCCGATTTCTGGTTGCCCGTCCGCCGCAAGCGCGACGGTCACGGCCTCCACGCAGCCTGATCCGCACGCTAGCCTGCGGCTTCGTCTGCCCTCACCTCCTCCGAATCCGCAGCCATCCTTGGCGGCCGCACCACGGTGACGGTGCAGGTTGCTTCCGACGCAACCTTCGATGAAACGCTGCCCAGCAGCGTGCGCCTGAACGAGCTCTGCCGTGCGCCGATGATGACGTGGTCGACCTGGTTCATCTCGGCAAATTCCAGGATCGCGGCGGCCGGATCAATCGCCTCCAGCACATGAACCGTGAGCCGGCTCTCGTCGAGCTTGAGCGGCGTCGCCCAATGCCTGAGCGCCACCATCCGGTCGATATGCTTGTTGGATCCATCTTCGTCGAGCGTCCGGTCGATCACGAGACGGTTCAGTTTCAGTACGTTGACGCAGGCGAGCCGCGCCGAAGGCAGCGTAGCCAGGATCCGCTCGGTGGTGACGCGTAGCGCCTCGTTCAATTCAGCCGCACCCTCGGCGGTGTCGAGCGCGACCGCAAGGATCGGGCTCGAAGCGATCTGCGCGGCAACATCCGATTTCGGTCGCGGCTGCGTCGCCTCGTGATTGAAGCGCCGCCGCCACGCGATCGAGAGCGGATCGCGCTTGAGCCGCTCCGAGCGCGCGGTGAGCCTGACCTTGTCGGGATGGGTGAGATCGAAGGCAAGCTGCGAGGCGGTCGGATAGCGCCGGACCGGCTCGATCTCCAGGCACCGAAGCACGATCTCCTGAAGCCAGGGCGGATAGTCGGGACGCAATTTGCACGGCGGATGCGGATCGCGCCACAGCCGGCGTCGCATCGCGCGCAGTGTCTCGCCCTCGCCGAACGGACGCTCGCCCGTGGTGAAGAAATAGAGCAGTACGCCCAGCGAAAACAGGTCGCTGCGTGGATCGTCGCGCACGCCCAACAGCCGCTCCGGCGCCATATAGGGCGCAGTGCCGTAGGGCAGCCGGAACTCCTCCTGCAACAAATCCGGCAGATGGTCGTGGTGCGACAGCCCAAAGTCGATCAGCACCGCCTCGCCGCTTGCCCGGAACATGATGCTGCTCGGCTTGATATCGTGGTGGATCACGTTCTGCCGGTGCAGATCGGCAAGGGCTGTCGCGATCTTCGCGACCAGCACGCGCGCCTCCTCGTAAGGAAGCGGCAGGTCTGGCAGCCGCGGATAGAGCGTGGTGCCGGGAAGCTGCTCGATCACGACATAGGCCTGGCGCGCGAAATCGCCGGTGCCGAAGCAGTGCGGCACGTGCGGGCCGGCGAGCCGCGGCAAGATCATCTGCTCCATCTCGAAGGAGACGATGGCGGCGGGGTCCTCGCCCTCGGACACCCGCGGGACCTTCATCAGAAGCGGCGCGTCGATGCCGGGATGAGTGACCGTCCACAGCGTCGCCATGCCGCCGGCATGGACGCATTCACCGACGATGAAGCCGTCGATCTCAGCTCCGACCTGGACCAGGGATTTCGGCATCGCTCAGCGCCCCTGCGACAGCCGGTCGGCCAGCCAATGCGGCAGGCCGTTCTCCCGGATCCGGCTCGCCGCCGCCTCGATGTCATAGGGTACACGGCAATAGATGATCTGACAGCTCTCGGTCTCGAACAGAGTAAAGCAGGCGGAGGGATCGCCGTCGCGCGGCTGGCCGACCGAGCCCATCACAGCGAGCCATTGCCGGCCGCGCAGGAGCTGCACGGGAACGTCGGTCTTGGGTACGAAGCTCGTCATCTTCGCGGTCACTGACATCGAATAAAGCGCCGGACGATGGATGTGGCCGCAGAATGTGACGTGGCACGGCGTCGCGATCAGGCTTTTTGCGGCGTCCGTCGTCGAGCGGACATAAGTCCAGCGCGTCGGGTGCGAAGCTTCCGAATGCACGTAGAGGCGGCCGTCATCCTCGATGGACATCGGCAGCTCCGCGAGGAAGCGCCGCTGCGCTGCATCGAGCCGGCCGCGGGTCCATTCGATCGCGATCTGTGCCTCGGCGTTCATGGTCTCGGCCGACGATTGGACCGCCTGGTCGTGATTGCCGCGTACAGCGACGGCGCCGTGAGCCACCAGTTCCATTGCGGTATCGACCACCCATTCCGGATCGGCGCCATAGCCGACGAAATCGCCGAGCAGGATGAAGCGCTCGGCGCCGCGCTCGCGCGCCGCCTTCAGGCACGCGTCAAAGGCCTGCCGGTTGCCATGGATATCCGAAAAGACGGCCAGTCGCACGCGTCCTCCACCCTAAAATCCTATTCGTACGCCGATAAAGCCAATTTGAGCGACGTCAACAAGATGCGACAGCGCACGGCTGTTGACCAGCCGGCGCCGCTCAGGTGGTGGCAGGATCTATTGCTCGTCCTTGGGGGGCATTCTGGGCGGCGGCAGCGGCGTGAACACGGCGCCTTGCGCGCCGGCCGGTGGGGCATTGAACTCACCGGTCGATGAATCGCCGCCGGCCGTCTCGATCACGGCCTTGGGCGTCACATATTCACGGACCATGTCGATGATGGTGCCGTCACCGCCGCCAAAATCTGCGGCGCGCCCGCCCTGCGGGTGTCCCGCCGCGATCTCGTTCTCCGCAGCATGGGTCTTTTCCGCCAGCGCGTCATTATAGGGAACGCGGAACGCCCTCGGGATGCCGCTCGGCCGGTGGTCATCGTCGAGCTCCTCGACCCACAGATAGATCGAGCCGGGGTCACCCTCCAGCGAATGCGGCTCGACGATGCGCGCCGCCAACAGCTTGAATGACACGGGCAGCCGGTCGTTGCTGGC
The DNA here is from genome assembly GCF_000472925.1 of Bradyrhizobium sp. Ec3.3. GTDB lineage: Bacteria > Pseudomonadota > Alphaproteobacteria > Rhizobiales > Xanthobacteraceae > Bradyrhizobium. The sequence goes on from NZ_AXAS01000033.1 coordinate 62,139, forward strand.
CCAGCCGAGCAGCCCGCGCATCGCGCCGAAGCTGACGAGATAGAAGACGCTGGTCACAATGACCGCCATGGCCTTCAGCGACCAGTGCAGGCGGCCATAGACCAGGACGACCAGGAGCAGCGCGCCGATCACGGCGTAAGCGACCGAAATCGTGACTATGACCAGTTGCAGGCTACTCACGGCGCATCCTCACGCCGGTCTTCGGATCGATATCCGCGCCGTTGCGCCAACTGCTGCGGAACGTCTCCAGCAGCGATTTCGGCCGCTGGTCGACGTTGACAACCTTGCCCTCTGCATCGAGCCGAAATCGAACTGCAGTCTTCTCGTCGCCGGTATGGTTGAGCGTCAGCTTGTTGTCGAAGATCACCTGCGCGATCGGATTGAGCTTCTGCACCTTGATGTTTGCCGAGACGGGCTCGCCGGTGGTGGCCTGGAAATGCGAGACGTTGACCGTGTATTCGCCGGCGACGATGCCGCGCACGGTGACGATCTCCTCGCGGATCGGGGATGCGATCTTCTTGCCGTTGACCACGATGAAGTCGTTGGCCCCGCCGCGGTCGTCGCGGTCGAGGGTGAGGAAACCGGCCTCGCGGTGTCGGTACCAGGCGATGTTGCCGGCGGGATCCTGCACGAAGAGGTCGAGATCATCAGGATGATTGTCCGGCCAGTCCAGCGTGATCATGAACTCGGCCTTGGAGTCGATCTTGCCGTCCTTGGAATCCGGGGAGACCGCGAGAAGCGCGAGGAAGAACAGGAAGGCCACCACCTGGAGCGCCTTGAACAGCATCACGCCGAGCGGATCGAACGCCTCCTCGCGCGGATAGAGCCCGAATTCATCCATCATGGCGGCGTTCCCGGCCGCTTGCGTTCCAGAGCCGGCGTGACGTAGGTCTCGGTCAGCACGACGGCGTCGGAGAACACCCGCTGGGTCGCGGCATCGAGCATGTAATACTGGATGCGGACCAGGATCGAGCCGACCAGGCCCGCAAGCGTCGTGTACATCGCGACCGCCATGCCGTCGCTCATCAACCCCATCGAAGACCGCATCGCGACCTTGTCGGCCGCGTCCAGTCCCGCGATCGGCGCCAGCATGATGATGAAGCCGATGATGGTGCCGAGCAGGCCGAGCTTCATCAGCGTATCGGAGACGAAGGCGCCGAAGCCGTTGGAGCCGCGCAGGCGGTCGGCGAGATTTCGCAGCAGGAGCGTCTGGTCGACGGGCCTATAGTCCTGCGCCGCGGCTTTCGTCACCAGGCTCTCGATGTGATTCCTGACGAGGCCATGCGGCAGCGATGTGCCGGCAGCATCGAGCGCCTTGCTGCCGTCCTTGGCCGACAGCACCGCACGGCAGCGGCGCGCCGCCGTCCCTTCCCGCGCGATCGCGCGGGTCCGCCAGAAGCAATGGCCGCAGGTGACGACATAGAGCACTGCGATCAGGCTGGAAATGTAGGTGCGGTCGGAGACCACCATCAGATGGATCAGGCCGAAGCGCCACAGCAGCACGACGGCGAAGACCGACAGACCCGTGAAGATCATCCAGAGCAGGAGCGCGCTCCGCTCCGACGGGTCGGCCGCAGGCGGCGCGCTCTTGCCGATGGTGATCGAACTCATGCTGCCTCGCTCCCCGGTCCAAAAACGACCCGTCGCCGATTAGATCAAAGCCGTCGCGCGCAGTCCAAAGAGCCATGCCCAAATCGGCTTGGGAAATTTTCCCGAGCAGCATGGCCCATCAGTCTGCCGCGATTGGCAAGATGCGGCGGCGTTGTTATCGTGACCTTACCAAACGTTGGGGGTGATCGCATGCGCCTCGTGCTTCAACTCGTCGCCCGTTTGCTCGTGATCGTCGCGCTGTGCCTGACCGCCGCGACGGTCTGGGCGACTTTTGATGCCTATCGCAGCGTCGATCGCGCCACTGCCGCCTCCGCCCAGCGCGTCGCGCATGCGCTGGAGGCGCTGTACTGGCGCGAGCTCTTGCTGCGCAGCAACAGGATGCGCGAGCACCTCGTACCTGTTCCGGACTGGCGCACGACCGATACGATGAAGCTGATTGCGCCGGGAGTCTGCGTGCAGTTCCAGCCGGCGGCCGCATTCGAGAAGCCGCTATGCGGCCAGAGCCAGGGGATCGGCCAGACCCCGCCGCGCTGGTTTGCGTCCCTGATCCCGGCCTTTCTCGGCAGCCATGCCGAGGTGGTGCGGCCGGTGAGCCCGCGCGCGGCCGCGGCCGGCACGGTCGTGGCGACGCCCGATCAGGCTGCGGCGATCTCGCTCGCCTGGGAGTACATTCTCAACGTGATCGACGTCGCGCTCTTGATGTCGGCAGCGATTGCGCTGCTGGCCTCGCTCGCGATCGCGCATACGCTCGCGCCTGCCCGCTCGATCGTGACCGCCCTGCAGCGGATGGCGCGCGGGCAATACCGCACGCCGCTGCCGCGCTTCCGCTCCATGGAGCTTGCGATGATCGGCAAGGCCGTCGGCGATCTCAGCGGGCGGCTCGAGGAAGCGACCGAGCAGCGCGCGGCGCTGACGAGGCGCCTGCTCGAGATCCGCGACGACGAGCGGCGCGCGCTCGCCCGCGAGCTGCATGACGAGTTCGGGCAGAATCTGTCCGCCATCCTTGCCTTCGCCAGCACCATCGAAACGGCGGGCGCGAAGCAGGCGAATGCAAGCGGGATCGCACAGGATGCACGTATGATCTCGCAGGCTACGCATCGCATCATGGCGTCGCTCCGCGACACGCTGAAGCGGCTGCGCAATCCCTTGCCGGAGGAGCTGGGGCTCGAGGCGAGCCTCGTCAATCTCGTCGACAGCTGGCGCTCGCAGAGCGCGACCCAGCCGACGATCCAGCTCGACCTCAAGGGCAACCTCGCGGACATCGGCGGCCAGGCTGCCACCACCGCCTACCGCGTCGCCCAGGAATGCCTGACCAATGCGCTGCGCCACAGCGCGGCACGCGAGATCAACTTGCGGATCGAGCGGCGCGCCGGCGAGGACGATGCCCTCCTGATCCGCGTCGAGGACGACGGCGGCGGCGATGCAGAGCGGGTGTCACAGTCGGCCGGCTTCGGGCTCACCGGCATCCGCGAGCGCGTCGCGGCCGCCGGCGGATCGCTGTCGATCGCGCGCGCCAATCGTGGGCTGAGCGTGGCGGCAACCATTCCGCTGGCCGCATGAGGCTGACATGACGGAAGTGGCGGCAAAGGGCATCACGGTGCTGCTGGTCGACGATCATCCGATCGTCCGGCAAGGCTACCGGCGCGTCCTGGAAAGCCAGGGCGATCTGCATGTCGTCGCCGAAGCCGACAATGCCGCGGACGCCTACGGCGCCTTCAAGACGCACGATCCTGATGTCATCGTGCTCGACATCTCGATGCCCGGCGCGAGCGGCCTCGAAGCCATCCGCAACATCCGCGCCCGCGATCCCCGTGCGCGCATTCTCGTCTTCACCATGCACAACGAGGCCGTGCTGGTGAAAGCTGCCTTTGGCGCCGGCGCCAGCGGTTTCGTCACCAAGAGCAGCGAGCCCTCGGCGGTGGTCGCAGCCGTCCGCGCGGTTGCGCGCGGCGAGCGTGCCATGAGCGACGACATCGCCCATGCTTTGGCCGAGGAGAGCCTGTCACCGGCAGGCTCGGTGCTCGATCGGCTGGGCGAGCGCGAGATCGAAATTTTGCGGCAGTTCGTCAGCGGCGCCACCACCGAGCAGATCGCCTCGCATCTCAATCTCAGTGTGAAGACCGTGCAGAACTACCACTATCTGATCAAGACGAAGACCGGCGCGCGCACGGACGCGCAGCTCGTGCGGCTTGCGGCGAGCTGCGGACTGACGAAGCTTTAGAGCTCGGCGGCTTGTCCATCTTGGATAATGTCCCCAAAGCACCTCATCATTTCTCGACCCGGCCATATGCTACCGTTCTTTTAGGGCACCGAGGTCTGAGAACCGCCAGAACGGTTCAAGCCATCCCGCCGAACTACCTGGCTTGCTGACCGGCCAGGCCAACGAAGGCCATCCAGCCTCTCTCAGATCGTGCTAAGTTGGTTCGCAGGCACGACATCTGGCGGAAGGCCAGCGACCGTCTGTCAGGCTCCAATTTTACAACGCGAACCACTTTTGAACGGCTCTTCAGAAGCCGCCCTCGTTCGCGTCGCAAGTCTTGCACGACAACAGGAGACGCTTTCATGAACATCAGGGAAAGTCTTTTTGCAGCACTGATCGCCTCGGGCATTTTCACGATGGTCGCAACAGCCGAAAGTGCAGCGACCGAGGCAAAAAATCAGATCACCATCCTTTATGACGCCTTCGGCACAGACGCGACGATGACGAAAGACTGGGGCTTTTCAGCTCTCGTCGAAATCGCGGGAAAGCGCATCTTGTTCGATACGGGTGACAACCCCGATATCTTCGCGGCGAACGTGAAGGCCAAGGGTGTCAATCTCTCCGACCTCGACTTTGTCGTTCTTTCGCACCGCCACTCGGATCACATGGCGGGTCTGTCCTACGTCCTAAGCGTCAACCCGACAGTCAAGATCTATGCACCGAAGGAGGGATTTGGCATCTACGGCTCGTCGCTGCCTTCCAGCTTCTATCGGAAGGACGAGGCCTTGCCACCGGAGATGCGGTACTACGGAGGCAGGCCCCCCGAGGTGATGAAGTTCGGCTCGGCATGGGCCAGCGCAAATTTCGAACTGATCGATCAGACGACCGAGATTGCCCCTGGTATCACACTTATCTCGCTGATCTCCGATGCCCCCGGGACAAAGAACTCAAGGAGCTATCTTTGGCCGTCAACACCGCAGACGGAATAGTCCTTCTGGTCGGTTGTTCGCATCCCGGGATCGAGCGCATCGTCGAGGCGGCGAGCGCTATCAATCCCAGGATTCACCTCGTCGCAGGCGGATTTCATCTTGTCGTCGCTCCTGACGAGGCAATCGCGAAGGTCGTCACCGCGCTGAAGGACAGGTTCAAGATCGACAGCATTGCACCGGGACATTGCACCGGTGAGCCGACCTTTGCCGCGCTCAAGAAGGCATTCGGCGACAATTATCTCTATGCCGGCCTCGGCACGTCGATCCCGGTCGGAACGACTGCAGGCGCGAATGTCAGACGCGGGGAAGGTCCGACGCTCGACGACCTTGCCACCTATCGCAGACTGGCCGCGCACGAGGACCCGTTTGGCATATTGCGGTTGCGCAGCATTCGGTTGGGATCGGCTCTTTAACGCACGCACCGGCGCGCAGCTCGCCCTCCAGTGGGCCACCCAGGGGAGGATGGTCACAGAGACCGTCACTCCAAAGCGGGGTGCCTTTGAGTACTCTTGTTCCACCCTATCGCCGTGGAACTGAGACCGTCGAACTCTGGTTAGTCCCAGAGTGGAGGAGTAACGCCATGAGTAAGGCTAATCATAAGACAGCCCATCCCCCGATCATCACCGTAGGTGAACTCATCGATGAACTCTGCCGCCTGCCGGATACGGCTGCCGTCGGCTTCCGCTGCCCCATGCTCGAACAGGAGCTAACCTTCTACCGCCTTCGAAGGCGGTCAAGGGACGTCGTCGAAATCGAGATCAATCCATATCCGGAAAGCCCGCCGGTCGTGCCGTCGGCCGACGCCACCATCCACGCGCGGAGAAAACCCCCTCGTCCGCTTTCGCTTCGCGACGGTCCCCTCGCCCACAAGGCCAGAGGGTGAGAGGCCACCGGCAGATCTGATCTCCGGGGCGGCAGAACGAGATGATGGAGCCTCGGCCTTACGCCTTCAATCCGCGCAGCAGCAGCGCGAGCGTCGCATCGACGCGGGCGGGCAGATCGGCGTCCTTCCACTCGTCGGCGTGGGCCGGATGGTGGTAGCGGCTGGTCGCATCGAAGATTGCGCGCGCGGTAGCCTTGGTGTCGGCGACGTCGAACACGCGCTGCTTCACGCCGTCGGACAGGATCGCCGACATCTGCTCGACGAGGCCGTCCTTGTGGCATTTCACCGCCGCGCAGGCTTCGCGCGCGAGCGTCAGATAGGTCTGAAACATCTCGGGATCGTCGCAAACGCGCTCGCGCTTGGCGGCGAACAGCGTCCGCAGCCAGGCCTCGAGCCGCGCCGGTGCGGGCCCCGTATCCTGGGCGATCTTGCGCAGCGGCGCATCCATGCGCTCGAGCCAGCGCTTGGCCACGGCCTCGCGCAGCGAGGCCTTGCTCGGAAAATGGCGATAGACGCTGCCATGGCTCACATCGAGCGCACGGGCAACGTCGACCACGGTGGCCTTGGCAAGTCCATAACGCCTGAGCACGTCCTCCGTGACTTCGAGGATGCGCTCCGGCGTCAAGACAACGGTTTCGTTCATGCCAGCACCATGTTCCCGTGAGAGGGGTCATTCACCCGGCGATCAGACCGCGTTCCGAAGCGGCCGTGCCGGTCGTTCGGAAAGCTCTTGCCTTAATGCGGCAGTTTTGCAGCCTGCGCCGCGATCTGGCGCGCCACCAGCACATTGAGCCAGTGCCCAATCTGCCCGGCGATGTTGATGATTTCGGTCGTCATTGTCGTAAGTCTCCACTTCGTCCACGACCCACCCTGACCCGGGGGTCCCTTTTGTTTCGGACCTGAGGCCTCCGGGATGGAGCCGCGGGACGCCCAATCGGAGCGTCGGAAGATGGATATACACGTAGCGATAACAGATTTCAATATCTGTCAGTCAGCTTTTCGTGATTGACAGTCCACCTCGAAAACCCCCTCACTATCCCCCGTTTGCCGGACCGAGCCGTTTGTTTCGCCCTCCCCGCTCTGCTAAATCGCGGCGTAAAAAGCATTTTGGCCGGTGTCCGCGCCCTCAGGCGCGCCCGCCCCACTTGGAGCGTCCGCGATGATCCCCCGTTATACCCGCCCGGAAATGGCCTCGATCTGGGAGCCGCAGACGCGGTTCAAGATCTGGTTCGAGATCGAGGCGCATGCGGCGGACGCCCTCGCCGAGCTCGGGACGATCCCGAAACAGGCCGCCAAGACGGTCTGGGACAAGGCGAAGAACGCCACCTTCGACGTCGCCCGCATCGACGAGATCGAGCGGGAGACCAAGCACGACGTCATCGCCTTCCTGACCCACCTCGCCGAGATCGTCGGCCCCGAAGCGCGCTTCGTGCACCAGGGCATGACCTCCTCCGACGTGCTCGACACCTGCCTCAACGTCCAGCTTACCCGCGCCGCTGACCTTCTGCTCGCCGATCTCGACAAGGTGCTGGCAGCGCTGAAGAAGCGCGCCTTCGAGCACAAGACGACGCCGACCATCGGCCGGTCCCACGGCATCCACGCCGAGCCGGTGACGTTCGGCCTCAAGCTCGCCTTTGCCTATGCCGAATTCTCGCGCGCCAAGGAGCGCCTGATCGCGGCGCGGAAGGAAGTCGCGACCTGCGCCATCTCGGGTGCCGTCGGCACCTTCGCGCAGATCGATCCGCGCGTCGAAGAGCATGTTGCGAAAGCGATGGGGCTGACGCCGGAGCCGATCTCCACGCAAGTGATTCCGCGCGACCGCCACGCGATGTATTTTGCAACCCTCGGCGTGATCGCCTCCTCCGTGGAGCGCCTCGCTGTGGAAATCCGCCACCTCCAGCGCACCGAAGTGCTGGAAGCCGAAGAGTTCTTCTCCGAGGGACAGAAGGGCTCCTCCGCGATGCCGCACAAGCGCAACCCGGTGCTGTCGGAAAACCTCACCGGCCTGTCGCGCATGGTGCGTGCCTATGTGACGCCGGCGCTGGAAAACGTCGTGCTCTGGCACGAGCGCGACATCTCGCACTCCTCGGCCGAGCGCATGATGGGCCCTGATGCGACGGTCACGCTCGACTTCGCGCTGGTGCGCCTGGCCGGCCTGATCGACAAGCTGCTTGTCTATCCCGCCAACATGCAGAAGAACCTCGACCGCCTCGGCGGCCTCGTGCATTCGCAGCGCGTGCTGCTGGCGCTGACGCAGAAGGGCGCGAGCCGCGAGGACGCCTACAAGCTCGTGCAGCGCAACGCCATGCCGGTCTGGCGCGGTGAAGGCGACTTCCTGCAGCTCCTGAAGAAGGACGCCGAGGTGAAGAAGTATCTGTCGGACGCCGAGATCGAGGAGCAGTTCGACCTCGGCTATCACCTCAAGCATGTCGACACGATCTTCAAGCGCGTGTTCGGGGAGAGCTGATTTCCCCGTCATTCCCGGGCACGCGCATCGCGCGTGAACCGGAATCTCGCGCCGCAACTTCTAGATTCCGAGTTCGATGCTTCGCATCGCCTCGGAATGACGCTATTCTCGGCAATCCAACAAGAAACGGAAATCCCCCATGCCCGTCATCAATCGCGTTGCCGCCCTGTCCGATGAAATGGCCGCCTGGCGCCATGACTTCCACGAGAACCCCGAGTTGCTCTACGAAGTGCACCGCACCGCCGGCATCGTCGCCGACAAGCTGCGCGCGTTCGGCTGCGACGAGGTGGTGACGGGCATCGGCCGCACCGGCGTGGTCGGCGTGATCCGCGGCCGCAAGGCTACGTCCGGCCGGACGATCGGCCTGCGCGCCGACATGGACGCGCTGCCGATCATGGAGACGTCAGGCGTGCCCTATGCCTCGAAAGTCCCCGGCAAGATGCACGCCTGCGGCCATGACGGCCACACCGCGATGCTGTTGGGCGCCGCAAAGTATCTCGCCGAGACGCGCAATTTCGACGGCACAGCCGTCTTGATCTTCCAGCCCGCGGAAGAAGGCGGCGGCGGCGGCAAGGCGATGGTCGACGACGGCCTGATGACCCGCTGGGGCATTCAGGAGGTCTACGGCATGCACAACATGCCGGGCCTGCCCGAAGGCCATTTCGCAACGACGCCCGGCGCGATGCTCGCCTCATCAGACAACGTGAAGATCACCGTCACCGGCAAGGGCGGACACGCCGGCGCGGGCCCGCACAAGGCAGTCGACAGCGTGTTGATCGGCGCGCAGATCGTCAACGCGCTGCAGTCGATCGTCGCGCGCAACGTCGATCCGCTGAAATCGGCCGTCGTCTCGATCACCATGTTCAATGCCGGCACGGCCTTCAACATCATCCCCGAGACCGCCGAGCTCTGCGGCACCGTGCGCACGCTCGACCCCGAAGTGCGCGATCTCGTCGAGCGCCGCATCGGCGAGGTCGCCGACAGCGTGGCGCGCGCCTATGGCGGATCGGCCGAGACGAAATACAGCCGCATGTATCCCGTGACGATGAACCACGCGCGCGAGGCCGGCGTTGCCGCCGAGGTCGCCCGCGATATTGCCGGCGCCGATCGCGTCAACGAAAAATTCATTCCGATGATGGGCGCCGAGGACTTCTCCTTCATGCTGGAAGCGCGTCCCGGCGCGATGATCCTGGTCGGCATGGGCGACGGCAACGAGTGCCACCACCCCGCTTACGTCTTCAACGACAACATCCTCGGTCACGGCGCCTCCTATTGGGTGCGCCTGATCGAGAAGACGATGCCGGCGGGCTAGGCAATTCTACCCGTTACGCGGCGGCACCGGCGCGCTTGCCGGCAAACTCGACGAAGCTGCGCTCGTCGTCGTCGGAGTGGAAGGCGATACGGGGGATGAAGACCCCCGCGGCGCGGTCCATCCAGAGAACGATGATGTTCCTGGCCACGCTCACCCCTTCGATGGCAGGCCAGTCGACGCTGAGCACGGTGCCGTTGCCGGCGTCGACGAAGCCCTGCTCCGTCACTGTGATCTCGCGACTGCCGAGAACCCAGCCGGCGTCCTTGACGTGGCGGCGAAGTCCCAACCGCGACAGCACGCCGATGACCACGAGCGTGCTCAGGATGCCGAACAGCACGGAGGTCGTGTCGACCGATCCCGGCCACAACCCCGAGGCGATGATGCCGAGCAGCATCGGCAAGGCACCGGCCGCCAGGAGCGCGAGCCGCATCCAATTTCCATAAACGCGCGCCTGCGCAAGGCGCACGAACTCGGTCCAGTGCGTCAGATCGCGGTGGTATTTCAGCGGCGACATCCGTTCATCCTCGAGGCCAAACCGCTGCGCGCAGGCAGAAGGTGCCGGGCCACTATCGCCCGACAGGGTTTCGTCGCTCGATCTCTCCCTGAGGTTCGGATAATCGCGTCGATTCCGGAGCTCGCAAGCCCCCGGAATCTCAGCTCATCCTTGCAGTTGTCTTGCCGCGAAGAAGACTACGCGTACACCACCTCATGCCGCATCACGAACGGATCGAGCAGCTTGTGCACCTCGCTTGCCGCCGCCTCCCGCTTGCCTTCCGGCACATTCGCGATCGTCACAGTCGCGATCGAGCCGTGGCTGCCATGGGCGCCGACCTTTACCCTGCAGTCGAGGCCCTTCTCGGTGAGCGGGGTGAGCACCTTGGCAAATACGCGCTGGGCTGCGTCCCAGCGCAGTTGCGGCTTGAATACCTTGCCGACGCCGGTGACGGGCATCGGATCGATCGGAATGATCTGCACGGGCACGGCGGCGCGTTCGGGCGTGCGCTCGCGCACCCAGCTCTCCAGCTCGCCCGGCTCGACCTTCGCGCCCGGCTTGAGCTGCACGTAACCGACGGGGAGCTCGCCGGCATAGGCGTCGGGCTGGCCGACCACGGCGGCAAAGCCGACGGCCGGATGCTGGAACATGATCTCCTCGATCGGTGCCGGATCGATGTTGTGACCGCCGCGGATCACGAGGTCCTTGGCGCGGCCGGTGATCCAGAGATGGCCGTCCGCATCGAGCCGGCCGAGATCGCCGGAATTGACCCAGACCTCGTCGACGAACGCGCCCGTGTTGTGGGCATCGTTGAGATAGCCGCCGAACACGCCGGGCCCGGCCATGATCACGACGCCGATCTCGTCCACGGCGCAGTCGCGCTCGAGTCGTCCCCCGGCGTCGAGCCTGACGATGCGCACGCGCGAGTAAGGCATCGGCAGGCCCACCGAGCCGAGGCGGATGGGGCGGTCCGGATAGGCCATGGTGTGCACGCTCGAGGTCTCGGTCATGCCGTAGACCTCGACCACCGGGAGCTTCAGCTTGTCCTGGATCGCGGAGCCGACCGCGACCGGAATCGCCGAGCCGCCACCCGCGGCAAATTTCAGGCTCGAAATGTCGGCGCCAGCCGGCGGTACGGCAAGCGTTGCCGCAAGCACGGTCGGCACGCTCGACAGCGCCTCCGGCTTGAAGCGTTCGACGAGCTGCCAGATGTTCTTCACCGCATTGGGATTGCGCCAGCCAGGCGGTGACAGCACCACGAGGCACCCGCTACCCGCGAGCGTCGTCAGCACCTGCGTCAGCGAGCCTCCGACGTGAAACAGCGGCATGCCGAACAGCAGGTTGCCGCCCGGCTTCGACTTCAGCAGCAGGTTGAGCCCCCACGCCTGATAGACTTGGTTGGCATGGGTGTGGCGTACGAGCTTTGGCGTGCCGGTGGTGCCGCCGGTGTGGAAATAGGCCGCGATGTCGCCGCCCAGAATCTTGCGGCCACCGACGAGCTGGTCCGCCGGCTGCTGCTTGATGAGATCGTTGAAGGCGAAGATGCCGTTCGCGGGATCGCCGCCGCCACCCACCTGCACGATCGCCTTGAGGCGCTTCAAGGACGGGCGGATCTGCTCGACCTTCTGCCAGATGTCGGTACCGGGCACGGGGCCGAGCGCCACCAGGATCGTGGTGTTGGCAGCCTCCAGGATCTCCGCGATCTGATGTGGCTCCAGCAGCGGATTGACGGGATTGGCGATGCCGGTGGCCTCCGCCGCGAACAGCGTCACGAAAGCGTCCGGCAGCAGCGGCAGCATGAAGCTGATGACGTCGTCTTTGCCCGCACCCAGCGCGTGAAACATGTTGGCGGCCTGCGTGACGCGCTCGACGAAATCCCCGTGCGAGATGATCAGCGGCGCATCGGCGGGATCGGCATTGGGCAGGAACTGGATCGCCGGCGCATCGGGATTCCGGGCCGCCCCGAGCCTGATCGCATCATAGGTGCTTTCGGCCGCGATGCGCTCCGCGTAAGGCACCCGCTCCAGGGCACGGACCTGCTCGTCCGTGGCCAATTCCGGATAGTCCTCGCCGATGATCCGATCGAGCGCGTGAATGCCCGCCATTCCGTCCGTCCTCCCTCATGTCCAGTGCCCGCCTGGCTTGTTTGAGTTTGCTTTCAGGCGGGGCCCGATCCGCCCGCGCGGATCAGGAGCTGACAGAATGATCGATGATTTGGCCGCCGTCCATGCCCCGATCGCTCGCTGGCGACGAGACAGAGGCTCTCAGCCACCGGAAGTCGCTCCGCTGTGGTAGTCCGGACGCGTGCGACGGCCAGTCGCAGTTCGCCTTGGGAAAGAAATCGCCGCGGCCTTCCGGCGTCATGTCCACCAGCGACAGCCGGGTTCCGGACGTGCCTGTACCCACTCGTCGAAACGTGGCGGCCTTCACCGGGCGAGGGGTGATTTGGCGATTGAACCTCCTTTGCCGGCAGGGGGACCAAGGGACTGAGGTTACGACTGAAGTTTCGTGGCAGACGCCGTCTGCCGGAAGAGAGAACGCCATGACCATCGACGTGAGTGCTTTTGGACGCAGGACGAGCGCCGGGTCGACCGGGCTGATCGCGGCTCTCGTCGTCGCCGCCGCAGTTGCCGCCCCCCTGCGCGCGGCGCTCGCCGAGGATGCACCACCGGTCGACAAGATGCGCGCCAAGATCGGAGCCTTCGCCGAAAAGGCGATCGCGCAACAGGGCGGCTCGCGCATGGTGTTCAAGGTCGACGCCGGCGCCTTGCGCGAGCGGACGGTGAACGATCTGCGCGACGACGTCTATCGCATCGTGCACGACGGCCGGGTCCCCTTCTCCGGCCTTGCGATCCGCGACGGCGGCGTCGAGGTCAAGATCGCCGAGCCGAAGGACCGCGACCGCGTGCTCGCCAAGCTGACCGCCGCCAAGGACTACCCGCCGATCCCCGGCAGCCCGGTGACCGTTGCCGACGCCGGCAACGGACAGATCAGGCTCACGCCGACGGACGCCGCCTTCGCTGCCTATCTGCGCGACCTGGTCGACCGGTCCATGACCATGATCGATCAGCGCCTGTACGACATCGACATCAAGCCGGCCGGCGTGCTGCCTGATGGGACCGACCGCATTCGCCTGGTGCTGCCGGGCGTCGCCGATCCCGATCGCGTCGCTGCGCTGTTCGCAAAGAAGGTGCGGGTCAGCTTCCGCATGGTGGATATTTCGACGTCTTCCCAGGACGCCCTGAAGGATTCCCTGCCCGCAGGCTCCGAAGTCCTCTACGGCTTCAAGGACAACACGCCTTGGCTCGTGCTGAAGGAGAGCCTGCTCGAAGGCGACGACCTCAGCGATGCCGCGCCCGGCTACGACTCCAGGACCCACGCCCCGATCGTGAACTTCCGCTTCAACGCCCGCGGCCAGCGGCGCTTCGCCCATGCCACCGAGGACAATGTCGGGAAGCCGTTTGCCATCGTGCTCGACGACAAGGTGCTCTCGGCCCCCATCATCCGTGAGCCGATCACCGGTGGACAGGGGCAGATTTCAGGAAACTTCACCGTTCAAGAGGCCAGCAGCGTCGCCAGCAAGCTGGTCGCCGCGGCACTTCCCGGACGTCTGACGCTGGTCGAGCAGCGGGTCGTGGAGCCAAGCGGCGCGAGCCGCTAAAGCGGCGTCTCGGTCTTCATTGCCCGGAGTGGCTCCGCAACCATTCGCGCAAGGCGGGCGGGAGGTCCGCCGGATTCGTACTCTGGGTCACGACCGCGGTGTTTCCGCCGCTCTTGCGGTAGACGGTCGTGCGCCCAGGCTCTTTCTCGATCCGCACTTCTGCTTGCGCGGGATCGCCGCTTTGGGTGATCACCATCTGGCCGTTGGCATCCTGCACGATCGTCGTATGGCCGTCTCCATCGCTGCCCGCCGACGCCGGCCCCGTTCCGCTCGACACCATCATCACCACTCCTGCTGCAAACAGAACGAGCTTCATGCGCGTGCCTCTTGCGATCACCGCCCGAACTGGAAGATGGCGGCCCAGTTGAAGCGACCGAACTGACTGACGGCGCCGGTATTCATGTCGCCAACCTGCACAAGCAGTGTGTTCGTGGCATTACCCATCTGCATGACGTTCGCCGTGTTGTTCACGCCCAGCTGACCGATCGCCGCACTCGTCGTTCCACCGGTCTGCATGACGTTAGCATAATTGGTTGCTCCGGTCTGGATGATAGTGGCATCGACCGGACCCGTGCCGCCGAGTTGGATGACCCGCGCGAAATTGAACTGCCTGTTTTCCTCGACCAGGGCCGGCTGCTGATCATTGCCGAACCCGAAGACCGTCTCGACGCTGATCTTGCCGGCGGACAAGCCGGTCTTGATTGTGCCGGCGGATGCTGCGGTACTCGCCGCGACTGCGGCGGCGATCGCGGTCGCCGCCCAAATGTGACTGCGCAATCTCATGAGATCTTTCTCCCGGCAGTTCCGAACGGGGGTTCGGATCTCACGGACTGGTCTGGGTGACGTGCGACGTGTTGTTCAGGCCGACTTGGCCAACGAACCCGGAATTCAAGCTCCCGAATTGGGAGAGCGACGCGCTATTCGTCCCGCCAAATTGCAGGATGCCGGTGGCGTTGTTGCTGCCGGTCTGGGTGACGGTCGCGCTGGTCGTGCCGCCGACCATGAATATGCCGGCCATGTTGGTCGAACTGCTCTGGTTCAGGACGACCGGCGGCCCGTTGACCGAGACGATCGTCTTGATGTCGGCGCTTTGCGCCCGTGCCGGGCCGCTCGCCATGCAACAGGAGACGAGAGCTGCCATCGCAGCGACCACAAGATGCTTGTTCATCACATGCCTCCACATTAGTGCCGAGATCTCGGCGCGACCTCAGCTCACGGAGCTGCCTGAAGGATGGTGGAGCCGTTCACAATCCCGATCTGGCCCACGGCGGCCGCGTTGTTCAAGCCGATCTGACCGATCAGGCTCGTGTTGGAGCCGCCGACCTGACCGACCGCGGCATTGTTGGTCGCGGTGGGCGTCGTGCCACCCTGTCCGATCGTCGCCGAGTTGACCGAGGACAGCGATCCCAACTGCACGCTCGTCGCCTGGTTGGTCGCACCGAATTGCAGCGTCGTTGCAGTGTTGTTCACCGGGCCGCTCTGCGTCGTAGACGAGGTATTCGTGGTACCGAACTGCAACACTTGGACCGTGTTGTCAGCTTTGGCCTCGATAGAGGTCAACGCGACGACCATGACGGCCGTTGCGACTAGATAATTGATCCGCATGTGACTTCCTCCGTCAATAGTAGCTGGCCGATCCGCTCGTTGCATCAACGAGCCTGATCGCAATAATTTGGAATATGGCCCGGGCGCGCCGCGCTGTGACGCGCCCAGGTAGGTCCGGGGCTGGCTTAGTGCTGCGTAATGGTGCTGGAGTTCACGCCGAGGCCGATCTGCCCAACGGCAGCGAAGTTGTTCGGAAGGCCACCGATCGAGGACTGGCTGATTCCGCTGGTGTTGTTGCCGGTCGCAACCTGTCCGGTGACAGCGGCGTTCGCGGCGCCGACCTGGGTCACCGAGCTGGTGTTGTTGAGCGAAGGCGTGGTCGTGCCCTGCAGGGTAAGCGCGCCGTTCACGATGCCGACCTGAGTGGTCGTCGAGCTGTCGTTCACGTGGCCCTGCTGGTTCACGGAGGAGCCGTTCACGGCGCCAAACTGGAAGGTGGTCGCCGTATTGTCGGCGCGGGCGCCGGCGGTGAGAGCGAAGAGCGCGACGGAAGCGAGAATCAACTTACGCATGGAGTATCCCTTTCGTGCCAAGGTTAGCGGTGAGCGATGTCGTATGCAAAACTCTGCGACATCATGCGGGATACTCTGAACCGTCGAGGCGGCGCCTGATAGACTGAGGTTCATGCTAGTCCGGACGGACTAGATGCCGCGTGCGAATTCGGCTCCATTCAATGCGACGGCGCCGTGACGTGTCGTCGCAACGTTCGGCCTGATGCTGTCGACGAGCCTCACCACCTCGATGGGTGAACGCAGCTGCAGCTTCCGCATCATGCGGGCGCGGTGCACCTTCACCGTCACCTCGCTGACATTCAGCCTGGCCGCGATCTGCTTGGCGACGAGTCCCTCCGCCATCAGCAGCAATATGTCGCGCTCGCGCCCCGTCAGCTCCTCGAAGCGCTGCCGGGCATGGCGCACGACGAGCTCGCGCTCGAGCCGCCTGCGGTCACGCTCCACGCCGAGCCGCACCGCATCGAGAATCTCCTGCTCGCGAAATGGCTTGGGCAAAAATTCCACCGCACCACGCTTCATCGCTTCCACCGAGATGCGGATGTCCGAATGGCCGCTGATGAACACGATCGGAACCGAGACCCCCGAATCGGCCAGCATCCGCTGCAAATCGAGCCCGGTTGGCGAGGTGCCGGGAAAGCGAACGTCGAGCACCAGGCACGACGGGCCATCGGAGAGTTGCTCCACCAAGAATTCGTCAGTCGAGCCGAACAGCTTCACCTCGAGCCCGGCGTCATGGCAGAGATCTGCAAGGGCACTCCTTATTTGCTCGTCATCGTCAATCACGTAAATCGTTGCCGGGCTACCCATGACTCAAAGTCTCCTTGTCCTATAACTTTTTGTCGTGAGAACCGATCGCCGCTGGGTTCCCTCACACGCAATCAACCAACCATCCTAGTGCAGCGGCGTGACATTGCTGTGGGCCAGTTCACACTTCCTGCGCTGTGGGCCAGTTCACACTTCTGCGCTCCTTCCCCTCGATGCGACAGATCGATGACAACGCGCCGCATGTGCAGGCGTCGAAACACTGCGTCGCATTCGACGATGATCATTAAGCTTGGTCTTGCGTGAGATCACGGCATCGCCGACGACATGACGCAGCGTTGCGGATGCGGAAGGCCGCGCTTTCGTGCAACGAATGTGCTGAAGCCGCCGCCGTGTCGCACATGTACTCATGGTGCGCTCTCATACACGAGCAGAAATCAGTACGCTCCCACCAGCGCATATCCCCTCTCCACCATAGCACATCTTACAATTAGTGATTGAAAAAGATCGATTCTGAAGCTGCGTCGTATCCCGAAGTATATCCAACATCCCAAAAGTGGCGGATCGGCGGCTCACAACTTGACGTTTGTTTCATGGAGCGCACACGTCCAGGGGCCTAGAACCGACGACATATTGCTGGACCGTCAAGCGAGAGCGCAGAAATTGCTACCTGTGCGTGAGGGTGCGAATTGTGCCTGACGGTCTTCTTTTTGATAAGGCCGGGGTTTCAATATGCGTTTTGTGCCAATCCTCGTTGCGTTGGGTGGCGTGTCCGCACTTGCGGCGGCTTTTGCCATCGACCCCGCCGGTGTGCGCTCTTCGACGACCTGGATCGCAAACGAAGCCGGACACGCCTATCGCGCAACCACACAGGCCATCCTGCCCGCCCTACACGAAACGCCGACCTTCGGCTCCGACCCGCTGATGTTCCGCTACGCCTCGATCCAGCGCGGCAGCATCGAGCAGACGATCACGGTGACCGGCGCGCTTCAGCCGGTGAAGACGATCGAGGTGGGCTCGCAACTGTCGGGGCAGATCTCGAAGGTCTACGTCGACTTCAACGACAATGTGCGGAAGGACCAGCCGCTGGCGCAGATCGACCCGCGGAGCTTTGCGGCCAAGGTCGACGAAGCCAAGGCGGCGATCGAGATGGCGCGCGCCAATGTCGAGCTGGAACAGGCCAAGCTCGACCGCGGCAAGATCGACCTGGAGAATGCGAAGGGTACAAGGGCGGTGCTGTCGGCCAAGCTCGACAGTGCCCAGGCCGTGAAGGCGTCGGCGCAGCGGACCCTCCAGCGGAAATTGGCGTTGCAGTCGCAGAACGTGGTGGCAACCACGACGGTCGAGGATGCGCAGACCGATTTCACCGCGCGTCTCGCACAGGAGCGCGAGGCGGAGGTCCTCGTGACGCTGAACGCCTACGCCGTCGAAGGCGCCACCGCCGATGTGCGCCGGATCGAGGCCGAACTCCAGCAGGCGAGGACGGCGGTGCCGGAGAAGGAGGCCATCCTCCGCGCCGCCGAGGCCGATCTCGACCGCACCATCATCCGCTCGCCGATCGACGGTGTGGTCGTCGGCCGGTTCATCAACGAGGGCCAGACGCTCGCGGTCGGCCTCGAGGCGAGAACCGCCTTCCTCGTGGCGCACCGGCTCGAGGACATGGAAATCCACGCCCAGGTCGATGAGGCGGATATCGGACGCATCGCCGCCGGCCAGCGGGCACACTTCACGGTCGATTCCTATCCCGACCGCCGCTTCGAAGCGATCGTGCGACAGGTCCGCAAGGCGCCGCAGACCCAGCAGCACGTGGTCACCTATACCGTCGTGCTGTCGACCTCCAATCTCGACGGCGCACTGCTTCCCGGCATGACCGCCCTCGTCAAGATCGTGGTCGACCGCCAGGACGACGTTCTGAAGGTACCGGTCGCAGCGCTGCGCTTCCAGCCGAGCGGCACGCAGCCATCGACGCCCCAAAGCCGTGACGGCGTATGGCTGCGCATGCCCTCGGGTTCGCTCAAGCGCATCGCGGTCACAGTCGGCACCGACGGTGCCGAGCAGGTCGCGCTCAAGAGCGGCGACTTGACGGAAGGCAGCCAGGTCGCGGTCGGACAGGCGATCCGGCCTGCGGGCATGGAGCTCCTCGGAATAAGGTTCGGATCATGACCGCCCTGCCCGCACTCGTCAGCGTCAGATCAGTCTGTCGCACCTACCGGACCGAGGGCGTCGCGGTGACCGCGGTGCGCGACGTCAGCTTCGACATCCGGCGCGGTGAAAGTCTTGCCATCATGGGCCCGTCGGGGTCCGGCAAATCGACCCTGATGAACATGATCGGATTGCTTGATCGGCCGAGCGAGGGCGCGATCCTCCTGGAAGGTGGCGACGTCGCCGATCTGGCTGATGACCGCAGGTCCGAACTGCGCGCGCACGCCATCGGCTTCGTGTTCCAATCCTACAATCTTCTCGCGCGGCACAATGCGGTCGAGAACGTGGCGCTGCCGCTCGTCTATGGTGGCATCCGTCACAAGCAGCGGATGCTGCGTGCCGAACAGTGCCTCGAGGCGGTCGGCATGCTGCACCGGGCGCGGCATTTTCCGAGGCAACTGTCCGGCGGCGAGCAGCAACGCGTTGCGATCGCGCGCGCCCTCGTCGCCTCGCCGGCGATCGTGCTCGCGGACGAGCCGACCGGCGCACTGGACAGCCGGACCGGCGCCGAGATTCTGGCTCTGTTCGACGCACTCCATGACGGCGGCCAGACCATCGTGATGATCACCCACGATTCCAGCGTGGCCGCGCGCTGCGAACGAACCATTCGCCTGCATGACGGCGAGGTCGTCGCAGATGAGATGCGTGACCCATTGCCAAACAAGGTCTGGGCATCATGACGGCATATCAGGCCCTTCAGACCGCCCTTCACGCGCTGCGCCTCAATCCACTGCGCAGCATCCTGACCATCCTGGGTATCGTGATCGGCGTGGCCTCGATCGTCACCGTTTTCGCCATCGGCAAGGGCGCGCAGCTTCGTGTCGAGGAGCAGATCCGCTCGATCGGCTCCAACGTGCTGATGATCGAGCCTGGCGCGGTTCAACAGGGTGCCGTTCGCATGAAGGCCGGCACCAAGCTGACGATGACCGAGGGCGACGTGCAGGCGATCCTCGATCAGATTCCCGAGATCCAGACCGCGGCGGGTTCGGTTGCGGGCACCGCGCAAGTCATCCGGGAAGCCAAGAACTGGAACACCACGATCAACGGCACGACCACTTCGCACTTCATGGTGCGCGACTGGCAATTGTCATCCGGCCGATACTTCTCCGCGGCCGACGAAGCGAGCGCCGCGAAGGTCGTCATTCTGGGCAGTGCCGCCGCCAAAGAGCTGTTCGCGCCGGGCGACGATCCGATCGGCGCGCAAGTCAGGATCATGCAGGTCCCGCTCGAAGTCATCGGCGTGCTCGATCGCAAAGGTCCGGCGCAGGACGATGTCGCCTTCGTTCCATTGACCACCGCCAAGCTGCGCTTTCTCGGCAGCGCGAGCGGTATCAACCGCGACGCCATCGCCTATATCCTCGTCAAGGTCGCCTCCGATACCCAGATGGCAGGTGCGACCAGCGAGATCGAAGGCCTGCTGCGGCAACGACACAGGATTCCCGCCGGTCAGGCCGACGATTTCAAGGTGCTGGATCCCGCGGCTGCCATGGAGGCGCAACAGGGTGCCATCCGCACCGTGGCGCTGCTGCTGTTCGCGATCGCCTCGGTCTCGCTCCTCGTCGGCGGCATCAGCATCATGAATGTCATGATCGTTTCCGTCACCGAGCGCACCCGCGAGATCGGAATTCGCCGCGCGCTTGGCGGCCGGATGCGCGATATTCGTTTGCAATTCCTTTGTGAAGCTCTCGTCCTTTGTCTTCTTGGCGGCGCCATCGGCGTCGTCGGCGGCGTCACGATGTCGATGACGGTGGCGCGAGTAGCTGGCTGGGTCACCGCGATCGATATGCAGTCGATCGGCCTCGCCGTTGGATTTTCAGCCGTGACCGGTGTGATCTTCGGGTTCTATCCCGCCCACATGGCTTCCAAGCTCAGTCCGATCGAAGCGCTTAAGGTGGAGTGAGAAAAATGCTGGGATGGTCACATCAACCTTCATGCCAGGGAGGAATTGGTCATGAATACAAGCGTACCAATCACACCGACGCCGCGTGAGCGCGAGCTCATGATGCTGATTGCCCGTGGCATGCAGAACAAGAACATCGCCTACGAGCTCAAGATCTCCGAAAATACGGTTCGCGCGCATATCGGCAACATCATGCGCAAATACCGCCTTCAGAACCGGACCCAAATAGCCATCATCTTCGCACTTCAAGCCGCTTCGCCATCGCTGCGCAGTGACCTCGTGAGCGCCTCCGGTCCGACGCTCAATTCGGCCGCCGTGTCGATCCATCATCGCAGCGTGAACAGCGCCGCGAAGTAAACGCGTTACATTGGCCGACGTCAGCCGGCCGAACGCCGATGAGCACGGGGATACTCCCTCCACCGCGCTCAACCGGAATCATCGGCGACCCGCACGATGGCGGCAACAGGGCCGCCGCCCGGAGGCCCCTGGTGCTCGGCCCCGCCGGAGACGTAGACGGCGCCGGTTCCTGCAAGACCGCCGATCAGGCCGCCAACTGCGGCGCGGGCATGCCGTGTCGCGCTGATGTCGGTATCCTCCAGCATCGTGTGGCGAAAGCCGCGTACGCTGCCGTTCGGCGAGGCCTCCGCCTTGGCGAAGATATTGACGAGCTCGCGGCCCGTATCCGCCGTCGATCCGGCCTTTAACCCCACGCTTGCGAGCGCCTCGATCACGGCAGTGGCATCAATAGCGTCATGCATGACGGCATGGCCGATCTCGAACGTGCTCGCCGAAGACGCCGAGTTGCCGAGTACGATGACGACGTTGTGCATCAATTCGATCCCCGCCGATGTCGAGGCCACCGACGAAAACAGCTCGAACCGCCGCAGCACGTCCTCGTCGCGGATCCCGCCATCGATCTCGCCGAGCGCTACCGCAACCCCGAGCGCAGAGGCGCCGCGCGAATAGGCCATCGAGGTGTAGGCACTTGTCGTCACGGTTGTGTTGCCGCGCGCGGAGGCCGCCTCGACACGGTCGCTGGTCAGAAGCGGGCATTTGATCTGGACGAAATGCACGTCTTTCGGCTCGGTGATGCCGGCATCCGCCATGGCTGATGCCACCGCTTTCGCCGTTTCCCCGATCTGCGCGCTGCGGCCGAGCTCCTCGGGGAGGAAATCCCGGGTCTGTGCCATGCCGATGCTGAGCCGCTTTCCGGCAAGGCCGGCGGACGGTTGCGCGATGATTTGGCGCGTGAACACGGTGATGTGCGGGCTCAGCACGCCTTCGGTGCCGCCTGACATCACGAAGGCGATGCGCTGCTCGACCTGATGAGGCTCGAGCCCGATATGCGGCGCGAGCGCCGCGCAGAGCGCCGCCACGGCATACTCGCGCGTAAAATCGTTGACGCCGCCATTGCCCTCGGTCTTGCCCAGGACCGCGAGGATCGCGTTCGGATCGATCTCGCCCTGCTCGATCAACCCCAAAAGGCCTGCCACGTCGCCCGGCCCTTTGGTGGCAATTCGAACGACGCCGACCGATGTTGTGCGCATACCATCTCCCTCGCGGCGCGGCGATGCAGCAAGCCGACCGCACCAACGAGCATAGTGGTCGGGACAGGGATTTCCAGACTGCAAAATTTGCTGTCGCTTTCGTCAAGCTGTCATCGAACCGCTGCACAGAATTGTAGCAGACGGCGCTGACGACCATTCCACGTCGTCAAAGCCCGCTCAGCCAGCAGGTTGGTGGGCGTAGGCTCGGTCATTGCCTGCGGACCGTCGTTCGGCGTCGGTGAGCGCGTGCTCAGCTCGGTGCCGGCCCTTCGGCCGCTCGGCTTCTTCCCAGAGCTGTGGGTACGTGCGCGAATCTGCTCGTCAGTCGGGTAAGGCATCACAAGTCTCCCAACGATCAACCGGTCCCCGTGATCTGCCGCTCCAGGCGCCGCGCCGCGCGAAATTCATCCAGATGATGGATATTGGGCGCGAACGCCGCCTCCCTGGACAAGAGATGATAGACGCGCGCGACGGTTCGCTGCTTGCGCTTTGCCGGTCCCGCCGGCAAGGCACGCGCCTTGCGGGTGGCCACGATCGCGTGCTCACGAAAATAGTCGCAAGAATCGGACATGACTGCTCACCGGACATTGCTTTCAGTGCTAATGGCCTCGAACGGAGCCCGTTCCGCCCTCCCGGTCGGACCGGTTTTTCGGGCCCGACGAGTGGACAATTGCCGAAACCGCCGCGCGGGCTAGAATTGGCCGCTTGCATCGAATCCGCCGGTCATCTTACTCAAACGATCGATTTCGATTATCTGTATCCGAAAAGCACCGACGGCTTGAGGCGTGGGGAAATATGATGACGTCCAACGCAGATATCTCGTCGATTTTGAACCGCATTCTCGATACGGCTGCGGACAATCTCAGGGTCGCGAAGATCCTGATGCAGATGGGCCTCGATCCCAACAACATCACCTACGACGCCCTGTTCAACCGCCTGCTGGAAATCTTCCTGGCCAATATCACGCTGGCCAATCTGTTCGCCGTCGTCGGCGCGACGTTCCTTGTCGCAACGCTTCTGATGCAGACCATGGTGCCGCTGCGGGTCGCCAACATGATCGGTTGCGCGTTCTTCGCTGCCTATGGCTTGCTCTCCGGAAACGCCTCGACTTTCCTGCTGTATCTTTTGCTCGTCCCCATCAACGGCATTCGCCTCCGCCAAATGCTCAAGCTCGTGAAGAAGGCGCGCCACGCGACGCAGGGCGACATGTCAATGGAATGGCTGAAGCCCTTCATGACCGAGCGCAAATACCGCCGTGGTGACACCCTCTTCAAGCTACACGACCCCGCCAACGAGATGTTCCTGACGGTGACCGGCAAGTTTCTGGTCAAGGAGCTCAACATCGAGATCCCGCCTGGCCGCCTGATGGGCGAGCTCGGCTTCCTGACGCCGAACAACCAGCGCACCGGAACGGTGGAGTGCATCGAGGACGGCCAGGTGCTGACCATCACCTATGAACGGCTGCTCGAGATCTACTTCCAGGATCCGCAGTTCGGCTACTACTTCCTGGTCCTCGCCAGCCAGCGCCTGCTCGAGAACATCTCGCGCTTGCAGGAGCAGCTCAAGGCCGAACGGGCGACGACCACGAACAGGATCGCGTAAAAGCGCGCTGCGGGCCGATGATGCTGCCGCACAGTCCCCCGGAACCAGAAGGCCTGGGCGACAGGCCGTAGGCCGAAATGTCGCAAGCCAGGCTCGACAGGAACAGCGGCCCGGCGGGGCTGTTGGGCGTTGTCAGAGCGGTGCGAAGTCTCGGGAACTTCCTTGCTCTGATGCGCCAGGAACGCGCCGGTGCGCTACGCGCAGGTGTGGTGTTTCCTGAATGCGATCGCGATCAGCGGCTCAAGCAAGCTGAACAGCGCACCGTCCGACAACGGATCGAACGCACTGAGCCAGATCGCAAGAAGAAAATAGCAAAAGAGACAATCGCCAGGAGAAATCGAAGGCGAATGAAATCGGAGGAGATGATGGAACGTAGAATCGCAAAGAACAAATTTCTGCTGACCACGGCTATGCTCTTGGCAAGCGTCAGTCTGGCGTCAGCACAAGGCATGCGGGAAGGCGGCAGCATGGGTGGCGGGACGGTTGGCGCCGGAGAACACGGAATGTCTGCCGGCTCATCCGCAAGCCAGTCGGGCGGTGAAATGCATCGAGGCTCTGCCGGCCCATCGCGCGGCGAAGGGTTGGCGCAGGGCCGTGGACGGGCGGACGGTCCGAGCGAGCGGCACATCGGCCAGGGTCCGGCTCAGCGTGGCGAGCAAATGCAGCACCAGACCACAGGGCAATCCTCGAGAGAAGGCGGTCGCGCGGCAGAGAGGAGCGAGCGGCAACTCGGACGAGAGCAAACCCAGCGCGGGCAGACTCAGGGAAGTCAGGCCATCGGTCAGGGAAAACGCGACAAGGAGCAGATTCGTCGATCCGAAACAGGCCAGCGTGCAACCGGAGCTGAAACGCGCCAGAGCCAGCAGCAGCAAAACCGGACCGGTGTGACACAGGGACAGAGCACAACGACAACAGGCCAGAGCAAAGCAACATCAGGCCAGAGCAAAGCGGGCCAGAACACGACCGGCGCGGCACCACTGCGGCAGACGGGCACGACACCCCAAGGCCAGACTGACACTGCCAATCAGGGCCAGACCCGGGGCCAAGCCACCGCTCCCGCCCAGACTCAGGGCCAGGCCAACGTTGCTGCGCAAGGCACTGAGAGTCTCGCGGGTCGCCCAGTCACGGCGCAACAGCAAACCACGGTGCAGCAGTCGGTACTGTCCGCCAGCAACGCTCCGCGCGTGAACGCGAACGCGGTCGACTTCGCGGTCAATCGGGGCGTGGTGGTGCCCGCGAGCTTCACGGTCGCCTCAGTCGCGGCGTTCCCTGCCCTCATCGATGTGTTCCCGTACTATCGCGATGACAGCTTCTTCGTCGTCGAGGATGAAGTCGTGTTCCTCGATCGGGAGCGCCGGGTGGTCGACGTCGTCCCGGTCGGGCCGCGGGTCCGTTACAGCCACGCAAGCAGCAGCGGCAGCGTCGCAGCGCTCAATCTGAGTTCAGCGGAGATCCGCGAGGTGCAACACGTCCTGATCGATAGGGGCTTGCTCGTCGGAGAGGCAGATGGCGTGCTTGGGTCTCGGACACGTGAGGCCCTGATCACGTTCCAGCGGCAGCAGGGCATCGAGACGAGCGGCAGCATCGACACGCGAACGGTCGCAGCGCTTGGCCTGTCGAACAGGATCCAGGGTGCAAGCCAGTCCTCGACAGTCGGTCAGGGCCAAACACAAGGCCAAACCCAAGGTGAAGCCGGCACCCAGCAGCCTTCCCCGCAGCAGGGCACGCCTGGACAGACGACCGGCCAGGCGAACGCACCGGCGCCGAAGAACCAATCGACGACGACCGGTCAGGCTGGAACGCAACAGCCATCTGCACAACAGAGCACGACCGGACAGGCTGCCCCTTCGCAGAACCTGTCCACCGTGGACCAAGGCGGCGATCAGCCGAACGCCAATCCGAACAGCGGGTCGTCATCATCGACGACGGGCCAAGGTCAAGGCGCGCAGGCGCCGGCTCGGAGCCCCAACCAGTCTCCGGGCAATGAAAAAGAATAGAATAACAAAACCGAGCCCCGCTCACGAGCGGGGCTCTCGCACCTTGCTTCGTCATTGCGAGCGAAGCGAAGCAATCCAGAGTCTTTCCGCTGAGGTATTCTGGATTGCTTCGCTGCGCTCGCAATGACAGTGGGGATAGACGAGAAAGCAACGCTCCGATCGTCATGCCCCGCGTGACATTGAGGCGAGCAGCACGCAACAGAGCTGCCTCCCTACCCCGCCTTCGCTTCCTCCGTCAGCATCCGCACCGCGACGCGGTCGCGGCGGATGTAGTGATGCCAGGCGGTGGCGGCGACGTGAACCACGATCAGTGCCAAGAGCACATAGGCAAAGAGGATGTGGCGGTCTTCGTAGGCGCGCGCTGCCTCGCGGTCGGGCGAGGTGAATTGCGGCACGTGAAACAGGCCGAAGAAGCTGGAGTAGTCGGGCGCATGCGCGCCGGAATGTGCCCAGCCGAGCATCGCGACCAGGATGACGATGAGATAGAGCGCGGCGTGGCTGATGCGCGCGGCGAACTTCTGCCAGGGACGGCTGTCGCCCGGCAGCGACGGCGTCGGGTTGCCGATGCGCCAAGCCAGGCGAATGACGGTGAGCAGCAGAACCATGTAGCCGATATCAGCGTGGATCGAGCGGTAGAAGAAGCGATCGGGCCTCTCCGGCACGTGGTTGACCCACCAGCCGAAGCCGATCATGCCGATGATCGCGATCGCCAAGATCCAGTGAAACCAGCGGGAGATACTGCCCCAGCCGGCATTGGTGTTTCTGATCATGTCGGCCCCCGAATTCTGCGGATGTCCCCAACTGCGGCGCAGCATGGCGCGATCTGATAGCGGGCGAGCGCCGTCGAGGCGATTTGAATCGTTCAAAATTGGGCTGCACCCGCGTTCGCCGCAAAAGCGCCCCAAAAGCCGACCCAAAAACCGAATGGTAACCATGGCACGGCTAGGGTAACCGCGTGACAGACTCCCCGACCATATTGGTGTTCGATTCCGGCCTTGGCGGGCTCACCGTGCTGCGCGAGGTCGTCGCGGCGCGCCCCGACGCGCATTACGTCTACGTCGCCGACGACGCCTTCTTCCCCTACGGCCATCACAGCGAGGACGAGATCATCGCCCGCGTGGTGCCTCTGGTCGGCGATCTGATCGCAGCACACAAGCCTGACCTGATGGTGATCGCCTGCAACACTATGTCCGTTTCGGTCATGAGCCACTTGCGTGCTGCCTATCGCGTGCCATTCGTGGGCACGGTGCCGGCGATCAAGCCTGCCTGTGCGCAGTCGCAGACACGGCGCGTCTCGGTGCTCGGCACCAAGGCCACCGTCAAACGCGAGTACACCCAGGCGCTGATCCGGGATCACGGCCAGGGCTGCGAGGTGACGCTGGTCGGCTCGCCCGAGCTCGCTTCTCTTGCGGAGGCAGCGCTCAGCGGAAACGCGATCAGCGACGGCGATATCTTCGCCGAACTGAAGCCTTGTTTCGTCGGAAACCCCAAGGATGCGACTGCGCGCACCGACACGATCGTGCTCGCCTGCACGCATTATCCGCTGCTGCTTGACCGGTTGATCAAGCTCGCACCTTGGCCCGTGAATTGGATCGATCCGGCCCCGGCGATCGCCCGCCGCGTTTCGGACCTGCTCGGCCCGTGCGTCACCGATCTCGTCCAGTCCGGCGCCGAAATCGTTTTCACGTCCAAGCGCACCCATACCTTGGGGCCCGCGTTGACACCATTCTTCGGCGGGCGCGTCCCGGCCTGACTTTTCGCGTCGCTGGCACGCTGCTAGGTTGCGCCGCCTCTATCCCGCAGGTTCTGCGCCATGTCAGCCACATCAACACCACTCAACCGTCTCCGCCAGCTCTGGCGTGAAGGCCGTCCCGCCTTCGGAGCAATCGCGACCATTCCGAGCGTGCAAACCGTGCAGATCATGGCGCGCTCGCTCGATTGGATCATCGTCGATCTCGAGCACGGGCCGATCGGGCTGACCGAGGCGCATGCGATGATCGCCGCCACGACCGGCACGCCATGCACGCCGCTGGTGCGCATCGCCGCCAACGAGCCCTGGCTTGCCAAGGCCCCGATGGACATCGGCGCCTTCGGCATCAATTTCCCGATGATCACCAGCCGCGAGGAAGCCGAGAAGGCGGTGCGCAGCGTGCGCTATCCGCCGCGTGGCGATCGTCTCTGGGGTCCCTTCCATGCGCCGTTCCGCTGGGGCCAGTCGATGCCCGACTACATGGCCTCAGCCGACGACGAGATGCTCTGCATGATCACCATCGAGCATGTCGACGCCGTCAACCGCATCGACGAGATCATGGCGACGCCCGGCATCGACATCGCGGTGATCGGTCCCGGCGATCTCGCGACCTCAATCAACAAGCGCGGCCAGATGGACGACCCCGAGCTGTTGGAACTGATCGCCCGGGCCGAGGCCGGCATCCTCAAAAGCGGTGTGCCGATCGGCGGGGCAGCACGCACCGCCGAGCAGGCCAATCGCCTGATCGACCGCGGCTACCGCGCCATCGCGCTCGGCTTCGACTGGTCGCTGTTCCAGCGCGGCATCATGGCGGCGTTCGAGGGAATCAGGCGGTAGGCCGGTCTTCGAGCGCTTCTCAAAGCCGGTTGCAGACTACATCAAATTAGCCATTTAAGGCATTGAATTGACATGATTTTACCGAAATTTGCGAACCTTCTTCTGAGCCTGAGAAGGCGATGATTCACGAACCCGCTGGCTCCAACCCGGCTGGTTCATGCTAGATCAGGGCAGCGGGCCGAAGACCCGACTCGCCACACCTGTTTGAGCCCGCGGAAACCCGAGGACGATGCGCGGTACACCCAAGAAAATCTCGCTGCTGCGGCGCATGGTCTTCGACCTCATGCACGCCTCGATGGGCGTGCCCTTCGTCTCGCTGTCGCGGCCGCTCCAGATCCGCCCCCTGCTCGAGGCGCGCGCCAGTGCAAAGGTGCCGGCTGGCTGGGCCGCGATCTTCGTCAAGGCCTTCGCGCTCGTCGCCAGGGACGAGCCGATCCTGCGCACCCTCTACGCCAAATGGCCGTGGCCGACCTTCTATGAGCTGCCCAAGAGCGTAGCGATGGTGGCCGTCGCTCGCGTCGTGGACGGCGAGGAATGCGTGGTGGCGCAGCGGATCGCCGGCCCGGACGCCTTGGCGCTGACCGAGATCGACGTCCTGATCCGGCATGCCAAGGAGGCCCCGCTCCGGGACGTGCCGATGGTTCGCAAGATGATGCTGGCGATGCACCTGCCGCTGCCGCTGCGCCGGCTGGCCTGGCTGATCGGGCTCAATTTCGGCCGCCAGCGCGCCAGCTTTTTCGGCAGCTATTCGGTTACCTCGGTCGCGGCCTATGGCGGGGGCGAACTCCACGCCATCACGCCAGGGCCGTTCATCCTGAGCTATGGGGTGGCCGAGTCGGACCAGACCATCAATGTCGTCCTGCGCTGGGATCACCGGATTACCGATGCCGCCCCGATTGCCCGGGTCCTGACCCGGCTGGAACAGGTCCTGAACACTGAAATCGCTGCCGAATTGCGCGGCAGCCGGCAGGCTGCGGAGCCCAAGCCGATCCGAGCTGTGGCGACGTAAAGGATTGACAGGACGGCCCGATTTCACCTAAAAGCCGCCTGCTCGCGGGCCGGTTTCGGCCCGCGAAGCGTTTCGCGACCCGTGGCCTTGTCCCTTGAAGCTTTGGGGATGGGGCCTGTCGGTGCCGGGTTTCCCGGTCACACAGGAGGGCGCGTTTCCTCAAACCAACTTAACTCTATCAAGAGGACGCGATGACTAAGCGCAGTGAGGCGAAGTACAAGATCGATCGCCGTATGGGCCAGAACATCTGGGGCCGCCCGAAGAGCCCCGTGAACCGCCGTGAGTACGGCCCCGGCCAGCACGGCCAGCGCCGCAAGGGCAAGCTCTCCGACTTCGGCGTGCAGCTCCGCGCCAAGCAGAAGCTCAAGGGCTACTACGCCAACATCAGCGAGCGCCAGTTCCACGGCATCTATGTCGAGGCGAGCCGCCTGAAGGGCGACACCGGCGAGAACCTGATCGGCCTGCTGGAGCGCCGTCTCGACGCGGTCGTCTATCGCGCCAAGTTCGTGTCGACGATCTTCGCCGCGCGCCAGTTCATCAACCACGGCCACATCAAGGTGAACGGCCGCAAGGTCAACATCTCGAGCTACCAGCTCAAGGTCGGCGACGTGATCGAGGTCAAGGAAGCCTCCAAGCAGCTCGCCCACGTTCTCGAAGCGAGCCAGCTCCCCGAGCGCGACGTCCCCGACTATCTCGAAGTCGACCACGGCAAGATGACCGCGAAATACGCGCGCATCCCCGGCCTCTCCGACGTGCCGTTCCCGGTGCAGATGGAGCCGCACCTGGTCGTCGAATTCTATTCGCGCTGATAACGAAGTTCGAAAGGCCCCGGCAAAACCGGGGCCTTTTTGTTTAAGAGACCCGGCAAGGGCCGTCCCAATCCAAGAGGCGTCGCATGCTCTACACCCCTCCCCCCGTCGATCCCAAAGCACCGCCGGTGCGCATCAACCTGCTTTCGGACACGCAGACGCGGCCGACGCCTGCGATGCGCGAGTCGATGGCGCGCGCGGAAGTCGGCGACGAGCAGGTCGGCGACGACCCGACCACGAATGCGCTCTGCGATCGCGTTGCGGATCTGCTCGGCAAGGAAGCTGCGGTGTTCATGCCCTCGGGCACGATGTGCAACGTCACCGCGACGCTGGTGCACTGCCGTCCCGGCGACGAGATCCTCGCGCACGAAACCGCGCACATCATCGCGCGCGAAGGCGGCGCGCATGCAGCGCTCGGCGGTTTCCAGATCACGCAGCTCCAGGGCCCCGACGGACAGTTCACACCTGAGACGTTCCGTAAGGCGCTTCATCCGCGCACGCGCTACCAGCCGACACAGAGGGTGGTCAGCGTCGAGCAGACCGCCAATATCGGCGGCGGCACGATCTGGAAGAAGGCGGCGCTTGACGAGATCGTCGCGATCGCGAAGCAGAATGGACTTGCCACCCACATGGACGGCGCGCGCCTGCTCAACGCCACTGTCGCCACCGGCATCGCCGCGCGCGACATGACGGCAGGCTGGGATTCGGCCTGGATCGACTTCTCGAAAGGCCTGGGCGCACCGATCGGCGGCGTGCTCGCCGGCTCCCGCGACTTCATCGACGCGGTCTGGCAGTGGAAGCAGCGTCTCGGCGGCTCGATGCGGCAGTCCGGCGTCTGCGCAGCCGCCTGCATCTATGCGCTCGACCACCACGTCGGTCGCCTTGCGGATGACCACGCCAATGCGCGCGCGCTGGCGCGCGGGCTGTCGCAGATCGCAGGGATCGAGGTGCAGGAGCCCGAGACCAACCTCGTGTTCTTCAAGCCCGACGGCGCCGGCGTTCCCGGCGACAAGATGGTCGGCGCCTTGCGCCAGCGCGGCGTGATGCTTGCCATGATGGACGGACGCATCCGCGCCTGCACCCATCTGGACGTGACGGCTGCGATGATCGAGGAAACGATCGGCCAGGTGCGCGAGATCGTGCGCGGGGCGTGATCAGCGCCCCATCGCCTCGTAGACCAGCCGCCTCAATTCGGTCTGGATCGGCCCACGCTGCGACGGCGACTGCATCATGCAGATGACGAACATGTCGTCCGCGGGATCGATGAAGAAGAAGGTGCCGCCGACGCCGTCCCAGCGATATTCGCCGGCCGGCAGCGCCGCGTTCGCTTCCGTCCGCACCGCAAAGCCGAGGCCGAAGCCGCTGTCCGGGCCAGGAAAATAGAATTCGGGATCCTTCCCGATCCCGGTCCCCTCGCCGATCTGGTCCGAGGTCATCAGCGCGACCGTCTCGCGCCCGAGATAGCGCCTTCCGTCGAGCTCGCCGCCATTGAGCAGCATCTGCGCAAAGCGCGCATAGTCGCTGATGGCGCCGACCATGCCGGCTCCGCCTGATTCCCAGCGCCGCGGCGCGGTCGCCTCCTTGACGCCAGCGACCGGTCGGTCGAACCAGTCGTTCGGCAAGGGCTCTGCGATCATTGATCGCTTCGCATCGTCGGCGACGAAAAAAGCGGTATCGCGCATCCCCAGCGGATCGAGCAGCCGCTCCTTCTCGAACTGATAGAGCGATTGCCCCGAAACAATTTCGATCACCCGCCCCAGCACATCGGTTGAATGGCCGTAGTCCCATAGCGTCGCCGGCTGCTCGGCCAGCGGCAATCGCGCCAGACGCTCGACGAACTCGGCATTGTCGGGATCCCCGTCAAACAGGCCGGCCTGCGCATAGAGCCTGCGCACCGGGCTGTCGCCATAGAAGCCGTAGGTGACGCCAGAGGTGTGACGCAGGAGGTCGCGGATGGTGATCGGCCGCGCCGGCGGCACGAGCTGCAAGCTGCCGTCCGGCTGCGCGACGCCAACCTTCACATCGGCGAAGGCCTGAATGTGTTTCGAAAGAGCGTCGTCGAGACCAAGCCTGCCGTCGTCGACCAGCATCATCGCTGCGACCGAGGTCACCGGCTTCGACATCGAATAGAGACGGAAGATGGTGTCGTCCGTCATAGGCTCTGCCGTCTTGACGTTGCGCAGGCCGAATTTCTCGTAGACGACGGGCCTGCCGTGCTGCTGGATCAGCAGGATCGCGCCGGGAATCTTGCCGGCCGCGACCTCGCCACGAAGATATTCACTTACGCGTGCGAGCTGTGGCGCATCGAGCTCACGTCCGGCAAGCAGGTCTTCCGCCGCTGCAGCCGCGGCGAATGCCAATAGGCCGGCGCAGACAAGCAGCCAACGCAGGAGGGCCAGACGTCCTTCAGCGGAACGACGGCCCGGCAGCCTCATCGTCAATCGCCGGTGCCGTGCGCCAACAGCGCCTCACGATGCAAGACGGCGCTTGGCTCGGAGAAACAGCAGAAGATGACCTGCGTGACGGAAGGGGTCGTGGCCAGAGCTTCGACCGTGGTCGCGACTGCAATCTGCGCGGCGCGGTCCGCCGGGAAACGGTAGATGCCGGTCGAAATCGCCGGGAATGCCACGGACGTGAGCTCGTGCTTGCGGCAGAGCTCCATCGAACGGCGATAGCAGGAGGCGAGCAGATCGTCTTCGCCGAGAGTGCCACCATTCCACACCGGTCCGACGGTGTGGATCACATGAGCGGCCTTCAGCCGGTAGCCCCGCGTGATTTTGGCATCACCCGTCTTGCAGCCGTGGAGCATGCGGCACTCGGCGACAAGGTCCGGACCGGCGGCCCGGTGAATCGCGCCATCGACGCCGCCCCCACCGAGGAGCGACGTGTTGGCGGCGTTGACGATGGCGTCAACGCTCAAGGTCGTGATGTTGGCAACAATGACTTCTAACTGCGCGCCACCGATCCGGCGCGTCAGCATCGCCACGGATCAGGCCGCTGCGTTGACCGCAACGCCCTTGTCGGCGAAGAGCTGCTGCAATTCGCCGGCCTGGAACATCTCGCGCACGATGTCACAGCCGCCGACGAACTCGCCCTTCACATAAAGTTGCGGGATGGTCGGCCAATTCGAATAGACCTTGATGCCATTGCGCAGCTCGGCGGATTCGAGAACGTTCAGGCCCTTATAGCCGACCCCAAGATGGTCGAGGATCTGCACGACCTGGCCGGAGAAACCGCACTGCGGAAATTGCGGCGTGCCCTTCATGAACAGAACCACGTCGTTCGACTTCACTTCGCTGTCGATGAATTCCTCGATGCTCATATCCATGTCCTTCCGGGGCGGAGCCCTCATCGCTTCGGGCCGGCTCAGCCATCTAACCCGATACCTGCCCCAATATGTAGCGCAAACTATTGGACATCCAAAGTAAAATGGCGGCGACGAAGCCCTGCCATGCGGCCAAATCTGCCAGTTCGGGGGCGGCGGGACTATAGCCTGATGGCTCTAATATCATCACCGAGGAGGACTTTTATCCCGTAACGGAGGCCCTATCTAGGACGAACCTGTCTCTTGGAACCGAGCTACGCCTGCAACGTTCTCTTGTCCACCTGGAGAAAACCGTGACGAAACAAGCCTCCGTAACGGCCAGCTCGCTCCCTGCGTCACCTTTCTCCGGCAGCTCGGCCGAAGCGCTGGTGGATGCCTTTATGGCGGTTCGCAACGAGACCGAGCGCCGCGCCGCGCCGCTTAGCGCGGAAGACCAGCAGATCCAGTCCATGCCGGATGCGAGTCCTGCGAAATGGCACCGCGCGCATACGACCTGGTTCTTCGAGCAGTTTCTGCTCGGCGAGCACTGTCCGGGCTATAAGCCCTTTCATCCCGACTTCGCATTCCTGTTCAATTCCTATTATGTCAGTGCCGGTCCACGCCATGCCCGGCATCGCCGCGGCGACATCACACGGCCGAGCACCGATCAGGTCACCGCCTATCGGAGACACGTCGATGCCGCCGTCGTAAGATTCTTCCGCGAGGCGGATGAGGCCAAGCTTCGCGCCATCAGGCCGCTGGTCGACGTCGGCCTCAATCATGAGCAGCAGCACCAGGAGCTGATGTTCACGGATATCCTGCACGCCTTTGCGCAGAATCCGGTCCTGCCCGCTTACGACCCCGAGTGGCGCTTCCCGGCCTCGAACAAGACGGGCCCGGAATGGCTATCCCTGAACGAAGGCATCCACAGCATCGGACACGCCGACGACAGCTTTCATTTCGACAATGAGAAGCCGGCGCATCGCGCGCTCGTCGGTCCGGTCAGGATCGCACGCAATCTCGTCACCAATGCCGAGTGGCTCGCCTTCATGCGGGACGGCGGTTACCGAACCGCGCCGCTATGGCTGATGGACGGCTTTGCCGCGGTCAGCAACGAGGGCTGGCAGGCGCCGGGCCACTGGCGCGAGATCAATGGTGGCTGGCACATGATGACGCTCGCCGGCCTCAAGCCGGTCGATCCGAACGCGCCCGTGTGCCACGTCAGCTATTACGAGGCCGATGCGTTCGCGCGCTGGGCCGGAAAACACCTGCCGACCGAGATGGAATGGGAGGTCGCGGCCCGCGCCGGCCAGCTCAACGATGCCTTCGGCATCGTCTGGCAATGGACCCGCAGCTCATATTCGCCCTACCCGGGTTACCGGGCCGTGGAAGGTGCGCTCGGCGAGTACAACGGCAAGTTCATGGTCAATCAGCTGGTGCTGCGCGGGTCCTCGCTTGCAACTCCAGGCGGGCACAGCCGTATCACCTATCGCAACTTCTTCTACCCGCACCACCGTTGGCAATTCACGGGATTACGCCTCGCCGACTACGACTGAGTTCTCATCCGACGACAACCGCGCGCCGGACAGCGCGTTCAGGAGAGTATCATGAATGTGCACGCCAGCGCTTTGGCCGAAGCCCATCTTCCTGACGAACAGACCACCGCCTTTGCCCGCGACGCCATCGGAGATCTGTCGCAGCAGCCGAAAAAGCTGTCTCCGAAGTATTTCTACGACGCGACGGGATCAGAGCTGTTCGAAGCGATCACGCGCCTGCCGGAATATTATCCGACGCGCACCGAGCTCTCGATCCTGCGCGAGCGCGGCAGTGAGATCGCGAAGATCATCCCGGAGCATGCGGCACTGGTCGAGTTCGGCGCCGGCGCGACCACCAAGGTCCGCCTGCTCCTGAAGCATTGCAGGTTCGCCGCCTACGTGCCCGTCGACATCTCAGGCGATTTCCTTCACGGGCAGGCGAACGGCCTGCGGCATGATTTTCCCTCGCTCGGCATCCATCCGGTGGCCGCAGACTTCACCACGCCGTTTGAGCTGCCGCCAGCAGTCGCCTCGCTGTCGAAGGTCGGCTTCTTCCCGGGCTCGACCATCGGTAATTTCGAGCCGCATGAAGCCAAGGCATTCCTGAAGAGCGCGCGGAAGATTCTGGGCCAGGGCGCGTTGATGATTATCGGTGCCGACCTGGAGAAGGACGAGCGGGTGCTCCACGAGGCCTATAACGACGCAGCCGGTGTCACCGCCCGCTTCAATCTCAACGTGCTCGTCCGCATCAACCGCGAGCTCGGCGGCAATTTCGACCTCTCCGCCTTCACCCATCGCGCGATCTACAATCGCGAGCAGCACCGCATCGAGATGCACCTGATCAGCAGGAAGAGCCAGACCGTGCGCATGCTGGGCACGAGCTTCTCGTTCCGGCCCGGCGAGAGCATCCATACCGAAAACAGCTACAAATACAGCCTGGAGCGGTTTGCAGCGCTGGCGCGCGGTGCCGGCTGGCGCGTGCGGGAGACTTGGACCGACGCGGCACGAATGTTCTCCGTGCATGCGCTGGTCACGTCGGAGTAGAGCAGACCAGCCTATTGCACCAGAACGGGCTTCGGCCGGCGCATCAAGCCGAGCTTCAGGTGCCATTTGCGCGTGCCGGTCAGGACATCCTTGACCGGCGTCAGCATGGAGTCCCACATCCTGTATCCGGCGCTGTCGAGCTTCCAACCCTCGATCATGCCGTCGAAATTCGGGCCGGCGGCGTTGGAGCCGACGAGCCGGGTGAATCGGCCGTCCGGCCCCGCTTCATAGACCTTGTCGAGATCCAACGTGCTGCAATCCCCGTCCGGCATCCGATCGATATCGGCGGTGTAGAGAAACTGATGAACGGCATCCCCGCCGTCCCGCCTCGGAACTATGAATTCGAGCTCGGCCGCAAGAAAAAGATGGTCGGCACGAAACGGCATGCTGAATGGTGTGAAGCCGATATTGCTGAAATTCCAGCGTCGGTCGATGACGGCCTGCGCCGTAAATCGCGCGGTGCCATCGTCCGCCGAGAGGACACGCGTGCCGGCATTGGGCGCCTGCCAATCCCCGGTGCCGAATACCAGGCGAACCGGCACGCCGGCGAGCGGCTTGTAGTCCCGATCCGTCAGCTTGAGCTCGACCTCCAGCAGGACCGTCTCGTCGGCCAAGCCGGAGGTCGACGAGAACGTCATGATCGCAAGGCAGGTCAAGCAGCTCCAGAAGGCGTGGCTCATGTCGGCTCCGCGTGCCCGGCTAAAGACAGTCGATGTAAGCGAGCTTGCTGTCGCAGTGGCGACAGCGGAAGACGTAGGCTGTCGGCCCGCGGTCGCGGTTGAGCGAGGTGAGGAATCGCGTCGCGGCGTCGCCGGACACGCCGCGATCGTGCACGATCTGCATCATCAACGTGCCCTCGAGCTGCGGATGGCGTGCGCGGATCTCGGCA
Source organism: Bradyrhizobium sp. Ec3.3 (assembly GCF_000472925.1). Lineage (GTDB taxonomy): Bacteria > Pseudomonadota > Alphaproteobacteria > Rhizobiales > Xanthobacteraceae > Bradyrhizobium. The sequence continues at coordinate 99,059 of NZ_AXAS01000033.1, forward strand.
TGGCCTGCAGGCTCGATGAAGGCGGCCGCGTCACCGCAACAGGCCATCCACTGCTCCTGCTGCCAGCCGGAGAAGCCCGGGGTGCGCAAGGCGATCTCCTCGACGACCTCGCGGGGAATCTCGTCCGGGAAGAGCGCTTCGTCGACGAAGCTCGCGTCGAATGTCTCATGCGCCGAGCCGTCGGCGATGCACCACGGACAGAGCGCCTCGTCGAGCTCCGCCTCGCAATAGCTTGGTCCCATATAGATGAAGCCACGCCGCTGATCGCAGCAAACGCATTGCGCCTCGGAAGCAACGATGCTGCCGCTTGCAATCGGATCGGGATGATATCGGAAGACGGGAAGGTCCATGTCTGTCGGAGCCTTGACGAGGGACATCACAAATTCGGTTACGAGCGATGCGCTGGCCCGCTCACTGCTTCTTCAGCCATTGCGTCAGCATCTCCCGGATCGACCATTTCGTGGTGTGGAAGCTGTCGATGCGCCAGTGGCCCTCCTCCTGGACGAAATCATAGGTTACGACCGCCGGCGGGCCGGGCCGGTAATAGGGCTTGCGGTAGTTCAGCTTCACCGCGAGCACCGCCGCATTGGCGGTCGCGTTCTGGCGCGTGATCGTGAAACTCTCGAGCTCGAGTCCATTGGTGTCGGTGGTCGGATCGAAATCGATCGGACCTGTGTCGTCATCGGGCGCCTTCCTGGCGTCGCACCTGGCCCAGAGCGCCAGCAGCGACTTCGAGAGGAATTTGGTCCGCTGCTGCGGCTTCAGCCAATCGGGGTACTCGCCTTTGACGGCCTCGCGATAGATGCCCGTCAACATGTCGGTCGGTGTCGCCTCGCCTGCATGCGCGAGGGACGGGGCCGCCGGAAGCAGCGTCGCGGCAATGCAGGCGCAAAACGCCCCGGCAAGGTCGGCACGGCGCGAGACGTCGGGCATAAATGATATCCCCTGGCGAAGAACGGCTCGTGGTTAGACGTCCGATCGGCACCCGCGGTTCAATCAGCCTCTTCGGCCTTCGCGCGCAACGACACCGACTCCCACACCGCCACCACGATCAGGATCGCCGTCGTCGCAATCGAGAGCCAGAGCGGCGACAGCTCGCCGCCGAACCAGCCGAGACCAAGCAGCGCGAGGATGCCGACGCCATGCGAGAGCTGGAGGAAGCCGCGGATGGTGTGCTTGAACAGGATGGTGCCGACCAAAAACACCAGGGGACCGCCGACCGTGCTCAAGACCGTTCTGAGATCGGAATGTCCGGTTGGGTGCTTCAGCACGAGCTCATCCGACACGGCGGTCAGGATGATGCCGGCGATGATCGGCATGTGCAGGTAGGTGTAGGCGAGCCGCGCCAGCCGGCCGGACTCGGCTGATTTCGAGATCAGCTCCGAGCCCGCTTCCGCACCTTTGTGGAAATAGATCCACCACATCGCGATGCTGCCGAGGAGAGCTGCAAGAAAGGCGGAGATATTTTCACCGGTCCAGCTCAGTTCGCCAAAGGTCGCGCCGTTGACGACGATCGCCTCGCCGAGCGCGATGATGATGAAGCCGGCGCAGCGCTCGGCCATGTGGCCGCCCTCGACGCTCCAGGCCTCCATCGAGGAAAATCCCAGCTTCGGGACCCAGAAGCGCGCGGCCGGCGAGATGTATTCGAAGGCGACGGCCGCGAGCCAGAACCACAGCCGCGCCTCTCCCTCCGCTAACCCGCCTGCGATCCACAGCACGGCAGAGACGGAAAGCCAGGCCAGGATGCGGATCGCATTATGCCGCACCAAAATCCGGTGCGGCGGCGTTGCGAACAGCCAGAAGGCTGTCCGCCCGACCTGCATGGAGGCATACGCGATCGCAAACCACAGCCCACGCCCCTCGAATGCCGTCGGGATCGAGATCGACAGCACGAGGCCGCCCAGCATCATCAGGAAGAGCAGGACGCGGACCGGCGTCAGCTCGGGGTTCAGCCAGTTGGTGACCCACGCGGTGTAGACCCAGACCCACCACACCGCGAGGAACAGCAGCGTGACCTGGACCGCGCCGAGCGGCGTGAAACGGCCGAGCAGTGTGTGCGAAATCTGCGTGACGGCGTAGACGAAGACGAGATCGAAGAACAGCTCGACATAAGTCACGCGGCTCGGCTGGTCCGGCACGATGACACGAAACATCGCGCCGCGTGGATTGTCCGCAGCCATCGCCTACCCCGCCGGCAAAAAGATCAATTCGACATCAGCTTCCCGGCACGCCGGTCTGCAGCGCCAGCGCGTGAAGCACGCCGCCCATCTGGCCGCGCAGCGACTGATAGACGATCTGGTGCTGCTGGACGCGGGACTTGCCACGGAAAGATTCCGAGATCACGGTCGCGGCATAATGGTCGCCGTCACCGGCGAGGTCCCGGATCGTCACCTCGGCATCGGGGATCGCTGCCTTGATCATCGCCTCGATATCGTGGGCGTCCATTGGCATTCTGCTCTCGCTCCTGTCTTCGCAATTCAGGCCTTCGAATCACTTGCCGGGGTCCCCGGGACCGGCAGGCCCAAACTTAGCGTGAACGGCCTTCTGGGTCACGCTTCCAGCCACTATATTTCCCCCTCAAGCGGGATAAAGGCACGACAAAGTGCCGCGCGCGGCCAATCGACCAAAAAGGCGTGAACTCATGAAGCTTCCGGGCCCCGACCACCCCATCACCATCACTCACAACCCTAGGCGCGTCCGCGTGACGGCGGGCGACGTCGTGATCGCCGACACCGCGAAGGCGCTGACCCTGAAGGAGGGTCGGTATCCGGCCGTCCAATACGTGCCGCGGGAGGATACCAACATGGCCTTGCTCGAGCGGACCGACCGCGTCACCCATTGTCCCTACAAGGGGGACGCCAGCTATTTCAGCGTCAAGGCCAACGGCAAGACGCTGGACAACGCGATCTGGACCTACGAGACGCCGTTCCCCGCCATGACGGAGATCTCCGGCCATCTCGCCTTCTATCCGGACAAGGTGAAAATCGAGGAAGTCGGGTAGTCTCGTCATTCCGGGGCGATACGAAGCATCGAGCTGGTGCTAACGCACCATTCCGAAATGACGAACTCAGCTACGCCCTGAATATCGTGAGCCCCAACACCAGGAGCACCAGGAAGATCACGACGAAGACGTAGAACAGGAAGCGCGCGACGTCGGCGGACGCGGCCGAAATGCCGGTAAAGCCGAGCACGCCGGCCACGATCGAGATCAGGAGGAAGATCAGAGCCCACTTCAAAATCGTCATCGTCCGCTCCGCGAAACCTCCGCGCCGCCGGGAAGGCGGCGGTTGAAAACGTTGCGAGGTCTAAACTTATAGGAGAACGGCCGGTTCCTCCGTGATTGGTGCGGTGCGCTGGCCGAGACCGCGCTGCCAAACAGGCCTTGCTGAATCAGGTTCCCGGCGGCAACATCCGGTTCTGGGAAAGACGCGACCGGGGCGACCATGACAACGATCTCACCTACGGCGACGGCTGGTGCGGACGTCAGCGCAGCTCCCAAGAGCAAGACGCGAAACCTGTCGCTGGATCGGGCGCGTACGTTCCTGACCCTGGTGGTGCTGTTGCACCACGCCGTCATCCCCTACACCTATTTTGGTCACACCGATCCGACCGAGTGGATCGGGTTCGATTTGATCGTGCTCGCCAATGACTCGTTCTTCATGGCGATGTTCTTCTTCCTGTCGGGGCTGTTCGTATGGCCCGGCCTCGGCCACAAGGCGCCGCTGGCCTTCATCCGCGACCGCCTGCTGCGGCTCGGCCTGCCGTTTGCGATCTGTGCGCTGACGCTGATCCCGCTCGCCTATTACGCGCTGGCATTGCAGGGCGGCTCCGATCTCACCTTCCCGGCGTTCTGGTGGAAGACGGTGACGGTCGGCCCGTGGCCAAGCGGTCCGATCTGGTTCGTCTGGGTGCTGCTCGCCTTCGACGTCACCGCGTGCCTGCTCTACCGGGTCTCGTCGACGCTGGTGTTTCCGATCAACCGGGTCTCGCAATCGGGCTTCAAGGAGCCGTGGCAGTTCTGGCTGCTGCTCTGGATCGTCACCGAGATCGCCTACATCCCGATGCTGATCTATTACGGCGTCAATCACTGGTTCGAGTTTGGGCCGTTCTCGGTGCAGGCGAGCCGCGTCCTGCTCTATGCGTCCTACTTCTTCATCGGCGCCGGTGTCGGCTGCGCCGGCATGGCCACCGGCGTGCTGGGTCCGGACGGCCAGTTACCGAAAAGCCGATGGAGCTGGCTGTTCGTCACCCTGCTCCCCTACGCGGGCATGTGGTGCATGATCTTCGTCAAGCGCGAGATCCTGGGCAATCCGCCTCATCTGCCGTGGTGGTACCATTCGATCTACGGCACGTTCTTCGTGCTGTTCTCGGCATCGATCCTGCTGACGATCCTCGCCTTCTTCCTGCATTCGAAAGCACCGGGACCGACCTTGCTCGACCGCATGCAGGGCGAAGCCTACGGCATGTTCCTGGTGCACTACCCGATCGTGCTTTGGATCCAGTATTATCTGTTCGACGTCAGCGTGCCGGCGATCGTCAAGGCGGCGATCGCGTTCGTGCTCACGGTAATCCTGAGCTGGGCCGCCACGGCAGCGCTGCGGAAAATTCCCGGCGCGACAAGGGTCCTATAGAGCAAACTATCGCTCGTCATTGCGAGGAGCGAAGCGACGAAGCAATCCAGACTATCTCCGCGGAGGGATTCTGGATTGCTTCGCTGCGCTCGCAATGACGGAGAAAGTGGCGACTTACGCCACCTTCGCGCCCATGTATTCCGGCAGCCAGCGCTCGAACGCGGTGCGCAGCGTCTCGATCTTGACCGGCGCCTCGCCGACAATCGCGATTGCGTCGCCGCCGGTGGTGCCGATGCGCACGCAGGGCACCTCACAGCCGCGCATCTTTGCAAGCACGAGGCCGGCCTGCGTCTCGGGCACCGTCACGATGTAGCGCGCCTGGTCCTCGCCGAACCAATAGGCGTGCGGCACGAGCGCTGTCGGCGCAGCTAGCAGGCGCGCGCCGATGCCGCTCGCCATCGCCATCTCGGCCAGCGCCACCAGAAGACCGCCATCAGAGAGGTCATGAGCCGCGGTCGCGGTGCCCGCATGGATCATGCCGCGCACGACGTCGCCATTGCGCTTTTCGGCGGCAAGATCGACCGGCGGCGGCGCGCCCTCCTCGCGACCGCAGATGTCGCGTAAGTAGACCGACTGGCCGAGCCAGCCATGGGTCTCGCCGATCAGGAGGATCGCCTCACCCTCGGCCTTGAAGGCGAGCGAAGCGGACTTGGTGAAATCATCGAGCACGCCGACGCCGCCGATCGAGGGCGTCGGCAGGATCGCGCGGCCATTGGTCTCGTTGTAGAGCGAGACGTTGCCGGACACGACCGGGAAATCCAGCGCGCGGCAGGCTTCCGAAATGCCCTTCAGGCAGCCGACGAACTGGCCCATGATCTCGGGCCGCTCCGGATTGCCGAAATTGAGATTGTCGGTGATCGCGAGCGGCTTGCCGCCGACCGCGGTAATGTTGCGCCAGGCTTCGGCCACCGCCTGCTTACCACCCTCGAATGGATCAGCCTCGCAATAGCGCGGCGTCACATCCACCGTCATCGCGAGCCCCTTCGGCCCGTCCTGTACGCGCACGACGGCAGCATCACCGCCGGGGCGCTGCAACGTGTTGCCGAGGATGACGTGGTCGTACTGCTCCCAGACCCAGCGCTTGCTGCACAGCTCGGGCGTGCCGATCAGCTTTTCGAGCGCAGCACCAATGCCCATCGGCGCCGCGACCTCGCGGGCATGCACGACCGGCAGCGCGACGGAGGGGACATGCGGCCGGTCATAGACCGGCGCCTCGTCGCCGAGCTCCTTGATCGGCAGGTCGGCCATGACGTCGCCGCCATGCTTGACCACGAAGCGCTTGGTGGGCGTGGTGTAGCCGACCACGGCGAAATCCAGCCCCCACTTCTTGAAGATCGCCTCGGCCTCTTTCTCCTTCTCGGGCTTGAGCACCATGAGCATGCGCTCCTGACTCTCCGAGAGCATCATCTCGTAGGCGCTCATGCCGGTCTCGCGCGTCGGCACCGCGTCGAGATCGAGATCGACGCCGAGGTCGCCCTTGGCGCCCATCTCGACTGCCGAGCATGTGAGCCCCGCCGCGCCCATGTCCTGGATCGCGATGACGCAGCCCTTTTCCATGATCTCGAGACAGGCCTCGAGCAGCAGCTTCTCGGCAAAGGGATCGCCGACCTGCACGGTGGGACGCTTCTCCTCTGACTTGTCGTCGAACTCGGCCGACGCCATCGAGGCGCCGTGAATGCCGTCGCGCCCCGTCTTGGAGCCCAAATAGACGATCGGCATGTTCACGCCGGAGGCGGCCGCATAGAAGATCTTGTCGGCATCGGCGAGGCCGACAGCCATGGCGTTGACGAGGATGTTGCCGTCATAGCGGGTGTGGAAGCGCACCTGCCCGCCGACCGTCGGCACGCCGAAGGAATTGCCGTAGCCGCCGACGCCGGCGACGACGCCGGAGACGAGGTGCCGCGTCTTGGGATGCTCGGGTGCGCCGAAGCTCAGCGCGTTCAGGCAGGCGATGGGGCGCGCGCCCATGGTGAAGACGTCGCGCAAGATGCCGCCGACGCCGGTGGTCGCACCCTGATAGGGCTCGATGTAGCTCGGGTGGTTGTGGCTCTCCATCTTGAAGACGACAGCCTGCCCGTCGCCGATGTCGATCACGCCGGCATTCTCGCCGGGGCCCTGGATCACCCAGGGCGCCTTCGTCGGCAGGCCGCGCAGATGGATGCGCGAGGACTTGTACGAGCAGTGCTCGTTCCACATCGCCGAGAAGATGCCGAGCTCGGTGAAGGTCGGCTCCCGCCCGATCAGCTTCAGGATGCGCTCATACTCGTCGGGCTTGAGCCCGTGGGCGGCAACGAGTTCGGGGGTGATCTTCGGTTCGTTCTTGAGCATGGATTCGGCGCTTTCGGCGGGGTCTGGCCGTTCTTAGGAACATCCACGGCCTGGGAAAAGCCCTTTAAGGCGCATTTTCCCACTGTCCATAGTTTTGCAGAAGGGGCCCGCGGGAACAGGAATTGCACAGCGCGGACGGATCGGATTTAAGGGCAAAAACCCCTCATTTGAAGGCCCCATTCCTTGCACGAGCCGACCAAAACGACCTCTCCCCACCGCCCCGACCTGCATGTCGCGACCGAGGGGGAATTCAAGGGCTGGCAGACCTGGATTCGCGACAGTTTTGAGAACCATATCGGCCCCTTCTGGCACCGTTTCGAGGAGGACGGCCGTGTCCGCTGCGCCTTTCGGGTCGAGAAAAAGCACCTCAACGGGTCCCAGAACGTTCATGGCGGCTGCTTCATGGCGTTCGCCGATTACTGCCTGTTCGCGATCGGCCGCCATGCGCTGCAGGGGCGGGGCGTGACCGTCAATTTTGGCTGCGAATTCCTCGATGCGGGGCACGAGGGCGAGCTGATCGAATGCACCGGCGAGGTCACCCGGGCCGGCGGCTCCCTGATCTTCCTGCGCGGGGAGATGATGGCCGGCGAGCGCAGGCTGTTCACCTTCTCCGGCACGATCAAGCGGGTGAAGCGGAAGGCGCCACCGCCGACCGGCGCTTAGGTCGAGAGCTGCTTCTCGGCGATCGAGAGCCACTCGGCCTGCGCATTGCGCAGATATTTTGGTGCGCGGCGCATCTGGATCAGGAGCTCGTTGAAGATCACCCGCGCTTCCGCGGTGCGGCCGACCATTTGCAGCAGCATGCCGTAGCGCACCCGCGCCTCGGCACCGGGGAAGTAGGACGACACGGCGTGATATTCCTCGAGCGCCTCGTCAAGGCGTCCGACCTCGGCGAGCGCGCGAGCGTACAGCAGATGCGCTTCGGCCGAGTCGTACTCCGGCCACTGCTTCTGGAGATCGTCGAGGGTGGCCAGCGCATCGGCCGGACGATTGCCTGAAAATTCCGCCTGCGCCTTGCCGAGCGCATAGACAGGGTCGTTGCCCATCGGCAGCTTCAGGATGTGATCGTAGTGCCGTTCGGCCTCGCCGAACCGCGCGATCTTCACGCATTCCTCGGCAAGCGCGGCGCGATTGGCGATGGTGTCGGTCGCGGCGAGACGGTCCTGCAATTCGCGATAGCGCTTTTCCGGATCGAGCCGGTTGGCGAAGCTTTGGCGGGCCTGTCGCGCCTGCGGGCTCGAGAACCATTCGGGAATGAGCTCGACGATGATGTAGGCCAGCGAGCCGACCAGCGGCACCATCAGGATGATGAACGCCCAAGGCCGCAACCGCCCGGTGCGCGCCGCGTGCCAGATGAGCGTGATCTCGAGCAACAGGACGATCAGGGCAACGGGCATGCGAAATCCGACGTGCGTATCAATGGCGCTGACACCCTTGATAGCATGCCAACGCGATGAGACAATCCAAAGTTGTTCGGATCGCGCGGGTCTTCGCGCGCGTTCGAACAATCCTCCGTCAGTCGCGATGTCGCGTGATGAGGTTCACGCCGCGCGGTCGAGATGCGCGACGAGGCCGGCGAACAGGCCGCGCCCGTCGGTGCAGCCCATGATGTCTTCGACGTGGTTTTCCGGATGCGGCATCATGCCGAGCACGTTGCCCTTGTCGTTGACGATGCCGGCGATGGAATGCGCCGCGCCGTTGATGTTGTGGGCCTCGTCGACGACACCTTCGGCCGAGCAGTAGCGATAGAGCACCCGCCCCTCGCCTTCGAGCCGCTTGATGGTTTCCTCATCCGCCTCGTAATTGCCCTCGCCATGGGCGACCGGCACGCGGATCACCTGGCCGGCATTGTAGCCGCGGGTGAACGGCGTATCGGAGCGTTCGACGCGCAGATGCACGTCGTGACAGATGAACTTGAGCCGCGCATTGCGCATCAGCACGCCCGGCAAGAGGCCGGACTCGCAGAGGATCTGGAAACCGTTGCAGACGCCGAGCACGAGGCCACCCTTGGCCGCATAGTTGCGCACCGCATCCATCACCGGCGCGCGCGCCGCGATGGCGCCACAGCGCAGGTAATCACCATAGGAGAAGCCGCCGGGCACCACGACCAGATCAGTTCCTGCCGGAAGCGACGTCTCGGCGTGCCAGACCATCGCCGGCTCGTGTCCCGAGATCAGCTTCAGCGCACGCGCCATGTCGCGCTCGCGATTGATTCCGGGAAAGACGAGGATGGCGGCTTTCATGGCTTTGAGTTCCGAAGCGAGGAATGGAATCGGGCTGGCCAATGGCCAAATCGTGAGGAGACATAACCATTTGACGCGGATTTTACCAGTGCTAGCCTCACTTGGCCGCTTTGTGCACAGGCCATAGCCCGCCCTTTGGCCGAACGATTTTGCCCGGGATTGAAGCCATGAACGTCCCGTCGTCGCCCACCTCCCCAGCCGAACCGGTCTCCACCGAGGGCGTCGTTGCGGCCGGCGCCTATGTCGACGGCCGGCGCGTCGCCAACATCGCGATCAGCGAAGCCTCGAGCTGGCGGGCAAAGCCAGACCACGTCGTCTGGATCGGGCTGCATGAGCCGGGCATCGCGCTGCTCAGCGCGGTACAGAAGCAATTCGACCTGCACGAGCTCGCGATCGAGGATGCCAACCACGCCCATCAGCGGCCGAAGATCGAGCAATATGGCGAGGCCCTGTTCATCGTGGCGCGGACGGCGCAACTCTTCGAGGGCCGGATCGTGTTCGGCGAGACGCACATCTTCGTCGGCGACGGCTATCTCGTGACCGTCCGTCACGGCGCTTCGACCTCCTATACGGCGGTGCGCGAACGTTGCGAGAGCTGCCCACGGGCGCTGGCGCGCGGCGAGGACTACATCCTCTATGCCATCCTCGATTTCATCGTCGACAACTACTCCCCCGTGCTCGAAAGCATTCACGATGAGGTCGAGGGGATCGAGGACGACGTGCTCTCGAAGCCGATCAGCAAGCCGCAGATCGAGCGGCTCTACATGCTGCGCCGCGACCTGCTGCGGCTGCGCAATGCTATCGGCCCTCTGGTGGAAGTCTGCCGCCGGCTGGAGCACGACGAGTTGTCGATGGTCCGCCCGACCATGCAGCCGCTGTTCCGCGACGTCACCGACCACGTCAGGAATATCCAGGAGCGCATCGATTCCATGCGCGAGGTGCTCGCCTTCGCGTTTGAAGCAAGCCTCTTGGTCGGCCAGGCGCAGGAGACGGCGGTTTCCAAGAAGCTCGCCTCGTGGCTCGCGATCCTCGCCATCCCCACCGCGCTTGCCGGCATCTACGGCATGAACTTCAAGAACATGCCGGAGCTGCAATGGGAGTACGGCTATTACGCCCTGCTCAGCGTGATGCTGATTTCATGCAGCGCGCTCTACTGGCGCTTCCGCCGCGCCGGGTGGCTCTAGGCGAAAGCTCTCAGCCCACAAAGTGCGACCCCTCGCGCGCCCTTCGCGCGCGTCTCGAAGGATGAAGGCCGAGGCGTGAGAGCCGGGCCTGCATGGTTCTCGCGGCGATGCGGAGCATCGTCCGCTAGACGGCGCGTGCGCGCCTCCTCACCATGAGGGTCTACAGGGCAGACTCACACAATCTCGACGCGATAATTCTCGATCACGGTGTTCGCCAGAAGCTTGTCGGCAGCTTCCTTCAGCGTGGCTTCGGCCTTGGCCTTGTCCGCGCCGGCGAGCTCGATGTCGAACACCTTGCCCTGACGGACGCTGGCAACGCCGTCGACGCCGAGCGATTTCAGCGCGCCTTCGATGGCCTTGCCCTGCGGATCCAGAATGCCCGTCTTCAGGGTAACGGTGACACGTGCCTTCACGTCGATAATCCCTCTCAGCTCTTCACCAGCACCGGGCCCGAGCCCGCCGGACGCTCGTTCTCCATGAGGATGCCGAGGCGCTTTGCAACTTCGGTATAGGCCTCGAGCAGGCCGCCGAGGTCCCTGCGGAAGCGGTCCTTGTCGAGCTTCTCGTTCGACTTGATGTCCCAGAGCCGGCAGGAGTCCGGCGAAATCTCGTCAGCGACGATGATGCGCATCATCTCGTTCTCGAACAGGCGGCCGCATTCCATCTTGAAGTCGACGAGGCGGATGCCGATGCCGAGGAAGAGGCCGGTCAGGAAGTCGTTGACGCGGATGGCGAGCGCCATGATGTCGTCGATCTCCTGCGGCGTCGCCCAGCCGAAGGCGGTGATGTGCTCTTCCGACACCATCGGGTCGTTGAGCTGGTCGTTCTTGTAGTAGAATTCGATGATCGAGCGCGGCAGCTGCGTGCCCTCCTCGATGCCGAGCCGCTGCGACAGCGAGCCAGCGGCGACGTTCCGCACCACCACCTCGAGCGGCACGATCTCGACCTCACGGATCAACTGCTCGCGCATGTTGAGGCGGCGAATGAAATGGGTCGGCACCCCGATGTCGTTGAGGTGCTGAAACAGGTACTCCGAGATCCGGTTGTTGAGGACACCCTTGCCCTCGATCACCTGGTGCTTCTTCGCATTGAACGCGGTGGCGTCGTCCTTGAAGTGCTGGATCAGGGTGCCGGGCTCGGGACCTTCGTAAAGAACCTTTGCCTTGCCTTCATAAATGCGACGCCGACGGCTCATGGGGATGTACCGTGTTTTGTTAAAATCCATGAATTTGGTGTGCTCCGGTTGACAAGTATTAGGACCCACAGCGGAGCTGCCGTGAACGGCCCGGAACCCATAGAAACAGAACAGGAACCAAACCTTTAGGCAACCTATCCGATTGGCTGTCCCAGCACAATCGATCCGGCTCTTCCGGCACCAACTTATACCGTCTTGCCTGCGGCTTAACGGCTCATTGGTCTGCCGATTCGTGCCCCTTATGTAGGCATCGGCCGGGGTCACCGCAACGCGGCGTCACGGCCGGATTCAGCCAGGGAATTGGAACGGAAAAGCATGACCACTTTCGACAAGCGCGAGGAAGGATTCGAGAAGAAATTCGCCCTCGACGAGGAGCAGAAATTCAAGGCCGAGGCCCGCCGCAACCGGATGCTCGGCCTGTGGGCCGCCGAGAAGCTCGGCATCACGGGCGATGCCGCCACGGCTTATGCCAAGGAGGTGGTCGCAGCCGATTTCGAGGAAGCCGGCGACGGTGACGTCCTACGCAAGGTTTTGGGCGACTTGACCTCCAAGGGCGTCGCGACCACCGAGCAAGCGATTCGCGCCAAAATGACCGAGCTGCTGGCCGCGGCGGCAACCGAGGTCAAGGCCGGGAAATAAGCGAACGCCGTCTATGCAGCGCGCCGGCGCGCACGCGTTTTGCGCGCCGTGCGACGTTTCCGCGGACGCCCGGCCACCACGGCACCGACAGCGCTGTAGTCACGCCGGATCGCCTCCAGCAATTGCCGCGCGGCCATGCTCAAAAATCCGCTGCGCCGGGTAACGACAACCACATCGTGGCTTGCCGAGAGATCGCCGACGGCAATCGTCGACATGGTGCCCGAGACCATCTCCTCGGCCACATGGCTTTGCGCGAGCAGCGCAAGACCGAAGCCCGATTCGACGAGGCGCTTCTGTGCCGTGAGGCTGTCGACTGGCGTCCATTCCACCTCGCCCAATCCTTGCGTGAGAAACAACGCAAAGACGTGGGAGGCCGCAATCTCGCGGCGCCCGGGTATCTCGGGAAACGCGATCCAGCGTTGCTCGCGAAGCTCGGCGAGACGTCTGACCCGCTCGCCGGCGAGCGGATGATCGGGCGCGCACACGACTTGCAGCCGCTCGGTCAGGATCGGCTCGCAAGCAAGGTCCGCCGACCGATCGACATTGTAGCGCAGCCCGATCGTCGCCTCGCCGCGGCGGATGAGATCGCTGACCTCAGTGCTGGTGGCGGTGCGAAGCGTGAGCGCGACGTCCGGCTGCGCTCTCGCAAATCCCTTCATGATCTCCGAGAGGCGGCTGTCGGCGAGCGTGCCGGTCACGGCGAGCGAGACGGGTCCTGAATTCTGTTTCGTGAGCGCGCGTATCGCCTGTTCCGCATCCTGCGCGGCCGCGACGGCGCGCTCGGCATAGGGGACCAGCACGCGCCCGGCATCGCTCAGCAGCGTCCGACCCGCGATCCGCTCGAACAGGGGCACGCCGAGCTCCTGCTCCAGCAGAGCAATGCGGCGCGAAATCGCCGGCTGCGAGCGATGCAGCACCTTGGCCGCATTCGAGATCCCTCCCCTGCGGTGAACGGTCAGGAACGTATCGAGGGCATCGCTGTCCATCACGGACACCTCATGCAAAAAGCTGATGATGTTAAGAGAAATAACAAATTTGGCGAATGGCGGAAATACTCCTATCGCTGGTGTCCGAACAGACACCACGACACGGGAAGCGAGCCATGACGAGCCAATTGGAGAAGGCAAAGACATTTCGAGCCCTGCACGAGCGGCCCGGCGCCTTCATCATTCCAAACCCTTGGGATGCCGGTACCGCAAAACTGCTCGCAGCCATGGGATTCGAGGCGCTCGCAACCACCAGCCTCGGGCTTGCCAACATGCTCGGCAGCTCGACCGTCAGCCTGGATGGCATCCTCGACAATTGCCGCGCGATTGCCGCGGCGACCGACCTGCCGGTCAGCGTCGATCTCGAGAACTGCGGCGCGCATGAGCCGAAACGTGCGGCCGAGGCGATCCGGCGCGCGGCCGAGGCCGGCGCGGTCGGCGGCTCAATCGAGGATTTCACGGGCGATCGGGCGCGGCCGATCTATGATTTCTCTCTCGCGCTCGAGCGTGTCCAGGCCGCGGTGGAGACGGCCCGCTCGCTGTCGATCCCGTTCACGTTGACCGCGCGTGCCGAAAACCTGCTGCACGGGCGCAATGATCTCGACGACACCATCAAGCGCCTGAGGGCGTTCGAGGCCGCAGGGGCCGACGTGCTCTATGCACCCGGCGTTTACGACCTCGCGACGATCAAGACGGTCGTCTCGTCGCTGACAAAGCCCTTCAACCTGGTGATGGGCTTTGCCGACCCGATGCTGACGCTCGCGCAATTGTCGGAGGCCGGCGTCAAGCGCATCAGCGTCGGGGGCGCCATGTCGCGATTTGCGCTCGCAGCCTTCCTGCGCAGCGCGCGCGAGATGAAGGAGAACGGATCCTTCACCTACGTTCGCGAGATGGCGCCGATCAAGGAGCTCCGCGACGCCTTCGCCGCGGTCACTCCTCCTTGAAGCCGTACTCCGGCACGTTGCCGCTCGCGCCGTAATATTTGTACGGCAGGAATTTCCCGCTCATGGTGATCTTGACGCGGTCGCCCTTGGGATTGGCAACGCGCTCGATCGCCATGTCGAAATCGATCGCCGACATGATACCGTCGCCGAACTCCTCCTCGATCAGGGCCTTCCAGGCCGGACCGTTGACCATCACCATCTCGTAGAAGCGGTAAATCAGGGGATCAGTCGGCGGCATCGGCGTGCCGGTGCCGCGCATCGGCACCTCGTTGAGCATGGCGGTCTCGGATTTCGACAGACCGAACAGCTCACCGGCATTGGCGGCCTGCGGCTTGGTCAATTTCATCTGGCCCATGATCGCGCCGACGATCAGCACCTCCGAATAGCCGCCGATCGTCTCGCAGATGTATTTCCAGCTCCAGCCCTTCTCGCGCTTGATGTCGAGCAGCTTTTCGGTGAGGTCGGAACGCTTCATGTCGGGGTCTCCCTTGGCTAATGATTGCGTCGCGTCATTCTGCTCCCTTCCGGGAAGCGGAGAGACGCAACGTCATTTCGTATCGCGCTGGGTTGCACGAAGCGTGCCATAATGCCGTAACCCTGATTATGCCGCATGACGTCCGTTAGAGGTTGGTTCTCCTAGCTTCGGCCATGCGGCAGTTCGGCATAATCAGAGCGCCTCAAGGAACGAGAGGAGCTGGTCGTCCGGTCTGAACCGGCTTGAGGGGGTGTCCGGGGCGGTAACGCGGGCGAGCGCCTTCTCCTTCAGCCTCATGTCGGCATGGATGTAGACCTGGGTGGTCTCGACGTTTTCGTGACCGAGCCAGAGTGCGATCACCGCTGGGTCGACACCGTGATGGAGCAGGTCCATCGCAGTGCTGTGACGAAGAGTATGGGGCGTGACCCGCTTGGTTCCGATACTTGGGCACATCCTCGATGCAGTCAGGCTGTGCTTGCGGACAAGATGCTCGAGAGCGTCGCGGCTCAAAATTTCGCCACGGAGCGAGGGGAAGAGCGGTTTGCTCTCCTTGTTGTCGCCGATCCAACTCGCCAGGAGCTTGGCCGTCTCGCGGCGAAGCGGAGTGGCACGTTCTTTCCGCCCCTTGCCCATGCAACGGATATGGGCGCCGGTTCCGAGCACCACATCGCCGCATCTGAGGCCGACTAGTTCGGAAGCCCGCAGACCCGTCTGCACAGCAAGCAGAAGCAGCGCATGGTCACGACGTCCGGTCCACGTCGTGCGGTCCGGCGCCGCCAGCAGGGCCGCGATCTCTTCTCCGTCGAGGAACGTCACCGCACGCCGCACATAGCGCTTATTCGGCATGGCGAGGATGCGCTGGCAATGCAGCAACCAGGTCGGATCGCTCATGGCGAGGTACCGGAAGAACGATCGGATCGCGGCCAACCGGGTGTTGCGGCTACGCGCGCTGTTGCCGCGTGCAGTCTCGGTGTGAACGAGGAAGTCGGCGACGAGATCGGCATCAAGATATTGGAGGAAGGTGCGGACATGGGTCGTAATTGTTTTGTCGCGACGTGCGCCTGCGAGCACGTGTTCGATGAAGCCAATTGCATCGGCTGGACGCAAGCTAGCCAAATCGATCATCATCTCGCCGAAGCAATAGTCAAGGAACCGGTTCGCAAAGCGCAGCGTGTGGTAGATTGTCCGCGGGCTGAGGCCCCGCTGCTTGACGAGATAGGTCTCGAAGCTGCTCAGTAATTTGGCCCGCTCCGCCTGAGCAGGTGTCAGCGGCGGGATAGCGGCCACGCCAATTTCGACCAGGTGCGCGACGAAGCGCCGAACAAGATTGTAAACCTTGATGGTGCATTTTGGGGCGGTTGGTACGCGCTGCGCCAACTCAGCAGCAAGGTTTGGTGTCAGTGAGGATGGCGCAATACCCTCAGCGTCGAGCAGGCGTCTAAAGCGACGCAGCAGGCAGCGGTAATTCGCGAGAGTATCGGGCTTATAGTTATTGGAGGAAAGACTTTCCTCGAATGATGCCAAGTACGGGTCGAAGCAGGTGGCTTGATCGGATATGTGCATTCTTGTGCTCCATGGTTTTGGAGCGACAACTTCACGTTAAATCCGTATCTGTTTTCCGACTTTTTGCTCTCCCTCCAAAGCCCATCGGCAAGAAACGACCCCATCTCAGAAGTTCACAGTGGAAAGCTGAGTTGCCAAAAGCAGCCATCACCCTCCATCAAGTGGGAATAAGGCTGGACACTATTTCCACGAAACGTTCGATCTCCTTTTCCGTGTTGAAGTAGTGCACGGAGGCGCGAACCAGCGAGGAGAGCCCCCGCCCGCCAAGATCAAGCCGGGCATAGGGCACGCCGGACACCGAGACGTTGATCTGCTGGGCTCTCAGGTGCTCGGCAATGTTCTGCGGTTCGAGACCTTGCTTCTGGAAGGTGACGATGCCGCACTTCGTCCGCCCGAGGTCATGAACGGAAACACCCGTCTCACCGCAAAGAGCATCCCGAAGCGCGGCGGCCAAGGACGACACGCGCTGTTCGATCACCGCGATGCCGATGCTCCGCGCATATCGGACAGCAGTCATGAGACCGACGCGGCCGCCGACATAGCTTTCCCAGTTCTCGAAACGCTTTGCGCCCGCCGCCAGCTCGTACTGATCATTGGTCGTCCAGTTGGCCGACAGAAGGTCGATAAATGGCGGGTCGAGTTTTTCGACAATGGCGTTGCTGACATAGAGAAAGCCGGTGCCGCGCGGCCCCCGCAGAAATTTGCGGCCGGTGCCGGAAAGGATGTCGCAACCAATGGCCTTCACATCCACCTCAAGCTGGCCGACTGACTGGCATGCATCAAGCAGGTACAGGATGTTGTGCTTCTTGGCGACTTGGCCAACTGCGGCTGCCGGGTTCACCAGCCCACCCTGTGTTGGGACATGCGTGATGGCGATAAGCTTTGTGGCGGGCCTGATCAGAGTTTCGAGCGCAGCGACATCGAGTTGTCCGCTCTCGTCGGAAGGCGCTATGTCAATCTCGATCCCACGTCTTTTGGCCTGATGCAGAAATGCCAGGAAGTTCGACGCATATTCTGAACCGTGTGTAATGACCCGGTCGCCCGATTGGAGGGGGAGAGCATAGAACGCCATATCCCACGCACGAGTGGCGTTTTCGACAAAGGCGATTTCATCCGGCCTGGCATTCAAAAGGGCCGCGAATTCGCTGTAAAATGCCTGCAAATCGTCTGCTAGGCGCCGCTCGGCTTCGTAGCCGCCCACGCCGTTTTCTAGATCCAACACGCCCTTGACCGCCTCGTAGACCTGACGAGGCATTAATGAAGCCCCCGCATTGTTAAAATGCAGCACTTGCTCGCAAGCGGGGGTATCCGCCCTCACCTTGTCGATATCGATCATGTGGCAAACTCCCTCGAAGATGACGGCACATTTAGTAGCCCACGTTTGGCTCATCAAGCCGGGAAGCTCCCGGTTGGAACAGTGCAAAGCAATTGAGCGTAATGGCTGCTCTTGCCAACAAAACTCAAAAACACGACCGTCAGCTTCCCACCCCATTTCTGCCGGGTTAGAGGCGACCGAACTCGCTGTGCGTAATAAATCCGATTATGCCGAGCTGACGAACGGCCAGAACCCGCTCTGACAGCCGCCAACGTTGGTCATCGGCATAATTCGGGTTACGGCATTATGCGCCTTATGCCGATATCGGCATAAGGGGCAATGGATTGGGCACCGACGCTGTAGGGTGGGCAAAGTGTACGCCTTCGTTCGAAGAACGAAGGCGGGAGCGTGCCCACCTCGTCTGCTTCGCCCCGGTGATAGAAGTGGTGGGCACGCCTCTGCCCTCGCTCTTCGAGCGACGGCCGAGGCTTTGCCCACCCTACGAGGCTGTGACTCTTTTCGTATCGAGCGTCAGGTGGATATGATTCTCTAAGCAGATTGATTTGCTGGAGAGAATGATGGCTGACGATAGACTTTTTGGCGAGTTGCCGGAACAGTCGGCGCCACGAACCGAAGCAGTGCCGCGGGGAGCACCTCGGCTGCGTGAGCCCTTGCGCGACCAGGTCGAATTGCGGGCGGTCGATATCGACAGCCTGATCGGGCAGGATCATCCTGTGCGGGTAATCTGGGCCTATGTTG